>CAWGMX010000004.1:0-152431 GCA_963823795.1 Vulcanimicrobiota bacterium | reverse complement strand
CGAGCACGACACCCACGAGTGGGAGCTTGACGTCCCTCCACGGCCGGGGCGCCCTGGCGCTCACCGTGCCGCACTACGTCGAGCGGCCGGTTCATCCAGATCGCGGCCGGTCGCGGATGAACCCGCTGCCGGACAGGCGTGGGGCACTGCTCTACGTCTCCGACCAGGCCACCAACGACGTGTACGTCTACAAGTATCCCGGCCCTACCGCAGAGGGAACGCTGACGGGATTCGATGAGCCGTACGGGCAGTGTGTGGATTCGAAGGGCGACATCTTCGTCGCCAACTTCGGCAGTGGTACGGTAGTAAAGTACGCGCACGGCGGCACGAGCCCGATCGCGACCTATAGCCCGGGTGGCACGCCGATTGGCTGTTCCATCGACCGCAACGGCGACGTCGCCGTCACCAGCTTTGATCCGGGGCAAGTCACGGTCTACCCCCTCGGCACCGGCACCGGCGTCACCTACAGCAACTCGTCGTGTGAGTTCCTCTGGCCGATGGGTTACGACCGGCACGGCAACCTCATCGGCGTAGGTGAGAGCACCGGCTACAACGTCTGCGAACTAGCGGTTGGTGCAGGCACGATGACGGTAGACTCGTTCAGCGGAACGATCGGCTTTCCGGGCGGCACGATGTGGGACGGAAAGTACATTGCAGTCGGCGACCAGGAAACCGGCGGGTCGTTCCAGACCGGTATTTATCAGAGCACGCTGAGCGGCTCGTCGCTCACCGAACACACCGCCACCGTTCTCTCCGCCACGTGCTACAACAACTACACCGACGTCGTTCAGCCCTTCATCGTCGGGACGAAGAACACGCCGGCGAACAAGCACCAAGGCACGATCGTCGTCGGCAGCAACCTCTGGTGTCCCGACGGCAGTTCCGGGGGCCAGGTCGAGTGCTGGAATTACCCGACGGGAGGCAGCCCGATTTCTAGTGTCGGCTCACCGCCGGCGGAGCCATACGGCCAATCCGTTAGCCTGGCGACGCATGGCGCCGCGCTGGGCGTGCATCGTTCGATCAGTCCTACGTGCGATTCGGGCTTGACAATCGGGAGCAAGGTCCTTAGGTAGCGAGGCCTTCTTCGATGGCTCGCTCCTTGCTCCACGTCTTCCCTTCCGCCATCAGGCGCTCGAGTTCGCTCGGCTCGAACGTCGCACGGAGCGCGGCGATCGCGCGGTCGTACTCTTGCTGCTCCGTGAACTCACGTTGATTTTCGAGTTCGGTGAGATGCGCATCGACAAAGCCAATCAGGCTCGCAGCGCGCGACTTATTGGCCTGCGCTTCTTCTTCGGCCAGTCGTAACGCCGCGCAGGCCGCCAGGTGCTGCAAAGCCGTTGCAATGAGTACCGCGCTCTCTTGACGGGCCGCAAGCGTTAGCGCTTCGCGGGCGTGTTCGCGCGCTTCGTCATAACGTTCCAGAGCGATCAGGTACGCCGCCATGTTGCTTGACGTAAACATCGCACGGATTCGATCGGGCAGCTCGCGGTCGCTCGCGAGCGCTTCGCCCGCGAGCCGTACCGCCGCTTCGGCGTCGCCCCCGTGGAACTCGAGCTCGGCTAGGTGCGTCGCCACCAACGCGACATTTCTTTCCGCACCGGCCGCTTTGAAGAACTCCAGGGCTTCGGCAAAGAGCGAGCGCGCCGCTGGAAGATCGCCGGCATTGTGACGAGCCGTCGCCAGGCGTCGCAGCGTACGCCCCGTAAGCCTGCGCACTTCATGCTTGCGAGAGATCTCGAGCGCGGACTCCAACAGTGCTACCCCGTCGGCGATCTGCCCTCGGCGCGCGAGCGAGCTTCCGAGAATGTGTTGCGCGTACGCCATGCCCATTTGGTCGTCGAGCTCGTGGAAGCGCGACAAAGCGCGTTCGGCCGGTATGTGACTCGACCGTAGCCGGCCGAGCGGCTCATACAGGAGCGCCTCGGTAAGATCGAGGTGCGCGACGACCGACGGCGGCGTCGTCTCGTCAACCGTTTCGAGCGCCGTTCGCACCCAGCGCAGTCCTTCGCTCGCGCCGAAGCTGTGCCAGACTTCGCCCAGCTTAGCGGTGAGGCGTTGCCCGAGCAGAACGTCGTTTCGCGCGCCGAGCGACCATGCCAGCGCCGCACGCCAGTTCTCCAACTCGGGTTCGGTTTTCGACAACCACACTCGATCGGGAGTCGAATCGAACGCGCTGTGTAAGCGCTCGGCGAGAGCAAGATACGCCTCGGCGTGTGCGCGCGCGATCGTCTCGAGTTCGCCGCTTTGCGCCAGCCGTTCGCGCGCATACTCTCGGGTCGACTCGAGCAAGCCGTAACGCTGCTGTTCGCCCGCAGGCTCGGCAACGACCAACGATTTGTCGACCAGTGCCGACAGCAGCTCGAGCACGTCGTCGCCGGCGCAGACCTCGCCGGCAATGTCGAGCGTCCATCCGCCGGCAAAGATCGAGAGCCGCCGGAACAGCCGCTGCTCCTCTGGAGAGAGCAGATCGTAGCTCCAGTCGATAAGCGCGCGCATCGTTTGGTGGCGCGGTAACGCGGTGCGGCTTCCACCGGTCAGCACCGCAAAGCGTTCGTCCAACTTCTTGGCAATTTGCGGCAACGTCAACACCTTTACGCGCGCCGCGGCCAACTCGATCGCCAATGGAATGCCGTCGAGGCGACGAACGATCTCGCCCACGACCGGGGCGCTCTCGTCGCTCAGCCGGAACTTCGCGTCGGCAATCGCGGCGCGCTGGACAAACAACGCGATCGCGCCATATTGAGTCGCCTGCGCTACGGTAAGCGCCGCAACTTCCGGCGGAACCGCCAGCGACGGCATCCGGTAAGGCTGCTCGCCGGAAATGCGCAACGCTTCGCGGCTGGTCGCCAACAATCGAACGTCCGGGCAGTCTCGCAGAATTGCTTCAGCAATTCGGGCAGTCTCTGCGATGACGTGCTCGCAGTTGTCCAGGATGAGCAGCAATCGTTTATTTTTCAGGTATCGCAGCAGCGTTTCGAGCACCGGGCGCTCCGGCTGCTCGCGCAATCCCAACGCCGATGCAATCGTAACCGCGACCAAACTCGGATCGCTCAGCGGCGCCAGCTCCACGAACCATACGCCGTCGCCGGAGCCGTCGAGCACGTCCGCGCCGGCCTGCAGCGCAAGGCGCGTCTTGCCGACGCCGCCGGTTCCCACCAACGTTACAAGCGGAGATTTCGCGATCAGGGCCTCGACTTCGGCGACAACCTCATCGCGCCCGATGAGCGGCGTTACTTGCCGCGGCAGATTGTTCGGAAGCGATCCCAGCGACAGCAGCGGCGGAAAGACGTCGCGCAAGCCCGGGGCCGTTAGTTGCCACACGTGCTCCGGCTCGACCAAATCCTTAAGACGGTGACTGCCCAGGTCGCGCAGTTCCGCTCGGCCGGGCAGCGCGTCTCCAAGCAGCTGCGCAGCCTCGCCGGAGATCACGACCTGCTCGCCGTGCACGACGGCCAACAATCGCGCGACCCGATTTACCGTCGGACCGAAATAGTCGCCATCTCGCTCGTGGGTCGTGCCGCTATGCACCGCGATGCGCACGCGCAGTCCGCCGACGGCCGAGAAGTCTTCCGCCGCCAGCGCGCGCTGGGCATCCAGGGCCGCAGCAACCCCGTCGGCCGCGTGCGAGAACGCCGCGCAAAAGGCATCGCCGACGGTCTTGAAGATATGGCCGCGGTTTGCTTCGATGGCGCCGCGCACCAGCTGGTCGTGACGGTGCAGCGCCGAGACCATCGCCTCGGGCCGCTCCTCCCAGCGCTGCGTGCTTCCCTCGATATCGCTAAAGAGCAGCGTGATCGCTCCGGTCGGCAGCGCCATACAGCGGCGCTTCTCCCAGCAACCGCCCCGTCCCCAGGGGCGCGAACGGCTTACAAGGAAGTTTTTTGTATGAGAGGGCCGCGCCATCTTTCGCTGACGGTTGCCATCACGCTTGGGTTGGTGTCCTGTACGCCCGCCTACTACATGCCCAACGTGATCCGGATAACTCCCAATGGAACGGCATCGGCCCCCGCGGCAGAATCGATTAAATCGAAGTTCACGTTGATCGCGGTGGAAGACGGTTATTCGGGGCTATTTACCGCCGATACGGTCGTCGGAGAGTGTTGGGTGGTTCAAACTCCGGTCACGACGAGCGGAGCCTGGACCGTGGTTCCGCAGGGCGTCACGTGCAGCAAGCTCGATACCGAGCAGATCCGAGTCCAGGACACCAACGGCCATTCGGCCGTCACCTACATTCGCTCCGACGATGCCGTCCGGGAACCTACTTGTCGACGACTCGCGCATCGAGCCGTTGAACGCGTCGCTGAATCTTCCCAGTGGGCCGTACCTGGCGCCAGCCAAGGCGTCGCTTAGGGAAAGAACTGGTGGTCGTTGAGACGGAGCGGCTGCTCATTCGCAAGTGGAACGACGAAGACGCCGTCACGGTGGCAGACATTTACCTCAAGCCTGAGGTGATGGAGTTCATTCCGGGCGGCGTATGGAGCTCCCGAGCGAACGGCCAGAATAATAGCGCGGATGCGGGAGCTTGATGTAGAGCAAGGATATGGCTTCTATCCCGTCGTCGTCAAGAGTCTCGGAGCGATCATCGGACACTGCGGGCTCGGCCGGCTCGAGCAGACGCCGGAGATCGAGATCGCATTCGTCCTGGATTCTCCCCACTGGGGGAAAGGCTACGCTTCCGAAGCAGCGAGGGCAATGCTAGCCCATGGCTTTACCAAACTAAACATCTCGCGCATCGTCGCCGTAGCGTTTCCCGAAAATGCCCGCTCGATCGGCGTCATGCGATCGATCGGCATGACGCCGCTCGGACTCGCACATCACTTCGGCATCGACGTAGTGAAGTATGAAGCCTTGCGTTAGCAGGCGTTGCTTACGAGCGCGCCTTTGAATATCTCGACGACGCCGGTCTTCTCTTTATAGACCTCGTGGATCCACGGCGCGCCAAGGGTCGCGATCGAGCCGCCGTATTTCGTTGATTTCTTCGCGGCCGCATAGCACGTACCGATCTCCGTCCAAAGGCCGCCGTAGTCGTACTCCCATATTTCGACCGTATACTTGCCGTTCGTCGCGAGGTGCGAGCTCTCGAGCGGAGTACCATGAGGCAGCGTGCCGCCAAAACCTGGGAAGCCGTCGAACGCGTACGCAATATAAAAGATCGGCTTCGACGAACCGGCCGGCGGCCAGTTTCCGCCGCTATATGCCGTGGTGCTGCTGGTCAACGTTACCGTAAAGGTCTGCGAATAGTTCAGGTTGGGATACTGCAGGCCGCCCCCCAACCGCCGAACTCCGGAACGCACAAAGTGCCTCCTGCGGTTTTCATGTTTTCGGTGGCCGAGGTGGCGTAGTCCTTACTGTTCTTCTGCCCTTTGCACTTCGGTGGCGCGCTCACGTCGGGCGCGCTCACGTTGAATTCCATTCCCGCGGTCGGCGGAATCCCGGCCGTCTGCCCGGCGCAGCCCACGAGCAGCGCGACCGCGACAGCGCCAAGGAATCTCAAGTATGCGGATTTCGATAAGTTGCAACGCATGAGGGTACCTCCTTAACTCATCGGAATCGTACATCGCGCCGGTGGCGTGGAATATGGGGGGCGACCCTACCTTTGCCCCCCATTCCTCCGAGGGGTTCCGCACGGTATGGTTGGCCTGTGCCCATTCCTGACGTCGTGCGCAGCACGGTTTTGCGGCGCCTTGCGCGTTTGGACCGCAGCGCGCGTGCCGTCGTGATGCGGGCCTCCGTCGTCGGACGCCACTTCGACCTGCAGGTTCTCGCGGCAGCCACGGCGCGCTCCGAGGCACGAGTACGGGCCGCGCTCGAGCAGGCCTGCGACCTTCAGCTGGTCCTGATTGCTGCCGAGGATCGCTACTCGTTCCGTCACGCCTTGACGCGCGACATTATTTATGCAGAGTTTCTCGGCGGAAGAACGCGGCCGCTTCACCGCCGCATCGCACGCGTCCTCGAACTAAGACGCGAATTCACCGAGGTGTCACTCGAGGAGCTGGCCTATCACGCTTGGGCCGGCGCCGACGCGCGCCGAGCGCTGCGGTACAACGAACTGGCAGGCGACAACGCCGCAGCGATTCATGCGAGCACGGATGCGCGCCGCTATTACGAGCGTGCGAGAAGCCTGACGGGGATACACTCGGCAGCCTATGCCCGGCTGACGCAGAAGCTGCAGCGCGCCGGAGACGCGTAGGCTGCCCCTCGGCGCTTAGCGAAAGCGGCCGCTCTATGATCGTGCGGCCCGTGCTCTGCCGGCCGTTCATCGGTCGTCGGCAGGAACTCGCCTATCTCCGCGAACGCCGCCTCGAAGCCGGCCTCTCGCACGGGGGGTTGGTACTCGTCGCGGGCGATGCCGGCGTCGGTAAATCGCGCCTGATCTCGGAGTTCTGCGGATCGCTCGCGTACTCGCGCTGGAAAATTGGATGCGGAGCGTGCCTGGAGTTTGCCACCCGGCCGTATGGGCCGATCCTCGAAGCGGTCTTGCGCATCGATCCAAAATTCGAACCCGCTGCAGCCGCTACGAAACACGAGCAGTTCGATGCAATCGTCGATCGTCTTGCATCGATCGCTACTCGTACCGCCGTTCTTCTCGTCGTCGAAGACTTGCACTGGGCCGACGCGGCATCACTCGATTTGCTGGGTTACCTCGGGCCAAAGCTGCAAAACCTACGCGTGCTCGTCGTTGCATCGATGCGCGGCGACGAACTGCCGCCCGGCCACCCGGCGGCCGGTGCGGTGGCGAAGATCGCACGGAATGCGCGCGCCGGCCGCATCGATCTGGCGCCGCTGCGCGGGTCGGAGCTGCGCGCCTTTATAGAAGAGGCCCTCGACGGCATCCCACTGCCCGAAGAGACGCGCCGCGCGATCGCTCTCGCCGGCGATGGCAACCCGTTCTTTACCGAGGAACTCTTGAAGAGCGCGGTCGAGCAAAGCGAAACTGACGCCGAAGTCAAGCGCCGCTACCAGGTGCCACAGAGCGTGCGCAGCGCGGTTTTGGAGCGTTTGCGTCCGTTCGACGAACCCGAACGTCGCATCGTGATGCAAGCGGCGGTGATCGGCCGTACCTTTGGGCTCGCCTTGCTCGCTGCAACGCTTGCTGCCGAGCCGGCGGCGGTGCTGCCTGCGTTGCGGCGCGCGCGAGATCTTCAGCTTGTCGAGGAGGTCAAGCCGGAAGTCTTTCGTTTTCGACACGGGCTGACGCGTGAAGCGATTTACGGTGAGTTTCTCGGAGCGGAACTTCTGCCGCACCACCGGACGATCGGGCTTGCGCTCGAAGGGGCGCCGCCGGATAAGCGTTCGCTCGAAGCGCTCGCCTACCACTGGTGGGCCGCAAAAGATCCGGCAAAGGGCCGCCGATACAACGAGCTTGCCGGCGACGCCGCGTCGGGCGTCCACGCACACGAAGACGCAATCGCGTTTTACGAGCGGGCGCTCGAGTTCGAAATGGACGCGCCGACGCGCGGCGCAATCCTCAAGAAAGTTGCGGACCGCCGCCTCGCGACGAGCTCGACCAAAGAAGCGCAGGCAACGTACGGCATGGCCGCGGAGATCTTTCGCGCAGCCGGTGAATACGAGCGCGAAGCCGGCTGTCGTGCGGCAGCCGCGATCACCGCTTACGGAATCGGGTTGGCCGAGCCGACCGCACCTCTCGAAGCAATGCTGGCTCGGCTCGACGCCAGCGAATACCTGGCGCGCAGCCGCGTTCACCTCGGGCTTGCGTGGCTTGCGGCAACCTTCGGCTTTCCGACGCGCGCCGGACGCCACCTCGAACAGGTCGACGCCCGCGCGCTGCAAGAAAACCCTGACGTTCGGCTACGCTTTCATAACGTCGCCGCGTTTGCGGCGATGACGCTCGGCGACCTAGCGGGCTTCCGGCGCGAGTTCGGGGCTTGGAGTACTGCCGCCGAAGCGACCGGCGCGCCGCAGATAGCCGCGGGGGCGTACATTAACGGCGCGATGTGCTTCGCGTTCTTTGGGCTTCACGAGGAAGCGCAAGCGAATATCGCGCGGGCGCTGCGCCTATCGCGCGAAGCCCGAAGCCGGCACAGCGAAGAGATGGTTCACGCCTTCGCCGCATTGTGCGCCTTGATGCGCGGCGACTTGGCGCCCGCGCGCGCGGAAATCGAGCAGGTTTCGACATCGAGCGAGAATCGCGTCAGCATCGTGTTTGGCAGCGCTTGGGGATCGGTAATCGGCGCCGCGCTAGACGATCGCGAGCTAATTGAGAGATGGTTCGACGGATTCGAAACGACGATTTCGGCCAAGCCCGACGTCGAGAGCGGCGGCGGATTTGCCGAGATCATGGTGCGGCGTGGGCGCCCTCGCGATGCGGCAGCGCTGCTTCATCGCGCGCTGCCCGAATGCGAGCTTTTGCGGGGGAACGTGATCACGCTGCTGGCAGTCGCGCGCCACGGCGCGCACGACGACCGCGAGCGGGCGAGGGCCTACCTCGAGCGCGCTGCCAGCGCAAGCGTGGAGATGCCGGAGCGCCCGGCGCTCGCGCTATTCAAGGCCCTCGAATGCATCCGCGACGGGCGCTCGAGCGAAGCGGCGCCATTCGCGCGCGACGCAGCCGCGGGGTTCCATCGGCTGCGGATGCCGCTGCTCGAAGCCGAAGCTCTCGAGGCCGCCGGCGACGTTCCGGGCGCGCTCGCGCTGTTCCGCCGTTGCGGGGCGACGTACCACGTTCGTCGTTTGGACGACGCAAGCGCAGCCGAGGAAGGGACGCGCGGCGTGCTCTCGGCGCGCGAACACGAGATCGCAACGCTCGCCGCGCGCGGCGAATCGAACCTACAGATTGCCAAACTCCTTTCGATAACGCACAAGACGGTCGAGAAGCACTTGGCGTCGGCGTACCAGAAGCTTGGGATCAGCTCGCGCGCGCAACTCGGCGCCGAACTGGGTATAAGCAGAACGTATCCGAGCGACCCAGCTCGACGCCGTTCGGCCGGCCCGTCCGCACGTGAAAGAGGCGCTAGCGGCCCTTGAGGCGCTCTTTGGCGAGAGCTAGCTGCGCGACTTTGCGGTAGCGCTCTGGGACGGCTCCTACTCTAGCGCCCGAGAGTCGCAACAGTTCGTAATCTGCGTCAATACGCCCGGCGCGGTGCGCTCTGCATTCACGCCACCGCTCAACCTCGGTTTCGGGCGCGCATCTGTCGGAACCGGCCCGAAACGGCACCACGCCTGAAAAATAACGAAGACGATCGCGGTGCCTTCCAGCACGCCGACCACGTATGCATAGCCTTGCGCCTTCAAGAGCATCGCCAAGACCGCGAGCGCGAGCGCCGGCGGCATCTGCGCGCGGATCAGCGCCTGGACGGTGAGGACCGCAAGCGTTGCGATGGCAACGCCGGCCGGCGTGAGCCCGAGATAGCGCCAGCAGAGCTCGCCGACGATTGCGGCGAGCACCGGCAGCACGACGACCGAGCGAAAGCGCGAACAAACGCTCCGCGGTCCACTGAAGATGACGTAGATGATAACGGCAAAGGGCGGCAGCAGCAGATAATCCGTGGCGTAACGGTTCGTGGCGAGCTGTATGGCGCTGAGCAGCGCAAGCAGGGCCGGAACCGCGAATGCGGCGATCAGCGAGCGGCTCAATGGCCACTTCGTCGAACATTGCATACCGAGCCTATACCCGCCGGACCGCAAGCGAGCGTCCGCTAAGCGTCCATCACTTCGGATGCGGTCGGTCCGGGCAAGGCCACAGGTGGTATGCGAATCGAAGTCTCCTCTATGTTCTCAATTTTACAGTCTTTACGCGCCACAACGTGTGTCGCGCTTCTGGCGGCCGCGGCTTTGACCGTGGCGTGCAGCCATGCGAGCCAGGCGCTGGCGCCGTCCGCGCTGGCCGCTAATCCCGCCACCTACGACGGACAGGATATCACGGTGACGGGAATGGCAAGAAAGCCAAACGCTCGCCAGATGCGCCGTCGCGCGGCGACGATCTATCAGCTCTGCGACACGGCCTGCATCAACGTCATCGAGTTCGATAGCGCGAACGTCAGCGCTGGAAGCCAGGTGACGGTGAGCGGTCACTTTCGTTCGTCGTTCGGCCCGCGCGCAATGAACGTGTTGATCGTTGGCGGCCGCACATCGCCGTAGCGCCCTCGGCGGAGGACATCTTCCGCCAAGCTCAGCGCGCGTGGCAAACGCGAGTGGTTCCACCGTACGAATCGTTTCGCATTTCCTGCGAGCGCACGTTCCTGGCACCGCGTTGCGACTCCGGCGAGATCGTCGAGTTCACGGTGCGCATGACCGACGGGCGGAGCTTCGCAGCGGGACGCTCTCCGCAAGGAGGCGCCCCAGCGGTGTTGATGCAGGGTGGATATATTACCGGGCCGGTGGAGACGCCGCTTGGATTCTATCGGGCGCTTCCGAACGGCGAACCAGCACCAACGGCGTCGCCGCCGAATCTCGCGCCCGACCCGTTGCAGACCATTGCGACGGTCACGGCGAGCGGCCACGTCTACGATATCGAGCTTGCCGGTGAAGAGACCGTTGACGGGCGGCCCTGTTACGTTTTAACGCTCCGGCCGCAAATCGATTCCGATCGCTACCCGCTGCGCGAGTTGTGGGTCACCGAAGCGGGCTTCGAAGTCGCCCAACTCGCCTACGAGCGGCCGTACGACGAGAGGCACACGCGCGCGCGGGTTCTGTATCGTTTCGCCCCCGTCGGCCCTAAACGCATCTGGGCGATCGTACACATCGAAGCGCAAGCTACAGTGCACGGTTTGTTTTCGACGAAAACCGAGGGCGTCGCCGACGACCTCAGCGACCTGAACTTCCCGGCTTCTGCGCCCGACTGGTATTTCCAGTCGCCCCCGCCAACGTGAAACCGATCCTGATTGCAGCGCTCGTTGGCGTGAGTTGCGGCGCCGCACGCGCGGCCGGTCAGGCGCCCGCGATCGCGGCGTTCGACCGCGCGTTTGCCGGTGTGAACGATTACACGTGCGTTCTGCATTCTCACGAAGTCAACGGCCCGAAGACGCAGGACCGCGTCTATCAATATTCATTCATGAAGCCCTACTACCTCAAAACGGTGATTCTCAAGGGCGACGGCAAAGGTTCGGGCGCCGTATGGGCGGGTGGCGACGACGTAAGCGTCCATCTCGGTGGCCTTCTTTCCGGCATCCATGTAAAGATCAACGTTCACGATCCACGCGCCTTGTCGCTGCACGGCGTTACGATTCCCGATGGCCTGCTGCCGGGCATCATCGACGACTATCGCACCATTCCCGGAGTGCTCACGCAGGGCGACGGCGGTAAAATCGGAGGCGTCGACACCGACCGCTTGGACCTGAAGGTCGCCGATCCGGCGTTGAACCACGGCATCACGGAGCAGGTCGTCTATCTTTCGAAATTGACGCATTGGCCGGTCCGCCAGATCATGTATTCAGGGTCGCAGATCGTCCTCGACGAATCGGTCAACGACCTGAAGACCAACGTGGACTTGACGCCAAGCGACTTTCCGTACTAAGTTTTGAAGGCTGGCTCACCGTAGCCTTGCCCGAAAGAGAGGTCGATGCGCATGATCAAGCATTCACCCATTGCAGCAGCCCTCGGCTGCCTCACCGTACTCGCGATGGCGGGCTGTGCCGGCAACGGCGGCACGACGACGCCGGCCCCGCCGACGACGCAAGCCCAAGCACACGGCGTAGCGTTCGGACCCGGATGGCTTCATCAGGACGGTATCCTCTACCACGTGCCGCACTACATGGCCACCCGCGGGCATGCCGTCCGCAACAGCGGCCTGACCTATGGCGGCGGCCCGGTGGAGGTCAAACCGAAAGTCTTCTTGATCTTCTGGGGCTACGCGAAGTACGGCGATTCGCAGCACGTCAAGCCGTTGCTCGAAAACTACATCAAGAATATGGGCGGCAGCGCGCACAACAACATCTACACGCAATACTACGAAATCGTGAACGGCAAAACGATCTACATCAAAAATCCCAAATCGCAGTATGGCGGTGCGTGGGACGACAACGCGCGCGTCCCCAAAGAGCCCTCGGATTTCCAAATCGCCCGTGAGGCGCTCAAGGGCGTAGCACACTTTGGTTATGACGCCAATGCCTCGTACGTTGTCGCGACGCCCCACGGACGCAGCACGGCGGGGTTCGGCTCGCAGTGGTGTGCGTATCAGAGTGTGACTTCGAGCAAAGACCGTTTGGTATCGTACACAGACCTGCCATACATTCCCGATGCGGGCGGACCTGCGGTGCCAACTATATGACGCCGCCGTCCGACGAAAGCGGAGCTGACGAAGGCGTGACGATCGTCGAAGGTCACGAGCAAGGCGACTCCGTTACAGACCCCGATCCGCCGACCGGATGGCAATTTGGGTCCGACGGGTTGGGCGGCTTGTGTGCGTGGGACGACATTGCGAACGATCCGTTCGGTTCGTACTCGTACACGATGCAGCCGATGTTCAGCAACGCCAGCCAATCCTGCGTCCAGTCGTTGTAACAAGCCTACTGCCGTGCCATGATCATATTGAGCACTTGCTCGCGATCCAGCAGGTGATCGACGTTCTCGCCGCTGGTTTCAATAACTACAACCTGCACCGTGCCGTTGAAGGCGCTTTTTGCCGACGGCATGTCGGGCTTCATCGGGGAGCCGCGTTTGAGGCCGACGTCGGAGGTCTCGTCGGCGGAGAATACCATTGGGACGGTCGCTTCGAGCCGGCCCTGCCGACGGATTTCCCGTCGATGTAGAGCGTAACGGTTCCGCCCTTGGCAAGGCCGCCGCCGTCGTAGGCGAACTCCATCCTGTACCTGATGCTTCCCGGATAAGCGCCTCCGTTGACGCGTTTTCGCGAACTTTCGAAGGCCGAGCGAAGTTGTAGAGATATTTCGCTTCCCGTCTTCGACATAGAACATCCAGCCGCCGCCGATCCCGCCCTGCGACAGGATCACTCCTTTGCGGTCGTTCCTTCGGGTACGACGACCTGCGCGGTGATGGAATGGCTCTTGTTCTTGATATTGATAAGGCCGTTCTCGTTGAGAGCGCCCATTCCGTTAGCAAGGACCTGGGTTGCCGCGGATGATTACCGGTCTTCCTGCAGTATCGGAGTTCAATCTCTCCGCGCCGCGATCGTCCATCGGTAAGACGTTGTTGCGCGTTGCCTCGATGATCCAGAGGCGCTGCAACTCGTGCAGTTTATCGGGCATCTCTTTTGAGAGATCGTGTGCCTGCGACCAATCCTTGTTGTATCGTACAGTTCCCACACGTCATCGTCGAATGGCGGCGTCTCTCCCGTCATGATCCACGGCGTCCGATGGCGCGTGACCGCCGTCCAACCCTTGTGGTAAATTCCGCGATTGCCGAACATTTCGAAGTATTGCGTTTCGTGACGTTCGGCCGCCGTCGCGTCGTCGAAGCTATAGCAGCATGCTGACGCCCTGCATCGGAACCTGCCCGACGCTATTGACCATGTAGGGCTCGGGGAGTCTGGCGGCCTCGAGAACCGTCGGCGCTACATCGATGACGTGATGAAACTGATGGCGAACCTCGCCCTTTGCTTTGATGCCCTTCGGCCAACGAACGATCGTGCCGTTGCGCGTGCCGCCCCAATGAGAAGCGACCTGCTTGGTCCACTGATACGGCGTGTCCATGCGCGTGCGCCCAGCCGACCGCGTAATGGTTGTAGGCTTCGGGCCGCCAAGTTTGTCGATGCGCGCGTTAGGAATTCGACGGTTTCGAGCGCATTCATCCCGTTAAAGGGGATCATTTCGCTGAACGTGCCTTGTGGCGTGCCTTCGGCGGAGGCGCCGTTGTCGCCGATAATGTAGTAGATCAGCGTATCGTCGAGCGCCTCGATTTGATCGAGCGCATCGATGAGGCGGCCGATGTGATAATCGGCGAATGAAAAGAAGCCGGCATAGACTTCCATCTCGCGCGCCAGCACGCGCTTGAAACTCCGGCGTCTGAGAATCCCACGACGGGAATCTCTTTCGGGCGCGCCGTCAGCTCGCAATCTTGTGGAATTACGCCAAGCTCTTTCTGGCGGGCAAAGGTCTCTTCGCGCAGCTTGTCCCAGCCCTGATCGAACTTGCCTTTGTACTTGTCGGCCCACTCTTTGGGTACGTGGTGCGGTGCGTGCGTCGCGCCGGGCGCGAAATACATGAAGAACGGCTTATCGCCCGCGAGCAGTCGCTGCTGCCGCACCCAGGCAATCGCGCGATCCGTCATATCCTCCATGAAGTGATAGCCCTCTTCGGGCGTCTTCGGAGGTTCCACGACTTTCGTGCCCTCGTGAATCGAGGGATACCATTGATTGGTCTCGCCGGCAACGAAACCGTAGAAGTATTCGAAGCCCGAGCCCGTCGGCCAGCGATCGAAGGGCCCAACGGGGCTGGCCTCCCATACCGGGACCTCGTGGCACTTGCCGAACTGCGCTGTGGAATAGCCGTTGAGTCGAAGAATTTCGGGCAGCGGCGCCATCGAGTTCGGGCGCACGGAGCTATAGCCCGGCGCCGAAGTTGCGATTTCCGTAATGCCACCCATTGCAACGGTGTGATGATTGCGCCCACATCAATAATGCGGCGCGCGTCGGAGAACAGAGTGCCGTCGTATGAAAGCGCGTGTAGCGCAGCCCGTCCTTGGCGATTCGTTCCGCGGTGGGCGCCTGGCATGGACCCCCGAAGACGCTCGACGCGCCAAAACCAACATCGTCGATCAGGACGATGAGCACGTTGGGAGCACCCTTGGGCGGCCGTAGCGGCTCGATCGGCGGAAACTTTGAATCGGGGTCCTTCGCATCGTAGGCGACGAAGCCGGCGTAAGGTTGGTCGGGGATCGGCAGCACTTCGCGCTGCACGGGTTTCTGCAAACCTGGCGAACCGTTCGAACTCGACATTTTGGCCTCCAAAAAATGCGACGCAGCGTTCGTCGGCGAGCGGCGAACCAGGTTGCCATACGACGAGCGCAGAGCGTATCCTTGAAGCTGTCGTAGCTTCAGTTTACACGATCAATTTATCTTAATCATACGATAACGTGCGAGGCGTCAAGAATGGCGTCAGGAAGCCGAGACGGTCGGCCGTCGCGGCCTCCGATTCTTCGAAATCGCTCGGATGATTATGCGCCCGGGCCGCGTGCCCTCAAACGTGTTGCCGGTAGCCTCGATGGCTGCCGCGATCAGCGCGCGAACGGCGCGCTTGTCGAGCGTCGCGGCGTTTTCCAGACGAATGTGGCGAACTTGGCGGCCACTGCCCGCCAGAAGGCCGTCGGGATCGCGAAGGTAAGCGCCCCATAAAAAGCAGAGGCTCACTTTACGCGGGTAAATGACGATAGAGAACACCGCCTCGGAAGGGCGCTCGGTCGGCCCAAAGCCGACGACCAGCGCATAGGCGTTGTCATATACGAGTTCATAGGCACCCGGAAGCCGTTCGCGCATGACGGTCAACGCAGACCGCGCGAGGCGCGCGATCCGGGGCGAAAACCGCGAAATGAAGCCCGCGAGTTCTGCCTTCGCCGTCACGTGGGGTTCCGTTATTCCATTTCGCGTCGCCTGCCTCTTGACGCCCGAGGCTTTCGGCTAGCGCAGGATGCGCGAGCAGCCACTCGTAAGGCTGAAACACCGTGAATTTCAGCATCGTCAAACGTCCGTTTCACGCGAAACTGTTCCGGAAGATCCTTGCGGCCGGGCTCTGCCTCAGCGCCGTTGTGACAATCGCTTTCCTGTGGGCACCCGAGCCGGCGATGGGCCAAGAACTCGAGCCTCGATCCTATTCCGCCGCGCCGGTCGATTCAAACTTCGCAGTCGGAGCTGCGTCGAACTCGACGGGGACGGTGCCCCTCGATCCGTCGCTGCCGCTCAGCGACGTGCGCCCGTCGATCAATATCGTAACCTTTAGCTTCACGCACACCTTCCGCCTCGGAAGTCGCACGGCGAACTGGGCCGTCAGCGTTCCGTATCTCGGCGGCCACGTCAGCGCGGTCGCCGCCGGTCAGCCGCAGGCATTCTCGCGCTTTGGATTCGCGGACTTCCGCGGCCGTTTCGGCGTAAATCTCCTAGGCCAAGCGCTTTCGCCGACGGAGTTTGCGCGTCGCAAGCCAGCCACGACGCTTGGAATTACGTTGACCGTAATCGCGCCGACGGGCACGTATGAGCGAACGCAACTCATCAATACGGGTTCGAATCGCTGGACGATCAAACCAGAAGCCGGCCTGGAGCAGCCAATAGGAAAGTGGTTTGCCGACGTCTCCGCGGGCCGGTGGATCTTCGGTGAGAACACCGGCTACGTTGGCGGCCAGACCCTGCACCAAGCGCCGCTCGACATTTTCCAGTTTCACATCGGATACACGTTTCGTCAGAACCAGTGGTTGGCGCTCGATGCAAACTACTATTCAGGCGGTGCGACCAGCGTCAACGGCACCGCGGCGATCGATTCGCTGGCCAACTCGCGCTACGGGCTCACTTTTTCGCAGCCGGTGGGCTCGACCTTATCGGCGAAAGCGTCGTGGTCGCGTTGGTTGAGCGGCCGATTCGGCCAGCGTTATTCTACGGTTGCCGTCGCCCTTCAATACCTTTGGTTCGACCGCCCAACGGGAGGCGTCGTACAGCACTAATGGCAACGTTTCGAACGAAGATCGCGAGCGTCAATGAAGCGGGCACGATGACGTTCGTGGCCGTGCCCGAAAAAGCGATGCGAGAGTTCGGCGACCGCCAGCGCGTACCGGTAGTCGCCACGATCGACGGGCACGCCTACCGAACGACCGTCTGCGACATGGGAAACGGCCCGTGCATTCCGGTTCGGCGTTCGGTTCGCGAAGCCGCCGGGATCGCAGCCGGCCAAAGCGTCACGGTCACGCTCGTATTTGATGGCGAGGAACGGACCGTTGCCGTTCCGTCATTCCTCGCGAAAGCGCTGACCAAAACCGAGCGAACGGCATTCGACTCGATGTCGTACAGCCATCGCAAAGAGTACGTCGACTGGGTGATGGCGGCGAAGAAACCCGAGACTCGCGATCGCCGCATTGAAAAGATGCGCGAGAAGCTGCGCCGAACCACCCACAGCAGCCGGTACCTTCAATGACTGAGGGGCGAGGGAAATGAAGAGCTTAGATTCTGGCCGTTTGGCGTTCGGGATTTGCGCCGCCACGCTGATGGTCGCAGCGTGCAGCGCTGGAAGCACGCCGCCGACGCCGTCGTACGCTGCCCCAACGGCGGAACGAACGCGCTCAACCGCGGCGTACAGTGTGCTCTATAGCTTTAAAGGTGGTTCGAGGGACGGCGAAAACCCGTACGCGGGCCTCATCAGCGTCGGGGACACGCTGTATGGCGCCACGGCTAACGGCGGCAAAAACGGCACCGGAACGGTGTTCGCGATAACCGAGGCCGACAAGGAAACCGTGTTCCACAAGTTCGGCGGCTCGGGAGACGGCGCCAACCCGTTTGGAGGCCTTCTCGATATCAACGGCACGCTCTACGGCACAACCTTTGATGGCGGTACGAGCAAGTTCGGAACCGCATTCGCGATCGCGGCATCCGGCAAGGAAACCGTGCTGCACAGTTTTGGCGACGCGGACGGCGCTTGGCCGGAAGCGGGCCTCATCAACGTCGCCGGCACGCTCTACGGCACGACAGCCGACGGCGGTACAAATGGCGTTGGAACCGTGTTCGCGATCACCAAGACCGGGACCGAAACCGTGCTTCACAACTTCGAAGGCGGCTCGGGAGACGGTGATGTCCCGTATGCGGGCCTTCTCGACGTCAAGGGCACGCTCTACGGAACGACCGTTATCGGCGGCGCGAGCTGCGGCTCGTACCACATCACTGGTTGCGGAGTTGTCTTCTCGATCACGCCTTCGGGCACCGAAACCGTGCTCCACAGCTTCGGCACCAACGGAGACGGCACGTACCCCTATGCCGGGCTTGTCAACGTCAAGGGGACGCTCTACGGCACCGATGAAGCCGGAGGCGCGAACTGCACCCCATTTGGTTGCGGAACCATCTTCTCGATCACGCGGTCCGGCAACGAGACCGTGCTGCACAACCTCGGCGGCAAGGGCGACGGCGCTTACCCGGGAGCGGCTCTTCTCGACGTCAACGGCACGCTCTACGGCACGACAGTCGACGGGGGCGCAAACGGCGACGGAACCGTCTTTTCGCTAAAGCCGTAACCCTTGCAACGAATCTGCGGTGCGAGCTTTAGCTGCAGGCTCCCGGGCCCGATCCGGTGTTTCGCCGCAGGTCTCCACGCTCCGCGTAGTAGCACTGCTGCGTCAACAAGAAGGTGCCGCTCTCACCCGAGCAGCCGACGACCGCTCGATACTCTCCGCTCAGCTCGTAACTTGCTGCATCGAAGTTCGCCTTGAAGGCAAAGGTACAAGCAGCGCTACCAACGATCGTCTCGAAGATGCCTAGCAGCGCGCCTCCGCGGTCGTCGACCGCTCCACCCTGCCATTGCCCGTTTCCGCCCTGTCCTCCGCCGCGGTGCCGGCTGAGCGATTCCACCGGGCTGGTATACGACACACTGCTTTGGCGCACTTTTTACCCAGCGGCGCGACGATACCATCGCAACACGCGCATGGCGCGCATCGTATTCCAGCGGCTCGCCCTGCCTCTCTCTGTTTCCAACGGAAAACCCAGTCGATCCGCGTGGAGATGGTTCATCGGCCATCGTCCGTTTTGATGACGCCGCGCTTCGACGATTCCGATCGCTTCTGCGACCCGTTTGTCGGGCTCGACATCGGCGCTTCGCAGATAGTCGAGGCCTCGCAGGACGTCGTAATGCCACATGGTTGGAAACGAAAAGCGCGTCCAACCGCGATCGACGATTTCGCCGGTCGTCAACCTTCGGAACATCTGCCGCTCAAGCAGATAATCTTGCGCTTTCAAGCGCGCGCCGGTTACGCCGGCTACGACTCCCCACGCACGCTCGTATTCCAGCAGGCCTTCTAGCACGCGGATCGTCGAATTGAACGACGCGCGCGTGCTCGGCGGAGCCTCACAGTTCCATCCACCGTCCGCCAGCTGTTCGCTCAACAGACGATCGACGATGCGATCGCAGCGCTCGCCGCAATAACTGCCGAACGCCAGAATAGCGCCATTGATGCACGCCTCCGTCTCGCCGTCGAAATAGGGATGATTGCCCAGGCTCTCCCATCTGAGATTCGCGTTCACGCGCGAGATCGCGCGGCGCGCTGCTTCGCTCGCCGGATCCAGGCCCATCTCCCGCAAGAGCGCGAGGGCGTCCATCGTAATCATCCAGCCTCGATCGTTGTCGCCGCCCCACGAACCCCCCGGCGCTTGGCGATCGAGCAGCGCGCGGCCCCAACCTTCGCTCGCCACACGCGATCTCTCCAGGGCAACGGCATCGCCTGGCGCATGCGTAAGATCGCGCATGACTTGCCAGCGAATCGCCGGATCGCCCTCGAGAAGCCAGCGGATAACGCTCGCCTCGCTCAGTGGCGCTTACCTGCTGCAGATAAAGAGCCTGCCATTACCACGATGCGATTTAGTAATGGCGCGCATGGGTCCCTGGACCATCTGGGCCATCCCCAATGGGAACATTGGTTCCCTTTCATCGTTCCAGTGAGCTTCCATACTTGTGTGGTCATTCGAGCAAGCGGTTAGTCGTGCTGCGGCGGCAACCGGAGCCTGCAAATTTGGCGCTCGTAGCGGCCTCGGGAGCAGGCTTTGCGCGAAGTTCGCGTTAACGCCAGGCACATGGCAAAGATGCGTGTATTTTTCGTCTTGTTCGTGCTGGCGTTCGGGGGATGTTCGAGCGGAGGTCAGCTCACGCCGGCGCACATTGCCGGCGCAGCACGCGCGAGCGCGTCCGATTCGATTCTCTACACTTTTACGGGAGGCGCCGGCGACGGCTCCAGCCCGTACGCCAGCCCGATCGTCGACTCCAAGGGCGTAGTCTATGGCGTTTCGCTCGACGGCACCAGCAAGGTTGACGGCCTGGTATGGAAGCTGACGCCGAAGGGATCGACCTACACAGAAAGCCCTGTCTACGAGTTCTCCTCGAGCCAAGCACACGGCTCTTATCCGGAAGGCGGCCTGATCGAAGATTCGGCCGGTGCGTTTTACGGTACCGGGACGACCGGCGGAACGGGCCCGTGCCTGTATATGGGCAAAGGCTGCGGCGTCGTCTTCAAGCTTACGCCATCGGGTGGAACTTATAAGGAAAGCATACTGCACGATTTTGCCGGCGCGACCAAAGACGGCGGGATCCCGGTCGACGCGCTGCTGCTGAGCGGTAGCGAACTGTACGGAACGACGGAGTACGGTGGAAGCGGCAGCTGCCAGGAGACGGGCTTCGACGGATGCGGTACGGTTTTCGAAGTCTCGACCAAAGGATCGGGTTACCACACCATCTACAGCTTCAAAGGCGGCAAGGACGGCGAAAATCCCGCGACGAGCCTGACCGCCGGGAAGAATGGCGTGCTCTACGGCACGACCAACTTCGGCGGCGGTAGCACGAACTGCACGTCGGGATGCGGCATCGCCTTCAAACTGACGCCAAAGGGAACGAAGTACACTGAGAGCATTCTCCACACGTTCCAGGGCGGTAGCAACGACGGCTCGGTGCCGGGAAATCGCGGGCGCGGTCTCTATCTCGCGTCGAACGGCTCGCTGATCGGCACGACCCATACCGGTGGCAGCGGCTCGTGTGCAATCCTCTTTGTGTCTGGGTGCGGCATCCTCTTCGAGCTGACGCCGAAGGGAGCGAAATATACGGAGAGCGTTCTCTACACGTTCCAGGGCGGAAACGATGCGGCATTCCCGGAGGAGACATTTGTTGCCGGCAGCGGCGGCGTGCTGTACGGCGCGTCGAGCGGCGGGGGTGGATCGACCTTGTGCCAAGGAGGCTGCGGAACGGTCTTTTCATTAACGCCCAGCAGCTCGGGCTACACCGAAGCCGTAGTCCACGCGTTCGCAGGCGGGAATGACGGCGGCGTTCCGTTCGACGGCGTCGCGATGGATAGCGCAGGCGTCCTGTATGGCACTACCTACGTGGGTGGCGAGGACAAGAGCTGCAACAATTGCGGAACGGTATTTAGCGTAAAGCCGTAGCCGGTTCCGCAACTTCGCGGAGATGATACCACTTGTGCTGGCGGCCGCCGTGGCGGCCGCAGGCGAACTGAAAGCATCCACCCTCGCCGGCGTGACGCTGGGTAGCAACCTCACGCAGGTTCTCTCGGAATATCCCGGAGCCCAACGATCGGCCAATCCCGGCCAGCGGTGGGTTTGGAGCAGACGCGGAGGCGGTACGGTTACCGTTACCGCCGATGACCTTGGCAACATCACCAGGGTTGATTTTGTAGCAACTAAAGGCCAGGACGACAACATCGACCTTCCTTGTGTTGGAGCCTTTCCCGTACGAGACTCGGATGTGAACCTTCAGTTCGCTCTAGTCAAGACGGCATGTAGTGCATTTAATGGGGCGGCCTATGGTTTGCCCGATCGTTCTATTGTTGCGGTTCGCTTTAACGGCCCGGGCGACGGTCAGCTTATCGAGGCTGTCTGGTATCGCCCTTCCGATAAGAATCCTTCACCGGTTGGACACATGAAGGCGGTTATCGATTACCTGCGGCCGGCCTTACAGCACGTCGGGGGAGCCGCGAGAATATACTATGCCGGCGAGTGCCAAGCGCCGGAAAAAGACAGCACGTCTGGATTCTGGGAGCTTCTTTTTCCTGCAGTTTATCTCCAGCCGCCGCGAGAGGGAGCCACGGGGATAACGGCGGTCCGGCAGATCTTTCGGGACGATCCAAATGTCGCGGTCACGCAAGATCGATCCGGAATGCTTCGCATTACCATCGGAAGAGTCTCGACCATAATACTGCAAACGAGGTTGCCGTCTGTGACGCTGATCCTAGCGAGCAGTACACTCGATCGGTCCGCGCTTGAAAAGATCGCTATCACGGCGGACATCTATAAAAAGGAGCGTGGACTGCCTTTCGGCTTGACTCCGTATATCATCGACCATCTTGTGACCGGGCCGATCCCGGGCGCACCCCATCTTCCAAAGCTGATGGAAAACGTTACCGTAGATCGAGGCGTTAGACTCCGTAGCAATAACTTTCAAAGGCATCGTGATCTACGGCATATGCAAACGGCCTGACGGTAAGGGATCTGTTTAGGCTCGACTATACGTACGGCTAGTACCCAACCAAATGACTTAAGGAACGACGACAATTCTGTAGGTGTCGTCTGCCGATGCGGTCCAAGCTTCGGAGATCGATGAAAGCGGCACCGTCTTGGTCGGGACGTTGACGCTACGGTCTGCGATAAGCTGCATGTAGATCGGGAACTTCGGCCATGATGTCGGCGATTTGCGCGGAACCCGCGCCGCTGCCGGAGATGCGAATGCGGCGGCTTCGTAGGAGCGCCGCCGGCACGGCTGCCTCGGGACCGGCCGCAGCGCCAATTTGTGTGTAGGCGATGTCGGCGGTATCTTCTTTAAGCCCGCGCCTTGCGAGCGAAGCGAACGCAGTCTCGGCTGCCGACGCCCACAGAAAGTCGAGCACGATGCTCGGTGTCGTACCGCCTTGAGCGTCGACGATTGCCGCAGCATCGGCCTCGCGATCGCCGCTCAGCGCAACGGTTGCAGCCCCAAGCGCCGCGGCGCGCGCAAGACGTGCCGGATTGCGCCCGACGCCGACGACGCGGTTTGCGCCGAGTAGGCGCGCGTGTTGCACTGCAAGGTATCCGGCCATTCCGGTCGCGCCGAGAACCAAGACCGTTCCGAGCGAGCCGATCTCGCGAACGCGCGTCTTGAGCGCCATCCACGATGCGAGGGCCGGATTCAATCCGCCGGCGACCTTCACGGGATCGGCTCCGGGGGGCAGCGCGATGCGCATCGCTTTGGGTACCGCCATTCGCTCCGCGAACGTGCCGTGCGGCGGACGCACAAAGCCCGCTATAGATGAGATCGCCGGCCGAGGTACGAGCGACGGCGTCGACGCCCGGGACGAGCGGCCACGACTGCGTGCTTCCGTAGTGCTGCCCGGCCGCCAGCGATCGAACGATGGGATGCAGCCCTGCAGCTACCAGCTCCACAAGTTCGTAGCCGTCGCCAACTTGTGGTTCGGAAAACTCACCGTATTCCGGAGTGGCGTCGGGAGCCGGTAACGATAGCAGCTTTCATGATATTACCTCGCTGAAGACGAGGTGGTTATCGAACGGATCGTAAACGATCATTTCCCGTGTTCCCCATTCCTGTGTTTGGATCGACGGGTTGAAGTAGCGATACTTTTTCGCAAGAAGTTCACGATGTAACGCGTCGATGCCGGAAACGCGAATGATGACGTGTGTACCGGGCGTACCGTCGCCGTAATGCTCGCTAAGAAAGATCAACACGCCGCCGCGCGAGATGCCCATAAAAAGCGGGGCTTCGACGTCGAAGCGGTGCTCAAATTCCATCTCGAACCCAAGGTAGTCGAGATAAAACTCGCGCGCCTTGGCGACGTCGAACATCCGTAGGATGGGAATCGTTCGCTCGAAGACGATTTCTTGATCGGGCACGACGTATTTTTTTTATCTGGGCTGCTAGCGCCCTGCCTGGGGGTCCAGCCATGGCCGAGGCTGGCACGAGGGCACCGGCATATTTGAATAAGCCGGTGCCCTTTATTTGTGACTCTGCGTAAACGAGAAGCGCAGATTATTTCTTAGCTGCCACCATGCCGAGCGGGAAATCGAAATTGCCCGTAAACGTTGCGATCGCCGAACCGCCGGCCGGGTAGTTGAAAATCTCGCCGCCGCTATCCGCGTCTCCGCAATAGATAAGGCCCTTAACGATCCAGGTCTGCGCGCAGTCGCCGGCACCCGATAACGATACCGTGCCCTTCAACGTCGCCTTGGTTCCGCTGACGGTGTATTGATACACCGCGCTCGTATTCTGATCGAAGACGGTGAGGTAGGTGCCGTCCCACTGCACGGAGCCAGGAAACTCCACCGAGTTGCTCGTTTGGATGGTTACGAATTTAGTGCTGCCCTTCGGGAGCTCGACGAGCGCGAAGCCCGAGCGGTTTCCGGTAAAGCCGTCGGCGAAGAGATTACCCTGGTTGTCGTAGCCGTCGAAGAACTCTTCGTCCAACGGCGTGCTGTAAGCGGTACCCGAGCCTTTCGCGTTCTTGAAGATGACGACGTCGCCGCCACCCGCCCCCGACGCATACAAGATCCCGACTGCAAGGTCGCCGCTGGTATCCATGGCGCAACTGGACGGAAAATCAGTAAGGGACGGACAGCGTCCTGAGCGGCTTCTTGGGGACCTGGTACTCCGTGATCTGGCTAGCGCCCGCGACGTTCCAGAAAATCTTCTTCCCGTAACCGTAGAGGACGTTGGTGCACCCTTGGCCACCGGCGCCATTGATCATACCAATCTCCTGAAGGCTCTTCGGATAGTCGAAAATGCTGGCGTAGCTGCCGTAGTCGTTGATAACATACTCAAAGGTCTTCGACTTCTTATGCCGGTCGGGAATAATGGTGGCGTAACGGGGCAGCGCACTCAGGCGCTCTGCCGTTACCGGCCTTCCGTTCACTGAGAGCGTCCTACCGATGTACGTGGCATTGAACGCACCGGTTGACGGTGCGACCGCCGAGGCACCACACGCTGATAAGAGCGCGACTGCAACCATACCACCGGCGCATTTCGCTAAGCCAGTCTTATTCAACTACGTTCTCCTTTCCGAGTAGACACGAGTGTACCTTATTTCTCGACCGAAACCGCGTTGCTCTGAGACCTCCCGCGGCCTGAGATTCCTATGGCCGATGCCTCCCGGAGGCTGAACGGACGAGCGGCGAACGACTTTCGCCGCTGCTGTCAGGTATCCCAGCGGAGTAAGCGTCCATGTCGCTCGGTCGGCTGGGATAGCCTCCGGTCTCGGCGAACGTACCAAGCCTCGTCAATCTACTCGACGTCAGGAGGAGCAACCCATGAAGACCATGATCGCGACTGGCTATGCGGTTAGTGTGGGCGCTGCTGCGGCGTTGCTAGCCGGCTGCGGTGCGTCGCAGCTTCCATCCGCGACTTCGCCCCGCGGCACTGCGCCGTTCGCCATCACGCATCACATGACGTTCCGCTACACCGGCCAGAAGCAAACATTCGAAGTCCCGCGCGGCGTGACGCGAATTCACGTGATCGCTCTCGGAGGGAACGGAGGAGGCAGCGTCATCGCCCGAGGCGCCCGCGTGAGCGCGGTGATTCCGGTGACACCATCGGAGACGCTGTCAATCTACGTCGGCGGCGCGGGCACGTCCCCAGGGGGCGGATTCAATGGCGGCGGCGCCGGCGGAACGATTCTCACAACTTATAGCAGCAGCAGCGGCTATGGCGGCGGCGGCGCTTCGGATATTCGAGAGGGCGGCAATGCGCTCAAGGATCGCGTCGTCGTGGCCGGTGGCGGCGGCGGGCAGGGCAACGCATTGTCGTACGGCAAGCGCTACAGCGAAGCAGGGAAAGGCGGCAAGCTCACCGGCGGCTCGGGCAAAGCAGGGTGTTGCAAGCGCTATCGCAACGGCGGCGGTGGCGGTACCGGTGGCACCCAATCCCAAGGCGGAACGGGGGGCGAAGGCCCACAAAATGCGGGTGAAAGCGGCCAGCTCGGTATCGGAGGCAGCGGTGGAAGCGGCTGCGGCGGTTCAACGTGCGGCTACAACGGCGGCAACGGTGGCGGCGGCGGCGGCGGTTATTACGCCGGCGGGGGTGGCGGCGGGGGTGACTTCTTCGGCTGTTGTGGAAACGGCGGCGGGGGCGGCGGCGGCGGCGGATCATCGTACGCAGAGCCCAATGCCTTAAACGTGCAAATGGTGCCGGGCGCGAAGGATGCGGACGGCGATGGCCTCGTCATATTCAACTGGAAGTGCAGTCGAACGCGACGCGCAGCGTGGCAATGTTGAGGTAATTAAGCGCCAAGCTCGGCGCGTTCTTCCCACGTAAGCGCATTTCCAATATTCCCTAGCCCGTTGGAGCGTTTCGGCTTTCAGGAGGCAAGGAGATGAAGATTTCAGGTCTTGGCTTCGCGCTTTGCGGCTGCGTGGCTGCGGTAATGCTTACGGCGTGCGGCGGATCGCAGCCCATAAACCCGTCAGCATCGTCCATGCTTCGCCATTTTGCAATGACAAGGTCGTATGGTGCGTCGGAGCCCTCGCATTCCAATCCGAGCGCTTCATGGATGTCCTCCAGTGCGAAGGCTGCTGGAAACTCCTTTACGTGTCGGACGGCGCGACGAACGACGTTTATGTTTACGATTACCCCAAGGGCACCGCGGTTGGCGAGTTGACCGGGTTCGACTATCCCGACGGCCAGTGCGTGGACGCCAAAGGAGACGTATACATCACCAACTTTGAAGGCAGAAACGTCGTTGAATATGCTCACGGTGGCAGCGAGCCGATCAGAACCCTTGCGACGAACGGCTACGCCATTGGGTGCTCGGTCTCGCCAAACGGAGATCTTGCGGTCACGAACTTTTCCACGAAGAAAGGCCCAGGCAACGTCTCGATCTTTAAGAGCGGTAGTGGTGAGCCGAAAGTATACTCTGACCCTTCGGACTGCTATTACCTGTGGCCGGCCGGCTACGATGACGCAGGCAACCTGTTTGGCGAGGGTGAGTACACATCAATCGGCGTCTGCTGGCTCCCTGCGGGCGGCGCGTCGATGAGCCCAATTGGCTTCGGACACGAGATCTATTTTCCGGGTAGCGTCATGTGGAGTGGTAAGTCCTTAGCGTTCGCGGATCAAAACTACGGGGATTCCTATCAGACGGGGTTATATGTTGCTACTCTTTCTGGAAGCAGTCTTAGTATAATCGGCAGCGTCGCGTTCTCCGACACGTGCAACGAAGACTACTTGGACGTAGCGCAGCCCTTTCTCGTGGGTCGCGACAACACGCCGGTAAACAAAACGGCGGCTACGGTCGTGGTCGGCGGCAACCTGTGGTGTTCGAATGTAGTTGATTTTTGGACTTTCTTGCAGGGCGGAAATCCGCACTCCGCACTCAGCGGAGCACCGCAAGTGCCGTACGGACAGTCGGTGAGCATTGGAAAGAATGGTGATGAAACGACGGCGCCGGACATCTCGGCCCGGCCACCGATCGCGGCATCGCGCGCGCCTCGTCAACCTTTGGCTTACGTTGCGACCCTGCACACGCGCGCCAACGCGGTTTCGATCTTTCCGGAAAATCAAGGGCAGCACCAGGTGCCCTTTGAGCGCATAACCGACGGCATTAGCACCCCCTACGGTCTTTATATAGATCGCAAGCACAACTTGTCTGTCGCCAATTTGGTATGGCAACACCGTGACGAAGTACAAGTTGGGATCGTCGGAGCCCTCGGCGACGTATACACAGGATTTAAATACCCCCTTGTACGCCATCGTCGACGCAAGCGGCGACTTGTTCGTGAGCAACTCGAATGGAACGGTCGTCGAGTACAAGGGCGGAAGCGCATCCAATCCCCAAGTGCTACAAACCGACGGCACCGAAGCGGACGGCATGGATTTCGACAAACAAGGGAATCTCTACGTAGCGTTCCGCGGCGGGGTTTACGGCGACAGCATCGACGAATTCACGAATGGCTTGACGCGGCATCACAGCCTCGGCATGATCCTCAGCGGACCTCAAGGGCTCGTTGTCGACAAGAACGGAACAATTCTCGTGGTCTCAACCGATGACAGAGACCGCATCGACGCGTATCTTCCCGGATCGACGACACCCAACCTTACGCTAAACTCGTTAGCAACGCTGGTCCAACTCGCCATCAACCGAGAAGAGAACTGTCTGTTCGTCTCGAGCTTAGCCGGCATCGTCTACGCGATTAACTATCCGCTCGAGCAAGGCGCTTCCTTCCGGATTAGTGTAAACGCAGGCGGTCAGATCGAAGGAGTGGCCCTTACCGATGGTCAGACGTTTTAGCCCGCGTCTTAGCCGCTACACCTTGGCCGTGCCTTAGCGGCAGCAATGTTCGCAGGCTGCCGCGGATCGCAGCCGCCGGTGGAATCGTGCGGTTGACACTCAGGTTTGCGGATGTCTGGTCAGTGCTCGCCCTGGCGATGCTAACGATCGGATTGTTGATTCGATTCGCGCTCTATTTCCCGCTCGCTCTGTTTCAGATCGACTCGGACGCGATATTATCGGGATTGTGTGCGTTTCGCGTTGCCGACGGTCACCTTCCAGTCTTCTTTCCCGGCGGTACGCGTTTAAGCGCAGCCAGCTGCTACGTTGCCGCCGGCTACTTCCACCTATTCGGACCTGGTAGAGTTGGCTTGGCCTTGACGGGGCTGACATGGGGCGCTCTGTACCTCATGTTTACGCTCTTGTTTCTTCGAGCGATGCTCGGGCGTAAGCTTGCATGTCTGGCATTCCTTTTTGCGATTGTGCCTTCCGAGCAGTTCATGACCGTTACGTATGCCCCGTGGGCCTATGGCGAGATTGTGGCTTCATGTGCTGCAACGCTCTGGCTTGCAACGCTGTGGCGCAGCGGAGGCGCCTTATGGCAACGGCTTTGCTTCGGATTAAGCATCGGCCTCGGTTTGTGGTTTTCGATGGAGACGCTTATGCTCGCCTTACCGGCGATTGCATGGATTTCGCTAAAACGACGCGGTGCGATGATCGGCGAAAGCATTGCGGCTCTCTGCGCTGCGGCTATAGGAGCGATGCCGTTCTGGCTTGGAAACGTTGGGCGCGGCTTTCCGTCGCTGACTGCGAACTGGGCCTCAAGACCGACGTCCGGTGTCGGGCAAGCCTTCGATAACTTCATTTGGCTCAGTACGTACATGCTTCCAAAGCTACTTTTTCGATCCTCAGGATGGTGGTCAGAAACAACGATTCTCATTATTGCCTACGCATTAGTGGCGATCGGATTCGTATTTGCCATACGCCGAAACAAATATAGTTCGGACTGTCTTTACAGCCCGCGCGACGCGGGGCTGTTGATACTGCTGGTGTTCGTGGCGGGCATGCTGATTTTCAGCGCTTCAGAAGCAGGAACGGGTCGCGGGTGGACGGTCCGCTATATCGCGCCCCTCTACCTCGTGATACCGCTTTTTTGCGGACTAGGGGTCGGGGCTCTCGGGACGCGGAGCAAGTCATTGGCGGTCGGACTCGTCGCCGCATTACTAGTTCCAAACCTGCTGCGTTATGGTTTACCTGGTAGCCCGCTTCGAGCTGAGCTCACAGCTGAGTTGACAAACGAGCTGCGCGTTTGCGACCTTTTGGAACGCAATCACATTCAAATGGTTTACGGCGACTACTTCTGGGTCTATCACCTAAACTTCGATAGCCGCGAGCGTGTCGCAGGTGTCCCTTCGGCACCCTTCGTCGATTATTTGAGTTATGGCGCGAAGCTTGGGACCGCGCCGGTTCGCTGGGGACTTTTAGGAGGTTCCGACGAGGTCCATCGGCTGGCTGGCAGTCTGCGCACGCGCGGCACGCTGACCCGTGACGGCGATCTCTGGCTCTTCATCTCGGACCGCCCTGCGTCAGATGCCGCGCAATTACTCGTAGCGCTACGAAGGGTCACTTGGGGCCCTTAGCCTACAATCGTAACCACCTCAACGCGCCGAGTGCTCGCGCCGGTCAAAGCATAGCCGCTCGCCTCGCATGGGACTGAGCATCGCGGCGCCGAACAGTCTTTGGCGCCGAGACGTTCTCGGATCAGGGAGCATAGTAAGTGAAGGCTTTAGATTTTATTCGCTGCGCGTTAACGTGCGTTGCTGCGGCCATGCTAGCAGGCTGCGGCGGATCGCAGCCGCCAATCGGCGCGTCAGACGCGATGCCGCAGAGCCGCTCAATCGCCAGCCGAGTTCACCCTTATAGGCCCTGGATGCTGCAGGAAGCGAAGGGGCGCAACTTGCTCTATGTCGGTCTGGGTGGGGACGGAGTCGACGTCTACACGTATCCCCGCGGCCATTTGGTCGGGTCCCTCGGGGCCTTCGGAGCTTTCCTTTGCTCTGACGCTGCCGGCAACGTATTTGTTCCCGGAGGTCCCATAGCTACGCAAGTGTCGGTCTATGCTCATGGCTCAGCACAACCGAAGGCTGTATTAAACGAACCTTACTCCGCTTCCGGATGCTCGGTAGATTCCAGCTCGGAGCGCTTGGCCGTAACTACGTATCGCCAAAATACAATCGTGATTTTTCCGTACAAACCCAAACTTGGCTGGCGTTTTGCTAAGATCTTCTCGGACGCCGCAATGCAAATCATTAGTTTCTGTACGTACGATAACGATGGCGATCTCTTCGTAGACGGCCAAGACTCCAGCTACAACTTCATGCTCGCAGAGCTCCCCAAAGGCGCTGATACCTTTAGCACGATTCGCCTCGACGAAAGTATTAGCACGGCGGGGTCGATGCAGTGGGACGGAAAGTATCTGGCCGTAGCGGATTTTGGCGACTCAACTGGGTCCGCTTCTGTCATCTATCGTTTTGCATTAAGCGGAAGCTCAGGCAAGAGAGTGAGCACGACCAAGCTCGATCTGTCCTCCGCGCGCGCGCAATTCTGGATTCAGGGCGCTGCCGTTGTCGGGCCGACATCATACGAATCCGTACGGGGCATTGGTCTGTGGCGCTTTCCCAAGGGTGGTCACCCTTTTAGAATTTTTTCGGACGAAGCGCCCTCGGGGGCAACGGTCAGTCTCAAGTGAACGCTCAACGTCGAGTTAACGGTGTTCGTCAGCGGCTCTTAAAATTGCATCGTGACAGCTAGGCTAAAATTCCGAAAGCTAGGTGCGCTTTATGGCGTCAGCGCGAAGACCGTTCCTCCGCACGAGGAGCCGCAGGCAGACGTTGTACCGTAAAGCGTGCCGTTCACGTTTAGGAGACTTGCATTGGGGTCCGCGCCATCGGAGGCGCCAAAGCTGTGCAGCACGCGCACGTTGCCGGTAGTACTAATGCTGAACACGGTTCCATATTTGTTCTCGCCGCCGGATTCGGTCGTGCCGTAGAGCCTGCCCTTAACATCGATCAAGCTCGCGTAGGGATTTAATCCATCGGCAGTATGAAAGCTGTACAGCACGCGCTCCCTGCCGTGCATATCGATGCGAAAGACGGTTCCGCAGCAGTATGTCGTGCCTCCCGAAAAAGTGGTGCCATAGAGCACTCCGTTCACGTCGATCAAGCTCGCGTAGGGATTTGCACCGTCGCCGCGGGGGCCGATTTGGAAGCTGTGCAGTAGGTGCTCCTCGCCCGTCGTACTCATGCTGAAGACCGTTCCATAGCTCTCGGAGGCGAACCTGAACTTGCCGCCGCCGTTGGTGGTACCGTAGAGCGTGCCATTTACATTTATCAGGCCTGCAAAGGGAAGCGAGCCATCGCGATTTTGGTAGCCGGCGAAACTGTGCAGCACCGTCTCCTTTCCGCTGGTACTGATACTAAAAACCGTTCCCAACTTATATGTGCCGCCCCGAGCTGTCGTCCCGTAGAGCGTCCCGTTCACGTCGATCAGGCCGGCCCATGGATACCCGCCGTCGGGTTGCCCAGTAAAGCGGTGTAGTACCTTCTCCTTGCCGGCCGTGCTGATGCTGTAAACGGTTCCGCAGGAGTAGCCCTTGCCGCAGTTGGCTCCACCCTTCACTGTAGTGCCGTACAGCGTACCGTTCACGTCGATCAAGCCCGCCGCAGGATATTCGCCATCGGAACCCCCGCGGAAGCTGTACAGCACGTGCTCCGTACCGCCTTTACTGATGCTGAAGACCGTTCCACAACCACCAGTGTCGCTTGAGTGGCAGTACCCGCCACCCATCGCAGTAGTGCCGTAGAGCGTGCCGTTCACATCGATCAAGTTGGCGTCGGGGTCTTGGCCATCGGAGCCGCTGCCGAAGCTATGCAACACGCGATAGGACAGCGGCGCGACGTCTGGCGCAACGTCGTAGGTTGGCACGGCCCTCATTGCTTGCGGCACCGTACCGGGCGGGCCAATCGGTGGCTGCGATCCCGCGCACCCTGCCAGCAACGCGACTACGCTTGTGCTGAGCGCGTAGCCGTGAAGAGCCAAAGTTAGCATCTGCTGCACCTCCCGAAAACCTGGTGAATCCGCGGCTAAGACCGTTCGCCGCGGCCGAGCGTTATCCCAGCGGAGCGAAGGAGAGGTTCAGGCTGACAAATTTGGAAGAGGCGGAGGATCAGAATCAGTGTTTGACGGAAAAATCTCCGTGCAGGCCTCGGAGCTCACCAGACCGGAGCCATGAAGGATTTCGTTTTCGGCGAAGTAGACCTCACCGTAAGTGATCCTACGATTGGTCTCATGGGTGGGGACCGTTTCGCTGCTCGATAATCAGCGAACGCGAACGGTGGCGTCTGGCTGTTGCCAAGCTTAACGAGCCCTTGTCGATCGACGGCGAACCGTTTTCGTACGTTTTTCTCGAGCAAAGATGGAAAGATGTTCCATTGAATCAGGCGCTTCACGGAGAACTGGTGTCCTGAAATGCGTTCTTTTTTAGGAGCCTTGCCGAGTTAAACGCGTCCACAGACTCAACGGCCACCGATCACGGAGTAATAGGTACCCTGAAACCACCGGGATGGTCTGCGGCGCACGGCGGCAGATGAATCTGGCCGGGCCGCCGCCGGTGTTGCTGGCTGTACCACCAAACGCCGTTGCGCGATCCCATCCAAAATTGCACCGAGCTGCCCGGAGCGATCGTCGGACAGCTTGAGTAGGCATCGCCGCTTACTGCCGGAACCGGCGTCGCCGAACCGCTGCTGGTCGACTGATAACCCTGCGTGATTTCTTGCGCGTCGACGGCGCCGGTGCACGTTACCAGCGTCACCGATGGCGTTGGATACGTCGCAACCTGTGTGCCGCCGCTGCTACTACCGGTGCGGACGGGCATCGCCGCCGGTCCCATTGGGCGTAGGCCGTCCGGGCAGCTTACAATGGGATGGTAAGTATCTCGCAGAGCAGGACGCAGACACCAACGTGATTTACCAATTTAAGGTTTCGAATGCCGTAGCCATCATCAAGGGCTTGACGACGCTCCAGCTCGGCGGCTACATCAATCAGCTCTGGATCACCGGTGGGACAAAACGGCACCCACAAGGCACCGCAGTCGTCGGCACTAACTACACGTACTACGGTTTCAGCGTGTGGAAATATCCGAGCGGCGGCGATCCCCAGGTTGTCGTCTACGGCGTGGCATCCTCTCCCGAGGGTGTTACGGTCAGTCCGGATAAGCCTTAACCGATCGGCAGAGACTCGCGATGTCGCGGCAGCTTGGATCGCTAAGGCCTAGCAGATCTCGGCGGAAGGGCACGCCCCTAGCGCGAAACGCGGCGCATGGCGACCCAACTCGACTCGGGCCCGCCGCCTTCGGCGCGTCCGACCGGCGCGGTCGCGTTTCTCTTTACCGACATCGAGGGCTCCACGCGGCGTTGGGAGCGCGACCGCGAAGCGATGGCCGCGGCGCTCGCGCGCCACGATGCTCTGATGCGCACGGCGATGGAAGCCCGCGGCGCGTACGTCTTTAAGACGATGGGCGACGCCTTCTGCACCGTCTTCGCAACCGCGCTCGATGCGCTCGCTGCGGCGCTCGACGCGCAACGCGCGCTGTGCGGCGAAGACTTCTCAGCGGTCGAGGGATTACGCGTGCGCATGGCCCTGCACGCCGGCAGCGCCGACGAGCGCGACGGCGACTACTTCGGCCCAACGGTGAACCGTGTCGCGCGCTTGCTCGCGGTCAGCCACGGCGGCCAGGTGCTGCTTTCCGGGGCCTGCGCGGAACTGCTCCAAGCCGGGTTGCCGCCGGAGTGCAGTCTGCGCGATCTCGGCGAGCACCGGCTCAAAGACCTCGCTCAGCCCGAACGCATCCACCAACTGCTCGCACCCGAGCTGATCGCCGACTTCCCGCCGTTGCGTTCGCTCGAGCACCTCTCCAACAACCTGCCGGCGCAGGTTTCGTCCTTCGTCGGTCGCGAGACGGAGATCGCCGAGGTCGCCGCGCTGATCGAACGGCATCGCCTTGTCACACTCGTCGGTTCGGGCGGCGTCGGCAAGACGCGCCTTTCCTTACACGTCGCAGCCGACCTCATTGGCAGCTTCAGCGACGGTGTGTGGTTTGTTGAACTCGCGCCGCTTGGTCAAGGCGAGTACATTCCCACGACCGTCGCGTCGGCGCTCGGCATCAAGCTCCCAAGTGAAGGCGATCTTGTCGAGCATCTCGCGGGCGCCTTCAAGGGCAAAGAGCTGCTGTTGGTCTTCGACAACTGCGAGCATCTCATCGAGCAGGCCGCGTACGTGATCTCCACGATTCTGCGCGCGGCACCGAAAGTCAAAGTGCTGGTATCGAGCCGCCAGGCGGTGGGAGTCGCGGGTGAGTCGACCTATCACGTGCCGTCGCTCGATATTCCTGGCGGCGTCGCGCTCTTCGCCGAGCGCGCGCGGGCCGCCGGCGCGACGTTTGCGCTCACCGATGACAACGCTCCGGTTATTGCCGACATCTGCCGTCGCCTCGACGGTATTCCGCTCGCCATTGAACTCGCCGCTGCTCGGGTGAGGATCCTAAGCATTCCCAACCTCGCGCAACGGCTCGACGAACGCTTCAAGATTCTCACCGGTGGCGGACGCGACGTGCTCCCGCGCCAGCAGACGCTGCGCGCGCTCATTGACTGGAGCTACGACCTGCTCACTGCCCAACAACAGATGCTGTTCAGCAGGGTGGGGATCTTCGCCGGAGGCTTTAGCCTGGATGCGGCCACCGCGATCTGCACCGATTGTCATCCTGAGCTTGGACGAAGGATCGATGAGATCGACATTTTAGACCTGCTCTCGTCGCTGACCGACAAGTCGTTGGTCGTGGCCGACACCACAGGCGAGCAAGAACGCTACCATTTGCTTGAAAGCACGCGCGCTTATGCGCTGGAGAAACTTGCGGCGGCCGGCGAACACGAATGGTTGACCCGCCGTCACGCTGAGTATTTTCGCGACCAGGCGCAAGATGCCGACGAACGCTTTGGCACAGGCTCGACAGCGGCGTGGCTGGCCAGTATGGAATGGGAACTGGACAACTACCGCGCCGTGCTGGAGTGGGCGCTCAAAGACGGACACGATATGGCGCTGGGCGGTGCCGTGGCCGGAGCGCTGCAATGGCTTTGGTCTTATGGTGGACTCGCGGTGGAGGGGCGCTATTGGATCGGCCTCGCGCAAGCGGGCCTTGACGAATCGATGCACCCGCGGGTGAGCGCCCGGCTATGGCTTGCGCTATCGTACCTTTCCTCCGGCAAGCGCAAGCACGACGCTGCTGAGCGCGCCCTCGCGCTATCCCAGTCGGGTGGCGACGAGAAGGGGAAGGCTCGGGCGCTCGCAAGTCTTGCGTTCAGTCTCTTTCAAAAGGGCCAATTTGAAGAGGCCGGTGAATTGAACGCGCGCGCGCTTGCGGCGGCGCGCACGTTAGGGGATAAACCGGGAGTGGCTAACTGCCTGAACCTTCAGGGGCTCATCAAGCGGCCTTGCGGCGATGTCGCGTCGGCGCGCGAGTCGTATGCGCAGTCGCTGGCGGTAACCAAAGCTCTTGGAAACGAAGCCGCGGCAGCTGTGGTGCTGGGGAAATCTCGCCGACCTGGAGTTCGGCGACGGTCAGGTTGAACGGGCACTATGCTTGGCGGGCGAGGTCTTGGAGATGCGCTTACGTGGGAAGAACGCGCCGAGCTTAGCGCTGAATTACCTCAACATTGCCGCCTATAGCATTGCGCTGGGAAATGTAGATGGAGCGCGCGAGGCTGCTCGCGAAGGGCTACGCCGGGCACGGCAAGCACAGTTCGCGATCGTCATTACGATCGCGTTGCAGTATATCGCGCTGCTCTTGGCGTTGCTTGGAGACGTGAACGGTGCTGCGCGACTCATCGGTTACGTCAATCTGCAATTCAAAGAACTTGGGTACGAGCGTGAGATCACCGAGAAGTGGGCTTACGAGAAACTCATCGCCGCGCTGCGCGAGCAACTGAGCGAAGCTGATATTGAGAAGCTGGCAGCCGAAGGTGCGGCGTGGTCGGAAGATCAGGCCGTCGAGGAAGCACTCAAGGTCTGACCCCGCGCCTCTAACCTTCTGCACGCCAGTCGTCAAGCACAGACGCCGACACTGCGAGGCGTGCATGCCGAAAGCGCGACGCGAGCACGGACTGCGAGCAATCGAAGCGGCTCGCAAAGCGCTGGCAGCGCAGACCGCCGCGGGCGACGATCCGCGGCGCAGCGCCGACGTGAACCGCGCGCGAGGCGAGGCGATCGCGGAGGGACACCGCCGCAATCGCAGCTGGGCGCGCGAGCATCCGGACCAGCGAGACGAGGTTTGGTTCAAGCGCGAGATCGCGCCGAAGCTCGACGCGTTCTCGCTCTAGGAGATCGGTAAGGCCACGGGATTATCGCTCGCAGCGTGTTCGCGCATCCGGGCAGGTGCGAAGGTGACGCATCCCAGGCACTGGGCGGCATTGCAAAGGCTCTCGTCGCGCGGCTGATGTAGTGACGAGGCGGCTCCGATTGGCGACGTTTTGACTTTGCGTCACCGCACTGCCTCGGCAGCTCTAGAGACCTGGGAGTTCCACCCGGATCTGCCCTTATTGCACCGTCCAGGATAAAGTGAGCAAGAAGGCGCACCGCCACTTCGAGGGTTTGCTCCATGCGCTTAGCCTTGGCTGGCCACAGTTAGCTTTTTTTGGCAGCGTCCAGCCCTCCGCGCAGCCCGGTAATCGTTGTTGCGGCTTCGATTTGCGCGTTTTAGCCCAGGCGATGCGCGCTGGGCGCATCCTCTATCCCAAAGCGCTTTAACGCTTCGGAGAGAGTTGGTTTTTGAAGCAATGCGAATGTCATTCCGCAGGCGCCATGCTGTAAGCGTTGGCGCGGCTCTTGCCTTACTAGCCGGCTGTGGTGGGGGATCCCCGTCACTCACCACGCCTGCAGGCTCCTCGTCCGCGATGCTCCCGGGTTCGCATCTAAGCCCTGCTTCGCGCGAGAAACGCAACTTGCTCGCATGCACGAGCGTCCAGACGTCCGACGGTGCGACCTACACGGTCGCGCATCTGGGCGGCGGCAGTAACCTCGACGTCGAGTCGTCGGCGTACGCCAACTGCGATATCGGAATCTACATCAGCCCGGCTAACCGCCCGTATGTTCTCGACCAGAACATGGTCAACGGCCTGTTCGGAGTCGGCGTCTACCTCGACGGCGCCGGCGTGAGGATCGCGCATACCTTGATTTGTGTCAACGGCGAGATCGGCGGATCGTGCGAATCGGGCAGCAGCAGCAGCCCGGGCACAGGTTTGTACGCGCAGAACACACCCAACCTTAAGATCAATCAAACGCGCATCGATGGATATGCGGCCGGTTTTGCGAGCAGTCCATGTCCCAACGCAAACAATTACATGTCCATCAATCGCTCGATCATCACCAGCTCGACCTATCCGTGGTCCTTCCAAGGTGGCTACGTCACGACCCTGAAGGACTCGCCGGCACCGCCGGCCGGCGGAAGCTGCACCGGCAGCGGGATCGGCACCGGCCTCGGACCCAACGTCTACGTGGCCGACACGTTCAACCAAGCCGTCAAGGAGATCCTGGCGGCTGGCGGCTACACCACGATCAACACGCTCGGCTCGGGATTCTCCTATCCGGAAGGTGTCGCGGTCGATGCGAGCCACAACGTCTTCGTCGGCGACAACGACAACAACGCCGTCAAGGAGATTCTAGCGGCCGGCGGCTATACCACGGTCAAAACGCTCGGCTCGGGATTCTTCGGTCCGTTTGGTGTCGCGGTCGATGCGAGCGACAACGTCTTCGTGGCCGACACCCTCAACGGCGCCGTGAAGGAGATTCTGGCGGCGGGCGGCTACACCACGGTCAACACGCTCGGCTCGGGATTCTCCTACCCATCCGGTGTCGCGGTCGATGCGAGCGACAACGTCTACGTGGCCGACACACAGAACAACGCCGTCAAGGAGATTCTGGCGGCCGGCGGCTACACCACGGTCAAGACGCTCGGCTCGGGATTCTCCTCTCCGTTTGGCGTCGCGGTCGATGCGAGCGACAACGTCTACGTGGCCGACGCAGCGAACAACGCCGTCAAGGAGATTCTGGCGGCCGGCGGCTACACCACGGTTAACACGCTCGGCTCGGGATTCTCCTATCCGGAAGGTGTCGCGGTCGATGCGAGCGACAACGTCTACGTGGCCGACTTCGAGAACAGCGCCGTCAAGGAGATTCTGGCGGCCGGCGGCTACACCACGATCAACACGCTCGGCTCAGGGTTTAACCGTCCAACTGGTGTCGCGGTCTACAACCCCAGCGTACTGGGGCCCGCATCCATGCGAGATCATCGCAGACCGCAAGGGAAGCGTTAACTCACAGGCGGATTTCCGGCTCGCCTTCGCTCAAGGCGGGGCGAGCCGGTCCACAGTTACCTCAGCGCCTCTGCCCCTCTGCACGGCGTCGCGAGAGCGCGAATCTCTCGCGCCTTCGCGGCAATCTTCAGGCTTTTGACGCTGTCTTCCAGGCGCTAGAGCGCGCCGATTCTATCGAGCAAGTTCGCGGTTGCGAGGGACAAGCGGCGGCAATCTATTGGAACGCGTGGTCATCGGTTGCGAATCATCGTCTACGTTCTTTATAGGGCTGCTGCGGTCGCCCGAGAGCGGAGGACCGTCCTTACCATCCGAGGTGCAGCATGTAACCACTGGCGACATGCTTGATATGTTGGCGCGGAGCTTCAGAGGACTAGTCACGTTACGGCGTTTGTACGCAAGGCTACCCTAAGCGCCTGTTTGATATTAACTTCGTCGGGATGCCCTGACGGGCGCGGGGGGAGCGTGGATTAGCGCCGCGTGTTTACCGCGCCGGTTGTGGAAATCTTGGCTTCGGCGCGGTAGGGGCCCGTGGTAGCCGATCATAGCTAGCTCCGAGCGGATGCGCCATGATGCGATAGTCGAACTCCAAGCTCGAACGTCCGTGCTCTGTTTCGCGTACCTGGAATGCCGACGCCGTCTTCATGCTCACGTACAGCCCGCGCGTATCACCGAGCGGTGTGAGGAACACGTAGTACCACTTGTGATCGATCACGGACGCAAAGGCCGGATCGATCTGCACGTTCGCGACGCCGCCCGACATTCGCGCGGTCCCGACGTCCTCGATCGTCGCCGAAGCAGACTGCGCCGCATAGGCCAGCACTTTCCGGCCATCGATCGTCTTGTGACGCAAGCTCATCTCTGAGCCGCCTTGGATCATTCCCGTGCACGTCAGGTTTGCGCTTCCGTCGATCTCGCACTCGGCGTCGTTTGTGGCGTCGAATGCGAACAAGAGGTCCGTTGCGGCGCCGCCGATAGCTTCAAGCGCGGCCCCACCGCTGGCATTTTCGCCGACGACGCCAGCTAAGGTGGCCTTGCCTACGATGCCGTCGCCACTGCCGGCTCCATAGACCCCGATATCCGAAGACGTTCCGTACACGCCGGGACCGTTGGAGGAGCGCCCGTATACACCGTACCCGGTGCCGGTCGTCGCGGTGTTAACCCCCGCGACACCCGAGTTGGAGTTTGTCGCCGTCGAGTTCCCTTGAACGCCAGTGCCTGACGCCGAGTTGCCAAAGACGCCTTCGATGTTCTTCCCGGTAGCGTTGCCCTCGACGCACGCCTTGCCGGACGTGCAGGTGAAAACTTTGGTATCGGGCCTGATGCCTTCGCGCTCGGCCCGGACAATGCCGAGGCTCGAAATCGCAACGGCGATGCCAATGAGTGCTGCGCCAGCAACGGCGCGCCCGCTAATGTTAATCGTCACGCTCAACACCCGACTGCTCCTTATTTGTGAATGGATGGGATGCGGACCGTTCGTGGAGCGGTGGTTTCTCTCCCTTGGCCGGAATGCGGAGAAGCATTTGGAGTTGCCCCCAATGCCTCGCATGCGGAAACCTTTGCGCCTGCACGGATGCGAGCTTTGGCGCGATCTCGCGCTTGAACCAGGCCACGTCAAAATAGTTAATTTGTGGGTCAGACCTTGAGCGCTTCGTCGGCCGCCCGATCTTCCGTCCACGCTGCACCCTCGGCTGCGAGTGTTTCTATATCCGCGCCGCTCAGCCGATTGTGCAGTGAGGCCATGAGTTTCTCGTAACCCCACTTCTCGGTGACCTCACGTTCGTACCCGAGTTCTTTGAATTGCACGTTGACGTAGCCGATGAGCCGTGCCGCATCGTGCATTTCGCCACGCGACGCCGAAAGCAGCGCAATATGCTGCGATGCGATCGCAATGTTGAGTGGATGTTGTGCTTGCCGTGCCCAGCGCAGCCCTTCGCGGGCAGTCTCGCGCGCTCCATCCACATCTCCCAACGCAATGCGATAGGCGGCAATGTTGATGTAGCAAATCGCCAAAGCCGACGCGTTCTTTCCACGCGAGCTGATCTCCAGGGTCTCGCCCGCCAAGCGTACTGCCTGCTCAAGCTGGCCATCATGGAACTCCAGCTCCGCGAGATTCCCCAGCACTGTAGCCGTGCCTGACTCGTTTCCGAGGGCCTTGTATGCCACCAGCGCCTGCGCGTACAACTCGCGCGCGGCGGCGACATCGCCGCAATACAACTCGATCATCGCTCGTAGGTTCAGGCCGTTAGCCACTCCCCATTTATCCCCAAACGTGCGCATCGCCGAAAGCGCGCGCGCGTTCACATCACGGGCCTCTTCAAGGCGGCCCATTTGGAAGAGACTAGACGAAAGAGAATTGAGCGCCCGAGCCTGCCACTTCTCGCCCTCCGTTTGGGAGAGCGCGAGCGCGCGTCGCACATAGTCGTGCGCGCGTTTGCCGGAGGAGAGGCCAACAAGCGCGCGCCACATCCGGGCCGCCACCTGCGGGTGCATCGACTCGTCAAGGCCTGCTTGCGCAAGCTCGATCCAGTAGCGCCCCTCCACCGCGAGTCCACCCTCAAACCAAAGCCCATACAGGGCGCCTGCCACGGTACCACCCAGCGCGGTATCGTGTCCGTCTTTAAGCGCCCACTCCAACACGGCGCGGTAGTTGTCCAGTTCGGGTTCTACGCTTGCCAGCCACGCCGCCGTCGAGCCGGTGCCGAAACGTTCGTCGGCATCTTGGGCCTGGTCGCGAAAATACTCCGCATGACGGCGAGCCAGCCGTTCGTGTTCGCCGGCTGCCGCGAGTTTCTCCAGCGCATAATCACGCGTGCTTTCCAGCAAGTGGCAGCGTTCTTGCTCGCCTGTGGTGTCGGCCACGACCAATGATTTGTCGGTCAGCGATGAGAGCAGGTCTAAGATGTCGATCTCATCGATCCTTCGACTGCGCTCAGGATGACAGCCGCTGCAAACCGCCGTGGCCGCATCCAGACTGAAACCTCCGGCGAAGATCCCCACCCGGCTGAACAGCGTCTGCTCTTGAGCAGTGAGCAGGTCGTAGCTCCAGTCGATGAGCGCGCCGAGCGTCTTCTGGCGCGGGAGGGCAGTACGGCTACCGCCGGTGAGTATCTTGAAGCGTTCGTCGAGCCGTTGCGCGAGCTTAGGGAGGCTCAGGATCTTCACCCGAGCAGCGGCCAGTTCAATCGCCAGCGCAATGCCGTCGAGGCGGCGGCATATCTCGGCAACGACCGGCGTGTTGTCATCGGTGAGGACAAAGCGTGTGTCGGCCGCCTTCGCTCGATCGACGAAGAGTGCAATCGCGCCGTATTCGATAGCCTCTCCCGAGCTCAGGCCCGCGAGCTTCTCGGGTACGGCAAGCGATGGCAAGCGGTGAACGACTTCGCCGCTCACTCCGAGCGCCTGGCGCGAGGTGGCCAACAGCCGCACATCGGGGCAACTACGTATGACCGCGTTGGCGATCGCTGCGACCGGCTCCAAGACGTGCTCGCAGTTATCGAGGATCAGCAACAGTTTCTTGCGGCGCAGCCACTTCGGAATGGCATCGTCGATCCTGCGGCCCTCGACTTGCGGCATGCCAATCTCTTTGGCGATAACGCTTGAGACCAGTTCGGGATTGGTGATCGGCGCAAAGTCGATGAACCACACGCCATCGGGATAATGGTCGAGGATCTCTGCTGCGACTTGCAGCGCCAGCCGCGTCTTGCCAATGCCGCCGGAACCAAAGAGCGTCAAAAGCTTATACTGACTCAGCAGCGATCTCACTTCGTCAAGATCGCGCTCGCGACCGCGAAAGCTCGTCGGCTGGATGGGAAGGTTGTTGAGAATCGTGTCGAGTGATTTGAGCGCCGGAAACTCGGCGCGTAGGCCTTCGATGGTCAGCTGCCAGACGTGCTCGGCTTGGGTAAGGTCTTTGAGGCGATGCGAGCCGAGATCGAGCAGCGACGCACCGATGGGAAGATTGCTATGGGCCAGGTCGCGCGTGACGCCGGATAAGAGTATCTGCCCACCGTGGCCGATCGACATGAGCCGAGCGACGCGGTTGACGACCGGTCCGAAGTAGTCGCCATTGCGTTCCGACGCCTCGCCAACGTGCAGCCCGATGCGAATCGGCAATCCGCCAACTGAAGAAAAGTCGTCGGCGCTCAACGATCGCTGGGCTTCCAACGCGGCCGTGACGGCATCGGAGACGCGCGCAAAGGCTGCGCAAAACGCATCCCCGATGGCCTTGAACACGTAACCGTTATGCCGATCGATCGCAGCGCGTAAGAGCGCATCGTGGCGCTTCACCGCGTCGTCCATGGCCCCGCGGTACGATTCCCAACGCTGCGTAGAGCCTTCGATGTCGGTAAAGAGAAACGCGACCGTGCCGGTCGGACGTGGCGAGACCGGCGGCCCCGAGTCGAACTGGCTCGCCATGGGTACCGCGTTTCGTGCTTAGCGGCGTTCCCCTCCGCCAAGCACCTGTAGCAGCGTCTGACGCTATCCATCCGGACTGTTCCTAGTTCCCGTGCTGCGAATTGATTCGCTTTTCTCGACGTTAGTGGCTGTAGAAATAGCTTAATATCGCTAACAAAAGGTCGGACGCTAAAGCGGGCGAAGCCGGGCTTTTGACGCCAGCCTCCTAGGGAGAATTCATTGATGAGCCGGATTCTAACCGGCTTCCGCCGATCGCTGGAGGTCGCAACGTCGATCACGTCGCGCTGAGGATCGGGCCGCACGACGAGCGGGCTCTACGCCGACATCTCTTGGCGCACGCCGTTCCCATCATCGAAGAGCGCGTGAACGAGGACGCGCGCGGCACAAGCCTTTCTCTCTACGTGCATGACCCGTCGGGCAACGTCATTGAGCTGAATGGCATACTCTACGCGCGCCGATCAAAGCCGCTAAACGCAACGGATTCGCGATCGCGACACCGTGCGCAACGCGCGCATGGCGCACGCCGCCCTTCGAAGGTCGCCCGGCCAATCCAATCGCGTGCGCGATCTGCGGTGAGCCGGTACTCAAGCGCAGGCGCCGTCATTGCGAGGCGTGCATGCCGAAAGCGCGGCGCGAGCACGGACTGCGAGCAATCGAGGCGGCTCGCAAGGTGCTCGCAGCGCAAACCGCCGCGGGCAACGATCCACGGCGCAGCGGCGTCGTAAACCGAGCGCGAGGCGAGGCCATCGCCGAGAGGCATCGCCGCAAATCGCGGCTGGGCGCGCGAGCATCCGGGCCAGCGCGACGAGGTGTGGTTCAAGCGCGAGATTGCACCGAAGCTCAACCGTTCTCGCTCAAGGAGATCGGCAAGGCCACAGGACTCTCGCTCGCAGCCTGCTCGCGGATACGGGCTGGGGCAAGAGTGCCGCATCCGAGGCATTGGGAGGCTCTGCAGTAGCTCGCGGACTCGTAAACGCTTGCTCCGCTGGGACAGCTCACGGCCACGGCGAACAACGTTAGCCGATGATCCGTTTCAGCTTCCGGGAGGCATCGTGCATGGGGAACTTAGCTCGCTTCGCGCTTAGCACCGGAGCCGCTGCGTTGTTTGCCGCCTGCAGCGGATCACAGCTGCCGATTGGAACGCCAAGCCGCGATGCCGCAAAGTCTTTTAACCACCGCACCAGACAGTTCGTTACTCCGGTGGGGGAACAGGCGTCGAACGCAGGAAGCGGGTCAGACTTTAAGCTTTCCCGCTCGCTATTGTACGTAGTTAGCTTCGGCGCGAATAGCTATGCACTCGGCGATGTGGAGATCTATGATGCGAAAGCAAACAATCCCAATCCGATCGCCATCATTACAAAGGGTCTAGATGAGCCAAACGGTGCTTGCATCGATGCTGCGGGCGCGCTCTATGTTGCCAGTCAATGGGGTTGGGTTACGCAATATGCTCCCGGTCGAACGAAACCATTTCGCTATATTCACAAAGGCCTCAGTACACCAGCCGATTGCACCATCGATGGGAACGGAAACCTTTGGGTAGCGGATGTTGACATCGGCGTAGTAGAATACCTAAAAGGCTCGGGTCAACCGCATAAAACTATTAAGAACGGTCTGACGTACCCGAACAGCGTTGTCTTTGACCATGCTGGAAATATGTACGTAGGTAACCTACAACCCTATGGCACGTCAAATATTCAAGTTTTTCCACCGGGCAGCAAGAATCCATCCAGAACGATTACCGATGGGATCGTATGGCCGACCGGGACTGCTGTGGACGCTAATAATGCGCTATACGTTACAAACGACGCGAACACTAACTACCAATGTGGAAATATCGTAGAGTATCGCTCCGGTCAGAGCCATCCTTTTCAAAGTATTACAGACCAGATTAACGGGCCAACAGCACTAAAGTTCGACGAAAGCGGTCGGCTTTTCGAGGCAAATGAGGGCGCCTTTGGTTGTACAGACGACGGGCCGTATTCGGTGATTCTTGAGTTTCGACACGGCTCGGTGAAGCCATCAAAGAGAACGATCAGTACGCGCCTGTATCCGTCAGGCCTCGCGTACTATCCGCCACAACTGCCGTAGCGCACCGGGAGGGACCAGAGCCAGTGAGAAGGTCAAGCCTGAGCCGCTACGCGCTGACCGCCAGTGCCGCCGTATCACTCGCGGCCTGCGGCGGATCGCAGCCGCCGATCGGTGCGCCGGGCGCGAATGCCGCAAAGCCGCCCGATTCGTTAAGTAAATGAATTGGTTATTTATCGTCGGTCCGCTACTGATCATTTGCGGTTCCTTCTTGCTATATGGGGGCAGCGCCATGGCCGCCACTTTTGCCAAACGGCATCGACTAAGCGGCATACTTAAAGTTACGCTTTCCGATTGGGGTGTCGAGAAATACCGACGATATTTGGTCGGTGCTGGCTTGGTTTTCAGGGGGTTGATCCTGTCGCTCCTCGCGGCGACCGGCCATCGACCGGAACCTTAAAACCTACGCACCCCCGCGCCTCTGCCCCTCTGCACGGCTTCGCGCCTGCGAGGCCGCATCGCGCTAGCCGGCGTGGACGCTTAGCTTAGACGACTCGCAGCTGCGCAGCCCGGCGCCAATCGCACGGCGCATTGCGGCTGGCACTCTTTGCAGACGCGCCTCGCAGCGCGCTCGCAGTCTCGCAGCTTAGATCGCGACGCGATGCAGCCCGGCAGCTGAGCTAGCCGAGCGGAGGGGGGTCCGTTTTGGATTGGATAGCTCCTCCCGTTACGCGGCGGTACCATGGCAGCGTTTGAATTTCTTGCCGCTGCCGCAGGGGCATAGTTCGTTTCGTCCGACTTTTGGTTGGTCGCGATGTACCGGCTTTGCCGGTTCTTCGTCGTCTTTGTTCGTGTGGAACTGTTGCGACGCTGCGGCCGGTGCCGGGCATCGGGCCGAGCAGCTGTTCGACTCGTTGAGCGGGAACGCGGCCCCGTTGGCGGCGGGTTGCGGAACGAGTTCGCCCGACGGAATCGGCTCGAACTGCGGCCCGCTCGCGATACGGCATCAGCTCTTGTTGCGGCGGACCGTGCTCGATCACGACGCGGAAGACGCCCTTGATCGCCTCGTCGGCGATATTGTTCTTGAGCGATTCGAAGATTTCGAACGCTTCCTTTTCGTACTCGACGCGCGGATCTTTTTGCCCGTAGCCGCGCAAGCCGATGCCCGTCTTGAGGTGATCCATCACGTAGAGGTGGTCCACCCACTGCCGGTCGATGATCGGCAGCAAGAGATAGCGCTGCTCGACGACGCGCAGAATCTCCGGCGTGACTTCCTTCTCCTTCGTCTCGTACGCTTCGACGGCTTTGGCTCGCAGCAAGCGCCGAATCTCTTCGCGGTCCTTTCCTGTCGAGATCGCTCACCGTCATGCTGCGCTTGATCGGAAAAATCAGTTCGAGCGCGTTGAGCATCTCTTCGAGATCCCACTCGCTCGGGTGCGCGTTCTCCGGCGCGTTTTCTTCGACGGCTTCGTCGACTTTCCCCTCGAGCGTCTGCAGCATGAACGTGCGCGAATCGAACTTCCCTTCCAGGATCGCGCGGCGGTCGCGCATAGATCACCGAGCGCTGCTTGTTCATCACGTCGTCGTACTCGAGGACGTGCTTGCGAATCTCGTAGTTGTGGTTCTCGACCTTGCTCTGCGCGCGCTGGATCGACTTGCGTCACCAGGCCCGACTCGATCGGCTGCTCGTCGGTGAAGCCCACGCGCTCCATGATGTTCGTCATGCGCTCGCCGCCGAACAGCCGCATCACTTCGTCTTCCAGCGAAATGAAAAAGTGCGACGAGCCGGGATCGCCTTGGCGGCCGGAGCGTCCGCGCAACTGGTTGTCGATGCGCCGCGATTCGTGGCGCTCGGTGCCGATGATGTGCAGGCCGCCGATGCGCGGCGACGCCGTCGCCGAGTTTGATGTCGGTGCCGCGGCCCGCCATGTTGGTGGCGATCGTCACCGCGCCGTCTTGGCCCGGCATCCTTGATGATCTCCGCTTCCTGCTCGTGATACTTGGCGTTGAGCACGTTGCACTCGACGCCGCTGCCGCCGCAGCATCGCCGCCAGCAGCTCGCTCTTCTCGATCGAGCGCGTGCCGACCAGAACCGGGCGGCCCTTTTGATGCTCGGCGATGATCTCGTCGACGACGGCGTCGAACTTCGCCTTCTCCGACTTGTAAACGATGTCGGAGCTATCCTTGCGGACCATCGGCTTGTTCGTCGGGACGACGACGACGTCGAGTCCGTAGATGTCGCGGAACTCGCGCTCCTCGGTCTTCGCCGTGCCGGTCATGCCGGCGAGATGTTCGTAAAGCCGGAAAAGATTTTGGAAGGTGATCGTCGCGAGCGTCTGATCCTCGCCGCGAACCTTGATGCCTTCCTTCGCTTCGATCGCTTGATGGATGCCGTCGGAGTAGCGCCGGCCGTACATCAGCCGCCCGGTGAACTCGTCGACGATGATCGACCTCGCCATCCTTCACGATGTACTGCTGATCTCGGTGGAAGAGGTTCCAGGCCTTGAGCGCGGCGTTGAGCTGATGCGTCAGCTCGATGTTGCGCTGCTCGTACAGATTTGAGATGCCGAGCATCTTCTCGACGCGGGCGACGCCGGCTTCGGTGATCGGAACGGCGTGCGCCTTCTCGTCGACCGTGTAATCTTCGCCCTTCTTCAGCCGCGGAATGATCTGCGCGAACTTCTCGTAAAGCTCCGTCGCCTCTTGCGACGGACCGCTGATGATCAGCGGCGTACGCGCTTCGTCGACGAGAATCGAGTCGACTTCGTCGACGAGCGCGAAGTACAGCTCGCGCTGCACCAAATCTTCGACCTGCCACGCCATGTTGTCGCGCAGATAGTCGAAGCCGACCTCGTTGTTGGTGACGTAGGTGACGTCGCAGTTGTACGCCGCACGCCGCTCGGCCGGGTTCGAGCCCGTGCTGGATCACGCCGACGCTCAGGCCCAAGAACTGATAGATCGGACCCATCCACTCGGCATCGCGACGCGCGAGGTAATCGTTGACGGTAACGAGGTGGACGCCGCGCCCTTCGAGCGCGCGCGCATAGACGGGCAGCGTCGCGACGAGCGTCTTGCCTTCCCCGGTCTTCATCTCGGCGATGCGTCCCTCGAAAAGAACCTGACCGCCCATGATCTGCACGTCGAAGTGACGCATGCCCAGCGTGCGTTTGCCGGCCTCGCGCACGACGGCGAAGATCTCCGGCAGCATCGCGTCGAGCGATTCGCCTTGCTCTAGGCGATTCTTGAACTCGGCCGTCTTGGCTTGCAGCTCCGCATCGGGCAGCGCGGAGAACGCGGCATCGAACTCGTTGACGGCTCGAGCGGTGCGCCGCAGGCGCGCCACATCCCGTTCGTTACCGTCAACTAGTGTTTTGAGAAATGCCATGCGCCGACAGGCCCTACGGGTTGATTGCTATTCCGGTTACGGCGCCCGGCGACGTGTATTCGTCGGCGTGACGTTGTGGTTTTTCCCGGCTCCGGCGCCGGCGGGGAAGATCAAGATGATGCCCTTTCCGCTCGACGTCGAGTCCGCAACATAGGTTACCCCGGCCGAGTTGAGCTTGATGTCCGTCGGTTGATAGAGCATCGTATTACAGCCCTGGATCTTGCGAATCGGTTTCGTGAACGGGATTCGCTTATTGTACGGCGGGAAAACCAAGATCGCCGGCGCGTCGGAGCGTTACAGCTCGCGCCGCGTCGCCCTTGGTCGACGATATAGATGTTACCGCGACGAATCGAGCGCCACGCCGGTAGGCGTGATCATGCCGTTCTTCGCGTCGATCGTGAATCGCGGAGAGATGTTCACCGGCGTCGGCGTCGGTGATGGCGTCGGCGACGGCGAAGGCGTCGGCGTGGGGCTGGGCGAGCCCGTCGGCGTCGGCGTTGGTTTGGGTGTCGGCGTCGGTTTGGGCGTCGAAGTCGGCTTGGGACTCGCCGTTGGCGTCGGCAGAGCGAACTGCTCTACCGTCTGGCCTTGAATGTTGGCGACGTACAGGTGACCGTTGCGGTCGATCGCGACTCCGCCGGGCAACCTCAAACGCGGGCTTGCGGCCCTCCGATCGACTGGAACGGCGCCGTGGCGCCCGCGCTGAAGAGCAAGATCCGGCTCGGATAGACGTCGCTCGAATCGACGTCGGCGATTACCATGATCGTCGGAGCGGGCGGGACCGAACTCGAGGGCAAGGGGCTCGGACCTTTGGGCGTAAACGCGATGCCGCGCGGACGGCCCGGCAGAATCGCAGAGTTCAGCGGATTCACGTCCCCGGTTGCCAGCGGCTGCGAACTCGACCAAGACCGCATTTTTGGTGCTGGGGTTGTAGTTCGTTACCCACAGCTCGCCGCGCCGATCGAAAGCAAGATATTGAGGGCCGTTGAGCGTTGTGTTGGCGCCGCCGATTTCATAGGCCGGGCCGCCACCGAGCTTCGACTCCGTCGTGCCGTCGCGTATAGATGCTGATTGCGTTCTGATTGCTGTTGCTGGCATAGAGCGTCTTGGACGGAAAGTTCGGCCCGACGTTCACGCCCGTCGTCTTGCCAAGATTGCTGCACGCGACGATCGCGGCAGTGTGGCGAGCACGAAGAAAACTTACGGTGAGCTTAGACAGCATTCTTTCCCAGGGGTTCCCGCCAGGGGCGTGACTTTCCTCGGCACGCGTGCGGCTGGCGAGGAGCCAGATGGCGGCCACAAACATCACAATGACCACAAAAACCACGATTAAGCGGCGGATTCGCCGGCGCTGGTAAGCCGGCCGCCCCGACTCGACATCGATGATCTGGCGTGGCATCCGCTTAAACCGCTCTCCGCAAGGGATGGTTGAGGTCGCCGGTCTGCACCAGCTTGAGCAGCTCGCCGACCGTAACGAATCGGTAGCCGGCCCTCTTGAAGCGGTCTACGACGTACGGCAAGGCCTCGATGGTGGCGAGTTTGCCGCTGTGGAGCAGCACGATCTCCGGCGCCGTCGCATGCTCCACCAGGTGACGCTGCAGGGCCTCAACGGTCACCGTGCGCCAATCGCCGCCGTCGTCGGTCCAGAGCACGACGGAATAGCCAAGCGCTTGAACGACGCGCAACGTGCGCTCGGTGTAGCGACCGTGAGGAGGACGCATCAGGACCCGCACGGCCGGATCGTGGCTGAGCTGCCAGAGCGCGTCGCGCCCTTCGAGAACTTCCTTGCGAACTTGATCGGCGCTCTCTTGATCGAGGTTTGGATGCGTATACGTGTGATCGCCGATCTCGTTGCCCTGGGCTTCGATACGGCGCGTAAGCTCGGGCCATTGCCGCGCATCCTGTCCGATCAAGAAGAACGTGGCCGGCACATGCAGATCGTGCAGCATGTCGAGCAGCATCGGCGTGTAAATTGGATAGGGCCCGTCGTCGAACGTTAGCGCGATCAAACGCGGGCGCGCGGAGCGGTCTTCAGTCGGCAGCTCGTGCGTCGCGCGATAGAGCCGTGCCGCGAGATCGTCGGAGAGTTCCAGATGCACGTTCGTCGTCGGCGTTACCAGCGCCGGCGTCAGATTGCTCTTGTGCACGACGACGCGCCATCCACCGGCAACGGATCAGCCCGGCCGCCGCAACGACCGCAACGATGGTCTTCGCCGTCACAGGTTCGGCGCGGCGTTTCTCGCCAGATCGTTCCCCACGATTACCGTGACGTCGCTCGGGGATTGCGCGGGCGACGGGCTCTGACGGATCGGGAACGATGACCACGCCTTTAGCGGCCTGCGGCAGCGCGGCTCGCACCTTGGCCCCGGCAAACGTTACGCTCGAATGCTCGTGGATCTCCGTGGCCGTTAGTCGGAACGATCCGCATTACCGACGTCACCGATCGTGAATCCGGCGTGGCTTGAGTTCGGCCGCGACGCGGCGGGCGCTCCAGCCATGCGCTGCCGTTCTCGACGTCCACGCGCAGCGTCGAGGGCGGGATCGCCGCCAGCGTCATCGCATCGGGGGAGCGACCGGCATCGGCGGCGCCGTCAGCATCGTCGCAACCAGCTTTGCCCGAGCCTCCGTATCGGGAACCAGCGAATCGCCTTACTCGGGCAAGTTATGTCGCCGGTGTACGGAACCTGACTGCTGACGACGGCAGCCGGCGAGATTCCCTGAAAATATGTCACCAGCGAAACGATCTGAGGATCGGTAAAATCGGTCTCGACGTACTTGCGAAAGACCGCGAGCAAACTCGCCGATGTGCATCAGCGTGTTGACGCGATCGCTCTTGCCTCCTCGACCAACGCGCGCAAACTTGCTGCTGCCGCATGATGCGACACGGATCGCTGCACCAGTCCTGGCGAAAGCGCATGTATCCAACCGCCCGCGGCCCGTCGAGGTGCTGCATGCCCTCCTTCAAATGGATGTGAAGGTGGCCCCAGCTGTCGTCATAGTTCGAGGGTTTCGCCGGTGCAGCCCGTCTTATAGCGGAGGCAATCGGAGGACTTCACGTACGACATCCACGCCGCCGAGCGCAGCGATGAATGCTTGGGTCGCGTCGATGCGCAGAACCACGTACCGGTCGAAGCCGGGGATGCCAAGCCACTTGGCGATGACGCTCTTGGCCTCTTTGACGCCACCCTCCGATTGCGCCGCGTTGATCTTGGATTGCGCGCCGTTGGGCATCGTGGCGATCATGTCGCGCGGAATCGAAAGCTCGTAGATTCGCTTATTTGCAAAGTCGAGGTTGACCGCCCAGATTACGTCGCTGCGCGATTGGGTGGAATACTCTTCGTCCTTCTGGTTGTAATCGTAGTCGAGGCCCTCGACGAGCACGAGCAGGTTGGACTTGCCGAAGATCTGCTGTGGCGTCGGCACGAACATCTGGGTAAGCGCGGTCACCGGACTTTTGCGTTCGACGACCGTATAACCGGCCACGGCCGATACGATGCCGACTACGACGATGGCGGGATCAGTACGGAAGCTTTGCTTCTAATCAAACGGCGCAGCGCCCCGGTGTATTCGGTCGGCCGAAGAAATCGAACGGGCCGTGCCCATCGAGCCGCACGTCGACGAACTCGCCCACGTTGTGCTTCCCTGTGAAATAAACGCCACCATCGACCCCGGCGCTTCACCTTCCGAGCGTCCGAACCATGCTCGCGTTCGCCCAGGCGCCGGCGAAAGTCGTCGCGTTCGCCCAAGCGCCGCGACTCCTCGACGAGGACGCGCACGTCGTGCCGCAGCGTTTGGCGCGCCCGCGCTCCGAGGCTAGTCGCTGCGCCTCGCGCAGCCGGATCAACCGCCGCCGACGCCGCGCGACGCCCGACGCGATCCGACAGCTTTGCCGCGGGCGTTCCCTCTTCGGCGCTGTATTCGAAGAAGCCGACGCGATCGAGTTGCGCGCGTTCGATCCACTCCTCGAGATACTCGACGTGCTCGTCGCGTCTCGCCGGGAAAACCGACGATGAAGGTCGAGCGCATGGTGATCCCCGGAACGCGCGAACGAAACTCGTCGATAATCTCGAGATAGCGCTCGCCGTTACCGGGCCGCCGCATCGCCCGCAAGACTTCGGGATGCGCGTGCTGCAGCGGCATATCCATATACTTGCAGACCTTGGGAAGCCGCGCGATGCGCTCGACCAGCTCGCGGTCGACGGTCGCCGGATAGAGGTAGAGCAGACGAATCCATTGCAGCGCGTCGATCTCGTGCAGCCGCTCGAGCAGCTGCGCGAGGCCGCCGCGGCGCAGCCCGCGGTCGCGTCCCCACATCGACGTGTCTTGCGCGATCAAGATCAGCTCTTTTGCTCCGCCGTTCACCAGGGCCTCGGCCTCAAGCAGGATCGACTCCATGCTGCGGCTTCTGAATTTTCCGCGCAGCGCCGGAATGATGCAGAACGTGCACGGATGATCGCAGCCTTCGGCGATCTTCAGATAGGCGGTCGCGCGCGGCGTCGTGACGAGACGCGGCAAGAAGTCGTGCTCGGGTTCGGCTTCGAAATGAAGCCGGACCGGCCTTCGGCCGGCCTCGACGTCTTCGAGCAGCTCGACGATGCCGGCGTATGCGCCCGTGCCGACCACGCCGTCGATCTCCGGGATCAAGCTCTGCAGCTGCGCGCCGTAACGCTGCGCGAGGCAGCCGGCGACGATGAGCTGCTGACCGCGGCGTTTACGCGAGGCATGCTCGAGGATGACTTCGGTGGATTCTTCCTTCGCCGGATCGATGAAGGCGCACGTGTTGATGACGACCGTATCGGCGCGCCCGGCTCGGATTCCAACCGCCAGCCGGCGCCGGCGAGTTTGGCGATCATTACCTCGGTGTCCACGAGATTCTTCGCACAACCGAGGCTGACGAATGCGACGCTTCGCATCGAGCGCGTTTCGCTAACGGTAGTTCACGAACTGCAAGCGGCAGCTCGAACTCCATCGCTTCGAGCGACGTGATGACCTTCTGCAGATCGTCCTTGTTCTTGGCGGAGACGCGAATCTGCTCGTCCTGAAACTGCGCGGTCACTTTTAGCCGGAGATTCTTGATGTGGGCCAGCAACTCGCGGCTTTGATCTTTGAAATCCCGCTGCGGAGTGTGATGACTTGGCGCACCGTTCTACCGGCGGCCGGCTCTACTTCACCGTATTCGAAGGCTTTGAGGTCGATGCCGCGCCGAACGGCCTTGGTCTGAACATTCCACGACGTTGCGCATCTTCAGCTCGTCGTCTGAGATCGAGCGTGATCTTCTTGCCGTCGGACTCGATGCTGGTCTTGCTGTGCTTGAAATCGAAGCGGTTCTCGATCTCTTTACGCGTCTGATTGAGCGCGTTGTCGAGTTCTTGCGTGTCTACGCGCGAGACCACGTCGAACGAAGATTCGCTCGCCAAGACTTACGTTACTCCTCTCAAAGAGTGAAGGCTTGCTCGACGACGTCTCCCGGGCCTTGCCCAGCTTTCCAGGTCCTTGCCGTCGACGTAGATTTCTACGCCGCCGGCATTGCCGATGCGCACCAAGGCTCTCCTTCCATGGAACGTCTTTGACGTGCCGGCCGGAAACGTGCCCTCCATGCTAACATTTCCGTCAACCGTAACCCGCAGCCACGAGGGGGCGGAGAGAACCAGAGCGAGCGAGCTGGCCGCCGCCAAGGGTCGGGGTGGGCGACGGGGCCGGCGGCGACGGCGACTCGGAAGCAGCGGCCGCGGGGGTCGCGGAGGCTATCGCCACGGCGCCCTGCTCGCTGCGCAGCGTCAGCTCGTTGTAGACGACGAACGCGACCAGCAGCACGGCTACGGCCCCCGCGATCCAAATGAGCACGATGCCGCGGCGCGCCCGACGCGCGGGCTGGTCCGGCAGGCTCGTTGGTGCTTCGGCGCAGGCGGCTCGGGCAGCGTCGCGTTGAAGTCGGCGACCGCCTCCTCGGGATCGAGTCCCGAGATACCGCGCGTAGTGCGAAGGAAGCCGCGAATATAGACCGGCGGCCCCGATCGCGTTCCAGTTCTCGTCCTCGATGGCGGAGAGGTAAACCGAGCGAATGCGGATCTGGTCGGCCACGTCGGAGAGCGAGAGGCCGCGAGCCTCGCGGGCCGCGCGAAACCGTTCACCCAGTGTTCGAGGGCCAGCATCGCTCATCGGTCCGGTTTGAGTTAGCCCCGTCTTAATGTTATCCTGTTCGATTAGATGGCGAGCGAACGCGTAGTTGCAGCGATGAGCGGGGGCGTAGACTCCGCCGTTGCCGCAGGCTCATTGGTCGAAAACGGCTACGACGTCGTCGGCATCACCATGAAGATGTACGCGCCCTCGACGACCGGCCCACGCCAAGAGCTGTTGCGGCAGCGAGCGACTTTGACGACGCCCGCCGGAGCGCGGCCGCACTCGGAATTCCGCATTACGTGTTGGATTTCCAAGAAGCGTTTCGTCGCATCGGTCGTCGAGCGTTTCGTGGGCGATTATGTCGCCGGGCGAACGCCCAACCCATGCGTTTCATGCAACAACTTCGTCAAACTCGGAACGCTGGCCCAGTACGCCGATCGATTGGGTGCGCGCTACATTGCAACCGGCCACTACGCGCGCGTCGAGCGGCGCGACGACGGGCCGCATCTCTTTCGCAGCCCGCATGCAAAGGATCAGGCGTATGCGCTCGCGCAACTCGCGCCGGCGCAACTCGAGCGTCTCCTTCTGCCGCTCGGCGATTTCGACAAGTGGGCGACGCGCGAACACGCACGGCGTTTGGGGCTTCCGGTGCACGACAAGGCGGAGTCGCAAGATATCTGTTTCGTCGAGGGCGGCGATTATCGTGACGTCGTCGGGGCGCTACGTCCGGAAGTTGCGGCTCCGGGTGCGGTCGTCGCGTCGAACGGCGAGGTTTTGGGCAAGCACGACGGCATCGTCAACTACACGATCGGTCAGCGCGCGCGGCTTCCGGCAAGCAGCGACGGCCCGCGGTATGTAACGCGCATCGACGCCGCGACCAACACCATCGTCATCGGCCGCGAAGACGAACTGCTTTCGTACGAGCTGTTCGCCGATGAGGTGAATCTGATTCGACCCGAACGCTTTGCCGGCGGCGACGTACCGGTGCGGGCGATGATCCGGTATCGTCGACGCCGGCTGCCGGCGATGGCCTCGCTGTCGCCGGAAGGCCTGCTGCAGCTGCGTTTCGACGAAGGCGCAGCGCGCGGTCTCGGCAGGTCAGCTGGTTGCGCTGATCGATGTGGAGAGCGACGAAATGCTCGGCGCCGCAACGATCCTTCCCGCGTCACCGTGACCCAAAGGATGACCGTAGTCACCAATCGAACAATCCTAACGTGACTCAATAGGGGGCATGACATGGGCTTTGCGCGATTTTTCTCCTGCGCCGTCGGAATGCTCGTCGCCGTTCAAACTCTTGTGGGATGCGCTCACAACACATCGCCGGTCGTGCCGCAGGTTGTAAACCCGCAAGCAGTCGCGCGCGGCGCGCTGCTCTACATCTCGGATTTGGCGACAAATAGTGTTTCGATCTACTCGTATCCTCGATTGAAGCTTACGGCAAAGCTCTTAGGATCAAAAGCCCAGAGGGTCTCTGCGTCGACCCACGCACGGGCAACGTCTGGGTCGTATCGGAACTGTCGCCCGAGATCATCGAGTTCCCGCACGGCGGAACGAAACGCATGCACACGCTTGATCTCGGCTACGGCTTCCAGGGCTGTGCCGTAGACGCGAGCGGGAACCTCGCCGTAGCCAGGTACAATGACTATGATGATCCCGGAGCGCTCTTCATCTTCAAGAATGGGCGCGGCAAGCCAACGAGCTATGAAGCCCCGGGGATGTTTTATTATGAGTTCGTCGGTTACGACAGCGCCGGGAACGCTTTCGTAGACGGTGAGAACTACACTAAACTCGCAGAGCTACCGGCCGGTGGTAAGAAACTTGAGAACGTTACTCCAAACGGGTTAAGATCTCCGGGCGGCGTGCAATACGACGGCACCAATCTCGCGGTCGGCAATGCGAAGCGAGGTGAAATCTACCAAGTTTCCAGCCGCATGATAGTTGGAAAGACGAAGTTGAACGGCGCCTGTGTCGTCGAGCAGTTCTTTATAGACACAAAACGCGGCCACGTCATCGCGCCGAGCCGTTGCCACTCGAGAGGCGAGGTTTTGATCTACGACTATCCCGCCGGGGGCAATCCTATCAAGCGGATTACCGGCTTCACCGATCCGTTCGGTGCCGTCGTCAGCCCGTAGAAACGCTTTCTGCTGACAGCAGGTTCCAGTACGTGTCGCGGACGACGGGTTTGAAGCCCGCGCCGCGACGATGAGCTTTTCGAGTTCGCGCGCGTCGCTTCGTTGGTGCTGCCGGCATCGTGCACGACGCGCTCTTCGAGGATCGTTCCGCCCATGTCGTCGCAGCCGTAGAAGAGCGCGAGTTGCCCCATCTTCAGGCCCGGCGTCAGCCACGACGCCTGCAGGTGGGCGAAGTTGTCGAGGTAGAGCCGCGAAATCGCGAGCACGCGCAGATAGTCGAGGCCGCTCGCTTCTTTGCCGCGCAGCGGCGTCTTGAACGGCACGTAGTACCACGGGATGAAGGCGGTGAAGCCGCCGGTCTCGTCCTGCAGCTCGCGCAGCACGTGCAGGTGCTCGATGCGCTCCTCGACGCGTTTCGATCGAGCCGAACATCATCGTCGCGGTCGTCGGCATGCCGAGCTGCTGCGCCTCGCGCATGACGCCGAGCCACTCGTGCGGCTTGATCTTGCGCGCGGAGATCCGCTTGCGCACGCGCTCGACGAGAATCTCGGCGCCCGCGCCCGGCAGCGACTTCATCCCGGCGTCCTTCAGCCGCGCGAGAACGTCGCGCGGTCGAAATGCTCCTCGACGTGCGCGAGCCCGATGATCTCGGAGACCGAGAGCGAATGGATGTCGACGTGCGGATACTCGCGGCGCACGCGCGTCGAAAAGCGCTCGAACCACTCCATGCCGCAGTTCCGGATTCACGCCGCCCTGGATCATGATCTGGGTCGCGCCCTGGTCCGCCGCAAACTTCACGCGCTCGAGCACCTGGTCGTGCGACATCGTGTAGCCTTCCTTGTGGTGCTCCGGCCGGAAGAACGCGCAGAACGTGCAGTGCACGTTGCAGACGTTCGTGTAGTTGATCGTCGTGTCGATGACGTAGGTCACGACGTCGCGCGGGTGCAGCGCCATGCGGCGCGCGTGCGCCGCGGCGCCCAGTTCGTGAATCTCGGCCTCGTTGTAGAGGCGCACGCCCTCGTCGAAGTCAGCCGGCCGCCGCCGGCGGCGCGGTCGAGCAGGCTAGCGAGCGACGGACACGGCGGCCTCCGGAAGCGCGGCGGGCAGCGTGCGGAATCGCACCGATCGCGACGCAGCTCGCGACAGAACGCGCGCGAGGCCGTTGCTGCGCCGCGGCGTGGAACATGAAGTTCAACTTGCCGTAGTAGCTTTCGTAGAAGCCCGCCGGCGCGCGATCGCGCGCTTGCGCCGCGCGCGACGACTGTCGCGTGATGCGAGCGCGACCAGGTGCAGGCATCGGTCGAGGGCGTGCATGCACGTCTGCGACCGCGTCGCGGGATCGCGCTCGTACGCGTCGCGCCGCGCCGCCCAAACCGCGAACACCGTTTGCAGTCCGCGTCCACTCGTGCCACAGCTTGCCGAGATCGTACACGTGCTCGCGGCGGAAACGTCGATCGCGTCGATCGCGCGAGTCGCCGATCAGCAGCGCCGGCTCGCCGCGCAGCGCCCGCGCGAGCGGTTCGGTCTCGTCGACGTACGTCGCGCGCGACGCCGTAGCGCCGCTCGAGCAGGATGCGTAACAGGTTACGCCCGCTCGCCGACTCCTCGTCACGGCGATGGGCACGCCGTCGAGCGCGTCGGGCGGCACGGGCTGAGACGAGCACGACCGAAACGACCTCGTCGCGCGAGCCGATGCACAGGTCGCGGCAGCAGCACGAGCTCGTCCGCGTGCGCGCGCCCAGCAGAACGCGCTGATCGGGCTGAGGTCGAGCGTCGCCGCCGAGCAGCATCGCGTTCAGCCGCGCCGGAACGTCGGCGAGCAGCGTCCCGGGATACGCGATCGCACCCGCGTCGAACGCGGCGTAGATCGGCAGGTCGTTCGTGTACTTGATCCGGCCGCACGCAGCACCCTATGCGTCCCACCGGTTGCGGCGCAGCCACAGGTCGGTCGTACGCTCGGGCGGCGTCCAGTCGCAGGCGAACTCGTCGTAGGTCGAGTTGCGGCGGACCGGCACGTACCCGGCCTCTTCGATCAACCGGCGGAACTCGCGGTCGTCGACGTACTGTCCCGACTGCGTGCCGGCCGCAGTGGTAGATCATCTCCTCGTCGGTCGAGCCGTGCGTGCCGTCCATGTCGTCGGCGCCGAACTGCAGCGCGACCTGGCAGACCTTCAGGCCCTGGATCATCCAGTACGCCTTGATGTGATCGAAGTTGTCGAGCATCAGGCGCGCGACGGCGAACATGCGGATGTCGTCGAGCCCGGTCGTCCAGCCGCACTCGACAGCTCGTTGCCGTCGGGATGAAACGCCAGCGGGATGAAGGCGTTGAAGCCGGGCGAGCGCCCCTGCGACTCGCGCAGCATGATCAGGTGATCGACGCGCTCCTCGAGCGTCTCGATGTGCCCGTAGAGCATCGTCGCGTTCTAGGCGATGCCCTGGCGGTGCAGCTCCTCGTGGATCTCGCAGCCAGTTCGCCGCGTCGACCTTGTTCGGGCAGATCTTGCGCGAGTCGCTCGGCGAAGATCTCGGCGCGCGCCGCCGTTGACGTTGTCGAGCCCGGCCTCGTTCAGCGTCGCGCGACGATCTCCGGGAACGACAGGCGGTGACGCTTGCGCCATGTAGTCGATCTCGGCGGCGGTGAAGAGCGAGAGCTGCACGTGCGGCAGCGCTGCCTTGAAGCGGCGCATCAGCGGCAGCCAATAGTCGAGCGAGAGCTGGCGCGGATCGTGACCGCCGACGATGTGGATCTGGTTGAAGTTCGTCCCGGTCTCGAGCGCCTTGGCGAAGACCTGTCGGCGGTCATCCGGAAGACGCGCTCGGGCTCCTTGAACTCGTCCGCCGCGAACGAGCAGAACTTGCAGTCCGCGAAGCAGACGTTTGTCGAGTTGATGTAGCGGTTGAGAACGTAGAAGACTTTCTTGCCGCTCTTGCGCTCCTTCTGCTTGCGCGCCAGCCGCCCGAGCGTGTGGATGTCGCAGGTGCGATAGAGCGCGAGCCCGTCCTCCATGGAGAGCGGACGTCCGCGTCGACCTTCCGCTCGATCTCGCGCCAGCACGGGTCGGCGAAGGCCATCGAGCACGGCCTATTCTGCCGCGCCGGAGACGCGCCCCGCAACGCCGGCCGAAGACGCCCGCCGGCCACGACGCCGAGCGCCAGAGCGCAGCGACCGCGACGCCGAGCAAGGTGCCGCCGAGCAGATCGGTCACGTAGTGCGCCCCGAGCGCGAGTCGCGACCAGCAGATCGCGAGGACAGAAGCACGAGCAGGGAGGCCGCCGACGCCGCGGCCGTCTTCGGCAAGCTCGGAAGCGAAGATCATCAGCGCCCAAAGCGCGTAAAAGCCGATCGCGATTGCCGCGTGCGAGCTGGGATAGGAGAACGATCGTTTCGTGCTTCACGACCCAGTCGACCAGGCGCGGCGCGCGCGAAGACGTGCTGAAAGTAGTCGGCGGCCCGCCAGCGAGACAGCAGCGCAACGACGCTGAGGATCATGCGCGCGCGCCAGTCCGGGAAGCGCCAGGCCAAGACCAAGAGCGGCGATCGCGACGGGGATCAGCACGGCAGGGTAGCACGCCCAGGTCAGCCACCATGCGACAAGAGTCGAATGGTCGAACAACGAGCGCTCCCACGCGACGAAGCGCCCGGCTCGCCGTGTGTCGCCACGGATTTCCCAGCGCGACGAACGCGCCCGAAGCAACGAGCGCGAGCGCGAAGCAGCAACGCGACGGCGAACAGGCGGCTCACGCTACTCGCTGCTCGCGAAGAGATCTTGCTGCGCTGTCTTCGCGTCTTGCCCAGCCGCGGCGCCATCGATCTCGAGCTCGCCGAGCCCGATGATGATCTTGCGCGGCTTCGGTCCCTCGTGCTGACCGACGACTTTGAACTCTTCGAGCTGCTTCATCAAGCGCACGGCGCGCGGATGGCCGATCGAGAACCGCGACTGCAGCGCGGCCGTCGACGCGTAGTTCGTCTCGATGATGAACTTCGCCGCCTCGTAGCAGAGCGGATCGGTTTCGTTTCGCGCGCGCTTCGTCGTCGCCGACCGGCACGACCTCGACGTCGAGCAGGTTGTCCGGGCGCGCCTGGCGCGCCCAGAACTCGACGAGCCGGCTGACCTCGGCGCCGGTGATCAGCGCGCCCTGCGCGCGAATCGGCTTTGGCGCGTCGATCGGCAGATACAGCATGTCGCCGCGGCCGAGCAGCCGCTCCGCGCCGTTCATGTCGAGAATCACGCGCGAGTCCGACTTGCGAGCTCACCGCGAAGGCGATGCGCGACGGGATGTTGGCCTTGATGAGGCCGGTGATCACGTCGACCGACGGCCGCTGCGTCGCGACGACCAGATGGATGCCGGTCGCGCGCGCGAGCTGCGCGAGCCGCATGATCGTCGTCTCGACTTTGCGCCGGCGCGACCAGCATCAGGTCGGCGAGCTCGTCGATCGACGATGACGACGTAGGGCAGGTGCTCGTCGGGGAACTTCGCGTTGTACTCTTCGATCTTGCGGACGCCGGCTTTGGCGAACCGCTCGTAGCGCGACTCCATCTCTTTGGTCATCTCGAAGAGCGCGCCCGCGGCCAGCCGCGGATCCGTGATCACCTCCTTGATGAGATGCGGGATGCCGTTGTAGACGGTCAGCTCGACGCGCTTGGGATCGATCATCAGCATCTGCACTTGGTCGGGCGTCGCGCTCACCGAGCAGCGACGCGATGATCGTGTTCAGGCAGACCGATTTGCCGGCGCCCGTCGCGCCGGCGATCAAGAGGTGCGGCATCTTGCAGAGGTCGCCGAAGACCGGCCGGCCGGTGATATCTTTGCCCAGCGCCATCCACAGCGGCGGCACTTGTCCGCGATTGGGCAGCGCATCGAGGATCTCGCGAATCGCGACGATCGAGACCGTCTTGATTCGGCACCTCGATTCCGATCGCGGACTTTCCGGGAATCGGCGCCTCGATGCGCACGCTGGTCGCCGCGAGCGCGAGCGCGAGATCGTCGGCAAGCGACGCGATGCGCGAAATCTTGACGCCGCGTTCGGGTTTAAGCTCGTAGCGCGTGATCGAAGGGCCGCGCTCGATGTGCACCACCTTCGCGCCGACGCCGAAACTCGCGAGCGTGTCTTCGAGCACGTGCGCGCGACTGGATTCGTCGACCGCTGACGCTCGGCGGCGCATCGAACAGCGAGAGGTCGGGAAGGCGGTAGGCCGCGACTGCTCGTCGGCGCCGGCGGGTCCGGAATCGTTCGCTTCTCGACGCGGACCGGAACGATAGATCTGGTCATCACGACGGGCAGTTCGTCTTCGACGTCTTCTTCTTCGATCTCTAACAACGGCTGTTCGACCAGTGCGGGAACCGGCGCGATCGGTTCGGGTTGCGGTGGCACCGCCGAGCGTTCGGGGCGAGGAAGCGCGGGAAGCGCGGACGTTGCTCAAGAGCAGCACCACTCGGCCGATCGTTTTCTTTAGACTCGCGTTGGTAAGCCAGAGCGTGAGCGAGAGCGCCGCAAGCGAGAGGACGACGGTCGCTCCGACGCCGCCGACGAGCGCGCGCAACGCCCACCAAATGTTCGTTCCGACGACCCCGCCGTGCTTCCAGCCCCGGGCGCCCAAGAACGCGTCGAAAATCAAAAAGTACGCGAGCGCGGTGCTGCCGAGCCCGGCGATCATGCGCGGAACGTTGATTTCGAGAAAGATGATCCCGCCGATCAGTGCGACGAGCACGGGGAAAAGCGGAGCGGCATCTCCAAAGAGAGTGCGTAGCTCAGTGGCGCCCCAGTGGCCAATGCTGCCGGCATGATTCGGAAACGCCAAAGCGATGCCGCAAAGTACGGCGAGTGCGATCGCGGCGATCCCAACGATCTCGAGGTTGAGCCGGGTCCTGGCATTCGCCCTGCGGCGGTTGCGCGCCATGGAAGCTATCTCTTCTTCGTCACTACGGGAGTTCATTTTGGCTGTGCCGACGCTCGTCGTCCTCGAGGGCGACCAAACCGGACAAGAGTTGCTGCTCGAAGCGCTGCGCGTGCTCGATCCGAGCGTTACCGGCGTCGAGCTCGACGTTCGAGCGATTCGACTTCTCGCTAGCGAATCGTCGCGCGACGGCAAATCGCGTCGTGCTCGATGCGGCCGAGGCGATAAAGCGCCGGCGTCTCGGCCTCAAAGCCGCGACGATAACGCCCGAAGGCCAAGGCGACGTGGGTTCACCCAACCGCATCCTGCGCGAAGCGCATCGGCGGGAGCGTCATCGTCCGCACCGGGCGCAAATTGCCGCGCGTCCGCCCCGTCGGCGGGATTCACGCGCCGATCTCGGTAGTTCGCATGGCGGTCGGCGATGCCTACGGCGCAAAGGAATGGCGCGAAGGCGAGGGCATCGACGAGGTCGCCTATCGCACCGAAACGATCTCGCGCCGCGTCTGCCGGTATGTCTCGGAGTATGCATTCGTCCATGCGAGCAAAATGGGCGCGACGGTCTTCGGCGGCCCGAAGTTTACCGTCAGCCCCGTTTACGAAGGCATGCTCAAAGAAGAGATGGATGCGGCGGCTGCGCGCCACCCCGACGTCGACTACGACCCGCAGCTCATCGACGCCACCTATGCGTTGCTGCTCTCGTCTGCGGGCGACAAACCGCTGGTGATTCCATCGCTCAATCGCGACGGCGACTGCCTCTCGGATCTCGTGATGCAGCTCTTCGGCTCGATCGCGGGCGCGGAGTCCGTGCTGCTTGCGTTCGATGAGAGTTTGCACCCGTCGGCGGTAATGGCCGAAGCGCCGCACGGTACCGCGCCGCGGTTAGAAGGAAAAAACGTCGCCAATCCGCTGGCGATGATCCTGGCCGGCGCCGCGGTGCTCGTCGTACATTGACGACCCTCGCGCGCGCAAAGCGTCGCAAGCGATCTACTCCGCCGCGATGGATGCCGTGCAGTCGGGAATCGCGACCGCCGATCTCGGCGGCCATGCAAGCACGACCGAGTTTACCGACGCCGTGATCGCGCGGGTGCAAACCACGATGCCGGCAACCGAAGGTTAACGATGGGCACTTGGGGTGCTGGACTTTACTCAGGAGACTTTGCCCTCGATCTCCGTTCGACGATCGCCGCCGTTGCACGCCTGCCGTTTGACGGCGAGAAAATTTGCGAGCTGCTCCGCCAGTCGGAGTCGAGCGCTGCCGCAAACTCTGAAAACGAGGAGCACACCACCTTTTGGCTGGTCTTGGCGGATCAGTTTCACAAGCGCGGAATCGAATGCGCCCACGTAACGAGAATGGCGCTGAGCCTGATCGACAGCGGCGCAGACGCAGCGATGTATCAAAAGCTGGGGATGTCGGAGCGCGACCTTCGCAAGCGCGCGAAGAGTTTGGACGACCTTCGGCAGCGCTTAATCGAAGTGCCAATTGCGCTGCGACGAGGAGTCCTCAAAAAGCCGCAGGCGTTGATCATGTCGGTCGGAGACATTTACGTCTACCCAACCGGCCGGGGCTCCCCCGTCAATCCTTACGCCTTCACTCGCGACGGCGGGTTCCCGCAGTGGTATCAGTGGTCGCCAGATGCTTGGGCTGCGATGATCCTTGTCGATTGCGGGCTCGCCTTTGACTATCTCGCTTGGTATACGCTCGCGGTAACCCAGCACGAGTTCGCCGAAAAGCCGGCGTTAAACGATTTGTGGGACACGCCCTGGACGCTGCGCGTATCCGGAACCTGCACTCCAACGCATTTTAAACGCCTGGGACTCGAAGCGGTCGGCGTGGTCTCCGTCGACCGCGGTGCCATCGGATCCGGCCTCGGCAAACTCGTCCCCGGCATCTCGGCAGCCAAACTCGACGTCTCCATATCTAATCGCATGGACGTCGTCACGAAGAATCCTAGCTCCCCGATGCACAACCGGGGTTTGGAACGCGCTGCTTCGCTGGAGCTTCGGCAGTTCGCCTCTGAATGAGGAGGTTAAACCTCCATTACCACCGGGATGACGACGGGGCGGCGTTTCGTGCGCGCGTAGACGGCGCCGGCTAACTCGCTGCGGATGTGCTCTTTGACCGCGGTGACGTCGCGCATCGCGTCGACCGAAATTCCTTCGAGCACCGCTTTTAGCTCGGCGCGAAGTTCGTCGAGCACGCCGTCGGCTTCGGGCAGATAAAACACGCCTTTCGAAATCAGATCGGGACCGCCGATCACTCGCGCCTCCTCGCTGTCGATCGCGACGACGACCATGATGATCCCATCGTTCGACAGCGCCTTGCGGTCGCGCAGGACCGCTTCGCCGACGTCGCCGATGCCGGATCCGTCGACGAAAACGTTACCGCCGTACGTGCGGCCGACCTTATCGCCGTATTCGTGCGTGAACTCCAGCACGTCGCCGTTCTCGACGATGAAAGCATTCCCGGGCTCGACGCCTGTCTGAATTGCCAGCTGCGCGTGAGCGGCCAGCATCCGGTATTCGCCGTGCACCGGAATGAAGAACTCGGGGCGCACGAGGTTGAGCATCAGCAGCAACTCTTCTTGGGAAGCGTGACCCGACACATGCGAGCGCCCGTCGGTGCCGTGAATTACGATCGCGCCCAGCTTCGAGAGGTTGTTGATCGTCTTATGCACGCTCTTCTCGTTGCCGGGAATCGGGGTCGCGCTGATCACGACGGTGTCGCCGGGTACGATCTTGAAGTGTTTGTAGTCGCGCACCGACATTCGCGCGAGCCCGCTCATCGGCTCGCCCTGCGAGCCGGTGGTCATCACGACGACGCGCTCGGGCGGATAACCGTCGATGTCTTCGCTGCGAACCATCGTTTCGGCGGGCACCCGGAGATAGCCGAGTTCGCTTGCAAAGTGAACGACGTTGCGCATGGAGCGCCCGAGGAACGCGACCTTCCGGTTGAAGCGAACGGCGTGATCCACGGTCTGCTGAATGCGCGGAACGTTCGATGCAAACGAGGCGACGACGATGCGGCCCTTGGCGTGCGAAAAGATCGACGTGAAGGCCTCGCCGACGGCACGCTCGGAGCGCGTGTGGCCTGGGCGCTCGGCGTTGGTGGAATCGGAGAGCATGCAGAGCACGCCCTCGTCGCCGATCGCCGCGATTCTCGAAAAATCGGCCGGCTTGCCGTCGATCGGCGTTTGATCGAACTTGAAGTCGCCGGTATGGAAGATCGTTCCGACCGGCGTCCGCAACGCGAGCGCGCAGGCCCCGGCAACCGAGTGGTTCACGTGGACGAACTCGGCCTCGACCGAGCCGTAGCGCACGCGGCTGCCCGGCTTGACCAAGGTAAAGTCGACCTCCCCGAGCTTCTGTTCGCGCGACTTCGCTTTGATTAAGGCGATCGTAAGCGCCGTCGCGGCGATCGGTATTTGCGGAAACTCACGCACGAAGTACGGAATCCCGCCGATGTGGTCTTCGTGCCCGTGAGTTACGAGCAGGCCGCGCAACTTGTGGGCGCGCTCGCGCACGTAGGTGAAATCGTTGATAACGATGTCGACGCCGTACATCTCGTCGTCGGGAAACATCAAGCCGCAATCGACGACCACCAGATCGTCGTTGGTCTCGATGACGGTCATATTGCGCCCGATCTCGCCGCAGCCGCCCAGGGGGACGATCCGGACGTAGGGCTCGGAGGGGGGTTCGGCTAGGGCCACGGTGTTTGAGGTCACGAGCGGGACTTTTGCTGCGGGACCTTGCTCCCCCGCGCCGTGGCCGTGAATTGCTCCGCGGAGGTGATCGACCGATGCGACTTTTCCTTCTTATCGGGCTTATCGCGCTGCTGGGCGCCACGGCCCCCGCAGCGAGCCCGGTGGCGCGGAGCCACGCTACGGCCCGCCCTTCCCCGGGCCCGCTCACGCCCGAGGACTTGTTCTCGCGCCGAGCCCTGAGGCGAGCGCGCCTCTTGATCCAGATGCGCGTGATGCAGTTCCGGGAAGAACGCTTGGAATGCATCCGCGCGGCCCTGCGGCGCAGGCTGCCCGATTCGCTGTGGGCCGAGGAGCCGACGCCGTCGCGCGGAATCCCAAATGCGCGCGCGGCCGTCGCACATTGCGAAGACGAGCGGCTCGCTTGGTAACTTTTTTCCGTAGATCGGGTAGATCGCTCCATGAAGAATCGCGTTTTTTCCACGCTCATTGTTGGGCTCGTGGGCGCCGTTATCGGCAGCTTCCTTATGATGCTGTATGCCAGCAGCCATTTCGGCGGTGCGACGGGTCCCGATCGCACTCCGCCGGCCATCGCGGCCGTTCCGCTGAGCGGAGTGAGCGATCAAGATCGCATCGTGAGCGCGGTCAAACGGACCAAGTCGTCCGTCGTCGCGATCACCGAAGAAGTAAACGGGCAGCAAGTCATTCCGGCCGACCCGTTCTTCCAACAGTTTTTTGGCGGCGGCCAAGGCGGCCCCGGCATCGTCCAACCCTATCACGGTGAAGCCTCCGGCTCCGGCTTCGTGATCGACTCGCGTGGCGACATCGTCACCAACGCGCACGTGTTGCAGCCGCCCAGCGGCGGAAAGATCACCAAACTGACGGTCGTCTTTGCCAACGGTGACCACGTGCCGGCGCACGTCATCGCTTACAACCTCGCGGCGGACGTGGGCATTCTACGCGTGGATAACTACGGCAAGCTTCCTCCGCCGCTCGAACTCGCCGACTCCAGCAGGCTCGAGGCGGGTCAATGGGCGATCGCAATCGGCGAGCCCCTTCAGCTCGAACAGACGGTGACGGTCGGCGTCGTCTCGGCCTTCGATCGCTCCGAACCGATACCGACCGAAAACGGCTCCGAAATCGACTTCAAAGGCTTGCTGCAGACGTCGGCCCCGATCAATCCCGGTAACTCCGGTGGTCCGCTCCTCGACATTGACGGCCAAGTCATCGGCATGAACCAATCCACCGTCAAATCGGCGTACGCACAAGGCATCGGTTTCGCGATCCCCTCGAACACCGTGCGCAACGTAGTGGCTTCGCTGGAAAAAAACCCGGGGGCGCACCAAGGCACGGACACCGGCTTCTTGGGGATTTATATGGCCGACCTGTCCGCCGGCGTCAAGAACCAGATCGGGTATAACGGCAGCGGCGGCGTCGCCGTGCAGCAGGTCTTCTCCGGATCGCCCGCCGACCAGGCCGGCATCCAACCAGGCGACGTGATCCTTCAGGCCGACGGCAAAGACTTCAACAGCATCAAGGATCTCCACGACTACATCGCGTCCAAGAAGCCTGGCGACACCATCCGGCTCAACGTCTGGTCGCGCGGCCTCAAGAAGTTCGTCGCGATCAAGCTGAGCGAAACCCCGGCCGCTCAACCGCAGCCACAAGAGCAGCAGCCCCAGGAAGAGCAGCAGCAACCGTAACGGCCAGGAGGACAAGGAGGGGCCTGCAACCGTGGGCCCCCGGGGCGGGTCGTAGATAGCGAAACAACTTCACTACCGCATCGTGTATCATGGTGCGGTAGTTCCAATCCGGACTGTCCGTAAGCGGCAAGGCGCCGCCGGCAGCGCGCAGGGCTCGTAACCTCGGCCTCGAGCGCAGTTGCCGGTTCAGCTGGTCCCGGGCGGCACGGAAAATTTATGAAAACGAGGTAAGAAAGTTTCATGGCTAAGACGGTCGGAATCGACCTAGGCACGACCAATTCGGTCGTCGCCGTAATGGAGGGATCCCAACCCACCGTTATTCCCAACGCCGAAGGCTCGCGCACGACACCCTCGGTAGTGGCATTTACAAAGACCGGCGAGCGACTCGTCGGACAACTCGCGAAACGCCAGGCAATCACCAATCCCGATCGCACGATCAGCTCGATCAAGCGACACATGGGCGAGGCCGATTACCACGTCAAAATTGACGGCAAGGATTACACGCCGCAAGAAATTTCGGCGATGATCCTTCAGAAGCTCGTCAACGATGCGAGCAACTATCTCGGCGAGCGCGTGACCAAAGCGGTCATCACTGTGCCCGCCTACTTCAACGATTCGCAGCGTCAAGCGACCAAAGACGCCGGCAAGATTGCCGGACTCGACGTTCTGCGCATCATCAACGAACCGACGGCCGCCGCACTCGCGTACGGCCTTGAGAAAAAAGGCAACGAGACGATCCTCGTGTGGGATCTCGGCGGCGGCACGTACGACGTGTCGATCCTCGAGGTCGGCGACGGCGTTTTCGAAGTGAAAGCGACCAATGGCGACACCCATCTCGGCGGCGACGACTACGACCATCGCGTGGTCGAGTGGCTGGTGGATCAGTTCCGTCGCGATCAAGGAATCGACCTGAGCAAAGACAAGCAGGCGATGCAGCGGCTCACCGAAGCGGCCGAAAAGGCTAAGATCGAGCTTTCGTCGGTCGTGCAGACCAGCATCAATCTGCCGTTCGTCACCGCGGACCAAGAAGGCCCCAAGCACCTCGACTACACGCTCACGCGCGCGAAGTTCGAAGAGCTGACCGGCGATCTTACCGATCGCTGCGTGGGACCGTTCCACAATGCGATCGCCGATGCGAAGCTCGACGTCTCCAAGCTCGACGAAGTGATCATGGTCGGCGGCGCGACGCGCATGCCGGTCATCCAAGAACTCGTTCGCAAGCTGACGGGCAAAGAGCCGAATCTCACCGTCAACCCCGATGAAGTCGTGGCGGTCGGCGCTGCCATCCAAGCCGGCGTCCTCGCCGGCGAAGTGCGCGACGTCGTACTGCTCGACGTAACGCCGCTCTCGCTGGGGCTCGAAACTCTCGGCGGCGTGATGACCAAGCTAATCGATCGGAACACCACGATTCCGACGAAGAAGTCGCAAATATTCACGACGGCCGAAGACGGCCAGACCTCGGTGGAAGTTCACGTGCTGCAAGGCGAACGCCCGATGGCACCGGATAATAAGACGCTCGGGCGATTCCGGCTGGAAGGGATTCCACCGGCACCGCGCGGCGTGCCGCAGATCGAGGTGACGTTCAACATCGATGCCAACGGCATCGTGAACGTCAGCGCAAAGGATCTCGGAACCGGCAAAGAGCAGCAGATTACGATCACCGCTTCGACCAATCTCAACAAGGACGAAGTCGAACGCATGGTCCGCGACGCCGAGCTTCAAGGGGCGGCCGACAAAGCCAGGCGCGACGAGGCCGAAGTGCGCAACAACGCGTCCAGCCTGATCTATTCGACCGAGAAGTCGCTCAAAGAGGTGGGTGACAAACTCGACGCGGGTCCGCGCGGTGACGTCGAGCGGGCACTCGCAGAGCTCAAGCAGATCAGCGAAAACGGCACGGTCGAGCAGATCAAACCGGCAATCGATGCGCTGCAACAGGCCAGTTATAAAATGGCCGAGTTGCTCTACAAGGCCGCAGCGCCACAGGGCGAGCAGCCGGGTACGGGCGACGGCGCACCGACGTCTAATGGCTCCGGCGGTGGTTCCGGAGCGCCCAGCGACGACGTCATCGACGCCGAGTTCAAGGAAGCGCAGTAGGCGCCGCTTCGTTGAAAGACTCGATGTTTGACGATTCGTCGGTTTTAAGGACCGAGGCCGGAGAGGCCACGATCGAAGAGCAAGCGCCGCAGCAGCCGTCTCTGGAAGAGCAGCTCGCTGCGGCCAACGCTCGTGCCGATGAGAACTACGGCAAGTTCCTGTTGGCCGTGGCCGACTTCGACAACTACAAGAAACGCATGCAGCGCGACTTCGACTCGCTGGTTTCGTCGCGCCGGCGCATGCTGATCGAACGCTTTCTACCGGTGCTCGATAATCTCGAGCGCGCGCTGCAATCCAATGCCGACGGCGACACGTTGCGCGGCGGCGTCGAACAGACGCTCCGCGGCTTCGAGGCGCTGCTCGCGGGCGAAGGCGTCCGAGCCATTGACGTTAAAGGCAAACCCTTCGACCCGCGCGTTGCCGAAGCCATCGGCACGTCGGCTGCGAACGATGCGGCGGACGATACCGTCGTCGAGGTCGCCGAGAAGGGTTACACCCTCGGCGACGAGCTGCTTCGACCCGCGAAGGTAATCGTCGCCAAACGCTCCGGCGAATGATCCCGGATGCCGATGAATTTCAAGGACTACTACTCGGTCTTGGGCGTGCCCAAAAACTCGGCCGAGAAAGACATCAAGTCCGCTTATCGGAAGCTCGCGCGCAAGTGGCACCCCGACGCAAATCTGAAGAACCCCAAAGAGGCCGAAGAGAAGTTCAAGGAGATCTCCGAGGCCTACGAAGTTTTAGGCGATCCCGAAAAGCGTAAGAAGTACGACGTTCTCGGGCCCAACTGGCAGCAAGCCGCACAGCAAGCCGAGCAGCAACGCCGCTATCGCACCAACATCGACGGCGAAGAGTTCGAGTTTGATTTAGGCAGCGAGGGAGCCCCCAGCGGGTTCTCCGACTTCTTCGAAACGTTCTTCTCGCAAGTAGGGCGTCGTCAAACGGCGCAAGCACCGCGCGGCCCGGGGCGGGCGCGGCGCGGTCAAGATTTGGAGACCACGATCGAGCTGACGTTGCGCGACATCTACGAGGGCGGAACGAAGGCGGTCTCGCTGCAAATCGAGGATCTTTGCCCGCGCTGCCACGGCACCGGTACGGAAAACGGCCACCTCTGTCCCCAATGTCACGGCACCGGACGCGTTCTGCTCAACAAGCGGTTCGAAGTCTCGATTCCGCGCGGCATCGGCGATGGTCAGCGCATTCGTCTGGCCGGACAGGGCGGCGCCGGCATCAACGGCGGCCCAAACGGCGACCTATACCTGATCGTGCAGCTTCAAGACGATCCAACGTATAAGCGTAAAGGCGACGATCTCTACGTCGACCTTCCGGTAAGCATCTACGACCTGCTGCTCGGCGGCGACGTCAACGTCCCAACGCTCAGCGGCCAGGTCGCGATGACGATCCCCGCCGGAACGCAAAACAACCGGCTCCTTCGCCTTTCCGGGCGCGGAGTTCCAAAGGTCAAAGGCAAGGGCAGCGGCGACCAATACGTGCGGCTGATCGGGCAGCTCCCGCAGAATCTCAGCGACAAAGAGAAAAAGCTCTTCAAAGAGCTTGCAGCGTTGAGGAACGGTAAAACCTAGGTTCACGACCCTTCGATGCCTTAGGCGAGCGTCCGAGCGTACGGTGCTATACTAAGAGGCCCCGGCATCTGATTTGGGAGGCCTGACTGAGAACGTGACCGCCGCGGCGAGCTGGCGCTTTTGGGTTGTGACGGCCTGCATTCTGCTCTTTGGCACCAGCCTTGGGGCGGCACTAAACTGCACGCCGGCCCTGCCGCAGTGCGGGACCGTTGGATTCTCGTGGGCGGCTACCGGTCAGCCGTACACGCTCTCCGTCACGAGCGTTGATACCGGAGGCGCGGCCGCGCGTGCGGGCATGCGCGCCGGAGACCGAATCGATCTCCGCGAGGTCGCCTTCCGAGAGCGTTGGCGCCTTCACGCCGTTGCTTTGGGTCAAGAGCTTCCAATTAGCCGGGTATTGCGATACCCGATCCATCGCGAGCGGCGGACCAGCGTCATCACGATCCAACCGCAGCGTAAAGCCACTTGGCCGAAGTTCGCAGATTGGCTTGGCTGGGTTTCCCTCGCTTGGATTCTACTGTTCGCGGCGGTTTTGATGATTCGCCGGCCGGATATGCCGGAAGCGCGAATCATCTCGCTGCTTCTGCTGTCGCTCGCAGCGCCTGACGTAATCACGGACAACATTACACCTTGGACCGCGCTCGATTTTGCCGCTAGCTTATTGGGGCAAGGGATGGCCGCTATTGCCTCGATAACGCTCTTTGTTTATCTTGCAACGCTGTACGGCAGGCCGCTGTCTTTGCGACGCAAGTACCTCGGCGCCTTCGCGATTGCATGCGCCGTCGTATTCATGATCTCGTCCGCGTCGCGAGTGGCCGCAATCGGGACGCTCTTCCCTTACGATCCGACGCAGCGGTGGGTTGCAAACGTCGAGCTCATCAGCTCGGCGCTCGGCCTGCTCGCCGCGCTTGCATGCGGCATTGCCGCGACGCGCGCCTCAACCGGAGCGCAACGACAGCGAATTCTTTGGCTGACGCTGTCCCTCAGCGTCTTCTGGATCGCGTTTGTGCTCTTCGGCTTCGTCGCTCCATTTCTCAGCGATCGTGTGAATGCCACACTACTCTACGTCAGCGACATTCTGCTGATCACGCTGCCTCTAGGCCTGACGTACGCGCTGCTGAGCCGCCGGCTGCTCGACGTCGGCTTCGTCGTCAGCCGGGCCGCGGTCTTCGGAATCGTCTCGGTTGTCGTCTTCGGTACTTTCGTGCTCGTCGAGTACGCGTTGGGCGCTTGGCTGAGCCACGTCAGTCACGCAACGAGTATTATCGTGAACATCGCCGTGGCGCTGGCGCTCGGCTTTTCGATTCGCGTTATCCACGGGCACGTCGAGTTGTCGGTCGGGCATCTTTTCTTCCGCAAGCGGCACGAGGACCTCGCCGCGCTAGGCCGTTTTGCACGCGAGGCTGCGTTTATGACCGACGCGCCGGCCCTAACGGAGCGCACCACTCAGGTCGTTAAAGCACACGTGGGAGCTAGCAGCGTCAAGCTCCTGGTTCCCGACGGAGCCGGCGGGTACGCGTTCACCAACGGCGGCGCCAGCGTCAGCGAAAACGACCCGGCGATGCTCGCGCTGCGAACCTGGCACGAGCCCCTGGACTTGCACCGCTGCGATACGGTGCTCGACGGCGAACGTGCTTTCCCGATGTCTGCGCGCGGCCGCCTCGCCGGCGTGCTCGTCGTGGGGCCAAAGCAAAATGGTGAGGCTTACGCACCCGACGAGTGCGATGCCCTGGAGAGCGTCGCCACCAGTGTTGGTGCCGCGTTCGCGATGTTTTCAGGCGCCGATGGGCGCGCGCACCGCGTTCAGGAGCAAATCCTCGCCGAACTGCGTTCGTTGCCCGACAGGCTGGCGGAAATCATCGGCCAGCAACGGAATACCCGCTAGCACGGAGGTTACGAGATGATCCTTTCGTTCTCGTACAAGCACACACTCACGACGATCGCAGCCGCGGCCTTGCTTGCCGGCTGCGCGAGCGGTGGCTCGATCACGCCGAGCGGCGCCGTGCTGGGACGTGCGGCGAGGGCCTCCGGGGTCGCGAAGTCGTGGATGAGTCCCGACGCTAAAGACGCAGACCTAATCTATATCTCCGACTCGGCCACGTATGACGTCTACGTGTACGCGTACTCCCACCACGGTCAGCATTTAAGGCTCGTTGGGACGCTCACGGATCAAAACAATCCCGCGGGCCTGTGCGTCGATCACAAGGGCGACGTCTTCGTTACGCAGCTTTACGGTCACCAAATCGTTGAGTATAAACACGGCCGAACGACGCCCATCAATACCCTTAGCGATCCCGGGTACGAACCCGGTGCGTGTTCGGTGGATCTGAAGACCGGAAATCTCGCGGTCGCCAATATCGTTAGCGACGAGTTCACGCAAGGCAACCTGGTCGTCTATCCCAAAGCGACGGGCAATCCCATCACCTATTCGCCGCCGGGGGGCGCCAGCGGCAACTGGTTCTCGGTCAATACCGTCGGCTACGACTCCCTGGGCAATAATGCATATTTTGCGGGCACCTGCGACGGAGCGTTCTGCGCGGGCGTGCTGCCGACGGGCAGCAGCGGCACCGAGAACGTCACGCTGAATGTGACCCCGAAAAGCCCCGGCACCGTGCAGGTGGGAGAGAACGGGTACGTCACCTTCGACGATCAAAGCGACGGTACGCTCTACGGCTACACGTTTGAGGGGACCGTTGGCACCGAGAAAACCTCGACGACGCTCTCCGGTTCGTCAGACGTCGACGGCTCTTGGATTATGTACTGGACGTCGAAGCCGCCGCTTAAGCTCGTCCGCTACTATGTAATAGCGCCACAACAAAACGGCGCCGACGTTCTTCTCTACGGTTACCGGAATGGCGCTAGCCCCTTCGCCACCCTCACCGGCGTAACCCAACCGTTCGGCGCGACCTACAGCGGGGGCGGTGCCACGTTTTAGAAGTTCGCAGTTGCCGCGAAGTCTTGGTTGAGTTCGTACAAAAAGAAGCACGACCATCTGGCGGCTGGCAGCGGGCCGAGAAAAGCACTATAAGCGTTGGTCGAGAGCGACCTCATTTGAAACACGGCTCGCTATCGATGGGCGGGCCATCGCTGGTCTCGCCTTCTTTTTGGACCGTAGCCGTGATTCATCGCTGCATAGGTTAACCAACGAGTAACGCCGGGCGCCGTCAAAAACGGGCTGGGCATCGTGAGGCGGCGCACCCCGGTGGCGTTGTATGTCGAGGTTTTCTGGCACCCCACCAGACCAGCGACGGCCACTAAGACGGCCAGGACGTTCCGCGCGTGGTGCCTTTCGTGGCCGGGCAACGGCAACCCCGGACCGCCGCGGGCGGTTTACCGGAGCACCACACAAACTTACCGATTCACTGAGGGGCACATGATTAAAGAGATTGCATTTACGGCCTATCCGGCATCCGACGTCGCGAAGCTGCGCAAATGGTACGAAGACACGCTCGGCCTCAAGTTTAGCGGACCGTACGAAGAGGACGGCGTCGAAAAGTATAACGAAGCCAACGTCGGCGGTGGGTACTTCAGCGTGCTCACGAAGGAGTGGGCTGACCGCGACCCAGGCAGCGCGTCGGGCGTGGTATTTGAAGTCGACGATATCGATAAGACGGTTGCGGATCTGCGCGGCAAAGGCGTCGAAATAGACGACCCGTATGCGACGCCGGTCTGTAAGATTGCGTCGTTCGACGATCCTGAGGGGAACAAAGTGTCGCTCCACCAGGTCACGGTACCTCATTAGCACATGATGGCTGGGCATGGGCTGATGTGGTCGAACATCTATCAGCCCGAGACACCAAAAGTAAAGCGGCGCGTCAATTGGAAGCGAATGGGCTCGCTGTTCGCTCCCTATTGGCGCCAGCAAGCGATGGTGCTGGCGTGCATCGTCGTCGTCTCGGCGATAGGCCTCGTGCCCGGGTTCATCATCGCGCACATCATCGATGCGGCGATTCCGCATCACAACCTCGCCGAGCTGGGGATCGACGTCGGGATCATCCTTTCCTCGGCACTGATCGCAGCCGGAATCGGCGTCTTGCAAGGCTATCTCAACTCGGTCGTCGGCGAAGGGATCATGCGCGACATTCGCACGAGCCTCGTCGCGCATCTCCATCGCATGCCGCTGAACTTCTTTACCGGCACGAAGACCGGCGAGATCATGAACCGCGTCAGCAACGACGTCGACAACGTCGACAACGTCGTGACCGGAACGCTGACCACGATCGTGACGAACGTCGTGGTGATCGCAACGACGCTCGTGGCGATGTTCGTTTGGAACTGGCGGCTGGCCCTGATCTCGGTCGTCATCGTCCCGCTGATGATCCTTCCGCTCGGTCCCGTCGGGCGGCGGATGTATGCGATCCGCAAGAAGACGCGCGAGAAGCGCGATGAAATCGAGTCGATCACTCAGGAGACGCTCTCGATCTCCGGCATCACGCTGATCAAATCGTTCGCGCGCGAAGCCTACGAGCGCGCTCGTTTTTATACCGTCGGCACGCGGCTGATGCAGCTCGAGGTCGACCTGGCGATGGTCGGCCGCTGGTTCATCGCGTCGGTTACGGCGATGGTCGTCGTCGGCCCGGCCCTGGTCTGGTTCGGCGGCGGCTGGCTGGCGATCGCGACGGCGCTGCCGGTCGGGGTGATCGTAGCGTTCGTCTCGTTCATTGGAGGCCGGCTGTACGGTTCCGCCGCCGCGCTCGCGGGAATTCAGATACAGGTCGTTAGCGCGCTTGCGGTCTTCGAACGCATCTTCGAATACCTCGATATGACCACGGAGGAGTACGATCCGCCCGGAGCGATCGCCCTGCCCGAAGTTAACGGCGAGATCGCCTTCGAGAACGTGGTGTTTTCATACGACGGGACGCGCGAAGTGCTCGACGACATCTCCTTCCACGTGCGGCCGGGGGAAGTTGCGGCGTTCGTGGGGCCGTCCGGCGCCGGCAAGACGACGATCACCCAACTCGTGCCGCGCTTCTACGATCCTCAGGGCGGCCGCGTGCTGATCGACGGGCACGATTTACGCAACGTCACGCTCGACTCGCTGCGCCGCGACATCGGCATCGTGACGCAAGAGACGTATCTGTTTCACGACACGATCGCTAACAATCTTCGCTACGGCAAGCCCGACGCGACCGATGCCGAACTCGAGGCTTCCGCGCGTGCCGCCAACATCGCCGAGTTCATCGACGCTCTGCCCAATCGGTATGAGACGGTCGTCGGCGAGCGCGGTCACAAGCTTTCCGGCGGTGAACGACAACGCTTGGCAATCGCGCGCGTGCTGCTCAAGGATCCGCGAATTCTGATTCTCGATGAAGCAACCAGCTCGCTGGATTATGAGAACGAGGCGGCGATTCAAAAGGCGCTGGACGTCGTCATGAAAGGGCGGACCAGCCTCGTGATCGCACACCGGCTTTCCACCGTTCTGACCGCCGACGTCATCTTCGTCGTCGATCGCGGCCACATCGTAGAGTCGGGCCGCCACGCAGCGTTGCTTGCGCGTGGCGGCCTCTATTCCCGACTCTATCGGACTCAGTTCGCCGGATTATCGGCGTGACGTAATCTAGCTGCGGGTTAGTGCGGAAGCCTGCTCGGAGATGCGCGTCGCGAGCGCTTGAACTTCGTTGATTCCTGCGAGGCTTTGCGCCGATTCCGGCAGTTCTTTCTTTAAAGCTGCCGCGTGTTCTTCGGCTGCTTTAGCTTCCTTCTGGGCTGTTACGGATGCAGCTTGACAGGCAACGATGCGTTCCTTGGCCTCTCCCGCTTTACGTTCGGCTACGATTTCCTCGGCCGCGCATTCCTTCGAACGAACCTCGAGCGCGCTCAACTGCTGTTTCAACTCGGCGATCTTCGCTTCGGCGTTTTTGCGCTCCGTCACCAAGGCACGATGGCCTTCCGAAGCAGTTGCGGCCAGTTCCTTGGCCTGCTGCTCCAGCAGCACGGCCGCTTTAGCCTTTTCGTTGGCCGCCGCAAAGGCTTGCGCCGCCTGCGCCGCTTTCGCTTCGCCCTTGAGCCGTTCTTCGAGCGCACAAACTTCCGATAGTAACGCTTCGGCAGCTTTGCGCTGCTCGGCGATCAGACGTTGCGCTCCGTCGAGTGCGCCGTTACTCGAAACGGGCGGGGGCTGAACATCATTGGGCATTGCGGTCTCCACCTTCGCTGTTGGGGACGCCGTTGCCGGCGCTGCTGTTTGAGGCACCGTTGCCGGCGCTGCTGTTTGAGGCACCGTTGCCGGCGCTGCTGCTTGAGGCACCGCTGCCGGCGCTGCTGTTACGACCGCGGTCGTTACCGGCGCCGATTCGGGCACTGTGTTGGGACGCTGTCCGTTGCGTCTGGCTTCGGACGCTTTCAGATCGTCGAGCAATCGCCCCAAGGGCGAGGAATCGCGACCGGCTTCCCCTTGCTCCGAAGTTTTCTCGTTGTAGGTAGACTCGTCGTTTAGCATCTCACCGGCTCGGCCGATGGCAGATTTCCAGGAACGAAACATTCTTTAAACCCTCGCTTTTCTAGCAAGGCAGCTAGAGTACGAAGAACACCGCCTGACAATAAGGCGCATCCGGACCTCCTATCTCCCGGCCTACATAATGGCACTGGTGGGCCCAGGTTGCAATACCGGGGCCGCGCAGCGAATCAAATCTTAACCCGGTGTGGGGCGCCGTTAACGCCTAAACGGCACACTACCGTTATCGGGTTCTTCCTGGCCGGTTCTTAGCCGTTTCTTACTCGGTTGCTAGTCTTGGCGAGCGCGGCGCCTTGCCGCGCTCCGAGAAAGGACCCCACATGAGCGACCAAGAGAAGCAGCTCCACGACGATCAGGCCAACGTAGTCAGCGGCGGCGTGATCCCAATCGATCCCCCGGTGCGCCCACCGAGCAATCCGGTCGGCCCACGCGAGCCGTTCCCCGTCAAGAGCAATCCGACCCAGTAGAGCCTTGCGCCGCCGATAGCGGCTCGCAAAATCTAAGGGGCCGGATTTAATTCGGCCCCTCCTCAATTCGGCTATTGGGGGATTTCCATGACCATCGGCGCGATCGGAACCTGCAGCTGAGGTTCGGTCGCGGCTTGAATTTCCTCGACGGTGACCCCGGGAGCCAGTTCGCGCAAGATGAGTCCGCCGGCGCCAACATCGATCGTTCCAAGGTCGGTGATGATTCGGTTGACGACTCGCCTGCCGGTAAGCGGCAACGAACACGTGCGAACGATCTTGTGAACGTTGCCCTTGGCAACGTGTTCCATCATGACGATCACGCGCTTCGCGCCGTGCACGAGATCCATCGCCCCACCCATCCCCTTGACCATCTTTCCCGGAATCATCCAGTTTGCGAGGTCGCCACTTTCCGAGACTTGCATTGCACCGAGCACGGCAAGGTCGATGTGGCCGCCACGAATCATGCCGAACGAAAGCGCCGAGTCGAAGAACGACGCGCCCGGAAGAACCGTTACGGTCTCCTTGCCGGCATTGATCAAATCGCCGTCCTCTTCTCCTTCGAACGGATACGGGCCCATTCCGAGTATGCCGTTCTCGCTCTGCAAAGTCACGGTGATATCGGGCGGCACGTAGTTTGGAACCAGCGTCGGTAGGCCGATCCCGAGGTTGACGTACTGTCCGTCGTGCAACTCCTGCGCGACGCGTGCGGCGAGTTGCGTTCTAGTTAGCGCCATGGAATGTCATCCCGAGCCTGTCGAAGGACGAGTTGTGACGCGTTCGATGCGCTTGCCTTGGGACCCGACGTGTACGATGCGCTGCACGAAGACGCCGGGAAGGTGCACGTTCTCCGGATCGATCGCACCCGGTTCGACCAGCTCCTCGACTTCGGCGATCGTGATCTTGCCTGCCATCGCGCAGAGCGGGTTAAAGTTCCGCGTCGACTTATGAAAGATCAGGTTGCCCGAGCGGTCGCCGGCCGACGCGCGAACGAGCGCGTAGTCGCAAACGATTCCGGTCTCCATAACGTACTCGCGACCGTTAAAGACGCGCGTCTCCTTTTTCGGCGAAGCGACCGCTACGCTGCCGTCGGGGCGATGGCGCCATGGCAAGCCGCCGTCGGCAATCAGCGTGCCGTCGCCGGCGGGCGTGTAGAAAGCCGGAATGCCGCAGCCGCCGGCGCGCAAACGTTCGGCCAAGGTCCCTTGTGGAACCAGCTCGACTTCAAGTTCGCCGCTGAGGTATTGGCGCTCGAACTCACGGTTCTCACCGACGTACGATCCGGTGGTGCGCGCAATCCGGCGGTTGTCCAGGAGCACGCCAAGTCCCCACCCGTCCACGCCGCAGTTGTTCGAGACGGTAACCAGTTCGGAGGCACCCTGTTCGAGCAATGCCTCGATGAGGTTGTGCGGAATCCCGTTGAGCCCAAAGCCGCCCACCGCGATGGAGGCGCCGCTGGGAATGTCGGCCACCGCCTCGGCGCAGGACGCATAGACCTTTTCCATGCCGCCCTAATGCGCCGACGGAACGGGCCCCGCCTTCGTGGAAGGTAGCCTTATTATGGCAATGGCACCAACCGAAATTGCAAGCAACGACGAAGAGGTTATGATTCTCGAAATGGTGCGCGAGCTGGTCGCCGAGAAGATCGCTCCGCGCGCCGCCGAGATCGATGCCACCGGCGAGTTCCCCTGGGACGTCAAAGAGCTTTTCGCGCAGAACGACCTGCTCGGCATTCCCATTCCGGCGGCGTATGGCGGCCTTGGCGGCACCTTCGTGACGTACGTGAAGGTGGTCGAGGAGATCGCGAGGGCCTGTGCTTCGAGCGCGCTGATCGTCGCCGTGCAGGAGCTGGGCATGCTGCCCATCATGATCGGCGGCGACGAGGAGCAGAAGCGGCGCTTTCTTCCGAAAATCGCCTCGGGCGAACATCTCGTTGCGTATGCGCTGACCGAAGTCTCCAGCGGCTCCGATGCGCTGGGCTCGATGAAAACCCGCGCCGTCAAACAGGGCGATAGCTACGTACTCAACGGCCAGAAGATTTGGATCACCAACGGCAGCGTCGCCGACGTGGTCTGCGTGTTCGCCGTTACCAATCCCGAAGCGGGCTCGCGCGGCGTCTCGGCTTTCGTCGTCGAGAAAGGCACGCCGGGCTTTTCGGTCGGCAAGCTCGAGAAAAAGATGGGAATCCGCGGATCCCCGACGGTCGAGTTAGTCTTTTCCGACTGCGAGGTGCCGGCGGCGAATCGTCTCGGCGAAGAAGGCGAAGGATTCAAAATCGCGATGAAGGTGCTCGACAAGTCGCGCCCGGGCATTGCCGCGCAAGCTCTGGGAATCGCCGCGGGCGCGCTCGATTATGCGACCGGCTATGCCAAGGAACGGATCGCGTTCGGAAAACCGATCGGTCAGCATCAAGGCGTCGGCTTCATGCTTGCCGACATGAAGACCGAAGTGGAGTCGGCCCGCTTGATGCTCTACGAGGCCGCGCGGCGTTGCGATGCCGGCGGCCCGGACGTCACGCTCTGGGCGGCGATGGCGAAACTCAAGTGCGGCGACGTGGCCATGTCGGTCACGACCGATGCGGTCCAAGTGCTCGGCGGCTTTGGATACTCCGTCGACTACCCGGTGGAACGCATGATGCGCGACGCAAAGATAACGCAGATCTACGAAGGCACGCAACAGATTCAGCGGCTCGTGATTTCGCGAAGACTCGTGGGGAGAGGCTAGCCTTACAGCTCCAGGGCGACGGAGACGGCCTCGTCCTCGCTCCATTCGGCTCCGAGCGCCATCACCGGCTCGAGCTTCTTTGCGAGCTCTTCGCGCAGCGTCTTTGTGATTCGGTCGTACTCTTGTTGTTCGGTGTACTCGCGACGCACCTCGAGCGCCGTTAGGCGCGCTTCGACGAAGCCGAGCAGCATCGCAGCGCGCTCGCGATTGGCCTTCAGCCGGCGTTTCTCCGGATAATGGAACAAAGCCCCAACCGCCACGAAATGCTGCAGAATCAGTGCGGTTAGCACGGTCGCCTTGATCTCGCGCGCGACGTCGAGCGCCTCCGCGGCGTGGGCGCGCGCGTCTTCGAAACAGTCCATCGCCACCAAATAGGCGGCCATGTTCGTCAAGTCGATTGCGACCGAACGGCGGTTGTTCCAAGTTTCGTGACCGGCACGTGCCTCTTCTGCCCGGTGCAGCGCGGCCGCTACGTCGCCCGCCGCAAACTCGATCTCGGCTAGGCTTCCCGCGATGGATGCAGCCGGCCGCTCGAGGTTCAAGGCGATGCAATAGGTCAGCGCCTCGTCGTAGAAGCGGCGCGCTCCTTCGACGTCGCCGCTGCGCGAGCGGACCGCTCCAAGATCGCCGAGCGCCGATGCCTGCAGTCGGCGATTGTCGAGCCGGCGCGCGTCGTCCAGCGCTTTCTCGAGCAGGGCCTCCGCCTCGGGGGCGCGTCCCAGCGCACCCAGGGCGCTCCCTGCCGCCTGCCTGGCGCGCGCCAACTGCACTTCGTCGAACGGCCCTTCCACTTCCAGCGCGCGTTCGGCTGCCGCGAACGCCGCCGCGAACTCCCCGAGAGCTCCGCAAAGCTCGGAATCGGCGAGATTGAGCAAACGGCGTGCGTCGGGAGAAGCGTCGTCGTCGAGCAATGAAAGCGCAAGGCGAACCCAGTTCCGGCCTTCGACTGCCGCAAACGCGTACCAGGCGCGTTCCAGCGACCCGGCGATGAGGCATCCAGTCGGAACGTCACGCTTTTCGACCAGCGACCATTCGAGCGCAGCGCGGCAGTTGTCCAACTCGGCGCCGGCATCACGAAACCACGTCCGTTCGTCGGAACCGTACCAATCTTTATCGAGCCGCCGCGCAACGCGCAAGCAGCTCAACGCGTGGCGTTGCGCGATCGCCTCGCGCTCGCCCCGCTCGGCGAGCTTTTCCAACCCAAACTGTCGAGTCGCCTCCAGCATGTGATACCGGGCTTCGCCGCGCGAGAAGTCGACCATGACCATCGACTGTGCGATCAGCGAAGAGAGTAGTTCGAGAACGTCGTCGCCGGCGAGCCGTCCGTCGGCGCAAACGGTCGTCGCCGTCTCCAAAGAGAAGCTGCTCGCGAAAATGGAGAGCCGGTCGAACAACAAGCGAACCTGGGACGAAAGAAGCACGTAGCTCCACTCGATCACGGCGCGCATCGTCTGATGCCGCCCCGGCGCGTCGCGATCGCTGGGAATCAGCAGATCGAAGATGCGATCGAGCCGTTCGGCGATTTGCCACGGCGAAAGCACCGTGGCCCGGGCCGCCGCAAGCTCGATAGCGAGCGGCAAGCCGTCCAGCCGGCGGCAGATATCGACGATTGGGTCCACGTTCTCTTTGGTCACCGCGAAACGAGCGTCGGTCGCGCGAACCCGGTCGACGAAGAGCGCAACGGCGCCAAAGCTCATGGCCACGTCGGGCGAAGCGGTCTTCTCTTTTGGGAATGCCAGCGACGGAAGACGATAGACGCGCTCGCCGGTGATCGTGAGCGCTTCGCGGCTGGTTGTAAGAAACTTCACCTTCGGGCACTCTCGCAGCAGCGACCCAACGACGCGGCGCGTCTGGTCGAGGACGTGTTCGCAGTTATCCAAGACTATCAAGAGCTGCTTTTGCGAGAGATGCGAGATCAGCGTGTTGAGCAGCGGCGTTCGCGGCGACTCCTGCACGCCCAGCGCCCCTGCGAGCGCGTGGGCAACCAGCTCGGGATCGCCAAGCGGCGCCAGCTCGACGAACCAGACGCCATCGGGAGAGTCGCCTACGAGTTGGTGCGCGACCTCGACCGAGGCGCGCGTCTTGCCAACGCCGCCGGTTCCCACGACGCTCACCAGTGGCGCAGTCTTGACCAGCGCCTTGATCTCTTTAACGACCTCATCGCGTCCCAAGAACGAGGTCAGTTGCCGGGGCAGGTTATGGGAGGGCGGCGGTTCTTCTTGCTCTTGCAGGCGCTGGCCGCGAGCGTGCCGCGCGGACTCCTCGAGGGCCGCCCGGGCTTCGGCCGGCAATGCGAGCGCGTCGCAAAGGCGCTCGAGCGTTTTCGGATAGGGAACCTTGCGATAACCGCGCTCCAGCGCGCTAACGGCTTGCACGCTCACCAGGGCCTTTTCGGCGAGCATCTGCTGCGAAAGCCCCGCCTGCACGCGGAACTTCTTGAGCAGCGATGCTAGCTCGAGTGCAGCCGATCGCTCGTCCGAGGCTTTCGAAGTTTCCACTAGCGGCGGCTTCGTGCCGCCGCTAGTCTTTAACTTCCGGGCTCAGGAGCGATTCCGAACGGCGGATTGCTCGAGCCGACCGCATACCGGTGTTCGATAGTGCCGCTCGGTTGGACCTCATCAACGTAACCGCCGATGTCCGCGACCCACAGGTGTTTCCCTTTATAGTCGAAGTTCATGTTCAGCGGCTGCACGTAGCTGTATTCACTGCCGGGAGATAATAGAGTGCAGTTCGAGGTCTTCCCGCACATATAGACGCCGCCGCCGTAGCTGCCGGCGTTACTGTCGACGAAGTACAGAACGCCGGACTGATCGAAAGCGAGGCCGCCTATCGGGAACGATTCCGATATTAATACCGTTCCGCTGCCGCTGCAGCGTGCGAACTTCACGATCTTACCAGTTCCGGTGTAGTTAGGCCCAGAGTCGAGGGCCCAGTAGCAGTTGCCCTTATGATCGATGGCGACGCCGGATCCGTAGCCCGATCCGTACGTCAGCGTGCGCGTCGGCACCGATTGGCGATGCAGATACACGCTCATGCTGCCGTTGCCGCCGGTCGTCGGGGTGTAGTTCGAGACCGCGACCAAGTTCCGGCTCGGATTGACGTCGACGTTGACGGGAAGCTCGTTGTAGTCGCTGAGCGACGAAAGCGGCCCTTGGGGTAGACCACGCTTCGTGCGATAGACCAGAACGTTCATTCCGGCTCCGTTGCTTACGTACCACCAGCCGTTAACCGTCGTCACGGTGCCCTGCGGATCGACGACGCCTTGTGTTCTCAAAGCACTTAAACTTGAGGCCGGAGTTGCTGCCGGTTGAATAGACGTTGAGGTCGTGGCCGTAAAGGTTCGCCGTATAGATGACGCTGCCGCCGCCTTTGGATCCGCCGCCGCCGCCGTTTGTGAGCTTGCCCTTGCACTGGCTGCCGCCGCCTTTGCCGTGGCCGTTGTTATCGGGCTGGGCGCCGGCAAACGAAACCGGCGCGCTAAGATTAGCCGCCGAGGGCACGCCCGTGCTCGAACCGCTGCCGCAACCGCTTACTACGGCGAGCAACGCAACTGTACCGATCGATAAACTTCCGACGGTGCGAACCCACATAGATTTAACTCCTTCCAACAGCCTCGGTTCTATCCCTAGCAGAACGTTACCATCTAATCAAACGTGCCCGCCTCGCATCCACCGAGAGAGATGCGAGGCGAGCACGTCGCGAAGCTCCGAGCGTCTTAGATGGAGTTCGTGATGTTGAGCACGGCGGAGCCGATCGTTTTGCCTTTCTTGTTTGCAAAGGTAAACGTCGCTGCGCAAGAACCCTGGGTTGCGCCGGCCGTTACGGTCCAATCGTCGCCCGAACCCTGGGTGACGGTGGCAATGCCGGAGGCGCCGCCACAGGTGTCGGCCTCCGTAAGCACGCCCTTCTTATTTTTCGGGGTGCGCACGACTACGGTATCGGGTCCGTAGCTCGAGGCCGTGAAATCGACGGTACACGGATCGACGCGCACGCCGCCATGCACGGTGCAGCCGCCGTGGCCCTTGCCACCCTTGGCATCGGGATTGACGATCGGCGAATGACTAACTAAGGAAGATGTGCCCCCGGCGGGCGCCGGCCCAAGCGCCTGCGATCCTCCGCAACCGGCCAGCAGCGATACCGCTACTGCCGCTGCGAAACCGACGCTCAGAGTACGGGACGAGAAGTGCGATTTAACCATTCGACTGTTCTCCAAATAAAAGTGTTTTGGCTAAGATGGGAGGGGTCCGGGCCCGGGCCCCTCCCGACCCTGCAGTCGAAGCATAGCAGCTTAAAATCTGCTGCACAGATGCACTTGAGAGTGTGTCAGCAACTGTGTGAGTGAGTGTAGTAGGCGCCCCGCCGAACGCCGCGCACTACCCTACAAACGTCGCATTATACGCGGGGTAGGGCAAAGTTGGTTGACGGGGCAGCGGTCGCACAGCGGCGTCGGTGCCTTGCAAATTTGGCGGCCGTGCAGAATCAGCCAGTGCGACGCGTCACCCCACTTATTCTGCGGCACGAGCTTGGTGACGTCTTCCTCTACTTGGCGCGGCGTCGTACCGAGGGTCAGCCCTAAGCGGTGCGAGACCCGAAAGACGTGCGTGTCGACCGCGAGCGCGGCTTCGTTGAAGGCGGCGGCCATCACGACGCTGGCCGTCTTTCGGCCGACGCCGGCGAGCGATTCCAGCGCTTCGCGCTCGTGGGGAACTTGGCCGCCGAAGCGTTCGACCAGATCGCGCGCGCACGCGATGATGTTCTTAGTTTTCATGCGAAAGAATCCGGTCGACTTGATGATCTTCTCGACGTCGGCCGGCTTGGCGCGGGCAAGCTTCTGCGGGGTCGGATACTTTGCGAAGAGTAACGGCGTCGTCATATTGACGCGCACGTCGGTGGTTTGAGCCGAGAGTATCACCGCGACGAGCAGCTCGAACTCGCTGTCGTATTCCAGCGCCGTCTCTGCATGCGGGTAGGTGCGTTCTAGAATCGCCAGCTCCTCGAGCGCGACCTTACGCGGTACTTTCTTTGCGGGGAACGGAATGCGCTGCACGCCGCATCATTCTCTTAGCGCGACGCACTCTCCGTCGTGCGTCACCAGGCCGTCTTTTTCGAGCGCGGCCAGCAGCTCGCGAAAATCCTCGACCGACCGGGCGGCGAGGGCCGGTATCGCCGAATGCAGATCGAGCAGCGAGATCCTCTGACCGGGCGGCAGATCGCGCAAACCGTCGATGATTCGCCCGCGCGCGTAGCGCCGAGTCTGCTCGAACGGCATCGCGTTCTGCGGCGACGCGGGCCTTGCACCGGCGATTCGAGCCGACTCGAGTTGCGCGGCGTTCACGGGCGCGGCGGTGCAATCGGCTCGCAACGGGCAGAGCAGACACTTGGGCGCGCGCGCCGTGCAGATCGCGGAGCCGAGGTCCATCATCGCCGAGCTCCAGTCGTGCGCGCGGCCCGCCGGCGCGAGCGCGCGAGCACGTTCGTCCAACTCTCGCGCGCTCGCCCGGGGCGGGTATTCGATGCCGAAAAACAGGCGATGCACGATCCGGCGGACGTTGGTGTCCAGCGGCGCGTCGTCTTCGTTAAATGCGAAGGCCCGAATCGCAGCAACGGTATACGGTCCGATGCCCGGCAGCAACCGCAGGGAACGCGGTTCCGAAGGCAACACTCCGTCGTGGCTCTCCGAGACCGCTCGGGCCAGGCGGTGTAAGCGCACGGCGCGCGAGTTATATCCCAGCCCTTTCCATTCTCGCAGTACGCGGGCGAGCGAGGCGCGCGAAAGCGAAGCGAAATCGGGAAAGCGTTTGACGAAGGCTTCGAACTTGGGCACCACCCGGTCGACTTGCGTCTGGGCCAGCATAAACTCGCTCACGACCGTCCGGTAGGGGCTGCGCTCCGTTCGCCACGGCAGCGCGGAACGGCCATGACGCCGGTACCAACGGAGAAGGCTGCGCTGCATGCCCGCGAAACCAGCCGAGCCGGCCCGTCCCTTCCTGACCATAGAGCGAGGCGCTTCGCCGTTTTCGTGGGGAACGCTCCCGATTGGGCGAAGCCATGGGTATGAGCAATGAGCAACAGTTCGACGTCGTCGTTATTGGCGCGGGACCCGGCGGGTATCACGTCGCGATTCGGCTTGGTCAGTTGGGTAAGAAGGTTATCTGCATCGACCGCGACGAGGTCGGCGGCGTTTGCTTGAACTGGGGATGCATCCCGACGAAGGCGTTGCTGCACGTCGGCGAGGTCATCCGGCACATCGAGCGCGCGGCGGCGATCGGCCTCAAGGTTCCCAAAGCCGAAGTCCAGCGCGAGAACGTCGCGAAGTTCAAGAACGACGTCGTGAACGCAAACGTCAGCGGCGTCAAGACGCTCTTCAAAGCCAACGGCGTGGAGTCGCTGCGCGCGGAGGCCTCGTTCAAGTCGCCGACGGAGATCGTTGCGAAACGCGAAAATGGCGAAACCGACACCATCAAGGCGCAGACCATCGTGATCGCGACCGGCTCCGCGCCGGTGGACGTCAAGGCGTGGCCGCGCGACGGGAAGACGATCATCAACTCCGACGACGCCGTCAAGCTGGAGCGCATTCCGAAAAAACTTTTGGTCATCGGCGGCGGCGTGATCGGCTTGGAGTTCGCGACCGTCTACCGGCGGCTGGGCGCCGAGGTGTTGGTCGTCGAGATGATGCCGCAGATTCTCACCGGCACCGATCTCGAGATCGGCAAGACGCTCGGACGGATTCTAAAAAAACAAGGCATCGAGATCATGCTCAACACCAAGGTCGGCGGGCTCGAAAAGAAGGGCGACACCGTGCGCGCGACGCTCAACGGCGAAGGAACCGGCGGCAAAGACGAGGTGCGCGAGTTCGATATGGCGCTGGTTGCCGTCGGCCGCCGCCCCGTCACCGACAATCTCAACCTGAAAGCCGCCGGCTTGCAGACCGACGAGCGCGGTTTCATCGCGACCGACCTTCAGCAGCGCACGAGCGTGCAGAATATTTTCGCGATCGGCGACGTCACCGGCGCACCGCTGCTGGCGCACCGCGCGATGAAGCAGGGCGTCATCGCGGCCGAAGTGATCTCCGGCGACAAGTCGGCGGCCTTCGATCCGGTCGCCGTGCCGAACTGCATCTATACCGATCCCGAGGTCGCGACCGCCGGCCTCTCCGAGGAGGAAGCCAAGGCCGCCGGTCACGAGGTTCGCATCGGAAAGTTTCCGTTGGCCGCGAGCGGCCGCGCCCGAACGATGAATGAGAGCGAGGGTTTGATCAAGCTCGTCGGCGATGCAAAGAGCGATTTGCTGCTGGGAATGCACATCGTCGCACCACAAGCCGAATCGATGATCGGCGAAGGCCTGATCGCCCTCGAGATGGGCGCCACGTTGGAGGACATCGGCCTCTCCGTCCATCCGCACCCCACGTTCACCGAAGGAATCATGGATGCAGCGGAAGCCTCGCACGGCAAAGCGATTCACATCATCAATCCCAAGCCGAAGGCTCCGGTGAGTGCTTGACGGCTAGCGCGCGGATTTTGCATCTCGGCCTGAGGCCGTATCGCGAAGTGTGGGAACTTCAGCGGCGGATCCACGACGCCGTGCGCGAAGGGCGCGAGCCCGATACCTGGATCGTCGTCGAACACCAACCGGTGATCACGCTCGGCCGTCAAGCCAAGCGCGAGAACCTCTTGCTTTCGGTCGATGCGTTGGCTGCGCGCGGGATCGACGTCGTCGAAATCGAGCGCGGCGGGGACGTTACCTACCACGGGCCTGGGCAGCTTGTAGTGTATCCAATTCGAAGGCTCGAGCGGTTCCGGGAAGTGGTGCCACTGGTGAGATCCCTAGAAAGCGCGGTCATCGGCTGCTGCGCGCGGTTCGGTGTCGAAGGCGAGCGCTGGAGCGACCACGCCGGCGTCTGGGTCGGCGGCAACTGCATCTGCGCGATCGGGCTTGCGGTACGCCGCATGGTTTCGATGCATGGCATCGCCCTCAACGTTTCGACCAACCTCGACTACGATCGCATCATACATCCATGCGGCTTCACCGACCGCGGGATAACGTCGCTTTCCGCCGAGAGCGGCCGTCGAGTTACGATGGACGAGGCGAAGGCCGTGCTTCTCGACGAGTTGTCGCGCGAGTTTGGCGTTTCATTCTCTTCTTCCGAACGGGTAGCGGTCGCGTGATCGAGGTTGATCTCCTGTCATCGCGGGGAGTTACACGAAAGCCGCCGTGGTTGCGGGTTTCGTTGCCGAGCGGGCCGGAGTACGAACGCGTTAAGGCGCGAGTCAATGCGCTTTCGCTGCATACGGTCTGTAAAGAGGCGGCCTGTCCGAACATGGCGGAGTGCTGGGGCGCGGGCACCGCGACCATCATGATCCTGGGCGACCTCTGCACGCGCGGCTGCCGCTTTTGCAACGTCAAGACCGGAAATCCACGCGGAGAAGTCGACTGGCTGGAACCGCTGCGCGTTGCCGAAGCGGTGCGCGACCTAGGCTGGAAGTATTTGGTCGTGACGGCGGTCGATCGCGACGACCTACCCGACGGCGGCGCGTTGATCTTCGCCAATACCGTGCGAGCGATTCACGAGCGCGTGCCGGGAGCTCGGGTCGAGATTCTCAGCGGCGACTACCGCGGCGATCTCATCGCGGTCAACATCGTCGTGGACGCCCGGCCCGACGTGTTCGCGCACAATCTGGAGACCGTCCGGCGCTTGACGCCGCACGTGCGCGATAAGCGGGCAGCCTACGATCAGTCGCTTAAAGTGTTGGCGCACGCCAAGGGGCGCGCGCCGAACCGTTATACGAAAACCTCGCTGATGCTCGGATTAGGCGAGACGGCGACCGAGATCGAAACGGCAATGGACGATGCGCGCGCGGCCGGCGTCGACATCTTCACCATGGGCCAATACCTGCAGCCCTCCAAAAAACATCTCCCGGTCGTCGAGTTCGTCACGCCCGAAACCTTCAAGCACCTCGGCGAGATCGCGGCCCGCAAGGGCTTCCATCAGGTCGTCTCGAGCCCGCTCTCCCGCAGCTCCTATCACGCCGAGCAAGCGTTCTAGCCGGAGGGCGCAACCTCGGGTAACTTCGCTCGGTTGGAACGGCTAGCGTGACGAAGGTTTTTCTCACCAGGCCGGTCCTGGCAGCGGTTTGCTCCTTAATCATTTTAATCGGCGGGCTGGTCGTGATGCCGACCTTGCCGTTGGCGCAGTATCCTCAAATCTCGCCGCCCGTCGTGACCATCAGCGCTTCGTACGTCGGGGCCGCCCCCGAAGCGGTCGAGGCCCAGGTTACGACGCCGCTCGAAGAGGCGGTTAATACCGTCCAAGGCCTGCGCTATATCAGCTCGACCAGCTCGCAGGGCACCTCGACGATCACATGCACGTTTACGCTCGAAACCAATCTCGATATTGCCGCAGCCGACGTCCAAAACTCCGTGCAGTCCGCGATCGGCCAGCTCCCCGCGACGGTACAGCAAGTCGGCGTGCAGGTGAGCAAAAACTCGGGATCCTTCGTGATGGGCATCGCGCTCACGTCGGATACGAGCAAGTACGATACGCTCTTTTTGAGCAACTACGCGCAGCTCAACATCGTCAACGACCTTTCACGCACGCCTGGCGTCTCGCTGGTCCGCGTCTTCGGCCAACGCCAATACGCGATGAGGATCTGGATCAATCCGATCAAGCTGCAGCAACAGGGCCTCGATGCCGGCGACGTCGTCACCGCCTTGCAAGAGCAGAACGCCGAGATTGCCAGCGGAAGCATCGGTGCGGCTCCGGAGTCGCCGAACCAGCCATACACCTATACCGTCAACGCGCTGACGCAGCTCTCCAGTCCCGAACAGTTCGCCAACATCATCCTTCGCTCGAATCCCAATGGCGGCTTCACCCGTCTGGGTGATGTCGCGCGCGTCGAACTCGGCGCCGAAGACTATAGCACGGCGCTCCGCTTCCAGGGCAACCCGGAAACCGTGGGTCTGGGCATCCTACAGTATCCAACCGCCAACGCGCTGCAGGTCTCCAACGGCGTGCTCAACGAGATGAACGTTCTCTCCAAGAACTTCCCGAAGGGTCTGCACTACACGGTCGCCTTCAATACGACCGATTTCGTCGCCGAGTCGGTCAAAGAAGTCATCATCACGCTGCTGCTCTCCATCGTGCTCGTGGTGCTCGTCATCTACGTCTTCTTGCAGAACCCGCGTTCGACGTTGATCCCGGCCGTGACGATTCCGGTCTCGCTGATTGGAACGTTCTTCGTCATGAAGATCTTCGGTTTCACGATCAATACGATCACGCTCTTCGGCCTTACGCTGGCCACGGGCCTCGTCGTCGACGACGCCATCGTTGTGATCGAAAACATCGCGCGTCACATCGAGATGAACAAGGGGCGCCAAAGCGGCATCGCGAGCGCGGCCGAAGCCATGCGCGAGATCCAGAGCGCCGTCGTCGCCTCATCCCTGGTGCTGCTGGCCGTCTTCATTCCCGTCGGCTTCTTCCCGGGCACGACCGGACAGCTCTATAAGCAGTTTGCCTTGACGATCGCCGCCGCAATCACGATCTCGCTCTTCCAGGCATTGACGCTCGCGCCCGTCATGTCGGCGCGGCTGCTCAAGGGCGACGTCGAGTCGCAGTTCATCTTCTTTCGATGGTTCAACGCGGGTCTTGCGCGTTTCCGCCACTGGTACGCATCCGAGCTGCCGCGGCTCTTCCGGTTTCGCTGGCTCGTAACCGGGATCTTCGGCCTCGCGCTGCTGGCGACGCTCTTCATGTTCGTGAAAACGCCGACGTCGTTCATTCCGAGCGAAGACCAAGGCTACTTCATCGTATTGCTGCAGGCGCCGGAAGGCACCTCGCTCACGACCGAGCAGGCCATTGCGCAAAAGGCCGAAGCGATCATTCGAAGCCAGCCGCAAGTGCGCTATATGTTCGACGTCGGCGGCTTCAGCTTCACGGGCTCGGCGCCAAACCGCGGACTGATGTTCGTCCTGCTCAAGCCCTGGGGGCAGCGCAAAGGCCCCGACGACGGCATCGATGCGGTCATCAATCGCGTCAACTACGGGTTCTTCAAGAATATTCCGCAGGCTCAACTCTTCGCGCTCAACCCGCCGGCCATCAACGGCGTCGGCAGCTTCGGCGGGTTCCAGTTCGAGCTGGAAGACCGCGGTAATGCGGGCCTTCCCGTGCTGACCAAGACCGCCTTTGCGATGATGGGCGCCGCCGCGCAAGACCCGCGGCTGATGAACGTCTTTACACAGTTTCGCCTCAACTCGCCACAGGTTCAACTGAACATCGATCGCAGCAAGGCCAAGGCCGTCGGCATCTCGCTGAGCGACATCTTCGATACCCTCGAAGTCGATCTCGCATCGCTCTACGTCAACAACTTCACATACCTCAATCGCTCGTGGCAGGTCGACGTGCAGGCCGACGAGCCCTTCCGCAACCGGGTCTCTTCGCTGCAAGGCTTGTACGTAAGCTCGGGCTCCGCGGCCAACAACACGGCGGCCTCAATCAATCCCTTCGCGACCCCGGCGCCGTTTAGTCCGACCGGAAGCACGAACGCGACGAACACCGTGATGACCCCGCTCGCCGCCCTCGTGCAGATGCAGCGAGTCGATACGGCGCCGGTCATCAGCCACTACAATCTCTACCGCAACATCGAGCTTAACGGCAACAACGCGCCGGGTCACGGTTCGGGCGAGGCGCTCACCGCGATGGACCAGATCGCGCAAAAGGTGATGCCGCCGGGCATGAGCTACGAGTGGTCGGGTTTACAGCTCGACGAAATCGCTGCGGGCAGTTTGAGCACGATCATCTTTGCACTCGGCCTCGTCTTCGTCTTCCTCGTGCTATCGGCCCAATACGAGAGCTTCATCGATCCGCTCATCGTCTTGCTCGCCGTGCCGGCCGCGCTCTTCGGCGCGCTGGGTTTCATGAATCTTCGCCATTTGCTGCCGATCCCGGGACTCTTCGATCCGAGCCTGGCGCAAGATGCGTACGCACAGGTCGGATACGTCATGCTGATCGGCCTCGCGAGTAAGAGCGCAATTTTGATCGTTGAGTTTGCGAACCAACAGCTGCGCGAGGGCGCGAGCATCGTCCAAGCCGCCATGCGCGCCGCCCAAACTCGTTTGCGCCCGATCTTGATGACCTCCATTGCCTTCATCATCGCCGTAATTCCGTTGGTTTTTGCGACGGGCGCCGGCAGCGCTGCGCGCCACTCACTCGGCACCGTCGTCTTCGGCGGCATGCTGATCTCGACGTTCTTGAATCTCGCGATCACGCCGGTGCTCTACGTCATCATTAAGTCACTCGAGGTACGCGGAAAACCCGCGGGACGCGACGGCCAAACGAGTGGCGAACATCAAGAAAAGGATTTGCAATCGTTAAGCCCAACCTCTGGTTAAACGCCTGATAGATTTGATAACTGCTGTCATCGGCGATCTCAGGGAGTTGCTTGCATGCTCGGACGTTTCTTTCTCGCGGTGCTCGCCGCAGTAGCGGCATTGACGACGACTATCGTTCCGGCATTGCCGGCGTTGGCCGACGGCACCGAGAACATTTATCAACAATCGATCGTTCCCAGCGCAAACACCGCAATCAAAAATATCCTGGATCAACAGCAGGCAGCTCGCGGGAAGGCTCGGCGTCAAGCCGCGGCGACGAGCCCCAGCGTTGCGCAGGCGCCGCCGGTTTCGCAACAGCCGATTGGCCCCGTGATCGAACTGCCGGGCGGGAGGTTCACGTATACCGCAGCGATTTCGGCCGCCAATCCGTACGGCAACATCGGATCGTACGGTAAGGGTTGGCTAATGGGCGGCACCGACCTCTCCGCCAGTTACGGCTTCAACTGGTCGACGCGTGTGGTCGTGAGCATGTTCCAGCTCCAGCACTGGCCGCAGGGGTTCAACAGCGGTTTGGCGCCGGTCTATCTCGCCGGCTTCCGCAATCCGGTCGGCTGCGCCGACTTGAGCAACGGAACGGCGTGCGGCCCCGGAACGGGGCGCAATATCAACGTGGCGACGAAGGACACGTTCGGCGTCTTTATGCTCGAAAAGCTCTTCGTGATCAAATCGGACAAACTACCGGGCCCCGTGCCAATCGTCATTACGCCGACGTACGTTGCTCGCGGCGGCCTCATCGCATTCGCACCGGGCCACAACGACGTCGTTCCCTTTACGTATAACCTGCCGGACGGGCCCGTGGAGAACATTCCGGTGCGTACGGCGCAATATTACGCCGTCGCCATCACGCTGCCGTTTCTGAAGACGCCGAAGATGTTCGGGACGTTTACCGTTGCCCCGCAGTGGCTCGTTCACACCGCGGGAGCCAACTCGGGGAACTCGATGCAGTTTCCCCAGGTACTGTATCTGGAGTATACGCCGACGCGCACGACGACGCTCTTCTTCGAGCCGCAGAGCGCGCGCGACTATCTCCCGACCGATCCGTATCCGGAGCACCTCTTCGCGTATTTCTTGGGCGTGTCGCAGCGGTTGACCAAGTTCTCCTTCGTTCAGGCCGTGCTCAATAGCGGCAGTCCGACGAACCTTGGGCCGGACGGCGTGATCGGAATCAAGTGCCTGACGGCCCAGCAAGCGATTAACAACGCGTGCGGATTGGCAATCGGCGGTTTGAAGGCAACGCAGATCCAACTGGAGTTCGGCATCGGCTCGCCGACGGTCTTTCCACTATGAGTGCCAGAGGCTACACCATGAAAAACTCATTCGCTCACATTCTCGTCACGTTGCTCGCGACCGCGGCGCTCCCAGCCTGCGGCGGGGGGGGCGCTACGTCGACCCAGGTTCTTCCGCTGCGCGGGGCGCACGTAAGGCCGCAATCAACGATCCTTTCGAACATCGTCGGGGTCGGCGACAGCTTGACGGCAGGTTATCAGTCGAACGGCTTCCTGGGGGAGACCGGCGTTCGCGCCTACATCAACTATACATACTATTTCGTTCCCCAAGGCCAGGAAAACGGCTGGTGGGCGGACCTCTACGAGCAAGCGTCGGGGGAGCCGCTCGATGCGGCGATTTCGAAAATGTACGATCCGACCACCAGCCCATTGCCGCTCATCGGAAAGCCCGGGCTGAACAATCAGATCATACCTTGGAACGCAGAGTTCCCGATTCAAGAACAGAAATACGGCAACATCTGCACGGACAATGACGGTTTCAATGAGGCCGGCTATCACCTAAAGGGTCTCTCGCGCGTACGTATGGACCCGGACTCGACCCAGATTCGAAATGTCGGCATCCCGGGGCTCACGCTCCACGAGGCCAACGTGCTCCACGCGCCGCAGACCGATACCTGCAAGCCAATCGCCGGCGTACCGGGCCTTCTTAGCATGGTCGTCGCAGATGAGAGCGCGACGTTTTGGCCCGTGCTCGGCAACTTCACGAAGCTGGGACCGAATCTCACGGACGTTAACGCTGCGGCGTCGCGCCATCCGACGTTGGCAACGGTCTGGCTTGGCGCAAACGACGTGCTCAAGTACATGGGAAGCGGCGGGCGCTTTGTCGGCGGCGATCGCAACGCAGCGCAAGCCGAGAGCGACTTGCGAGCGACATTCTCTACGCTGCAGCGCGCCGGTGCTCACATCGTCGTCGCCAACCTGCCCAACATTCTCGAGGTGGGCTACTTTCAACGGGTCACCAACCCTCGTGACCAGTACGTGTGTAAGCTGCGCACCTATGCATATTGCCTGCTCCACCGCGGCTCTATCCTTATAAGCAAGTCGAACGTCACGTCAATCGCAAACAAGTACCATCTCACAACGCCGCAAGGCTGCGTGCCCGCCTCCGTAACCAAACCGTGTGGTTACCTGACTCTTTCGGGAGTCGTCGAGATACTGCAATATTTCCAAGCTCATCACTACGGCAGCTTCCCCGATCTGGATTGCGCCGTGCCCGCTCCCGGGTGCAAGGCAGTTCCCGGAAGCGGCTTAGGAAACTACTACATCACACCGGAGTTCGCCGGGAAGATTCAAGCGCTCAACGACGCGATCAACCAGGGAATCGACGACGCCGCCACGGCCTCGCACGTTCCGCTCGTCGACGTTCAGGCGATCTTCCACGGCGTGGCCAGCGCGAATCCGTCAAACCCGTACTTCAAGTTCGCCGCGTCCATTAACCCGCACGTCTGTTGCACGCTGGGATACCTATACGGAATGCTGAGCTTCGACGGATTGCATCCGTCGAACACCGGGTATGCCATCATCGCTTACGAGTTCATCGACACGATCAACAAAGCGTACGGAACGCATATCCCTCAGATCGACGTCGAGGCTGCGTACCAAGGCACGCGCTGTAAGAACGTGAACTACTGCTCCGCCGACCCCTACGCGCCGCCTAACGACATCAAAGACTAACCCCGGTGCTGACCTGGCTGCGCGAGCTCGCGGCGACGGCCGGCACCTTCGATCGATCGGCGCTCGAGCCGGGCTTTGCGCTGCGCTGCACCATCGGCGTAGCAGTTCCGCTCGTGATCGCGGCGCTGCTCGGTAAGCCTTCACTCGGCGTTGCCGCGGCGGTCGGTGCTTTCATCACCGGCTTCACCTCGCTGCAGGGAATCTACCGGACGCGCCTGCTCGCGATACTGGGCGCGGCGGTCGGCATGGCGGCGACCAGCTTCATCGGCGCGCTGGCGGCGCATTCCACGGTTGGACTAGTCGCGGCAACGGCGGTCGCGGCCTATGCCTGCGGCACGATCGGCCAACTCGGCTCCGCCGCAGCGACGGTCGCGCTCAACTCGCTCGTCGCCTTCGTCCTCTTCTCCAGCCAGCCGCTGACGCCGGGCAACGCGCTGCTCCAATCGGCGCTCGTGCTGGCCGGCGGCCTCATTCAAGCCACTCTCGTTCTGCTCGCGGCACCGGCGGAGCGGCTGACCGCGGAACGTTCGGCACTGGCAGACGTCTACGAAAACCTTGCTGAGTACGCGCGCCGCATCGCCGCCCGTTCGCCGGCCATGCCGCCGATCACGCCGTTTGCGACCGCACGCCAAGTATTGGCCGATCCGCAACCGTTTGCGCGCGCCGGAGATCGCGCGCGCCTCGAGCGCTTGCTGGAAGATTCAGAACTCATTCGCAAACTTCTGGGCGCACTTGCGACAACGCGCGACCTTCCCAAAGGCATCGGCGACCAGCTCGACGCCATCGCCGGGTTATTACGCGGCACTACAAAGGCCGACGCGGTCGAACTGCCGGAAATGTCCGGCGACTTGGGCGTTAACCTGCGCGATGCCGTGCTGGCGGCAGCGATGCTCTCGAGCGGACGGCTTCCCAACGTGCACCTGCTCTCGAAGCCTAACCCGGGGCCGTACGTCGAAAATCACATCGAATGGCGCAGCCGCGACTCATTGCGCTCGGCAGTGGTGATGAGTCTCGCGATGGTGCTGGGACGGCATTTCGAGGCCGACCGCGGCTATTGGATCCCAATGACCGCGGCGATCGTGCTTCGGCCCGATTTCCAAACGACGTTTCTGCGCGGTTTCGCCCGCATCGCCGGAACCTTGATCGGCGCGGTCGTCGCCACGTTGGTTCTCGGGCTCGTGCGAGGACACGAAGGATTGCAAGTGGCGGGAGTTCTCGTCGCGGCCGCGGCCGCGTACGTCACCTTCAATCCCAACTACGCGCTCTTTACGGTAGCGATTACTTCGTTCGTAGTGCTGGTGCTCAGCATGCGCGGCCTTCCGGGAACGACGACCATTGCCGCGCGCGTTCTGGATACGATCGCGGGCGGCAGCCTCGCGATGGTCGGGTATCTGGCCTTGCCCACGTGGGAACGCAAACGCACTCGCGCGCTCTTGGCAGACCTCCTCGACTCCCAGCGCAACTTGGCAGACGCGATTCTGCGAGCGTACGCGGTGCCGTCGGACGAAGCGCGACAGCGAATCGAACGGGCGCGCACCGACGCGTGGCGGGTGCGTACGACCGTCGAGGCCTCGATCGATCGAAGCCGCCACGAGCCGCATCGAAGCCACACCATTGCCGTCGGACGCGCGCTTCGGATACTTGCGGCGACGCAGCGCTTTGCGCTGGCGAACCTTGCACTCGAGAGCGCGCTTGGGACGCCGCTCCCGCCCGCGTGCGCCGGCGCCCTGGCGCGGTTCGCCGATGCGCTCGACGACCGGATAGCCGCACTGGCAGTCGCGCTGCGCGGGTCGCATCGCGCAACGCCCGGCAATGCTCTGGCCGCGGCCCTCGCCCGGGCCGAATCCGACCTTACCGGCCAGCAATGCGCCGGCGCACCGTTCGTCGTCGAGCGATTGCGGACGTACGTGGACGCGGTTGCGCGGGTTGCGCGGCTGGTAGGCCGGTCGTAGGCCTGCGCCTTTGCCGGGTTGGCCAGCCGTTCCCGAGCTATTCCTAGCGGCTTCTCACTTCGATGCTACCTTAGTCGAGCACGGTGATTTTGCCGCGCAAGAAAGGGCTAAAATGAGCGACGATAAGAAAACGGTTCCGGATCAACAGCTCGACGACTTGAGCGGCGGTAGAGGAATCGAAGGGCACGAACCCGGTTCGCGCGGCCACGAACCCGATGTCGTGGGCCGGGGAAGAACTCCCGAGTTCGAACGCGGCCACGAAAAAGAATAAGCTGCGGAACTCCCGCTACGCGTAGATGCCGCGCAGCAGCGAGGCTTTCACGACGCGATCGATGGCTAGTGTGTAGGCCGCCGTTCGAAGCGTCGCGTGGCGGGAGTTTGCGATCGTGCGGATCGCGCGCAGGTTCGACAGGAGAAAGTCTTCGAGCTTTTCGTTGACCTCGGCTTCCTTCCAAAAGTAGCCCATGCGGTCTTGGGCCCACTCAAAATACGAAACCGTAACGCCGCCCGCATTGGCCATGATGTCGGGAATCACGACGATTCCTCTTTCGCGGAAGATTCGATCGGCTTCGGGCGTCGTCGGTCCGTTCGCGCCCTCGACTAGAAGCTTGGCCTGAACTTTCGATGCCAGCTCGGGAGTAAAAACTTTTTCGAGCGCTGCGGGAACGAGCACGTCGCAGGGGCTGGTAAGCAGCTCGGCGTTGGTGATCCGGTCTCCGCCTTTAAAACCTTCGAGCGTTCCAAACTTCGACGTGTGCTCCATCGCGCCGAAGACGTTGATGCCGTCCTCGTTATAGTACGCGCCGGTAACGTCGGAGATGCCGACGACTTTGCAGCCGCGGTCTTCGAAGAGTTTTGCCGCGTAGCGCCCGACGTTGCCGAAGCCTTGAATGGCAATCGTCGCTCGTTCGGGGTGCAGCCCCATTTCGGCCATCTCGTCGAGCGCGCAGATCGTTACGCCGCGGCCCGTCGCTTCCACGCGGCCGCGCGAGCCGCCAATCTCCAGCGGCTTGCCCGTAACCACGCCCGGCGTGTTCTGGCGCACGTGCATCGAGTACGTGTCCATGAACCATGCCATCACTTGCGGCGTGGTGTTGACGTCAGGCGCCGGAACGTCCTTATCCGGGCCGACGACTTCGACCAGCTCCGCGGCGTATCGGCGCGTGATGCGCTCGAGTTCGTTTGAAGAGAGCGTCGCGGGATCGCAAGTGACGCCGCCCTTGCCGCCGCCGAACGGCAGATCCACGACGGCACATTTCCACGTCATCCAAAAGGCCAGCGCGGTTACTTCGTCGAGCGTTACGCCAGGATGGTAGCGGATGCCGCCCTTGGCCGGTCCGCGCGCAAAGTTGTACTGCACGCGATAGCCGGTGTAGACCTCAAACTCGCCCGAATCTCGCTGAAACGGAATCGAGAAGATTATCTGGCGCGACGGATGGGTGAGAATCCGGCGCATGCCGCCGTCGAGCTCGAGCAAATCGGCGGCTTCGTTAAAGTACGCGATCGCGTCGCCAAAGACTGAAACGTCGCGGACGGAGGGCGCCGTTTCGCGCAGGGCTGTGGTCATGCGTTACCCTTTCCCGATTTGCGCGGCGGAGCCCCTCGATTCATACGTTGAATCGGAAGTTTACGACGTCGCCCTCTTGCATAAGATACTCCCGGCCCTCGCTCCGAAGGCGTCCGGCGGCACGCAACGCCTCCGTGGTCTGGTACTGCACGTAATCCCCGTACGAGATGATCTCGGCGCGGATGAAGCCCCGCTCGATATCGCTGTGAATCGTACCAGCCGCCTGGGGCGCCGCCGTCCCCTTGCGAATCGGCCAGGCACGAGCCTCTTTTTCGCCCGCCGTGAGGAACGTCATGAGCCCCAGCAGCTCATAGGTTTCGGCCGCCAAATCGTCGAGGCCGCTGCGCTCGATCCCCAGCTCCCGCCGAAACTCGACCGCCTCGGCTTCCGAAAGCCCGGCGAGCTCGGCTTCGACCTTGCCGCTGAGCACGATGGCCCGGCCGCCGTCCTCGCGCGCGATCTCCTCCACGGCCCGTACCTCGTCCGAACTCTTGCCGATTTGGTTCTCGTCCACGTTGGCGACGTACAGGATCGGTTTGGAGGTCAGCAGGAACGATTCGGCCGCGACCAGGCCCTCGGGCGAGTCCGCCGCAAAGCTAGCGCGCCGGACGCGCCTCTTCCAGCGCGGCGGTCAGGCGTTGCGCGGCCGCGAGATATTCGCGCATCTTGGGGTTTGCCCGAATCTCCCGCTCGATCTTCGGGAGCCGCTTTCGCATCGTCGCAAGATCCGCCAGCGCCAGCTCGATTCCGATGATCTCGGTGTCGCGGCGCGGATCGACGGTTGCCCTCGACGTGCGTCACCTCGTCGTCCTCAAAACAGCGAATCACCATCGCGATCGCGTTGGTCTCGCGAATGTGGCTTAAAAAGGCGTTGCCCAGCCCTTCGCCGGCGCTGGCGCCACGGACCAAGCCGGCGATGTCCACGAAGCGAACGGTCGCCGGGATGATCCGCGCGGCGCCGGCGAGCCGTTGGAGGACCGGCAGGCGCGGATCCGGTACCGCGACCTCGCCGACGTTGGGCTCGATGGTCGCAAACGGATAGTTTGCGGCCAGCGCCTGGGCCGAGCGCGTGAGCGCATTAAAAATTGTGGACTTGCCGACGTTCGGCAAACCGACGATTCCGCAGGAGAGTGGCATACTTGACAGCCCGCGGGTTCGGCCGCTCGCACGCCCCGCCCTTGCGCGGTCGCGAGGGGCTGCATGCTTCGGCAAGAGAATCTGCCGGGGGTGTCGGATAGGTCTGGATGCGCCAAATGAAGGTCGACAAGCTAGGAATCGACCTCCTAACCCATGATCCCGTGGTCATCCTTAAGGATATGGACGGTACGCATTATCTCCCGATATTGATCGGTCCCTTCGAAGCGACGGCGATCGCACTCGCGCTGGAAGGCGCGCCGGTGCCGCGCCCGCTTTCGCACGACCTCATGCGTAACATCCTCGAGTCGCTCAACACCAACCTCGAGCAGGTCGTGATTCACGACATCAAGGACTCGACGTTTTTCGCCAAGCTCGTCGTGCGCACCAACGGCGAGCTGCAAGAAATTGACGCGCGCCCGTCCGACGGAATCGCGCTCGCTCTGCGAGTTCCGGCGCCGATCTTCGTCTCCGACAAGATCGTGCTCGAAGAGGCGACCACCACCGAGAAACGGCCGGCGAACGACACCGAAATGGCCCGATTCAAAAAGTTCCTTGACGACCTGAAGCCCTCGGATTTTAATAGATGAAAACATTTTGGAGCCAACGCGCCGCCGGATTGACGGCGCTTGCGTTTGTACTCTCGGGCTGCGCGTCGGTTTCGCAGCCCTTGCCATATATGCAAAGCAGCGCGGCATTGCGGGTGCTCGATTCGACCGGCGCCGGGAAGATCAAGCACATCGTCTATATCGTGCAAGAAAACCGCAGCTTCAACGATCTGTTCAACGGCTACCCCGGCGCGTTAACCGTCAAGAGCGGCAAGATTTCGAACGGCAAGACGGTTGAACTCCAGCCCGTTCCGCTGTCGAGGCAGTACGTGATCGATCACTCGTTGGCCGCATTCATCGCGGCGTGCCATGGAACGGGCACCCTCCCAGGTACCGACTGCCGCAACGACGGCTTCAATCGCGAAGAGAACGGCGGCGGTCCCGTCAAGTATTCCGAATACGTTTACGTGCCGCACAGCGACTCGAAGCCGTACTTCGACATGGCGCACGAAGGCGCGCTTGCCGACCATATGTTTCAGTCGCAGCTCGACGAGAGCTTCGTCGCGCACCAGTACATCATCGCCGCACAGGCAAACTGGAGCGTCGACCTTCCCAGCGGATCTTGGGGTTGCCCGATAAAGGGTTCGCAAGTTGCGTATATTACGACGCAGCGCACGATCGGCGGTTATCACTCGGCATGCTTTGATTATCAAACCTTGGGCGACGAACTCGATAAAGCCAAACTCTCATGGCGTTTCTACGCGACCAAGTACGGCTCGGGGAGCCACGACGGAGCGGTGTGGTCGAGCTATCAGGCCGTGAGGCACATCTACTTCGGGCCCGACTGGAAGAACATCATTACACCGAACTGGAAGTTCTTAACGGACGTGAAGGCCGGGAAGCTGGCAAACTTCACGTGGATCACGCCGGTCTGCGACGACTCCGATCACGTCAACTGCCCGGGCGGCTTCGGCCCTTCGTGGGTCGCGGCGCTCGTTAACGCGGTCGGCAAGAGCCAGTTCTGGGACTCGACTGCAATCTTCATCCAGTGGGACGACTGGGGCGGCCTGTACGACCCCGTGCCGCCGCCCTTCGAGGACCGCGACAGCTTGGGGATGCGAGTTCCGCTGGTGATGCTCTCCCCGTACGTCAGACACGGTTTCGTTTGCCACGACCAGTACGAGACTGCCAGCGTGATCAAGTTCGCCGAAGATCTGTGGGGACTGGGTCACCTCGCGACGCCGGCCGACCGACGCGCGAAGTCGCCCGCCGGCGAATGCTTCGACTTCTCGCAGAGTCCGGCCAAGTTCGTAAGGATCGCGGCGCCGCTGCCGCCAAAGTTCTTCATGAAGCAATACCCCAGCGACTACTTCGCCCCGGACTACGAATAGATCACGCGGCGCCCTCGGCGAGGTGCTCGCTCCAGCGGATCCGTCCCGTCAGCTGCATGATTGCGAACAGCGTGACGATGGCGCCGATCGTGATCGTCAGGCCGCTCCAACCTTCGTTGAATAAGGCGTACGAGAACAAGACGAGATAGACCAGCTGGGCAAGGCCGTTCTCGACGGCGGCGAACCGCCAGCCGACGACCAGGCGCAGGTAGGATATCGTAAGGAACATCGTCACCGCCGAACATATCGCGAATGCAGCCTCGATCGGGATTCGGTCGACGAGGTACGCGAAGAGCAGGTGAAACGCGAAGAACGAAGCGGCGAGGAAGAAATAGTTGACCGGGTGCAGGTCGATTTTGCGCAGCGCCGTGATGGCGAGCATCACGAAGAAGTAGAAAAACAGCGCGACGGGCGCCCAAAATGTGATTCGCTGCGCCAGCGGACCCGGCTGAAGCGGGTAAGGGAACGCCATCCCGATCCCGTTGCCGGTCACCAGCGTCGCGTCGTGCCATTGCAACCGCCAGCCGGGCTTGCGCGGTGTTTCGCGGTCGGGCGGCAACGTCTGCGGCGGGAAGTCGATCGCGTCGAAGTTCGTCGTCATCGTCAGCGCAAAATCGTTGACGGACTCGACGCCCGTACCGAAACGATACGTCCAGGTCCCCATTCCGCGCGACCTGTAGCCGACGTCCATCGAGGTTTCCTCACCCGGCGCAAGCGTGAAGTTAACGCAGCCCTGATCGAGTGCGGTTGGGTCGGTCACTCGCTGGCCACCGATGAAAGCCTGAAAGTCCGCGTACGTTCCGTCGGTGGAAGGGAATCCAAAATGTACGGACAGCCGGCTACTGCTTGTGTTGTTGCGAATCCGGTAATGCGCGAGAAACCGGACGCTGTAAAGGTTGTACCAAAGGAGGCCGTCGCGGCGCTGCTCGAGATCGAGATTGACGTTGATCCGGCTGCTGCGAATCGGCACGACGACGGTCTCATAAGCGTGCTTGCCGACGGCCACTCGCGCGCTCGCTTGCGGCGCCGATTGGGTCTGTGCGCTTCCCCAGAGCGCGCCGAGCTTGTCGCGTTGACTCGAGTCCGAGTCGTTCGTGCGCTGCACGAGCGTCGCTCCCAGAATCATCCAGGCCACGCTGGCCGAGCCGAAGATAAAGATTATGGCGATCAGGCGTTTGAGCATGAGAGGCCCTTCAGTGGCGACGACTTACTTTGCAACGCAAAGCTAATAACTTTGTACCACAAAGTAATGATCCGCGCAAGGGTTAAGCTCCACAGGATTTATCGAGCTGCTTACGCTAGAAGCGCAAGCGTATGAGTGATGATTTGCGGGCCGATATCGGCGTATTCGGCGGGTCGGGTTTCTATTCGCTGATCGAGAACGCGCACGAAGCCTGGGTCGAGACGCCGTACGGGGCGCCGAGCGACAAGGTCGCGCTCGGCGAGATCGCCGGACGCCGCGTCGCCTTTCTGCCACGTCACGGCAAGGATCACCGGTTTCCGCCGCAAGCCATCAACTATCGGGCAAATCTCTACGCGATGAAGGAGCTCGGCGTGAAATGGATCGTCGCGCCGACCGCGTGCGGCTCGCTGCTCGAGAGCGTGCCGCCCGGGTCGATGGTCGTCGCCGACCAGCTGGTCGATCGCACGAGCGGCCGCAAAGACACCTTCTACGACGGGCCGATCACGACGCACGTGAGTTTTGCCGATCCGTACTGCCCGACGCTGCGGCCGATCGCGGTCCAAGCGCTCAAGTCGCTCGATATCGAGACGTTCGAACGTGGCACGGTCGTAGTCATCCAAGGACCGCGGTTTTCGACGCGCAGCGAGTCGAAGTGGTTCCAAAGCCAGGGCTGGGAAGTCATCAACATGACGCAGTATCCCGAGGCCTATTTGGCTCGCGAGCTGGAAATGTGTTACGTGAACATCTCCTTGATTACCGATTACGACGTCGGCCTCGAAGGGATGCCGGCGGTTTCCCACCACGAAGTGATCGAGGTCTTCACCCGCAACAACGAACGCGTAAAGAACGCGATCGGCAGAATCATCGAGAAGATTCCGCTGGGCTCCGACTGCTCGTGCCGGCACGCGCTCGAAGGAGCGCGCTTCTAAGTGGCCTCTCGCCGGTGAAGAACCGCCAGCACGTCGATCTCACGATCTACTTTAAGGCGTTCGGACTGCTCGCGCGGCACCCGTCCATCTTCGTCTTACCGCTGCTGGCCGCCGTCGTCGACCTCTTGATGACGCAGCTTTCATATCTCTTTACCGATCCGGTCGGGGGATCGGGTGCTGGCATCTTTCAGATGCTCACGCAGTTGGTCTATCTCTGGGCCTTTGGCGTCACAATCATTCAGGCGAATGCCGTCTGGCGCGGCCGCCGCGGCGCGTTCGACGAGGCGTGGGAGGAGGGGCGCGCCAAGTTCGGCGGCATTCTGTTCGCGGCGATCGGCTTTCAGTTCGTCGTCTGGGCGGCAAGTTATATCGGATCGTTCTTCGGAGCGCTGGGACTCGTGCTCGGTGCGGCGGCCGCGTTCTTTCTGATCTACACGATCCCGGCGGCTTCGATCGGCGGAATCCCCGGCACGCTGGCGCTCTCCCAGTCCGCGCGAGCGGTTCGCTCGGCGCCGATTGCCTCGCTCATACTCGCCCTCGTATTCTTTGCGATCTGGTACCTCGCGGTACCGGTGGGATTACCGTATCTGTTGATTCACGTTTCGCCGACGATTTGGAGCTTCGTAACCGCCGGAGCGCGCGCGATTGCGCTGGCGTACCTCGCCTTTCCGTTTTCCAGGCAGTACGACGACGTCGTGTTCAGGGGTTATTGGTAAGCGCGAGGATCGGGCGAGAGAGGATCACACCGAAATGATGTGCAGGTCAGGAAAGTTTCTTCGAAAAAAGTCCGCGTCGCCAGTGATCAACGCGCCAACTTCGAGTGCGTGAGAGCCGACGACGAAATCGGCGACGAGCCGACGCGGGATTGTTCGAGGACCGTGTTTTCGGCGGCGGCGAGCATACTGCGCAAAGGCGCGCCCGGCACGTGTCCAGACGCGTTCACCCAACTCCCACTCAACAGCCACGGCGGTTACGCCTAGAAAGTCCAGCACATCGTCGGGTTTCCAAGCGGGATGCGCAAACAACTCCGCATAAACGATCGGCGAGATCACCAAACTCGATCTCGAGGCGTGTTCCCGTAGCAGATCCGCGGCACGCCTCGAGACATCGGGTGCGCCGCTGACAACCTCTATTATGACATTGGTATCGAGTGCGACGCTCACAAGTCTCTTCCACGGCCGCGAAGCTCGCGTAGCCACCGCCTGATCTCTTCCGCGGACTGGCCACGGCCGCTGCGGAATTTGCCCGCGAACTTTGCGAACCGATCGGGCGGGAGATCGTTCCGGAGCACGATGCCGTCGGGGCCGATATCAAATGCAATGACGTCGCCCGCCCCGACGTTGAGAGCCTTGCGAACCGCAACCGGCAACGTGAGTTGGCCCTTGGAGGTAATCTTTGCCTTACTCCTTACCATATTGTAAGGATAGCGAGCGCCTTAAGCCCTTGTCAAGGTAGCCCACTTATCGGTCACAGCTGCTCGCGAAAGCAATAAAGGCACCCCTTTGACTTCCTCGCAGTCGGCATCGTCAGCAGAAGTGCAGTCGGCACGCTATGCCTGCCGCAGTGCAGCCGCCGCAATGCGCCGTTTCACGGCTTCAACGAAAAGACCGTTCCGCCGTTGTTCGCGCCCCCTTGTAGGTTGTGCCGTAGAGCGTGCCCTTAACGCTGATGAGGCTCGCATAATACGGACATTCGCCGTCCCCCGAGCCCCCGAAGCTGTGGAGCACGACTTCCGTGCCAGATGGCGTGATCGAGAAGACCGTTCCGTCGCCGTTTGCGCCCCCCTGGCAGGTCGTGCCGTAGAACTTTTACTGACCCTCGCGGGCGGCCGGCGTCAAGCGCGTAGTGCTGCTGGCGGCGGAGTTACTCCCGGTGAAAATGCGATCTCACCCTCGCAGAATGCGCAGCCGGCGAAGAAGTCGGATCTACTCTACGTGTCGGACAGTAGCAAGCTCGGCGTTTTCGTTTATACGTACCCGCAGGGCAAGCTTACGCAGACGCTGACCGGCTTTGGAGATCCCAACGGTCTGTGCGTTGACAAGAAAGGCGACGTGTTCGTTACCGATCAGGTCGATGAGGATATTGTCGAGTACGCTCACGGAGGTTCTTCGCCGATCGCGACGCTTTCCGACGCGGAGCACAAGCCGGCCGGATGCGCCGTGAATCCAAAAAACGGGGATCTAGCCGTGACGAACATCACGAATGACACCACCACCGGCGCCCACGGTCCGGCTTCCCTCGCGATCTTCGAGCCAAAGTCGACTAAGTTCTCGGAACTTTATATGGATACGGCGTTCTCGTCCTTTCGGTACGCCGGCTACGATCCCAAAGGAGACCTGTACATCAACGGATACAATAAGAACGGCACGAAGGTCGAGCTTGCGGAGCTTCCGTACGGCAGCAGCACCTTCACCAATCTGAAGCTTTCACAAACGCTCTTCGGGCCCGGTGGCATCCAGTGGAGCGGTAAATATCTCGCGATGAGCGATCAGCAGACCACGATCTATCAATTTTCGATCAGCGGCAGCGATGTCACCGAGCATAGCAGCACGCCGCTGAAAGGCTCGAGCTCAGTCTATGAGTTCCAGATCCAGGGTCCCAAGGTCGCCGCCACGAGCGCAGGCTCGGCGAGCCTAGTCGGAGTCTGGAAATACCCCGCGGGCGGTAGCCCGATAACGACGATCACCGGATTCTACGAACCCCTCGGATTAGCGATCAGCGCGGGGAAGTAGCCCTTTTTAGGGCGCCGGGAACGACATGCGGACGAGTTCGCCGACGAGCGCTGCGGAGACGTTGATGCGAGCGAGGCGCTGCGCCTCATCCAGCTTCCCTAGAAGCGCCACGGCCTCTCTCCCCTTAGCGGTCGCAGCCGGCGCAGCCGGTCGGCTTAGTCGAGCGACACCAGCGCGACCCCGTCGTGGCCGCTGGCGACGATCCAATCCCGAACCAGAGTCTTGATCGTTTCCAATCCATAGTCGAGTGTTTCGCGGGTTGCCCATGCGTCTTGCGGCGACGCGCCTCGACGCTTTCAAAAAACCAGCGCGCGACGTGCGCGCGCAGCGATTCTTCTTCTCTCCCGAGCGCCGCAACGGCGCGCGTAACGCTTCCGCCGCTCAGCAAGGATGCTTTCCGCAATGCCGAGGTTGATCGGCGCCGTAGCAGCGGAGCCGCGGAGCGACAGGCTTTTGTCGAGCCGCCCTAGCCGTTACGATACCTGCGGGGCTTTCCATCATTCTGATCTACACGATCCCGGCCGCCTCCATCGGCGGAATTCCCGGCACGCTGGCGCTCTCCCAGTCCGCGCGAGCGGTCCGCTCGGCGCCGATTGCCTCGCTCATCCTGGCGCTCGTGTTCTTTGCGATCTGGTACGTGGCGGTACCAACGGGATTACCGTATCTGTTGATTCACGTTTCGCCCACGATTTGGAGCTTCGTGACCGCCGGAGCGCGCGATTGCGCTGGCGTACCTCGCCTTTCCGTTTTCCAGGCAGTACGACGACGTCGTATTCAAGGGTTACTGGTAAGCGCGAGTGCCTACGGACTTAATGCAAAGATCGTCCCGCAGCCGTCTTGGACGCCGTCGCATCCGGTATTGCCCCCAGCCGAAGTCGTGCCGTAGAGCGAGCCGTCGAAGTCGAGCAACGCCGAAGTTGGTGTGGCGCCGTCGGTGTCCCGGTGAAGGTGTGCAGCGTGGTCTCCTGTCCAGCGGTGGTGAGGCTGTAGACGATTCCATCGGTGGTGCAGTCCAAAAGGCCGCAATACGCGGTAGTGCCGTAAAGCACCCCGTTCGCGGAGATTAGGTAGTTGGGTTCGGCGCCGTCGCCACTGCTAAATCGGTAGACCACCTTCGTCGCGCCTTTCAAGGTCGAGCTAAACACGACTCCACAGCCGAAAACCCAGCATGAGCCGCCGAGGGTTCCGCCATAGTCTGTCGTGCCGTACAACGTACCGTTTACATAGGTAAGCGGCGTACTCGGCTCGTCCCCGTCCGAACTGAAACTGTTTTTGGGGCTGGTAAAGAGGTGAAGCGCCGTCTTCGAACCGTTGGTATCGAGGCGGTAGATAATGCCGCACTGTTCCCCATTTTTACAGGTGGAATCGCCACCACGGAAGGTCGTGCCGTAGAGGCTGCCCTTTACTACGACCAAACCGCGGGGGAGCGCTCCATCTTTGCCGTTGGTGAAAAAGTGCAGCACGCTCTCCGAACCACTCGCGGTAATGCTAAACACGGTGCCGCAACCACCGGAACCACAGTATTCGCCGTTGGTCCCGCCTTGGCTCGTCGTACCGTAGAGCGTGCCGTTCACGTCGACCAACGCCGCGTTGGGGTTTGCGCCATCGCTGGGCGAACCGGCGAATTTGTAGAGAACCGTTTCCTTTCCACTTCGGGTTATGCTGAACACCGTACCGCAGCCGGAGTCGGCGGAATTGCAACCGCCGCCTTGTGTCGTCGTACCGTAGAGGGTGCCATCGACGTCGAGCAATCCGGCGCTCGGGTGAGCGCCGTCATCGCTGCCGCCGCGGAACCGGTAGATCACCTTCTTCTCGCCCGCTGGGTCGATGCTGAACACGGTGCCGCAGCCGAGGCGCCTGCGGCATCCGCAGCCGAGGTCCTTGTCGCATCCCCATGCCGCCATCGTCCGTCGTGCCGTACATCGTTCCATTGACGTCGACGAGCGGCGCGTTGGGTTGAACCCGCCAAGCGAACGGCCGTGAGGGCCGGCACTGAAGCTCAAGAGGACCCGATACTGCGACGTTGCCGGCCGTATACCGCGCTCGCCGCTGCGGAGCGCCGGCAGGCCGTTTTCGGGAACGCCTTGACCTGGGGGAAGTGAACTGCAGCCGACTGGAAATGCCGCCACGAGAGCGATTGTAACCGCGAAGCGTGCGCTGGTGTTCATGCTCGGTGCCTCCCGAAAGCTAAACGGAATCCCGCTCAGGATCTTCGGCGGCCCGGCCGCTCGGTCCCAGCGGAGTCTCGCCTTGACCTCGCTGCCGTAACCCTCTTCAGTTTGATACTGGGAACGACATGCGAACCAATTCGCCGACGAGCGCCGGTGAAACGTTCGTTCGGGCGAGGCGCTGCGCCTCATCCAGCTTCCCTAGAAGCGCCACGGCCTCTTTAGCCTTGAGCGGGCGCAAGCGGCGCAGGCGATCGGCGTAGTCGATCGAGACCAGCGCGACCCCATCGTGGCCGCTGGCGAGGATCCAATCCCGAACCAGCGTCTTGATCGTTTCCAGTCCGTCATCGAGCGTCTCGCGGGTTGCCCACGGATCTTGCGGCGACGCGCCCTCGATGCTTTCAAAGGACCAGCCATCTTCGTCCTGCCGCTGCTGGCTGCCGTCGTCGACCTCTTGATGACGCAGCTTTCGTTCTCTTTACCGATTCGCTCGGGGCCCGGGTTCGGGCATCTTTCAGTTGCTCGTAAAGTTGATTTATCTCTGGGCCTTTGGGGTCACGATCATTCAGGCGAATGCTGTCTGGCGGGGCCCGCCGCGGCGCGTTCGACGAGGCGTGGGAGGAGGGGCGCGCCAAGTTCGGCGGCATTGCGCTCGCGGCGGTCGCTTTTCAGTTCGTCGTGTGGGCGGCAAGCTACATCGGATCGTTCTTCGGAGTGCTCGGTCTCGTGCTCGGCGCTAACATTGCGGAGTTTGCTCGGGCTGGTCGAAGCCGGGGACTAAGCCTCAGCGCCGAACATCCTAAGCCGTCGATCCGTTACGTGGATCGGGGGAGCGGGGAGAATGAAGAACTTTGGCCTTGGTTCGTATGCCCTATGTTGAGGCGTTGCGCTTGCGCTGCTCGCAGGGTGCGGCGGATCGCAGCCCGCCGATCGGTGCGCCGGGCGCGATGCCGCAGACGCCCACGATTGCGACGCACGCCACGTATAGTGGGCCGTGGATGAAGCCCGCAACGTCGTCCGGCGATCTACTCTACGCCTTTGACAGTGGCGTGCTGTGGGTCTTTTCATATCCGGAAGGCACTCCGCAGGGTCAGATTGACCTGGCTGCGGGCGGGACTGGAAACCTGTGCTCGGATAACAACGGCAACGTCTTCGTGCCCCCATGCAATCCGCAGCCCGAGATATTGGAGTATGCGCACGGCGGAACGCAGCCGCTTGCAACGCTGAGCGGTGAGGAATCAATCACGACTCTCGGTCAGTCCGCAAAGACAGCGCGGGGCGAATGATGGCAAGCAGCGTCGCTTGACGTAAGTGAGGAGCAGGCACATGACATGTTGGACCCTCATCCGTTTCGTGGTAACAAGTTGCGCGGCCGGCGCATCGCTCGCCGCGTGCGGTGCCCTTCGACAGGCTCAGAGTGGCATGGAGCCGCCGGTGGGTGCGCCAGACGCGATGCAACAGAGCGCGAGGTCAAGGGAACGCGCATCGCCCTCCTACCACGTGCTGTACAGTTTCAGTGGCGGCTCCGATGGAGGGGATCCGTACACAGGCTTAATCAACGTCGGCGACACCCTCTACGGCACGACACTGGTGGGTGGTTCAGGGTGCAGCTCCGCAGGTTGCGGAACCGTCTTTAGCGTTACGACGACGGGCAAGGAAAAGGTGCTGCACGCTTTCGGTGGTGCTCCCGCCGATGGGGCGAACCCCGATGCAGTCTTGATCAACGTGCAGGGCACGCTTTACGGCACGACGCAAGCTGGCGGCGCGCATGGCTCTGGGTCTTCATACTCCGACGGCACGTTTTTCAGCGTTACGACGAGCGGCAAGGAAAAGACGCTCTACAGCTTCTGCTCGAAACATAACTGCGTCGACGGGGCAATCCCGGTAGAGGGGTTGATCAATGTCAACGGCAGACTGTACGGCACAACTACAGTCGGCGGAAAGAGTTGTTGCGGCGGCGGCGGAGTAGTCTTTAGCGTTACGACGACCGGCAAGGAAAAGAGGCTCTACAGCTTCTGTGCATCTCGGTGCGCTCGCGGGTCAGGTCCGAACGCGTTGATCAACGTAAAGGGCACGCTGTACGGCACGACCAGCGGCGCCGGCGCGAACGGTTACGGAACCGTCTTTAGCCTCACGATGAGCGGCACGGAGAAGGCGCTGTACAGCTTTAGCGGCGGCTCCGACGGAGCGATCCCGTTTGCGCCCTTAATCAACATAGACGGCACGCTATACGGCACGACTTCCCGTGGCGGCTCACACTCTGGTGGAACGGTCTTTAGCATTACGACGAGCGGCAAGGAAAAGACGCTTTACAGCTTCTGCTCTCAATATAAGTGCACCGACGGCGCAGACCCCGTAGCAGGGCTGATCAATGTCAACGGCACGCTGTACGGCACCACCTCCGCGGGCGGCGCCTACAAAGTGGGAACGGTCTTTAGCCTCACGCGAGGTGGCGTGGAAAAGGTGCTGCATACCTTCGGCGCCGGCTACGACGGGGTGGCGCCGTTCGCGGGCTTGCTCAATGTGAGCGGCACGTTGTACGGCACGACCACCTACGGCGGATCGGGACCGGGCGGGCGCGGGACTGTTTTTGCGTTAACCCCGTAGTGTGCGTGATGCTAAAGCTTCGCTGGAGTGACGTAGACCTTGAGAATAAGACCGTCACCATCGCGAGGCCGCATTGCGGCTCGCCGTTATACCCGCAGCGCCTCGCAGCGTGCTCGCAGTCTCGCAGCTTGGGATCGTCGCGCGGGCGGCGATCGGCGTGAGGCTCAGCACGATTCACCGGTTTGTTAATCACGGCCCAAAGATCCAGTCATCGAAGCTCGCGCGGATCGAGGAGGCCCTGGCGAGGCTCGGCCACCGAAGATAGGTCGGAGCTAGCTTGCCACGATGGTACAGCGGGCGGCGCCCCGAAGCTCTCGACAGTCGATTCGTTACCGACCGGGGAGCGCGGAGCATGAAGGGCTTTAGTCTTGGCAAGTACGTCCTGAGTGGAGGCGCTGTGGTTGCATTGCTTGCCGGATGCGGCGGGTCGCGGCCGCCGATCGGCGCACCGGGCGCGGTCGCGCTCGCGATGGCACGCCGAACCGGGTCGTGGATGGCTCGCGAGGCAACGAGCGAAGACCTCGTTTATATCGCGCTAGGCAAGACGGTCGGCGTGTATTCATTAACCGGCAAACAAGTTGGTCAACTGAAGGGACTCGCTAGCGAAGGTATTTGCTCTGACGCGCAAGGAGATATTTGGGTGACGTACGGCGCTAGCTTTCTCGAGTACGCGCACGGCGGCACGATACCCATTGCCGAGCTTGACCTTCAATACCCCTACCATGCCGTAAGTTGCGCCGTGGACCCAACCACCGGTACCTTCGCCGCAGCTGAGACTTCAGAGGAGCACGGTTCCAATATCGCCGTGTACCAAAGCATCTATGGAACTCCGCAAATGTATACCGATACGGATATTTTCATTTACGGATATCTGGGCTACGACGATCAGAGCGACCTGTTCGTAAACGGAATGCACGATAAGAGGCCGGAGTTTGCCGAGCTGCCGAGCGGCGGAAGCGAGCTCGGTGCGCTCTCCGTCGATGAAAAGTTCGGAAAAATCGGCGGCCTTCAATGGGATGGCCAATACCTCGCTCTGGGCGACAGCGTCAAGCACGTCGTCTATCAGATGAGCGTGTCGAATGGCTATGCGACGACCGAAGGTACTACGCATTTCTTTCACTGGCGCAAGCGGTTCAAGAGTATTGTCTCTTTTGCAATCGGGGACAGCGTCATCATCTCTCCGTACTTGACGGGCAAAGTCGGCTATTGGAGCTATCCGCAGGGAGGCCGGGCGATTCACCAAGTTCTCCTGAACGGGGCAGGCGGCATAGCGATTAGCGTCGCTTCCAGCGGCTCGCTCGGAGGTAGGAAATGACGCTCACTACCGCGTCCCGTTACAGGGGCGCCCTTGCGGCGCTTCTCATGCTGCTCGCCGGCTGCGCACAGCCCGAAACCAATCCGAGCACGTTCAGTGCAGAGGCCGGCAACGCGCTGCATGAACGGCAGGGTTCATGGATTCAACCTGGGACCTCCAACGGTACACTTCTCTACATCGGTGCCAACACCGGGCCCAACAACCCCACGACCCTGATCTACTCCTACCCACAAGGAAAACTGGTGGGAAGCCTCGCCGCCGAAGGCGAGGGAATGTGTTCCGATACCGCCGGCAATATATTTCTGCCCCGCCGCGACGCGGTGACAGAGTATGCCCACGGCGGAACCACACCGCTCGAAACGCTGCGCGTGCCCGGCGCTGCGATGCTCAACTGCTCAGTCGATCCAACGACGAAGGATCTCGCCGTCACGATGTCTTGCTATCCATGCGGCTATGAAAACCTCGCGATCTTTCCGAACGAAAGCGGTAAGCCGACGCGCTACATGACCGGAAACAATGCCTGGACGTGCGGTTACGACGGCGAGGACAATCTCTTCGTCTCGGACAGCACTGGCACCGCGTTGAGAGAGCTTCCCGAGGGGAGCAGTAGTTTTACGACGATCACACTTGACAAGGACATCGGCAACGTGAACCAGGTTCAGTGGGATGGCAAGCACATCACACTTCAGAATCTCGGAAACCCTGGAGCCATCTACCCGATCGAGGTGTCGGGCTCGACCGCCACCGTTTTAGCGCCCACGACGTTTAAAGTCCAGATTGACTGGACGGCTACCTCGTGGATCTACGACGGCACCGTCGTGTTTGCGTTTAATAGGCACGATGACCCGCCCACCGAATTCGGAATCTGGCGGTATCCCCGCGGCGGGCGTGTGCTAAAGACGGTCAAGAAGATCCCTTACGGGGGTGTGGGGTTTGGCGCCGCAGTCATCAGCGTTGCGCCCAGCCGCAGAAAAACTCCATGAGAACTCTGGACGCGACTCGGTGCGCTCTGGGCCTAGGCGCGGCAGCATTGCTTGCGGGGTGCGGCGGATCGCAGCCGCCGATCGGCGCCTCGAGCGCGATGCTTCGGGGCAATGTACTGCAGCCACATCAGCGCACTAAGTTCCCGCCATACGAGGTTCTGTTTAGTTTCGGCATCAGCGTCCATGGCGATGACGGAGGCTTTCCCGTGGCCGGTCTGGTCGCCGTAGACGGCAATCTCTACGGCACAACACAGTCCGGAGGTGCGGGCGGTCTAAGCGAAGGTCACGGAACGGTCTTTACGATCAGCCCCAGTGGCACGGAGAGTGTGCTTTACAGCTTTGGAAACGCCCCTGACGGCTCCGATCCTGTGGCGAGTCTGGTCGCGCTGAAGGGTGAGCTGTATGGAACTACATTGACGGGCGGAGCATACGGGAAGGGCACCGTCTTCAGCGTTAGCACGACCGGCTCAGAAAAAGTGCTGCATAGCTTCGGTAGCGCCTACGATGGAATACTCCCGATGGCTGGCTTGACTGCAGTGAACGATACGCTGTACGGCACGACCCAGGAGGGCGGCTCATTCGATCACGGGACGGTCTTCAGCATCAGCACCGCGGCAAAGAACGTGTGCTGCATAATTTCGACGACTATGACGGCTCTTTTCCGCAGGCGAGCCTGCTCGACGTAGATGGTACGCTCTACGGTACAACATACAGCGGCGGCGAGCAGCGCTACTACAACGGCGGGACGGTTTTCGAAATCACGACGGCCGGAAAGGAAGCCGTCGTTTACAGCTTCGGTAGCGTCCGATACGGGGGCTCCGAGCCCGAAGCCAACTTGATTCAGATCAGAGACAGACTTTATGGGACGACAGCGGCGGGTGGTGCAAATGGCGTCGGTACGGTTTTTAGCGTTACTACATCTGGCGAGGATGAGCGTTTGCTCCACAGTTTCGGCGCTAACGACTTCGATGGAGCCAGGCCGGTAGCGGGGCTGGTCACGCTGAAGGGTCTACTCTATGGCACGACCTCCACCGGCGGCTTTGATACCTACGGAACGGTCTTCCGCATGCGGACCTCCGGTAAGGAGTCCGTGGTGCACACGTTTGGCACGGTCCCAAACGATGGCGGTGCTCCGCAAGCCGGCCTAATCGACCTGAACGGAGCACTTTACGGCACGACGGAATTTGGCGGCATTTCACCACACAGTTGCACATACTCCGGGCCTTGCGACTTCGGGACGGTTTTCGCCTTAAAGCCATAACACTCGCTTTTCAACCGCGCGCCTCTCTCCCTCTGCACGGCTTCGCGAAAGCGAACCGATGCATGGCGCATGCAGCATGCATGTTCGGGACCGCGTGAAAAAGTGCTGTGGTATAAGGCTTTTTCGACGTGTGCGGCTTTTTGCAAACGGATGATGAAAAATGCACGATGCGCGACGCGCGAGGCGAGAAAACCCTGATATGCTACCGAGCGGACCGTGTTGAACGGTCCTTTAACCTGAAAGGGCGGGTCGGCACATCCTGAAAAGCCTTGGGCTTCGAGCCCGTGAATAAGATCGATGGCCGGCCCGATGACTGCTATCCTAAGAGATCGGACCGTATCTTAGGCCGCGTATGTCGCGAAGCCTGTATGCATCAGGCTGGTCGCGTAGGGTAGCCCGCCGGCGAGTGAGGTGAGTGTGGATGTCCTAGGGATCGATGTCGGAAAGCACGAGATGCATGCGGTTCTGCTGCAGCTTGATGGCTCAACGTCGAAGAGCGTCACCAATTCCGCAGCCGGTTCCAAGCAGTTGCAGACCTGGTTGCGCAATCGCAAAGCTGAGAGGGTGCACGCGTGTCTCGAGGCCACCGGCGGGTGGAGCGAAGATCTGGCGCTGGCACTGTGCGATGCCGGCCACGTCGTCAGCCTGGTTACCCAATGCGCATCAAAGCATTCGCCAAGAGCGAGATGCTGCGGACAAAGACTGACCGCATCGACGCGGCGCTCATTGCGGCGGTTTTGCCGCACACACGCACCGGATCCATGGACGCCACCTGCGCCGGAAATCCTCGCCCTACAAGGGTTAATTCGCCGGTACCAGAGTTTGGTCCAGATGCGGACGGAGGAGCAGAACCGGCTCCAAGCACCCATGGTCTCTCCGGTGGTTAAGGCCTCGATCGAAGCGACGCTATCTCATCTGGATCATGAAGTCGAACCGGTTGAGCGTGAAATCCATCAGCTCTTCGACGACTATCCGCCGCTACGCCGACAGCGCGAGCTGCTTACCTCGATTCCGGGAATCGGCGAAACGACAGCCGCTCGCATCTTGGGTGAGATGCCGAACATTGCGGAGTCTCGTAACGTCAAGGCCGTCGCCGCGTACGCCGGTCTTTCACCTCGCCATTACGAGTCCGGATCGATTCGGCGGCCGAGCCGGATCGCAAAGACCGGCAACGGAAATCTGCGCACTGCGCTTTACTTTCCGGCGATCTCAGCGATGCGTTTCAATCCTCTACTTCGCCGCTTCGCCGATCGACTTCGCGAGCGCCGCAAATCCAACATGGTCATCATCACAGCCGTCATGCGTAAGCTCTTGATTCTGGCCTACGCCGTCCTCAAGTCGGGCAAACTCTTTGATCCTACCTACGCAAGCCCTTGACACGGAACACCGTATCTTATTCTATAGGCTTTTTGGCAATGGACGACGGCCGCGCGATCGGGCCGAGGGGGGTGTCACTCTTGCCCCTAACCTTATGCCCGGTTAGCAGTAGTCCCGCGGCAGCGTTTGAATTCTTTGCCGCTTGGCGGCACAGCTCGGCCTGCTCTCGGGTCGTCGCTACGGATCGGCTTTGCCCCCTCTTCGTCGTCCTTCGACTGCGCTCAGGATGACACTGGGAGTGCTCAGCTTGACAGCGGGAGGGACATACGGACTAGTTCGCCGACGAGCGCTGCGGAGACGTTGGTGCGAGCGAGGCGTTGCGCCTCATCCAGCTTGGCCAGGAGCGTCACGGCCTCTCTCCCCTTTAGCGGTCGTAGCCGGCGCAGCCGGTCGGCGTAGTCGAGCGAGACCAGCGCGACCCCATCGTGGCCGCTGGCGACGATCCAATCTCGAACCAGAGTCTTGATCGTTTCCAATCCGTCGTCGAGTGTCTCGCGGGTTGCCCACGCGTCTTGCGGCGACGCGCCTTCGACGCTTTCAAAAAACCAGCGCGCGACGTGCGCGCGCAGCGATTCTTCTTCTCCCCCGAGCGCCGCGACGGCGCGCGTAACGCTTCCGCCGCTAAGCGACGCTCCGAGTTCGGCATCCGCGTCGCCGTAATGCATGCGGCCCAGAACTTCGCGGACCTGCGATTTGGAAAGCGAAGGGAAGCGAACCTCGAGGGTGCGCGACCGAATCGTCGGCAGCAGACGTCCCGGCGCCGCCGTCGTGAGCACCATCACCACGCCCTTGGGGGGTTCTTCCAAAAACTTGAGCAGGGCGTTGGCCGCCTCGCGCGTTGCGAAGTCGACGTCGCCGAGCAGTAAAACGCGCATCCCGCCGCTGTACGACTGCAGCGAAAGCTGACGAACGAGATCCCTGGTCGAGAGTTCGTCGCCTTGGTAGAAGCCCCGCGGCGCATCGGGGTCGCCGATTTTAAGCGTTCCTTCGTGTTCCAAGAAATCGGGATGGTGTGCGCCGGCGTGAAAGAGCACGCACGACGAGCAAACACCGTCGTAGCCGAGAACGCGATCTTTGGGCGCGAGGCAAAGCAGCGACTGCGCGAGCCGGCGCGCGAAGAACTTTTTCCCGACGCCAGAGGGTCCGGAGAAAAGATACGCGTGCGCGAGCGTCTCAGGGATGAGCCCGTCGAAATAGCGTTTTGGCCCCTCCGCACCTACGACGTCGAAATGAAGTTCCACGCCTCTTCCAAAAGACGATCCTGCGCCAGCGTGCCGTCGAGCACGCGGTGCCGCGGAGACTTCGCCAGCTCCAAATAACCCTGCCGAACGCGCTCGTGGAAGGCGGCGTCCTGGCTTTCGATCCGGTCCAAGGCATAGGATCGCGCCTGCATCCGGGTTCGCGCCACTTCGATGGGAAGGTCGATCAGCAAGACGAGATCGGCCGTCACTCCGCCGGTCGCCTCATCGCACAGCCGCTGCAACGGCGCCAGATCGAGGCCGCGACCGTATCCCTGGTAGGCCAGCGTCGAATCCGTGAAGCGGTCGCAGAGCACGAGGCGATTCTCGGCAAGCGCGGGGCGAATCACCTCGGCGACGTGCTGCGCGCGCGCGGCGTTCACCAGAAAAGTCTCCGTCAAGGGGTCGATCGTCAACGTGCGGTCGAGAAAGATCGAGCGAATCGCATCCCCCGTTGCGGTTCCGCCGGGCTCGCGCGTCACCACGACGTCGCGCCCTTCCATGCTCAAACGCTCCACGAGTCCTTTGTGCAGCGTGCTTTTCCCGCTACCCTCGATACCCTCGATTACAACCGAACACCTATTCGGCGTTTTTATAGATTCGGACGCGGCGGTTGGGCTCGAGGCCCGTGCTGCGCGATTGCAACCGGTAGCGTTCGGCGAGCTGGTGCTGCATGCGGCGAATATACGACGTTTGCGGTGAAAGCTCGATCGCGTTGCTGTTGAGCATCACCTGATAGACCGCCTCCTCGGCTTCGCGCAGCGCGATTTCTTCGTTGTCGATCGAGCCGAGGTTGAAGACGTCGCGCAGCGCGGCCTGAATCTGCGTGGTCGTGTTCGTCTTGATGGAGTAGATCGGCACGTTGTCCGAGGCGATCTGCTTGAGCTTGGGCTGTTCCTTGCGCTCGAGCGTCTTGAGCGTGAGCACGACGTCGGCGTCGTCCCAGTTGCGCGCCATTGCGGCGTTCACCCGCAGATTTGCGATCGCGCGCTCGATCTTGTTGCGCGAGACGCCGTAGGGAAAAATCGAGAGCGGCCGGTCCCGCTCCTCGCTATCGTGTTCGTGATGATCGTAGGCTTCGCTCAGGCGCGGCATCGATTCCGTATCGGCCTCTTGGACGACAGTAACCTCGCCGCCGGGGTGGCGCTGACGCACCTCCGGCTGTGGCTGATATCCGCGCAGAAGCGCGTCGATCACCTCGGCGACGTTCTTGTGAATCGCCAAGCGATCGCGATCGTGGATCTCGATGACGACGTCGAAGGTCGGGGGCGCCTTACGCTCGAGAACCGTCTTTCGCGTGCCGCGCCGGCGCGCTTCTTCGTCGGACAAGGTCACGGCGCTCACGCCGCCCACCAAGTCCGAAAGCGTCGGATTCATTAAGAGATTCTGCAGGGTCTGGCCGTGCGCCGTTCCGATGAGCGTCACGCCGCGTTCGGCAATCGTGCGGGCGGCGGCGGCCTCGGCCTCCGTCCCGATCTCGTCGATCACGATGACTTCAGGCATGTGATTTTCGACGGCCTCGATCATCACCGCGTGCTGCAGCGCCGGATCGGCGACCTGCATGCGCCGCGCCATGCCGATTCCCGGATGCGGGATGTCGCTGTCGCCCGCGATTTCGTTCGAGCTGTCGACGATCACGACACGTTTTCGCTCTTCGGAGAGCACGCGCGCGCACTCGCGCAACATCGTGGTCTTACCGACGCCGGGCTTGCCGAGCAGACACATCGACGACCCGCTGCGAAGCACGTCGAGCAGAATATCGATCGTTCCGTACACCGCTCGCCCGACGCGGCACGTAAGCCCCACGATCTTGCCCGTTCGGTTACGAATCGCGCTGATTCGATGCAGCGTCTGCTCGATGCCGGCGCGATTATCGGCGCCAAACGGCGAGATCCGCGAGCAGACGTGCGCGATATCCTCATGGCCGATCGGTACGTCCGTTAGGTAAATAAAATCGTGTTCGAAACGGGCTTCCGGCGGACGGCCCAAATCGAGCACGACTTCAATGATGTCTTCGAGGTTGCGCAGACGAACGAGAGCTTGCCGAATCGTGAGCGGGAAGATGTCGAGGAGCTGGGAGAGTTCCCAACTAGGCGAAATGGAATGAACTCTTACTGCCAAAGATCGTTCCTCACTTCCGAGGCCTTCGTTTCACCGTTATCCGCCCTCGGCGGTCACTCCTTCACGACGCGGATGACCCGCAGCTCGCCGTCGAACGGGCCTTGAATTCGCACCCCGGCCTTCAACTCTAGGCGCAAATAGTCGATAATTTCTGGCGTAATCTGCTCGCCCGGGGCGATGACCGGAATTCCGGGCGGGTAGGGCGTCAGCGTCTCGGCGCAGATTCGCCCGCTGGACTCGCGAAACTTTACAAACTCAGCATCCGCTAAGAATGCATCGCGCGGGAGCATCCGCATCGGCGGGACGGGCGGAAGCGCAAACGTTCCGCGCCTCAACCGCTCTTCGAGAATCCCCGACGGCGCGAACATGTCGATCGGCCGGTCGTCGCGCGCCAGCTCCTCGAACGCGTAGATGAATCCTTCGGCCGCCTCGCGCCGGGTTCCAATCGTAAAGAGCGCGACGACGTTGAAAAGATCCGCCATCTCCACCTGAATGTTGTACCGGCGGCGCAACAGCGCCGAAGCCTCGTAGCCGGTATAACCCAGGCCTTTGACGGTCACGGTCACCTTCGTCGGGTCGAGATCGAAGATGCCGTGGCGGCCCTGCAGCTCTTCGCCGAAGCAGTAGACGCCCGGAATCCGGTTCAGGCGCTCGCGCGCCTCTTGCGCCAGCGCGATCGTGCGCGAGAGCAGCGCCTCGCCCTCGGTAGCCATCTGCTTGCGCGCCACGTCGAGCGACGCGACCATCGGCAGATTCGGCGACGTCGACAGGAACATCTTGAGCACCGCTTCGAGCCGGTCGAGCGCGACGCGTTCGCCCTGGTGATGCAGCATCGCGCACTGCGAGAATGCCGAAAGCATTTTGTGCGTCGAGTTGACGCAGATATCGGCTCCGGCGGCGGTCGCCGAGAGCGGCAGATCCGGATGAAAATGAAAGTGCGGCCCCCACGCCTCGTCGACGAGCAGCACCTTGCCGGCGTCGTGCACGATCCGTTCGATCGCCGCAAGATCCGCCGCCACGCCGTAATAGGTCGGCGAGACGAGATAGACGGCGACCAGATCGGGATGCTGCTCGATCGTGCGCGCGACGGTCTCCGGGGTCACGCAGTGGTCCATGCGCAGCTCCGGGTCGACTTCGGGATGCATGTAGATCGGCTCCGCACCGCTCATCACCAAGCCGCCTAGCATCGACTTGTGCGAGTTGCGCGGCACGGCAATCTTCTCGCCCGGGTTGATCGCCGCCATCATCATGCACTGATTGCCGCTGGTCGAACCGTTGATCAGGAAAAACGTATGCCCGGCGCCCCAGGCCTCCGCCGCGAGCTCCTGCGCCTCTTTGATCGCTTCGGTCGGCTGCAGCAGATCGTCGATGCCGGGCATCGGCGTGAGGTCGATCGCGCAGATATTGTCGCCGATGAACTCGCGAAAGGCCAAATCCATTCCAACACCCTGCACGTGCCCAGGCGTATGAAACGGCTGCACGCCCGAGTCGACGTAGTCGAGCAGCGCTTGAAAGTACGGCGCTCTGTGCTGGTCCAAGGGTGCGAAGCTTCTTAGCGGGCTAGGCCAGGACTTCGAAGCCGAGTCGATCGAGCATCGCGAAATCGTCGGCGTCGCTGCGGCCTTCCGTCGTCAAATAGTTGCCGAGAACGATGCCGCTAACGCCGCTTCGCATGCCGACGTCTTGCAGCGCCTGCAGCGTAACCTCGCGACCTCCGGCAAAGCGCACCAGCGCGCTCGGCAATGCGAGGCGTGCCATCGCCACAAAGCGCAGCGCTTCGACCGGATCGAGCAGCGATCGCTCCCCGAACGGCGTCCCGGGACGCGGATTGAGAAAGTTGATCGGCACCTCTTGCGGTTGGAGCGCTTGCAACGCCGACAAGAAGTCGAGGCGGTCGGCGACCTCTTCGCCCATCCCGATGATGCCGCCGCAGCACAGCTCGAGATTATGGTGCTTCACGCGCTGACACGTTTCCCAGCGCTCGTCGTAGCTGTGCGTGGTGCAGACCTGGGGAAAATAGCGGCGCGACGTTTCAAGATTGTGATTGACCTTGTCGACGCCCGCTTGGGCAAGCCGCTCGATCTGACGATCGTTCAAGATGCCGAGCGATACGGCGACGGTCAGCGGTAGTTCGGTTTTGATCTCTTCGACGGCGGCGCAGACGCGCTCCAGCAGTTTTTCGGACGGCCCGCGCACAGCGACGACGATGCAGAACTCACCGGCGCCGCGGGCGTTCGCGGCGCGCGCCGCCGTAACAAAGTCCGCAACGCTCGAAAGCGGCTCCGGCTGCACGTCGGTGGCATAGCGCGCGCTCTGCGAGCAAAAGTTGCAATCTTCCGAGCAGCCGCCTTTCTTGGCGTTGTACAGTACTTCGACGGCGATCTCGTTGCCGCAATAATGCGAGCGCACGTCGTCGGCGAGCGCTAAGAGAGCCGGCACGTGCTCGGCGGGAAGTTCGGCCAGGCCGGCGAGCAGCTCGGAGCTCGCAGGGCGGCCTTGCTCGAGCAGCTCGGCTCGAGCGCGTTGGATCGTGGAATGCGCCATATCAGCGCTCTTGGTTCACCAAAGGTTCGAAAAGCTTTGCACCGGCTTCGACGGACTGAGTTTCGCCGGCCGCAAACGCGAGAACGCCGAGCACCGGCAGACTTCCCTGCAGCACGCAGTAGACGCGGTCGCGGTAGGTGGGATCCGTTCGGCCCCAGCGTTCGACCAGCACGATGCCGGCCACCGGGATGCTCAGCTCGCGGCAGAGGCTGCGCGTCAGCATCGCGTGATTGATGCAGCCCAATCGCAGGCCTACGGCAATCACCGCTTCGAGCTTGGCCAAAGCCGCGACGTGGCCGATGTTCTCGCTGTCGTTGACGGGAACCATGATCCCGCCGATGCCCTCGGCGACGATCGTGCCGGGAATCTTGTCCAGCTCGGCGGCGAGATGCGCTGCGGTAAGCGGAGGCGACCCTTCGGCGAGTGCTGAGGACCAGGGGTCGCCGCCCGCTTCGAAGCGGGCGAGCTCGACGTGCGGCACGCCGGCGAGGCGGCCGGCATGTTGCGCGTCGCCCTCCCCGCCCGGCTTCACTCCGGTCTGGACGATCTTCACGATGGTCGGGCTTTCGCCGGCGCGGCGCAGCGCAAGCGCAAGCGCCGCCGTCACGCGAGTCTTTCCGACGTCGGTGTCGGTTCCGGTTACAAAGTAGCGAGGCATCGCCGAGCTCGTATGCGAGCATATCCATTTGCTCCAGCGTGTGGTCGGCCTGGATCGTGATGCGCAGCCGCGACGTGCCGGGCGGCACGGTGGGCGGCCGGATCGCCGGAACGAAAATGCGGTGCTTCAATAACTCCTCCGAGACGCGCAGCGCGCGCTGCTCGCTCCCTAGGGGGATGGAAACGATCGGTCCTTCGGCGCTTTCCGCGCTTACGCCGGAGGGGAGTGCGGCGCGCAGGCGCGTGGCATTTGCCCGCAGCCGTTGGCGCCGATCGTCGCCGCTGCGCGTAAGGAACAGCGCGATGCGTGACGCGAGCACGAGCGACGGCGGCAATGCGGTATCGAAGATGAACGTCCGTGCGCGATTGACCAGCAGCTCGATCGCCGTCGCGGGGCCCGCGACGAAGCCGCCGAGCGAACCGAGCGCTTTCGAGAGCGTCCCAAGAATGAGGATGCGCGGATCGCCGAGTTCGCGCGCCAGGCCCGCCCCCTGTGGCCCGGCGATTCCGAGCGCATGCGCTTCGTCGAGCAGGAGGACATCTTGCTCGCGCAAGCGTCCGAGCAGCGCTGCTGGGTCAATGGCGTCACCCTCCATGCCGAAGAGCGATTCGCTGACAACGAGGGAACTCTTGGACATGGTTAGCGGGGGGAAGGCAGCGTGCTCGTAGACCCGGTGCGGTTGGCGCGCGAGGCGGATGCCGTCGATCAGACAGGCATGGTTGGATTGGTCGGAGAGAATCGACTCCACGAGTTCAGCCAGCACCGGAATCGTGCCCACGCCGGCCAGGTAGCCCGAAGAGAAGAGTAACGCGCGCTCGCGCCCGAGCCAATCCGCCAGTTCGTCCTCGAGAAGCGTATGTTCGCGGCTCCGTCCTCCTAGGAGGCGCGCTCCGCCCGAGCCGACGCGCGTCGCTCGTTTGAGGGCCTCGACGACCTGCGGGTCCGTCGCCAACCCAAGGTAGTCATTCGACGAAAAGTCGATGACGTTGGTGAGGCCGTGTTGCGGCAGCTCGCGATAGCGATCTTCGCTGCGAATCGCGTCGAGCGCGTGCTCCGCACGTTGAAGGTAGCTCACTCAGCGACCCTTGGTGCTTCGACAAGTTCAGAATCTACGACGTGCGTCCCCATGCCTGCGCCCCGATTTTCCATTCGTCACGTTGTTTGGAAAACGTGTACGCCAGGGTGCCGGTCCGAGCGACCGTTTGACCCTTAATCGTCACCGTTAGGGTCCCCGCAATGACGGCGTACGCGTAAGCGCCCTCGACGTTCCAGAACCCCATCTCGTACGACAGGTGCTCGTAGGTCACGCCGAGGTCCATACGCCATTTCTCTACGTCGGCGAGCCAGTTCGCCGGAGCATCGGGATTCAACCACAGGTAAGGCGCAATTCCGTCGATGATGATCGCGTTTTCGCTAAATACGCTAAGGAACAGCTCGGCGTTCTGCGTATTGAAGCCGTTGATGTTATTCTCGATCAGCGTCTGGATTTCAGCCGGCGGGGTGCTAGTCACTCTCATCCTCCAATGCCGTAAGGCGGCTTGACTCTTGGTTAGTTATTGCTTCAACTCGCGCTCGGTGACGGTTGACAGCGATTCGAAGAAGCTGTCGACTTCGGTGTCGGTCGAGCAGAGGGGCGGAACGAACTGAATTACGTCGCCGATCGGGCGCGTGAAGTGCCCCGCGTCGTATAGCGCATCGGCAACGGGCCGCCCCAAGGCTTTGTGCAGCTCGATGCCGACCATCGCTCCGGTTTGCCGCACGCCACACACCAGCGGATTGGCGCGCAGGTTTTGCAGGTTTGCGCGCGCTCGCGCTGCGATGCCCGCAGTACGATCGAGCGTGCCTTCTTCTTCGAACAACGAAAGCGATGCCAGCGCGGCAGCGCATGCAATCGGATTTCCGGCGTACGAATGGCCATGAAAGAAATGAACGAATGCCTCGGGCTCGCCTAGGAATACGTCGTAGACCGACTGACCGGCCAGCGTTGCGGAGAGCGCCATCGCCCCGCCCGTCAAGCCTTTGCCGACGCAGACGATATCCGGGCTTAGGCCGATCTGCTCGAAAGCAAACATCGTGCCGGTGCGACCGAAGCCGGTAGCAATTTCATCGCAGATAATCAGCGCTTTAGCGCCTTTTAGCCGCTCGTATGCCTTTTTTGGAACGAGCCGCATGCCGGCCGCGGCCTGAACCAGCGGCTCGACGATCACCGCAGCAACGTCGTCTCCAAGCGGAGCGGCATCGTCATAACTTTGCGTTTCGAAGGTGACGCTACCGAAGCGTGACTTAAAGAGTGCGATATCGGAGAGGCTCATCGCGCCGATCGAGTCGCCGTGATATGCGTTGCTCAACCGCACGAAGCGGGTGCGATGCGGCTGACCGGCGTTCTGCCAATACTGCAGCGCCATCTTGATTGCGGCCTCAACCGCGCTGGCGCCGTCGCTTGCAAAGAATGCGCGGTCCATGCCCGCCAGCGCGCACAGCCGCTCGGCGAGCGCTTCGGCTGCTGGGTTCGTCGCGCCAAGCAGCGTCGCGTGATCGAGCGTCGCCGCCTGACGCGCAATGGCTTCGACGATGCGCGGATGACAGTGGCCGTGGATCGTCGTCCAGATCGAGCTGACGGCGTCGTAGACCCAGCGGCCGCGCGCATCTTCCAGCAAAGTTCCACGGCCTCGCACGAACGTTCGCGCGTGCCCGTCGAACTGCCGCATCTGCGTGAACGGCAACCAGAGACGCGACATTCCCGCAGCTTTTCACGCCGCGCGGCCGGTCCCTACGCCGCTTTGAGCCTCCAGGCCATCATCGACCACGAGAATCCGGCGAAAACGAAGTTCAAACCGACGACGAACCCGATGAACCACAACGCCGAGACCGGCCACTGGGTCCAAAGCAGAATGCCCAAAATCGTGCTCACGATCCCGCCGAAAGCTACCCAGCCATAGTGCGGGAACTGCAGCCAAAGCGCGGAGACGAACCGGAAGATCCCGCCGAAAACAAAGAGCGCGGCCAACAAGAGGGTAATCGTCAGCGCCCCAGCGAGAGGATATTCGATCAGCATCAGCCCGACGATAACGTCCAGCGCGCCGATCATGAGAAGCAGAATCACGTGCCCGGCGCCGCGTGACAGGAACGCACCGACGATCTGCGCGACCCCGGCAACCAGCACGACCACTCCAAGCAGAAAAACGGATGCCATCGTCGCCGCGCCCTCGGCCCACATGCAGTAAAGGCCGACCAGAATAAGCGCGATCCCGAGGGCGAGGTACCAGACCCAGAGTCTGTGCGCCGTCTCGGCGGAATCATCGAACTCGCCTAACATACTTTTCACCAACTACTCCTTTCGCAGAAAGAGTCAGCTGGGGACTTCGGCCTCAACCCGAGCAGCCCCTTACTTAACCACCTCGGGGTCGCCGACGCCGTTGGCGCGGCGAACGGCCGGCGCGATGATCTGGACGACGATCACTTGGAGAACGGCGGCGGCCGGTACCGCCAAAAACGCTCCGGGAATCCCCAAGAGCATGCCGCCGACGACCGTCGAGAAGATGATCAGCAGAAAGCTCAACTGGACGCGCTGCCCGAAGATGATCGGCGAAAGCACGTTCTGATCGAGGATTTGCACGACGGTGAAGATCGCCAGGACGATCAGCATTTTGACCCAGCCGCTCGTCGCCAGCACGACCAACAAAATGACCGGTCCGGAAATCACCGCGCCAACCATCGGAATCGCCTGAAAGACCGCGACCACGAATCCGAGCAGCAGGGCGTAGGGAACTCCCAAAATCGCAACCGCCCCGCCCATCGCCACGCCCACGACGGCGCCGTTGATGACGATTCCCTGGACGTAGGCGCTGAGGCGCAGGCCGATCGTGTCCAAGGCGTGCCTCCAATCGCGCCGTCCCCCTTGCGAGAAGAGGCTGAGGGTAAAGCGCTCGAGGTCGTCCGACGAGAGCATCCAGCCTACCGCGAGCAGCAAAATGATGATGGCGTTTCCGATGATGGCCGCAATCAGCGCCGGGCCGGCCAACAAGTGCGCTCCGACGGAGCTAAAGGCGCCGCCGGCGCCGTTGGCAATGGCGCCCGCGAACTGCTTGGAGAGCTGATAATCCTTCAGGTAACGTTCGGCGGCGACGAGCTGATCTTTGAGAGAGTTGACGTAGCCCGGAACCGCTTGTACGAGGCGCTGAACTTCGACGCCCAGCGGAGCGATCAACACGTAGGCAATCAGCGCTGTGATCAGCAGGGCCCCGCCAAACGTGAGGCCGACGGCGATGCCGAACGGCATTTTCGCGCTCAGACGATCGACGATCGGACGAAGCGCGACCGCGATCAAGACTCCCGTAAAGAGCAAGACGAACGCCGACATCGTGTCGGCAAGGACGAGCCAGAGGAGGTAGGCCGCCGCCAATACGGCGGCGGCCGTCAACCAGGTGCGGACCCCAATCGTTACCGAGCGCGGTCCGGGGTCGATCATTCTCCGGCCGTAAACGCCACGATCTGGCCCTCTTCGCGATCGCTCGTCCACCACATGGAGCCATCGAATGTTAGCGCACGCCCGTCAAAGGGAACCGCGGCGATCGCTTCGGTAACGGCGGGACTCTGCTGCAGATCGGCGCGCGCAAACTCTAGGTTCTCGAACTCCTCGTCGGCGACGAGCATAAACGCCTTGCCGGAACCATCGAACGCGAAACCGCCGCAACGCGCGGCCAGCGCGATCTCGCGCTTTACGCCGCCGCGATCGTCGAGCGCCAGGATTCGCCGGTTCCCCTGCTGGCACAGATACAGCGTCGATCCGTCGGCGGCCAGGTGCGAGCCGGTGACGTCGGGGCAGGCGACTTTATTGTCGAAGCCGCGCCCAGGACGGAAACGGAAGAGATAGCGATCGTCGTCATCGAGCGCAACCACGACGGCGAGAGCATCGCCGAACTTCGCGAGGCCGAAGGGCCGGCCCGGCGCCGCAATCTCCTCAACGACGTCCCAGTTTTTGGTGTCGATGGCATAAAGTTTGTCGGTATCCCACGAACCAACCCAAAGCTGCCCGTCGTAGAAGGCCAGCGGCTGCGGCCGGCCACCGGGAGAGGGTTGGCGGTTTACTTCCTTTACGTTTTGCATACTCGCCAAAAGGCACCCGGCCTCAGAGGGGTTGCGTCTAGCTGGATGCAGCTTCAAGCGTGATCGACTACGATGCTGGGGCGCGTCGATGGTGTCGACCGTCAGTCCGACCAACTGCACGGGTCCGGGTTCGATTCCCGGGCGCCCCAGCCGCACGGTTCACCGTTGCGACAGCGTCGGCGAAATGGTATGCTTGGTTCTGGTCGGACTGGCGATCACATCTAAGATGCGCGAAGCGCCGCAGTAATGCGGCGCTTCGTTATTTCAACGCCGCTAAGATTCGATGCGTTCGTCGATCGACACGTTATACAGGAAGAGGAACTTGCCCCATTCGTCGGGCAGCGTGTTGCGCTTGATCTGAATCCAAGGAATGTACTTCGGCTGGCGCGGCTTGCGCTGCAGCGTCATGTTCGCTTCGTGCGGCGTGCGATTATTTTTGCGGTTGTTGCAACGCATGCAGGCGCAGACGAGATTCTCCCAGGTCGAGTCGCCGCCGCGGCTCTTGGGGACGACGTGATCGACGGTCATCAACCGCTCGCCGTGCGTGCCGCAGTATTGACAGGCGTGCTCGTCGCGGATCAGGACGTTCTTTTTGGTTAACGCGACCCGCTGCATCGGGCGGCGGATGTAGTAAAGCATGCGGATAATCGAAGGCATGCGCATTTCGTAGCGTCGGCGAGGCCAGCATTCGCTCGCGCCCGTGGAGCATCTCCGCTTTTCCGGCAAAAATCAATTTCACCGCACGCTGGAAGCTCGTGACGTTGAGCGCCTCGTAGGTGAAGTTCAGCACGAGCACCTCGCTCATGCAGTCGTCCCTTTCGAGCTATAAAAGCGAGGCATCTCAGGTGCCTCGCTTCCGAACGAACGTCATCCGTGTTTCGGTTAGCATCTGCGTGATTGCTAACCGTTCTTGCGGTCGCAACCTTTCTTTGACCCGTTCGAACGCGCTGCTCGCGACGTCGATCGCGACTTCTGCCGAAGCGTGGTCCGGCTCTTGCCCCTCGGCGCCGTCAAATACGCGTGCGCGGCGAGGGCCAGCGTAGCGATAATCTCGCTAACCAGAGGCTCAACGGGCGGAATCTGCCCTTGAAATCCGGCGCGCTCCTGCTCGGGAGCGGCGGCCTCACTAGACATCTCGACCTAAATTTACGCCGCGGTAGAAGCCTTCCCTTGCTGGCTCACCATCTCCAGGAAGTATTGGTGGACGCGACCGTCGGTCCCCAACTCGGGGTGAAATGAGGTCGCGAGGACGTTCCCCTCGCGCGCCATCACGCCGTGGCCCTCTCGCCGCGCGAGCAACTCCACCGCGGGCCCGTGCCGTTCGATCCAAGGCGCGCGAATAAAGATGGCGGGAAACGGCGTGCTGCCCAACGCGGGGATCGCAAGGTCGACCTGAGCCGAATCGTTCTGCCGTCCGAACGCATTCCGACGCACCGTAATGTCGATAAGGTCGAGCGTCGGTTGCTCGAGCCCGACGACGTCGTGCGCGGCGACGATCATTCCCATGCAGGTTCCCCACAGCGGCATCCCGGCGAGCGTACGCTCGACGATCGGCTGCCCCAGACCGAAGCGCTCGAGCAGCTTCATCACCGTCGTGGATTCGCCGCCGGGGAGGATCAGCGCGTCGACGCGCGCGAGGTCCGCCGGCGTCCTTACCGGTATCGCCGTCGCACCACAGCGCTGCAACGCCGCGAGATGCTCGTCGACGTCGCCTTGGAGCGCGAGCACGCCGACGAGGTTAGGCACCGCGGGGGGCCATCAGTTGCGCATCGGCGAGTTGACGGATGTCGAGCCCAGGCATTGCTTCCGACGCGCCGAGCGACCGGCACGCCTCTAAAACGATCTCCGGCTCGTTGAAGTGCGTCGTGGCATCGACGATGGCGCGCGCGAAGCGTTTGGGATCCTTCGATTTGAAGATGCCGCTTCCGACGAAGATGCCTTCCGCGCCGAGTTGCATCATCAGTGCGGCGTCGGCGGGCGTCGCGACGCCGCCGGCGCAGAAGAGCACGACCGGCAACTTGCCTTCGCGCGCAATCTCCGTGACGAGTTCGACGGGGGCCCAAGGTCGCGCGCTCGCGCGACGAGTTCTTCCTTAGGCGCGATGCGCAGCTCGCGGATCGCGTCGCCGATGGCGCGCATATGTCGCACTGCCTCGACGATGTTGCCGCTTCCCGCTTCGCCTTTGCTGCGAATCATCGCCGCACCCTCGGCAATTCGGCGCAGCGCTTCACCGAGATCGCGGGCTCCGCAGACGAATGGAGTCGTAAAGGCATGTTTGTCGACGTGATAGTTGTCGTCGGCCGGCGTCAGTACTTCCGATTCGTCGATGTAATCCACGCCGAGCTGCTGCAAAACTTGCGCCTCGGCAAAATGGCCGATGCGGCATTTGGCCATCACCGGAATCGTCACGGCGTCCATGATGCCGCGGATCAGCTCGATCCCGCTCATTCGAGCAACGCCACCGGCCGCCCGGATGTCTGCCGGGATGCGTTCGAGCGCCATTACGGCGACGGCGCCGGCCTCTTGTGCGATTGCCGCGTGTTCGGGTGTCACGACGTCCATGATGACGCCGCCTTTGAGCATTTGCGCGAGCCCGCGCTTAACCGTTGACGTTCCTTTTTCCATACATCTATTCTAACAGCCGTTCCCCAGAGAACGCCGCGACGAATTCGCTACTACGGCGTCGGCGTCGCTTCCGGCAGGCCATCCTCGGGCGAGGCCGGGACGCCGCTCGAGGGTTCCGCCGACGGCCCGAAGGTCGGCAGCGGCTTCTGGCGCCAGATCGGGATATTGGGATTCGGCGTCGGGGTGGCCGGGAGCGACGGGGGCGGCGGTGGCCTTCGGCGGAGGCGGCGGCGTAGGCAGCGGCTTGGGCGGCACGCGAGGGTCGGGGAAGCGCGGGTCGGCGGCGGCCGAAAGCGACTGCGAGCGCTTCCAATCCGGGCCGTACGGCTGCGGCGAGGCGTCGGCCCCGGACGGCAGCGGCGTGGGCAGCACCGACTGCAACTGCTGCTGCGTCGCCTGCTGCATTACCCGGTCGCCCATGCGCTGGCCGACGGCGACCGCAATCAGCAGCACGGCAGCGCCGGCGGCCAGAACGACCGTCGGAAATCTCATGCTGCGCGCCAGCGGGCGAACGACGTCGAGTTTAGCAGCGCGCGCGCGCCGGTCGCTCGGTTTGCCGATCAAGTGAACCTCGCGCAGTTCGCCGGCCGCCATGTTCACGCGAGCCGTATGCCCGCGAAACTCGAGCAGCACGTCGCGCGCGCGATCGAGCAGATTCCCGACGAAGATGCGCACCGCGCCTGCATCGTCTTCGAAGGCGATCGCGCCGACCTCGACCGGCGAGATCGTTACTTCGTCGCTCACGTCGCGTCCGGCATAGATGCACGTGAACGGTTCTTCCGCCGAAAGCTCGGGCATGTTGGCGTAAATCGTGTCGTTGGGCAAGTCGACGACGTAGGTGCAGCGCCGGCCGCCCCAGTGCACGCGCGCCGCGGCGACCCATTTCCAACCCGCGGGACGCAACGGCGCCAAATGAGGGCGCCCGCTGGTACGATAGCCGTTCAATCCGCCGACGGTTTCGGCAACCGCCCAGAGAAACTTCGCGCCGGTCCACGGGGAGAGATACATGCCCCGATTGCTCAACGAGCCGCCGTCGAACCACTCGGCAAACTCGCCCGGGACGGTGTTGCGCGGGCTTCCGGCTTCCATCGTGCCATAGGTCTGGGTCAGGAAATGCACGGCATCGTCGGTCATGCCGTTGCGCGCCAGCGCGACGGCAAACCAGAGCGTGAGGTCAGGCCAAATGCCGCCGAGCAGTCCGAAGCCATACGACGGAAAATACCACGCGTCGGCGGTCGAAATTGTGCGCAGCCCAACCGGCGTTACGAAATCCGCTTCCTTGAGGCGCGAGAGAATCGCCTGTCGCTGAGTCGAGTCGGCGACGCCGAAGAGCACCGGGAAAATTTCGTCGGCCGTAAAGTTGTCTTGGTAGTTGCCGTCCTGATCGTAGTTGAGGACGAAGGCGCCGGTATCGTCGTTGAAGAGATAGTCCATCATTGCGGTACGCATGCTTCGCGCCTCCGCACCGTACTTTTCCCAATGGTCGTTGTCGCCGACGACCGCGCACAGCATCGCCGCCGCCTCGAGCGCGTAGACCGCCTCGGCATTGATCTCGGTGACCGCGCCGTCGAGCGTGTAATACGGAATGATGTTGCGCCAGGACGAGATGCCGTGCATATCCACGCCCTTGGCCTGACAGCAGACCAAGTTGTGAGAGTCGCGCTGCGAGAGCAGGTAATCCGTCAGCGAATCACCAGCGCGATGTGTTCGCGCACCCATTCGTCGTCGAGCGTCGCGTTGTAGTGGTGAAGCATCGCGATAACGTGCAGCGGCGTATCGTCGTTGACGTTGAGGTCGTAATCGGTCTTATAACCGCTGACGCCGCGCACGTATTCGACCATCAGGCCGCTCTCCTGAACGGCGGTGTTGAAGACTTCGAGCGCGTTGCGGCTGAACTCCGGCCAAAAGTAGTCGAAGCCGTGCACGAACCAGGAAGTATCGCGCGAGACGAGGATGTCGGAGGGCGGCGAGTTCGTCGCGCCCCAGCCGTGCGGGTACTCCTTGACGATGCGCAACATGTTGGCCTTTGCCCAAACCACGCCGCGGCTGATTTCCGGGGAGGGCGTGAGGAATCTCGCGTCCGCGAGGCGCTCGCCGAAATAGCCTTGCGTGTCGTGCAGCGCGCGCCGGTCGGAGAGCAGCGCTTCGAGAACGGGACGGCTGCGTTCGGTTCCGGCCTTATGGTAAACGACGGCCAGCCGCAGCGACTCACGCGCCCCGGGCGCCACCGCGATCCGGTATTCGAAGGCGCCGAAAATGCGCCGGCTCACGAGTTCGGCTTGCTGCGGCGTGACGTCGCCCATCGTCGGTTTCGAATCGCCTTGCGAAAACGTCGCGCGGCGCATCGCCTCGAGCAGAACCTGTTCGCGCAGGGAAAGCTGAACCGCGACCGGACGCCGCGAGCCGCCCCACCAGCGCTCGCCGCCGGTTTCGAGATTTTTCGAGCAGATGAAGCGCCCGTCGTTCCACGCGCGGACCTCGTGCTCGGGCTCGCCGTAGAACCGCTGGCCGACGAGCATCGCCCACGGGAAGAGCGAAACGTCGAGCGCGTCGGCGCCGGGATTAAACAGCGTCACGTCCACCACGAAGGCCACGGCACGGTCGAACTCCGGCCCGTGCGGCACGTAGAAGGCCTCGGTTACGTGGATGCGGTGATCGAGGGTAAACTCGGATATCTGCGCGTAGGGCAAGAAAGTAAGATCGTGCTCGATCTGATGCGGAAAGAACGTGCGGTCCAGGAGTCGATAGGCAATGTGGTGCGTTCCGAAGATGATTTGGTCGGTGTCGGCATCCCAAAGGCCGCGCACGCCGCCCTTTGCGGTCGATTGCGCGAAGGCTTTGTAGTTCCCGAGCAGGAGCCCATAGGGGGTCTCGGATTCATTGAGGACGTAGGCGCAAAACTCGTTGCGCTGCGCGTCGTAACTCAAGCCCACGCTCCGTACTGCGGCGCGGGGCGCGAAGGCGCCTTCTCGCACGGCGGCTAACGGAAAAGGGTGCGAGCACCGGCAAAAATCAACCTGACGCTCGAGGTGCTCGCCCAGCGCAGCGACGGATATCACGGCCTGCGCAGCGTGATGGTGCCGCTCGAGTTAGCCGACGAGCTAACGATCGGGCCGAGCACTCGCTTCAGCTTTGAGTGCGATCGCAGCGAGCTTGCGGGAGAGCAGAATCTCGCCGTAGCGGCCGTACGCGCGCTAGGGGACGAGCTGCCGGCGGTGCGAATGCTGCTGCTCAAGAAGATTCCGGTGCAGGCCGGTTTGGGCGGCGGTTCGAGCGATGCTGCGGCGGTTTTGCGCGCGGCGATGGCCGGCGCATTCGGACCGCTACCGCGCCACGACTGGATGGCAATCGCGCGAAGCCTCGGATCGGACGTTCCCTTCTTTCTCGCAGGTACAGCCGCGCTGGTCGAAGGGACCGGCGAGCGCGTGACGCCGGCCGGAGCCATTCCAGCGTGGCATGTCTTGATCGTGAAGCCTCCAGTCGAGGTATCTACCGCGCAGGCGTACCGCGAGATCGATGCGTCGCAACGCCCGCAGCGTCCGCGCAGCGGCTGCGTCTCGATTGCGATGCTCGAGGCGTTGCAACGCGCGGAGTTCGCGCGCGTGGAAGCACTGCTGCAGAACGACTTTCACGAGATCACCGCGGCCCGCACGCCTGAGGTTAGAGCCGCACTCGAAGCGCTCCGCCCCGCCGGAGCCGGCAACGCGTTGCTCGCGGGGTCGGGTTCGTGCGTCTTTACGCTGTCGCCGGAGCGTTCGCGAATCGAAGCGATTGCGCGGAGTTTGGAGCTGCCGGCGGCGTACGAACGTTTCGTAACGCAGTTTGCGCCTACGCCGGAGTGGAATTGAACGCGGTGGTGTTGGCGGGCGGCCCGTTGGACGAGGTCGCCCGGTTACAACCGGGAGCGCCGAACAAAGCCTTCGTCGATATCGGCGGCACGACGCTGGTCGGGCGGGTGGTTGGCGCTTTACGCGGCTGCGCCGCGATCGGCCGCATCGTCGTCGTCACGCCGGCGAGCGAATGGGGGAATCCTCAGCTTCGCGACGCGGACGATTTTCGGCCCGACGGCGTACATATCTCCGAAAGTCTGCGCAACGGAGTCGCGGACTTTCCTGCGGCCGACTCGCTTTTAATCGTAGCATCGGACATGCCGGTGCTCACCCCGGCGATCGCCGGCGATTTTGTGGCGCGCGCGGAGGCGACCGATGCCGACGTGATCTACGGCTGCGTCGAAAAAGGCGTACACCTCGCGCGCTTTCCAAGCGTGCCGCACACTTGGGCGCGGATGCGTGACGGCACCTACTGCGGGGGCGGGATGTTCGCACTCAAACCCCGGGCGATGCCGCTGCTCGAACGCTTCATCGAGGAGTTGGGCGCCGCGCGTAAGTCCCCGTTGCGGCTGGCCTCGTTGTTCGGCTGGGACATGCTCGCGCGCTTCGCTTTGGGCCGGCTCTCGGTCGCGCAAGCCGAAGCGCGTGCAACGAAGATCCTCGGCGCCCCGGTACGCGCGTTGATCTCGCCCTATCCGGAAACGGCTGTGAACGTGGACCGCGTCAGCGACGTCGCGCTGGCCCGCAAGCTCGTCAGTTTGGCGAACGCCAGCGCTTGAAGAGTTCGTTGGCGATGCCGAACTGATCGAGCGCCTTCCCGACCGTATGGGCGATGATCTCGTCCACACTCGTAGGATTGGCGTACATGGCGGGAATCGGTGGCAGGATCACGGCGCCGATTTCGGCGAGCTGCGCGAGCGTCCGCAGATGGCCGAGATGCAGCGGTGTTTCGCGAATCACCAATACGAGGCGGCGCTTTTCCTTTAAGCAGACGTCGGCGGCACGTACGAGCAGATTCGAGTTAAACGAATACGCAATCGCGCTCGCGCTCTTCATCGAGCACGGGATCACGAGCATCCCGTCGGTCAGGAAGGAGCCGCTGGAGATCGCGGCGGCAAGATCGTCGTCGCGGTGCGCGACATCGGCGAGGCTTTCGAACTCGTCGGCAGTCATCTCGGTCTCGAGTTCGATCGTGCGGCGCGCGGCCGTCGTGAGCACGAGATGCGTTTCGACGCCGCCGATGGCGCGCAGCGCTTGCAATACCATGTAGCCGTAAAGACTGCCGCTCGCCCCGCTGATGCCGATGATGATGCGCCGCATCGGGGAGCCGTTACACGTTGGCTGCAGGGGCGCCTGGTAGAAACTGTAACTCCTCACCGTCGTGCCGGAAGCCGCGCAAGTCCGTTCCTTCATTGACGACGCCGTCCGCTGGCGTAAAACCGGAGACGAGGCGCTCCTCCTTCGGCTAATCCGTTCGAGTTGCTCCGGCGTTCCACACGACGTCGGCGCCGCGTACGCTACCCTGGCAGGGCGCACGGGCAACCTCCTCGACGCGATCGACCGCGGCCGCCTCGCTCTGCCGCCGCCGGAGCGCGACCGCGTGCTGCTCTTCGCCCGGCGCGCGCGCCTCGTTCGCGCGCTGCCCGAGGATTCGTCCGAGGAGCAGCTTCGCGATGCGATCGCCGGCACGTTTGTCCTTCGACAGCCCTTCGACTGCGGTCAGGATGACGAAGCTGGAGGAGAGATCGAGCTGGCGGAGCCGGTCGAGCGCGAGGACGGCGGCGGCGTGCCGCGGTGGCAGAAACACTTCAGCGCGTCGGCGCTCAACGCATACGGTGAATGCGCGCGCAAGTGGTTTTACCGGTACGCGTGCGCCGCGGTTGAAGACCCCGGGTCGTCGGCGTCGGCATACGGCACCGCATTTCATCTCGCACTCGAAGACTTTCACGGCGACTTTCCTCGCCCACGCAGCACGGATCGTTCGGCGATGCGACATCGCATGCGGGAGTGCGTCACGTGGGCGTTCGAGCGCAATCGCGACGGCTTCGAAACGCGGGTGGAGTTCGAGCTGCAAGTGCGGCGCGCGCAGCGTACCGCGCAGCGGTACGTCGACTGGTTTTTGGCGCAAGAACAGGAGGCGCCGTTCGAGGTGCTCGGCCGGGAGGTTTCGGCGGAGCTCGATCTGGACGGCAGAGCCTTCGTCGGCTTCATCGACCGCCTCGACCGCGACGAACGCACCGGCGATATCGGGGTTGTCGACTATAAGACCGGAAGCATCGCCACGAGTGCGGCCGAGTATAGCGAGAAAGTGCGCCGGTTTCGCGACTTCCAACTGCCGTTCTACTACTGGGCGCGCACCGCTGCCGGCGATCGCGTGACCAAGCTCGTGTTAATTCCGCTCAAAGATGCGCTGCTCGACGTGCGTCCGGTCGTCTTGGAGGTTGGCAAAACGATCAAGCTCGACGATCTCAAACGGTCGCGCCAGAAAATGATCGAGCTGAGCACGGTTTTGGCGTCGGGGGAGATTCGCCGTTTCGAACCGACCGAGAACGCCGCGGCTTGCACGTACTGCGCCTACCAAGCCGCGTGCGCCGACAAACCGCCGGCGGAAGCGCAGCGCTTCGGAAGTTGATCGCGCTCGAGCTGACCGACGACCAACGCGCCGCCATCGAGGCGCCTTATGACGGCTGTCTCGCGATTCTTGGCGCCCCGGGCACCGGCAAGAGTACCGTGCTGACGGAGCGGGCGAACCGCGCGCGCACGCTCTATCCCCAGGCCGAGCCGTTGTACTTCCGCGAGCACGACGAACCCGATGAGTTTGCCGTCGCCCTACTGCGCGCAAAGGGCCGGGAGATCACGCTCGTTGACGACGTCGAGGCGGAGCTGCTCTTCGCGCGTGCGTGCACGCCGCTCTTCGGCCTGCAGTGGGCGGAGTTCGCCGACGCGCAGCTCGATCCGGAAGTCCCCGGATTGCGCTCGCCGCAGCGCTTTCTCGCGGCGGCGTTCCGCTTGATTCGGCGACTCGGCGATGCAAACGTGGACCCGGCGCTCTTTCTCTCGCTGGCGCTCAGCGGCGCGACCGAGTTTTACGCCAATCCGCCGAACTTTAGCGATCCGTCGCTGCTGATCGCCACCAAGAACACGTTTCACGACTCGCTCGACGTTACTCCGCCCGAGCTAGGCCGGCAGTATCGCCGAGAAGTGGACCTCGCCAAGATCATCGCAAAGCTTTACGAGCACTACGTGGCGCTCGTCAACGCGAGCGGGCGCATGACCGGACGCGACGCGGTCGTTGCCGCAACGCGCGTCTTACTTGAAGACGGCGAATTCGCCGCGCAGTTGCGCGAGCGGCACCGGCTCGCCTTCGTCGACGACGCGCAGGAGCTAACCGACGCGCAAGTTCAACTGCTGCGCGCGATCTTCGGGGAAGCCTTGGCCGGCGTAACGCTCTGCGGCGATCCGGCCTCGGCGGTTTCGATGGTGCGCCGGACCCAGCCCGAGCTGACCTTCGCGCAAGGCAGCTCGCGCATCAAACTGCGCGTGGCGCACCGGACGCCGCGGATCGACGTTTACCGGCCAACAACCGCGCTCGAGGAAGCGGCGTTCGTCGCAGAACGCGTGGGCGAGTGGATCGCACAGGGCGTGAGCGCGTCGCGGATTGCGGTGCTCTTTCGTTCCGTGCACGACGTCGACATCTACGAACGAGCGCTGCTCGACGCCAACGTTCCCGTCGCGATCTCGGGTGACGTCAATCTCTTTGCGGACCGCCGGGTCTGCGACGCGCTGGCGCTCTTGTGGAACGTCTACGACCCGTTTCGACACGAATGGCTGTTGCGAACGCTTTCCGGGCCGGCCGTCGGCCTATCGGACGCATCGCTCGCCACGCTCTGCGGCGAACCGCTGGATACTCAGCGGCCGCTCTTTGCATTCGACGACGAGCCGGCGCCGACCGTGCGCGCCAGCCGCTGGAATCCCAAGCGCGACCTGCGCCTCGGCTGGAATGTAATTCGCGGGGAGCAAGACGCCGCGCTGGGCGCGGACGCTGCATCGCGAGTCAAGCGATTTCGCCGGTTGCGCGAGCGGTGGGTCGAGGTCATGGAGACGCAACAGTTCGAGGCCTTCGCGCGCAGAGTTTGGCGCGAGGGTTTGGCGCGCGACGGCGAACCCGATTCGGCGCGCGCGCTCGCGCAGCAGGCCGTCTTGCAGCGGCTGCTCGACCGGTTGCGCGCATTTCTTGCCGAAAAGCCCGATGCGACGACGGCGGAGGTCCTCGAATATGCGCAGCGACGAATGGAGAGCGATTTGGAAACGTGCGAGCCGGCCGGAGATGCGGCGGGTTTCGTCCAGATGCTGAGCGTCGAGGCGGCCCGCGGACGCGAGTTCGAGTACGCGATCGTCGCCAACGTTCGCCCCGGCGCCTTTCCGCTGTGGTACGCCCCCGATGCGTTTCTCTTTAGCCCGAGACTCGGAATGATTCCCAAGGAGAATGCGGGGGACGCACAGGCGGCCCGCACGGCGAAGTTCAGCTACTACATGTTTCGCACGAAAGCCGCACAGCGATACAACGAGCGAGAGCGCCGCGCCCTCCACTACGCCTTGCGGCGAGCGTCCCGCAGCGTGCTGGTTACGGCGTGGGGCCCGCCGACGCGCGGCATCACGGCACCCGAGCTGCTCGAAGAGCTGCGCTGACCGGCGAATGCAACTGCGGGAGATCGCGCCGGAAGTTTACGCACGCGTCGTCCTGCCGCTGACGGCGCCGCTTTGGGCCGGGCGGCGCAGCTTCGACGTCTACGTCGAGCATACGCTGGAAACCGCGCACAGCGGCTACGGGCGCCGCCACTACCGGACGATCGGACTCTTCGACGGCGCCACGCTGGTGGCGTCGTTCAAACGCTTCGAACGGTCGGTTCGCGACGGCGAGCGGCAACTGCACGCAATCGGTTTCGGCGCCGTCTATACGCCGGCGGAGTTTCGCGGGCGCGGTTATGCCAGCGTGATGCTGGCAGCGGAACTCGACCGCGCGCGAAAAGCCGGCTATGCGCTCGCCTACCTCTTCTCCGACATTCGAGCGCAGTTTTACACGCCGTTTGGGTTTGTCGAGTTGCCCTCGCGAGATCTGACGCTACTCGCGGGCGCGTTGCCGGCGCAGCGCGTGCGCCCGGCCGCGCTTGCGCCCGGAGATTGGAACGGCGTGCGGCGCTGCTTTACGTCGTGCGAACGAGCGCGTTCCGCCGGCTTCGAGCGCAGTCAATCCGTGTGGGGCTGGATTACGATGCGAATCAAGCACGGATCGGAACACGCGGCGGGCCACGAGTTCAACCTGGTCGTGCGCCGCGGTCGCGGCGTCCGCGCCTACGTGCTGGGCGCGCGCGTTCCGGAGCGCGATGCGTACGTTGTTGACGAATACGGGCACGCCAACGAAGACTCGGCTGCACTGATCCCGGCGCTGTTGCGAGCGGCAGCCGGTGACCTCCGACGCATCGTTGGCTGGCTGCCGCCCGCTGGTGCTCGCGATCTGCTGCCCAAAGGCACGACGCGCAAGCGAAAGCGCTCGATCCTGATGATGGTGCCGCTGCGCCCCGACGGGCGTCGCCTGGTCGACCGCATCTTAGCCGAACGCGGCGGCGATTTTTGCTGGGCGACCGAGCACATCTGACAAGAATTACGATCGGAGTCTAGCGCCCAAAGGAATGGACTTCTTCTTGCATCAAGTGGGTAGCTGATGGACGGAGAACGCTTACAGGACGCCGAGGAGACGATCGCTCCCGACGTCGCATCGCGGCGAGACGAGCCGCTGGATCCCGCCGAAGCGGTGCGGCGCGAGCGGGAAAAATACGGCGAGAACAGTTCGAATCCAAACCGCGACGATCAGTGGGACGAACATCACGGGGAGCCGGACGACATCGTCTAACGCCGTCCAGCGAGTAGAAAGGGCCCCCATCAACGACGCGGGCCCTTGCAGTTCTACATCGACTTCATGCAGGCGATCGTCGTGTTCGTCGTGTGACCCTGGGCGTCGGTACCACTGGAAGCGTCGGTCGTCGAAGTGTCGCTGTTCTTCGTAACGACGTCGGTTCCCGAGCTGCCGTCGAGGCCTTTGGTGGCCCACGTTATGGTGCTGCCCTGCCAACCCGGCGAGGTGCTGGTAAAATAAGCGCCCGAGCTGTCGACGCCGGTCTGGACCCACATCTTGGTCGTCGGATCGTAACCCGTATACGTCGTCGCTGCGATCGCATATGTGCGGTATTGGTCGAATGGTGGAGCGGTGTCTTGCGTGACCATCCACATCCCGTCCATTCCCATGGTCGTCTCGCTGGTGTCCGGCCGCTTCGATCCACGCAACATCTGCGTGCAGCTCCAGTTACCCATCAAGAAATTCATCGAGGAAAAATCGGGTTTTGCCGCCGGAACCGGGGTGTATGACGGCGCGGGTTGGGCCGACGAAACCGCAGGCACGACTGCAAATGCAACGATAAGGGCGATCGCGCTAAGCACTATGGAGGCGATGTGCTTCATGAGGTAGTTACCTTTCAATGGAGTTTGCCCCGGAATGCCGGGGCTACCTCGATTCAACGGCGGGGCGAGCGCTCCCTCGGAATGCGTGCCGGCGTGAAGTTGGAACGCAGCGGGCGTGGAAGCGTCGGCTTGCTTAGCGGGTCGATCGTCATGGGTCAGTCCTTTAGGCGTTCAGCAAAGTAATTTACGGTCGCAGTGTCCGCCGCAAGCCAGGACGCGTAGCGCAAAAATCCGTGGATTTCGTTGGGAATTACGATCTGTTCGAAGGGAACGCGGGCGATGCGCAAACGCTCGACGAGATCGACCATCTGCGCAAACTCGACATTGCGGTCGTCGTCGCCTTGAATTAGGAGTACCGGCGATTTCCAGGTAGCGATCGCCGAATCGGGTGAGGATTCCCAGGCGAGCTTCATCATCGCTTGCGTGTCGAACTGCTGGTATCGTTTGAGCTGATGCGTGATGCCCCAGACTGGATTATCGACGTCGAGCGACCAGTCGTGGACGCCGTGAAAGTCGACGCCGGCTTTGAAGATATCGGAGTTGCGCGCCAGCGCCAGCGCGGTGAGGTAGCCGCCGTACGAGCCGCCCCAAATGCCGATGCGCGCGGCATTGACGCGTGGATCGCGCTGCAAGAAGCGCGCGCCGGCGACGACGTCTTGGTACTCTACTGCGCCGGTCGGCCCCCAACGCGCGGGGAAGTTGAAGTCGTGACCGTAGCCGATGCCACAGCGATAGTTTACCGATAACACGACGAAGCCGCGGCTCGCGAGGTACTGATTCACCGCGTACGCGTTGGAGTAGTAGTCCATGTAGTGCCAGTTCAGCAGCATCTGCCGAAACGGACCGCCGTGCACGAAGATGATGCCCGGATGTTTGCCGGGCCTGGCCGGAACGAATAGTTGCCCGAAGACCTTTTGGCCGTCGGCAGCGGTGAACGACACTTCCCGCGGCGTGACGAGCTGCGGCGACGGGAAATCGCGCGGCGAACAGCCTGCATCGAGTGCGCGCTGCGCGCCGTTTGAAAGCAGCGTTGACGAGCACCGGCTGCTGCGCGGTCGCGCGATTGAAGGCAACGCGCCATCGGCTAGCGCAACGGGCGGTCTCGCTGACCCGTCTGCTGCTCGCACCGCTTGTTGATCGCTGCCGGTTGAAACGTTGCCGCTCGCGTTAAGAAGAGGTGGCGGCGATCGTCGTCGCCTGGCGCGATGCCGGTGTTTGCCAGAGTACACGATCGAGTCGAGCGATCGAGCGTCTGATCTTGAAACGTCTTCAACCATGGATATGCCGCGCGTGGAACCGTGCGTAGCCGCGCCGCGCCGCCGTTCGCCGACACCGCGTAGAGGTGCGGCCAATTATCGCGTTCGCTGCTGAAGAGCAGGCATTCGCCCGCAATCCATTCCAGCAGCGGGCCCGCGCCGCTTTGCGGCAATGAATCGCGCGATCGAACTGCCGCTTGCCCAGACGCGTTTGCGCGCCGTCGTTCCCGGCTGCGCCACCCAGATCTGCCACGGCAGCGGATTCCAGTTCAGTGGGTTGCGCGGCGGACCGCCGTCGCCGGGCGTGCGAATGAACGCGACGGCGCGCCCACCCGGCGACCAGCGCGGCATGAAGTCTTGCGAGGTAGACGGCGCGAGAAACTCGAGCCGCGCGTTGCCATTGCGATAGATTCCGATGAAGCTGTGATCCCCTCGGTCGGAGACGAACGCCAGCGCGCTGCCGTCCGGCGACCATTGCAGTTCCGAATCTTTTCCACGATCGAAGAACAGGCGTTTCGCCGGCGCGCTGCCGTCGATCGGGGCTGCCTGCACCGCGCCGTGGCATCCTCGAAGACCACCCGCGTGCCGTCGGGCGAGATTGCGGGGGCGTCGCCGTTGCCGAGCAGCTTCGGCGCGCCCGCCCGCGGTGGCGACGGACCAGACTTGCTCCTGCGGCTCGACCGTGCTCAGCGCCGGATTGGGCTGCAGCGGCACCGGCCAGTTTTCGTCGTGATCGCCGCCGCGCACGTAGACGACGTGCGCGTCGTCGGCCGAGATCGCGAGATCGCTCAGCTCCTGACCGTCGTCGCCGTCAGAAGTAAAGAGCTGCTTCGGCGTGAAATCGGGCGACCGCGCAAACCAGATGCTCCGCACGCCTTTTTGGTCGATCGTGTAGGCGATCGCAGCCCCCTTTCGCGTCGCGAACCGGCGCGGAGGGAACGGATAGCTTAGGATCTGCGTGAGGGTGAAAGCAGCGATCAGCACGCTGCCTTTCTTACGCCGCTGCGGCGGCGCGGTCCCCGAACTCGGACGAGCGGCGAAGAGGCATTGAGAACGCCACTTCGCCGCAGGCCGACAATACCGAGAGCGAACCGAGCGCCGAGATATGGAGCATTCGCTGGGCTCCGCGGTACCGTGTTAAGCACCATTATGCCACCGAAAGCGTCGTTGACGTGTTAACGCATGCCGAACGCTTGGTTAAATTTCCGTAGGATGGTAGCGAAGGCTTGCTCCCGAAAGCTCGACTCCTAAGGTAACCGGCAAGCCGCAACCAGGCCCAATAACGGGCCGTGCGCGGCAGGCAAGAAAGGTAGGAGCAGTTTGAGGAAAGCCTTTGGTCTTTTTGTCTTAATATTCGCGCTCGGCGCGCCGGCGAGCGCGCAGATGATGAACGGGCGAAGCACGATGGGAATGGGCCCCGAACAGTATTACGTGGGCACCTGGACCTGTATGGCCGGCCCGGTCGGAAAACCGCCGAGCAAAGCAACGGCCACGTTCACGCTCGATTCGGGCGTCCTGCGCCAATGGGTGCTGGTTCCAGCGCAGGGCAAGATGAAGACGGCCTACGTGATAGAGATCGCCACGACGTACGATGCGAAAAACGAGCGCTTCGTCCAAACGGGTTTGGGCAACGATGGTGGCTGGTGGGTCGATTTCGCCAAGCCGTGGACAGGAAATACCGAGGAGTGGGTGGATCACGCCAACTCAGTCACACCTCTAGGTCACAGCCAAACGATCCGCACCAGCCAGAACCGGTTCGACTTTACCAGCTATCCCACCGTAACGAGTATGAAAGCTCAACTTCAAGGGATACTGCACGCGCTCCACGTCCGCGATGTAGGCATTAAAACAGGCTGGTTTGGAGAGCGTCGCCTTCCGAAAGGGAGGCGACGCGCGTTCCAAGCAAACGCACCGGCGCTCCTTCGAGCGCGACGCGTCGCAAACAGTAGACCGCGGCGCGAAAGATTCGCCGCGCATCGCGCGTCGGCTCCGCGAGATGAGTTTGGCGGCTCACGATCGTAAAGTCCGCGCGCTTCACCTTTACCGCGACGGTTTGGGCGATGCTGCCTTCGTGCGTGAGATTTTCGGCAAGCTCTTTGGCTTGGATCCGCAATAGGTCGATGAGCCGGTTCTCGTCGCGCACGTCATACTCGAACGTCTCTTCGGTCGAGATCGACTTCGTCTCACGTTCGGGCTCGACGCGGCGCGAATCGATGCCGCGCGCGAGGTCGCGCACCTCGTGAAACCACGAGCCGAACAGCTCGCGCAGCTGCCCGTCGTCGAGCGCCGCGAGCTGGCCGATCGTCGTGATGCCGAAAACGTCTAACCGCGCTTGCGTTTTCGGCCCGATGCCCCACAAACGCGAGACCGGCAGCGGTGCCAAGAATGCCGCCTCTTCTCCGGGCGCAACCGCAAGAAGGCCGTCGGGCTTGCACGAGTCCGAAGCGATCTTGGCAACCATCTTCGCCGTAGCGACGCCCGCGCTCACCGTGAGCTGCGTCGAAGCTAAGACTTCGCGGCGAATCGCCGCGGCAAAGTCGCGCGCTTCATCCAGCGTCGTCGCCCCGACTGCAACGAAGGCTTCGTCCATCGAAAGGCCTTCGACGGCGCGACCGTCTCGGCGAAAAATGTCGAAGATTTCGTGCGAGATCGCCCGGTATTTCTGCATATCGGGCGGGACGACGATCAGCTCGGGGCAGGCCATGCGCGCCTTGTAGAGCGGGATCGCGGAGCGCACGCCGTACGGGCGCGCTTCGTACGATGCGGTGAGCACGACCGCGCGCCGGCTCGAGCCGGCGACCGCGATCGGCTTCCCGCGCAGTTCCGGATTGTCGCGCACCGCGACGCTTGCGTAGAACGCATCGACGTCGAAATGCGCGATAAACGTTGTCATCCTGAGCCCAGTCGAAGGATCAGGATGACAAGTTGCGTTCGCGGGCGCGGCGGCGCTGGGCTTTGGCTTGATTGCCGCAGGTCGCCATGCTGCACCAGGCGCGCGAGCCATTCTTGGTTTGATCGTAATAGGCGAAGCGGCAGGTCTGCTTGCGGCACGCGCGCAGCCGCGACCACGTTCCTTTGAGCAACGATTCGTAGACGATCGCGAGCAGGGACGCGATCGGCCCTCCGCTTCATGGCTTACCGGCTGCAGCTCGAGGCCGCGATCGGGGTCGACGTTGAGAGCAAGGCGGGCGCGGGAGAGGAACGGACCGAGGGCTTCCCAGGCGGCATGGGGATCGCCCTCGCCGTTGTTGGCAAAGAGCAGGTCGCGCAGCGCCTCTCGGAAGGCGCGCAGCAGCGCGACGTGGCCTTCGTCCAGCGGCGGCGGCAGCCCGTGAGTGGCGCACCAGGCCCGGGCGTGGTCGAGCGAATCGAGCTCGTCGGGACCGCTCGGAAGATCGACCGTATTTTCGAAAAGGCGCACCAGATCGAGCGAGCCGGGCGCCCGGTCGGGAGGCGTTGCCAGGGTCGTCACGATTTTCCCAGCACCAGCAAAAGATGTTGACAAGTTACCGTCACCACCATATAATGATTGAAGGTTACCATTTCGTCAAGAGGATTACAACAATGTTCCGCGACCCAGTCCGCACCGCCCCGCTCGTTTCCGACCTTAGCGACGTCGATCTCCGGCTCAAGGTCAACCGCGCCGATTCGGCGCTCTTCCTGGAGTCGAACCTCCGTCTGCCGCACCTTCGAGTCTCGTAAGGGCGTCCTTCCCGACGATTGCCGTCCGCATTAGAGCATACTCTTCGCGGACGCAGTCCGTCGCGCCCCGGGCGTCGGAGTTTGAAAAGGCGGCAAGCAGCTGCCGGTGAACTCCGCGCGCGCTCCGAAGGAACGCTTGCTGGCGATCGAATTGAAGCCGGAAGCGCCACGCGTTAATCGTCTCGGCCATTAGCGGCCGATGCGCGACATCGAAAAATACTGTATGAAAGCGTTCGTGCGAGCCTCGCACGGAGGCTTCGTCATGCGCGCGATTCATTAAATTCATCGCTTTTGCGGCGCGTGCGACGACCTCCGATGTCGGCGTTTTCGATCGCGCGCTCGATGAGCCGCACCTCGAGAACCTCGCGGAGTTCGATGATTTCCAGCATCTCCGATGCGTTTGGCGACCGAGCGACGACAGCACCCTTATTTGGAAGGTACGTTAGGTAACCTTCGGCCTCCAGATGCCGCAGTGCTTCGCGAATGGGAATGCGGCTGAGCTTAAAACGATCGGCGATCTGCACCTGATTGAGCGATGAGCCTGGCGGGAGATCGCCGGACTCGATCTCGGCACGCAGTGCGTCGGCGATTTGCTCCGACGTCCCCTTGATTGACAGCGTCATGTTTGAAGTGTATACATGTTTACACCATGCGTCAACCGACTCCAGCCGGCGTCGCGTTGGACCGCCCTGAGCGCCTTATGGATTTCGGCGTGCCTGGTCACGACCGCTCGGGCCGCTTCCCCGGCTCTCACGGTATTGAACTATCAACTCGACGATCGTCTCGTACGGGTGCCGATTCGTTTAGACCAGGCCGTCCTTTGGTTCGACGTCGATACGGGCGCGCCGCACACGGTCCTAGACGCTTCGACGGCTAGGCGTTGCATATCGCAGTCGTCCGCACGGATCGCGCGCAAGGTGCGGGCCGTGGAACCGTGCCGCGACAACACGCAGTCCCGATGGATATTGCGGTTGGGACCGTTCGCTTTCGCATTAACGACCCTTGGATCTATGATCTGAGCCACACCGGTACGTCGCTTCACGAGGATGGTCTGCTGGGGGCCGACTTCTTTAAGCGCTATGTCGTTCGGATCGATCCCATCGCAAGAACCTTCAGCATCTTCGACCCGTGAACTTCCGCTATGGCGGAGGCGGCGCTGCCATTCCGCTAACCGATCGCAACGACCATCTTTTCATCCCGATGCAGCTGTCGCTAGCCAACGGTATTTCTGCGAAGCGCAGCGTTCGGATCGATACGGATCAGATGACGCGGTCAGCGACGATCTCGTCAGAGAGTCGCCGACACGAAGAAAGAGCGTCCAGGGCGTTGGGTTGGGGCAAGCATACGTCGACTACTCGGGGGTATTTTCGACGATTCAGATCGGCCGATACTCGATTCACAACGCCTGGGGTCCGTCAAACGGCGTACCTACCGTCGGTATGGAAATCTTGAGGCGCTTGGTACTGACTTTCGATGTTCCGCACAAGCTCTTATACCTCGAGCCGACGCGCCAGCTCGGCGATCCCGTTCCCTCACCTGCACCCGACTTAGGAGACGCCGCGCCGTCCTTCGTCCTTCGACTCCGCTCAGGATGACACGGCGGCGCTCAGGATGGCACGGATGGTTTGCATGTTGCGCAGGTCGTCCTCGGCGGTGCCGGGCGTTTCGAGGATGGCCGTCTTGTCGCGCAGCTCGGGATGCGCGAGCAGCGCGCGAAAACCTTCGAAGCCGATGCTTCCGTCGCCGATGTGCCAGTGGCGATCGCGGCTCGCGCCCAGCGGCACTTGCGTGTCGTTGAAATGAAACATCAATACACGCTCGATCCCGATTTGCAGTTCGACGTTCTCGATGAAGCGATCCACCCCGGCCTTCGAGTTGATCTCGTAGCCCGTTGCCCAGGCGTGCGCGGTGTCGAGGCAGATGCCGAGTTGCGGATGCGGCACGGCGCGTACGAAGGCACCGAGTTCCTCTAACGTGCCGCCTGCCAAGTTTCCCGCGCCGGCCGAGTTCTCGAGTACGAGAAAAACGCCCGGCTCGATATCGGCGAGCGCCACTTCCAGTGCACCGCAGATCGCCGCAAAAGCTTCCTCGCGGTCGCGCGTTCCATACGAGCCCAGGTGCGTGTTGACGAAGGTCATGCCGCCGCGCGCGGCGACTGCGAGATCGTGCTGCAGCAGGCCCAGCGACCTTGCGAAATCTTCGGGTCGGCGCTTGCGAGATTGATCAAGTATGGCGTATGGATCACGCACGGATCGAGAGTCCGCCTCACGGCGAAGCTGCGCGAAAGCCTCGAGCGCAGCACGTCGATCGCGTTCTGCGATAGCTGCGCGGATTCGTCGAGAATACTTGCATCGCGGTGCGCCCACCGCTTTGGCTGCTCGACCGCTTTCGCGTACCCGCCGGCTACGCGTACGTGCAGGCCTACGCGCATCTTAGACGGACTGTCCTGACGCGTAGTCGAAGGGCTCAGGATGACACGGGGGTGAAGGTGGCGGCGCGTTCCGAGTTCGAACTCGAGCGGCTGACCCGGTTCCAGCTCCAGCTCCGGCAGATCGTCGAGCGAACGCAGACCGAACGACTCCAGAAAGAACGGCGTCGTCTTGTAGTGCATCGGGCGGCCGACGACGTCTTTGCGGCCGGCTTCGGCGATCAGTCCGCGATCGAGCAGCGTGCTCACGACGCTGTCGGAGTTGACGCCGCGGATCGCTTCGATCTCGCCTCGCGTCACCGGCTGAACGTGCGCGACGATCGCAAGCGCTTCGAGCGCCGGCGTCGAGAGTGTCGTCTTGGGCGGGAGAGATAGGCTTCGACGACGTCGCGGGCGAGCGGCGACGTCGCAAACGATAGCCGCCCGCGACTTCGCGCACGACGATCCCCCGGTCGCTGTACTCCGCTTCGATTTGCTGCAGGCCGTGGCGATCTCCGCTCCTTGCGCACAGCAGTTTGGCGAGTTGCGGATCGAGAGCGCTTCGCCGCCACGAAGAGCAACGCTTCGACAGCGTTGTACTCCGCGCGTCATGCGGAGCCTTCGGGAAGAGGCGGATGTCGTCGAAGGCCTCGGGCTGTTCGTAGCGACCGGTGGCGGCGAATCAGCTCGAGGATCGCAAGGAAAGTGACGACGATTGCGTCGCGAGTCATGCCCAGCTCCCGCAGAGGCCCGAGAACCTTCTTCGCCGCGCTCTTTGATTCGGCGCATGATGTAATCCATCGAGGCGATCAGCGAGACGCGTTCGCGGGCGATCGAGCGTTTTTCCGGACGGGCCTGAGCGAGCATCGCCATGAACGCGCGTTTGAGCTTCTCGGGTCAATATCGTAGCGCTGCACGATCTCGCCGGCCGGATCCCCCGGCTCGCGATAGTAAGAAGGAACTGGCTTCATTTTGGTGTCGCGGAGTTGCTCGCCGAACTCGCGATACTTCGAGTAGGCGATGAGGCGGCGGCGAAGGCGCTCTTCGACTTCTTCCGGCGTCTCGGCGTCGTCGACGAACTCTGTCGGAATCGGCGGAAGCAACGCACTGCGACTTGAGGAAAATCAGCGTCGCGGCGATTACGAGGTACTCCGCGGCGATCTCAACGTCGAGCGCTTCCATCGTCCGAACGTAGTCGAGATATTGCTCGGCCATGTGCCAGCGGCACGGTCGCGATGTCGAGCTGTTGATCTTTAATGAGCGTCAGCAACAGGTCGAGCGGCCCGTCAAAGGCCTCGATGCGGACGGTGAAGGTGCTCACGCTTCGTCCTTCGACTGCGCTCAGGATGACACCGGCGCGCTCAGGATGACACCGACGCGCTCAGGATGACACTAAGCGTTCGCCTTGGGCTTCGATCGGGCTCAGGGGCAGTGGCTCGCCGAATGCCGTGGGGTTGACGGCAAGGAAATCGAGCGCCAGATCGACCAGACGTTTTTCGTTGACGTATTTGAGCGTTTTGCGAGCCTGCGCCACGTCGAACCAGTCAGCGTCGTCGATTCGTGGTCGTGATTGGCCGGGTCGCCCGACAGGTAGCGCATCAAATAAAAGGTCACCGCTTTGCGGTGCTTGGCCCGGCCGACGTAAAACCAGTACGCAATCTCGCTGAGCTTGGTGATTATCTCGCCCCAGCAACCAGTCTCTTCGCGAGGTTCCCGAAGTCCGGCTTGCTCGGTCGTCTCCCGAGCTTCGACGTGACCTTTCGGAAGCGTCCAGACGCGCGGCGGCGCACCGCGGCCAATCAGCAGTGCATCGTAGGTCGAATCACGACGGCGGAGCAAGCCCGCCTGCCGACACTTCGTACTTGATCCGCATGACGCTCCACGATTTAAGATAGGGAAGGGGGCCGCTTCGAGCCCCCTCTGGTTACCTCCATTATAAGCTCCCGGCCCAAGAAGCGCCTGCGGAAAGGGATACCCTTTTTTAGGCTCACGGGTACTCCGACCGCAGCGCGTCTGAGGTTGTGACGTCGGCCTGGCCGTTGGGCGCCTCGATCAATGGAAACTGCGAAAGGTTCTCCGGGTAGGAGGCCTCGTAGGCCGGATAGTCGGTACCGGCGGCAAAGAGCTGATAGCTCTGCTTGGGGCAGATGGTCGCCGTCTTTTGGCCCGATTGCGTCAGCGGTCCGAGATCGTCGGCCAGCGCCAGCTTCTGGGTTCCGGCTTGATGGGTAACGACGGTATAGAACGCGTCGCTTTCGTGCGATTGGACGCAGATGCCGTGGCCGCTGCCGCCGATGGCGCGTACGACCGCCTTCCTCACGCGCGCCGGCGGGAACGACCAGGTGATCGTGCCGCCGCCTTTTTTGTCGGGCGCAAAACTGGGCGTATCGAAGACCGGCAACGGCGCGAGCGTCGTCAACTGCGCGCCTTGGGCGAGGATCCCGGGCGCCGGCGTCGGCGTGCCGTTTGGGTTGGGGCTGGGCGTGGGATTCTGCGGCGTGTTGTACGCCGGCGGCACTGCGGCATACAGATGATAGGTGCCGATCACCGGCTGCACGGCGAAGTCCGTGAAGCCCAGCGAGTAGCCTTCCCATCCCAGCGCGCGCACCGACGGACCGGCCCCCGGGAATGCGGGCGGGCCGCCATACCAGAGCTGTTCGTTGTTGCCGTAGATCGGGAGGTTGTAGGCGGCAAAGAGCGGCGACGTGCCGTTGATCGGACCGCCGTCGGAGTTACCACACAGGCCGTAACCAAACGCGCCGGTGCTAGGCTCTTTCTGCTGACGCGGCGGCCCGGTCCACAGTTCCTGGTTGAGCGTCCCCCAGGTGATGTGGTTGGTTCCCAGGTCGTTGCCGGCCGCAATCACTTGGTTGCCGGTCTGGGTGGAGATCATCACGTCGAAACTGGTCGGGCCGATGATCATCGGCACGTTGTAGAGCGTGCCGGAGAGCCCGTTGCTTTGGCGCAGCGTCTCGACTTCG
>CAWGMX010000003.1:0-627335 GCA_963823795.1 Vulcanimicrobiota bacterium | reverse complement strand
AGGTAGCGCTGGCCAACGTCGATCAAGGCTTTCTGCTGCGCCCGGTCGTAAACGGCTTGGGCACGAGGGCGCGTAAGGCGGCGTGATCGAGCTTCGGCGAACGCTTGATTTCGACCGTGAGGTTTTCGTCGTCGACCGAAACCAGCTCGCCCACCGAGCTTTGCGTGGCAGGATCGTGAACGTCGTCGCCGGCCTCGAGGCTATGCTGCTGCTCTGGAAAAGAGTAGGTGTAGACGAAGTTTCGCTCCTTCGGCCGTTGATAGGGAGCGATGTCGCTTCGAAACGTGAGATCGCCAATGCACTTGTTATCCGACTCGGCGAGCGTATCGGCATTGGCGCAGCGGGAAAAGTACTCCCACCAAGCCGGTTTCGCCTCGCTGCGATGGTAGTCGACGACGTTGGCCACGTACCATCGCAGCCGCTCCTCATCGGAGAGGGCGCTCAAGGCGACCAGATCGGCGGGCGCCGTCATGCCGTCGAGGACTTGCAAACGCAGCGCCGCAGCCAAGTCGTTTTCACGCTCCGTTTCTTCCTTTGCTGGCCGCGGTGGGGCGACCTCAAACCAAGGAAGATCGACCTTCTGTTCCTGCACCAGCTGCGCGCGGCGGTCGAGCAGCCAGCGGTGCAAATCATAGGTGGAGCGGCAGTCCTCGTCGTTGTACTCACGGATTTCTTCGAGGATCGCATCATCTTTTGAGTCGAGCCACTCTTCGAAGAGCAGAATGGAATCGTCGCCGCGCTTCAGATCGGCCTTGCGCTCGAAGCCGTAGAACGGCTCGAGCTTTTGATCGAATAGCTTTCTTGCGAGATCCGCATGCCTTGGCGCACGACGGTGTACAGGTCGACGAGCACGCCGGAGCGCAGCAGATCGTCGAACTCATCGACGAGCACTTTATAGCGCATCGTGAGGTGGCCGAGCTTGGTCTTTTCGTAGCCGGCATAATGGTAGACGTGCATATTGGGAAAGCGCCGGCGCCGCTCGATCAAAAGCGTTAATAGGTCGACGACCGCGCGTCTTCTTCGGCGAGCGAATGAGCCCAAAAGGGCCGATAGCGGTTGTCCGCCGGCGTGTAGACGCCGAAGAGATATTCGAGACCGGTCTCCGGAGCGTAGTACGGATCGCCCTCAATGTCGAAATAGACGTCGCCCTCGTTCGGCTGCGGCAGCAACGCGAGCCCGCGCGCCGGATCGTGCGGCAGCAGTTCGTGGTGGTGGCAATCCGGTGCAACGGCTCCCGCGGCGATCGAGTCGCGCTGCATGAGTTGCAGCCGCGCTTGCTGTTTGAGATTCGAAAACGTCGTCGGATTGAGCCCTTTGACTTCGGTGGCGCCGTTCGTTCGGCCGAGCAGCGCGACGGTCGAGATGCCGGCGCGCGTGAGCTTCGCCATCTGGTCGCGTCGCATCCAGGCAACGAGCGAGAGGTGATCGTCGTCGCGCCGGCGCGCCTTGCAGACCTCGTCCCAATCGCAGACGGGGCAATGACCGCATTCGTAGGGATAGGCTTCGAGCGTGTCGACCTTTTCGAGAAAGCTCCGGCGAAGATGGGAGTAGTACGCGAAGTAGTCGCGCAGGGCAAAGCGCCGCTCTTCGCCGCTGCCCAACGCGACGGCCATGTGCGCGGGGAGGAGGCCGTCTTGCAAACGCACGACATGCTCGCTGTAGGCGCAGAGCTGAATGAGGAAGTACGCCTTCGTCGAGCGGGCGAGCTTGGTGTCGAGCACCTCATAGCTGTAGCCGCGCGGCGCGCGCAAATCGTCGATGCGGCGCAGGAAATCGGCGCGCCCTTGAAACGTTCCGTCGAAGAATGCGGCCTGATAGATGTACGCATGTCCGCGGTCCATGGCGGCCCGGGTTGCGGCTTCGGCCCCCGTCAGGGCTTCAAGGCTGCGCTCGTCATCGCGTCCGGGAAGTTCGCAGACGTCGGCCCCGATTTGCTTGAGCGTCTGCAGATAGCGCCGTTCGTGTTCCTCGCCCTTGCGCTGAACCAGACTGGAATCATCGCGCGCAGGGGGGCGCTGCAACTCACCCAGGGCAACCTTGCGCGCCAGCTCCGTCAGATGGAAGCATTCGAGAAAATTGTTGAGATCGGACGCCGAGTAGATGCGGCGGCCGCCGATGACTTCCATGGGTCAGTCTACTTCGGAGCGCCAGGCTAGCTTCATCCGCGTAAAATAGCGCGGCTGAATGCCAACTGTATGGCGCTCAGTCTGTCAGTCACTTGACATACAACCTTGCCGAGAAGTATGTTCGTCGGGAAGGAGGCATATCATGCCCGCGACCCTACATCGCCGGAGCGGCCGCATCTCGCTGCGCGTTACGGCGACGCAAAAGGAGTTCATCGCTCGTGCTGCCGCCCTGGAGACCGGGGGCGACTTGACCCGCTTCGTGGCCGACGCGGCACTGCGAGCAGCACGTGCAGCCATCGAAGAACACGGCATCTCGCTGATGACCGACCCGATGCGCCGGCGCTTTTACGAGCTTCTGCTTCGCCCGGCCGAGCCGTCGCGGGAACTCATCGCGCTAATGGCATCCGAGGCCCCCGCGGGATTTGTGGTCGACGACTGAGTGGTAAGGCTCCAGATCGTGCCGCTCGATCCTAAGCTGCACGATCGCGGGAGCTTCTCTTGCGGTAACGATCGCGTAGATGCGTATCTCAAATCGACCGCCGCTGCGGCCGCGAAATACTTCAAGTCCTCAACGTTTGTTCTTGTGCGTACCGATGATGCCGTGCCGATCTTGGGTTTCTACACCCTTGCGCAGCACAGTTACCGCGACGAAGAACTCGACGACAGGACCGCTCGCGCTCTCAAAGTTCACGCGCTCAAGGAGATTCCGATGATTCTGCTGGCGCAACTGGGGATCGCAACGCACTTTCAAGGGAAGGGGCTTGGAAAGTTGCTGCTCAAGGACGTCTTGATTCGCTCTTTGAGCGTCGCTGCGGAAATCAGTGGGGTTGCGATCGTCACGGATCCATACAACCGTGATGCGCAGAGCTTTTACGCAAAGTTCGGCTTCAAAACTCTTCACGAGGAGCCGTTTGTGCGGATGATTCTTCCGATGCGCACTATTGCGCTGGCATTGTCGGGCGCGGTTAAGAGGCCGCCGGGCGCGTAACTTCGCGGCAGCTCACACGAAATCGAATTGCCGCGCGATCACAACGTGGTGCGCTGGAACGAGGATCTCGTCAATCACGTACGTGGTCGGGTCGTACCAGATGGTGGCGGCATCGGGGCCGGTAATCGTGAGGGCGCGGTCGCGCGTTGAGATGCCGCGCGGCCGCGGGAGAGATGTCCGCGGCGACGTCGCAAGGATTTGCGCGTCTCCGAAGCTGGGCCGCACCGCCGTAACGGCTGAGGCACGCCAAACATCGAGTTGCGCCGGCAGGACGAACAGACCGCCGAAGAGCGGCGGCGCGATCACGACGAGATGGTGCGTCCTCGGTAGCGGCTCGAACGTTCGCGGGCGGCCGTGGGTCGCGGTCCCGACCACGACGGCGGCGGTGGTGCCGAACGTGACGCTGGCCGTTGACGTCCGGTCACGCATGCGAATGCGTCCGCCGTAACGGCGTGGCTCCAGAGTGGGGGCAAGCGTCATCTCGTCGCTGCACGAAAAGGCGTCGCCGGAGAGCGAGCCAACGGTCGTGTCGGAGATGATGATCTCGTGGCCCCGGCGCGTGACAGTAATTCGGGTTCGTTCGGTTATCCCGCCGTAATCGGTTTGGACGTAGCGGCAGATGCCGGGCGGCAGCGCTTGAGTCATCGTAAGCTCGTTACCTAATCGCCCGACCTTTTGAAGACGAGCAGCTCGAACGAGCCGGGCACGGCGGTATAGCGGTCGCGGTACGATGTCGGATGCGGGTTTTCGATCAGTTTCGCGGTTACGAGAAAGACGTCACCGGTTGTCGGGTCGAGCGCCATCGTACGCGCACCCAGGATACAGTCGTCGGCGTTTTCACCAGGGTAAAACGATCGGGAGCGTCCTCGTGTACGACCGTCAGCGTGGCGTCGCGACCGTTGGAGGCAAACGCCAAGCCGGCGGTCGGGATCGTAGCTCGTCGCGTCGGTCCCGGCGCCCGTCGGGATCGTGGCGACGAGTTTTCCGGAATCGGCATCGACGACGCCCATCTCGCCCGTACAGGCGGCGAAGAGGCGGCGGTGTACGGTGTCCATCGAGAGACCCGACGGATGGAGGCAGCTTCCCAGCGGGAAGCGCCCGACCATTTTCGCATTTCTCACGTCGATGGCGACGATTTCGCTCGTGCTCTCAACGTTGTCGTAGACCATGCCGCGCCCGTCGACCGCTGGAAACTCCGGCCGCCCGCCTAGCGGAATCGTTGCCACGGCGGCGTTCGTGTGCGCGTCGATGACGGTCGCATCGTTGCTGCCACCGTTAAACGTGAAGACGCGTGAGCTGGCCGGATCGTAGGCGATTCCGTCGGGATTCCTCGCGCTCGTTTGAATGGTTGCGGTCGTCGCGAGGGTTGCGAGGTCGAAGACGGTGACGGTTCCGTCGGCGCCGTTGGAGGTGAAGCCCTTGCCCAACTCTGGCGCAAGCGCGATACCGTGCACGCCTGGCGTGTTCGGAATGTCGCCGACGATTTTGCCCGTGAACGGATCGACGACCATCACGTGCGTGCCGCGCGAAATAAAGAGCCGCTTGGAAGCGGGATCGTAGGTGAGGTAATCCCAACCGCCGCTGCCGCCGAGCACGTAGGTTTGCGCAAGCTGGTAGTTCACGGCGGGCGCTGCAATGGCGAGCGTCGTCGCCCCGAGGAAGGCCGCTCGAACGAGGAGGTGCATTCTCGCTTTCGTCATGGATCGAGAGGTTGCCCAAGAATACGGAGGAGCCTCCATGTTACGTGCGCGAAGCGCCACCATCCCATGCGATACATTCATTCAGTCACTGCCGGCGCGCTGAGCGCAGCGTTCCTTTTAGCGGGTTGCTCGGCCGGACCAGGACCAACCGAAAACGCTGGCTGGATCGCGCCGGCGGCCAAACATAGCTCGTGGATTGCGCCGGAGGCGAAGAAGAAAGCGTTACTGTACGTTTCGTCGGCGTTGACCGATGACGTGTACGTCTACTCGTACGCAAATCAGAAGCTCGTGGGGACGCTTACTAGTTTCAAACTGCCCTACGGTTTGTGCGCCGACACCGCGGGCGACGTGTGGATCGTGGATGACGGCGCGCAGCAAATCGTCGAATACGCACACGGCGGCGCCTCGCCGATTGCGACGCTCAGCGACTCGGGCGAATATCCCGAAGGCTGCGCAGTCGATCCGACGACCGGCGACCTCGCCGTGACGAACTTCTACAGCGCCAGCGGCAACGGCAGCGTCTCGATTTACACGCACGCGTCGGGCGAGCCGACGACGTATTCGGACCCGTCGATTACAAACTTTCGCTTCTGCGGCTACGATGATAAGGGCAACCTGTTTGCCGACGGTGCCAACAACAGTTCGCAGTTCGCGTTTGCCGAACTGCCCAAGGGCGGCAGCGGGCTGACCAACATCACGTTGCAGCAGAAGATCGAATGGCCCGGCGGCGTTCAGTGGGACGGCAAGTACGTCGCGGTCGGAGATACCGACGCCGGCATCATCTACCGGACCAACGGCGCCGGCGGCAAGGTGAAGGGTTCGACCGCGCTTAGCGATTCCGATTACATCAATCAGTTCTGGATCGCCGGCAAAACGGTCGTTGCGCCCAGCCAAGATGGCAATGCGGGCGTCGGCTTTTATGCGTATCCGGCGGGTGGCACTCCAAGCAAAACGATCACCGTCGAGGAGCCGTTCGGCGCGACAGTAAGCATAGAAAGGAAACGATAGATGATCAACGCGATGATAACGTGCCCCAAGACGGGGAAGGCGGTGCCGAGCGGCTTCGTCTTTGGAACCTTGGCAGCGTTCGATGGCACGAAATTAGAGAACAACGTCGTGCAATGCAGCGAGTGCGGAGAGAACCATGTGGTCGACAATACGACCGTAAAGGCTTTCCCAAGCGAACCGTAACCGGCTAACGCGCAAGAATGCTGCGATTCGGCGCGGGCCCAACCGTCGCTGCGGCGATGCTCGTGCTGGCGCCGGGGATTCACCCGGCCTGGTATCGCCCGGCGCCGGCGCTGATCAAGAAGGGCGTCTACGTCGCCGAATATTACACGAACGCGATTCTCGGCTATGGCTGGAACACACAACAAAATCGACCGCCGATCTGCTCGATTCCCGCAGGTTACGTCGTCGACGTCGCGACCGATCCGCAGGGCGACTTGATCGATCCCGACGGCGGGAGCCGCACTGTAACCGTCTTCCGCGGTCCGGCGATGTGCGGTTCGAAGCTCGGCACGTTTGCCGACTCCGCCGGCCAGCCGTCGGACGCGGTCTCGTGGAATGCCGCGAGCGATACCATCTACGTTGCGAACCTTCAGGCGACGAACCAGCCGTACGGCGATGTTTCCGTTTGCACGCTGGCGGCCGGATGCAGCGCGGTTCTATCGAGCTCGGCGATCGGCGGCCAGCTCTTCTCCGTCGCTGAAGATCGCAAGGGCAACGTCTATGCGTCGGGCTATCCGACGCCGTCGGCGTCGGGGCCCGGTAGCGGCGCCTCGCTGGTGTACTGGAAGCGCGGGAAAGGCAACGGTGTCGTCGTGAAGTCCTACAAGAACTCGACGCCGGGCGGCCTCGCGATCGACGCGCACGGGAACCTCGTCGCGTTCGATACGTTTGCCTCCAGCCTATGGGTGTACACCGGCTGCCCGCGGGCCTGTGCCGGCCACGGACCGTTCGCGCTCAAGGGTGAATCAATCTTCGGAAAGCTCGATGCCGCCGGAACGCTGCTGCACGTCGCCGATTTCGAGTACGGCCAGATCGACGTCTACCGCTACGGCGGGACGAACGGCGTGAGGTATCTCTACAGCTACAACGACGGATTGTCGCCGAGCGGCGACGTGGAGGGCATCGCGATCGATCCCGCGATCGCGAAGTGAACGCGCTTACGGGCCGTCCTTAGCGCTCGGGCTAAGGGAAACGCCCCAGGCGGATTGCAGGCCGTTGGAGATCGTTCCGAACTGCGTGCCGGCTGCGTAGTTATAAATTAGCACCGTGCCGGTGTTGATGTCGGCGACGTAGAGCTGCTTCTCCGATTTATTCAGCTCGAACTTATAAGGATCGTGCCCGCTCATCGCGATCGTGCGTTTGGGCGTCGTCGCGTGGGGCGCGTAAACGTTGACGACGGCGTTGGTTTGATCGCCGAGGACGAGGTTGCCGGCCTTGTCGAGCGCCAGGCCGCCGCTCTCACCTTCGGTAATCCCGCGATCGGTGCAGACGGCGCGCATCGGCTCGCACTTGCTCACGTGGCCGGTCAGACCGCTCCCGCTGACGTTCCACGCCGCATAGAGATGCCCGCTGCGATCGAAGGCGAGGGCTTCGGGATAGGTGAGCAGCGTGATCGTCACCGTCGGGTACGAGCTTCCGGCGGGAAATTCTAGAATTGTTCCGTTGGTGAACTCGCCGACGGCGACGTCGCCCTTGCGGTCGGCGGCGACGCTGATCGGTCCGCTGATGTCGGTCGACAGCGTGACGCTCGGCGTGATCGAGCCCTTCGGATACTCGGTCACTGTGTTGTTTCCCGAGTTGGCGACGTAGAGCGTGCCGTGGCGATCGACGAAATTGCCGAGCGGACTGGAGATCCCGTCGGTTATCTTGCCTACGGGCGCTGGATCGTTCACACCTTGCGGGTAGATCGCGACGGCGTCGCCACTGTTGTCGGAAATGTAGACTAGCGGCGCGTTCCTGGCCGCTGAGGAGAGCGAGCCGTGCGTTTGCCGCGTTGCTGCAGGGTGCGGCAATGCCGGACCGGCAACCAAGGTTCCTTGGGCGCAGCCCGAGAGTGCGCAGGCCGCCGCGGTGGTGATCGCCATACGTGCGGACCGGAGCATATTTAGCGCACGCTGCCGTCGTCGCCGGTAACGTTTGCCGGCGAAAGACGGGAGGCCAGCTCGCGATACAGGTGCCGCATGGCGTCGTTGAGCAGTGCTGAGATCCTGAACAAACCGTCGCCCGAGACGCGAAGCGCGGTCCAGCTCGTTCCTGAGTGCCGTTGCACCAGCAGGTACGTCTGGTTGCCCAAGGCGTAGATCGCAAACTGGTCGGACTCGGCGATCGGTTCCAAACCCTCGACGGTAGATTGATCGATGCGTTCGTTGAAATGCATGAAACTTATCCTCGAGGCCTTTTTTCGTTCGCAGCCTGGATCTTACCCGCGTACGGGCAGCCGCGCTTGGTCCCTCCGTGCTACGGCGCTCGCGTAGAATCAATCGTCCACTGATTCGAGGAATAATCGCTTTGTAAAGGCTCCCCGCTCGTCGTTTTTCCTTTGCTGAGCCGCCGCGAGCTGATCGCGACTTAGGTTGTAAGAGCAAAGGATTGCTTCGATGACCTCCTCGAGGTCGGCGAGCTCGGAAAGGAGGGCGTCGTCCGAGGCGTCTACGAGTTCCTTTGCCTCCTCGAGAACCTTGGCCCGAAGCGCGAGTCGGAACTCACCGGCGCTCAGCTCTCTCCAGGTGGCTGACTTTCCGGCTCGTTCGATGATTTCCGGAATGCGGTCCCGGACGAGTTTTCCGTACTGCTTCATGGCGACCAGGACCGCGGCCACTCGACCGAGATCGCTGCTTCGTAAAGGCGCTCGATCTCCGGCTCGCCGATTGCCAACGAGATGCCTGCGCGCGACAGTTCCCGGTTTCGGAAGAGCAGCTTCTCAATGAACGCGCGCTCCGGTAGCCAATCCGATTTCGCGGAGTTACACGCGTTGCAGGCAAGGACGAGGTCCCACAGATCGTCCTCCAGCAAAAAGCTCCAAGGGATGACGTGATCGACGGTGGGCGCGCGTTGCTCGCCGAGCGGCGCCTCGCAGTAAAAGCATTGCACGTTCGATTCATCGCGAAGGATCTTTAGGTACTTCTGCAGTGACTTCCGGGAGGCACCGTCTCTCGAAACTTTCTGAACGATGCGCGGCGCGAGGCGGTTACAACCTTCCAAGAACTCGGCCCAGTAGAAGTTCGCGATCAGCTCGAGCGCCAGCGCTTGAGTTTCCAAGAAGGAATGAGCTTGCGGCGTGATCGCGACGTGGTCTTGCCCTGGCTTCCACCGATAGAGCAGCGGCATCGCAGGCGGTCTGCTTGCGTGGAAGGCACTCAGGACGTTTACCGTGAGCAGCTTTGACATTTGGCCGTCGATCTTCGCGCGACCGGCTGTAGGCAACTCCGCCAGGTCGTGGGCCTTATACGCTTGAGCGGTTCGCCGAATCAGCTTGACCGCCGTCGATTCTTTGCTGAGTGACGCCGCTTGGCGCAGATGATAGACGACCGTTTGATTCCAGTAGAGCTTTGTAAACTCTCGCCCGATGGCGTCGAGCGGGATGTGCAGATTGTCCGACTGCCGGCAGCATCGCACGAGTGCTTTGAGGAGCGCCGGCTTATAGCTCGCCGACTTTCGGGCGTGGCGCATCAAGGCAGCGATATCGCCGATGCGCAGATCGGCTTGATCGCTCAGAGGGCTTTCCACTCTTCGCGAACTTTGCTTCGCTCGATTCCGGCCGGCGCGACGATGCGTACGGACGGCAGATCGGAGATCACAATGGTACAGCCCTGCCAACCGGCCCTTCGAGCCGTCGCGGACAACGGCTTTCGCGGGATGACGCGGTCCTCCGTGATGAGGCGGCCGGGAATGGCGTCGACGAAGACGACGGTATTGAACCGCTTGTCGAACTCGACGAAAATGTGCTCGGGCATCTCGCCGCGTCCGATGGCGTCGATCGTCGGTTGGTACGCGGCGCCGGTGATGCGAAGGCCGAAGCGGCCATCTTTCGCCTTGAGCTGATAGGTTCGCTCGCAGACGAAACACTTGAAGTCGGCAACGGGAGTGTTGGCCGGGAGCGGATCGAGCGCGTCGCTCGCGCAATCGAGGCAATACAGATTGAACGAGGCCCAGGTTTCCAGCGCAACCCTGGCCACCTGCGTTGCGCTGACAAAGGGCGCCGCAACCGAGAAGTCGACCAACGGGCTGAAGACCGGCGAGACATCGGCTCGCTCGTAGCGCCCGGGCCGCACGAAGCGCAGCAGACCTTGATCGCGCAGCACCTGCAGGCTCTGCCGAATCTTGGCGTCGATAAAGCGATTGTTGGGGAAGCGACGTTGGAGTTGCTCGTGGCAAGCCAGCACGTCGGCGAGCGAGAACTCTCGTGGCAGCGTCTGCACGATTTCGCGAACGGCTTCTTTCCAGGTTGTCGTTTGCGCCATGCTTCCTCCTAGACTTGGCCATTAGGCGCGGCCCGCAATCGGTGATCTGCTCAAACAAGGGCAGTAGCCTGAGCCATTCGGCGGGGATCACGTTCAGACCCAAGAGCGCGCCTACGATCTGGCCAGTGGCTGCTGCACGGTGCCAGGATCGTCCGGCGGCGGCCAGACCCGCCGCCGAAAAGCTCGCCCAGCGATTCCGAGTCAGAAGCTGCTTCGCCTACCTCTTACAACTGTATTACGATCCCGCGCCAATTCGGGCACCGCGGGCAAAGGTAGTAGGGGGTAGGTCCCTTGAAATAGATTTCCGCTAAGGCGCATTTTTGGTCAAGCACGACGTTTTTGCACCGGCGAGGTGCGCCTGGGAGACTCTTTAATGAGCTTAAAAAGCGTTGCTGTTTTTTTGGTACTGACCGCGTGCGGCGCTGCCCTGGCGCTTGGTGACGTTCCGCCGAACCAAACAGTCCATCTAACGAATGGCGCGACCGCGGTTTCCTACAACCACTGCGGCGATAACGACCTCTGCGCCCGGATTGGCTATCAGGACGGCAGCGCGCTCTCGATCTATTCAGAGGGTGCCGCTCTATGCCAGCCTTATAATCTGCACTTCGTACAAAGTGATCCTGGAGGCCGGACGGTTTATGAGTTTACACGAGCCATTAACCACACGACACCTAAGGGATTCAGTTGCGGACACACCGTTTCAACAGAAATGGTGCTCGATAGGGGCTACGTTCACTTGTTGGTTACCGAGAACCCCGACGGTACTCTCAACCTGAACTTTAGCGCTATCCCGAAATGAATGCCGTCTTCGCAGGCTGTACCTTCATGGGAGTCCTTCAGCTGGTTAGCGCTATGCCCGCAATCGCTGGCGGTATCGCCGCTTACGCGGAAACTCAAGCCTCGTCGCCCATTCAGGTAGTAGGCTGCAGCGCGGGCCTGGAACATGTCAACAGCGGTTTTGGGACCGACTTTTACCGGTTGAATATGTTTGCACAGTTTAAGAATGAATCTTCCAAAGTCGCCGTTGCCGTTCTCATCCGCTTTCAGCTCTCCGACGCGTTTGGAGATGTGCTCGACAACAGGTACGGGGAAAGCAGCGGCCAGTTTTCGCCTGACGTTGAGATCGACGGCCAGAAATGGTCCAACGAAGACATCTGGTCAGGACTAGGCGCCGTCCGCTGCTCGGTGAGCCGCGTGCTGTTCGCAGATGGATCAACGTGGCATGATCTTGAGGGGCCGGCACCAGGTTCTTCATAAATGCGCGAAATCGTGAGGCCAATCAAGACTCCCGCTAGCGCACGACTAAGATCCGATCCCTTCTACGCGTTATTGTCGGCGTTGTTAGATTGATGCCCTACGTCGATTTTAACTACGTGGTTCGTGCGGTTTGATTTAATAGGCAGACGCCTCAACGGGATGCACCAACAAATCCCTAGGTTGTGCGGACGAGCTTCTCAAACTAAACAACGACATTGCTCTACCTACCCAGTTACAGAGGAAGGAATAAAACATGGCGACAGGTTACTCCGAACAGCGGATTGACACCCGATTGCGGTGTGCGAAGCACCGCACGTATATGGCGCTCCGTAAGCCAACTGCAGATTGTCAGCCGTGCCGAGATATGTTTGCTGATGCAGAGAAGAATCGGCGGGAATCGCATAAGTAGATTGGAAGCGTTGCACCGAACGCAACCTCCCGACATTCTGCCGAGCCGACTTCTTCCTGTTGTCGACCAAGAGCGGCACGGATCCGGCGCGCTTGAGCCCACGCCCAAAAGGGCCGAGGGAAAGCTGCTTTGAACTTCGTTACGCCCGGTCAATTGTAGCAGAAAGGCTTCGCACTTGAGTATGCTGCTCGATTCCGCCGTCGCGCCGCCCTCCCCGGAAGAGGGGCAGCTGGTTTCCGTGCGCGACCGGCACTGGATCGGCCCATCGGGGCTGTGCTCCACGCGAAGGTCGTTGTCGCTGACGGCACGAGTGCGCTCATCACGAGCGCCAACCTGACGGAGCGCGGCATCGACGACAACATCGAGATCGGCGCCCTCGTCCGCGGTGGAACCTTGCCACGAAGACTGCGCGAACACATCTTATCCTTGATCGACTTGGGTGAGTTCGAGAAGGTCCGGATCCTAACCTGAGGATCGTTTGGCGAAGCTGGCGGGATCGAAGGCTAAGCAGCAGCTTGGGCTATACGGGCGCCTTCACAGCGGAAGTCGTCTTCGCCGAATCCCTTTCCCCGCCACGTCCATGCACTTGGGTGAACCGCGGCGATGAGCTTTGTTGTGTGCGTTGCGAATGTCCGAACGTCGATGCGCTCGCGGCAATCGTAGTCGGTCGAGAGTTGGCGAGCAGCCGATCTTCCCAGGGTCACGACCGCCGAAGGCCTCATTGTTTCAACGCACGCCGCGAAGAAGCTATGGAACTGCAAAATCCTGACGATGGCTGCCGGAAACTCGTAGGACTCAACATCACGCTCCATGAGGCCGAGACAATAGTTCGTAAACCAAAAGCGGTCGATTGGTAGACCTGAGGCTTCGACCATGACGCGCATCTTTCGCCACGTCGGCGTCACGCTTTCGCAATCGGGCGATGTGCAGTACTCGGCCCACCCGTTTAGGCTCGTGAAGTTGTTGGCAACGACCATGATTCCGCCGATGGGGAACTGCTCGCCTGCGTAGCCGCGCTGACCTGGGAAGAAGTTCAGGCTCTTGCGATTCTGCGGCTGTACGGCGGTAACGCTTGGCGCAAGGTGCCAAGGCACACTGTCAAGCTGAACGACTATTGTACGATAGGCGTCATCTGGATTCAACAACGTTGCCTTCCTGCATTACTTGGAACTCGGTTTCCTCCAGAGGCTGGGGTTACGTCGGCGGACCGCGCTGGAACGAAGAGGCCCTGACCGTCCTTCAGGCGGTTAAGAGCGGATCGCCGTTCGGAGTCTAATATGACACGGATGAGCGCCCTATCGAATAGCGAAAAGCTTGCGGCTGAGAACTGGTACGGCTACGGGCGCTGGGGCGCCCCATATTGGTTCATCGGTCCCGAGCCGGGCATGCATAAAGACGAGGGCGACAACTTGCTGGCCCGATGCGATGCCTGGGCCCGACTGGGGGGCCGGGGGCTGCTCGACGTGCGACAGCACCACCAAGCTTTTGGGCTTTCTAAGTACTTCGACCGGACCATCCCGATGAAGCAGCCCATCAACGGAAGAGACATGAGGCCGCCTACTCAGAACACCTGGAAGCAGCTCATCTCCCTTCTGCTTTCATACGAGGGCAAGCGCAACGACATCGATGCAATCGGCGACTACCAGGCCGACGAGTGGGGCTCCGCAAAGGGAGAAACGTGCGTGACGGAGCTCTCGGCTCTCGCGGCCCAGAGCCTCTCGACGGCGCGAGGCGACCGCAAGACCTTTCGGACCGCCCGCTCCGAGCACCTGAGAACGCGCACCTTGGAGAATGCGCCGAAGTTCGTCGTCATGTACGGCGGCGGTAAGGAATTGGTTCCGTATTGGAACCTCATCGCGTGCGGAGAACCTGAAACGGAATGCTTCAAAACTCAGACCGTCGCGGATTGGGGCGCCGGGTTCACGCGAGAGGGTAAGACGATTTTCGTTCGGGCGGCGCATCCGGTCAATCCCGGCGGCAAGGCTCCGCCTGAAATGTACTGGGTAGAGTTGGCGCAAGAGCTACGGCGCCTTTCGAGCTGAACCGCTCAGGAAACGCGGAGCCTATTGGCAAAGCATCGCTGGATGAGCGACATTTCTAGCGAGGCAGGCTTCTTACCGCGTGTTCGCCGGCTGGAGCTGACCGGCGAGGAGCCGTTGGTCGGCATAGCGGGAGCCAGCGTGGTGGATTATTGGCGTTGGGCGCATTCCGATATCGTGGAGAACGTGCAGCGGGGTGTCTTCGCGGAGTTCTTGGTGGCAGCGGCGCTAGGGGTTACTCATGTGAACCGAGTGGGCTGGGCTGGCTACGACCTTGATTACAACGGTAAGAAGATCGAGGTCAAGTCGAGCGCATACCTTCAGAGCTGGCTCCAACGGGCGCTCACGCGCCCGTTGTTCTCAATCGGGGCTCATCAGCAATGGATAGAAAGAACAGGCGCGTTTGAGGATCCGCGCCGCGTCGCCGATTGCTACGTATTTTTCCTTTACCACGACAAGGACGGACCAGATGCTGACATTCTCAACGTAGCACGCTGGACGTTCTACGCGCTCGGCATCACTGCTCTGATACAGCATTGTCAAACCTCGAAGACCCTCTCGCTCGAGCGGCTTGAGGCAATCGCGACGCCGGTTTCATTCGACGATCTCAAGAGACGTGTGGACAAGGCTTTAGCGGGGGCGGAGTTCCCGCCTTCGGCTGCAGCTATCTCAGTCGCACGCGATGCGGCCGACGCTGCAGCCCGCGCCCGCGTAAGGCGAATTCGGGTCTACAGTGTTTGCAGGCGCAAGACGTACGAGCATCCGGTTATCGTGAGCGCCTCTAACTATAAAGACGCGCAGATATTGGCTAGGATCGACCCGCTCATCGCGTCCTTTGGTAACGAGGTCTCGGCGTTCGAGTTGTCAGAACCCAAACTCAAGGAAGCTCTCGCCGCGGGAGCGATTGATCTGCGTTGAGCACTAATCCGGCACGCTTCTACGTCGGCGTAACCGACACGAAGTGGTTCAGGTTCTTGCGCGATGAGCCGATGCTCGACGAGGTGAACTTCTGGAGCCCAGGCGGCCGCAAGATAAATGCCGAGCGCGGAACGCCGTTCTTGTTCAAGCTCAAATCGCCGGAGAACATCATCGGCGGCGGTGCATTCGTTTCTTTTGTGCAGCGCATGCCGATCCGCGATGCGTGGGAGTTCTTTGGGCGAGAGAACGGCGCGGCGACGCTGGAGGATCTGAGGCTTCGCATACAAGCGAATCGCAAGGCTCCGACCAGCGCCGACGACCAGATCGGGTGCTTCGTCCTATCGCAGCCGTTCTTCCTCAGGACGCCGATCGCACAGCCGGAGGATTGGGCGGGATCGATTCAGGGCGGCAGGTACTACTACTTGACGGAGAGCGTCGCTCGGCGCGTTTGGCGCGACGTTTCGGTCGCGCTGGCGGCCGACCAGCTTCGAGTTTCCGCAAGCCCGTTCGGCGGTTACGGTGTTCCAGGCTGGCAGCCGACGCGCCTCGGGCAAGGTGCGTTTCGGAAGCTCGTGCTCGACGCGTACGAGCGCCGCTGCGCCGTGAGCGGGGAGCACACGGTTCCCGTGCTTCAGGCAAGCCACATCAAGCCGTTTGCTGATGTCGGGCAGCACGAGATCACCAACGGGCTTTCACTGCGATCGGATATCCACACACTTTTCGACCTCGGCTACGTCACGGTAACGCCCGAATACCGTTTCAAAGTTAGCGATCGTCTGAGGGAAGACTTCGATAACGGCGAGATCTACTACGAGTATGCGCAACGGCGGCCGGTGATATTTCTACCCGGCGATCAGAAGCTAATGCCGAACCGAGAGCACTTGGAATGGCATTTGGCCACGAAATTTAAGGGCTAGCGTGCCGCTCGTTCTGATGCAGCGCGCCTGGCGGGACGATCCGAAGTATAAGGATACGGAGTTCGTCGTTTATCACTATCCGCGGCAGTACTTCGATCAGATCCACGGCGGCGAGAAGTTCGTTTACTACCGACCGGCCAGAGATGCGAGGGCCGGTGAGGCGAGCGCGTACTTCGGTTGCGGTGTCTTGGGCGATTGCTACCCCGACCCGGCGGACCCAACGCATCGTTTTGTGGACGTCCGCACGAGCGTTCGTTTTGCCGCTCCCGTACCATACGTCGATCACCAAAGCCGAATGTACGAGTCCACCTTTACGAGCCGCAACGCCTTTCAAGGGCGCTCCGTACGATACATCGACGATCTGGACTACCATCGGATTCTCAACGCCGCCGGCTTGACTGGCGTTGATTTGCGTGACGCGCCCAGCGTCGACGACGTGCTCAGCGGTTTCGTGGTTCCGAGCCTTGCGCTCGAGCCTCCGCGCGATGCGTTTCGGCCGCTCACCGTAGTGCCGGACGGCACGGGGTATCGGCCCACCGGCAAGCCAATCAACGTGTACGAGGCAGCCGCGCTTCAAGAGCGTGCGCGCGGCGATCACCAGGACACGCTCAAGCTGGTTAAGGCGATGGTTGAGGCGCGAGATGGTACGTGTTTGTTCAACAACAATATCGATCTGCTTGCGTCGTTCGACTCGCAGAGGTTGCTGGTGGAAGCAAAGAGTCTAGCGGTACAGAGCGCTGCCGTAGATCGCATGCGGTACGGCATGGGGCAGCTCTTCGATTATGGCGTGCGGTATCGCGCCGAAATCGGGCGGGCGCAGCCGGTACTCGCCTTCGGGGCGATTCCATCGAGCGAGGTCGGGTGGATTTCGACCATCCTTCAGGAGAACGGCGTGGCGTTCATCGCCCGCCAACGCGAATCGCTCCTGCCGATGAACGACGCGGCCCGCGAGCTTCCGATCTTCTAGTTCTATTTGCTGCACCGCTGAGCCACCGAAGGTCGAGGTAGGATTCTCGCTACCAAGCCATTGCGATGAACTACGGCGATGATCGGCCGCCATGCACTTCGACGATAACACCACGATCACGGAGGGCTTCGGCGACGACCCTATTTCCGAGGCAGCGATCCAGGAAGAAGACGTGGTTAGGCAGCGGAGGCTAGTTGCAACTCGCAGCGGATCGCATCTTCTACCTCCAGGCGTGTACGACCGTAGTCGATCGCAAGGTTATCGATGCTCTCGCCGGCCTTATAGCGTTGAGCGATCTCAATCGTCGGAATTCCGGTGTTTGCAAGGACGAGGCGGCCGAAGGCGATACGAGGATCAAACATCACCGGCTTGCGCTCGATGTCGAGGTCTTCGCTCACGAATGGATAGAGCGCTGCGGGAAGGCCTCCAGCGTCCCATTCGACGCGCTTTAGGTGGGCTTCGATGAGGTCGCGCATAGCTACCTGACCCTCTCGAACAACATTGACGGTCCTGCCGAGCTCCTGGATGAACAAATCCACTCGGTCGGTTTCAAACTTGTGCATCGCCAAAGGATGTGCCTGACCGTACAGTCGCTGCAAGTAGGCGATCGCAAGCCGAACCTTTTGCATCGGAATGTTGTGATGCCGGCGTATCGCCGAAAGAACGTGAACCTCGACTAGGTTTATAAAAGAGAGCAGGGTTGCTCTGGGAGTCGGCAGGGCAATGCCGATTTGAACGCGTCCGTTCCACGAACTCAATTACGAATCGTGGAAGAGGGCATGTGCAAATAATGCGCTGCCTCCGCGGGGTCGTAAGATGGAACTTCACGTGGGTCAATCGTCATGGCTCACCTCCTCTCTCTCATTCAACGCGTCTCGGGCCTGGGCGTTTAGCCGCTCAGCGGTGGAATGTCACCACGGATTTCACGGGTCAGGCGCGTAGAGCGCGCCCCAAGGCCTTAGGATCGCGGGCAATTGCAAAGAGAAGCACCCGAGCCGCTTCGGACGGCTGCTTGCGCCCTTGCTCCCACTCCTGGATTGTGCGCAGCGAAAGCCTGTAGCGGTGGGCGAACTCTTCTTGCGACAAGCCAAGGTGTTCGCGCACCGTGCGAACGTCAACGCTCGGCACGTACCGCGCGGAACCGAGCAGGGCATCATCGACACCGTCTTCGCGCTTCCATGCGGCAATCTGGCCCTCGGAAACCCTGCGGACCTTTGCACGATCTACGCTACCCTTTCCGATCTGCGACTTACTCTTTCTCACTATAGCCATGATACATCCGCCTTTCTTGCCTCGAAGCCGGCCACGCGCTGATGATACGCCGCGCCCGAGCGCGGGGCGTCCAGACGACAGTGACGATGATTCCCTCGACCTTTCCAATGGTCACGAAGCGATGTTCGCCGTAACGATGCCGTCGGTCTTCGCGCTCCACAAACGAACCGTTGAATACGCGCGACGCAAACTCGAAGTCGAACCCTCTCACTGCAGCATTGCGCTGGCTCTTTGCGTGATCCCATTCAAAGGCCTCAGATTCATCGCGTCTCACTCATCGTGATTCTAGTACGCTTTAGACGTACATATGGTTACCTCATTCTTTCCAAATATTTGCCCTCGAGCTGAAGGTCCGAGCCTCCTAAGCCGCCGTCCCTTGTGGAAAGAACTGCGAAGGCCCGCGCAGCGCGCAAGAACGGCAGGAAGGGCGGTCGCCCAAAGAAACGTGCTAATCTCCGCCTCGGCGTGTAAGCGCGCCGGTAGCAGTTATCTAAACCGCGTGCAGCGGAGAACAGCAGCGCTTATACTTCTTCCCGCTCCCGCATGGACACGCCGCGTTGGCGGAAACCTTTGGCGCCGCGCGGCGAACGGTGCCCGAGTGCACAGGCTCCGCGCTTTGCTCCATCGAGGCCACGAGCTTCCGACGCCACCATTCGTAAATCTCGACGGCGCATACCGGCAGCGCGTCGAGTACCGCCGCGTGCCGCTCGGGGTTGTCGAAAGGATCGAACTCGCGGGACATCTTCGGATGGGCTAGCATGAGAATCGGGAGAAACGCCGTCTGAAGCTCTGGGACCTCCATCGCCTCTTTCCACTCATCTCCGCGCAGCGCCATGCCGAGCGCGTAACCTTTGCACCAGCCGTCAGCAAGGTCGAGAAAATGGGGACGGCTGCCGATGCGATCCAGGAAGATGCTGAACCGGCCACCACCTCGGCCGAGTCCTGACGCGACTTCGTTGTAGAGGCGCATGAGCAGGCTCATCGCGTGGCGCGCCTGATCAATCGTTTCCCACGCGGCGCTCTCGTCGTCGCCGAACACGACCGGAATCCATTCGGACGGCATGACGATGGAGCCGGAGATGACGCACGTAAGAAAGCCATGGACTTGCGTGACCGACGCTTGCATCGGCCCCATCGAGTCCGGATCGCGCCTGGCCATCAGACTTCCAAGCTCGTCGACTTCCTTGCTTGTGAGGCGCCGCTTCAAATCCATCGCGGGCGATTTGCGCATGAACCTTCGGCCGCCCTTCGATAGGCGAGGACGCCGACGCGCAAGAACGGCAGAACGGTGATTCGGGAGGCATACATCCGGCGCCACGCGTCAAGCCGTTCCTTCGAACGCGGCGGCGATTATTTTCGCGTCGGCGCTGTCAGTCTTCTCGCCAACGACGCGAGGCAAATCAAAGGCGAGGTCCAGGGAAGCGGATGGGAACCCTACGGCGTCGAGGCGATGTACGACGAGAGCGGCGACGTAGCGGCTCACTGCGATTGCCCGTACGATGGTGGCGGCTGGTGCAAGCACATCGTCGCCGTGCTGTTGGCGGCGTGCGCCGCCGGCAAGTCGCGATCGGTCAAAGAACGCCCGCTCGCGGAGCAAATCGCCGAACTCGCTGATTTTGAACGCGAAGGGCTCTTGGCCGATGCATGCCGCCAGGTGCCGGAGTTCGTCGCTTTCGCTCAACATTGGCTGGGGGCCGCGCCGGCCGATGCCAAATGCGGGCCTGCCGGCCGCGAAATCCTTAGCCTGGCACGCACCCCGGATCTCTTCGCGGGTGAGTCGCCCGACTCGAGCCTTTCGCGTTTGTTCGAACGCGCGCTGCGTGCGCTCGACGACGATCGCGCAAGCGAAGCGATCGCCGATCTCGCAAAAGCGACCGCACGTTGCGCTCCGGAATACGAGATGACGGATGACTCCGACGGCGACTTCGGTGAGTTCGTCCTATCGCTCGGACGCGCTTGGATCGACGCCGCCATCATGTTCGATGGGCCGGACGGGAAGCGGCGTGCGTTAGCAAAGCGCGTTGCCGAGTGGCGCGACCATTTCGACGACTACGGCGTCGGCGATTCGCTCGGCGTCGCGGTGGTCGTCTTGGAAGGATCGGTAGAGCGCGCAAGTACGCTTCTCTCCTCCCAGGCCGATCGGCTCGGCGAGCTGCAGCAGGCGCGATTGCGGGTATTGGCTCGGCGCGGACAGATCGAAGAGTATCTTGCCCTCGCTAAGAAGACCGGGGCCAGAGGCTCGTACCTCAAGATGCTTGTGTGCACGGGCAATATAGAGCGTGCCGTTATCGAAGCGCCCAAGTGCCTCAAGAGCCCGAGCGAAGTGCTTGCATTCTGCAGGCTCCTGGAGGAAGCGCGCCCAGAGGATGCGCTCGAGATCGGTGAGTGGGCTCTGAACCTGCGGGGCGAACGCTGCGACGATCTGGCGTGTTGGGTGCGCGACCTTGCGCTGGAACGAGGCAATCGCGTCTTGGCGCTACGCGCCGCCAAAGCTGCAGTGCTCGATTTCCCAACGCTCGATGATTACCGAGCGCTTAAGAGCATCGCCGGCGCGCAGTGGAAGCGAATGCGAGCGCGGATTCTCGCTTCGATAAAAGCCTCGGAGAATGCGGAGGATGCGCTGCTCATCCTGATAGACGAAGGCCTGGTCGCCGAGGCGATCGGCAAACTGGAGCAGCCGCACGTTCTCGTTTCCTACGAGACCCTCGACGTCATCGTGCGAGCGGCAATTCCCGTAGAATCGGAATGGGCCATACGGACCGCTCGGGACCAGGCCGAGCAAATCATGAATCCGGGAAAGTCCGAATATTACCATCACGCGGGGCGCTGGCTCACTCGCGTGCGTGCGGCGTACGAAGCCTCAAACCGCAAGGCGGAATGGCTGAGCTATCGTGCGCGGCTGCTTTTGCAGCACAAGCGAAGGCACAAGCTGCTGGCAGTCGTAAAGAGCCTTTAGGAACTGGTGTCCTCATAACGGCGCGCCTGACGACGAGGAGGCGCAGCGCCTCGCGCAAATCGCCGATCCGGCGAGTATACGTTCAAGATGCGCTAAGTAGCTGCTCGACGTCGCCGAGAAGAGCGGGCAGCTTCGTGTTCACGACGTCCCAAACGAGGAGGTCGTCGATCTGCGCGTATCCATGTATGAGGATATTGCGAAATGAGATGATGCGGCGGTAATCGCGAATTTGTGAAACCACCGACTCGTCTACCCTCGCAAGTTGTGTGAGTGCCTCTCCGATAATTTCAAACTGCCGCTCGACCGCCGAACGCAGCAACGCCTCTTGTTGGTAATCCGAGAACCGTTTGTTCCTCGTAAACTCAACGAGTCGCCCTCCAGCCTCCCGGATGTCGTACAGATACTTCCGCGACTCAGGCTGCATACAGGGGCCGCCTCGTCCCTTCCACGGACTCCCTAAAGTATGGATTTCTTATTGCTGAATCGATGACGAGATCGATAGGGCGGTCGAAGAGCTGCTCCAAGGACTCCAATAGTCCGAAAAACGCGTTGGAATACTCGCCGAGCGGCAGCGGTAGGAATTCGACGAGGAAATCCAAGTCGCGGCTCTGCGGTTCGTCCTGAACTGCCGCGGAACCAAAGAGGTCAAGGCGCCGAACGTGATACTCGAGGCACAGCCTAGCAACTTCCGGAGCCTTCCGCACGACCGTCGGGTTCATGATGATTAAGGAGTATTCTCCGTACTGCGGTGCAGGTTCTCCTCCGCCGTCGTCACTTTGGGGTCGTTTTCCGCATGGTCGCAGAGGATTGCCATAGTCTCGCCCTGGAATCGCGCATGCGGATTCCATGGCACAGAAGGACGACTCGAAAGCAGCATATCTTCAGGAAGAACTCCGCCGGATCGATGCGCGCCGCGTAGAGATCGAGGCGGAGCTTGCCGACCTGGAAATGCTGCCGAAACACCGTTCCGAGCTGTCCGGCAGGAAGAAGGTCGCGATCTTTCGGCGGCTCTTCGCCGGTCGCCCTGACGTGTTCGCATTGCGCTGGGAAAACGTGAAGGACGGCCGCTCGGGTTATGCGCCTGCGTGCGCAAGCGAATGGGTCGCGGGCGTCTGCGGCAAGCCGAAGATCAAGTGCGGCGCCTGTCCGAATCAAGCGTTTCTTCCGGTTACCGACGACGCCGTCGTGCGGCACCTGCGCGGCTCGCAGAACGGGCGCGCCGATTACGTGATGGGCGTCTACGCGCTTCTGCCCGACGATCGTTGCTGGTTCCTAGCAGCAGATTTCGACGGCGAAGATTGGGCCGACGACGCGCGAGCTTTTCTCACAACGTGCCGTGCCAATGCGGTGCCTGCCGCGCTCGAACGCTCTCGCTCGGGAAACGGTGGCCACGTTTGGATCTTCTTTTCCGAGCCGGTTCCGGCTCGTGAGGCGCGACAGTTAGGCTCGGCTTTGATGACGGAGGCAATGGAGCGCCGGCCAGAGATCAAATTTTCCTCGTACGACCGGTTCTTCCCGAGCCAAGACGTCATGCCGGCTGGCGGATTCGGCAATCTCATCGCGCTGCCGCTCGCACGCCGCTCGCGCGATCGCGGCAACAGCGTGTTTGTCGACGACGCGCTCAACCCGTACGAGGACCAGTGGGCGTTTCTCAGCGGACTAAGTCAGTTGTCCGCCACCGAACTCTCCAGGCTGGTCTCCAGAGCCCAAGAATCCGGACGCGTTCTCGGGGTTCGCATGCCGGTCGATGACGATGACGCTCCAGATCCTTGGCTCTTACCGCCATCGCGTCGTGTCGCGCCGCGGCCCATCACCGGCGCGCTGCCGAAGTCGGTTCGACTCGTTCTCGCCGACGGCGTGTATGTCGATCGCACGGGGCTCCCTCCCGAACTGACGGCGCGCCTCATTCGTCTGGCCGCTTTTCAAAATCCGGAGTTCTACCGCGCGCAGGCATTGCGTCTCCCTACGTACGGTAAGCCGCGCATCGTTTCGTGTGCAGAACTCGACTCCAAGCACGTCGTCCTCCCCCGCGGCGGTCTCGACGAAGCCGTCAGTCTGCTACGGTCGAACGGCATCCGCGCGAATATCGAGGACTGTCGCGAATCGGGCGCGCACGTCGAGCTGAACTTCCTGGGAACTCTTAAACCGGAACAGAGCCTCGCTTTGGAGGCGGTCATCGAACACGAGTGCGGCGTACTTGCGGCCGGCACGGCGTTTGGCAAGACCGTCGTCGCGGCGGCGGCGATTGCGAAGCGCGGTCGAAGCACTCTCGTTCTGGTTCACCGGCAGGAGTTACTCGCGCAGTGGCGCGAGCGGCTCAAGACGTTCCTATCGATCGATGCAAGCGAAATCGGAACGATCGGCGGTGGGCGCCGCAAGCCAACCGGGCGCATCGATGTCGCGTTGATGCAAAGCCTCGTTCGCAAAGGCGTCGTATCCGATGCGATCGAGGGCTACGGTCATCTGATCGTCGACGAGTGCCACCATATTTCGGCCGCGACGTTCGAGCAGATCGCGCGGCGCTCCAAGGCGCGATTCGTCCTCGGTCTATCGGCCACGGTATCGCGTAAGGATGGCCATCACCCGATCATTTTCATGCAATGCGGACCCGTTCGCTATCGCGTGGATTTACGCACACAGGCGGCGCAACGCGGCTTCGCGCATTTGGTGAAAGAACGGCGTACGGGTTTCGACTTGCCGCCGGAGTTGCAAAACGTCAGCCCGACGATGCCGTCGATCTTCGCCGCTCTAGCGAAGGATGTCCAAAGGAACAGGTTGATCGTCGACGACGTTCTGGAAGCGCTGGAGCGTAAGAGAAACCCACTGGTGCTGACTGAGCGGCGCGACCATCTGGAATATCTTGCGGAATGTTTCAAGGGCGCCGCGAAAAACATCACCGTTCTGCGCGGCGGCATGAGCGCCAAGCAACGCCGTGCGGCCGAGTCGTCGCGCAGCGCGCCGGAAAAAGAAGAGCGCCTCATTTTGGCGACCGGGAAATACCTCGGCGAGGGCTTCGACGACGCCCGGCTCGACACGCTCTTCATCGCGATGCCGATTGCCTGGAAGGGCACGCTCGCGCAGTACGTCGGCCGCCTTCATCGGGAGCACCCTGGAAAGCGTGAAGTGGTCGTCTACGATTACGTGGACGCCGAAGTTCCCGTCTTGGCTCGCATGGCCGCGAAACGTCAAGCCGGCTACCGTGCCTTGGGATACCGCTTTGACGTATCCGGCTCGACACAAACGCCGTCGGCTCCCCGGTTTGATACACCAGAGGAGAATGACGTGGACACCGACCTACGCCCCTCGACTGTCGCGGACGGATACTGGATCTACGCCGAGCGACAGGATGCCGACGCATATCCCGCGCACGGCGCGCGCGGCGGAAAGTGGATGCTCTTCATAAAGACCTCCGAGATCGACGAATGGTGGGTTAAGATCAAAGCCGCAACCGAAGCCGGGCTGCTCGGCGGCGGCTCGAAGGTCGCGACCGCAAAAGAAAATCCAAACGCCGCGAGCCGCGACACCCGCGTCATCTGCGTCTACACCTATGACGTCGCGGACGAAGCCGACTGCACGCGCGTCCGCCAAGCATTACGCGAGCTCGGCGTCACGTGGCGCATCCCCTACAAGAGCGACGTAGATACGATCGCGGGCCGCTACTCGAAAGAGGGCGTTCGCGTTAGCAGACGCTACGAGTAGCCGTGCGGTCTGCGGCTTGGTCTAAGTAATCTCCTCCGGGAATATTTTTACCGTCGAATTGTCGACGATGTTCCTGGCCGCACGCCCTGCACTTCACGTGATTGTTCTCGAGCCTGGTTCCCTCGAACGCAGCTAAGGTGCCGAATACAATGCTGGTTGGAACCGTTCGGCCGGTAGTGGGGCACGTAATCATCGCTTGTATCATGGTTGCCTCCGGATTCCGCTGCTTCGCTCTGCGTGGCCGGCGTTCCTCACGCGGATCACAGCCGGATTCCACAGGGGATTCGCAGCCACGTCCCTGAACCGCCCGACGCTGATGGCAGGCAAACGCCCCCGGAGCCGACGCGACGGTTCTACGCAAACGCCGCCGAGCTTTGAGCTAGTCGGGCTCTCCAAACCGCTCTCGGCCGCTGAAGTCGACGAACTCGCCGCCGGGCTGCATGGACATCTCAACTCTCCACGGATTCCTCAGCGCGTTGATCAGCGGTCCGGTCGTGCTGCCGGCGGAATGGCTGCCGCATGCTTTGGCTGCGCCGACGCCGCTTTTCTCCTCCGCCGAAGAAGCCGGTCGCGTGTTTGGATTGATCGCGCGTTTCTCGAACGGCATCGCGCTTCAACTTCGGGACGACCCGCTGAATTTTCGCCCCTTGCTGTATTCCGATGACAGCCGCGGCGACGCCGACAGCGTCATGCCCGAACCGTGGTGCATGGGCTATGGGCGTGGAGTATCGTTGCGCGCGCAAGCCTGGGAGCCTGTCACAAGAGAGCCGCTTCTCGCCGGTCTGTTCGAGGCGATCGCGACGATTGCGACGCGCGACGATGAGGATCCGCCGCCGGGCGGAATGCTCGATAACTTGATGGCCCACGAATCGATGTATCTGGTGCTGGCGGGTGCGACGATTGCAATCTATCTTCGCTGGCAACAAGAACCAGAACAACCGGCGCGGCAGATGGTAAATACCGAGTTTCCGTTCGCGGTGCCTCGTAGGCCGTCGTGACGGAGGAGTTCGCTTCGACGAGGTTCGATGTGAAGGTGCTCGACCTTCCCCTGCGCGATGACGACTTCGATGCGCTCGAGGAAATGCTGGGCGCCGGTTCGGAAAGCGGCGGCCCGATGGGCGTTTCGACATTGCACGGCTTCTTTGCGGCCTTGCTCGCCGGACCGCGGGTCGCGCCCAGAGAATGGATGCCGCTGGTGTGGCGCGGCGGCACGGAGTTTGCCGAAACCAATCGCGCGATGGAGCTGATGCATCAACCCGGTTTTGGCCCTGCATAGGGACGACCAAGGCGTCGACACCTGGAGTGCTCAGGAGGGGGGCGGGTATCTGTTGGGCATGCAGGTGCGCCCACAAGCGTGGGATCCGTTAGTTCAAGACGAGGCCTTTTGCAAGCTCGTGATGCCGATCTTCGATCGCCCTGCGTGACGACGAGGAAGTGGCCAAGATGCTGGGCGACCCCGAAGCCGAAGCCCGCCTGACGGCGCGAATGCGAACCTTCGCTTTGGGAATCTTTCGCGGAGCACACGACCGTTCGGCGAACCGAAACCGAAACCGAAACGTTCGCGCAACGCGCCTTGCCCGTGCGGCAGCGGAAAAAAGCTCAAACGCTGCTGCGGCCGTTAACCGCACTGGTCAAAATGAAACTGCGGTAGCACGACCATAACCCTCGCGCGCTTCCCAGCGGTTCCGCGTTACTCGATCGTCTTGCGGGAGATCCAGATCAAAAGACGGCGTGGAGTCAGCCGAGGACCCAGTGCGACGAGGTTGTTAAACAAGCCAGGAATCACGAGATCCCGGCCACGCAGCATGCCGCGGTAGCCGGCGTGCGCAACCGACGCCGAATCGGCGACGGGCAGCCGTTTGAAAAGGCGCGTTGCAGCAGCATGCGCGCGGTCGGCGAAACCGGTCGCGGTGGCTCCGGGGCAGAGGCAGGTCACGGTGACGCCGGTGCCGCGCAGTTCCTCGGCAATCGCTTGCGAGAACGAAAGCACGTACGCCTTGCACGCATAGTAGACCGCCATGAACGGACCGGGAAGGAAACCCGCGGTCGAAGCGACGTTGAGCACTCGGCCTGCTCTGCGGGCGCGCATCGCCGGCAGGTAGGCGCGCGTGAGCTCGGTGAGCGTTAAGACGTCGAGCAGCACCTCTTCGCGGATTCGCTCCTCGGGAATCTCGTCAAAGCGCCCGTTCGTCGCAAAGCCGGCGTTGTTGATGAGGACATCGCATTCCGGTACGCGCGCGAATACCTCTGCCGCCGCGCCCGGTCGGCTCAGATCGATCGCCAGGGTCTCGACGTTCACGCCGTAGCGTTCCCGCAGATCGGCGGCGATCGCCTCGAGCTTATCGGCCGATCGCGCGATCAGCACGAGGTCGTATTTATCGGCGGCGAGCAGCTTTGCAAACTCGAGTCCGAGCCCGCCGGAGGCGCCGGTAACGACGGCGCGGCTCACGTGCTTCGCGTCCGGCCGAAGAGCAAGCCGTCGCAGACGGCACCGCTGCGATCGAGGTATAGTTGCGGCGACCTCCCTTCGAACGTGAAGCCGCACTTCTCCAGCACTCTTGCCGATGCAACGTTGGGCGGGAAGACCGTCGCTTCGAGGCGGCGCAAGTCACGGCTTTGCAGGGCGAAATCCGAAAGTATGCGCGCCGCTTCGGTGGCGATGCCGCGCGCCCAATACGCACGCCCGAGCCAATAGCCGAAGAGTGCGGTGCCGCTGCGCTCGTCCTCGAGTGGTTCGACGGCGATGCCGCCGGCAATGGCGCCGTCGACTTCGATCGCGAGGATTTGCCCGCGCTGGTCGGCCGTGGCGATCCCAATCCATTCTTCGGCATCGCGCAAGGTGTAGGGATGCGGGAAGCGTCGCGTCATCCAGCGGACGACCTCGAAATCGTTGGCGACGGCGCAGAGCGCGCTTTCGTCACCACTGCGGTACGGCCGCAGGCGGCAGAGTTTTCCGTTCACGCTGAATGAGTGACGACCATGCGGAAGCGGGCGGCACCGCTCATCATGCGCTCGTAGGCTTCGGCTGCGCGCTCGAGCGGCATCGTTTCGATCATTGCGCGTACGCCGGTCTGCACGCTGAAGCGCATCGCGTCCTCGGAGTCGGCGCAGGTTCCCGACGGCCACGCTTTGATCGAGTTGCGCTTGCCGATCATCGCCAACGTATCGACTGGCAGCGGTTCGGGCGACGCGCCGACGATGAGCAGCTGGCCGTCGACGCCGAGGCCGCTGAGCACCGGCTCCATCGCCGCGGCGGCGGTGATCGTCGAAAGCACGAGCTTCGCGCCGCCGAGTCGCTGCAGCTCCGCGCCGACGTCGCTCGCCTGGCTGTCGATGTAGTCAACCGCGCCCAACTTGCGCGCAAGCTCCTCTTTATCGCGGCCGCGCGCAATCGCGATGGTGCGAAAGCCCATCTTCGCGGCATACTGCACGGCGAGGTGGCCGAGGCCGCCGACGCCGAGAATCGCGACGAGGTCGCCGGCCCGCGCCTCGCTGTGGCGCAATGCGTTGAACGTCGTGATGCCGGCGCACATCAGCGGCGCGGCTTCCGCCGCCGTCAGCTCGTCGGGAATGCGCGCGAGCGCGACGGCTGGCGCGACGACGTACTGCGCGTACCCGCCGTCGTACGCCATTCCGGGAATCTGCAGATTGCGGCACGTGATGAAGTCGCCGCGGCGGCAGCGCTCGCAGGTGCCATCGTGGCCGCCGTGCCAGCCGATTCCAACGCGCTCGCCGATCTTCCAGCCGCTCGTCTGCGGGCCGAGCGCATCGATCGTGCCGGCGATCTCGTGCCCCGGCGCGCGCGGATAGGTAACGCCCGGCCAGACGTTGTTCATCGTTAGGAAATCGCTGTGGCAGATGCCGCAGGCCTCAACCTTGACGCGCACTTGTCCGGCGCCGGGCTCGGGGATTGGAAGCTCGCGCAACTCTAAGCGGTGCTCCGTCCCCGACGGCACCACCGCGGCTTTCATCGTCTTCGTACTCATGATTCTGCCTTGAACACACCCTCGACGCCGATGGTGCCGCCCGTGATAGAATGGCATGAAGCCATGGTCCAAAACGAAATCGTCCTGCCGTATACGGAGCCCGAAACCGAATGGGTGCGCGGGCGCGCGCTGCAAAAAGCGAGCCCCAAGCGCACGCACTCCTTCTTACAAGGAGCCTTGACGAGCGAACTCACCCGTTGGGCGGCGGGGCGAGGAGGAGTGGGCCCGGAGTGGCGCTTCCGCGTTGCACCGCCCGGCGAAGTTCGCCGGCCGCTCGTCCCTGATGTCGCGTATGTTTCAAACGATCGTCTGCGAGCTTTGACCGACGAAGAGTTGGAAGTGCCGCCGTTTGCGCCCGACGTTGCCGTCGAGATCCTTTCTCCCGACGATCGTCGCGCGGATGTTGATGACAAGATCAGCACATATCTGCGCGCCGGCTCGTCGCTCGTAATTGTCGTCGACCCGCAAAAACGCGTCGTCGAACTCCATGATCCGCTTGCCACCGCGCGCCTCGACGAGGGCGCGGTGATCGAGCACGCCGCGCTGCCCGGGTTCCGCTATCCCGTGCGCGACCTCTTCGCGGTGCTTCGCCGGCCCTAGCGGCGCACAATGCCAGGCGTGTGGCACTCGCTAGTGTAAATTGGTGGTGCGCTGAGCGCTGAGGAAGGCCATGGAACAAGCAGTAATTTATCTCCACTTTCCCTGCTTTGACGGTGTGATTTCCGCTGTCTTGGCGGCGGAAATTTTGGAGAAACGATTCGGGTGGGCGGTCGACGGATACCGGCCCGTTAACTACGACCGGATGGGCGACTGGCGGTCGGAAAGACTGCCGCAGCGCTCGGCGGTCGTGGACTTCCTCTACCATCCCGATCCGCAGATGTGGGCCGATCACCACGCGACCGCCTTTGTCGTGCCCGGCGATCGCGCCGAGCTCGACTGCGCCGGCGGCCGGCTTCTCGTCTACGACGCTAATAGTCCGTCTTGTGCGATGCTTCTTTGGAAGCGATTTCCAGATTGTTTTGAAAGCTCCGAACGCTTGGGCGAAATGGCGTATTGGGCAAACAAGATCGACTCGGCGAGTTATTCATCCGTAGTAGAAGCCGTCCGCGGCGAGAGCCCGGCCTCTCAGATCAGCTATAGTCTCGCTATTCGTCACGACGCCGAGTACTGCGATTTTCTCGTTCGCAACTTGCGAACGAGCGACCTTGCGTACGTTGCCGCTCTGCCAGATGTGGAAGAACCCGCTCGCGAAGCGCAGCGCCAAATTGAGGCCGGCCTCGATCAAGTGGCTGGGCACATCGCGATGAACATAGGCGACATTGCGGTTTGCGACGTCACCCAGTCTCCCGGAACCATCGTCAACCGGTACAGCCCGTACCTCTTCTATCCGCACGCGCGATACTCGGTGTCGCTCGTTCGGGCGCCGGATTCCGTAAAGATCACCGCTATGCGCAATCCCTGGATCGATTTTGAGAGCGTCCCGCTCGGAACGATCTTCAAGGGGTTTGGCGGGGGCGGCCACACGAGGGTCGCATCGGTGCTCGTGCCCCTTGATGAGGTGCCGAAGGCCCCACGCATGCTGGGGGAGATCGTTGACGCGATCGATGAAGCCGAATCGCAAGCCCGCGACGGGCAGGGCATCGAAGCGTGATCGAGCGTTTCAACTTCTACGATGTTTATGGATACCTGATACCGGGCGTCGTTCTGCTGCTCTGCGTTGCTCTGCCGTTCTTGCTTTCCGGGACTAAAGTCGGGTTGAACGAATGGATGGCCCTCATCGTCGGCGTCGTCGTCGCGTACCTGGCCGGGCACATCATTCAGACAATGGCCACCACAGCTATACCATCCTCGCGGGACCCGGAGCGCCGGTCGTGGCAATATTATTCCGCAACAATACTCAATCCGGAGAGTACAGGTCTCAGCTCCAAGACCAAGGACCGCCTTCAAACAAGCGTCCAAGCCTGGTTCGGTCTGGATCTCTCAATCGGCAAGCCTTCAGACCAAGCCATCGGCGCTGCCCGCCAAGATGCTTTCCTGCTAGCGCGCCGCGTCGTGAATGCCGCCAGCAACTACTCGGAGCAGCTCGAAGGTCTCTACGTCATGATGCGCGGTATAACCGTCGCGCTCTGGCTCGGCATCGCTTTTACGATTGGCTGGGCGCTTGCCGCTAACGTTAGTGACCGGAACGTTATGCTGCCGGTCTTCTTCGGATCTCTCGCCGCGCTACTTGCGCGTTCGATCGAGCAGTTCTATGGCAAGAAGCCGACGGAACGCGCGGCGGCGGCACCGGAGCCCGAGTCGGAACCGAAACCCGAGCCGGAGCCGGAACCGAAACCTCAGCCGGAGCCGACGCGCAAGCCATTGACCGCTTGGCGCGAGCACTTCTTCGACATGACCGACCGCGATCGCCGCGCTGCCAGCATTGCCTGCATCGCTGCGCTGGGATGGTTGCTGTTTGCGGCAGGGCTCCTGACGGGTCCAAAGCCGATGGCTCCCAATCAAGTCTTAGCGTTCTTGCTGATCGCCCTCATGTACTTGGCGGCAAGCTTTCGATTCTGGAACAGCTACTATTACTTTGCCGAGCAGTTTGGGAAGTCCGTATGGCTGCACTTTGCGGCCGAGCCGACGGTTCGGCCGAAGGAAACGTAGAACTCAGTCACGGAGCCGACGAAGGCTTGCCGCGAGCCGTTGCGAACGTCGTTCCATGATTCAGCGCATCGCTACCATCAGCGCCCTCGCCGCTCTGCTCGCCGCATGCGGCGGCGGCGTTCCACCGGCGGCTTCGCCAGCCTCGGCGGCGAGCCAGCTCAGCAACCCGCGCAGGCCCTTACTGTACGTCGGCGATCTTGGTACGAGCCAAGTCGACGTTCTTAACTACCCGCAAGGGAAGTCGCAGTTTACCCTGACGGGCCTTGGCTCAGTCAACGGCCTCTGCACCGACGTCAACGGCAACGTCTACGTCTCCGACGGGCACGACGGCAAGCTCGTGGAGTATCCCTATAACACCAAAAAGCCGGCGCGCACGCTTACCGATCCAGGCTACTACACACAGGGCTGCGCGATCGATGCCAAAACGGGCGACCTCGCGGTTGCGGTTCAGCCGATGAGCAGTAATCCCGGCGGCGTCGCGATCTTCCGCCATGCAGAGGGTAAGGCGCACAACTACGTCGGCTACGACTTTTTCTTTCCGAGTTTTTGCAGCTACGACTACAAGGGCAATCTCTTCTTCGACGGTAGCGACGTCCACGGCATGTTTTTCTTCGGCGAGCTGGCTCGCGGCAGTAAGACGATGAGGCGCATTACCCTGCCGCAGTCGATCGAGGTCGCGGGCGGCGTGCAATTCGACGGGCAGAACGTCGTCGTTGACGATCAGGGCGCCGGCTATAAAGGCTCGACGCTCTACGAGTTCTCGATCAGCGGAAGCACCGCCACCAAAACCGGCACGACGCCGCTGGGCGGCTCGGTCGACGTCATCGGCTTTGATCTCTTCGGCAACCGCGTGATCGGCCCGAACATCGGCAGCTCGCCGAACGTCATGTACTGGCGCTACCCCAAGGGCGGCAAGTCGCTCAAGACGCTCACCGGCTTTACTGAACCCGTGGTAGTCGTCGTCACCGAGCTTCCGTCAAGATAAACGGCTGCGGGTAGCCGCTATTTCCCAATGCTGACGGCTGCGACGTTGTGCTGCGTGTCGGCCGAGCCGAAGCTGCCGTACGGATTTCCGCCTGCCGGATACTTCCAAAAGCTGATGCCGTTGGCGCTTCCGGTGCAGAGTGGGCTGGTGCCGACGACGAGCTTGCCTTGACGGTCGTTGACCGGCGTGTTCTTCTTGCCGAGAATGAACGGATCGACGTTATCCTCGCCGCCGCACCGGCTGCCCAGTGTCACCTCGCCGTGCGACGTCAACGTCGTGCCCCGCAGCGAGGCCTCGACGAGGCCGGTCTCATGCGAGCTGTCCACGCTCTGGTCGCCGATCGCGATGTACTTGCCGTCCCACATCGTGCCGGCGGGCGTTATGATCGAAAAGCCGCTCGCCGTCAGCGTCGTCTCGGATGTCTTGCCCGCAAGCAGTGCGCAGAACGCCACGCCGTTGGCCTCGCCGACGCCGATTAGGTTACCCTTGTCGTCGTAGCCCATCGGCCACATCGACTTGCAGGCGCTGTCGCTGTAGACGGTACCGTCACTCGGATTGCCGCCCGCGTAGACCGTGACCTCGCCGGGATTGAGGCTGGTAATCGCGACGTCGCCGTGCTTGTCGACGGAGCATCCGATCGGCTCGCCGCCGGGGCTGTAGGTGTTGATTGCCGAGGCGCCGCCGTGCGCGTACTCGACTGCGGTCCCGTTGCCGACGTTCGCAACGTACACGTCGCCGCTTGCGTCGACGCAGCCGCCGTAGGCGTCGGAGAAGCCCGTGAGCTGGCCGACGAGCTGCCCCTTGGGATACTCGTAGACGTTGACGTCTTGGGTCACCCAATCGGTGGAGTAGACGAGCGTCGACCGTTTTTTATCCGGCAGCATCCACGACGCGCCCGCGCCTGGCACCGGAGCGCTCCGGAACGCCGCGCCGCCGCATCCGGCTAGCGCAACGACGGCGAGGAAAGACAGCAGACGACGATTGCTCATTACACCACCTCCGTGAAACGACTTCGCGATGATTTCCCCACGGCCACGTCGCGGTCTTGCCGGCCGACGCGCCGCCAGCTAGGCGCGCAAAGCGCGCCCCAACCCTTTAGGATCGCGGGCGATTGCAAAGAGGAGCACCCGAGCCGCTTCGGACGGCTGCTTGCGCCCTTGCTCCCATTCCTGAATCGTCCGCAGCGAAAGCCTGTAGCGGTGGGCGAACTCCTCTTGCGATAGGCCAAGGCGTTCGCGCACTTTGCGAACGTCGACACTCGGCACGTACCGCACCGGACCGAGCAGGGCATCGTCGACGCCTTCTTCGCGCTTCCATCCGGCGATGTCGGCCTCAGATGCTCTGCGGACCTTTGCACGATCTAACCTACCCTTACCAATCCGCGACTTACTCTTTCTCACGATAGTCATGATATATCCGTCTTTCTTGCCTCGAAGCTGGCCACGCGCTGATGATGCGCCGCGCACAACCGCGGGGCGTCCAAACGACGGTGACAACGATTCCTTCGACCTCTCCGATGGTAACAAAGCGAGGCTCGCCGTAACGATGCCGTCGGTCTTCGCGCTCCGCAAATGAACCGAAGAATACGCGCGATGCAAATTCGAAGTCGAATCCTCTCACCGCGTGGTTGCGTTCGCTCTTCGCGTGATCCCATTCAAAAGCCTCAGGTTCCTCTCGCCTCACTCATGGCGAGTCTATACGCTTTAGACGTACATATCGTTACCTCATTCTTTCCAAGAATTTCGCCGGCTGGTGGCGCTTCGGCTGCCCTTCGATAGGCGACGGCACCGGCGCGCAGAAACGGCAGAACGGCGATGACCCTCGACGAAGCTCTCAAGCACCACTTCGGCTACGACGCCTTTCGCCCGCTGCAGCGCGAAATCGTGGAGGCGTCGCTGGCCGGCGACGACGTGGTGGCGCTTCTGCCGACGGGCGGCGGAAAGTCACTCTGCTATCAGCTCCCGGCGCTGCTGGAGCCAGGGCTTACCCTGGTAGTCTCACCGCTGATCGCGTTAATGAAGGACCAAGTCGACGCGCTCGAAGCCAACGGTATTGCAGCAACGTTTTTGAACAGCTCGCTCGACACAACGACGGCCTCCCAACGTTTGAGCGGGCTCGAGCGCGGCCGGTACCGGTTGCTCTACGTCGCTCCCGAACGCGTCGTGCTCGAGGGATTCTTGGATGGCTTGGAACGCTGGAACCTGCGGCGCATCGCGGTCGACGAAGCGCATTGTGTGAGCGAATGGGGGCACGACTTCCGCCCGGAGTATCGTCAGATCGCTCGCTTGCGGGCGAGATATCCCAACGTGCCGATGCTCGCGCTCACCGCGACCGCGACGGTCACCGTGCAGAGCGACATCGCGCGTTTCCTCGAGTTGCGTTCGCCAAAGCGCTTCGTGGCGAGCTTCAACCGGCCCAATCTGCGCTACGCTGTCTTCGAAAAGCGCGACGCCTTCGGTCAGTTGCTCGCGTTGTGCACGGCGCGCGCGAAGGAGAGCGGCATCGTCTACACACAGAGCCGCCAATCGTCCGTCGACCTGGCGGCGAGGCTGTCCGCGAGCGGAATTTCCGCACGCCCGTACCACGCCGGCCTCTTACGCGACGAGCGCGCGCGCAATCAGGAGCTGTTCATTCGCGACGAGATTCGCGTCATCTGCGCGACGATCGCCTTCGGAATGGGGATCGATAAGCCCAACGTGCGCTACGTCGTGCATTACGACGTACCGAAGAGCATCGAGGCCTACTATCAGCAGACCGGTCGAGCCGGCCGCGACGGGCTCGATAGCGAATGCGCCCTATTCTTCAGCGAAAGCGACGCCGCCAAGCTGCGCCATTTTATCCGGCAGCTCACCGATGCGGCGGAGAGCGATCGGGAAGGGCGTCTGCTGGGCCAAATGCTCGAGTTTGCCAAGTCGACGCAGTGCCGGCGCGGATACCTTCTACGCTATTTCGGCGAGCGCTGGCCGGAGCTCGAATGCGGCAACTGCGACAACTGCCTGCACCCCGCCGAACGGATCGACGGCACGCTCGAAGCTCAGAAACTGCTGTCGTGCGTCTACCGCATTCGCCGGCACAACGGCGTTTCGAGCGGCGCGCACCACGTGATCGACGTCCTGCTCGGCCGGCAAACCGAAAAGGTCGTCGCACGGGGGCACGACCGGCTTTCGACGTTCGGCATCGGCGCCGATCGCACGAAGACGGAATGGCTGGCGCTCGTCTCCGAACTCTTGCACAGCGGGTGCATTGAAGAAGATCCGCAGTACCGAACGCTGTTGTTGACCGCCGAAGGGCGGCTCGCGCTCAATGAGCGCCGGACATTTGCGTTCTCCAAGCCGCGCTTCGTCGAGAAGCCCCGCAAGCGCCGCGCCGAACGCATGCCGGCCGCGATCGGCGCCACCGATGAGGGGCTCTTCGAGCAACTGCGCCGGCTGCGTAAAGAGATTGCCGACGATCAAAACGTGCCGCCCTATGTCGTCTTCTCGGATGCGACGCTGCGCGAGTTGGCCGCCGAAAAGCCGGCGACTCTGGCGGCTTTCCGGCAGATTGGCGGCGTCGGCGACACAAAGCTCGCGCGCTACGGCGAGCGCTTCGTCGCCGCAATCCGCGCGTTCAGTTTACTGTAGCCGCTCGAGCTCGACGCGGCGGTTCAGCGCCTTACCGGCCTCCGTCGCATTGCTGGCGACCGGGCGCGAGAGGCCGTAGCCTTTGGCGACTAAGCGCGAGCGCGCAATTCCGTAGCGCGTCACGAGGTCGTCGACGACCGACTGCGCCCGGCGCTGCGAAAGCCCGAGGTTGTAAGTTGCCCCGCCGTCGGAATCGGTATGGCCGGAAAGCTCGAAGCGCCACGATGGATTGGCCCGCAGCAGTGCGGCGACATCGGCGATAACCGGCTCGGAGCGCGGCTGAATGTGCGCGCTGTCGTAATCGAAGTGAATGCCGTAGAGCCGGATCGTCTGATGCGGTAAGAGCGCGGCCTTCCGCAGCGGCGCGAGGCCGGTCAGCGACAGCGTCGCCTGCGCTTGCTTTCCGTTGCCGCCGTCGGCCGTTATCACGACCGTCGAGAGGCCCGGCTTTGCCGACGCCGCGATCTGCGTCACGGCGTCGAGATGCACCACGCCGCCGGCAATGTCGAACGCCGCGGGGCTGACCGTCGTTCTGAACGGACCCTGCGCGCTCGTGGTGACGTGCCCGTTCCAGCCTTGATTTGCCAACAGGTCGAAATGCGCGGTGATCGTCTGCGGCGCGCCGGCTTTATACGTCATCTCTTGACTCGGCTCCAGCAAGAATGCGTCGGTGGCGCGCTGCGTACAGGGCAGATCGGAAGGTACGGGCAGCGCCAGCTCGAGGCTGCGAAGTTTCTGCAGTTGCGGATTGCCGTCATCGCCGCTGCTGAAGCCGTCGTACAGCAGAAATCCCGAAGCGTCGGTTGCATAGACTTGCACGAAGCCGTTGAGATTCGTCGTCTTGGCTACGAAGAAGTGGCCGCACCAATGCGTATCGGTGGTTGTCACCGGGCGCGTCGCGCTCAATGCGGCGTTCGCGTTGGCAACGTAGGCCTTGGTATCGATGAAGTGCCCGGCGTCGTTTTGATCGTTGGTGCCCAGCGCGTCGTCTTCAACTTGGATGAGGCTTGGGTTCGTGGATTCGGGACCGGGGCCGCCGGTAGTGAACGCGTACGGCAACCACGTGAAGTCGGCACCGGTCTCGCAGCCCGCGCCGGCCAGGATCAGTTTGTGTCCGGGTGCGGCCGCCCACTGCACGAGCAGGGCGAGCTGCTGCGATCCGACGAGATCGCTGAGCTTGCAGACGCCGCGCGCGAGGATCGTGTCGTACTTCGCAACGGTTGCCGCATCGATCATGCCGGCACCGATTGCGTCGAATCGATATCCCGCAAGCGGTGGGCTCGTATCGCTGGGATAGAACGTCGGAATCGGGTCTTGGTCGAGCACCAGCACGTGATGCGCGCCGCTGCCGTTGGTACGCACGAGGCAGCCGCGTAAGGGCTTCGTCGTGCGCATGAAAACCACGGAACGGGTGCCCGACAGGCCGGCGATAATCGATGCGTCGTCGTTGACGACGGCGTGAATCGTATCGGGGTTAGCATCTTTATTGCCGGCAAACTTCGCATCCCAAGTGCGGCCCACGAGCTGGCCGGCGTACGGCGCGATCGGGACGTCCGCCGTGCAGGTCGTTCCCGTTAAGCCTGCCCCTGCCGCGACAAAGCGCGCCCCATCGAGGTCGGCTTGGGTTCCCCCCGGCACGAACGAACCATTGGCTTCGGGGACGGCTTGTACGACGTAGGTGCCAGTCGGGTCGAGATGCGGCGGAGCGGGCGCGAGCGTGCCCAACGCGGTGACCGAATCGAAGGGCGAATTCGCGGTGACCCGCACCCAGCGCGCGTCGACGTTTGCGGCGAGCGTCGCGGTTGGTCCGTTCGGATTGCGCGTGATCGTTCCGACGTCTTTGAAGCCGGCGTCGGGCCCGGTCGTGGAGACGGCAAAATCGGCGTTGGCCGGCGGCGCGCCGCTGTTCTCGCTGCGCAGCGCCGCGGAGAACGTGGCGATCGTCGTGCTTCCCGGCAGTTCGAAGGTGAAGACGAACGGCGGCTTGCTATCGGCGGATATCTCCGTGCCGAAGCCCTCGGCGGCGTTGCCGAGGTCGCCGTCGCCAATATGATCGAGCGACACGGGCGAGTAGCTGCGCAAGATCGTGCCGTTGGCGACGCTGAGCAGATTCGGGTCGGCGCTTGGGGCCGGGGCCGCTGCGGGCGATCCCGACGATTCGGGCGACGCAGCGCTGGAAGCCGCCAGGGTCGACGCCTCCGACGGCGCAGAACTCGCCCCCGCGTTGCCGCTGCTCGTGCCGCCGGAACATCCGGCGAAGGCCAGCAGAAGAATCAGGCCGATCGATTGCGCTCGCATCGGCCCTAGTTACCGCGAGCCGCTTGTGCGGCCCTCTGCCAACCGCTCGGTTTGATGTCGCCGTCTAGCGGGACGATCGGAAGTACGAGGGAACCTCCATCTAGACTAGGGAGGAAGTAACATGATGCAGCACAGTGGAGCTCGGTTCATCAACACCCGCGTTCCGGTCGATAACCAGCGCTTCGAGAACTGTACGTTCGACAAGTGCGCGCTGACGTTCAGCGCGTCGGGTCCGGTGCAGTTCGTCGGATGCACTTTCAACGATTCCACGTTCGGCTTCGACGGCGCGGCGGCCGCCACGGTCAAGTTCATGACCGAGCTATACAAACTCACGCCGCAAACGATCGAGGGGACGTTCGACAAGATCCGCCTCGGGATGTAAGTTCCGGCTGCAGTTGCTTCCAGCAGGGCAACCGTAAGTGCGACCACCGGTTGCTAAAACGCTCAACGTGAAGCTTGGCGCACCTTCCTACTTGCCCGGCGGTTCCCTGATATGGTATAACTGATATACCAAGGACATGCGCTTCGACTTTGACGGGCGAAAGAGCGAGCGCCTCCGTCGCAGCCCGCAAAGGGGCATCGGATTTGAAGAGGTGCAAGAAATCTTCACGCGCCCATACTATCTCGACCAACGCTCCGATTTACCCGAGCAGTATCGCGCGATCGGTTGGGCTAAGGGTTGCCTTTACTCGGTCATTTTTGAGATACGGGACGACGAGCAGGGTGAATTTTACCACCTCGTTACGCTTTGGAGAGCGACTAAACAGGAACAGAACTTGAATGAAAGTGGTTCGTAGAAAGAGAGCCGCGTCTGCAGACGAGATTGCCCGTCTTGCAGATCGAGGACAAGACATATCGAAGTTTTTTACTAACCGTGGGCGGATGATGGGGCCGATTCAGCGGGTGAATGTCGATTTCGCTTCGCCAATGCTCGCCGAACTCGACAGGGCCGCGGAAGACTTAAACGTTAGCCGGCAAGCAGTAATTAAGACCCTTCTTAGGCAAGCGCTCGACCAACATTACTTAGCCGCGACCGCCGCGGCTTCGTCGTCGAAGCGGCGCTAGCGTCCAGGCTGGCCGGCGCGCTTCCGGCGCCTGAAACAACCAGGCGTTGCGGCGCGTAGATGCGGCGATGGAACTCCAGATCGATGGACTGAACAAACGTTACGGCGCCGTCCACGCCGTCCGCGATTTCACGCTGCGTCTCGAACCCGGGATTCTTGGCCTGCTCGGCCCCAACGGCGCCGGAAAATCGACGCTCATGCGGATGCTCGCAACGGTCACGCGGCCCAGCAGTGGGACGATCCGCTTCAACGGCCACGACGTCGCGAAATCGCCCGACGAGCTGCGCCGCACGCTCGGCTATCTCCCACAAGACTTCGGCATCTATCCGCATCTCTCGGCGATCGAGTTCCTGGAATATATCGGTGCGCTCAAGGGCATCGGACGGCGCGTGCTGCGCGACCGCATCGCAACGCTGCTCGATGCCCTCAACCTCACGCACGCCGGTTCGCGGCCCTTAGGTGGATTCTCCGGCGGCATGCGCCAGCGCGTCGGCATCGCGCAGGCGTTGCTCAACGACCCGCGGCTCCTGATCGTCGACGAACCGACGGCGGGCTTGGACCCCGAAGAGCGCGTGCGCTTTCGCGCGCTGCTGCGCGAGATGGCCGGCGAGCGGATCATCATTCTCTCCACCCACATCTGCTCCGACGTCGAAAGCCTGGCGACGCGCGTCGCGATCGTCGACCACGGAACCCTGCTTGCCGACGAGCATCCGCTAAAACTCGTGCGTGGGTGCGCCTCGTTGGAAGAGGCGTACTTGCAGATCGTCACCGGCGCGCGAGTCGCTGCTTGAGCAGATTCTGGGCGATCTACGCGCTGACGCGCGCGGATCTGCTGGAACGCACGCGCCGCTACCAATACCTCGCGACGATCGCCGTTACGCTGCTGATCGGCACGCTGCTGGTCCCGGCGAAAAACGCGGGTTACCAAACGTTCCTCATCGACGGCTACCGCGGCATCTACAACTCCGCGTGGATCGGCGCGACCTTTGCGCTGCTGGCATCGCTGATACTGTCGCTCTTTGCGTTCTACAACATCAAGAGCGCGGTCGAGCGCGACCGCACGACGCGCGTCGGCGAGATTCTCGCCGCGACCTCGGTCACGCGCTTCGACTACGCGCTCGGCAAGGCGCTGAGCAACTTCCTCGTGCTGGGCTCGATGGCGGCGGTCCTCTTCATCGTCGCGATCGTGATGCAGTTCGTGCGCGGCGAGAGTACAGCGTTCGACCTCGGGCAGATCGCCGCCCCGTTCGCGCTCGTCGTGCTGCCGACGATCGCGATGGTTGCCGTCGTCGCGCTGCTCTTCGAAATGATTCCGTGGCTGCGCGGCGGGCTGGGCAACGTCCTCTACTTCTTTGCGTGGATCGGGTATTTGATCTGGAGCTTCAAGGGCGACGGCGGGCACGTCCCGTGGTGGCGCGACGTGTTCGGCGGCAATCTCGTCCTGCGCCAGGTCTGGGCGGCGCTCTTGCAAATCGATCCGCGCGCGAAGCTGAACTCGGTCGAGATCGGCGCCGGCGGCGAAGACGCGCGCCACTTCTTTACCTTTCACGGGTTCGCGTTCTCCGGCAGCGACGTGGCGGAACGTTTCGTTTGGTTCGCCGTCGCGCTCGGCCTTGTCGCCGTGGCGGCGTTGCTTTTCGATCGCTTTGCAAAATCCGCGCGCACAGCCGAACACCGTCAGCGCAATGCCGTCGTTGCCCGTTGGCAGTCGGCGGTAGCGCGCTTGACCCGGCCGCTGGTCGACGCGCTCTTCATCGGCGACTTCGGCGCGATCGTGCTCGCCGAGTTGCGGCTGCTTCTGCGCGGCTTGAGCTTCTGGTGGTACGTGGTTGCCGCGGGCTTATGGGTGTTCCAGCTCTTCGCCGATGCAAAAGCGCAGAGCATCGCGGTCGGCCTCGCGTGGATTTGGCCGATGCTCGTCTGGTCGCAACTGGGTACGCGCGAGGCCGTCTGCAGCACCGAGCAGTTTATCTACCCGACGCTTCATCCGATTCGGCGCCAGTTCGTCGCGCAGTGGCTCGCCGGCGTGCTGCTCGCGCTCGCGACGGCCGGCGGAGCGCTCGCGCACTGGGCGGCCGCGGGAAACCTCGGCGGAGTCGAAGGCATTCTCGCCGGCGCGGTCTTCGTTCCGACGCTCGCCCTTGCGTGCGGCGCGCTCTCCGGCACGACTCGGCTCTTCGAAATCGCCTACCTGGTGCTTTGGTATATCGGCCCGATGAACCGCACGAGCTTTGACTTCACGCAAGGCGCGTACGCACCCGAGTTTGCGACGGCTTCGGTCGTACTGTTTGCGGCGGCGATCGGAGCGCGCAGACTCCGTCTCCAACGCGCCTAACGAGGCTTCGCGACGGTCTTTCGCGGGCGCCCGCCCTTTGCGCCGTTGAGTCTTGCGGCCCGGGCCTTGGCCTTCGACGTAGCTTCTCCACCACGGCGCGCAAGCTCAGACATCCAGCGCCTGCCACCATAGACGCCCTGGAGCAACGACATGACGGTAAAGTCGGCATCCAATTCCGGCCAACTCAAGACGGTTCCCTGGCCGACGATGCACGCGCCACGCAGCTGTCCGGGAGTGGCGTTGTTCAGCCCTTGCATCAGCCGGCGGGGTATGATTAGCGATGCGCCATTGTCCATCTCGACGAGCATCACGTCGCGAGAGGGGCGATACTGCACCTTCGTCGCAAGCGGTTCTTTTGCGAGCCTTTCGTCGTAACGGCGGTATGCAGCATCAATCTCGGCGTTGGTGAGCGAGCGGCGGCGTTTTGTCGTGCTCATCGGCAGTAGTTCTCCCAAAGCTACGGCTCTATAACCCAAGCGTTAGGTTTTGACTAGGGGCTCTCGGGTCCCTTCTGAAACTTCCGCGCGGCCGCGCGCTACTTCTTCGTGCTTAGTGCCGCGCCATCGGGTGCCGAGAGTCCGCTGGTGATCGTCTTCGTCGCGGTACCGCCGGCCGGATAGTTCCAATAGCCGACGGTGGGAACGCTGTTAAGGAAGGTTGGCGCGATTAGGCGCAGTGCTTTGTGCTTCTTGCCACCGAGATTGTTCGTGATCCAGAACTGCCAAACCGCACCCGCGCCGCTCAGCGAGGTCGAGCCGGCGACGCTTCCCGTCGATCCGGAGAGCGAGAGCTTTATCTGATAGAGCGTCGGCCCGGCACCGGCTCCAAACGCCAAGTCCGTGCCGTCCCATTGCATCGACCCCGCCGTTAGGCCGCTCGCGCCGCTGACCGTTATCGTCCCTACCGTCGAGCTGCCTTTGGGAAGCTCGTAGAGCGCAAATGCGTCACCGGCCCCGTAGGCGTCGCAGAAGAGGTTCCCGTTGTTGTCGTAGCCGCAGCCGGGAAGCCCGGTTTGGCCCGACGGCGTGTAGGTCGTCGGCGTTCCCGAGCCGCCGGGGAAGACGACAAAGCAGTCTCCGCACGTGTTGCCGAGCACTCCAAGTGCGAGGTTCCCTGTCGTTGGATCGACGGAACAGTTGAGTTCCGGATAGCCCGGGAGATCGAGCGTCCGAATCGGCGAGGAGCCGCCGTGCTTGTAGACTTCAACGGTCGTACCGTTGCCGTTGAGAATAAAAACGTCGCCGGCTTTGTTCGAGCATACGCCCGACGGCGTTTGAAATCCGGTTAACGTGCCTTCGAGCTTACCGCCGGGATACGAATAGACTTCAACGTCGTTCGCGCCCTGGTCCGCGACGTAGAGCAGGCTCTTGGACTTCTTCGCATCGGGTGCCATCCACGAACGCGCTGCGTTTGCACCCGCGGATTGGAATGGATGCGCCGCGCCGGCGCCCCCTATGAATCGTAACTGCGCGACGGTGCTCTGACCCGTAGCGCCGAGCTGCGCCGGCGGCATGCCACCTCCGCACCCTGCGAGCAGCGCGATCGTTACGGCTGCCGCCAGAGTCTGTTGCCCCAAACGTAAACGCATTTCTAAAACGCCTCCAAACAAGTAGTGAGAGTTCAGTTTTTCGGCATCGGGCCGCCACGCCTTTTCGAGCGGCCGGCATCCTGCCCTCAAGCGACCGAGCTAACGTCAAACAGCCAGGAACTCGATGCGCCGCCGGGAAGCGCGGCGCAACCCTGCGCTATCTTTGATTGATATGGAGGCACTCGTGAACCGTATTGCGTCGTCTACTCTCTACTTGATTTCTTCCGCCGCGCTGGCCGCGCTCGTTACGGGTTGCTCGGCCGCGGGCTCGCCAAGCTCGCCGAACTCGCCGAGCAACGGCGCCGTCGCCGGAGCGAATCTCAAAGCCGCCGACGGCCTGACGTTCTCGCACTCTTCGCAACCTGCGGCGCGCTCGCGCGGATGGTTCTCGCCCGACGCGAAAAAAGCAAAGAACCTCATCTATTGGGGCGACTACAACACGAGCACGATCACCGTCTATTCTGCAAAAGGCGAAAACGGTAAGGAGAAAGGCACGATCACTACCGGCTTGTCGAGCCCGGAGCGTCTGTTTGTCGATACCAAGGGGAACGTCTACGCGACGAACCTCGGCAACGGCACCATAACGGCCTATAAACCTGGTGCCACGTCCCCGTTTTTAACGATTAGCGACGGCGTAAACCGGCCGACCGGGCTGACCGTCGATGCAGCGGGTACGGTCTATTGCGCCAACGTCGGAAACGACACGATCACGGTCTATAAGCGCGGCCAGACCACGCCTTCGCTGACGATCTCGGTCTCGGAAGGCAGCCCCGAGTATCTTGCAACCGACAAGTCGGATAATTTGTATGCCTCGGTCGGAAGCGAAGTGTTGGAGTTTCCCAAGGGATCGAGCAACGGTACCAACCTCGGGCTCACCGATACTTCCCCGGGGGCATTGGAAGTCGACAAGTCGGGTAACATCATCGTGCTCGACGGCGAGCAAACGATCGACTATTTCCCCGCCGGCGAAACGCAGCCGTCAAAGCAGATTTCCGTGTCGGGTTACGCCTACGGACTCTCGCTCAGCAAGAACGACAAAGAACTCTACGTCAGCATCGAATCCGGCATCGACTTCGTCATCGAGAGCGTCGCCTACCCGAACGGAAGCACGTTGGCGGACAAGCTCACGACGGATGCCGGTGATTGGCCGGTCGCCGTGAGCCCGGACAACGCGCTGGGCAGCTAGTGAACGGTCCTACTTCACCGCTTTGCTGATCGCGGCTCCAAACGGATAGGAGAAGCCGGTAATCGTCTTGGTCGGGTTGCCGCCTTTGGAATACTTCCAAATCCCGGCGTTCGCGGAGTAGACATTCGGCCCGACCACCCGCTTACCGGCGACGAAGTATTGGAAGATGCCGTCGGAATCGTTCAGCGACGTCGTGCCCTCGACCTTACCACCCGCGCCGTTGGTCTGGTAGATGTTCCCGTTCTTCGCATCGCCGACCGTGACGTACTTGCCGTCCCACTGGACGCCGCCTGGCGTGGTGATCGACACGCCCAGCGAGATCTCGGTGAAGCTGCTGCTGCCCTTCGGCAGCTCCGCGAACTCGAAGTTGCGGTTGCTGTCGAGGCCGTCCACGAAAATGTTGCCCTTGTTGTCGTAGCCGATTTGATAGCCGAGGTAGAGATTGGTATCGGTCAGGACGGTCGGGCTCCCCGACGCGTTGGCGTAGATCGCCACACCGCCGCCGCCGCCGCCGTTCGTCGGCTCGAAGTCGATTGCGGCAAGGTCTCCGGTCGTCTTATCCACGGAGCACCCTTCCATATATTCGCCGGGGTTGCTCAACGTGTTGATCGGCGACGTTCCGCCGTGCGCGTACTCGAGAATCTCCTGCGACGAGAAGGTGGTGAAGAAGACGTCGCCCTTCTTGTCGACGCACTCGCCCTGCGGTTCGGGCAGCCCGGTGAGGGTACCCATCAACTCGCCTTTCGGATACGAATAGACGTATACGTTCCCTGACTGGTCGTCGAGATAGAGCAGATCCGACTTCTTCGCGGCGGGATTCATCCAGCTCCGTCCCCCAGCTTTGTCATTCTGAGCCTGTCGAAGGGTGACAGGGGAGCCACTCGCATTTGCCACCCCGCTGGGTCCGCTCAGCCCCGTCGTCTGGCCGCAACCCGCAAACGCTATCGCGGTCGCCGCGGCGGTTGTCGCCACCATAATCAAACTCAACCGTGAACTCATTTCAATCCTCCGAGAAAAGAGTGAGCTAGGGCGTTACGCTAAATACCGCACCGCAGCCGTTGCCGCTGCAACCCGTACCGCCGCCCTTATAAGCGGTGCCGTAGAGAGCGCCCTTAAATGCGACCACAGGCGCTTGCGGCGCGTCGCCGTCGTTGCCGCCGGCGAAGCTATAGAGCACGCTTTCACTGCCCGTTTTGCCGATCTCGTAGACGGTGCCGACGCCGGTCGTACCGCCGCCGACCGTCGTGCTGTAGAAGTTGCCGTTGAGATAGAGCAAATTTGCGCCGGGAAGATTGCCGTCGGGAATATCTTGGAACGAGTACAGCGTTTGCAGCTTCCCGGACTTCGTGATGCTGAAGAAGGTTCCGGAGCTTCGGGCGCCGCCGCCCTCCGTCGTTCCGTACAGCACGCCGCCGGCGGCGGTGAGTCCGTTGGGAAATGCGCCGTCCGAAGTGCCGCCAAAGCGATACAGCACTTTCTTCTTTCCCGATAAGCTCAGCTCGAAGATCGTCCCGCAACCGGTGCTGCCGCAGCCCGAACCGCCTTCGAGCGTCGCGCCGTACAACTTGCCGTGAAAGTACGTAACGCCGGAGTACATCCGCGCGCCGTCGCTGCCGCCGGCGAAACTGTAGAGCACGCTCTCTTTGCCAGCGGGGCTGAACGAAAAGACGGTACCGCAGCCGGCCCCTCCGCATCCCGAACCGCCGCCGTAGACCGACGTTCCGTAAAGGGTTCCCTTTGCGACGATCATCGTGGCTTCGGAGCCCTGCGCATCGCTGCCGCCGGTGAAGCGGTAGAGCACCTTCTCTTTACCGGATGTGGTTACGCTATACACGATGCCATCGCCGAGGCCGCCGCTGCTCGTCGTCCCGTACAACGTGCCCTTGAGTTCGGTCAGGCCGGCAAACGGCCACGAGCCGTCTTGCGCGCTGCTGAAGTTACCCTGGAAATTATAGACGACACGCTCTGTTCCGGATGAATCCACCGAAAAGACGGTTCCGCAGCCGAGATAGCAGTCGTTGCTGCCGCAGCTTGCCGAGCAGTAGTTTTTCGAACCATTCAACGTCGTGCCATACAGCTTGCCGTGCACCGCGATCAACCCCGCGAGCGGGCTTGCACCGTCCGGCTCTCCTTTAAAGCTGTAGAGAAGCTTATAGGTGCTGCTCGACGAGTGCGCTCTAGCGGCCAGCGGTGCGCTCGCCGGCATTGTGGGGCCGAAATGGCTGCCGCCGCATGCGGGCAATAGCATCGCCGCGGTTACAACGGCGAGAAGCAAGCAGGATCGTTTCATTAACGGTGCTTTCCTGCGTACACGCCCGTTCCTTCACCTGGCGCACCGACCCGTCGACAGGGGAAACTAAAAACGTAACAACTGTGGTGCGGCCGTCGACAATCTTGCAAAACCCAAGTACTTAGGTTAAAATACAAGTGCCAAAGGTCGTTGAGGTTAGGGGGTATGTCATCAAGGTATTTACCGACGATCACGGGCCGGCTCACGTTCACGTATTAAAGCATGGTATTCTCCTGAAAATCTCGCTGCGGCCCGTGGCCTTCGTAAGTGCGAAGTACGGGCGCCCTAGAAAGCGCGTGAAGCGCGACGCAATCGTCGTGGTGCAAGAACATATCGATGCCTGCTGGGCTGTGTGGAGGAAGATCTATGGTGAAGATGCCGAGCGGCAACCGTAACGAGCAAGCTCGCGCCGCCTATGAGGAGAAGATGCTCTCGCTCCGCTCGGTCGGCTATGATGCGCGAGCCGATGCCCTGCGCCTAACACTTAGCTCCGGCGTCCGCCTGAGCATTCCAAGATCGCGGATTCCGCCGCTGGCTAAGGCGAATTCGGGACAGCTCGCAACGGTGTATCCCGGGAACGGCGGAGCCACGATCTCTCAAGATGATCTTGACGTCGACGTGTTTATTCCCGGGCTGCTTGATAGGCTCTTCGGTCGGACGATTCGCGGCGACCTCGGCAGGCGCGCCGGCAAAGTATCGTCGCTTGCAAAGGCGCGCGCGGCGCGCAAAAACGGCAGAAAGGGCGGGCGCCCAAAGAAGCGCCGCGCCAGCGTATGAACGCGCTTGTGAATCTGTAGCACCATGTGCTACACTCACCAGGTGAGGGAGATTACTCAACGCGAGCTGCGTAACGAAAGCGGCCAGGTCATGCGAGCGCTCGAGGCCGGAGAAAGCTTTATCGTGACCCGCGGTGGAAAGCCGGTGGGCGAACTGGTTCCACTCCGACGGCGCCGCAACGCGGGCTTAGCAACGGTACTCGAGATCTTCCGGGGCGCTCCGCGCGTCGACTACGGTCGCTTGCGCAGGGATCTCGACGCGGTCGCCGATTCCGATCCACGCCCGCGTGGCTAAGCATCGGCGCGCCCTTCTCGACACCTCCGTTGTGATCGATCTCGAACGTGTCGATCCCACCGCTCTCCCCGAGGAACCGCTGATCTCCGCAATCACGATGGCGGAGCTAGCGGCCGGCCCTCAGGCCACAAGCGACCCGACCGAACGGGGCAGCCGTCAGGACCGGCTTCAACGCGCCGAAGCGGCCTTTACACCACTGCCCTTCGGCGACGGCGCGGCGCGGGCATACGGTCGCATCTATGCCGAAGTCGCGGCCGCGGGTCGAAAGCCTCGTGGGCCGCGCGCTCTCGATCTTCTCATTGCGTCGGTCGCGTTGGATGCGGGCCTTCCGCTGTACACGCGAAATCCCACCGACGTCGAGGCATTGCGCGAACTCATCGAGATCGTTGTTGTCTGAACTGTCGGCTTAGGTGCACGGTGCGCGCGCCCGTTCGCGCGCGATCTCTTGCCGCACCGCAGCCCTTCGCGCTTGCAGGCTCGCGCCCGACAAGTGCAGCGCTTCGTCCAGGCCGCGCTGTAGAACGACGTCGTTGCGAGCAGCGATGTCGAAGGCCGTCGGTTCGACCCAGACGTCGGGAATGATGCCTACGCGTTGGAGCTGGCTTCCATCCGCATGGCGTACGCCCTCGCCGCTAAACGAGAGGCGCACTGCGCCGGGCGCGACCATCGAGGTTACGTCGCCGTTCGCGCCCTGCGTCGGCGTGCCGACGAACCGCGTATGACCGGCTTCGCGAAAGAAGAGCGCGCTGTGCTCCGACTGGCTGATGGCGCGTTCGTCGATCAGCATCACAGTTGGCTTGAGATAGCGTGAGCCGTCCGCCTTATCGAGCATTTGGTAAAACTCTTGGTAGACCGGGAGTAGATCGATCTCGGCAAAGCTTTGGTCGATCGGTCCGACGACGAGCGGCGTGTTGAAGAGCGCCGCCCGCACCGACGTGCGCGTTGTGAGCCGCGGCGCGATCGGCCAGGCCGCGCCCCGAGGGTAGCCGCGATTGTCGAAGACGATCGCACGGGTATTCTTGAGCGCAGCGAACATCGCGTCGACTTCAGAGACTTCCAAACGATCGAAATCGACGTAGCCGACGTTGCCGGGGAGAATGAGGTATTTTGGCGCCGCGGGCGCTTTCGGCTCGGGAGACACATCGCGGGTGAATGTCGCAACCAGCGACCGCCGCTCACCGGGGTGATGGAAGCGAATCGTGAGCGTGGTTCCGTGCGGCCCGGCGAAGATCGACGGTTCGCTCGCACGAGCGAGCGCTCGGGCGTCGGCCGATTGCGGCGTCGACGACGAGATGTACGCCTCTTGCCGCTTCATGGCTTGCCTCACCGGAACGCCGTCAACCGTATCGACGACATCGCCGAGACGCAAACCGTGCATCGCCGCGCCGCTTGCGTACACCTCGCTCGCGACGGCCTGCCGGTGCAGATAGCGCGCGTCGAACGGCGGCCCGTAGCCGAACTCCTGTTTGATGGTCGTGGCGCTCCAAACAAAACCGTGTGAGTCGTGCAGGTGCGCGTAGAACTTCATCAATCCGAGCACGTAGGCGCGCGCGTTGCCGGCGGCGCGCTCGTCGTCAATCGCGGTCAATGCGGCGGCATCCCAATCGTCGTGCATTAGCGCGCGATACGGCGAGAAGTAGCGGATCACGTTATAGATCCGCGCAACCGCCAGCATCCGCATCGCTTCGCTTGGGTAAGTAACCGAGTCGTACGGATTATCGACGAACCGTTCGGCGGGCGGTCGGGCAAACGTCGCCGGTCGGGGCGTTAGCGATTCCAGTTGCGCAGCCGCATCCGCGACGCTTCGCACGGTTACCGTCGCAAACGATTGCCGCGATGCCACGTCGGCCAAATCCCCGAAACGGTACGTCACCGCAACGCCGTCCGGAAGGTCGAGCGTGCCTCCTCCAGCCGAAACGGCCGCCGGCTGGCCGCCGGTCGTGAAGATCGTGGCGTCGCCGGAGAGCGCGAGCGCAATCGCGAGCGGCGGTAACGACGTCGAACCGTCGACGAGAAAACCGAACCGGCGCGCCTGTGCCGACGTTCCGTGCAGCGTCTCGGAATCGTTCGTTTGATCGAAAGCCGAGTACCCGCTGTACCCGCCCGGCCGCTGACTTGGATACCCTTGGTATGCGCGCGAACGATCGCGCGGCAGCGCGACATCACCCCTGACGAGCGCGCGTACCGGAGATTCGGCTGAGAACAGGCTCGACAGCGCATCGGCGTCCGCGTCGCTCGACTCGTTCACACCGCGAATATCGAAGAGCACGGCCTGGCTCGACGCCGCAGCATTTACGGCGGCTTTCAGATCCGCATCGAACGGATCACCCGCAGCGTCGTGCGGAATCGTAATCACCGCAACGGTGCCCGATGAACTGGTCGTGATGCGCCCCGACCCCGACTCGGCCGGAGCGTCCACGTGCGTGGCGGGATCGTGCAGCGGCGCGAGCAGCGTCGCAAGCGCCGCGCGGTAAGCGCCGGCATCGCTCGCCCCAATAATGGCCGGCTCGGCGTTCATGAAGGCCGCGTCCCAGTCGACGCTGCCGTCACTCGCCTGCGGATCGAAGAGCCGAATATCGCCCCAGAGCTTCATCGCGCCGAGCAATCGCTGCTCGGGCGTCGCCGCAAGCAGCAAGATCCCCAGCGCCAAGAGGGCGGTGGAACGGCGCACGCTTAGATCTTAACCTGAGCGTTGATATAGACGTTGATCGGTTCCACGGCTCCGCCGATCGCACCGTTATTGAACGTGCTTGGCAGATAGCTTTGGTTAAACTGCGTTCGCGCGCCGTTGGCCTTGTAATCGCCGATCCCGGTCCCGTTGTAGAAGTTGCTCGGGTAGAGCGAGTTGTTGAGCGATCCTCCCGACGGCGAGTAGCCGCAGATCGCGTTCCCCGGCGGATGGGCGGCCGTCCAGGGCGCGGCCGTTCCGCCGAAGCACGCGTGGAACAGCCCTTCGCCGATCGCCGTTATGCGAATGCTCGGGCTCACGTCGTAGGAGATTTGCAGATTGCCGACCAGCGAGCTGGGCTGCTGGTAGTTGTCGAAGAGGAACGTGCCCGTCTGCGGGTCGGGGATGTAGAGATAGGCGAACGTTGTTACGCCCGGCGAGCTGAGATAGAGATAGTTGCACTTCAGCGGGTTGGTCTTCGGCGAGACCTTCGTGATGCCCGTGGCGCGCGAGTTCAGCATGCAGCTTCGCGGATCCAGCCCTTCGGTATCGATCGGGCTTCCGTAGAACCCGCCCGTCTGGAAGTTGAGGCTCGGCGTTATGGCCAGCTTATCGCGCCGCCAGTTGAGGATCAGCGCCGAAACGTACGGCGAAATATAACTTCCAAGGCTACCGTTGAGGTTGGGAGCGATCTGCACCGAGTACGGATGGTACCAGCCGTTTTCGTCGAGCAGCGGTTGTTCCGGATCGTTATAGTACGGATTCAAAATCGGATCGCACATCTGCGTTCCGTAGTATCCGCAATCGACCGGTTTGGCGCTGCACGAGGCCTTCTTGCCCTCGCGATAGCATTGGCTGCCGCCGCCCACCTTCGTCAGGTCGTTGTACTGCGCGATCGCGGCGTTGAGCGCGATGATCTGGTTGGGAATCACGCCGCCATACTGCAGCGGGATGTTCTCGAACTTGATCTCGGAGTCGGTGTAGGTGAAGGCGATCAGCCCCGAAAGCCCGTTGTGCGCAAGGTCGCCCTTTTGGAATTGCAACTCGACACCCTTGTCGCGGTTGACGCCGACCGGAACCTGCGTCACGAAACCGGCGCCGACGAAACTCTGCTGCTGCCAGTCGGTCACCCACGTATAAAACGGCGTGACTTTGAAGCTCATGTCGGTTCCCTTCAGGTGCCGTTCCAAGGAGAGGTCGTACTGCGCCGACGACACGCCCGGAATCGCGTGGAACGGCGAGTGAAAGCCCAGACTGAGCCCGCTGTTCCAGATCGGCGTCTCGTCACCCGTCAGGCTGAGATATTGCAGCGAGGCCGAGATCGGCGGCTGCGTGAATCGCCCCGCGGAGGCGCGAATCACCGTGTCGGCATCGATCGTATACGTCCCGGAGAAACGCGGTTCCCAATAGTCGAGCGTGTACGAGGACGGCGAGCTCGCAGTAAAATTGGGCGCCGCAACGCCGTTCTGTACGGTGCCGTTGGGATGAACCCATCCGGTCGTCGGGCCGCCCGAGTGGAAGTGCGCGGCGGCCTTGTTACAGTCGCCTAAAACGTATTGCGCGCTCGCGGGCGGCGGCGTGCCCGGCGGCAGCGGAATCGTCATCACTTGGCCGGTCGAAGCGAGAATGCAAATGTAGTTGGCGGTCTCGTTGGCGTAGAATGCCGTCGCCGCGGTGAGCGAGTCGGGCAAGTCGTAGACGAAGTTGTCGAAGCGCATTGAGGCGTTGATCATCAGCTTGTCGTTCGGCCGGAACTGGTCCCCAACCGCGGCGTTGGTAAAGCGCGGCCGCACGGTGTTGTACGATCCGCTCAGATTTCCGCTCCACAGCGAATCCCACGTGGCTCCGGCTTTCGCGGCCGGCGAGCCGGCCGGCCCGAACGAGTTCGGCCAGTTCAACGGACCCTTGGCCGCATTGCTGAGCCATGACGGGAAGACCGTTTTTTTCAGCGATACATCGTAGTAGCCGTCGGTGAGGCAGACTTCCGGCGTGCCGAGGGTCGGATCGTAGCAGGTGTAGCCGTTCCCGGTTTTGGCCATGTAGCCGATCGGTGAAACGCCGCCGGGTACGAGCGAGAATCCCGCCGGCGTCGGCGCACCGTAGGCCGTCGAGTTGTTAATTCGCAGCACGCCGGAGGTCGTATAGTTTCCGTCGATGCTGACGAGGTTTTGCGGGTTCACTTGATCCTCGAAGCTGATCGCGCCGCCGGAGGTATGCCCGAAGAGCAGATACTGCGCCTCGCCTGGGAAACTTCCGATCTGCTCGAACGCCGCGGCAAAAGTCGGGTCGTTGAACGTCCAGTCGGAGTAGAACGTGTAGGCAAACGCACGCACGTAGGCCGATTGACTCAGCGCGTGCGTGTATTGCAGCTTGGTGATGCCGACGTCGTTCTGCCCGACGTCGATCGAGTTATCGTACAGCGGGAGCGGCCCGCGAAACGGATGCGCCGGCGTATCGGGCGCGAAGTAGACCGAGGGCGCCTTGAACCTGGATGCGCTGCCCGCGACCGGCGCTCCGAACGGCAGGTCGTAGGCGATGGCGTCCGAGTATCCCAGATAAGTCGGCGCGCATGCGACCGAAAAGCTCGCGCAGTACAACGGTCCCTGATAGCCGTACCGTCCCCAGAAGACTTGATTGGGCGCCAAGTAGGAGATGATCTGCTGCGCGCTTCCAGGCGCACTCGTGCAGCCGTAGCCCGAAAGTACGGTAACCGGCGGGTTAGATGCTCCCCCCACACGGCAAACGGCTGGTTCCCGCAGACCGGTGGTGCGTACTTGGTGCCGAAGAGCGAGTAAATAAACTGGTTGACGCCGGGACCTAAGTCGCTCGGGCTGTTGTAGCCGTAGTTGTTGAGGGCCGAACCGCTCCAGAGCAACTGCACGTCGTCGCGCAGTCCGTTGGGCCTCGGAATGCCCAAGTGAAGGTTGACGACGTCTTCCCGGTCGGAGACCATCAACGGATCACCCATCGTATTGCTGTAGTACTGCCAGCAGCCTTGATCCGGAAAGCCGAACTTCGCGCCGTAGAGCGGGCATATCGGCTTCACGCCTTGGCACGTGCCGAAAAGACAGGCGTAACCGACGTTGTACTCCTGGTTGCTGCCGAAGCCATAGCCTAAGCCGTAGCCGCTAGTGTTGCCCGAAAAAATACCGCCGGGAACGCCGTAACCGGCGCCGTTGCTGTTGTCGATAAAGCGATACGTCTGGTTGTAGCCCATCGCGCCGACGTAATAGCTGAAGGTGCGATCCGGCGTCGAGCCGCCGATCTCGACTTGCGCCTGATGGTAGTAAGCCGGCGTCGAGATGCCGAGATTCGCGGTCGCATAGCCCGGGAAGGTGCCGGTCTTGATCACCTGATTGATGAAGCCCGCAGTTCCCGCGGTGGCAACCGACGAGGGTCCGCCGCCGGTATACACCTGCAGCTCTTGAAGGCCGAGCGACGGCTCCGTCGAGGCGTTGTAGTTATCGAACGCGCGGTTGACGGGGACGCCGTCGTACTCGTAACCGGTGTAGTATCCGTTCTGGCCGCGAACGTACGCGGCGTTGAACGACCAGCCGATGCCGCCCTGCGAGACCTGCACGCCCGGAACCGACGCCATCGCCGAGTACGCATTGTTGAGATTTCCGCCGCCGCCCAGCGTCGCGGACGCGGCGATCTGCGAAGCGTTCACGCTGTAGACGTCGCTGCCGACGCCGGGTTTCACAAGTGAAGCCGAACCCGAAGACTTCACGTGCGCGATGGTTCGCAGGCTCGGGACCATCGTGTAGCTCACGGTTTGCGTCTGATCGGCGAAGACCACGACGCCGGCGAACGCGGCGTCGAGATAGCCGGCGTGGGTGAGATAGATCGTATAGGTGTCGGGAACCAGCGAGAGGATCACGAAGTGGCCGCTCGCATCGGTCTTTGCGCTGCGCGCCATCGAGGGCGCGGCGGCTCGCACCTCGGCCCCCGCGACCGGGGAACCGCTCGAATCCTTGACGATCCCGGTGACGTCGCCGGTCACTCCGGCTCGTGCCCACGTTCCGGCGCTGAGGAATACCATGGCTAACGATATGACGGCGATCGCGTAACGCATAAACCCCCTAAGGTGACGGAGGCGGCCGGACGGACCCGTACGAACGCTCGTGGATGCCGGCATCACCACAACGTACACCCGCGAGCATTATTCGCCCATTAATGGCGTAGGCGGATGATCGCGATCCCGGTCTCGGCCGAAGCCACGCGCCGCAGCTTGCGAACGGCAGCGGTTGTGGCGGTGGCGGTCGCCGCGCTGGCGTTTTCCCTGCCGAACCTCTTAGAGTCGGCAAATCCCTGGGCGCTCGGAACGTTCGGCTTCGACACGGTCGCGAACGGCGTGATCTTTGCCGATCCGCGCGCCGAAAAGGCGGGCATCTCGACCGGGGACCGCATCGACTATTTCCTCATGGCTCCGAACGAGCGTTACGGTAGTGCCGAGGACGGACTACGGCAGCCGCCAGTTGGGAAGCCGGTGCCGTTCGTCGTGGATCGCCAGGGCAAAACGCACGTGGCGAAGCTTGTCACCGAGGCCTACGATTCGGGCGACGACTGGGTCGCCGCGACCTCTCTCCTCCAACTAACCGCGCAGAAAGCCATCTTTCTGGTGCTGGTGCTGCTGGCGTTGGCGCTCGTTCTCATACGCCCGGAGCGCCTCACCGGAGCGTTCTTCCTCTTCGTCGCAGGGAACGGCGTGATGCCGCTCATGTACGCTTTTCTGCCGCCCGCCGGATACGCCGCCGTCATGGCCGCGGACGACGCGCTCGCCGGGCTCGGCGCGATCGGCTTTCTCGGCCTGGCGCTCTATCTCGATCCGAAGCGCCAAGCTCGGTCGCGCGTGGTTGCCGGCGTCGGTGCGTTACTATTTGCCGCGATCGTCGTGCCCATCGCGACCAGCGATGTGGTCGAGCTCGTCGCGGGGCGGCGTCCCGCCTGGCCACTAGCCGGCTGGACGAGCTTTGGTGCGGTCTGGCTCTGCTACGTCGCCGGTTTCGTGCTACTACTTCGAGTGGCTGCGAGCGCCACCGCGCCGCGCAGCCTACGACTTCTCGCCGCGCTGCTCGCCGGCGTCGGAGCGCTAACGATCGCCAATTGGACGCTGAGCGCGCAGCTCAGCCCCTGGTATTTTGCGAACTTGCCGGGAGTCGCCATGAACCGCGGAGTTCTTGCCGAGACGGCGCCCATCTTACCGATTTGGATGTATGAAGGCGGCCTGTTTATTCTCCGTCTGCTCGGCTCGCTGCTCGCGTTCTACTTGTTCATCCGCGCCGGACTCGCCGACACGGGTCCGGTGTACAAGCGCATCGTCGCCTATATTATCGTGGCGCTGCTCGTCGTTGCCGCATCCGCGTTGGCGAATATCGCATTGATGCCGTGGTTCGCCGGCCTCGCGACGGTCGTCCCCTTCGAAATTTTCGCGGCCATCGCGATCGGCTATTGGGTGAGCGGGCTGCGTGACCTCGCGGGGTGCCTGTCGCTCGGATGCGTCGATGCATGGAGCGCCTGGGCCAACGGTCGCGCGCAAGATGAGCGCGACGCACTAGTACAATCTTTAGGACTCGCCCAGCGAACGCGCCGCCGCAGCATCATCGCGGAAGTGCGCGCACAAATCGCCTTCAGTTCTTGGCGCAACGGCGAAGACGGCGCGTTCGAGCAGAAGGTCGACGCACTGCAGCGCGTGCTCGGCGACCGCAACATGCGGGGAATCCGCAGTTTCGCGTTTGCGGCGGCCGCTCGCGACGACAAGGTTGCTTTCGACGGAAACGACCTGCCGGAGTGGAAGGCGCGCGCCGCGCTGGTCCTCTGCGCGCGGACCGACGATGCGGGTCGCGCCGGCCAGCTTGCCGAGGACGCGCTCGCGAGCGCCGATCGCGCCGGCCTGCCGTCGTTGCAGGTGCTCGCGGCGATCGCCGTTGCCGAAACCTGCGCCGATCGGCGTGACTCAATGCTCGAGCGAGCCCACACGATGGCGCGCGACGCCGGATGGGTCGCGCTGAGCAAGTCGATCCTTGCGCTGCGGGCCAACGCCCGGGACATCGGCCTTCTGCAAACGTTCGTTGACGTTCGACTGAGAAAAAGCCGGCCGGCACACTCGATGTTTCAAGTCTCCTTTTTCAATGCCGAGCTTCGCGTAAACGGCGCGCGAGCGGCATTGCCGGAAAAGCAGCTGGAGTTGCTGCTGACCGTCGCGTCGGCACGAACGGGAATCAATGTCGCCGCGTTGCTCGACGCGCTCTGGCCTGAATCCGAAGGCGATGCCGCCCGCAACTCGCTTCGCGTATGTTTATATGGCCTGCGCAAGAACGCCGGCGATGCGCGAATCGTTACGCGAGTGGGCAAAGGGTTTGTACTCCATCAGTGGGCGGACGTCGATCTCCGGCGGTTTCAATCCGTGCTCTCCGCATGCCGCGACGGTGGCGGGCGCGAGGCCGCCGACGAACTGCACCAACTGCGTCTGGCGTTGCGTGCCGGCGAAGGGCGGCGCGCGACCCTCGGAGAGTGGTTCTTCCGATTCGAGCAAATCTTGGACCGGAGGCTTGACGAGGCCGAGCACCTTTTAGCGCGGGACGCTGTCCGCAGCGCGCGGACGTAGCTATTCTTTTTCGCTATCGTCCGATGGCGGAAGCTCCAACTTTGGCAGCTTGCGATACTCTCCGCGCAGGTACACTCCCATGTCCTGTTCCTTCTCGCGTTCGGCTTCCGATTCGTGCGCTTCGCGCGCTTGGGATAGGCGCGCGAGCCAGTCAATCTCCGAATCCGGGTAGTCGTAGCCGAGCAGTTCGATGACGTCCTCCGCGAGCAGCGTCTCGATATCCCAGGGGTATTCGCGAAGGTCGATGCCGGCTTCCAACGTTCCATAAACGGCCACCATCGGGACGCTCGTCGGCTGGAAGCCGATGATGTTGAAGTCCTGGTTTACGAACTCCACATTCGAGCGATCTGCCAGGATCGGCCGCGTGTGGATGACGCGAATGGCGTCACCCTCGTGCTGCCATGCCTCCTCCAGCACGACGTGCCCCACGACCGGAACACGGAGAAAGACTGCCGGATGAAACGGGCCGAAATCCTCGTCTCGACCTGCGCGAATGAGCGGTGGCGGGGGCTCGGATATGTCCCCAATGCGCGACCCTATGAACTCGTAAGCCGTTCCGTCGAGCCTTTGTCCGAAGTCGGCTTCAAAGGCTAAATACGTCCGCCAATCGGCGTCGCTCTCTGCTTCGCTCGCATCGCCTGCCAGCTTTTCATAGACGTCGGGGATGTAGGAAGCCGCAAATATCCCCGCGCGAGACAAGATGTCGAGCAAGGGAGTGAGATCGTCCAGCAGCGCCTTCGCTTGCTGCTCGTAACGAAGCCAATAATGTTTGGCGGCGTTTTCGTCTTCGTCTGGCGCATCGGCAAACTCGCCGGCGGCGCCTTCTAGGCTCTTCGCACGCTCGAGAAGGTCGGCAAGCGTGATTCCAGCTGCTTCTTTATGTTTTGGTTCGGACTTGGCTTTGGCCATACGGTTCTGCATTCGATGTGGCCGGCAAGGGGACAGCTTTCGGCAGGGAGGGGTCGCCAAATTTGCACGCTAAAGAAACCGTCATGCGCCTACGAACGATAACCATTGCAGCAGCTTTCGCGCTCGCGACCGCGAGCATCGCCGCCGGTGACCAGGCGGCCGGACAGTCGATTATTGGGAAGCTCGCGTGGCGCAGCGTCGGCCCGTTTATCGGCGGCCGGGTCGTCGCGGTTGCCGGCGTGCCGGGCCAGAACCTCTTCTATATGGGCGCCGTCGACGGTGGCATTTGGAAGAGCACCGACTACGGCATCAAATGGGTGAATATTTCCGACGGCACGCTGCCGGGCGATAGTACCAGCATCGGCGCGATCGCCGTGGCGCCTTCGAACTCCAACGTGATCTGGGCGGGGACCGGCGAGAGCGATATTCGCGGTGACATGATCACCGGCGACGGCGTCTTTAAATCGACCGATGCAGGCAAGACGTGGGCGTACGCCGGTTTGCGCGATACGCACACGACCAGCGCGATTGCGATCGATCCGCGCAACGCCGGGGTCGCGTACGTCGCTTCGATGGGGCATGCGTTCGTACCCAACGGCGACCGCGGCGTTTTTAAGACAACCGACGGCGGCAAGACGTGGACGAAGGTCCTCTTCGTCAACGACGCAACGGGCGCGATCGCGCTTTCGATGGATCCCCAGCATCCGGCAACGCTCTACGCAGCGATGTGGCAGGCTCAGCGTCAGCCATGGAAACTCACCAGCGGCGGCCCGGGCAGCGGCTTGTACAAGACGAGCGACGGCGGCGCGCATTGGACGAATCTTTCGCACAATCCCGGCTATCCGGGCGGCGTCCTCGGGCGGATCGGCGTCGGCGTTTCGGCGTCGGACCCGCGCGTCGTCTATTCGATCGTGCAGGCGAAAAGCGGCGGCATTTTCCGTTCCAAGGACGGCGGCGCGACCTGGCGGCGCACCAACGACGACATGGAGCTGCGCCAACGCGCCTTTTATTATATGTGCGTCTACGTCGATCCAACAAACCCCAACACGATTTACGTGCCCAACGTGCAAGCAGCTTGGGTATCGCGCGACGGCGGGAGTACGTTTCGCTCGCTGCGACCGCCGCACGGCGACAACCACATCGTCTGGGTCGATCCGCGCAATCCGAAAATCTTGCTCGAAGGCAACGACGGCGGCGCGACGGTTTCGACCGATGGCGGCGCGACCTGGAGCGGCGAGCACAATCAGCCGACGGGCCAGTTCTATCACGTCTCGATCGACGACCGCTTCCCGTTTCACATCTATGGCGCGCAGCAGGACGAAGGTTCGATTGAAGGACCGAGTGCGTCGGTAAGCGGCGCCATCTCGGGTGACGAATGGCAACGAGTGGCATACGGCGAGAGCACGTTCGTCGCGCCGCAGCCCGGCGATCCCGACATAACCTACGGCAGCGGCTACTTTTCGATCTTCCTACAGTACGACGCGACGATCGGTCAGTACCGCAGCGTCAGCCCGTGGCCGGATTATCAGGAAGGCGCGTATTCGGCCGAACTCAAGTATCGCTTCGGTTGGACGCATCCCGTGCTCTTCTCGCCCGCGAATCCTAAGCAGCTCTTGATCGGTTCGCAATACGTGTTGCGCAGCGACGACTACGGGCGCACGTGGCAGACGATCAGCCCGGATCTCACGCGCAACGATCCGCGCACCGAGGGTCCGACGGGCGGCCCGGTCGATCTGGATCAAACCAGCGCCGAGATCTATCCCGACGTTTCGTCGCTGGCCGTCTCGCCGCTCGACAACAACGTCATCTGGGCGGGCTCGGCCGACGGTCTGGTGCATCTGACCAGCGATGGCGGCGGGCATTGGAGCGCGGTCACGCCGGCGGTGCTGCCGCAGACCGCGCAAATTAGCTCGATCGAGCCGTCGCACGTGGCAAAGGGTACGGCCTACCTGACGGCGTCGCGGTATATGTGGGACGACGTCCATCCCTACGTGTACGAAACGCAAGATTACGGCGCCCACTGGACGACGCTGACCGCGGGCCTTCCCAACGACCAAAATGCGTTTGTCGTTCGGCAGGATCCCAACGATGCGAACCTGCTCTTCCTCGGAACCAAGAGCAGCGTCTACGTAAGCTTCGACGGCGGCGCCGCGTGGCAACCCCTTGCGCTCAATTTACCGAAGGTGCAAGTGCGCGATCTTGCCGTCGATACGCGCCAAGGTGCAGTGGTGGCGGCCACGCACGGCCGCGCGTTTTGGGTGCTCGACAATCTCGCGGTGCTCGAGCAGCTTTCGCGCAGCGGGTCAGCTGCGGCGAACGGCGCGCCGCAAGTTTGTGCGCCGCAGACGGTGTGGCTGACGCATGCGTACGGAGCGGGTGCCTACCCCGCGTCGGGAGCGGGTGAGAACCCACCGTTCGGCGCGACGGTTTTCTTCAACGTTCCCGCATCGTACGACGGTAAGACGGCGGTGACTCTCACCTTTAGCGACGCTTCGGGTGCAGCGGTGCGGACGTTCGCGCTGCACCTCAAAACCAAACCGCAACCGACGCCGGCGGCGCCGCTCTTTGCGTCGGCCGCGAGAGCGCGCCAAGCAGACTTTGAGGCGACTGGTATTACAGCCGGCGCCAATCGCTTCCAGTGGGATCTGCGGTATCCCGACGCGACGCAGGTTACCGGCTTCCAGCCGCCGATTGCGGCGGGTGGTGAAGAAGACCAGGTGAGCGGCCCGGTCGTGCTTCCCAGTACGTACACGGTGACGCTCGACTACGGCGGTACCGCGACGCGCGCGACATTCGCCGTCGCACTCGATCCGCGCATTCACGTGCAACCCGATGCGCTCGCCGCGCGATTTGCGCTCCTGCAACGCATCCATTTGACGCTCGACGCGCTCGATCGCAAGATCAACGAGGCGCTGGCGCTTCGCAGCCGGCTGCCGCAAAGTGCCGCGGCGGCGCTCAACGCGGAGATCGCCAACGTCGTCCAACTCAGGATCACCGCGAGCGAAGGCGACCTGCTCTACGAAACGAAGCTGCGCGATCGCGTGGCATTCCTCGCAGCCGACGTCGAGATGGCCTACGATCGGCCAACAGCCGCGCAGTATGCCGTCTTCGACGAGCTGTCAGCTCAGGCAACCGCCGCCGAAGCGAAGCTCGCGAGCCTCATGGGGCGTTCTCAGGCTTCACTAACACCGCCCTGATAGGGTAGCAGCAGAAGCAACTGATTGGCCGTGCGGAACCTGCGAAAGGGGGACGATTGTTGCCCGGTTTTTGTTCGTTTTACAAGCACTTGCACTTTTCGCGGGCGGGTCGCTCGCCGCGTGCGCGTCACAGGCGACGGGTCAAGCGGGGCGTAACACCGGCATGGGGATCGACGCGTTCGGGCATACGCAACTGAGCGAGGAGCGAACGACGGTTGCGCCGGATCGGTTCGCGCACTTGCAGCGCCTCATCGCCTATTTGCGGTTGAATTTGCCGAAGTACCGTGTCGTGGAGCGCGCCGAGGCTGATGGCTTTCGCCCTGAAGGTCCCGACGTGCCGGTCGGCGCGCTCAAACATTTCGTCAACTACGCCAACATTCCAGTGAACTGGCAGCACCTCGATCCGGATCGGCCGATGGCTCTGCTCTATCGACGAACGCAAAGCGGTTACGAACTCGCCGGCGTGATGTTCACCGCCCCGATCGGCAGCAGCATGGACGAACTCGACAAGCGCATACCATTGGCCTACGGACACTGGCATTCGCACCGCAACATCTGCCAACCCAAAGATAACACGGCAACCCTTACGCCCGAGCAGCGTCACGAGTTCGGCTTCAGCGGCTCGATCAACACGAAGGTGGCCTGCGACGCGGCCGGCGGCGTGTTCATGGACAATGTGTTCGGCTGGATGGTCCACGTCTATCCGTTTGAAGACGATATCGCAAAGCAGTTCTAAAATGCGCGGCTGAGACGCCAACCAGGAGAGCGCCTGCCGCCAACGAACGCGGGAGCTAAACGCTTGGGCTGAGGGGGAATTGCCATGCGCAGGCTCGCCGGAGTATCGTTTGCCGTCGTCATGGCGTTGAGCCCTACGAGCGTTTGCGCCGTTTCGCAATCCATCGGCGATCCCCAAGCGCTGGCGCTCCTCGCGAAGCATCGGGCGTTCGTCGGGTGGCAGTTCGGTGACGGCACGTTCCAGACGATGCGCATCACGGGCAACGTTACCGACGAAAAAGGCAAACCGACACAAACTTTCGTCTTGCTCTCCGAAGGCTTGCTTTATAACGACGGCTTTACGGAGCTCAAACGCAATGGCGTAATCGAGCGCGATGGATTCACCGGAAACCTTTTCTGGGAGTCCAACTATAATGGCTTTACGACGCCGGTGTATGGCGACTATGCCAAGTTTCTCGCCTCGGTCACGATCCTGCGAAACGAAGGAACGACGGAGCTTCCGGCTACGTATCGTGGAACCAAGACGATTGAAGGCAAGCAGACCGGCATCGTGCGCGTCACGCTGAAGAACGGCGATCCGATCGACCTTTACGTCGACCCGGATACCGGCGCCTACGTCCAAGCCACGGTGGATCCCGACGGCGCCTACGAAGAGACGTATCACTTTCGGGCTTATCAGGACGTCGTGCCGGGGAAGAAGATGGTGTCGTCATTGACCACCGGTGACGATAAGCCGGTGACGACGTTCACGCGGTTCGAGCCCAACGTCCCCGTGACGGCCGAAGATCTTCATCCGCCGGCGCCAATCGCGTCGTGGACGTTTGGTAACGGCACGCCGTTCCCGTTTACGATGACGCACGACCGGATGCTCGTGGACGCGACAATCAACGGTGTGAAGGGCCGTTTTCTTCTCGATACCGGTGCGGATGCTATCGTCCTCGACGACCGCTTCGCCGACCGCGCGCACGCCGAGGTGCTCAACAGCTCGGATTCCGCCTACATGATTTCTGGGGAAGTTAAGACGCGGCTTCGCAAAGTACAAACGGTTACGCTCGGAAATTCGACGCTGCACGACGCCGTCGCGTTCTCTCAAGCTTTTCGGACTTCACAATACGGAAACGATCCTCGCGACCAGTTTGACGGCCTCATAGGATTCGATCTCTTTGCCGGCGCGATCGTGAAGCTAAACGTTTACGATGCGACGATCGCCATCCTCGATCCGAACACCGATCTCTCGTCCGAAAAGGGGCTGCCGGTCATCTTGGATCTATCGCAGGGAAGCCCGATCGTCCCGATGACCCTGAATAATTCGATGCCCGTAAATGCCGAGCTGGACACCGGCAGCCCGGGCCTCATCTTCTTTGGGCCCGACTTAACTACGAAATATCACTTCAGGGTTTTCGACGGTTGCACGAACATCAACACGCTTTCGATCGGGCCGATCGTCTACGCCGGTGAATCCGCCTGCCAGTACGGACTATCCGCGAACTATATGTTGATCGGGTTCGACTTTCTCAGACACTTCGACTTCGTCTTCGATTATCCACATGCGCGTATGTTCATTCGCCCGAATAAGAACTGACGTTAAGGCCAAGGAGATCTCATGAAGCACCTAAGAAATCTCGCTAGCGCCAGCGTTGCTGCGGCGTTCTTAGCGGCGTGCGGGGGCGGCAGCTCTTCGATCTCGACTCCCGCTGTTCTGCGCCACAACTCCAGCCACTCCGAATCCTTCAAATACACGGGGCACAAGCAGATCTTCATCGTTCCGAGTTACGTAACGGCGGTAACGATAACCGCGGCTGGGGCAAGCGGCGGAGGCAGCGGGTACAGCGGGTCCCAGTACTACGGCCCGGGCGGCCTTGGCGGCTTGATCCAAGCGACGATTCCCGTTACCGCCGGAGAAAGGTTGGAAGTTTATGTTGGAGGCAGCGGCGACCACGGCGGCTTCAACGGCGGCGCTAGCGGAGGCTATGCAGGCGGAGGAGCGTCAGACGTGCGAGAGGGGAGTAAGAAGTTGAAAAACCGCGTCGTCGTGGCTGCCGGTGGTGGCGGTGAAGGGTCTGAGGGCTGCATTTACTACCACAAGACGAGCAAGGATAATTGCATTTACGGCGGCGGTGGCGGCGAGGGCGGAGGCGCGATAGGCGGCGGCGGTCAGACCGGCTCAAGCTCCGTTGGGAACGGCAGCGGCGGCTCGGGCGGTTCGTCAAATAAGGGCGGCAGCGGCGGCACCGGAGGCTTTGGCAAGGGCCGCGGTTCCTGTGACGGCACGTCAGGAGAGCGCGGACGAAAATGGGCGGGAGGCGGTGGTGGTGATGGCTGCTACGGCCACGGTGTTGGCGGGGGCGCCGGGGGTGGCTACTATGGCGGCGGCGGCGGTGGCGGCGGCGCCCTGACGTCCTACTGCTACACTACTAATTATTCTTGCGAATATACGTTGGGAGAGGCGGCCGGCGGCGGAGGTGGCTCTTCGTACTCCGAACCGAGCGCCACGAACGTCACGGATACTGCTGGAGGAGCACCGTTCGGCGACGGTCAGATCGTAATTTCCTGGTAGTGGCCCGAACAGTCCAAGCCTAGGCGAACGTTCGTACGGGCTTTACTGTGTAAAGGGTTTCGCCGGGTGCGCCAGATGCTTCGGTCTGCTCGAGGTTCTCGAACCGGTAGATAATGGCGCGCACGCGCCCGTCATCGGCGTCGAATACGCCGGTGCCGCGAACACCCGCGGGAACGCTGCTCGCTACGTTCGCGGAGCTGTGCTCGAACGCATACACATCTTGCGATGTTGGATCGATAGCCGCTTCGCCCGTTACCGTCGCGAGCCGATAGAGCGCAAGGTTGAGCGATTCGGCCACGTCGTGCCGTTCCGCGTGCAGGTGATCATCATCCCAGCCTGCGACGAGATGCCGAAACGCGTCATGTCCCTCTAAATGCAGCATCGCGATCACGCGCCGCTGGTTATGCGAAAGCAGGATTGCCGCCTCACGCACGTTCGGCGCGCCGGAGCGTGCTTTCTCGACGAGCGTTTCATACGACGCAACTCCGGCGTCGGCGCGATCCTCCTTCACGCTCACGACCGCGATAGCCCACCAGGCCGGCGCCGTCAGCGCGATGACTGGTCCGCCGCTGCGGTGATCCGTCGCCGTGTGACGTTGGATATCCTCATGTGGACGCGTCATCAATCCAACTCGCTTTGCATTTTGCGGAAGGCGGGCGCGTGTGCGCCCGCCTTCCAGGGATTTGAGGTTTTGTTTGGTTTTTTAGTACGCTTTGATACCGTTCGGGGTGCCCCAGCCACTGGGACCGCTGTACGTTTTGTAGCCGCCATCTTTCCCTGATAAGCCGGCCTCGCACAGGTAGTCGCCGCAACCGCCGTCGCTACCCGACTTGATGTCGTGAAGGTCTTTCTTGAGCGCTCTCTTCTTGAGCTTCCAGAAGCCCTCACCGGCTTTCAGGCTCGTTGCGTTACCCGCGAGCCCAATGACGCCGGCGGTGAACGGTGAGGCTACGCTGGTACCGCAGACGCCGAACCAGCCGCCGTAGAGGTCGCTGTATTCGGCAACGGCGGGCGAGCAGCCGGCCTCCGACGAGATGTCGGCGTCGGTGCGGCCAGCGCACTTGGGATCGTGCTGCCACGAGGGCTTCGAAACACCGGTTGCGCAACCCGCGCCTGCATCAACCCAGTCGGATTCTGAGTACTTCGAGCCGTTTAGGGCAAGCTGCGTGCCACCGACCGCGATGACGGTGTCGAGCACTGAGGGAGCGCCGATTTCGTTGTACGCGTCGTCGCCGGATGCGGCAAGATACGCGATGCCCGGCGTGTCAAAGTAGTTGCTGAAGTTCGCGTCGCCGCAGTCGTCGTTGCCGTAGCAGATCCAGCTATTGCTGAGTATCGTAGCGCCCAACTTGACAGATTCCGCCTCGGCGGCCTCAAAGTCGGCGATCGAAGACCCAGCCTCCATCAGAAAGACCGTGCATTTCGGACACGCGGCCGCGACCATCTCGATGTCGAGGTCGGTCTCGACGCACCAGCCGTAATCCTCGCAACTCGGAGGATAGTTGCTCGTTTTCCCGGCTTGGTTGTACTTCACGAGCGTTCCCGTTCCGAGGCCATACGTGCTGCGGTACGTCGCGAACGTCGTAGAGGCGTCCGGGTCGTCGCCCGCTTCGATGACGGCGACGGTCTGTCCCGAACCTTTTCCTAGCGAACTGGTAAGATTGTAGGCTGTTTCGAGTTGGGTTGCCGTCCAGCCGCAGGTTGACGACGGATTGCAGTTCGAGAGCGGGTTGATCCCGTTCTTGTTAGAGATGAGCGCCAGGCAGGTTGGCTTGCCGACGACTTGCGGGCACGCCGGGTGCGCGAGATGTTTTGCTTGCCACTCCGGGATGGCGTGGGTGAACGCCGACTGGCCCATCAGGGGCGCGCCGCCGGCAGCGGGTACGTTCGAGGATCCGCCCGTACTACAAGCGGTGATTGCCAGAGCCGCAACGAGCGGCGCAGCAAATTTCAAGAATTTCACTAAATGCTCCTTAGTTAAGGTTGGTCTGGAGGCGGTCGATTGAACGTCTGTTCTCTGGCGAACCTCCGCTTGGCCTGCCGGCTTTTGTAATATCTGCAGCCGGCAACTGGGCCCTCCGTCGCACCGGAAGGAACGCCTGCAGGCGCATGGCATTCGCCATCAATGGGAAAGCGGCTGGCGGCATTCCTCGCCCTCGTTCTTACGATTTCGGCGTGCTCGGCGTCGTCGAATCCAACGCCTGAGCTGTCCGTTCGCGACAACGCGTTTCTGCAATCCCTCGATCGAAGCGGCACCGGAAAGATCCGTCATATCGTCTATGTCATTCAGGAGAATCGTAGCTTCAACGATATGTTTGAGGGTTATCCCGGGGCCGATACCACGCCGACGGGCAAAGACTCGTCCGGGAAGAAAGTCGCGCTGCAGCCGATTTCGCTCAAGACGACGTACGACATGGACCACTCGGCGCATGCGATGTTTGAGGACTGCAACGGAAGAGGCGTGCTTCCCGGCACGCGGTGCCGGATGAACGGCTTCAACAACGAACAGATTTACGGAAGCCCGTTCAACGGCCAGTACGCGTACGTGCCGCACGGAGAAAGCAAGCCCTATTGGGATATGGCGCACGAATTCGTGTTGGCCGATCGCATGTTTGCATCGCAGCTCGACGAGAGTTTCGTGGCGCACCAATACATTATTGCGGCTCAGGCACAGTCGAGCGTCGACGTGCCGTTTTTTTATTGGGGATGCGGCGGCGGCAAGACGGACATGGTTCAAACCATCAAGAAAAACCGCACGTACGGAGCCGACCAGCGGCCGTGCTTCAACTACGAAACGCTTGGTGACGAACTCGACACGGCCGGTTTGCCGTGGCGCTTCTACACCAACGGCTACCGCGTGCCCTTCGGCGGCCTTTGGTCCGGATATCAAGCGGTCCGGCATATCTTCCGAGGACCGGACTGGAAGAAGGACGTGATCACGCCGCAGAGCCGGTTTCTCACCGACGTCAAAGCCGGAAACCTCGCCAGCTTTACGTGGATCACGCCACTGTGCGCGAACTCCGATCATCCCAGCTGCGGCGGTGGTGGCGGGCCGTCGTGGGTCTCGTCGATCGTGAACGCGGTGGGCGAGAGCAAGTTTTGGGATTCGACGGCCATTTTCGTCCAGTGGGACGATTGGGGCGGTTTTTACGATCCGGTTCCTCCGCCGCATAAAGGCTACGACGGCTTGGGCTTCCGCGTGGGATTGATCGTCATTTCACCGTACGCGAAGCACGATTACGTTTCGCACGTTCAGTATGAAACGGTCAGCGTGCTTCGCTTTGCTGAAGATACCTTCGGGCTCGCACAGCTGACGGACGCTGACGCGCGCGCGACGTCACCGGCCGGCGACTGTTTGGACTTCAATCAAGCACCGCGCAAGTTCGTGCCGATCAAAGCCCCGCTGAGTGCCGCGTTTTTCTTGCATCAGCCGCTCGACCCAAGAATACCCGACACGCAGTAGCCCGAATTACAACGGTACGGCGAAGACGGTCCCCTGTGAGGTAGCGCCGCCGCCCTGGGTGGTACCGTAGAGCGTGCCGCCGACATCGATCAGGGCCGCCATGGGTTCCTCGCCGTCGCCGATCAAAGGCCACGAGCAGAGTACGGATTCAGCGCCGGACGTCGTGATGGAGAAGACCGCGCCGATGCCTACCTGGCCACCTTCCGCCGACGTACCGTAGAGCGTGCCGTTGACGTCGAGCAAGCTCGCGCTCGGGTCCGCGGCGTCGAGACCATATCCAAAGCTGTGAAGCACGGTTAATTTGCCGGCCGCAGTGAGCTTAAAGGCCGTTCCACCGGCATCCATGCGGACCGTTCCGCCGTTTGGCGTTGTGCCGTAGAGGGCACCGTTGACGACGACGAGGCCGGCAACCGGCCCCGCGCCGTCGGGACCGGAAAAGCTGTGAACCACACTTTCCTCGCCCGACGTCGTTACCCGAAAGACGGTTCCGTAACCGCCGGTGCCGCCACCTTGGGTCGTGCCGTAGAGCGCGCCTCTGAACCGAACCAGGCTCGCTAGCGGGCCCGCGCCGTCTGAACCATTCGCAAAGCTGTAGAGCACTTTTTCAACGCCGGACGTCGTGACCGAGAATACCGTTCCGTTGCCCGTCGCGCCACCGATGGGCGTCGTGCCGTAGAGTGTTCCGCCGTCGTTAAGCAAGCCGGCAGCGGGCTCTGCGCCGTCCGGAGTGCCATCAAAACTGTAGACGATGCTGAGCTTTCCGGCTTTGTTGATCTTGAAGACCGCCCCGTCGCCGTGCGCGCCGCCGTGGATAGTCGTACCATAGAGCGCGCCGCCGGCGGCCATCAATCCGGCGTACGGACTCGAGCCGTCCGGCGTTCCCGTGAAACTGTGGACGATGCTCTCCGAACCGCCGGTAATCGTAAAGACGATTCCAATGGAGCTCGAACCGCCGGTGGCCGTTGTCCCGTAGAGCGTGCCGTTGAGATCGAACAGAGCGGCCTCGGGTACCGAGCCGTCGGGGTAACCTTTGAAGTTGTAGACGGTCGGGCACGTCGGCTGAGTGTGCCGCTTCGCTCCGACAGCAACCGCAACTCCCGGATTAGCGGCAACTCCCGGCATGCTGCCCGCGCCGCCCTGAGCGCAACCGGCGAACAGCGCCGAGCACAAAAGCAAAAATAGGCCGCTTTTACGAGGGAATGGAACTGGCAGAAATTCGGGCATGATGGACTCCTCTCAAGCAAGACGAGGCGGCGCTCTCGGCGGCCCCTCCGCTAAGAATGCGCCAGGTCCGGCCGAGGGGATATGCGGGGAAACACCACCTTAACCGCTGAACCAACCAAGGGAGAGTGAGGTACTCGTGAAGCACCTAGGCAGTATCGCCGGCGCTTGCCTTAGCGCAGTGCTCTTAACCGCGTGCGGTGGCAACAACGGCGCCTTCTCTTCGTCAGCGTCTGTATCGGTCGTGCCTCTCGTCAAGAATAGCAAAACCTTCACCTACACCGGCGCGCAGCAAACTTTCAAAGTGCCAAAAGGCGTGCGGCGGCTCACGGTCGGGGTTTCGGGCGCGGTCGGTAGTCACGGCTACGATGGGTCCGGTGGCGGCGCCGTAGGCGGTTTGGTGACCGCTACGATTCCGGTCACGCCGGGAGAATCGATCGCGGTTTTCGTGGGTGGCGCCGGCGGCAGCTACGGCGCCGGCGGCTTCAACGGTGGGGGCGGCAGTGGCTTCCCCGGCTATTATGGTGGCGGCGGCGGCGGAGCCTCGGATCTGCGTCGGGGCGGTAGCGCGTTGAACGACCGAGTGGTTATCGCGGGCGCTGGTGGCGGTGGCGCCGGCTTCTTCGGCGGCGCCGGGGGCGCCGGCGGCGCCGGTGGCGGTCTCATTGGCGGTAACGGTACCGGCGGCGGCTCCGGCAAGGACGGTGGGGGCGGTGGCGAGGGTGGCACCCAGCGCAAAGGCGGCAACGGCGGCGCGGCAGGCAAGGCGGCGAGCGGCAACGGCGATCCGGGCACCAAGGGCGGCCTAGGCGCCGGCGGCACGGGCGGCAACGGCGACAAGAACAGCGGCAACGGCGGCGGCGGAGGCGGCGGCGGTGGTGGCGGTTATTACGGCGGCGGTGGCGGCGGCGGCGGTGCGGGCGGACACGTCGGCGGCGGTGGCGGCGGCGGTTCATCGTACGCCGAAAAGAGCGCGACCAACGTCAAGATGGTCCAGGGCGGCGGCTCCAGCGGAAACGGCGTTATCGTTTTATCTTGGTAGCGTTCTCAGGATGACATCGGTGACGGCGGGCTCGGAGAGATTCGCTCCTTCGGACTCCAACAGCGCCCGCTCTTCGTCGGCTCAGCCCAGCATCGAGTAGGTTTTCGATCGCAGTTTGAACGCGGGCATCGCCGGCTTCATAGTAAGCGCGCTCCGCTTTCCACGAGCGCACGTAGCCGAACAGCCGCGCCGCGGCGCTAAGGTCGCCGCCGTGCGCTGCAAGCCCGGCGGCAGCGAAGGCCGTCGCCGCTAACCACGTGTCGCTTTCGAGCCGCGTGGCCGCGTCGACGGCTGCGGCGATATCTTGCGCTGCACCGAGCAGGTCGCCGCCGACGATCTTAAACTCGGCGAGGTTGCACAGCAGGAACGCTTCGCCGTCCCAGTTGCGCAACTCGCGGAAGACGGTGAGGTTCTCGCCGGTCAACCGGATCGCGGTTTCGACGTCGCCTTCTAAATAATAACAGTTGCCGATGTTGCATCCCATGTAAGCCGCGCCGTTGCGGTCGCCCAGGCGGTTATAGATCGCAGCCGCTGCCAGATACTCTTCGCGTCCGAAACCCGGATCGTGCATCTGGCCGAGCAAGAAGCCGCGCTGGTGGTGGATGCTGGCCAGCGTGCCGTCGTCTTGCGGGCAGATTTCGTCGCGCAGCCGCATCACACGCATGTTTGCCTCGAGCGCTTCGGAAATGCGATGTTGCTCCGCAAGTGCTTTCACGCGCTTGAGATGCGCGCGAACGAGCATCGCGCTTCGATCTCCCGCCTGCTCCAGCAGGGCGATGGCGCGTTCGGCCGCGTCGAGTGCCGGAACTCCGACGGCTCGGCGAGCGATGCCCAGCCAAATGCCGGCCCGCAGCGCCGGATCGATCCGGCCGGCGTGTTCGAGGAAGTATCGCGACCGCTCGAGATACTCGCCGTACAGCCGCTGCGTATAGAATACGCTGGTGTTACCCAAAATTTGCGCGCCGAGGTCGAGCGACTCGCCGCTGCTCGCGCACCACGACAGCGCCGCCCTGATATTTTCAATCTCGAGAGTGAGCGTTTCTCTGGCCGATGTGCGAGACCGTTCGCGAAGCGAATCGATCAGTTGCGCCACGAACGCGACGTGTCGACGCGCGACCGCGTCGCGCTCGCCGGATTCCTCGAGCTTCTGCATGGCGTACGCGCGCATCGACTCGAGCAGCCCGTACCGCCGCTCGTCATCGCCGTCGTGCGCAACGACGAGCGACTTGTCCACCAGCGAAGCGAGGAGATCGAACGCATCGTCGCCGGCATCGCCGCACACGGCTGCGGCGGCGTCGAGGCTCCAGCCGCCGGCAAAGACCGCCAGCCGGCGGAAGAACCGCTGCTCGCGTGGCGCGAGAAGATCGTAGCTCCAGTCGATCAGCGCTTGTATCGTCTGCTGGCGCGGCAGCGCCGTACGGTTGCCGCCGGTAAGAATCGCAAAGCGCTCGTCGAGCTTGCGCGCAAGCTGCGGCAGCGCCAAGGTCCGCACGCGCGCCGCTGCCAGCTCGATCGCCAACGGCATGCCGTCGAGTCGCCGGCAGATCTCCGCCACGATCGCCGCATCACGATCCGCGAGCGCAAATGCAGGAACGACCGCACGTGCGCGTTCTTCGAAGAGTATCGCGGCGCTCGAATCATCCAGCGCGGGCATCGGATAGACGCGTTCACCGGCAACGCGCAGCAACTCGCGGCTGGTTGCCAGCAGCTTCACTTGCGAACGTTCGCGCAAGAGCGTGTCGGCGAATTGCGCCACCTCGTCGATGAGATGTTCGGAGTTATCGAGAGCAGCAGCACCTGCTTTTGCTTCAGGTGTCGCAGCAGCGTTTCTAGCGCCGTTTCATTCAACTGCTGGACGGCGCCCAGCGCCATCGCGATCGTTCCAGCAACGAGTGCGGCGTCGCCGACCGGCGCCAACTCCACGAACCAGACGCCGTCGGGCCACCGGTCGACCTCCTGCGCGCCGACTTCGAGCGCCGCGCGGGTCTTGCCGATACCGCCGGCACCCACGAGCGTCACGAGGCGCGCATCGGCAAGCAACGCCCGGATCTCCGCGACGACGCGGTCTCGGCCAATGAGATCGGTCAGACGGGCGGGTAAGTTGTGCCGCGACGCTTCTGTGCCGGGAGACGATTGAGCGTTGCGCACGCGCGCCCGACCGGCCGCGGCGAGCAGCTCCGCGCGGTCCTCGTCGTTGGGCCGGAGCGCCGCGAGCAGCAGATCGACGGTCTCACGCTGCGGCGCGCGACGGCGCCCACGCTCGAGCTGTCCGATCGCATCGACGCTCATGCGTGCCCGCTCGGCAAGCTCTTCCTGTGAGAGCTCCGCCGCAATCCGCAAGCGCCGCAAGAGCGCTCCGAACTCCGCCGGGGTCGTTGACCGAGCGTGCACGCCGTCCGCTTCGCTCGCTCGGCGGGGCCTTCCCCGCTATTTGACCGGGTAACTGACCGGGTCGTCCCTGGGGCCCAAGGGCGCTCCGAGCGATGATTGGTGCATGGCATTAGTCGCATACGTTTAGTCCAGAGCCCCGTTCGCCACTGCAAGAATGACCGACGTCTTCGAGCCGACAGGAGAGCAGGATGATCGATCGAGCTCTACGCGCCGCGCTATCAGCATTGGTTTTTCTGGTCTGCGCGTGTTCGGCGGCGACCGCGGTTCCATCGATTACGGCGCAGACTGCGCAAGCCCGACGGTCTACACCGGCGACCAAGATAGCAGCGACGACGGCGTTCTCGTCGATTTCGATCCGAATAAATCGTGCCCGAACGACGGCCTTTCCCCGTAGCTAGCGAGTAAAGCCCGGATCGATCGCCTTTTCCAACTCGGCCTGGAGCGTTTCAAAGGCCGTCGGATCGCTTCCGTAATCGTACTGACGCGTATTGACCAGGAACGAGTAGTTGCTGCCGTTGGGCAACTGCTCGGCCCAAGTATTCGTACCCGGCATCGAACCCTCGCGCGCCCAATCCGCGCCGGGCTCCGGCGTTCCGACGCCCCAGATCAAGGTATTCGTTCATGAACTCGAGCATCGAGTCGGCATTGGTTGCCAATGCCGCCGCGCCGCCGGCAACCTCGAGGACCATGTCGTCACCGCCGTACGGATACGCGTAGCGCTTCTTGGAAAGTACGTACACCGCCGAGAGTCCTCGATAGGCGGAGTAGTATTTGGCAACTTCGTCTTCGACACGCGAGCCGACCGTCGGGGAGATCAGCACGTTATGAACGCCGAGTGGACCCGCGACGTGCTTCGCCATGTACTCGGCGAAGCGCATCCCCGCAGCCTTCTCGATGACCATTCCGAGCACGGTGTAACAAAAGTTGCAATAGGCGTAGGTGTTCCCGGTGCTTCTTGAAGCGGCTTGGAGAGCTGGTAGCGTACGTAATCGACTTGGTCGACGGTCTTCTTGAGATGAAGCGCCAGGGAAATCTGACGCATCGTGAAAGTCGGATCGTAGTAGGGCGGCTTTGAGTCGTCCCAACCCGACTCGTGCAGGATCATGTCCTCGATGGTGATGTCGTAGATGCGCTTATCGACCTTGGCTCCCTTGGGGAGCGGTTTGGTGATTCCCAGGTATGCGAAGACCTTCGCGTTCGGGTCCACCCTCTTGGCTTCGAATCAAATTGTAGAGCGCCGCGTCCACCCACGCCTTGGTATTGCTCGCCAGCCGCATGATCGTGCCGGCGTCGTGGTCGACGCCGCAAGCCCTCGGTACGTATAGCCATGCGAAAACGTCGTTTTCCCTTTCACGGAGACTGCCAACTGGGCGTTGGGAACGTGCTGCGCGACCATGAACGCCACGACGAGATGGTCCAGTGCGGGGCTCTGGCCTGGGCCGACGATCGAGATTTTGGAATCTGGAGGGACCGCGGCGAAGCGAGCCGGTTCCGGGACGAAGCCCGGCACTCCAGCGTTCGGCCTGCCGCTGCATCCCCCCAGCAGCGCGGCCAACGTCAGCAAAACGCCGGCGTTGGATGCCGCCCTGACTATTGGAACTCCAGCGGCGCCTGCACCATCTGCGTCGTCTTGCCGCACGTCATCTTGCCGGCCAACGTGGCCGAACCCGAGTAGTTGGGCCGCGCGCGATTAAGCGCGTAGAGGACGAATCCGCCCGAAGACGTGAGGTTGAGCGTCGCAGAAAAACTATCGATCACTTTTTTCCCCGAAGTAATCGCCCAGGCAAGTTTGCACTTTCCTTTGTAGGAGATGTCGGTGAACGACAACGAGTACTGCCAGGTGTCACCGGTGGGAATGTAGCTCGACGGTCCGGTCAAACCGATATTGTCGCTGCTCGATGCTCCGTTGACGCAGTTGATGCAGGGAACTCCGCCTTGAGCCGGACCGTCCGATACGAAGTTGATCAAGACGGGCGACGACTTCGCATTTGGGGAGAGCGAGAGCCGTCGAGTAATTTCGCGGCCGCCGCTGACTTCCGGCGCCGAGTCGAGAGCTGCCGCTGCAATTTGAGCCGCGTTAACCGCCGGACCGGCCCCCGACACGGCAGGTGATGTGCCGGGGCTTCCAACTCCCGAACACGCGGCCAGAGCGGCGACGAGAGATAACAAAAGACCACGCCGGACGTAAACGAACATCGAGCCTCCTAAGAAATAGCAGATAAGTATGGCACGTTCCACAGACTGCTTGATTCGCCCTGGGAAACGCGCTGCTAAAGGTGTTGAAGACCTAGACTAGAGGGAGTCTGGGGTCACTCGTAGCGCAGCGTAAACGCGGGATCGACGCGCGTTGCGCGCAGGGCCGGTAGTAAGGCGGCGACGGTCGCACACGCGAACAGGAGCGCGATCACCGCGGCGAACGTCAGCGGATCGAGCGGCGACACGCCGTCGAGCTGCGGCGCGATCGCCCGTCCGGCGAGAACTGCGAACGTCGTACCTAACGCAATCCCAGCGCTGCTGACGCGCAAGGCGCGACGCAAGACGTCGCCCAGAACGTCGCGACGTCGCGCGCCTAGCGCGCGCCGCACGCCAAACTCCCGATATCGCTGCGTCACGCTGAACGAAACGACGCCAAAGATACCCGAAAGCGCCAGCAGAAAAGCAACGGTCGCGAGCGCACCGATCAGCACGGTTGAGGATCGCGGGGTCGCGGCCGCGAGGTCGACCAGATCCTTGATCGTGTAGGTCGTCGGAGCAGCGAGGAGCGGATCGGAAGCCGCGAGGGCCCGATCCAGCGATCGGTCCAGTTGGGCCGGCGTCAGCGTATCGCTGAGGACGACCGCGCTGAGAACGTTCGGCGCGAGTTGTGCCATTGGAAGGTAATACATCGCTGGAGCCGGGCGGCTCAGCCGCTGCTGTTCGTCGCCGACGACACCGACGATGGTGGCGGTCGTCTGGGCGGCTCCGTTCCATCCAGGGACCCGTAAGCGGGTGCCGAGCGGCTCGCGATCGCTCAGATATTTCTTCACGAAGGCGCGGTTCACGATCGCGACGGGCTGTGCGGTGTCGTTGTCGTTCGACGAAAATGTTCGACCGCGCACCGTCGACAGCCCCAGGATTCCGAAGTAACCGGGCGTTACCGCGTTGAGGTGCGCATCGGGTTGGTTCCCAACGGGGTACGTCTTGCCTACGATGCCGATCGTAAAGGTCACGATGACGCCCGACAGCGGATAGGATACGGAAAGCGCCGCATCGCGCACGCCGGGAATAGCGCGTATCTTCCCCAGCAGCGAGCGCGCGAAGGCCAGGCGCGCCGGCGGTCGATCGTATCGCGGGCTTGGCAAGCCAATCGCCTGGCTAACGAGGACCCCGCTCGTGCGTATGCCGAGATTCGGGTGCGTCAGGGTGTAGAAGCTGCGAACCGTCAAGCCCGAAAGAACGACAAGTACCAACGTAACGGCAACTTCGATGACGACGAGCGTCGAGCGGACGACCGCACCTGCCGATCGGTCCGCACCGCGTCCACCGGCATCGATCGTTCCGGCCAAACGCTCGCGGCGCAGAGCAACGACCGGCCACACTCCCGACAACAGGGTCACGACGACCACGCTTAGCACGGCGTAGAGAAGTCCCCATCCGTCGATCCGGGCCGAGTCTATTCGAGGCAGCCCCCGCAAGAGCGTCGAGGTCAGTAATTGCAGACCTCCGTACGCCAGCGCTACGCCGATGACACCGCTGGCCAGTGCGAGGACGCCGGCTTCGACAAGCAGCTGCGATCCTAGCCGTCGAGCCGATGCCCCAAGCGCCGCGCGCAACGCAAACTCGTGATCGCGCGTCGACGCATCCGTGAGCAGCAGGCCCGCAACGTTCGCGCAGGCGATCAACAAAACGGCGATGACGGCGGCGAACACAGTCCACAACACCGGCGCGACGTTCCCGAAGAAGGCCGAGTCCGTCGAGCGTACTTCGAAGGCGATCCCGGCGTCGGTGCGCGGATAGCGCGCCGTGAGACGGCTCGATGCCAGCGCGAGATCCGCGGCTGCCGATTTCATCGTTGCACCAGGCGCGAGCAGAGCGATCGAACCGAGATAGCGGGACCCGCGCTCTTTCGCGGGGACGGTGTTGGGCAGCGGTGTCCAGAAGTCGTCGCGATCGAGCGATCCGTTGTCGGGAGCCGGCAGGCGGACGTCTGGGGCGATGCCGACGATCTGGTACGGCACGCCGTCGAACCGAATGCTCGTCCCAATGATGTTCGGATCGCCGCCCAACTGCGTTCGCCAGAGGCGGTCGGAGATGACGACGCGCCGCATCCCCGGGCCTCCGTCGGCTGCGGCGAAGAAACGCCCGAGCGTTGGATGCAAGCCGAGCGCCGAGAAGTAGTTCCACGTCACATCCATACCGTCGATTTCGCGGGGCCTGCCGCTTCCGGTGAGTGTCGCCGAGTCTTGTGCCTCGGCCGCAATCGCCTCGAACGCATTGGTGTTCGCACGCAAGTCGGTAACGTCTAGAATGGAAAGCGCGCTGCCGGCGACGCCGCGTTTGTCGTCGGCGACCACGACCGCAAGGCGACCGGCGTTCGGATACGGCAGGGGCTTGATTAGGACCGCATCGAGCACGCTAAACACCGCCACGTTCGCACCAATTCCAAGCCCGAAGGATGCTACGACAACGGCGACCAAGAGCGGCAGCTTCCGCAACCGGCGAAGGCCAAAACCAACGTCGCGAATCAGGCTTTCCGCCCGCATCCGCAGTCCCGCAAAGACGATGTCGCCGGCAACCTGCCACGGTCGGGCCGGCTCGTCTTCGATGTCGGCGAGAATCTGTTCGCGAAACTCGCTGCGAAAGTCGCCGGGATAGGCAAAGAGCGCCAAAGCGACGAGCCCACGCCATCTCATGTGGCGCGGCCCGGAAGAAGCGCGAAGTCATGAGCCATGCGCACGAGATCGTCCAAGCGACGTGCCTCCGCCTCGGCGACGCGTCTCCCGCGCGCCGAGAGGCGGTAGCGGCGACGCCGCGCATCCTCGTCCCCGGCGGGGAGCTCGAGAATCCACCCGTCGACGAGCATCTGGCGAATAATCGGATAAAGCGTACCCGCCGTCAATCGAACGGCGCCGCCGGTCAAGCTCGCGACGGTCTTGGCGATGGCGTAACCGTGGGCTTCTTCCTTCGCCAGCGATAGGAGTACGTAAAACGATCGCGGGCTCAAAGGAAGTACGTTGCTAAAGTAGTTCGGCACGTCACCTCAATCAGAAGAGCCGATATTATATCGAAGTTCAATATATCCGTATTCGTTCGTAGTGTCAAGCGCGTCGACTTGACAGCCGAACCGTGCCGGATATATCCTGTGTATGATATATCCACTTCGGTTATATGGAGAGGGCATGCTGCACCGCCGACACGATCCCAAACCGCTGCTGCCTCTGGGGGCGAGTGCCTTCCACATTCTGCTGGCATTAGCCGGCGGCGAGCGCCACGGGTACAGCATCGGCAAGGCCGTCGAAGCGACGACCGGCGGCGAAATCAATCTCGGCCCCGGAACGCTTTACCGCCAGCTCAAGCAGATGTCTATCGACGGCTGGATCGTCGAAATCGAGCGCAACGACGACGATGCTATGCGCCGGCGCTACTATCGGCTCACGCCGTGGGGCCGCAAGATCGCGCAAGCGGAGGCCGCGCGCTTGGCCCATCTGGTTGAAGTCGCCCGTTCGCGCCGCCTGCTGCCGGCATCGACGTAGCCAGGTGGACGTTACACGCCCGCGCCCGCGCCGGGTAGCGAAGTGGGCATACGTCGCTATCGCAGGTTTTGTCGTTCTCGCAGCGGTAGCGTGGGGCTTGCGCGGCATCGATGCTCGCGCCGTTACTGTGGTCGACAAATCAACAGTGGTCACCGACGTCGCCAGGCAAGGCACGCTCGTGCGCTCCATCAGCGCCCAAGGAACGCTTACGGCGGACCGCGTCCGCGTCGTGGCCGCAACCCAGAGCGGGGTCGTAAATCAACTCTTCGTAAAGCCCGGCAGCTACGTCGTCTCGGGTACGGTCGTCGCGCAAATGCAGAACCCGGCCCTAGATGCCTCGGCGAGCGACGCGCAGGCTCAACTCGCCGTCGCACAAGCCGACCTTGCTAGCGCGCAGCAGCAGGCGCAGGCCGAACAACTCACCCAGCAGACCGTTCTCGACGACGCGCAAGCAGAGATGGAGCAGAGTGCGCTCCAGGCGCATTCGCTCGGAGCGCTGCACCATCGCGGCCTGGTTGCGGACGTGCAGTACCAACAAGCGATGATCGCGTCAAAGAAGGATGCCAACGACGTCCGAATTCAAGGAGCTCAGCTACGCGTGGCCTCGGCCGACGCGCGAGCAAAGGTTTCCGCCGCGCAGGCGCGCGTAGCGCAGGCCGACGCCCAACTCCGAGCCGATCGTGCGGAAGTTGAAGCCTTGACGGTCCGCTCGGCGACGAGCGGCGTCATTCAGAGCGTCGAGGTCGATCCGGGGACGAGCGTCGCGCAGAACGCCGTGCTCGCACACGTGGCCGACGTAACATCGCTCAAAGCCGTCCTGCAAGTCGCCGAGGGAGACGTGCACTCGGTGATCGCCGGCATGCGCGCGAGCATCGATACGGGAAACGGCGCCTTCCAAGGCCGCGTCTCTCGCGTAGCGCCGGCGGCCGAAAACGGGACCGTCGCTACGGACGTCACCTTCGCGCGTCCCCTTCCGTCCGGCGCGCGCGCCGATGCCAACGTCGACGGCACCATTTTCGTTGCGTCGGTTCCCAACGCGCTCTCGATTTCGCGGCCTGCCGGCGCTACCGACGACAGCACGATCGAGTTATTCAAAGTGTCCGACGGTACTACCGCCCGGCGCGTGCGGGTGCGCCTGGGCCAGGGGTCGGCCGACCGCGTGCAAGTGCTCTCCGGGCTAAGCGCCGGCGATACCGCGATCGTTTCGGATATGTCGAACTATGTCGACCAAACCACGCTGCGCTTGCGATAGGAACCAGCATGCTAGTTGAACTGGAAAATCTTGGCCGAAGCTATCTCACCGAAGACGTCGAGACGCGCGCGTTACGAGGCATCACGCTGAGCATCGAGCGCGGCGAATACGTGGCCATTGAAGGTCCCTCCGGTTGCGGAAAATCGACGCTGCTCTCGATTATCGGCTTACTCGATACGCCGACGACCGGGCGATACCGCCTCAACGGCCGCAACGTCGAACATCTGGGTTCTGACGAGCGTGCCGCGATACGGAACCGCGAGATCGGCTTTATTTTTCAAAGTTTTAACCTCATTGGCGACCTGAGCGTGGCCGAAAACGTCGAGCTGCCTTTGGTCTATCGCGGCGTGACGCGCGGCGAGCGCCGGCTGCGGGTTGCCGAAGTGCTCGAGCGGGTTCACGCCGCCCATCGCGCCAAGCACTACCCGATGCAGCTCTCAGGGGGGGAGCAGCAACGGATCGCGGTGGCTCGCGCGCTCGCGGTCGATCCGTCGATCCTGCTGGCGGACGAACCGACCGGCAATCTCGACACGAAGAATGGCGAAGCCGTCATGGAACTGTTGCAAGAGCTGCACGACGGCGGGTCGACGATCGTCATGGTGACTCACGACGCGCGTTTTGCCAAACAGGCACGACGCACGGTTGGACTTCTCGACGGTCGGCTCGTCGACGCTCCCACCGCTTCGGCCGCAATGTAACCCGGATCGAGAGTTCGTAATGTTTCTCATCGCGGCGGTCCAGCTCGTGACGCTCGCGCAAGCGATCGCCATCGCGGCCGCGCGATCTCCCGCCTTGCAAATCGCCGCCGACACGTATCGATTAAGCCGGGCTAATGTGGATCTCAGCAAGACGGCGTATCAACCAAACGTCGAGGGCACTGCGAGCGCGATTCACGGATCGAGCAACCCGGCGGCGGAGGCGCCCAGCGAAAACCAGGCGAGCGTCGCCGTGACCCAACTCGTTTATGACGGCGGTCACGTGTTGGCGCAAATTCGCGCGGCACAAGCCTCCGAAGCCGCCGGTGCTGGAACGCTTACGCGGTCGGCGCAGCAGCTTGCCTACACGGTCGGAGCGACGTATTATAGTGCGCTCGAGGCGCGCGCGGCGGTTCGGCTGACGCTGCGAATCGTCGCCCAGGATCGCGCGCAGGAGGACCTCATTCGCGCGCAGATCGCCGCCGGCATTGCCTCGCATGTCGATCTCGCGACCGCGCAGATTCCAACGGCTCAAGCTTTGGTTGCGGTTGCGCGGGCGCAGGGCCAGGAGGTTGCCGCGCTCGCCGCGTTCGATAACGCGATGGGCCTCCACGCAGATTCGGCGGTCGAACCGTTCGACGACGCCACCGCCGAGGCGGCCGGATCGCTCGTTGCGTACGAGCCGGTGGATTACGACGCTGCACTCGCGCGAGCCCGAGCGGAACGGCCCGACTATCAGAGCGCACAGCATGCCGTCGTTGCCGCGAGCGATACGTTGCGCGCGGCGCGCACCCTGGCAGCGCCGCAGGTAAGCCTAGTCGCACAGGCCGGCGCTCCGGCCAACAACTACGTTGGCGCTACGATGACCCTGCCGCTTTACGATCAGGGCGCCAAGAACGCCCAGACCGAATTGGCGGCGATCCAACTCGACTTGGAGACAGCGACGCTCTCGCAGACGGAGCTTGGCGTCGAGCTCGACGTTCGTCAGGCCTTCGGCATCCTCGACGGCGCGCGTGAGGCCGTGATCCAATCCGAAGCCGAACTGAAAACCGCGCAGGAAGTACTGATTGACACGCAAGTGCAGTACCGTGCGGGAATCACGAATCTCGCGCTCCTGCTCAATGCGCAGAGCGGCCTCACTCAAGCCGAAACGGATCGCCTTAACGCCGTCTTTGCGTTACGCCAGGCAGAGCAGTCGTATCTCTACGCCCTGGGTGACGTGGCTCTCCCGTCGACGTGACGGTCGGATCGATCGGAGGCTGCGAAACGTGCAGCTTACCGTTGACGAGCGCGAGCGGACGGTACTCGTCGGGTTCCCCGAAGAAGCGACTGTGCCACGCAAAGATTCGCTTCTCGGGATAATCGAAAACGACGTTGAAGCGTTTGAGTAAGCCGGTGCCGATGCTTGCGGCTTGCGCCGCGACCGCAAAGACGCCACCTCGGTCGCGCGAGGCGCGGGTGACCACGCCGGGAATCGTCGCACCGAAGAGCGAGACGCTCGTCCGCATCACGTCGCTGTAGATTGGACCGCCAATGCCTACTCCGGTTATCGCATTACGAACCGGCGCGTCGCGGTAGAAATTGTTCGCTTGCGCAAAGCGCCGGAAGAGCGTCAGCGAGGACCGATCGCCGGTGTCGATCACGAACGTGCCTGGGACGCCGTTGACGGCGGCCGGAATCTGCGGGATGTCGTAGTCGTTGATCGTGAACGAAACGCTTGCTGCGCTCTTCGGAATGGGAAGCGGTGCGTACGAAAGTGTCAGCCGCTCATCGTCCATATCGATCCCGACTCGGAGCTTCCCCAGAATGCTGTAGCCGATGATTCCGTCGAGGTGCGAAAAGCCAAACGTGCGCTGGATGGTCGTAAGATCGAGGACGTCGGTATGGAGATCCTCGAAGCGCAGCGTGCCGACCTCAAGACTTTTCAGGTGCGCCGCACCAACGGTCACCGAGTTGCTTCCCGCGCCGAACGCGGAGCCGCCGGATCGCGTCGCGAGTCCGAGTTTTTGCGCGACGAGCGGCGTGATCGTGACGGTATAGGTGCCCGTATCGACGACCATCGTAAATGGTCCCTTGCCGTCGAGCATCGCTCGAACGAGCATCCGGTTATCGAAGAGCGTGAATGGGACGGTAGTGGATTCGGGAACGTGCGCGGCGCCGGTGGCCGCCGCGAGCAAGACGGCTGCAATCATTATCATTCGAGAATATCACACCGTAGCGAAGTTTGAGAAAGGCGGGACGTTCCGTCTGGAACGTCCCGCCTCCATTGGCTCTATGTAGGTGAGGTTGAACCGCTTAGATCTTCACCTGCGCGTTGATGTAGAGGTTGATCGGGGGCGCCTCGCCTCCGAGCGCGGCGTTATTGATTCCACTGGGCAGATAGCTCTGTGTGAACGGCGTGGTTGCGTGGTTGGCCGCCCGGTCGCCGATACCGGTGCCGTTGTAGAAGTTCGACGGATAGAGCGAGCTGTTGAAGTTGCCGCCGGCCGGCGAATATCCGCAGACCACGTTGCTGGGTGGGTTCGCCGACGTCCACGGTGCCGCGGTGCCACCGAAGCACGAGTGGAAGAGATTCGCGCCCAAGAGCGTTACTCGGACGGTCGGGCTCACGTCGTAGGCGACCTGAAGGTTGCCGACGATCGAGCTTGGGCTTTGGTAGTTATCGAACAGGAACGTTCCCGTTTGAGGATCGGGGATGTACAAGTATCCGAACTGCCCCTTTCCGTTTCCGGTTCCATAGAGAACGTTGCACTGCAGCGGGTTGGTCTTCGGCGAGAGCTTCGTGATCCCGGTCGAACCCGAGTTCAGCGCGCAGGAACGCGGGTCGAGACCGTTGGTGTCCAGCGGACTTCCGTAGTAGCCGCCGGTCTGGAGTGAGAAGCTGGGTGTAATCGCCAGCTTGTCGTGGCGCCAGTTCAGGATCAGCGACGAAACGATCGGCGAGATGTAGCTGCCCAATAAGGCGTTCAGGTTCGGCGCGATCGCCGTCGAGAACGGGTTGTACCAACCGCCCTCATTTAAGAGTGGCTGAGACGGCTGATTGTAGTACGGGTTCAGGATGGTATCTTGGCCGCTTCCGTTTTTCTTGCTGCAGGAGACACCGGTCAGGCCTTGGTAGCAGGGGCTGCCGCCACCGGATCTGGTCAGCGAGTTGTATGCAGCGATAACCTGATTGAGGGCCACCAGCTCGTTGGTGATGGTGCCGCCGGTAGCCGTCGGAACGTTCTGGAACATTACCTTGGAGTTGGTGTACGTGAAGGCTAACTGGCCGGAGAAGCCGTTACGGCTGAAGTCACCTTTGTTGAACTGGAACTCGACGCCTTGGTTACGGTTGACGCCGACCGGTACTTGGGTGACGAAGCCGGAGCCGATGTAGGTCTGCTGCTGCCAGTTCGAGACCCACGTGTAGAACGGCGTGAGCTTGAAGCTCATGTCCGTTCCGCGGAAGTGCTGCTCGTACGAAAGATCGTACTGCCCCGACGAGATTCCCGGAATCGGGTGGAACGGCGAGTAGAACCCGAGGTTCATCGTGTTGTTCCAAACCGACCGGTCGTCGCCCGAGAGGCTCGAGTACTGCACCGAAGCCGTGATCGGCGGCTGGGTGAAGCGCCCTGCCGAAACGCGCCAGACGACGTCGGGTGATTGGGTGTACGTCGCCGAGAAGCGCGGTTCCCAATAGTTAAGGGTATACGAGCTGGGCGAGACCGCGGTGAAGTTCGGCGCCGCTATCCCGTTTTGGGTGGTGCCGTTGGGATGGACCCACCCGGTGTGCGGCCCCGCGGGGTTGATTGCGGCGGCCGCCTTATCGCAGTTGCCCACCACGTATTGCGTCGCTGCGGGCGGTGCCGCGCCCGGCGCCAGGGGTTGCGTTAGGACCTCGTTGGTGGCCGCCAAGACGCAGGCGTAGTTTGCGGTCATATTGGCGTAGAACTCGTTGGCATCCGTACCCGTATTGGGAAGGTCGTACGTGAAGTTGTCGTAGCGAATCGAGGCGTTGACCAGGAACCGGTCGTTGGGCCGGAACTGATCGGAGAGAGATAGTTGCTGAACTTGGGCGTTATGGAGTTGTACGAGCCGGTAGCGTTCCCGCTCCACAGACTATCCCACGTCGCACCCGCGCGCGCCGCCGGAGTACCCGCGGCCGCGAAAACCGGGGTCGACTGGGCTCCGCTCGTCCAGGTAGGATTCAGGTTGCATGCCGCGTTGTACTTGACGCCGCAGTTGAAACTGCCGCCGCTGGCGGTTGTGCCGGTAAGGTTTTCGTCGTAGTAGCCGCTGCTCAAGCACGGAACGGCGTAACCGAACGTTCCGCCCGAAGCATTACCCTGGTTTCCGTAACAGGTGAATCCGCCGGGCTTGCCCGACATATATCCAGTCGGAGAGCCGCCGGCGCACGCACCGAGACATCCGGCGTACGCCGAGGAGTTGTTGAAACGGATCACGCCGGCGGTCGTATAGTTACCGTCGAGCGAGACGAGGTTTTGGTCGTTGAGCTGATCCTGAAAGTTTAGCGCGCCGCCCGACGTGTGAGTGAAGAGCTCGTACTGGGCCGAAATTAGCGAGGGCGTGTCGCCGTCGGTCGAACCATACGACGCATTTTGCATGACCCAGTCGGAGTAGAAAGTGTACGCGTAGGCCCGCAGATACGCCGCCTGGCTCAGCGCGTACGTGTATTGGATCTTCGTAATTCCGGTATCGTTCCGATTTGAGGCAAGGCCTTCGTCGTTTGCCGGAATCGGCCCGTCGAAATCATGAGCCGGACTATCGGGAGACATATAGACGCCCGGAGCCTTGATGTTCGTCGCGCTCGTCGCAACCGGCGTGCCGAACGGCACGTTGTACGCGACGTTATCGCCGTACGCCAAGTAGGTTGGCCCGCAAGCGATCGGGTCCGTCGGGCAAATATACGGCGGCGGTTTGCTCACGTAGGGCGGACCAAGGATCCCGCGCTGGTAAGCGAGGAGGTTGGGGTTCAAGAGCGCTTGGATCTGTCCGGCGCTGCTGCACCCTTGCACCGTTAGTCCGGGGGCGATGTTCTCGGGACCGCAAGCCGGTGCCGCGGCCTTCGTTCCATACAGCGAGTAGATGAACTGATTGTTACCCGGACCCATGTCGTTCTGGCTGTTGTAGAAGTAATTGTCGAGCGCCGAGCCGCTCCACAAGACCTGCACGTCGTCGCGGAGGCCGTTGGCCTTCGGGATCCCCATGTGCAGGTTGATGACGTCTTCACGATCCGCGATCATGCTGGGGCCGGCCGAAAGACCGTTGTAATACTGCCAGCAGCCCTGATCGGGGTAGTTGAAACTCTTTGCTCCATAAAGCTGGCACATCGGCTTGACGCCTTGGCACGTGGCGATGGCAATGCAGGCATACCCAACGCCCAGGATCTGGTTGCCAACGGCCCCATATCCCATGGGGAATCCCAGCGTGTTACCGGAGAGGATTCCGCCCGGCGTCATGTAGCCGGCGCCGTTGGAGTTGTCAAAGGCGCGGTAATCTTGGTTGTAGCCTAAGAGGCCGACGTAGTAGCTGAAGTTACGGTCGGGCGTCGAGCCGCCGATTTCGACCGCTGCCTGATGGTAGTACTGCGGGGTCGCGATCCCGAGGTTTGCCGTGGCAGAGCCCGGGAAGGTACCGGTCTTAATGACCTGGTTGATGAACCCCGAGGTGCCGGCTGAAGCAACCGACGACGGACCGCCGCCCGTGTAGACCTGCAGTTCCTGCAAGCCGACGGTGGACTCGGTCGAGGAGTTGTAGTTATCAAAAGCGCGGTTGACCGGGATACCGTCGTATTCAAAGGCGGTGTAGTAGAAGTTCTGACCGCGGACGTATGCGGCGTTGAAATCCCAGCCCATGCCGCCTTGCGACGTTTGGATGCCGGGAACTGACGCCATAGCCGAATAGGCATTGTTCAGGTTACCGCCGCCGCCGAGTGCCCGTGCGGCAGCTGCCTGCGCGGCGGTGACGTTATACAGGTCCGAACCGACGCCGGACTTCACCAGCGACGTGCCTGCGCTTGACGTCACGCGCGCGATTGTCACGAGCGCCGGCGTCATGCGGTAGGCAACCTGCTGCGTCTGGTCGGCAAAGACCACGACGCCTGGATACGAGTAAGGCTGATATCCCGACTTGGTAAGGCTGACGGTGTAGGTGTCGGGGCCTAGCGAGAGGATCGTAAAGTGACCTCCCGAGTCCGTCGTAGCGGTCCGGCTTCCCGAGGGAGAGACTGCCTGCACTTGAACGCCGGCAATCGGGGCTCCCTTGGAGTCGGTGATCGTGCCCGCGACGTTGCCCGTAACGCCTGCCAGTGCCCATGTTTCCTGGCCTGCAATGATTACGAGCAGCGTCGTCAAGGCAACGAAAGAACGCAACGAAAATCTTTTCATGCGTGTAAGTTCCTCCTTGAACCGCGCCTTTGCATGGCGCAATCTTGCTTCCTATAAAGCTGAGTAAAGTGTCACATGCGCGTCACTTTTAATCGATCGCGATGCGAATCGTCGAATCAAAACTTCTCACGAGACGGACGCCGGTTATCGCACTGAAACTCACGGCGTAGTTGATGCCGGTTGATGACTCCGCTTAGCAATCCGGCCTATACTGAACGCGTGGCCACGCTGCCGTCGATTTCGATGCACTCAACGCCGAACGTGCGGTCTGCGCCGCAACTCGAGGCCGAGCTGCGCCGGCTACTGCGGCGTGCGCGCAACCCGTTTCTCCTCTCCGCAAGTCCGCTGGCCCAAGCGTTATGCGAAACCACGGGCATCGTTAGTCCCCAGGAGGCGTTGGAATCCGTCATTGCCGGCGCGTTCGGGGGAGGTTTCCAGGAGTCGCGCCTTCGCGATATGCTGCTCGCCTCCCTAAAGGTCACTCGCGAGACCAAAATTCCGGAGGCCTTACAACTGTCGAGGCGCCATCTGCTGCGCCGCCGGGCCAAAGCAGTAGCGATTCTCGCCTCGCATATCCGAAAGGTCTTTGGCTCAGCGGAGATTGTGGACTTCACGGAGCACGGCGACGCCGCTACCGCACCTCTCGACCCGCTCGATGCGATCGCCGGGATCGTATCCAACATCGAGCCCGGCATGGCTTCGCGAATCTTCCGCCTCGGCGGCCCGCAGTCGGTGGCAAACGCAAGCGTGCTCGTCATCCGGGAACGCACCGAGAAGGGCGCCGATTTCGACGAAATTGAAGCCCACGACCGGTACGTGGATCGTTCGCTCGTCGCCGTGTTGCGGGCGCAATCGCAGCTGGTAAGCGGGAAGGACGGCGCTGCGGAAGGCGGCCTATGGCCGCTGTTCGCGCGAGCCGCACGTGAATCGAGCGATTCGGCGGAGGTTCCATTCGAACTCGAGTGGTCGGCCTTTCTCCGTGCCCGTCAACGCGGCGACGCGCACCAGATGGATCGCATCGCTCGCAACGTCAAGCGTCTCGCCGGCGACCGGCCGCCTTTGGTTTTACGTGCGCTTTTGGCAGACGCGGAGGCAAAAATTCGTCGTGGCCATTTACAGGATGCGGCGTGCATCCTCGATGCTGCAGACCGGCGCGGGCTTCGAACTTTTGCTTTGACCGAACTCGCCGGCAGCAGTGCGCTCCGAAGCGAGATCGCCTTGCAAAGAGGTGATGACGCTGCGGCCGCGAGGCTCGCAACCGGGGCTTACTTGGTGCTACGCGGGCGCCATTTCGGCGCCTACCGGTGTCAGGTGTCGGTCGCGCGCGCGCGCCTGCGGCTGGGCGAATCGTGGAGTGCTCCTGAGGATATTGGTGCTCTCTCGGCGCCCGCGTGGGATCGAGTAGCGCTGGACGTCGAAGCCGCGCGCCATTTGCTCGCGGCGGGAGACGCGGAACGCTCGAGGGTGTGCGCGCTCGAAGCCTTCCGAAATTGCTGACGATCGTCAGTACGCTGGACTGGCGGCCCGGGCGGCTGCGACGATCGGCGCCACTTTCGGCCCGGCAACGCAACGAAGGCGCGCTTGGCGTTTTCGAGCGCTAACGCACCTCGTCGTCACGCGGGATATTTCCCTTGGCTGCGATCTCTTTGCGCAAGACCGCCACGACTTGCCGGCGGCGCTCGGATGCGGGCCGGAGAGCGAACTCGTCGACCTCATCCACAGCGGCCTGATGACCGCCATCCCTATGCTCCGCGCAGAATCTGCGGTCGAGGGGCAAGCTTCGCGAACGTTCCTGTCGGCATTGATCGGATCGGCCCTGCGGCAGTCCAAGGAGGCCGATCGTTTGGAGAACGCGATCGTGGCGCTCGAGGCCAACGCGCCGGCATTCGCCCAGCATTTCGTCCACTTCCCCGACGAAACGCGCGCCGTCATCCATACCGTTCTCCAGGCCATCGTCGAGCCCGCGCTGCGCGCCAGGACGGAATACCACCTCGATGCCGACTTGCGTGCCGTCGCAGAACGCGTACGGCCGCGCGGTAACCTCCGGCAGTTTCTCGTCGGCTAAAATCTCGCGTTTGTGTTTGATAACATTTGATATATCGCGCATAGTGCGATCGAGCGCAGGATAACCGCTGGAGCTTCCAAACCCTTTTTACAGCGATGCACCGTGCAGAGTTCCTCAACGCTTGCTGTGTTATCGCCTCCGGGGCGCTCTCAGACGCCCCGCCGAGGACGGTAGCGGGGCTGCAGATTCCCGACTCGCCGCTGGCGCGGGAAGCGACCGACACCGCGCGCGCTTCCGAGCCGCCAGAGATTTTCAATCATTCGCTACGCACGTTTCTTTTCGCCGAACTCATTGCCAAGAGCAAGGCGCTTTCGCACGACGTCGAGGCCGTCTACATCGCAGCGATTCTGCACGACACCGGACTGACGCCGGTGCACATGACCCAAAGCCAGCGCTTTGAAGTGGATGGCGCGAACCTTGCCAGAAAAATCCTAACGCGACACGGGGTCGGGGGGAGCCGTGCGGATTTAATTTGGGACGCGATCAGTCTGCACGACCAAGGGGACATCGCCCGATGGAAAGCCACCGAGGTAATGCTCGTTAACGCCGGCGTGGCAGCGGACTTCGGCGCCTATCTAGACCGGATGGAGCGCAGCGACGTCATCGCCGTCCTGCGGACCGCGCCCCGCAATGGTTTCATTCCGGTCTTCCTCGATGCCGTCGCGAACGTGGCAAAGCAGAAGCCTGCGGCTACGGGTAATTCGTTCGTCACCGATGTGGGCTACCGGATGGTTCCCGGATTTCACCTTGCCAATTTCTGCGACGAAGTCAAAGCAGACCCGTTTGCACCGTATAGTTGAGATGAACCCCACGGACCAGGCACCGGTAGCGACCGCTGCGTCGCGGATCTATTGCTTCGGCGACTTTCGCTTCGACTCGCTTAGACGGCTGCTCTTCCGAGGGTCGGCAGTCACTCCGATGCCCGAACGGCTCGCGTTGCTCCTGACTCATTTGGTGCAAGCAAACGGCACCGTCGTCAGCAAAGAGACGCTAGCTTTGAGCGTCTGGCCCCAAGAAGCGGTCAGCGACGGGAATCTGGCACAACATATGTACATGCTGCGGCGCCTGTTGGGCGACCGCGCCCGCGATCATTCGTATATTCTCTCAGTGCAAGGGCGGGGTTACCGATTCGTGGCTCCGGTCGCCATCGCTCATCCGGCCCTCACCGAATCGTTTACGGCGGATGCGGCGAGCTTGGGAAAAGCGCTGACGGACGGCGGGTTCAAGAGCTTCCGCAGCTATTGCCGGGGAAGCTTTTTCCTCGAGCAGCGCACCGCGCCCCATATTAGAAGATCGATCGAGTTTTTCGAGGCCGCGTTGCTCGTGAATCCGGATTACGTTCCGGCGCTGATCGGGCTGGCTCGCGCGCATGCGATGCTCGGCAACTATTGGCACGTTCCGCCGAATCTCGCGTTCCCGGCGGCAAAGCGGGCGATTACCCGAGCGCTCGAGATCGACCCCGGGTCCGCGGCGGCCCATGCGGTGGTTTCCGGGCTGTTATGCTTTGGCGATTGGGACTGGAGGGGGGCAGAAGATGCCATCGATGTAGCGCTGCAGCTGAACCCTGGGTCGACGTTCGTCCGAAACAATGCGGCGTGGCTGTACGTCTGCACCGGCAACTACGCCGAAGCGCTCGCCCAGGCGCAGTTCGCGCTGGCGATGGAGCCATGGTCGCTTCCGCTGCAACTCCTGCTCGCGCGGGTGCTCGTGCATTCCAAGGACTATGGCAATGCCATCGACATCATGTCGAATTTGCTGGAGGTGGACCCAGCCTTTTACATCGCACGCCGCTACCGCGCGCAGGCGTACCTTTTTAACGGAAAAGCCGACAAAGCGCTGGCGGACCTGCAGCTCTTACCCGAGGACCGCAGCGAAGACCCCAGCTTTCGGCTACCGATGCTCGGCCGCGCCTACGCAGAGTTGGGAGACAGCGTTCGCGCTCAAAAGATCCTCGAAACGTTGCAATGGCTCGCGCAGACCGATTTCGTCGCGTTCTGGAATCTTGCGATTGTCGCTAGCGGCCTCAAGTGCCTCGACGAAGCGCTGTCGCATCTGGAGGCGGCCTACGAGCAGCGCGAGGCTACGCTACCGTTTCTAAAGAGCTTGCCATGGTTCGAGCCGATTTCCACTACACGCCGCTTTAAGAGTCTTTTGTTAAGAGTGGGGCCGAGCAAATAGAATCATATATTGCATCTAGGTGCAATTTCGAGACGTCAACGTGTGGGTAGTTTGGTGGATGCGCATCGAGGGCCTCAGATAAGTCAGTCCCCGCCACAACAACCGCTTCGATGGCCTCACGGCGAAAGAGCTCGTTTGCAATCACGGCAAGCTCGGCAAGATCGTCCTGCGTTGCGCCGAACCGGTCCACGGCCCGTCCGTAGATCGTGGCAATGCCGGCGATTTCGCTAGGCCGCGGCCGCACCACATCCACGCCGGTAAGCGCGCCGAAAAGATCGCTTTCAATCGTTTGGCGAGTGCCGAAGATTGCGACTCGCTGCATCCCGCGTTCGAGCACCCCGTCGCGAGCGGCGTCGAGCAGACTCACTATTGGGATTGGAGAAAGTGACGTCAGCTCCGATAGACAGAGGTGCGGGGTCGTGGCGGATATCGCCGCCACGTCGCAACCTGCTTTTGCCAGAACGATGAGAAACCGTGCGATATACTCAGCAAGATCGGCCGGCTTCTCAGCAGCCAGAGAGCGCGCAGTTCCCACGTCAGCGTGCGCAAGGATGAGTTCGGGACGAACAGGCAGTGTATTCAGCGCCCGTACAAGGTGTCGGTAATAGTAGATCCCCGCTGCTGGACCCAATCCTACAACGAGCCCCAATGATTTCGTTGCGCTTGTTTGCATTGGTCTTCTACTTCGCAGGCAAAGCGTCTCGTGTCCTGGCCGTTCATGCGGTATATTACGTCAAAGGGAGGCACGCGTGAAACAGATCGATCCCATTGCTCTTGAGGGATACGGCGTACGCTTGGAGCCTTTGGGCCGCCGGCATGTTGAAGGACTGCGTGCCGCGGTCCAGGATGGCGCCCTATGGAAGCTGTGGTTCACGCTCGTTCCCGCGCCGGACGACGTCGATGCGTATATCGCCGAAGCACTTAACGGTCTGCGCGAGGGACACATGTTACCGTGGGTCGTTCGCGACTCTGGGGACGGGACGATCCTCGGCAGCACGCGCTATCACGACATCGTGCGCGACGTGGACCGCGTCGAAATCGGCTACACGTGGTATGCACGCAGCAGGCAGGGCACGGCGGTTAATCCGGCGTGCAAGCTGCTTCTGATGCAGCATGCGTTCGAGACGCTTGATTGTAAAGTGGTCGCTCTACGTACCGATCCGTTTAACTTTCGTTCACAACGCGCCATCGAGCGACTCGGTGCAAAGAAGGACGGCGTCATTCGACACCATCAGCTTCGGCGGGATGGGACGGTCCGAGACTCGGTCATGTATAGCGTGCTCTTACAAGAATGGCCCGAGGTCAAGCGCAACTTGCTCTACCGGGTTGTACAAGCGGCGAGCGATGCCAATCGGACTTAGGAGTATTGATACGGCCTTCCAACCGAAAGCGACCGGATCCGTTCGGAGTTGACCGCGCTGCGCTGGGCTATGAGATCCTTTGAGGACACACCTCTTAATGCGTGCTACGATTAGATGCCAAACCGATCTAAAGAAGCCGCAAGAAAGGGTCCAGAAGTGTTTGACGATTTGATAGAACTGTTGAATATGCTCGTCTTAGGCATCAATCCCGATTTCGGCATCTCAATGGATCCAAATGGCTAAAGATGTTCCAGTGACGGTTCGGCCAACTGCCTAAGCACCTGAGGTGAACGGGCTCGCCTTCGTCGAAGCCTTAGTTAACGTCGCCCCAATGCCTATGGCCAGCTTGTTCTCTTTCGAACTGCGGCGCGTCGAATTAGGCTGTATCCGCGCGACTGCTCGGCCGTCGAGGCAGCATTATAATCCGTTCGGGGTCGTTCAAGGCGGGTTTGCAAGCAGCGTTCTGGATATTGCCCTTGGCTTGGTCTCCATTTCGGTGCTAAGCGGGGATGCAACGAGCGTCGCGACTGCCGACATTGTAGTTCGCTACCTACGACCGATCTATGAGTCGACGGGGATCATGGAGATAGAAGCATCTACGCTGCATCAGGGAAGGACGACCATCGTCGCACAGGCTGTTTTACGCGACGGTTTAGGTGCGCCGTACGCGTTAGCTCAGTCTTCGAGCGTAATAGTGCGCGCCTGAGCTTCACCGGAGCGCTTCGGCCGCCGGACCTGCTCGCCACCGCAGTTCGGGCAGCGCCCGCCGGAAGCGAGGCTGCATGCCGCGCAAAACGTGCACTCGTACGAGCAGATGTACGCTTCATCCGAAGCATGCAGCGGAAGACGGCAGCCTTCGCAGGAGCCTTTCATGTAAAGACCTTGCTTTGTTTCGATTGGAACGGCGAATCGATAGCCTTTTCCCGGAACCGTAACGATGTATACTTGGTCGCCGGCGTGTTCGCCGAGCAGCCCGCGCAGCATGAACATGTGCTGCGCCAGATTAGCATTGCTTGCGGCAATGCCGGGCCAGACCCGGTCAAGAAACACGTGCTTTTCGACGACGCGACAGCCGGATTCGAGCAAGAGAAGCAGAATTTGGAAGACCTTTTCAGGCAAAGGCCGGATTTCAGACCCGGAAAGTAAACGGCGCTGGGCGGCATCGAGCATGTAGCGCCCGAATCGATAGGTTACGGCCGGACCAGCCTCGGACGAGCGCGGCGACCGCGTGTCCCCGCCGTTCACCTCACGGCGAAACGACTGCATCGAACGGATAGTTCTGGGTAAGGGCCCGGCGGGGGCCCGAGCCGGAAGGATAGCCGAAGAAGCCGATGCTTCCGCCGGCGGTGCCGACCAGTACGTGATACACCGTCACCGTCCTAGCATCGCAGCGTTTCGTAGATTTAGCGTGAGCTGTTGCCGCATCTTACTTCGCCCCAGGTGAAGTGGAAATCGCGATTCCGCTTGGATCCTCGACGTTTGCGATACCCAAGAAGGCCTTGCCTCCCGCAGGGTATCTGGTAACCGAGGCTGAGTTAAATGCCGGAAGCGTCGCTGCTAAGATCGAGTCGCCAATGGCATAATCGCCCATGCAGCAATCGACTTCGATGCGGCTGACCCGCTTTGCGGACCCGTCTAGGAGTTCGTAGCGCCACACTTCGCTATGTTCGCCGATCCAAGTGAGCAGGGTTAGGTATTGGCCATCCCAGCGAAGCGGCCCAACGTTCCGAGGGCTCGGCTTCATGCTAAAGCTCATGACCTCGGAAGCCCCCACCGGCAGCCAAGCTACTGGTCGTGACGCGCCGGCAAAATACGCATTCCCCGCCATGTCGTAGGTAATGCTGCTGGGTCTTTCCACGAAACCGGTCGTGGCGTAGTAGACGGGCGGGGCCTGCGCGCCCGGATAGATCGCGATGTTGTTCTGACTATCGGCGACCGCGAGATTGCCGCTGCTCGGGTCCACCGCGCATGCCCGCGGGGAATTACCCGGATCCTCGAGCGTTGCGATCGGAGATTTGCCTCCAGGCGCGTATTCGTCGAGGTATCCGGTGCCGGTGTATGTGTCGGTGTCCGTCACCCACACATCCCCGTTCGCGTCCGAACAGAGGCCCGCCGGTGCGTAAAACCCGACGATCGTGCGAACAAGCCTGCCTTTCGGATAATCGTACAGGTATACGCTGGCTTTTGTCTGGGAGCTGATGTACAGTAGCGCGCGTTTGACCTTCGGCAGTTGCAGTTGCGGCAAAGCAGCATGCGCCGCCGGTGCCGCGTCTTGCGCGCAACCCAAGAGCGACGCGGGAAACGCACAAATTGCGAACGCAGAACGGCTCAAATCCATAAGCTTCACGTTTTTGTTCCTCAACCGCGATCGCCGCGGTCTCTTATAGTTTCGCTCCTCGCTTCGCCAGTCCCACCGCTGAGGATGACATGGGGCGCTGCTCATAGAATCTTGACAAAAAGGATACGCTGCATGCCTGGTACATTCCGAACGCTTTCTCCGTACGCCGTTGCGCTCGCGATTCTCGTTGCCTTCGGCGTATCGGCGCTACGCATCGAGGCACAGAGCATGCCCGCGGTACCCGACGTGGCCGCGCATCCCGATTTTGCCGAGCCGGTGACGCTTTCCAGCAAAGACGGCGTGCTCGAGGTGACGCTGACTCCGCGCCAGAGCACGGCAAGGCTCAACACCGTCGCCAAGCCCGTAAAGAACATGCTGCTCTTCGACTACTCGGTGCAGCGTGGAACGGCGTCGAACGGCCGGATGTCCGGCGGCCACGAATATCCCGCGCCGACGCTGCACGTCGAGCCGGGTGAGCGGCTGATCGTCCACATCGACAACGAACTGCGTAACCTGACGATCCCCGACTTTTACGATCCGAAGTATACGCCCAAGGGCCAGAAGGTGCCACTCTACCCGACGATGATGACGTCGGCTCCGTTCAATCTCCACGTGCACGGCGCGCATGTCAGCCCCCGCGGGAACGCCGACAACGTGTTGCTGCACATCGACGCCGGGATGTCGAACACGTACGTGTACGACATCCCGAAGAACATGACGCCGGGCACGTTCTGGTATCACAGCCACCTGCACACGCTAACGGCGTCGCAAACGTACTACGGTCTTGCCGGCATGCTGCTCGTCGGCCGCGCCGACAGTGAAATCCCGCTCGTCACGCAAAATAAGATTCCGATCCGCACCATGCTGTTGCAGTACAATACCGTCTTCGACCGGATGGGCGGCCTGGCACAGATCACCAACCCGAACTGGCCGCAGTGGGTCAGCACCCTGACGCCGCCCAAGAGTAACGAACTTGCCAAGGGCACCTACCGCCCGTCGCTCGCACCGGTGAACTTTTTGGAATCGAAGAAGGGCACGCGGTGGGCCACCGTGTGGTACGCGGGGCCGCTCTCAATTAATAACATGCGCGGGCATTTCCAGTTCGTCCCGACCAACCTGCAAAGCTTTACGGTGGCCGAGGGGTCCGGCGGCGCAAACGTGGAGGCCGATCCGTCGCTTCCCGACTACGAGCGCGACGTGCAGTTTACCGTCAACGGGTTGTTCGAGCCGGTCCTCAACGTCAAGCCCGGGCAAACCGAGATTTGGGTTCTCGCCAACGTTAGCGACATCGCCTACATGAACGTCGAGCTGACCGAAACCGCGACCGGCTACCATCCGAAGATCGCCATCGTCGGACAAGACGGCATCGCCTACGGTGAGGTGCATTATTCGCACGAGCAGGACGGAACGCAGTTGCTGATTCCGCCAGCGACGCGCTTTGCGATCGCCGTGACGATGCCCGCCAAAGGATCGTTGCGCCTTTCCCTCCCGGGCCTAGGTTCGGGCGCACGGACGCTGTCGGCACCCGGCGTGCTCTACACCAACAACGGCACGCCGAATTCGCCGGCTGCGTTGGGTACTCTCAGCGTGCTGCCGTCGGCAATCAGTTATGCCGACGGATTCTTCATCTTTCCGTCGCAAACGCTGCTCGATGCCAATCCGGCCGACGGCCAAGGCGTTACCACGGCGTTTAACCCCGGGCAGAGACTCGACGCGCCGACACCCTTCCACGATCTCTCGCAGCTCAAACCCGATGTCAGCCGGACGCTGGTTATCAACGGCGGTTTTCTCAACAACCACGCCAGCAAATCCGACCCCAAGGCGTTCGTGTATGCGTTCGCCGGCAACGCCTTTCCCAACGTCCCGTTGATCCAAGCGCGGCTCGGTTCGATCGAAGAGTGGAACTTCGTCAACTATAATAACGACGCGCACCCGATTCACGTCCACGTCAACGATTTCCAAGTGACGAAGTACTTCGATCCAACGACCGGGCTGAAACTCGGGGCGCAGATGTTCGGCGAGGACAACGCCAACGTTCCCGCGCCGTCGATGGGACCGCACGAGGCGGTCATTGCGCCCGGTACGCTGACGATGCGCACGAAGTTCAACGACTACTTGGGCTTGTACGTGCTGCATTGCCATCGGCTCAACCACGAAGACAATGGCTTGATGATGCTCGTCAACGTCATTCCCGCCGTCTCCGACTATGCCGTGGCGGTGCTGGGCTCGCCGGGCCACCCCGCAACGGTGAAGGTTTTCGACGGGCACGGCGATCGCTTGATCGCGACGGTCACGCCATTCCCGGATTTCTTCGGAACGCCCAGCGTCGCGATCGGCGACGTCGATGGTGACGGGATCTACGATCTCATCGTCGGTGCGGGCAAGGGACACCCGCCCGAAGTCGTCGCGTACTCCGGCGCCCCGAGTGGCGGCAAGCCGTTTACAGCCGAACTCGCGCGCTTCCAAGCATTCGACGCGACGCAGACGGGCGGCGTGAGCGTTGCGTCCACACAAATCGACGGCCGATCGGCGGACAACATCATCGTGGGCTCCGGAGCCGGCACGACCGATGAAGTTCGCATCTTCAGCAGCGAGCTGCCGGGCGTGGGCACGGCACCGGCAACGTTCGCTAGCTTCGCACCGTACGGAAGCGATACGTCGGGCGTCAATCTCGCCGCCGGATTCGTCGACTTTCTGACCGGACGCAACAGCGTCGTGACCGCACCCGGAACGGGGGCGCAGATCAAGGTATTTTCGTACTCGCTGATGACGCCGATCGGCGCTCCGCCGGCTTGGCCGAACAATCCGGGCACTCCGCACATGGACGCCTCGTTTGCGCCCTTCGGTGCAAGTTATCGCGGGCCGATTTCGATCGCGACCGGGTGGCTAGCCGGCTCGTACGGCGGCGCCGAAGCGATCGCCACCGGCCGGCTCTCCGGTGCGGGAACCGTGAAGGTGTTCTCGACCGGAACGGCGCTCCAGGGCAATCCACCGATGTACTTGCGCAGCGCGATGGCGCACGAAATGGCCTCCAACTTCAGCGAGATCGCATCGTTCAACCCGTTTGCCGGCGCAACGAGCGTTCGCGTCGCGACGACGTCGACGACGATCGGTGCCGATTTGCTTGCGAGCGGCGCGAGCGGCGGTACCGTGCAAATCGAGAAGTTCCGGTTGACGCGCTCGAGCCCGCAAGCGCGGGCGCTTACCGCAGCTCGGATTCACGAGGTCTCCTCGGGAGCCGGGACGGCTCCGGCGACGCTCGGCGGCGACTAAGCGACCGGGAGTTTTGAGAAGATTCGATCTTCGCTGAACGGCAGCGCGGTAAAACGCACGCCGGTCGCCGCTTTGAGCGCGTTGCCGATCGCCGGGGCAACCGGGTTGATCGTGTTTTCTGCGATCGATTTTGAGCCGAGCGGCCCGATGGCGTCGAAGGTATCGGCGAAGAAGACTTCGGTAACCGGAGCATCGGCAAACGTTGGAATCCGGTAGTTTCGCAGCGTCGGATTGATCACGGCGCCGGCATCGTTATACACCATGTTCTCTTGGAGAGCATAGCCGACGCCTTGCACCACGCCGCCGATCACTTGCCCGCGCAACTGGTTGGGGTTCATCACCACGCCAGCGTCGACGGCTTCCACGCTGTGCAGGAGATGAATCTCCCCGGTGACGCGGTGGACCGCCAGCCGCACGCCATACGCCATGAATGCCACGGTGCGCGGCGATCCGTACGCTTTGCGAAAGCAGGCAAGTTGTTCGCCCTGCGCTTGCGCGGCGGCATAAAGCTCGGGCAGCAAAACGCGCCGCTGCGCACAGAGGACCGCGTTATCTTCGAGCCGGCATTGGTCGACCTGCGTGCCGGTCGTCCGGGCCGCAAACGCAAGCATTTTTTCGCGCAGCGCCACCGCGGCATTTTCAACCGCTTTCGCCGGTACCATCATGCCGACGCTGGCGAACGTGCCGCTGTCGTACGGCGTCTTATCGGTGTCGGCGTTGAGGAACGTCACGCGAGCCGTTGGGCAGCCCATGACTTGCGCGACGATCTGCTGTTGAACGGTGACGAGACCGTTTCCGATCTCGACCGAACCGACGGTAAAGTGGTAGCCACCGTCCCGTAGCAGCGCTACTTCGGAACCGGAGCGCTGCTCGGTCGGCGGAACGCAATCGAGCATCGATAAGGCGATCCCGCTGCCCTCCAGCCAATCGTCGCCTTGGGGCTTTGGCAGGCCGCGACCGCTCGCCAGCGCTTTTTCAACGGCGTCGATGCATTGATCCAAGCCGTAACTGCCCAGCGTGAGGTCGGAGATCTCGCTAATCGCCGATTCCATCTCGTCGTTCGCACCGATGACGTTCTTCCGGCGCATCGCGATCGGGTCGACGTTCAGCAGCGCCCCCAACTCGTCGAGGGCCGATTCCATCGCGAATGCCGGCTGGCCGGTGCCATAACCGCGAAACCCGCCGCCGCAATGGAGATTGGTGTAGACCGCGTAACCGTCGCCTTTTTTGTTGGGGCACTTGTAGAGAGCCCACGGACCGGACATACCGTTTGCGAGCGTCTCGCCGCCGTGATTTCCGTATGCGCCGGTGTTGGAAACCATCCGGTATTGTATGGCGGTCAGCGTGCCGTCCTTTTTGGCCCCGAGTTTGACGTGCGTCTTCATCGGGTGCCGCGTCGTCGCTCCGATGAACTGCTCCTCGCGAGTGAACTCCCACTTGACGGGGCGTCCCGTTTTGATCGTTGCCAAGAGCGGCAAATCTTCGCTCATCATGTCTTGTTTGCCGCCGAAACCGCCGCCGACGCGTTCGGTGAAGACATGCAGATCGGCCGGCAGGATGCCGAAGAGATAGCAAAGCTTGCCTTTGACGATGAACGGGCCTTGCACGCTGGTTCGGATGTGCAGGCGGCCGTCTTCGGAGCGCCACGCGATCGACTGCATCGTCTCGAGATGGACGTGCTGCTGACGCGGCGCGTCGTAGGTTTCTTCGTAGATAGCGTCGGCTTCGGCGAAGCCTTCGGCGACGTTTCCCACCTCACCGTGAAGCTCGAGAAAGACATTTCGCTCGGGGTGCTGGATATGCGAATCGCCGCTTTTGTCGTGCAAGACCGGAGCCCCGGGCTCCATCGCTTCTTCGGGGTCGAAGACGGCCGGCAGAATTTCGTACTCGACCTTGAGACGGCGGCAACCCTCTTCGGCAGCCGCTTCGTCTTCGGCGACCACGGCTGCGATGCGCTGCCCGACGAAGCGCGCGACATTATCGAGCATGTACGTGTCGTCGGGGTCCACGCGGTTATCTTCATGAATCGCCGTCGAGTAGAGCCGTCGCGGCACGTCTTCCCAGGTGAACACATCCACAACACCAGGGACGGCCAAGGCTTCGGAACGGTCGATCGACAGAATTTTGGCGTGTGCGTGCGGCGATCGCAGCGCCTTGAGGTGCAAGAGACCGTCCATCGGCGGGATGTCGCTCGTGTATCGCGCGTGCCCGGTGACGATCGCTTCGGCAAATGGATTCGGAGTGCTCACGCCGCTTGAGGCTCCGGCGACGTCGGACGCGACGTTCTTGATGGCGGCGAACGCGTCGCGGATCGACCCGTAGCCGGTGCAGCGGCAGAGATTTCCTTTGAGCGCGCGCGGAAGGTCGTTTTTCTGCTCGTCGCTGAGCGCGGCGGCAGTCATGATCATCCCCGCCGCGCAGTAGCCGCACTGGAAACTTTGGGCATCGAGGAACGCGCGCTGCATCGGATGCAGTTCGCCGTCGCTCGCCAAGCCCTCGATCGTCGTAATCTCTTTCCCTTCGGCGCGAAAGGCGGGATACAGACAGCTATGCACGGGCCTCGCGTCGACCCACACGGTGCACGCGCCGCAGTCACCGGCGTCGCAGCCTTTCTTGACGCCATACCAGCCGAGGTCGCGAAGAAAGACGCGCAGGCATTCGCCCGGGGGCGGTGTCGCCGAGAAACTCTTGCCGTTAACGCGAAGGTTCACGACGCCAACTCCCGGCGAATCTGCTCCGCGTAGTAATACGTCAGATGGCGACGATGCGCCGGCGAGCCGTGCACGTCGTCGAGATAAAGGGAGTCCGGGACTCGCCGCATCGATCGTCTTGCGAAGTTGCTCGGCAGTTGGGGTGCCGTCGAAAGCGAGTTGCACCGGCTTGACCGTCGCGGCAGTGATCGTGAGCGTTAGGCCGCCGTCGGGCTTGCTGCGCGTACCGACGAGCAAAACCGACGAGCGCCCCAGGTGGGTCAGTTCGGAACGACGGAAAGCAAACGACTTCGCCAGCGCCGCTGCCGGAAGGTGAATGCTGCGCAGCAATTCACCGGGATGCAAGATGTTCGCGTGGTTGCCGGTGACGAAATCGGCCGCACGCACTTCGCGCGGGGCTCCGTCGCGCGGGAACAGCGTGTACGTGCCTTCGAGCGCCACCGTCAGTGAAATCATCGGGCCCGCCGGCAGCGACATCACGATGTTCCCTCCGATCGTCGCCTCGTTCCAAATCTTGAACGACGATAAGAAGGCTCGGCAGCATTCACCGATGAGCGGTCCGGCGCTCCACTCGGCCGAAGGTTGGAACGCGTAGAACTCGGCAATCTTGCAGGTTGCGGCGAGTTCGATGCCATCGTGTCCGGCTGCAATACCTTGCCAACCGAGCCGTTTCCAAATCGATCAGTGTGTCGGTATGGATTTGAGGCTCGGAGAACAACCACGTTCCGCCTGCAAGCCACGCGTATCCGTCTCGCCAGTGACGGATTTCGTCGAGCCGACTTCGGCCGCTTGACTTCCTTGACCGTGTTGAGGTTCATCGAACCGTCTGCTATTCGACCCGGAACGCGCATTTCCCAGGCCGAACCGAAGCGTTCGTTGAAATGGTAGATGGTTATGAAAGGCTTTCGCATTGGTTCGATGGTGCTCGTAGGTGCGCTCGGCACGCTCATTCTGATGTCGGGTTCCGCGCGCGCAAGCGCACCGGACTCGGCTGTGGCAGTCCTTCATCAGGAGACCCGCTGGCTCAACGCCATCGTCGCCGGCGATGCAAAGATCGTCGCCTCGATCCTTAGTCCGAATTACACGCACATTACCTCTCGCGGCGAACTGCTCCATCGCGAACAAGAGCTCGCGGCTCTCAAGAAAGAGCCGTTTACGATGAACCCTTCCGAGCAAACCGTTGATTTCGCAGGCGACGCAGCGGTCGTGCACGGTCTAAACACGCTCGTGCAATCCGGGAAAACGTTAGCGCGCGTGCGATATACGGATGTCTATGTTAAGCAGAACGGCGCGTGGATGGCGTTGTCTGCGCAGGAAACCCAGATCGCCCCATGATACTCGCGCAAGCTTGACTCCCGCTTTGAAACTGCGGTGAGGTGAAGCCGTTCCAACCGTATATGTCGTTCTAGCTGCAGGCGAATCACGCCGCATGGGCTTCGACAAGACGGTAACGCCGCTTGGGCTTCGCTCTCCCCTCGCGCGGGTTGTCGAAGCACTCGGGCAGCGCCGTGCGTTGATCGTCGTTCCTCCAAACTTATCCGATGAAGCGGCGCGCATCGCTCCTACCGCGCGTCTAATCATCAACCGCGAGCCGGCCCGCGGAATGACGCATTCGCTGCATCTTGCGCTGTCCTCGATCCCGCGTGAAAGCTCGTTTGGCGTCCTGCTCGGGGACATGCCGGGCATGACTGAAGCGACGATCGAGCGGACCGAGGCGATGCTCCGTGGCGACGTCGACGTGGCCTTTCCCGTCGACGCGCATGGAACGCCGGGCCATCCGGTACTCTTTTCGGCGCGGGCGCGGCCCATCGTTGAGGATTTGCCCGACGGCGATACGCTACGCATCGCACGTGACGACGCATCGCTGCGTCGTGCGTCCTGGCGCTGCGCCGACCTGTCGGCATTTCTCGACCTCGACGTGCCCAGCGATTGGAAGGCTTTCTCCGATGCGTGAAATCTATGGTGAGATTGCCGGCCGCTTGCGAAGCGGGCTTCGCTGCGCGGTCGCGACTCTCGTAGCGGCTCGCCAAGCCGCACCCGCTTCGATCGGAACTTCGATGCTCGTCGATTCGGATGGTTCGTTCATCGGCAATATCGGTGCCGGCTGTCACGAAGCCGAGCTGGTGGAGAGCGCCCGCGCGGCACTCCGCGACGGATCGCCGCGAACGGTCGAGTTCGACGTAACCGACGAGTTGCTCGATGGTTCTTCCTGTGGCGCCTTCCTAACGATTCGAATTTGGCTTCCCGATCCCGGTTTCGCAGTCGTCGCCGATCGCATCGTGGCCGGCGAAGAGCCGGTTGACTTTGCTTGCGGCTCGCACATAATAAGGATCGATCGCAAGCGCAGGCTCGTCCTCGTTGGGGCGACCGACTTGGCCGCGCACCTCACGCGCGCGGCAAATGCGAGCGACTTCTCCGTCACTATCGTTGATCCACGTCCGGCATTTGCAACCACGAGGCGGCATCCGGACGCGCGGCGTGTGCTCGTCGCCTGGCCCGACGAAGTGCTGCCGTCGCTGCTGAGCGATTCGTCGGCGATCGTCGTCGTCGCGCACGATGCGAAAATCGATCTGCCCGCGTTGCATTGTGCGCTTCAATCCGACGTTGTCTACATCGGCCTGCTCGGCAGCCGGCGATCGCAATCGGTGCGGGGCAAATCGCTGCAAGAGCTTGGCTATAGCGCCGGCACGCTAGCGCGCCTCCATGGCCCCGCGGGCTTGGACGTAGGCGCGACTTCAAATGCTCAGGTTGCCTGCTCGATCCTTGCGGAGATTCTTAGCGTGCTTAACGATCGCTCCGCGGCGCCACTGCGATCTGTGCCCGGGCCGATCCATAGCTCGTTCTAGCGAGGGACGGCGAGTGCCGAAAACTCGTCTTTGAGGGTGTAGGTGCGCAACGGCTTCGAACCGCCGGCAGCATAGACGACGATCGTGTTCGTCCCGTTGTTGGGAGCGTTTGCGACGTAGAGCCGCCCGGAGCCGTCGAATGCGAGCCGGACTGGAGCAGTGATGCCCGAATGAATCGAACGCCAGAGATTTTTGTGCCCCTTACGATAGACCGTTATCGATGCCCGCCCAGTTCCGTTTGGGATATTGGCGACGTAGATATTGCCGTCGTCATCGACCGCGACATCGTACAATGACTGTAAGCCCGCAGTGATCGTCAGGGACGGCAAGCTTTTTCCGGCCGGATACACCACCACGTCGGCGCCACTGGTAAAGAGACTAAAGAGCCCGTTGCCGACGACCAGATCCCCGTTCGGAGCGACGGCCAACGCGGTCGGGAGGCCGATCCCTTTCTGGATGAAACGCGACGGAACGTTTTGCGCGTGATGGTAGACGCTCACCCAACCGGGAAACACGGAGAAGTTGGATACGTAAAGATTTCCGAACTTATCGAGCACCGGCGAACCAGCGAAGGTGCTAAGATCCTTCAGACGCCGGCGAGGCTCCGTGGCGCCCGGTGCAAAGACGGCGCCGGTGGCTTGAAATCCACAGCAGCCCACGCTGTGTTGACCGATCACGACTAAACGTCCGGCGGCGTTGGCAGCGAGCCCGTCAGGCTCCCCGATTATGCCGCCTAGAATCCGCTGCGGATTGACGCTCTTCGGGCCGTACACGCTGACGTCGCCTCCGTTCGACGTGGTCGAGTTCCCGACATAGAGATTGCCGGAACCATCGACCGTTAGCACCCGGGGGTCATCGATGCCCTTGGTAATCGTCGGGCCACCCAGCATCTGCACAAATCCGCTCGGCGACGCGCAGGACGAGGTGCGACAGACTTCCGCGACATAGGCGAACGGGCGTTCGGCTTCGGAAGCACGCGCGGGATCGACCGTTGAGGCTAAGCTCGCGGGCGCAGTTGCAGGCGCCAGGATAGTGGTGCCGCAGCCCGAGAGCATCGGGTAAATAAGGATCAGGGCGGCAGCCAGAAGCACCGACCGCATGATTATGGTTTTCGACGATGCGAAGGCTCGTACCCTATGTGGAGGGCGAAGCGTTTTCGAATCCGACCCTGCCACGGCACGGCGCATCATCAGCCAGGTTACTGCCTATACAAGAACACGCTTTTTTAACGGAGGTGGGCGTCGAGCCGTCGTCCAAACGCCCGACTAGCCGGCGGGCGCCAGTCGAAAATGTGTTTTGGGCTCGCGCATCTTCGACGCTCGACTGTTCGGCGGCCACCTCCACCGAATGCGCTGACGAGAAATCCTCTCTCGCGGGCTCAAGAGTCGACAGGTTTTCGTGAAGCACGCACGCTTCGTCTTCCCGATCCTCGTGGCGCTCGCGCTGGCGGCGACCCTCGCCGCGTGTTCCGGCGTTGGCTCGCCTGGCGGAGCAACGCCCCCCGGCGCAGTGCCGAGTTCGCTAATGCAACTGTTGCAAAATCCCATCGCGCAAGAGCAAACTTACCGGCCGATTACCGTCAAAGGCCATCCCGACTGGACTCTTCGTTTCGGATACGTCTCTGCCCCGAACGGCTACAGTCGGCCCAACAGGCACGGAACCTGCTCTTCGCCGCAACTGTCGCTGCCGAATTGGACGGGCTCGTTCAAAGACGGTTCCGCCACATATTGTTATCAGATGATCGGGGCGACGCCAAAGCAGACGGCGCCACGGACTACGCTCACCACGCAATTCTACGCCATCAAGCTGAAGTTCCCCAACGGCCAGGTCTTCGATCCGACGGCGATCGACAAGAAATGCGACTCGGTTTCGCCTTACACACGCACCGTCGACTCGCCACTGTACAAGGCAGTGCCGATCGTCAATGGCAAGGTCAACCTCGGCACGATCCAGTACGAAGATGCGCAGTCCGTGGGCGAATGGTACGCCTTTGTCAAGGGCGACAAGGGCTATGCCGTCGACGTTCGAGATACGGGTGAGCCGGTCGTCATCAGCCTAACCGTTCCGGCCAGCGAGGGCCACACGATGGCCATCTCGGGCCTTTGTAGTGGGGACATCGGGTTGGTCGACAGCACCTGGCTTAATAGTCAAATTAGTGCCGCGCAGTGGTCGGTCAAGCAAATTTCGATCATCCTGCTGTGGAACGTCTTCCAAACGACCGGCGGTAACTGTTGCGGCATCGGGTATCACTTGTTCTACCAAGACAGCGAAGGGCTCAACGGGGTCGCCGCCGTCTTGACCACGAGCGATTCGGGCGCTTTCACGGAATCCAACGTCGCCGACATCAACGTCCTCTCGCACGAGCTCGGCGAAATAATCAACGACCCGTTTGGCGACAACCTCGTTCCGTCATGGGGTCACATCGGCCAGCAGGCCAACTGTCAGAACAATCTGGAGGTCGGAGACCCACTCTACGGCACGGTCTACGGCGGCGGTGGGGGGATCAAGCGCAAGGGCTTCACCTACCACCCGCAAGAGCTCGCCTATTTCAACTGGTTCACCCAACAGAAGAAGTTCGGCAAGTATGGCGCGGACGGCGTCTACTCGATGGGCGGGACGTTTACAAGACCTGCGAAGCTCTGTACCTCAGTCTAGATGGACGCTTCCAACAAAAATATCGCGCGCTCAAGAAGAGGCAGGTTTCTCGTGCAGCACACACACTCTCTCGTCCCGACCCTCTCGGCGCTGGGACTAGCGGCGCTTCTCGGCGCGTGTTCCGGCCTTGGCTCCTCCGGCGTAGCGCCTTCGAACGTTGCGCCGTCCGCTTTACGAATGCCGCTGATGCCAACGGCTAAGCACGGCGCTGGTGGCGAATACGCATACCTCTCGAACTGGGCAACCGGCGGCGTTGACGCCTATGCGATCGACGCGAAGAGTGGGGCGTTGAAGTCGCTGGGGTTGAGCGCAGCCTCGGGTACCGAACCCCAACCAGTAACGATCGATCCCACCGGCGAGTTCGCATATGTTGCAAATTTTGGTTCGCATGATGTCTCCGCCTATACCATCGACGCAGCCACCGGTGCGCTAACGCCGGTAACGGGGTCTCCATTTGCTGCCGGGACAGAGCCTGACGGTGTGACGGCCGATCCTGCCGGCAAGTTCGCGTACGTGGCGAACGAGGGTTCGGACAACGTCTACGCCTACGCAATCAACGCGAGCACCGGCGCGCTGACGCCCGTCGCCGGCTCGCCGTTTTCGGTGGGTGGCGCCGCCCTATGGGTGGCGGTCGATCCCAAGGGCAAGTTCGCCTACGTCGCATACTACGGTGCCAGCGGACCAGGCGAGGTCGCGGCCTTTCAAATTGATGGAAGCAGCGGTGCACTGACGCCGGTCGCGGGCTCGCCGTTTACGGCAGGCGCCCACCCGAGTTGGATGACGGTCGACCCCAACGATAAGTTCCTCTACGTAACCAATAACGTCTCCAACAATATCTCCGCCTATGCAATCAACGCGACCAGCGGCGCGCTCACGCCGGTACCGAAGTCGCCGTTTAGGGCCGGCGGCAACCCTTACGCTCTCATAATTGAACCGACCGGTAAGTTTCTCTACGCGGCAAATAGCGGGTCGTTCACTGTTTCTGCTTATACGATCGACGCGGCTGGAGCACTGAAGCCGGTGAAGGGATCGCCATTTGCAACGGGCCTTGAGCCGGACGGCATCGCCGCCGATGCCACGGGGAGCTTTGTTTACGTCGCCGACTACGGTAGCGGCGTCTTTAGCCCGGGGAACATTTTCGCCTACACCATCAACAAGACCAGCGGCTCGCTGACCAAGGTCGCGGGTTCACCTTTTGCTTCAGGTGGTTTATTCAGCGGCATTGCCGTCTGCGAACTCGTTCGCAGCACGTGCCGGCCGCCGTTTCCTTTGTAAGTGATTTAGCCAGGCCGTCTTCCTCGGCACCGTGACCGAACCGAGCAAAATGCCAACACCATCGCTCGCGCGAGCCGCGCTGTACTTCTTGCGGCTAGGACTCACCGGCTTCGGTGGGCCAGTGGCGCTCGTACACGGCCTCGCGTGATATCATCGAAATAGCGAGAAACCATCGGCGGAGAGGAGTTACTTGAATGCATAAGCTCGGCGTCCTCGGTGCAGGGCTGCTGATTCTATCGGCACTTTTATGGACTCCGCCGTTCGTCCGCGCCGGCACCGTTGGTTGTCGAGCCGATACGGCGCGATACGACGTTGCGCTGCCGGGCCATCCGTTCTCCGTTGCCGAATCCGCCGACGGCCGTTCGGCGTTCGTTTCGATCGTGAGCTCCAACCCGAAGAGCACCAGTGGCATCGCGATGCTGCGATGCTATAGCGGCCGGTACCGATTCACAAACCTGGTACCACTGGAAGCTCAACCAACCGGTCTCGCGATCACGCACGACCACAAGCTGCTCGTGGTAGCAGACGACGGATTCGTGACCTTCCTGGCTCCGGCCGCCGCCCTTGCCGGAAGACCGGCAATCCTGGGGTATCTTCAAGATCTCGAAGGCGACCCCGAAGACAACGATCCGGGCTCCGTGTATGTGAACGTGAGCGCGGACGACCGTTTCGCCTACGTTAGCGACGAGCAAAACAACACGATAACCGTGATCGATCTCGTGACGGCTCAAAGCGGTAGATTCACGCGCAAGGCGATCGTCGGTACAATACCCACGGCTAACGCTCCAATCGCGCTGACGTTTTCACGGGATCATCGTTATCTTTTTACGACGAGTGAAGTCGGTCTACGGGCGTACGGGTGGCCTAAGGTTTGCCGGCAGGAAGGCGCGCCGACAACTCAAGAGCCGAGCAATCCTCCCGGAGCGATCGTAACGATCGACGTCATCAAAGCGCAAACCGATCCTGCGCATTCGGTAATCGCCAAGACATCTGCCGATTGCAGTCCGGTACGTATGAGCCTCTCACCCGATGGGTTGACGGCGTGGGTTACGAATCGTGCCTCCGATACGCTTACCGCGTTCTCGACCAAAAAACTGGTCACCGGTGATTCCGACGCGCGAATCGCGACGATTGCCGTCGGGTCAAATCCAGTCGCCGTGGCAGCGAGCCGCGACGGCAAATACGTTCTTGTGGGCAATACGAACCGTTTCGGGCTCGGCGGCACTGCATCGGGTACCGTTTCCATCATCGATGCGACGAAAAAGACCGTGGTCGGTACGATCGCCGTCGGACAGTTCCCGCGTGAGTTCTCGCCGGGCCTGGGAACGACGCTTTTCCTTGCCAGCTACCGATCAAACACTCTGACGGTATTTGACGAGTCGCGCCTAAACGAACTCGTGACGAAGAAGTCATAAGCGGTTACTACCAGGAAGATGGTGAAGCCGTCGGCTGGTAAGAAGTTTTCTACGCCGCTTCTCGAAGTTCGTACCACATGCAGGGCGGCCGGTCCCGTTCGGCTACCCGCGTCGATAAGGAGTCCTTCATGACTAGACGAACGATTTTCGCCGCCTTTTGCACGATCGTCGCGCTCACCATCTGCGCGTGTTCGGGCAACAGGATCGCCTCGCCGGCCGGAGGAGTAGTGCCGGCTCTCTCGCCTGCGATTAGTCTGGAGCAATCGCAAGGGGTCGTTCCCGCTAAGGGCCACAAGATTTCAGGAACGTATAAGGGGACGGTCACGGCCTCGGTCTCCGGGAAGAAGCAGTCCGGGACTATTAAAGTTGTAATCAAGCAGAAGAAAAAGAATGTCTCGGGCCCCGTCTACATAACGCTTGCCGGCGACACCCAAAAGTACTCTTTCACGGGTAAGATAACGTCTTCAAAGAAAAAAGAAACCTTGTTTACCTTTAGCGTTGAAGGCGGAAGCGGCCACGCAAGCGTTATCGGAAAGGTGCTCAAAGGCACGGCGAAGGTGACGACCACTTCAGGGTATACGATCACCTTCACATTCAACGCAAAGAAGTAGCTCCAAGACGCTATTGCCCGTACAGGAATTGCATAGCGGCAGAGAAGCGATCGCCCCAGGACAATGGAGTATGGGTCCCACATTTCTGGACGACGACATCTAGCCGCGGGTCGCTCAGTCCCGCTTGATCAAGCGCTTCTTTGAGTTTCATGACGTCGTCCACTTCCTCTTGTGTTCCGGTAGCCGGGCAGACGCTGGCGTTGTCTTCATTTGTTCCGACGCCGATGTAGACCTTAGCGGGGAGCCAGCGAGCAGCGGCAACCGTCCGCAAAATATGGTAATCATCGACATAAACCGACGGACTCTCCAGTAGAAGCCGGCCAAAGGTTCTGGGCGTGACGAAGGCCGCGTAGGCAGCAATTTCGGCACCGTAAGATGCCCCGCCGATTCCTGTCATCGCGGCGTCGTCAAGGACGCGAAAATGCGACTGTATCAGCGGTTCCACTTCGTCGAGCAAAAAAGACGGATATTTACTCCCGTGCGGCTTGGGCAGGGGCGGGCGCAGGAAGACGTCAGGCCACGGAAGATACTCGTCGGGTCGCCCGTGCCTGCCCGCGTTATCTATTCCCACAATGATTAGGGGCGCGATCGACCCGGCATCGTAGAGTCGGTCCATTCGTTCCTGAACCTGCCACGAGGTACTATGGAACGAAGCGAAGGTCGGTGTGGCGTCTTCAAAGAGATCCTGACCATCGTTGAGGTACAAGACGGGATAACGAAGCAGACGATTCTTTGGATCGTCGTATCCCGGCGGGAGCAGAACGCGGAGTTTTCGGTCGCTTGCGAAGATAATACTGTGAAAATCCAAAATCTGAAGCGAGGTTTTAGCTCCGCTCGCAGCACCGGGCGTTGCACAGGTGGCTAGCGAAATAATCAGGGCGCTAGCACTAATTCCAAAGGAAGTGCCGCAAAACGAAATCCTCATTCCTGCCCCTTTACCGCCGCCGGTTACGCAGATCAGCAGCGCCGCAAACTTGCTTATGGCTTGGCAAAATGAAATCGGAGAGAGCCGTCGGCGTTCTGCGAAATCCCAAGGATCACACGCCCGCCGTCCATGGCGATGTGGGTCGGACGCGTTCGTAAGCAGTTCGATCGATGCGCGACCGGGTACTCGTTGTAGTCGACGTCACGTGAGAACGAATAAATCGCCCGGCCGCCGTTCGTCCGATTAAAGTGCAAGACGTATGGCTTGCAGTACGCGGCGCCTTCGGAGTAGATCGTCATTTGCTCACCGTTTGGATACGAAACGAGAGCGCATAGGTCCGTCGCATAACAGCGCACGACGGCCTGCCAAATGCTGCCGTCGGCGGCCGAGATCTGTTGCGAGACCGGCCACGCGAACGCAGGCGCAGCCAGTGAAGCCGGCACCAGCAAAACGCCGCCAAAGTGATGCGGCATCGTGGGAGGCAACTGTCGGGTGGGTCCTGCCGGCGGCAGCGGCACGGATGACGGACACGCGATAACCGACGCGCGTTCGCTGCGCGCGCCGGTGTACTGCGGCGCTCCGGTGCCCATTGCGCCGGCGATCACGTACTGCTTGTAGGCTTCGGCCGTTCCGGCTGGGTCGGTGTTTTCGTACAAGTCCGGCGGGCCGGCCTGAGGGTCAACCTGTGCGATAGGCCCTGAAAGCGGTTTCAGCAGGAACGTCCCAACCGGACCGAACTGCGAATAGACCGCTGCGCCCCAAGCCCAATCTATAGTGATACCCGGGCGAGACGCGGCGAACGTTGCAGTCCAAGTTACGGGGCCGCTGGAACGCGGAATGAATGGCTCCGGCGCCTCGTACGGCAGAGCATCGAAGAGCGCTTCCAGCGAAACCTGAGACGGCGAATAAGCGACATTCAATTTCTCCGGGCCGCTCCATAACCGGCGGGGTACGCTTATCGACGGATCGAGCACGACCGTACTGTCCGGCATCGCGATCACGTACGGCCACCCGCCGAACGTGATGCGTGATTGATTCACGTCGATACGAATCGGCGACGTTATTGCGCTGCCATCGGCGGTGTGAACTGCCTTTAGCACGCTGGTAAACCAGATGGTCGAGCCGGCCGGGATATGTGTCATTCCATATTTGTCGAACGGCACTCGGATGCTCGACGTGCAGGAGGGTCGAACCTCATCGGCGCGCGCAGCGGCGACGCAGCTGGGGAGCAGCGCGGCGGCCGCAAGCAGGCAGAGCACCCGTAAGTTCGCCATCATCCCTCCGAACGCGCACCTACACCCGTGCGTAAGAGCGAGCGGAAATATGGAACCCGTCGCCGTCCTTCCTGGAAATCCGGCACGTTCGGCAGGTCCCTTGTTCCGCCTATTCGCCTGTTGCCGGTGAGATACCCCGAACCCGCCAGTCCGTGGTGAAAGGCTGGCCGCGAATTGGCAAAGGGTCGCCGCTGAGGTGAAAACAGCCGGCGCCGTCGCCACGGCGAAACCATTAATCGACGTTTTAGCGAACGCCGGGCGCCCGAGGGAGCGCCGTGCCAGTCCCCGGAGGTGAAGTTGACCAAATGAACTGGATGAGAAGGCGCGCGATCGTGTTGGCGGTGCTTCTCTGCACGCTAGGCGTTCAGGCTGGGCCGATCAGTTCCGGTCCGCCCGTATTGACCCCGGTTCGTTCGGCCTCAGATCCCGCGCGACATGTCGTCTGGGGAGCGATTTCGCATGGTTTGAAGTGCGGAGTTTCCATGCTGTCCCCCGCCAACGACGGTAACGCCCGAGTGATGCTGACGATCGCGAACGCCGGGCCGGGCAAGTACGCGTACGCTGACGATAGCTTTCCCGGGATGGCGGCCGATTTCGTTACGACCGACCGACAAGGGCGTGCTGTCAGCGTGACGTATAGCGCCGAATTTATAGTGATAGATAAGGCGCGGCGGGCCGGCGTTCTGGACCCTGGATGGAGGCTTGAGCTGATCTACGACGCGCCCAATACTCCGGCCGGCAGTTCGTACGAAGTCTTATTCCGTGGCAACGTGCGCACTATCTACGGAACCCGCATCCCACTGCGCTGCGGGCCGAGCGCTAAGTGGGCCACTCGATAGTGCAAGGGCCCGAGATTTCGTACGGGCCGGCGTTGAGCGTATACCGAACCACGGCGCCAGGAACGCCATTGAGTGCGACGCGTATGCGAAGGCGAGTCTTGCCAACTGTCAACCTGCCATCCCACGGTTTCGATCGGCTGCCGTCGGCGGTGTTGAGGTAGTACGCCACGTAGCCATCGCCCGAGCGGCGAGGTTCGTCGAACGTCTCGACTTTGACGAGACGTTTCATCGTTGTCGCCTTTCCCGATCGATCGAACAACGTGAGCGCCGTGACGGCTAGGTTCTCCATTGCCTTGGAGGTATCGATTTCAACGATCGCGACCGCAAACTCGGATTCGAAGTCGGGCGGCCGAGAAGTCGGAATGATCCCGATCGAACCGTGGGCGCAGAAAAGCGATCGTGCCTCCGCGCGGCTCGTTATCGGTTGCGCGGCAGTGGCCGCAACCGCTAAGGACGCCAGAGCCAAGGTTGCTAGTGCGTTCGATGCCGGCCCCTCGCGGCTACCTTTCGCGGATTTTAGCACAACTCGCTTTTCCCGCATCATATCTGCCCCTTTTAGCACCGTATTCCACATCGCCGCGAAGTCGGGCAAACCGAGCGGCTATAGCACGAGGATAACTGCCCAACGAGCGCCTTCCCAACGAGTTTTTCACGGTCTTATCACCGCACCCCAAGGGTTGCAACAACCTTAACCGTGGGGTTCGATCCGTAACGCTCATGTCGAATATGGCAAGGTCGTCGCTCTACACCCGGGACAGTGAATAACGATCTGATTTTCACCTGGCTGTAAATCGAAGATAACAACCTCACCAGCGCGACCGGCGGGAATGGCATTTGGCTGATTTATTCTCAATCTTTCTGGTGCTGCCCATAATGCTATTCCAAAATGCAACCGAATAGGGGACATTATCTCAAGTGCCAGCAGCCTTTTGGTAACAGCGGCTTTTTTAAGTGTCGGAAAATCTGCCCTAGGAAGAGACACTAGCGGCACATTGTACCTTGATACTGGATCATCCGCATATCGAAATGCACGAGTAGGTAACGTGTGCCCGGCCAAAAAGCTCATGCCGATTTCTGTATCGTGATAATCGATTGTTGCCGGGTAAACCGTTTGCCCATTAACAATCGACGATGGGATGGCGTTACCGCCAGGAATAAATGGGAATGCCACTGCTCGTGGTGCTGCTGAAAATGTTTGGGCATCACTTGCAGCTTCTATCAGCGTTTCAGTCCTCATGCCATCAAGTTTTGCCTGATTGTATAACGCAGCGAGTACCTCAGGATCCCCAGGAGTCGTATCGTTGCCATTACTTTCTTGTTGCGACATCATCACAATCGGTTGGGTTTCACCAGCCGCTGCATACGCATCAGCTAACTTGCGAATGTACTGCTCTGCACCGGATGTTGAAAAGCCTGCGCGTTGTTGCAAATCATCGGGATCGGTTGAAAAGTAGTCTTCGTCGCCGCTCAAATATGCACGAGTCAAATCCCTTGCCGTCCACTCTAGCGCAAGTAACGAACATTGACCATTTGGCTGCGGACGTTTATATGAGCTCGGATCGGCGCAGTAACTTCCCCACGGCGCTCCGTAATCATACGTTCCATCGACACCGTGGCTATTCCAAGTAATTCCCCAAAACGCGTGTTCGTTTAATGCTAGCAAACCAGGAATGTTGCGCTCATGTCCCGCCCCTTCGACACTCACCGTTGGAACGTACCAAGAAAAGTTACTCTTCAGGTAATGGATAAGCCGGGGCGAACTTGCACCCTCGATATCGTCAGCATTCTTTCGATGATATAGGCTGTATAAATCACCAGCGCCATTAACAAAGTTTATCGCTACTGCCATCCACGACACGGATAGTTTATTTTGCCGAGCGACCGCCTCGATACTTTGCATTCCACCGGGCATGAAATATGCTTGTTGTAAAGATGTCGCCACGAAACGTGTCTGCGTTTGGCCATGCGGAATGGCCCAGGTTGGCCGTGGAGGTGCGTCGATTGTAGAAAGACCATTTGGACAATGTGCTTGTTTTACATCAATTGGGGAGAACTGCCCAGCAGGTAATTGATACCAAATAAGTCCGTCATAAGAAACGCTGCAGGTCGACGAACTTTGATCGAACACCGTTGCTCCCGGTGTCGTTCCACCGGGGACGCGTGGAATAGGCGCAAGTCCTGCTGTAGTACATCCACAGAGAGTACAGAGCAGTACTAGACCTAGAAGTTCAGTAGCTTTTATAAGCAGTGGTTTGTCTCATTCACGACGCGGTTGAGCTACCACCGATAGTTCTACGTTGACCGGCCGTGCCCTCGGTGGCCATCCCGGCATATCCCTGGCGCCACGAGGAGCACCGGCATACTATCAATATACCGGTGCGCCACATTAGTTGGCCCGCTACATAGGCGAAAACGATGATTATTTCTCTGCTGCAGTCACGCCGAGCGGCTCGGGCAAACCGCTCCCTAGCACCGCAATCGCTGAACCGCCGGCCGGGTACTTGAAAACCTCGCCGTCTCCGTTACTCGCATCCCCGCAGTAGACAATGCCCTTAACGATCCAGGTCTGCGCGCAGTCGCCGACACCCGAGTACGATACAGTGCCCTTCAACGTTGCCTTCGCACCGCTGACGATGTACTGATACGTTGCGCTCACTTGCTGGTCGAAGACGGTGAGGTACGTGCCGTCCCACTGCACGGAGCCGGGGAACTGCACTGAATTGCTTGTTGCGATCATTTTGAACGAACTGCTGCCCTTCGGAAGCTCAACGAGCGCAAAGTACCCGCTGCTGGTCACACCATCGGCGAAGAGATTCCCCTGGTTGTCGTAGCCGTCGAAGTACTCTGCCTCCAGCGGCGTGGTGTAAACGGTGCCCGAGCCGCTTGCGTTCTTGAAGATCACGACGTCGCCGCTACCCGCGCCCGACTCGAAAAATATGCCGACTGCAAGGTCGCCACTGGTATTCATGGCGCAGCTGGTTGGAAAAGAGTAAGGGGCAGACAGCGTCTTGATCGGCGTCTGGGGAACCTTGTACTCCGTAATCTGGGTCTGGCCCCCGACGTTCCAGAAGAACTTCTTCCCATAACCGTAGAGGACGTTGGTGCACCCTTGTCCCCCGTCGCCGGCGATCTCACCGATCTGCCGGGTGTTCTTCGGATAGTCGAAAATGGCGGCGTAGCTGCCGTAGTCGGCGAAGACGTACTCAAAGTCCTTCGACTTCGAATGCTTGTCAGGCATAAACTGTGTAAAACGCGGCGTCGCGCTCAGGCGCTCTGCCGTCACCGGCCTTCCGTTCACAAAGAGCGTCCTGCCGACGTAAGTGCCATTAAGCGCAGTGGTTGACGGCGTGCCCGCCGAGCCCCCGCCGCAAGCCGAGCATATCGCAAGCGCAACCAGAGCACCCGCGTATTTTACCAAACCAGTCGGATTCACGAAGTCACCCCTTTCTGTAAAAAGCAGGTTCAGCAACCGCAGTTGAGTGCCTTTCTACGAGCGCCTGCCAATGTTTCTACCGTACACGCTTACCGCTGCGCACCGGCGAGCGCTGAGGCAGGCCAGCAGTATTACCAGGCGCGTATGGGAAAGTGCGAGCAGAGGGCCTGTCAGACCAGTCGTGTCCGCACGAGCACGGCTCGGATGGCTGCGCGCCAATTCGGCGGCAGCAGTGCGCAGCCCGAGGGTAACGAGAAAGACGGCGGCCTTGGACTGCAACATCGTACCAGTTTTGCTGGAGGCGGCCAAGGGGACGCGACGACGTACCGGGACTTAGAAGTACTTATCGTTACGTAATCCGTGACCAAATCGTGACCAAATCGGGCATTTGGTCACGAACCTTGGAGCCGGCTCGTTCCCGGGGACAGATCAACGAGCTAGTGCTACAATCGGCTCGGGAACCCGCCTCCGACTGCTACGCAACGCTTCTAGGGATGCTGACCTATAGCGCTCCCGTAACGTGGGCACGGAGTGGTAGCGACGAGTCGAAAAGTCTCGGTCATCCGTAATTGTTCTTGAACAAGCCGACTGATTTGTTTTGAGTCGAACACCTGGAAGCGAACGTCACGCAGCTCGCTCGGTACGCCGAACAGCACCTTGTGGATACGCGCAGGAATATCGAATCAGCGCTCCGCATCCTCTGCCGGTGCCGGTTCCTCTTGAGAATCAGAACCCGTTAGCTATTTACGGTTGGCTACCATACTGATTCGTTGTCAAGGAGACTTGCTATGAGTGATATCGCTGATAACGACGTTCTGTACGAACTAGGGTTTGCACCGGAGGGCACCACGCGATGAACGCGCGCAACATTACCTCGATCGTTGCGGGCGCAACGCTTGCAGTCGCACTCGCGCAGGGCTCGGCTCTCGCGATTCCAGGTTGGAGCGTCGCACAATTTCAAGCCTGGGCGAAATCTAATCCCGCGCTCCACCAACTTTCTAAACAGCAGACCAATCAAGACACTGGCCAGCCATATTATTCGGCGAACTTTCAAGCGGGTTCGACGCCCGGGAAGTTTTTGGCCAACGTCGGGGACGGCAACAGGATTTCCAGCGAATCGGTCGCCGTTGCCACCGACGACGAATCGTTCGACATCCTCAAGCATACCGACGTGGAACTCGCGATGATCGCCGCAGTCTACGGGCCGGCCGTGCAAGACGACTTTAAATCGGCGACGCTGGTGGGACGCTGGCAGCTCAAGGGTCAAACGCACGCCACCGCGCTCAATCGTGGCAAGCTCTACGGCTACGAGGCGACGCTATTCTCCGTGCAGCTCATTCCGGCATCGAGGATCGCTTCCGAGACCAAACGCCTCGCGGGCTGCGTAAAAACCGACTGCAATGAGGATTAGCGGATCCTTGCTGCACCCCATTCGACGTTTTGTCGATGCGTTGCCGCTATTGTAGTGGTGCCGTGTACCTACAGCGGTTGTAGGTCACCTCGACCCTATCGCTTGGGCCCGGCGCCAAACAACGAACCTTCTAGACATTTGAACGAACGGCGGAGCCCCGGAATGCCGGCAACTAGATCAGCATCGCCTCATCTGCGGCTTGGTCCTCGTTCCAGCCCCCGCCTTCGTTCAAAAGCATCGCAAGTTTTTCTTCTCCGAGCGCATTTCGCAATGCGGGAAGCATGGCGTCGTATTCCTGCTGTTCGGTGTAGTCTCGCGGTGCCCCAAGCGCAGTCAGACAACCGTCGACATAGCCCAGTAAGCGCCCCGCGCGTTCGCGTTCCTCTCGTCGCTGGGCTTTGGTGGTCCGCGCCAGCGCGCCGACCGCCGCCAGATGTTGCAGCGCCCACGCCACGACTGCGTGGAACTGCGCAGCGCGGGCGGCGCCGAGCGCTTCGCGACCGAGTTCGCGCGCCTCTTCGAATCTGCCCAGCGCCACGAGGTATGCCGTTGCGTTGGAGAGGGTCGGCGCGATCGCGCTCGTATCGTTGAACGCACGATATGCGGCGAGTGACTCGCGCGCCAACCGCAGCGCTGCCATTGCGTCGCCGCCTTGAAGCTCCGTCTCGGCGAGATTTGCCGCAAACGTGAGCGCCGATCGTTCGGCGCCGCTGGCGCGGGCGACGGCAAGTGCCTCGGCATACAGAGCGCGGGCTGCGGATGGATCGCCGGCTTCACTGCGCGCATTTGCCAAGCCGGCTAATGCGTTACCCGCCAGTTTGCCCGCACCAACGTCGCGGGCTCCCGCCAGCGCTTGCTCCAACATCGGGTGAGCCTCGGCGACTCTCTCGAGATGAACGAGTGCGAAGCCCACGTACAGACGTGCGTTGGCAATCCGCAGTGGATCGCGAAGATCGCTGTAGCGTCGCAGTGCCCGCTCGGCGGCCGCGTGGCTCACGTTATGCTGGACCAGCCTCGAAGCAAGCGTCGCTTCCGCGAGATCGAGTGCGGCAACTACCGGCGGCGGTGTGTCGGCGCTGACGAGTTGCAGCGCAGACTGCACGGACCGCAGCCGCTCAACGGCTCCAAGGAACGCCCAAAGCCAACGCAGAGTACCAGCCAGCCGTTGCCCAAGCAGCACGTCGTGCCGTGCTTCGAGCGCCCATCGCAGCGCCACGCGGAAATTCTCCAATTCGGGCTCTGCCTGTGCCAACCAAACGCGGTCCGTCGTCACTTCCCAAGTCCGTTCGAGGTTTTCAGCGAGCGCCAAAAATGCAGTCGCGTGCGCGCGTGCGACCGATTCGTGGTCGCCGCTCTCGGCGAGCCGGTCCTGAGCGTACTGTCGCGTCGACTCCAATAGCCGATAGCGCGCGCCATTTTTCACAACCTCTGCTTGAACCAGCGATTTATCAATCAGCGACTCGAGCAGATTGAGGACAGTCGTTTCGTCGATCCCCGCACTGATACACACCGCGCTCGCCATCTCGAGCGTGAAGCCCCCGGCGAAGATCGAGAGTTTGCGGAAGAGCGTGCGTTCGTTCTCCGAGAGCAGGTCATAGCTCCAATCGATCAGCGCGCGCATCGTCTGGTGACGCGGCAATGCGCTGCGGTCCCCACGTGTGAGCACGCGGAATCGCTCGTCGAGCATCGTCCCAAGCTGTTGAAGTGAAAGGAACTTCACCGTTGCGGCAGCCAGTTCAATCGCCAGCGGAATCCCATCAAGGCGACGGCAAATTTCGGCCACTTTTTCGGCATTCTCATCGTCTAGTGCAAAACGACTGTCTGCTAAACAAGCGCGGTCCGCGAAGAGCAGGGGAGCGCCGAACGAAAGCGCGTCGTGTGCCGTTAGAGCCCGACCGGCGGCAGGCATCGAAAGCGCCGGCATCCGATAGAGTTGTTCGCCCGCAATATTCAAACCTTCGCGACTTGTCGTAAGGATGCGGACTTCGGGGCAACCGCGCAGGACAGCTGCAGCGACGGTTCCCGCTTCGCCGATCACATGCTCGCAGTTGTCTAAAATGAGGAGTAAGCGCTTCCGTTTGATATACGCAAGCAATGTCTCGAGGAGCGGTCGATTCAGCGATTCTTGAACGCCGAGCACTCGTGCAACCGTGCCGGCCACAAATGATTGATCGTAGATTGGGGCAAGCTCCGACAGCCAAACGCCGTCCTGGAAGCCGTTTAGCAACTCTGCTCCGACTCGAATGGCGCAGCGAGTCTTACCTGCCCCGCCGGTTCCGACGAGCGTCACGAGACGGTGCTCTTTCAGCAACGCTGTGATCTCAGCAACGACCTCCTCGCGGCCAACGAATGAGGTGAGCTGGGCCGGCAAATTGCTTGTCAGATGGTCGAGCGAACGCAACTCTGGAAATGCTCCTGGCAGGTCCGGAGCGATAAGTTGATAAACGCGCTCCGGCTGCGCCAGATCTCTCAATCGATGTGCACCGAGATCGCGCAGGCCGGTCTCCGCCGGCATCTTGTCCTGCACTAGCTCGACGCATGCGCCGGAGAGCAGCACTTGGCCGCCATAACCGATCGCGAGGAGACGCGCCACGCGATTTACCGTGGGGCCGAAGTAGTCACTGTCACGCTCGGCGCACTTGCCCGTATGCAGAGCCATCCGCGCGCGAATGCCTTCTACCGCCGAAAAGTCTTCCGCTACCAGCGCTCGTTGCGCGTCGAGGGCGGCGGCAACGGCATCGGAAGCGGTGGCAAAGGCCGCACAAAACTCATCGCCGACTGTTTTAAAAATGTAGGCGCCTCGCGCTTCGAGCGCTACGCGCATCAGCGCATCGTGGCGAGCTAAAGCGGTGGCCATTACGTCGCTATCACGTTCCCAGCGCGCAGTGCTGCCTTCGATATCGGAAAACAAAAACGTTACCGTACCAGTCGGGCGGACCGCCATGGGCTGACCTTCGGGTTAGGGACGCCCCGCTCCGCCGTACGTGGGCCGTTCCATACCCGTCATAGGGGTGCGCCGCTTCGTTCCCAAATGTCCACAAGTGGCCTGTTCGGTTTCCCGCTACCACGCCCGTTTGCGGAAATCCGAAAGAGCAGGCACTATCGGGCACTTGGAGAGGTGGCAGAGTGGTTGAATGCGGCGGTCTTGAAAATCACTAAAGCCGTCCCGACAAGTCACCACTAGCGTCGGTTGAGCACGAAAATAGGAGCTATCGAGACGTCCCAGTAACCCCTCAGTACCTATTCCGTTAGCAAATTGTTAGCAAATCCGGGATTTGCTAGCGTACTTGCTAACGTGGAGAGAGAGGGCCTGCTACGGAACGGCGGGGCCGGGTTAGGGGCCCGGATGGGACATCGCCGCACTACTGAGAAGGCCGGGAAGATCCTCGGAGCGAGCTGACTCTAAGGCCCAGAGGCTTGCATTTTGTAGTAGTCTGTAGTATTTTGCATTTCGCGAGCAAACAAACCAAAGGACGCCTCGGGAGAAGTCGATGACCAAGCGCGCCACAGACCTCAGAGCCCTCCGCCTTGAGAAGCGTCTGACCCAGGAAGAGGTGGCCAAGAAATTCAAGGTTTCGCAGAGCTACTACTCGGCTGTCGAGCGCGGCCAGAAACCGGGCGAGATTTCGAACGCCCTCCAGGTCGTGAACCGCATGCGGACCCGGTCCGATCGGACAGATGGCGGCACCAAAAAGGCTGGAAGAGAGAAGATCTAAGCCGATGATGCGCTCAACCGGCGCGCCGTAAGGACTGTTGAACAAGGTTTGCGGGCGTTGCGGGCGATGCGGGCGGCGCAAGCGGCTTGGCTGCTGGTCGGCTGTTAAGCGCCGCCCGGTCGAATCGACCAGGCAACGGGGGCCTAATCAATCGTGACCCCGTGTGTATGGTTAGCGGCAGGTTGCTTTCTCATTATTCCTCAGCTCTTTCAGGCTAGCCAATTCTTACTTCGCAAGGCCAACCTAAAGCCTCGCTCCGTACTTCCGAGCGTTGCACCGGGCTACCGCCGGTGATATGCTCTTTGCGGCCGCGCGTCGATGCGCATCATAAGTGGCGCGGGCCTAAGCCAACAGAGCTTAAACACGATGGAGGCCAGCGATGCGCCCTATACGCACCCACTCGATCCGGGCGAGGCTTTGCCCACGAATCTTTGCTGGAATGGTGTTCGTTTCTATCGTGGCCGTCGCTGCGACGGCTCCCGGGGCCAGCGGGGCAGGCGACTCAGCCGGCGACTCCTTAAGTCCCGGTTTTTTCAACCCACCGCCGGGTGTTACACCCGTCAACCCGATCCTGCCAAGCCGCTTCCCTCACGCGCGCCGGTCCTATGCCTGGAGGATGCACGGCGGCAGGCGAGAGCTCATTACCTTCAGCACGCCGATCCAACATATCGTTGTGATCTACATGGAGAACCGGACGCCCGAGAACCTCTTCGGCGCTCTCTACGCCGTAACCAACCCGGCAACTGGAAACACGTTCGGGCACGACCTCATATTAGTCGATCCGGCATCCCTCTCGCCTCCGTTGATTCCCGAACCGTTGAACTACCATGGAAACCCGGATCACTCACATGAAGGGTTCGTAGAGAAAGTCCAAACGCCGTTTCCGTCACCGACCGCGCCGAAGTCGGGATACTGGTACGTTCCGACGCCTCCGCCCTCGCTACCGCCGCCCACGCCAACCGTCGCTAACTACCTCACGCTCATCGAGAAGTTTGCGTATAGCAATCAAGTGCTGCAATCAAACGAGGGACCGAGTTTCGACGCCCATCAGTATCTGATCGCCGGCCAATCCGGCGGGTTGACAGACTCCACACTCACGCCCTACGGGATGGTGGATAACCCCGACCCATTGGACGGTGACGAAGGGACGTGTTTTTCGACTCCGGGTGCCCCAGGTGCGCAGTCCGTTGGAACCGTGGATATGTTCTCACCGTATCCGGGGCCTCCGGGTCCATCGGCAAGTCCGTGCAATGACTACCTCACAATCGGTGACGTCATGGCGAGCGCTCAACCTACGGCGACGCCAACCGTTCCGCCTTACGAGCTCTGGCAATACGTGGCCCACGAGGAAAAATCGATTTGGGCAGCGCCGATGGCTGTAAGGCATCTGTACGAGCCTTACGCCTCGGCGTCGCCGGCGCTCCCGCAGCAACCATTCGCCGTCGATCCTGATGCGCAGAACTGGGTGCTCAACGTAACAAACAGCACATCGCCGGCCCCGATTCCTACGCGGCCAATTGCTGAGTTAACCTTCCTGACGCCCTGCGAATTTGAGTCGGACCATCCGAACAAAGACAGCGTTGATAACGGGCCACAATGGCTTGCCTACGTCGTCGACGCGATCGAGTCCAGCTCGTACTGGCCCAATACCGCAGTGATCGTTACGTGGGACGATTGGGGCGGCTTCTACGACAACTACACTCCTTCGCCATGGCCCTATCACCCGGTGCCCAACCCCTATGGGTCGCCGCCGATCGGCAACCCGCAGGATCCTAACGAGTGGGGCTTTCGCGTCCCGTTCATCGTAATCTCGCCGTGGGTGACAAAGCAAGGCTACATATCTCAAAACCTGCGGAGCCAGGGAGCCATCCTTAATTTCATTGAGGACACGTTTGATCTTCCCGCCAATGCCCTCGACGGCGACGATTTTAACAACCAGACAGACGATCTTGGCGACATCTTCGATTTTAGCAGGATCGTGCCGCTGCCTACCGCATCGCTCCCGACTTCATTTTCCCCCGGACCTCTAGGTTCATGTCCTACCCCACCCTAGCAGTGGTGGCGTCTGCGATCACGGCATGAGGGCCGCTTTCAATGGCGATAGGAATTTCCTTGCCATTGTCATCGCAAGTCTAACCGCGGTAATAATGGCAACAGGGTGCTCGGGGATGACACCCACAACGCGGCCAGCATCCAACATTTTGTTTCGGCAGTCATCAGCCTCGACAGCTATGACCAATCGAATCGATCTGGGTGCTCACCCATCCTGGATGAAGCTCGCTGCTGAGCCACGCTCGGCGGCTGGATACATGTATGTAGGCCAGTTCTGGGCTAAAACGGTCAATCAGTACCGCACGAATAATCGAGACAACAACGGGCCAGTTTGCGAAATTCCTGTGGAAGGCTCCGTGACCGGCATATCGACCGATCGATCCGGAAATCTATATATAACCGGTGACTTCAAGACGGCTCAAGGAAAGCAGGTTTCAGGAGTCGCGATCTTTGGGCCAGACTGTGGCTCGCAGGGGCTCACCTTCAGCGATCCCTATGGAGATCCTGAAGATCCCGTCATCGACGGGCAGGCACTCTATCTCAGCTCGCGGGAAGATGTTTCTCTCCCTGGAAGCATTGCGGTCTACAACATAAAGGCGGGATCGCAACCTCAAGGTGAGCTTACCGATCCTGCCGCTGGCGTTGGGTTCGGCGTCGCACTTGACTCGCACCACAACCTGTTCTGGTCGAATACCAACACATGGACAAGTGGTGGTCAAGTTATTGAGTTTCCCAGAGGCAAGATGCCCGGCATCGTGCTGAAGGCCACGAGAATCGGCCTAGACGAACCCGGCGGTGTTGTTTTGGACAAATCCAACAACCTGTTACTCATCGATCAGAACACAGACGTGATCTCTATCTACGCGCCACCGTATAAGTCGCCGCCGTTCTCTACGATTACCATGAGAGGGTCGGCGTGGTATTGTGCGATGGGCGTTGATCAAACGCGCCTTTACTGCCTGGACGACGTATACGGGTCGGTCGACGCGTACACGTACCCAAAAGGAAAATACCTCTTTAGCTACACGAACGACATCGAGGCCAATCAGGGCCCCGTTGGGATCGCGGTTCAGCCGCCATTGCCCAGGGCACGGCGAAGTGAGTTCCGGTAACTACCTAGCCAGGTTCGTCGCCACTACTGTAGCTGTTACGGTATTGGGCGGCTGCAGCTTGTCACCGGCACAGATTGCTCCGACACAGACGATCGAGAATGCGCCAGCTCCCAGAATGAACGCCCCATCTTCTAATGTCTTATCTCGCCTCGCGGGGTTGCATCGATTCGAGAAACGCGCGCATCCGGACAACGGCCGGTCGTGGATGGCAGCAGGCGCTAAGACGCAAGACCTTCTCTACATATCCGACGAGGGAACGAACGACGTATACGTCTACTCGTGGCCTCTGCTTAAACTGGTCGGAAAGCTGACGGGCTTTTCGTATCCGCAAGGGGAGTGCGTTGACTCGAAGGGCGACGTGTTCGTCGTCAATGTTAGAGCACAGTCACAAGTCGTTGAGTTTCTTCACGGCGGCACCAAACCTATCGCGACACTGAGCGACAATTATTCCAATCATCCTAGCGGCTGCGCCGTTGATCCGACCACGGAAAACGTCGCCGTCACCAACTTAGAGACCGGCAAGAAAGGCGACGGCAACGTCATTATCTACAAGAAGGCGCGGGGAAGGCCCACAGGCTACGCTGACCCACACAACATAAACTACTTCTACTACTGCGGGTACGACGACAAGGGCAATCTGTACGTTGACGGTTCGTTCTATGTTTACCCCTTCGAGATCTTTGGATTTGCCGAGCTCCCAGCGGGCAGCAAAGAGTTTACCAATATCACGCTCAACCAGACCCTCGGCGAGGCGGGCGGCGTGCAATGGGACGGCCGGTATGTGGTGGTCGGCGATGCCTCTGCCAGCGTGCTTTACGAATTTGCGATACGTGGAAGCGGCGGAACCGAAGTTGGGTCGACAGCCCTCGACGGTGGTTTTTTTGTCTGGCAGTTCTGGATCGAAGGTGGCAAGGTGATCGGCCCGAGCGAAGGTACGGCGGATGTTATGATCTGGAACTATCCTGCTGGTGGTGCAGCGGTAAAGACGCTTACAAACGTCACCGACCCCGTCGGTGCGGTCATTAGTTTGCGCAAGTAGTGCCCCTGCGCGTCCCAGTTGCTGGACGCACGCATCCGCACCGCTTACAACGGCCCGGCACCGGCCTTCTGCTCACCCGCTGCTATCATCTTCGGGCACGCCTGAAGCATCGCAGCATTACGATTCGACAATCAGCGCCAGTCGTTTGGCAGCTGGGAACCATGTGTGGTTCTTATTGTGCGACGTGCTTCCGAGGGTATGCACAGAGGTCCAGCCAGCGCTGCTTCACTGGTTGCTAACCTAGAGGGTTCGATCGCGATCGATGCAGGCATCTTGAGGCTGCCAGACGCCCTTTGTGATCGCGGCGAGTGGGGGCGGAATCATTTTCTTTCGTGTTGTATACGTTCACCTGGTCGTGGGGGCTTCAAGGTCACCAGAGCCACATACAGCCCATACAGCAGCCCAGCAGAAAGCTTATAATCACAAGTTATCGCGGCATTCCACTGCGCCCTTGAAATCGGCATTTGTGGAAAGCTCGAAACGGTTATGCCCGTCTCGCCGGTGAGCCGGTGCGATCCGCCGCATCCTGCAAGCATTGCCATAACGACGGCGCTTAGAGTGCATTTATTGGAATCCTGGACCTTCATCCTACTATTTACCATTTCTCTCTACCACGAAATAACGATCTTTCCGTTGCCAGAAGGTGCCGCTCCCTGAAGGTTCTTTACGTGCGTTGCGTTTGTTTCGATGAACGAAGATGCACCGCCGCCACCGCCGCCCCCGCCCAACCCGCTAGTGCTCCACGATCCGGCACCGCCGCCGCCACCGCCGTAGTAGCCGCCGCCACCACCGCCACCGCCGCCGCCGCTGTAGCGGTCGCTTGCGATTCCGCCGCCTAACCCGCCGAGGCCAAGTGCGCCGCGATGGCCGTGCGCGCCACGATGGTAGCCGCCGCCGCGGTCGCCCCCGCGGCCGCCTCTTCCTCCCTGATGCTGCGTGCCGCCCGTTCCACCGTAGCCCTCGGGTGAGCCTTGGTATCCGCTGCCGCCACTGCCACCGCTGCGGCCGCCGCCCGCTCCGCCTACGCCAACGCCGTAAGCGTAGCTGGCGCCACCGCCGCCGCCCCCACCCCCGGCTACCACGACGCGGTTAGCCAATCCATCACCGCCCTGCCGCACATCCGAGGCGCCGCCGCCGCCGGCACCGCCACCACCACCGCCGCCACCGTCGGCACCGGACGCGCCGCCATTGAAGCCGCCGCCGGACCCGGTGCTGCCGTCGCTATCTCCACCTTTGCCACCGACGAATACCGCTAATTTTCCACCGGACGTGACCGGGATCGCGGCCTTAACCCACCCTCCGAATCCGCCGTTAGCGCCGCTCTGGTAGCTGGAGTCGCCTCCGCTAGCACCTAAGGCGCTGATTCTGATCGCCGCCACCCCGTTGGGTACTTCGAAGATTTGCTTGCGCCCCGTATAAGAAAACACTCGATGGTGCGAAGAGGAACCTTCTGCGTTACCTAACGGCGCGCCGATCGGCAGCTGCGATCCACTGCACCCCGCGAGCAACGCCGCTGCTAGGTAGCCGCAAAGCACATAGCGGTGAAAATCTAAGCTCTCCATCTGCTTGCCCCCTGAAGCATGAACGTTTCGGCGGCCAACTATGTTCGACGCAGCGCCTGGCGTGCCCCCATCGTATCGAGCGAAGCGCGCGGCCGGGCGCTAAAGCAGCGAGACTCTCGCGAGCACCTTCCAATGTCGCTAGTGTGGCAGCGAGCCGCTGCGCAGCCTCGAGCCGCGCGATACGCTGCAGTCCGTCGCTTTGGCGATCACGCGCCCGTCAGGCTTTGTCGCTTCGGCAGAATGTCGCGCCGGGAGTGCACGCGATCCAGCGGCCCATCATCCCGCCACGCGGCAACGACCTTGCGCTGCTTGAGGCAGTGCTTGCTCGGAGGCGCTGCGCCTTGGGCGTGGTTGTGGGATCGTGATCGCCTGCGCGCGGCGGCGATCGTAGTCGGTCCGGCCGCGCGGAAGCTCGCATCCGTGGATCGCTCGGCCTCTTCGCGCCGATCGTGAAGGCACTGATCGCAGAATAAGCGCTTGCGGATCGCAAGCTTGGCGCCGCAACTGCGGCAGGCGCGGCAGCCGTCGCGCTCGGCACCGATTCGGGCGACCTCCGACACGGCGGGCGCCGCGATCCGTCATACACGCACCTTGACCCGAGCGCGATCGCCAGCGTCGAGCCGGATTGCGCCTCTATCCGCTGTCCGCTTTTTGCCAGGTGCCCCGCGTGCCGTGCGACGAGGCCCGCCCGAACCGCGGTGTGATCGAACTCGACGCGCTGTAGCAGAAGCAGTACGTGTAGCACATCGCGTGCCCTGGGATTCGGACGGCCGCGAGCCTCCGGCTCGGTAAGCGCGTCAATCTTTTGGGCGACCTGAGCCGGGATCGCGAAGCATGGTACCGAGCGTTGTGCGCTAGGGCCAGTTCCGTAAGTGCGGGCTGAGCGTGGCCGCAGGCCGCGCGCCCCCGCCTTCCGACCCGGTTGTGCGTTTGTACGCACAACCACCGGCTTGCGTCATGAAAAATGGGCGATCGCAGACGAGCCTCGATGCTGGGGATCGTGTTGCGCGCGATTACTGCTTCGAACGGAAAAGAACCCCCCGTGAGCGCTTCATGCTTTCTTGCGGCACTGCTAACGTTGCGCGTCGAATTTGATGTAGGCGGGGACGGAGGAGCGGAATCTTCATCGTCGCGCGCAGAGTGTGCTTCGGCAAGAGTGGGCAGGCGGTGCACGGAGTCGCGGTCGCAAGTGGTCGGAGCAGCCGGGTCCAGGGTGTGCCGTAAGGCCGAGCGCAGCTCGCCCTGGACGCGGCTGCTATCATGCGATCGATCCGACTTCGTGCAGCGCCGATAGGGGCTCGAAGCGCGAGGTCGTCTCGGAAAAGCGCTGCGATTGGTAGCGATAGGCTTGCATTTGTGGTACAATTTCGGTGACAGAGTGTAGCAGACTTTCGCCCGCATTATAATGCAGGTGAAACTATGAGTCCCGCAGCGTCAGCAGTTCGCGCGGGACTTTTTCTTTTGCGGAGGTGAGGTCATGATTACGAAGGCGGTGCCGGCGCGTGCCCGTACCCGCACGTTCGCGATCGGCGTCGACTACATCACCGAGCACACCCATCAGCGCGCCGTCGCGAGCGCCGGTCACTCGTTCGAGGGTGGCGTTAGCTACGCGAGCGCACCGGAGAAAGCCGAGTGGGTGCATCTGCGCGGCGTTATGTCGGTGGAGACGGCAGCGATCGAGATGGAGGCGGTTGCGGCGTTGTCCAAGCGCTGCCGCGATCCGGTCTATCACCTGATTATCGCCTATGCCAAGAACGAACGCCCGACGCGCGAGCAGGTGGTGAGCGATGCCGAACGGCTGCTCAAGGCAATCGGTATGGAGAAGAGCCAGTACGTTCTGGCGGCGCATAAGGACACCGACGACTTTCACGCCCACGTGATCGCCAATCGCATCGGGCCGGATGGCAAGGCGAACGACCTCTGGCACGAGCGGATCAAACGCGAGCGGGTCTGCGCGGAGATCGCGGCCGAGCGCGGCTGGGCGATCGTGGTCGGGCATCACAACCGCGACATCGTGCAGCGCGTCGAGCATCTCTATGCGCCGCCACCCGATCCAGAGCGCCGGCTGAGCGACGGCGCGTATCGCCGGCTGCACGAGCGCGGCGAGTTGCCGTGGCAGGAGAGTGCACGGCCCTACGTGCTGGATGCCGTCGATCGCGCCAAGGATTGGAGCGACCTGCATCAGCGCCTGCGTGCGCACGGCGTCGTCGTGAAGCTCGTTCAACGCGGTGAGCGCGTTCAGGGGCTGGCATTCGCCGAGGGGTTCGATCGCAGAGCGCCGGGCTGCGCGGCATCACGCATCGATGCGCGATGCGCATTGCGAGCGATGGAGTCGCGATTCGGTCCGTTCACGCCTGCGCGCGAACCTGTCACCGACATTGCGCGCCCCGCGGCATGGCCCGATACGGTTCGCCCAACGATTCTCGCGGCCGTCGATAGCGCGAAGACGTGGGACGATCTCAGCCAGCGTCTCGATCGCGACGGCATCGTCATCAAGCTGATCCAGCGCGGTGCGCGCGTGCAGGGTCTCGCGTTTGCAGCGGGCAGAGATCCCGAAGCGCCAGGCTGCGGCGCGTCGCGGATCCATCCGCGCTGCAAGAAAGCCGTCCTCGAGCAGCGCTTTGGTCCGTGTCCGTATACGCCAGAGCAGCCACCGAAGCGCGGCCGCAGCGCTGTTAGCGACCGCGCGGAACGCGAAGCACGTAACGACCCACGGTGGGCGCTGCGCGACGCCGAACGCATCGCCGACCATGCCCGGTTGCGGTCAGAGTACCGAGCGTACCGCGAGCGTTTCCTCAGTGAACGTGCGCAGGCAATGGGCGCACGTCGAGATGCAGCTTGGGAGCGCGAGCGGACGCAACGGCAGCGCGATGCCCAGCGGCGCCGCGAAGCGCGCCTGCTCTTGCGCGCAGTGGCGCGGCTGGGCACGCGCGGTGTCATCGCCCGGCAGCTCGCGTACTGGTCGGTCGACGCCGTCATCGGCCGCCGGCGTGCGCGGGAGCATGACGCCGCGCGCGTGCGCTGGGAGGCGACGAAGATCGTGCTGGCGTCAGAGCGGAGGCTAACGCGCGAGGAGAAGCCGCTCGCCTATCGATCGTTCGTGAGCGAACGGGCGCGTTCGGGCGATCTGGGAGCGCAGCGGGTACTCGATGCGCTCGTTGCTCCGACGCGCAACCGGAGCGAGCACGTACCGCACCGTGAGCCTCGTCCGGTGACACTGGCCGAGATACGTCTGCGGCTCAACGTCATACGCGCGGAGGAAGACGGGCGCTATCAGCGGGCTCGGCTCGAGCGCCAGCACCTGCAGCATGTCGAGCGTCCGCCGTCCTTCGACGAAGCTCTCGCCGCCGAGCGGCAGCGAATTCAAGAGCGTGCGGCCGAGGCTACCCGCTACACGGACGCCGAGCGCGTTCGGCTCGCGCAGCTCGCCAGAGAGAGGCGGTCGTGGAATCCGCTGACGCGCCGCGCCGCGACAAAGGAAGAAGAACGATTGCACGGCGAGCAGCGCTCGCGCTACGAAGAGAGCGCTGGCGGATGCAACGCATGAGTTCGAGCAGCGTGACCTGCCGCAGCTTGAAAAACAGCTTGCCGGCCACGAACGTGTCTACCGGCACTACGTCGCCGCGTCGCTGGGCCTGGAGCGGGAAAGGAATAAGGCGCGTGCCGCTCGGGACGAGATACCGAAAATCGAGCAGCGACTGAATGTCCTCGAGCGTGCCGGCGTCGCGCACGTCGATTGCTTTGACAGCGATGCGCGAACGCACGACTCGACGACCTTGCAGCCGCGATCGAGCACGCAGTATCGAGCTCTGCCGAACGAGATTCGGCGAGACGTTGAGTACGGCATTCGCAAAGAGCAACGCGCACGCGACTCCATGACGATAGGCCGGTAGCGGTTCGGTCAGACTTCTCGCACAGCAGATCGCAAAGCCGCATGACATCACAATGCATGGAAGGGTGACGCTGTGAAAAAGCGCCTCGAAGACTTGGATTGGGAAACTGCACCTGACTCGTTGACGGTCGCGGAAGCGGCTGCGCTTCTGCGGATACCAAGGAACGCAGCCTATGAAGCTGTCCGCTCGGGGCTGCTCCCGGCGGTGAATTTTGGGAAAACGGCGGACGCGGATTTCCAAGGTCGCGCTCCGGCAGGTATTCGGAGCGTTCGCAACTGAAGTAAGCACAACCGCCGCCTTCAACCACCTTCCAGGAGGCGTAAAATAACGTGGAAGGTCATCTATATCAACGCGGCAAGTCAAAAATCTGGTACCTGCTATACGACGCGCCGCTGTCGAATGGCAAGAAACGCAACCTGCGCAGCGTCCGCATCGGAAAAATGTCGAAGTCCGAGGCGGACGCGAAGAAGCGCGAGATACTCTCGAAAGTTGACAAGGGTGTGCGGGACGAGCAGGCCGGCTCAACGACCGTCGAGCAGTTTCTTAGTTCGTGGCTGGACGCTACCCGCGACCGATTAGCGCCGAGGACGGCTGAGCGGTATGCATCGATCGTCAAGCTACACGTCGTTCCGGCTATCGGTAACGTGAAGTTATCGAAGCTCGAGCCGGAGCATCTCCGGAAACTCTACAAGGCTGTGCGCGACAAGAGCCTTTCCAATCAGACCTGCCTGCACGTACACCGAGCGCTTCACACGGCGCTTCAATATGGAATCCGTGAAGAGCGCATTCTCAGCGAGAACGTGGCCAATCGAGTAAAGGCCCCGGCTACGGAGAAGCTTGAGCGAACGCCGCTCAATCGCGACCAGGTTCGCTTCTTGATCGCGTCGGGCAAGGTACACGGCTCGAACTTCCGATCGCCATTACGGCGGTCACCGGCCTACGTCGTGGCGAACTGCTCGCTCTTCGCTGGAAGCACGTAGATCTCGACAAAGGCTCGCGTGTTCGTCGCCGAGTCGCTGGAGCACTCAAGGGCTACGAGTCAGCGGATCCGGTTCAAAGAGCCAAAGTCGAGGACGTCAAGGCGAGTCATTCCGTTGGCGCCTGAATGCGTCGGGCTCCTGCTCTCGCACAAGGCACAGCAGGAAGAAGAAAAAGATGCCGCCGGCGTGGCGTACGCCGACAACGATCTCGTGTTCCCTAACCCCGACGGGCAGCCATGGCCTCCCGACACGTTCTCGACACAGTTTGCACAGCTGGCCAAATCGGTTGGAATGCGCGGCTTCCGCTTCCACGATCTGCGCCATGCGTTCGCGTCGATTACGCTGGCCGACGGCGTTTCGATCAAGGAGGTACAGTCACTCATGGGGCACAGCTCGCCGGTCGTGACGCTTTCCGTCTATGCGCGGTCAATCGAAGGCCTCGGACGGCGGCGGTCAACGAGCTCGCTCGTTCGCTCCTGGTCCCTGAGAGGGCCTAAGTTTGCGTTAGCAAATGTTAGCAAATGGCTCTGCTAGACGTTCTCCGTTAGCAAGCCCATTTGCGGAAACCGCAATAACAATCGACGTTAGCGGCACTTGGAGAGGTGGCAGAGTGGTTGAATGCGGCGGTCTTGAAAACCGCTGAACCTTTACGGGTTCCGTGGGTTCAAATCCCACCCTCTCCGAATCCCAGCGTGGGTAGCGGCCCCTTTAGTCTCTGCCTAGCCAGTTCGTCGGAGCGCGCGCAGGGGCGCAGCGACGACGAGAAGGCGATCGCGACGCTGCGCATTCTCGATGGCATCTAGCGATAGCCCGTAACGCGTGAGATCCCAGTGCAGTTCCTCGCGCGCTACGTGCGGCGCGCCGCTCGCAATATGAAGTGGTAGGGGAAACGCGCGTCGCTGATGAGCTCTATGCATCGCAGTCCGCTGCGAGCGATGCGGTCCCTCGCTTCAGCGGGGCTGTGAGCGTGCTCGGCCGGCGGACCCGTTGGGCGATCGATGGTCGCATCCCAGTCGAGGATAAGAATGTCGCCTTGCCGTGCAAGCAGCGGCGCCAGGGAACGAAGCGTATCGTCATCGATTTCGTGGAGTACGTTGAGCGCGAAGATGCGGTTGTACGGGGCTCTCGCCTGCGTCTCTTCCCAACTTGCGGCGCTGAAGTTTTCGAGATCTAAGTCCGCCGCCCGGCGGCGAACGATATCCAGCATTTCACTCTGCACGTCAAAGGCGACGACGCGGATGTCCGGGCGAGCCTGAGCTAAGGCAAATCCATAGCGTCCTGTACCTGTGCCGAAATCGAGGACTCGCGACCCGGAGGGGACGTCGAGCAACTCGACGAGCGCGGCGGTCGGAAGCCAGCCTTCTCGTTCGGGATCGTCGAGTACGCCGGCGCGCTCGTGCGGAAATATGTCAGGCTGTTTTGCGCCCGCTCCGGGCCTATGCTTCAAGCAGTCGTGCTTGCAGCCGCCGGGAGTCCCATTGAGTTCGAAGCGTCGATCGGAATGTATTCGTTTTTGCAGACCCGTCCGAAAAGCGGTTCGAGAAGGTTTCTAACGCTGTCGACCGTGGGGGCCTCCCACAGGCAGACCGCCGTCGAGCGATCGTCGCCGGCCATGGCTTGATGCAGCTTGAAGCCGGCGGGGATGTCTTTCATCGCGCTCGCTGCGATGGCGGAAAATGCATCGGGATCGCTGATTCTATGAATGACCGAAACGAACATAGCCCATCCTTATTACGGTTATTGAGAGCGCCTTCCTTGACTATACCGTTCGCTCGTTCCTTGCGCTCCCCGCACCTCTCAGCGTCGTTCCGCGAGAACGTCGCCCACCTCGATGCGCAGCTGGTTATCGCGCCATCTGACCGTGCGTCCGGTCAACCCGCAAGCCCATACAGCAATCCCGAGGAGATCGCGTGGCAGCACGAGCCATGCCGAAGGGCGTTCGACGCCGAGCGCCCGACAGGAAGCGCGCTGCAAGGCGATACGCGCGAGCGCAGCAACAGAGAGCGCCACCGCACGTTTTGGTTGCGGCGCAAGTAGGAACGCGAACAGCGCAAGCGGCAGCGGATAGGTGAGGAACATACCGGCGTAGCCGGCCGGCTGCACCCCTCGAATCGTCCGATGCCAGCGCAGTTCGTGATTCCAGAGCATCGCGAGACTCGAGTCAGACACAATAGTCCGTACGACGTAACCCGAAACCACGACGCGCAGACCGCGGGCGGCGATATAATTGCCCAGCATGAAATCATCGGCGAGATGTGATGCAAGCGCCTCAAAACCGCCGATTGCGGAGAGGATAGCGGAACGTATCGCATTCGTCGGACCTAGGCAGTGTCGCGGAGGCCCGAAGAGACAATTGACGAGCACCGATGGGATAAACTGCTCGTTCATGAACATCGCCCCGAGTTTCGCCGGGAGCGTGCCGTGAGGCACACCGGCGAAAGCGCAGGTCACGACGCCGACGCCAGGTTCCTGCAAAGGCGCGGTGACGGTGCGGACGTAGGCCGGATTAACCCGAGTGTCGCTGTCGGCCAGGATCAGCACCTTATGGCGTACGAGCCGCATCATCGATAGCACATTTGCGATCTTGGGGTTCGGTACTTCGGGGGCTTCGCCGACGTTGATCTCGATATTCCGATCGGGAAGCGACGCCGCCACGTGCCGCGCAATTGCCAGCGCGCGATCGTCGGCGCGCGTGACGCCGAGGACGAGCTGACAAACGGGATAGTCCTGCAGAGCAAACGCGCGCAGGTTCTCCTCGAGACCGGCTTCCTCACCATGTAGGGGCACCAGCAGACTGACCGGCGGGAGGTCGTCGACGGTATTGCACTCAGGTTCGCGTCGTCCGAAACGTCCCACGCATAGAAGGGCGACGGCCGCATAACCCAGCGCCGCGATCGTGGCGACGTCGAGGGTCGCGGCCAGGACCCGTGAAAACTTCACGCGACGCGCTTCGCTGGCCATGGGATGCGGCCTTTTTTCCCGAAGCCAGCGCCCCGATGGAGCCCAACTGGACCATTAGAGCGATCACCTATGTCTCGCGCCAACTCTACCTTTCCACCAGGATGCGCGTCCGACAGTGGGGCTATTTGCCGGCAGATCGCGGGGCGACGGTCCTGATCACAAATCATCAGCATATGGACGAAGGCGAAATGGTCACGGCACGCACGTTTCTTCGGCACCCGTTGAAGCCACTCGTCATGTGTAACTCCCGCCGGACCTTCGAAACGGGATTCATCGCGTGGCAGATGCCCTGGACCGCGTGGTTTACACGCGGCTTGAATTTGAGCGCGCTTTGGGCAGCCTACGGCATACTGCCGATCGAGAACCATCTCCTTTCGCGGCCGTTCATCAGCTTGGCCGAGGAGCTGCGATCCGCGCATGGCGATCTGCCGTTCGAAGCGATATTGCCGGACGAAGCCCTCGACGCGTTGGGTCTGGAAGGCCGGATGCTGAGCGACCTGTGGAAGCCGGTCAACTTCGAGCGCGCTCACGCATGGGTGAAAGTGGCGAAGCTGAAGCGGCCTTACCGGCGCGAGGTGCTCGAGAATCTCCGCGCCGTGACCAAACGCGATATTGCTGCGATCGTAGAGCGTGTGCGGCCCGGCGCGACCTTCTACATCACGCCGGAAGGCGACTTCAGCCGCGACGGCCGCATGCATCCGATGCGCGGAGGAATCGTCGAGGCGCTCGCGCCATTCGCCGACCTATGGCTCTGCGCGATTGCGTACGACCCGTTTCGCGGCGGGCGGCTCCCGATGTTATACCGGGTGCTTCGATACGGCGGCGCCGCCGATATTGGGACGTCGCTCGCGGCAGCGCGGCCGATCACGACGTCGGCCCTCGTCGCCGCGTTTCTACTCGAAGGTCCGGAGACGTTCGCGCCTCAGGATGCGGTGCGTGCGGTGCGCGAGCGGCTCGACTCGCTTCCCGAAAACGTCTTCGTCGATCCCGAATTGCAGCGCGCGGTGGAAGCCGCGGTCGTCAGCGCACTCGCGATGCTGCAAAAGCGCGGTACGCTGGTCGCAGAGGACAAACGCTACCGCCTGACCGCACACCGCGCCGATCCACGGTTCCTCCACATCCCCGACATGGTCGAGTTCCAACGTAACATGCTAGGCGAGACGTTGGCGTCGGCCGGTCGGCTTGGGAGAGCCGCAGGGTAGCGGCTTGCACACCGATTAGACGACGCAGATAGGTGCAGAAGTGATCCTCGCCTTTAATTAGAGGCTTTTCGCATCAGCGCACGCAACTGTGCATAGCCCCCCAAACTTAGGCTCCCGAAAGGCCTCTATGAAGCTAAAAGACGCGATAGCGGAAATAATGCGCTGTCGCCTGGTAGACCCTGCCCGCGCTGCGATGCTCGAAGCCCAGGTCTTAGGGCGCGGAACTAGCGTCGCGCTCGATCCCACTGAGAGTCCCGAACAGAAAGCGGCTCGCGCAATGTTCGGCTTGGCGTCGGTGTCATAACCCAGCGGCTTGCAGGATCAGCGCCGTCACCTCCGCTGCATGGCTAACAAGTGACAGGTGACCGGCGTCAATCTCAATCGTCGTAGCCTTCATGCGTGCGGCCATAAACCGTTCCAAGTCCGGGTTGATCGTCCGGTCTTGCTTTGAAACCGCGTACCACGACGGTTTGAGCCGCCAGGCGGCTACAGTCGTTCTCGCCTCAGGGGAGAGTGTCGCGGCGTTCGGCGCTTGCACCGCGTAGAGTTCGCGGGCCTTAACGGGGTCGACACCGTTTGCGAAATCATTGAGAAACGCATCCAAGTTCAAGCGGGAAAAGCCATCGACCGTAACGAGGCCCGCACTTGCTGGAGGGAGTGGGAATCGCTTCGCAAGTGCGGTGTAGTCTTCGCCGGCGTCGGGCGCGCGCGCCGCGATGTAGACAAGGCCCGCAACATTGGCGGCGGCGCCGGCCTCCGTCGCGACCATGCCTCCGTACGAATGCGCCGCGAGCACCGTTGGGCCATCCTGCATCGCGAGAGCCCGGCGTGTGGCGGCGACGTCGTCGGCAAAGGAACGTAGCGTGTTTTGAACCGCCGTCACATTCAAACCCGCAGCTTGTAGGCGAACTATACATTCAGACCAGCTCGAACCATCCGCGTACAGACCGTGAACCAGAACAACGTTGCGTACGACGTTGGCAGCCCGAGCAGTCTTCGTGCCAAGCAACGAGCCGGCGACTCCCGCAGCAAGGGTCATAGAAAACGCGCGTCGATTCATTTTGGTGCTCCTTTGGGGCACAGAGTGGGTGTTCGGAATTATGCCGGAGTTTAACTTCCATCGAGCTTGGAGAGAGTGCGGTCCAGCAGCTGTTGGACCTCCAAGCCGACGCTTCTCTCGAGCGCCAGTTCGACGTCGGGGCGTTTTGCCAGAAAGGCCTGCAGGGTGGTGCGCGGCCAGCACATCGCCCGCACCTCCTGGCGCACGAGGACATCCACGGCGAGTTCGTCGGCGCGCACGTCGATCGTGCCGACGAACTGGCCTTGCCCGAGCTCCGAGATTATTATGTGGTTATGCTCGACGTTGGCGACACCCCGAAGGATCACCGAAAAACGCTGCGTCTGCTTGTCGCGTTGGACGAGCGAAAGGCCTGGCGCGACGTCGTCCCAGGTACCCATCCCAAAGAGCTTTTTAGCTTCTTGCGTCGTTAGCGAAGGAAACGAGATAGCCTTGAGCCGGGCTTCATCGTCGGTAAAATGCACCGGCTTCCGTTCGATGCCGAGGCGTACGATCCAGTAGACGTTAATCGCGATAAAGAGGACGTTCCAGTAAATCGCATCGGTCAGCGGCGTCGGCTGCATTTCGTAGTAAGGAATCAGAAGAAGTGCGGCGACGACGGTCAAGATGCGCAGCCACAGAATGTCGCGCACCGAATAGGAGATCAAATAGAGTACGTTGGCAGCCGTGATCCAAACGACCGGGTTATGTACGCTCATGCGCTCCCGGTTGGAGGACCCGCAGCTTACTACCTTGGGCAAGGCGATTCGGTCTCCGGCGGAAAATAGACGCCGGCGGTGACCTCCCCGAAAAAACTCCTTTCGATTCTGGGACCGGGGCTGATCACCGGAGCATCGGACGACGACCCGTCCGGAATTTCAACCTACGGCATCGCGGGCGCGAGCACCGGTTACTCGATGCTCTGGGTGATCCTTCTGACGACGCCGATGATGGGTGTCATCCAAGGCATGTGCGCGCGCATCGCGATGGTCTCAGGCGCCGGCCTCGCGAAAGTAATGCGGCGCCGTTTTCCTCGGTGGATCGTCGCACCGCTGGGCATCGCCGTCATCGTTGCAAATACGATCAATGCCGGAGCCGACCTCGAGGGAATGAGCGCCGCGGCACAACTGCTGTTCGGTCAGCCAAACTTGCTCTGGATCGCGCTCTTCGGCGGAATCCTCATCGTGATGCAGGTCTATCTTTCATTTCATCGCTTCGCCTCAATCGTAAAGTGGCTCACGCTGGCGCTCTTTGCCTACATCGTTACCGCGTTCGTGGTTCGACCTCCCTGGGGAACGGTCTTTCGACACCTCGTTCTACCGGAGATTCACCTTCACGCGATCTGGCTCTCGACGCTGGTTGCCGTGCTCGGCACGACGATCACGCCCTATCTCTTCTTTTGGCAGGCCGCGCTGGAAGTCGAAGAAGAGGAACAGGAAGGGCGCCTGACCGAGGAGCAGCGGCGCGGCGCGACGAGGGAAGAGATCGACGACATGCATATCGACGTCAACTTCGGGATGATCTTCTCGAACCTCGTGGCGTTTTTCATCATCGTAACGACTGCGGCAACGCTGGGCGCGCACGGTTTCCATCAAATCACGACGGCGCAGGATGCCGCGCGCGCCCTGGAGCCGCTCGCGGGCCGCTTCGCATCGTGGCTTTTCACGGCCGGCATGATCGGCACCGGCCTCCTCGCCATTCCGGCCTTCACCGGATCGTCGGCCTACATTCTCTCCGACGCGTTCGGCTTTCGTGAGGGCCTCAACCAGAAGCCGTCAAAAGCGCCGCAGTTCTACGCGATTTTGATTCTGGGGATGCTGGTAGCGATGGCGATCGGTTTCTTGCAAATCGACCCGATCTCGGCGCTCTTCTGGTCGGCGGTCATTAACGGCGTCGTCGCCGTTCCGTTGCTGGCAGCCATCGTTGTTCTGGCGAGCGACAGGCGCGTGATGGGCCGGTGGGCCAGCAGCACGCTCGCGCGCGCCTGGGGCTGGGGAACGGTGGTTGCAATGGGCCTGGCCGCCATTGCGATGTTCGTCTTTTGGGGCAAGGCTTGATCTTGGCAGCCTTAGTTGAGGTCGAAATAAACGTCGAACGTTCGCGCGTCGCGCGCTCGGCGAATGTAGAGCTCCTCGAAGATGCCGCAGCCGGGTCGCGAACAACTCGTCAGCGAGATGTACGATGCATACGTCCCGCTCGCAGCGATCACTTCGCTCCGCAGCAACGGTCTGGTGCACGACAGCACGCCTTCAAAGTTGTCCTTATAACCGATCTCGGTTTTCACCAGAAGGCAGTAGCGGCCGTCCTGGAGATGCGCGAACTGAGGCGGACCGCCGGCAGCGAACCCAACGAGACTCGGCGGAACTGTCAGGGATTGCACCGTACCGCGTTTTACGTTCTGCCTCGTCGCCCAGGCGAGTACCTTATCCAGCCGAGACTGGGTCATGGTCAGCGACCTGGCAGATCCCGCGGTACGTTCTAACACCTGCGCGACAAGAATAGGTGCGAATGGGAAAACCTTCAGGGTAATAAAGCCGAGTAATACCGTAACAAATAGCGCAGCGGCGAGCGCTGGGGCAAAGCGGCTCACCGAACCATTCTAGCTGTGCGGGAGCCCTAGTCAACTAAATTGGAGATGAAAATGAGTGCTATAAAACCGCCACCGCTCTCGCGAAAGAGCATACTCGAACTCGCGGCTTCGTTTGGCGTATTGGCAGCCGTGGGCAGCGTCAGCGTCAGCGCCGGCGCCGCGCCGCGCGAGGGAGTCGTGGGTGCTTGGAGCCTCGTGACCTTCGACGTTGACGAAAAGGGTGCGCCCGCCAAGCCTCGCTTCGGCCAAGACCCCGTCGGCTATTTGCTCTATACCGCCGATGGGCACATGGCGGCGGTGCTGGCTGGAACGCACCGTCCCGAGTTAAAATCGCCGTCCGGAAGCTCGTCGACCGAAGAGCAGCGCACGCAAGCCCTGGTGAACTTCCTCGCCTACGCCGGTCGCTACGACATACGCGGCGATCGCGTCTTTCATCACGTCGACGTGAGCGTGTTTACCAATCTCATGGGAACGACGCTCGAGCGCCAGTTTAAAATCGAAGGCGACACGCTGACCATTCGCACGGTGCCCCCCGAGATTTGGGGCAGCTCGAATATTCTCGTCTGGAAGCGGGCCTAGTACTGCACCCTGCCTGCCATGTTCTTGTAGGCTTTCCAAACCTCGACGGCTTCTTCGCGCAGGATCTGCTCGGCGGGAATCGAGCGTTCGGTCGTGGGCTTCTTGAGCTCGGCGTAGATCATCGAGTCGTCGAAGTTGCCGTACTCTAGCGCATCGCCGACGGTCGCTGCGTAGAAAATCTTGCTGATTCCGGCCCAGTAGGCGGCGGCCGCGCACATCGGGCAGCACTCCGCGCTGCTGTACAGCGTACAATCGGTCAGCTTGAAACTGCCGACCTTTTTGCACGCATTGCGGATGGCTTCGATCTCGCCGTGCCACGTTGGGTCGTTTTCAGCGACGACTCGATTCGCTCCCTCGGCCAGAATCTCGCCATCTTTGTTGACGATAACGGTGCCGAAGACTCCTCCGGCTTTCTTGACGAGCGAAGTCTCTCTCGAGAGTTCGATCGCGCGCCGCATGAACTTCGCGTCTTGTTCGGTCATAATAATCTCCTTCAAGCGTGAGTTCGCGCGCGTTTTGGGCTGACCTGTGCGAACCTAGGAGTACTTCGAAACCACTCTGGCAAACTACTCAAGGGTGTTATCCGCGGACAACTCCGGAAATACCAACCTCGTGCTCTGTGCACGCGTTCGTTCAGACAAAGAATCCGAGTTCGCACACTGGCACGTGCGCTGGCAGACAGCGGTGCTTGCAGCGCCCGGCGCGCTGAGCTTCGAATACCGCCCGCCGGCCCCGCCGGACCAAGAAGAAGCAATCGCGCTCGCATCCTTCGATAGCATGGATACGCTGCGCCGCTGGCGCCACAGCGATGAGAGCCGAACCCTCATCGCACAAGCGGTTCCACTGGTCGAGGGCGGAATCGTGATGCAACTCGCCGGGCAGGCGGCGGCGGGATACATCCCTCAGCATAGCGCCACCGAACTGATCGTCACGCAAATCAAGCCGGGCAGCGAGCAGGCCTATCGCGAGTTTGCCGAGCGCATTCAAAAAGCGCAGGAGGCGTTTCCGGGCTACGTCGGCTCGTTCGTGCAGCCGCCACACCAAAAGGAGCGTGGCTGGACGACGGTATTTCGCTTCGATACCGAAGAGAATCTCGAGAACTGGCTGAACTCGCCGCGCCGCGCCGAGCTGCTCAAGGAGAGCGAAGAATTGACCCAAGGTTTTGTTGCGCAGCGGGTCGACACGTCGTTTCCCGGCTGGGTCCCGACCGATCCGGCCACCGGAAAACCGCCCAGCATTTGGAAAACGGCAAGCCTGGTTCTGCTCACGCTCTTTCCGGTCGTCATGCTCGAACTCAAGTTCCTTACGCCGAACCTGCGCACGCTCCATCCGGCCCTCGGAACGTTTGTGGGAAATGCCATCAGCGTGGCGCTCACGACGTGGCCGCTGATGCCGCTCGCGGTGCGTGCGTTCCACGGTTGGCTCTTCCCGGAAAACCAACCGCGCTGGCTGGTTCTCACGAGCCCCCTCGTGTTGCTCTGCTGTTACGCGCTAGAGATCGCTTTGCTCTGGCGGCTGCTCTAGCCCAACAAAAATGAGCGGGGGTTAGCCTCTCCCGCGGATGGCGTTGCGGGCGGCATCAAAGACCCGGTCGAGGTTCTTCCCGATCTCGTGGGCACTCACCATCACGACCAACGCGACCAAGCTTAGCAGCAGTGCGTACTCGACCATGGTTGCACCCTCTTCCTCGCGGATCATCGATTCGAAGGTACCGGTCATTCCATCTCTTTCCAAAGCGCGAGCCAGTAGCGGCCGCCTAAATGGCCGCCGATACTCCTATATCGGCCGGCCACGCGCTTTTCATTACTCGAGCCGTGCGGCCGGGGCAAAGGGAACGATCCGTCCCTTGCGCAGCGCGTAGCCGACCAGAAGCGCCGAAGCAACGCAACAGGCGAGCACCGCTAATATCGAAGCTTCCATTCCGAAGGAGCCTCCGGTTTGAAGCGCCGAACCGGTTAGCGTGCCGTGAACAAGACTTGGCGGCGCGGGGCGTCCGGAGACCGCGACGCCGAAGATGCTGCCCTCGGTGAAGTTCCAGCCGATATGAATTCCAATTGGGAGCCACAAATGCCGGCTCGCGGTATAGGCGGCGGCGAGAAGGATTCCCGCTTCGATCGCGATCGCGAGCGCGCTCACGACCGTCGCATGCGGGTTTAGCAAATGAAGCGCGCCAAAAACGATAGCAGAGACGGCGACGCCGACCCACGTGCCGCCGATCGACTGGACTACGCGAAAGAGAAAGCCGCGAAAGAATAGCTCCTCTCGCACCGCTCCGACGGCGGTGACGGCAAATGCGGTAAGAAGGCCCGGCACGAACGTGTAGCTTTGATAGTGATAGGTGCCCGTCAGTACGAGCAAACCGATGACGCTGGTAAAGATCGCGACGCCGATTGCCAGCCCCAGCAGCGTTTGCGGCAGCAACGCCGCAAACGCTAACTCGTCGACGCGCCGCCGTTCGGTCAGACGGACGTAGAGTACGTAGACGCCAAACGCCAGCGCCAGGAGCACGACGGCTTCGAGTCCGACGGGAATCCTGTGGCGAAGGACTTGCTGCGCGCCGAAAACAACGGCGGCCAGCACGGCCATGCCCCCCAGCATGATGCCAATGCGCCTAAGTACTTCACGAAGGCTCACAACACGCTCTCCTTTGGTCAAACATACGCGGCCGGCGCCGCCATGTTTCAGGAGCGTTGTTGCGAAACTAGCGGTCCGGGAACCACGACGTCTGCGAAGGCTTGGCGCGTACGATCGCGACGGCGTGCAGAACGCCCGAGGCATCGTACCTTCCGCTGACGTTAAAGGGTTCGCCCGGAACCAAGTCGCCGGTTCGCTCGTGCCGAACCGCGTCGGAGTCGTCGACGCGAACGAGTTTTCCGGTGCGCGTCCGCAACGTAAGGAACGAGCCGTTTATCCTAAGGAGTGTGCCGGTAACTTCGCTCGGCGCGTGGAGCGGTCCGCGGAAGGCCACCGCGCGAACCCGCGCTGCCGAAGCGTTTGCGGCCGAGCCTCCGAGCCCAAAAATGTCGAGTTGTTCGTAGGAGGCAACGTACACTTTTCCGTTTGCTACGACGGGGACGAGATTTGCGTTTCCGTTCGTTGCGTCCCAGTATCCGGCCGTACCCTGATAGAGCGTTTGGAGCTGCGTACTTCCGTGTTTGGCCTCAGCAGTAAACGCGAAGAGGCTCATGGTGCCGGGAACGTACGCCGGACGCGCGAGCGCCCAAATAATCGCGCTGCGGCCCTTTCGGGTCGACGAGATGCTGGTAAAGAAACCCGGATCTTGCCCGCTGGGCAGTCCCGGCGAAGTCGCGCTCAGGTTCAAGCCTACCGACGACGAGTCTTTAACTTTCCAGACGGTCACCTCGTTGCCGCCGCTGGCAACGATGCGCTGCTGGCCTTTAGAGGCGAAGTACGACTCACCACACCAGCACCCGCCGATTTGCGCTTCGGCAAGGTCGTTGTTGGAGTATTGGTTGTAGCCGCCCAAACTATTCTGGTCGAGCAAGTACATCGTCCCATATTTTCCGGCTGCCGCGGCGAGCGGAATCGACGACGACAGCGACGGCAAGAGCAGGACGCCGCCGGATCCAAAATCCTCATCGGTCTCGTCCAGATACGCGACGTTCGACGGCGTAAAGACGCTGAGCAGGTTGGTCAGGTCGGAACTGACCTTAACGACGCTTTCGGGAACGTTCGTGACGCCGTTATAGGTGTTTCCGGAATAGTCCGAATTCCCGGTAACGAAGTAGATGTTGCCCGAAGAATCGGCCGCAAGGCCAGACCCCGACATCCAAATGGACGACAAGAAGAACGTATCGGGCGATGTAAAGAGCATGTCGTTGAGCCGGTTCGCCGGAAGCGGCGTAAGGTTTCCCGACTGCCAGCCAAGAAGCCAGCCGCGCGAGTTTGAGCCGGCATAGTCGCAGAAGCTCCCGAATCCGGCGTAGACGTTCCCGTTGGACTCGAGCAGCGCCGGCCGTTGCCGCTGGTACGCTGCGTTGAATGCGAAGAGTGCGCCGTCGGTGAGTGTGTGCGATGCGGAGATAACTACCGACGGTACGACGTCGGTGAGATTTGATAGGCTAAGCTCGTGAATTCGATACGTCGGCGTGTAGTTTTCCAGCGTATAGGCGATGACGTACATCACGTTGGCGGATAGGTCGATGACCGGCGTTCCGGTGATTCCCACGTTGGGCCCGTTGTTGGTACAACCCAACGGCGTCTGAACCGGAGTTCCCAAACTCTGTTGGAAGAGAACCGTCCCGGTCGATGCGTCGATCGCGTAGACGGTGTCGTTTTCCGTTTCGACGTACACGACGTCGTACGTGCCCTGCGTCGCGCCGCGTGTGGTCGCTTCATTTGGGACGACGAGCGGCTGCGCATCGACTTGGTCGTCGAGCGCTACGGCCTTGAGGAGACCAAAGGAACTGCTGTTGACGTTGCGATACGTCAGCGTCGACTCCCGATCGTTCCAGCCCGTTCGCAGGTTGTCGTAGTGATAGGTAGTGACCGCAACTTCCGGCGTCCGAGCCCGGCTAACCGTGGCGAATTGCGGTTCGCCCGTGTCTTTGACGAGCTTGCGCGGGTTGCCGCCCGATGGGTAGCCGTAGAACGCTATCCCGGCGGGGCCGGGCGCGACCAGGTTTCCGCCGTGAATCAGAAACTGTTGCGGGCCTTGCGCGCCCCGCAGTGTGGTTTCACCGGCGAGCGTGGCTTCCGCGCCGTTTATGGCGTAGCGAAAAACCGTCGTTGGCGTAGAACCGCTTCCCGGACTTTCTACGGCGAGGTACTCGCCGTCCCATTGGATCGAGCCGACGTGACTCGGACGCATCCCATTCCACGTGACGTCACGCATTCGCGTATCGCCCTTCGGAAGTTCGACCAGATTGCGGTTCGCGCTCTCAACGAATAGGTTGCCTGCGCCGTCGTAGGCGACGGACCGGTAGCGATCGCGGTGCACCGTTCTATAAACCTTGGGGCCCGCTTTGTCACCGGCGTAGATTGCAATGCCCGATTGGCTTCCCGAGACGGCGAGGTCCCCAGTCGTAGGATCGGTCGAGCAGAACTGGACGTCTCCCCCGAGCGTCCTACGAAATACCGCGATCGGTCGCGTATCGTCGTGGGCGTACTCGAGCACCTCGTTGCCCTGCGGGATGAAGACATCGCCGTTCCTGTTGGAACAGAGACCGTTGGCCCGTATGTTGGGAAGCCGGCCTTGGAGTTTCGTTTCGGGGAACGAGTAGACGGAGACGCTCCCATCCTTGCGATCGGACACGTACAGGAGGTCGCGCGTTTGCGCATCGGAAGCGATCGACGAACCTCGAGCGGGCGCGGTGGTTGCCGCGCGCAATCCGCTGGGCACTGGCGGGTTCGCCGGGGTTGACGATCCCGCGCAGCCCGCAGCCAGAGTGAGGCTCGCGCACGCGAGGAGCGCCGGGCAGAGCGACCTCAAATAGTTCTTCGCCGCGACGACGGTCCGTGCGCCCGGCGCGCCGACGAGACCGTCACCTTGACTGGTTTGGACGCGATGCCGTTGGCGACGACGACTAGCGTGCTGGCGCCCGAACCGATGCTCGACGGGACGTCGAAGTTCGTCGAAACGATCTTCGAGCCGGTGGCGACGCCCATCGTGCTGTGATCGTGCGTACGGGCGTAGACCACGTTGCCGCTCGCGTTGTTGGTGATGCGGACCAGCGGATAGTTCGTCGCGGTTTGGTACTCATCGCCGAAGGCCTCTGCCTGCGATAGTCCGTTGAACTGCGTGCCAGCGATCTTATACGAACTGCCCGGCGCGATGCTCTTCGGATAGGATTTGATCGTCGGAGCCCAGCTTGATTTGGGCGAGCCCTTCGGTGTATACAGCGCGACTGAAGACGAGCAGAAGAGCCCCACTTGTCCCGTGGGCAGCAGAATCGGCGGGCAGGACGGCACGCCGCTCATCGCCGTGAACGTCTTACCGTTGAACTCGTAGACGCCGCCGCCGTCGCCGAAGACCATCACGTTTCCGTTGGGCTCGAGAAGCCCGAACGAATCGGCGGCGTTGTCTTCGTCGGGGAAATCGGGGCCCGTGGCCCACGTGCCGGCTTTGCTTCCGGTTGAATAATAGATCGCGGTGTGCCCCGTTCCCGAACCGCTCGGACCTTCGCCCGAACCGGTCGCGAAGACGCTGCCGTCGGGACGCAGAATGGCAGGGCCAATCTCGCCCGGCGGATCGTAGCAATCTTTCTTCTTCGGACCGTACGGGAGGCAACCGCCCGAGGCCCAGTGCGAGGCGAGGATAACGGGCGTATCTCCGGCGGTCTTCCACGTTTGCGTCGAGGGGTTGTAAATCTCGGAGTCCGGGTCGTTCTTTACGTCGACGGTGAGGATCGTGCCGTCGGCGAGCAGCGTCCAGCCTTCCTCGGCGTTGAAATCCGCCTTTCCGGCATCGCCGGCGCTGGTCCATTTATTCGTCTTGGGATTGTAGGTTGCGTCCCACTCGTGCAGCTTGTCGCCGATGAGCACGAGGTTGTTGGGGAGCATCGTCGAGGGCGAGTCGCCGATCCAGTCCCAGCGCGGCGGATGACCGAGCTTCGTCCAGGTGTTCTTCACGGGATCGTAAATCGCGCCCAGATTGGTAAGGGTGAATTGGTTGTTGTTGTACTCACCCCCGCTGTACCAGAGACGGCCGTCAGCAAGAACTTCTGAGGCGCCCGCATCCGGGCTGTAGCCCGCCGGCATCGAAGCAACTTGCGTCCAGGTTCCGTCCGAGTAACTGCCCGACGCGTCCGGTGCGTAGCTATACCATTGGTTGCCGTTGTTGCCCGACTGAGCCAGGACGGTGCCGTCCGTCATGAGCCATTCAAGCGCGACTTGCACAGGTGGCGCACTGTTCGCGCGGACGAGCGCGCCGCCTTGCGCGAACGTGCCCAGCGGCACGCCCGGTAGCGACGATTGGCCGCCGCAACCGGTAAGCACCGCTGCGGTAACGCCGGCGACTATGGCGGCACGGACGAAAACGAAAGAACGGCTGAGGGATAGCATCGCGGCGCTCCTTTTACTGGCAGTGTTCGGGATGGCTAGCCTTGTGCATACTCGATTCCGTGGGCGAAGCCTCTAAGCTGGTTGCCGCCTGAAGACTACAGCGGCGGCGGAATGCATTTGCCGGATGTAACGCGGCACACCGCCATGGCAAGTGGGGCGGAGCCGGCTCCAAACGGCGGTCCCGCTGTTTGAGTCAGCGCGCCGCTGCTCGCGTCGATTTTATAAGCGGAAACGTTGTCGGAGCCCTGGCGAGTTACTACAGCTTGCCGTTGCGGGGAGCGAAGAGTCCGGCGTAGACCCCGTCCTTATATCCGGTGTTGACGTCAGTATTGAAGCTGTACGAGTACGTCGCCGCGCCGGTCGTCGCGTTGTAAGTGTAGATGTCGACCCCGCCATCGTGATGATGAGAAGTACCACCGATCAGGGGATCACCAACGGCGAGCTGAGTGCCCTGGGCATTGAGACCGCCGAAGATCGGTTGCCCCTCGAGCGTCGAGCTCTTTACGAGCGTGCATTTCGGGTTGCAGCCTTTATAGACGTACAGCTCTGCATACTGGTCGATCGATCCCAACCGGCCCTTCGTGTCGATGAAGAGGCCTCCGGCGCTCCTGTTCGAGGTGCCCGTGGCAACCTGCCCCGAGCCGGTGCATCCCTTGAAATAGATGAGCACGAAGCCGGTGTTGTTGACGTTCGTGAAGGCAGAGAGCCAGCAGTCGCCGTTGGCGGCCATTGCGACGCCGATGCCGGGGCCGGTAACGGCCTTGTTACTGAACGCCTTGCCGCACCCAACTTTGTACTGGCAGATCGCAATCGCACCAGTGGATTTACCCTTGAGGACGAGTTCGGCGACAAGGACCTTGCCGGTAGCCGCGTTGGAGCTATAGGCGTCGCCTGGCTGACCGTTGTTATCGGCTGCCTGCCAGACGGGGCCGACGCAGTTTGGCTTGAAGACGTAGATGTACCCGAAAAGCTGGCCCGAATTCGGCGTAGAGCGTCGGCAGCAGCTCCCCGGTATAGATCGCTATTGCGTCGGCGTCACGTCCTTCGGCGATCGCGCACTCAAACTCGTCGAGGTCGACCGTTGCGGGAGCTTGCTCGTTCCAACCGATCGTCTTGCCGTCGGTCAGGATGAAGGGCATCGGCGGCGCGGCGGGCAGCGAAGATAGCAGGTACGAGAGATTACGGCGCAAGCTGTTGCGCGCGAGCCCTCTTCGTCGTCGGGGAAGAGCGCGAAGGCAACCGACTCGCGCGCCATCGTCCGGTCGCGATGTAAGATCAGATAGGCCAGCACGTCAAGCGTCTTGCGAGGCAACGCGAAGATTTTGGTGCCGTCCGCGGATCGCACTCGCGGTGACCCTAAGAGCGCTATCCGTATCGGCAGCATGCCGCTCGGTTGCCGCACGAGGCGGAGCTTCAGTTATCCCGGTCGTCCACCTTCGTTCCGGCTTTCCGCGTGCTGCGAAGAAAGCCAATCAGCTCGCTCGGGGCGCTAAAATACAGTCGCCGCGTCGTCGAAAGGTGCTCGACGCTTCCCCGCCACGCGGGCGCAGCGTCGATGCCGTCCCTTCCCTCGGTCCAAAGCGTCACCAAGAACGAATCCTTGTGCCGTCCTGCCATTGGCCGAGCGTACCATCGTGGCGTTCCCCTAGCGTTCCGGCTTCGAGGCCGGTGGGAGCGGCTTGCCTTCATCAAAGAATTGCAGGAACTCTTCGGTTGAATTCACGCGCGGAAACGGTTCGTTCGGGACTGGCACTTTAAGGAAAGCGCAGAGCGGCGCCCAACCTTCGGCGACGTCAAATACCAGGAGCCGCTCGGGCGCAATCGCGGCGCGGACCTCTTCGGTGCGCCGGCGGTAGGCGGCCAAGGCGCTCTCCTTATTGGTGAGTTTGCCGCCGAAGGTCTGCTCGACGATTGCGATCTCCATCGCCTCCATCATTGCGCTAACGTGAGGGGGCAGCGGCATCGCTTTATAGTTGAGGAGTATGGGGCCGATGGTGGCGGAAAAACTCTTCCACCAGGCATCCTCCGGTCGCACCGAATGGATCACCTTCGCACTGGGGTAGGCGGCGGCGAGTTCGCGCCAAACGTGCGCTCCGGGCCAATCGACCTGGGCGCGATAACCTTTAAAAACCTCGCTCCAGTCAACCGATTCTCCGGTAACCAACGCCTGCCAGTGCACCACCTGTTCCGGATTCTCCATCACTTCTTCCATGTGATGACACGGGCCAAAGCCCAACATCTCGAGCGCGCGCTTGAGCGACGCCGTGCCCGTTCGGCCGAAGCCGGATCCAATGACCGTTAGCGACATAATCGTCCTTTCAAGCCCTCGCGACCTAGCTCTTGCGATGGAACTGAGGCGTAGCGGCGAAGCCATATCATCCCTTCAGGCTTCAGGAGGCAGGCGATGAGAGTTTCATGTTTTGGCCGTCGTGCCGTTTGTATAACGTCGAGCGCCTTATTGACGGCGCTCCTCTGCGCTTGTTCGACGCATGGCAGCAGCGGGATATTGCCTGGCCCGACCGCGCTCGGCGACGTCGCCGCGTCGAAAAATTCGCAAACGTTCAAATATACAGGACACCGGCAGACGTTCGAAGTGCCGGCCGGAGTAACGACGATCAAAATTGTCGCGGACGGTGCTAGCGGCAGCGGTTCCACCGGCGGTTACGGCAGCGAATCCGGCGGCGGCCCCGGCGGCAGCGTGAAGGCGACGATCTCCGCCACGCCGGGAGAGAGTCTCGCCGTCTTCGTCGGCGGCGAGGGTACAACCGCCGGCGGATTCAACGGCGGCGGCGACGGCGGCACTACCACGGGCAGCGGCGGAGACGGCGGCGGCGGAGGCGGCGCCTCCGACGTGCGTCAGGGCGGTAATAAGCTGTCGAACCGCGTCCTCGTTGCCGGTGGTGGTGGCGGCGGCGGCGGTCCCAGTGTTTTTTACGGCACCGGTGGCGGCGGGTTGGGCGGCGGAAGCCTCGGCGGCGCCGGTGGCGGCGACTGCTACCGCGGTGGCCCCGATGGTTGCGGTGGCGGAGGCGGCACGCAAAGCGCCGGCGGAACCGGCGGCGCCGGCGGCCAGCGGTTTGACTATCAGAATCGGTTTGACTATCAGAATGGAAACGCCGGCATCTCCGGCAAGCGCGGCCGGGGCGGCAACGGCGGCAGCGGCCCCACTTCCAGCGGGCGCGGCGGCGGAGGGAGCGGCGGCGGCGCGGGCGGCGGCTACTACGGCGGTGGCGGCGGCGGTGCCGGCTCGCTGAGCACCAGCGGCGTCGGCGGCGGCGGCGGCGGAGGTGGTGGTTCCTCGTACATCGAGAAAAGTGCCACGCACGTCAAAAGCTTGCAAGGCGTGGCCTTGGGGAACGGGCTGATCGTCATCTCTTGGTAGAGATGCATAACAAAGGAGGAAAAAACTGTGGCCTACGCCTTACGGGGCACGCTGCTCGAAGCGTGTTCGTGCCGGACACTATGTCGCTGCTGGATCGGTGAGGATCCCGACGGCGGTTCGTGCGATTCGTTCCTTGCCTATAACATCGAAAAGGGCGAGATCAACGGCATCGACGTGACCGGACTAACCTACGTGCAAGTGGTGAAGATTCCGGGAAACGTTCTCACACCCAAGAGCTGGAAGCGCGTGAGCTACGTGGATGCGCGCGCGACCGACGAACAGAAAGCCGCGATTCTCGACGCCTGGCATGGCCGCTTGGGTGGTCCGCTTGCGGACCTGAACGACTTGATCGCCGAAGACCTCGCGATCGAGAGCGCGCCCATCGAACACCATCTCAAGGGCGGTGAAGGCACGCTCGTCGTCGGCAACAAGGTTCGCGCAACCATGGCGCCATATCGCAGCCCGTACGGGGCGATTACCACGTTGCGCGATAGTCTCTTCAGCACGATTCCCGGTGCGCCGGCTTTTGTTGCAAAGGCGGCCGAGCACGTCGTCAACATTCCCGAACACGGAATGGTCTGGACGTTTAAGGATCGCAATGCGATTCAGGGCGACTTCCTGCTAGAAACGTAGCTCGATGGCAGCAAACGCCGCTTACCGGCACGTGCGTTTCAATACGATCGGCGTGCTCGGTTGCGTTATCGCGGCTGCGTGGGCGGTCTGCGTGTGGGCGGAACTGACCGGCTACGCGGCGCAACTCCACCATCATGCCCTCTACGAAAGCGGACGGCCTTATTGGCTCGCCGCGCTCGTCGTGCTGGCCGCATGGCAGGTGATGACCGCTGCGATGATGCTGCCGTCGTCGCTCGGATTCATCCGGCTCTATGCGGCGACCGCCGGGCGCGCACCGGATTTTCCGCTCGCGCTGATCCTGTTTTTGGGCGGCTACTTCGCAGTCTGGACGGCGTTTGCGCTGGCGGCGTTTAGCGGCGACATGCAACTTCATCGAATCGTCGATGCCTTGCCCTGGTTGGCGAGGCACGCGGCGCTGATACCGGCCGCGACGCTCGGGCTCGCGGCCGTCTATCAGTTTACACCGCTCAAAGATGCCTGCCTGAAGGCCTGCCGTCATCCGGGAATCTATCTCATGCGTCACTACCGGCGCGGCGCACTCAATGGGCTGCGCCTCGGCTTCGGCCACGCACTCTACTGCGTCGGCTGCTGTTGGGCGCTGATGCTGGTGATGTTTGCCGCGGGCGTCGCACACCTGGCATGGATGGGCGTGCTCGCGGCGCTTATGTTCGTCGAGAAGGCGACGCCGTTGGGAAACCGGATCGTCGCGCCGGCGGGCGTGGTTTTCGCCGCACTTGCCGCGATCGCGCTCTTGGTTCCCGGCGCCATCGGAGGTTTGTAAGCGCTTTTGACGATGCACGTTGGGATTGCGGGCACGGGAAAAATGGGAAGCGCGATGGCGCGCAATCTTCTCGACCGCGGCTATCGGATATCCGTTTGGAATATCGATCGCGATATGATGGAGCCGCTGGTCGCCGCGGGCGCTGCGCCGTTTGAGAACCTCGAGCGGCTCGTCGAGAGTGTCGATGCGACGCTCGCGATGCTCTGGGACGATGACGTCGCGCGGGAGATCTCGCTGCGCCGAATCATTCCCGCCGCGCGTGAAGGCCGGCTCGTCATCGAGCTCTCGACACTCTCGCCGCAGATGTATGAAACGCTCGCAACGGCAGCAGCGCAGCGCGGCGTGGATTTTCTCGCGTGTCCGGTCCTCGGCAGCGTCGACGGCGCGCGCACCGGCACGTTAACGCTCTTACCGGGCGGCACAGCCAAGCCTTCGATCGCGCGCGGGAACTGCTGAGCGCAATGGGCTCGACGATTAAGTTTACCGGTTCGCCGGCGGCCAGTGGCCACGTTAAACTCGCCTATAACTCGATGCTGTGCGTTAACGCCGATGCGATTGGCGAGCTGCTCGGGATCATGGCGCGGGCCGGGGTCGATCGCGCGCTCGCCGTCGACGCGCTCGTTACGTCGCTGGAACGCATCGCGACCAAACGCCAGCAACTGATCGAGCGCGACACGCAGCCGCGTTTTTCGGCCAACGCGCTACTCAAAGACTTGCGCCTCGCTCGCGTGGCGAGGCAGAGCCTGAACGTGGCGGCGCCGCTGATGGAGTGCGCGCTCGCGGAGTTCGAAAGGGCCGTCGAGACGGGTGTAGGTGATGAAGACTATATCGCTGCCGGACTTGCCTTGGAGCGCGCGCTATCCGACTAGCGTTCGTCATCGTGCCGGCGCTCGCGAGCGTGCGCCTGCATCGCGGTTGGCTCACGGGTGCCTGCCTCGGATTCGGCGCCGGTGTGCTGATCGATCAGATTCTCGTCGCGCTGTTCGTTGCCGCCTTTCATGCGACCCATCCCCATGCTGGTGGATTCTATGTCGACTAGGCCGCCTGTAAAGTCTATGCCGGTGGGCGAGCTGCGGCGGCGCCTGGATGGAGGCGCGCCGCCATTTTTGCTGGACGTGCGCGAGCCGGACGAACTGCCGGATGGCGTAATCGCGGGTTCGGTGAACGTTCCGATGCGCGATCTGAAGCATCGGCTCGGCGAGCTGCCGGCGGATCGCGACATCGTCGTGATATGCCATGTCGGCGCTCGCAGCGCGTACGTCACGCAGCAGCTCAACGCGCTCGGCTACGATCGCGCGGTAAACCTCGAGGGGGGAATGGATGCATGGATTCGAGAGACGCAACGCTGAATCGCCATGTGGTCGCTCTGTGGGCAACCGCGGCGCTCCTCGCCGGATGCACTGCGCTTCCGTCGGAGCGGGGCGCGCTCTCGCAGAGCTCGCGTGTCTTTGCTGCCGAGGCCACGCCGCCGCCCAATTGCGGGAGTTACGGACCGTGCTCGGTCGATTCGTGCTTCGGCACGGTCTGCATCGCGTATTCGACGGAAGGTGAGGTGCAGGCGGAATTCGACGAGCGGAATCGTCTACGCTCAGGGCGTCGCCGCCGACCGCCACGGAAACGCCTACATTGCCGACAGCGCCGGCGCCGCGGTCTTCGAGTACGGCCCATATCTGAAGCCGTTTATAAAAACCTACGAAGACCATGGGGAAGTGCCGCTCGACGTCGCCGTCAATGAAAAGATCAAGCTGCTGGCGGTTTCAAACCAATCCACCGGAAGCAGCGGGGCCCGGGGAGCGTCAGCGTCTATGCCGGCGGCTCGCTGACGCCTACCGCAACGCTGAGCGATCCGGGCGTTCCCAGCGCCCAAGGAATCGGCATTGCGATTGACGGCTTAGGCAATTGCTTCTGGAGCCTCTACGATCCCAAATCGGGCCGCAGCAAGATCGACGAGTTTTCGGCATGCGCCGGATCGCCGCTCACGATCGCGTCAGGAAAACACGCGCTGCGTGGAATGGCGCTCGATAAGCGCAACAACCTCTATTACATCATCGACGTCAGTCCCATCCACCACGACATCTACAAATGCCGCGGAACGTCGCACTGTCGAACGCTGGCGACCGACTTTGCCAAACCGGTGATGCTCGGCTTCGACGACAAGTGGGGCTTTCTCTGGACCGACGACGCCGGCACACTCGAGGGGCCGTTAATCGAATCCATCAACCCCAGAGACGGTCAGGTCGTATCGAGCTTCCGCGCGGGGAGTTCGACCGATCCGCCGTTCGGCATCGCCATCGCGCCGGGCCCGGCGTATTAGCTAAAGCGGCTTGCAAGCCGCGCAGCGACCCTCGAACGTGACGCGTTCGCTTGCAATCTGGAAACCGTGCTGCAGCGCCAGCGTCTTGAGCGTGCGCGACGGGATGGCATACGCAACGTCTTCGACCTCACCGCATGCGCTGCAGCGAAAGTGCGCGTGCCGCGGTCCCGAAGGCTCATAGGTCGCGGCATCGGCTCCCGGCAAATAGAGTTCGGAGACCAGGCCGAGGTCGCGCAACCGCTCGAGGCCGCGATAGACCGTCGAGAATCCAATGCCAGGCCGCCGCTTGTGCGCTTTCGTGAAGATAGCCGAGGGTGTAAGGTGGCGACCGATCCCGCTTGCTTGCACGATGTCGTAAATCAGCTGGTAGTTCTTCGGCAGCTTCGGCTGCGCGCGCGCCGCCATACTTAGATCGCGGGGGCCGCAGGCAGCAGGATTCCGCCAAGTGTGAATGTGAAAGTCACTTTCAAGCCTTCGCCGGCATCACCGACCCTCCCCCTGAATCGGAGAGACTAGCAACAGATGGAAAATACAATCGCCGAAATGTCGGACGCCGACCGCGGCTGTCCCGTAAAACAAGTCCCCTTCCGCCCACGAGTCAACATCGATTGGTTCCCGGAGTTATTGGACCTTTCGGTGCTTCATCGGCCGTCGGCACTCTCCGACCCAATGGGTTCCGATTTCGACTACGCCGCCGAGTTCAACAGTTTGGATCTCAAAGCGGTCAAGGCCGACCTCTTCGCAATGATGACCACGTCGCAGGATTGGTGGCCCGCCGATTACGGGCACTATGGGCCGCTTTTGATTCGCATGGCCTGGCACGCCGCCGGCACGTACCGCGTGGGCGACGGCCGTGGCGGCGCGGGCTCTGGCCAACAGCGCTTCGAGCCGCTCAACAGTTGGCCCGACAACGCAAATCTCGATAAAGCGCGCCGCTTGCTGTGGCCGGTCAAGCAGAAGTACGGCCGAAAGATCTCGTGGGCCGATCTCATGATCCTCGCGGGAAACTGCGCGCTGGAATCGATGGGCTTCAAGACGTTCGGATTTGCCGGCGGCCGCGTCGACGCGTGGGAACCCGATGAAATGACCGACTGGGGGCCCGAAGACGACTGGCTCGCCGACAAGCGCTACACCGGCGAACACGATCTCGTCAGGCCGCTGGCCGCCGTACAGATGGGTCTGATTTACGTGAACCCGGAAGGCCCCAACGGCAATCCCGACCCCGTCGCCGCGGCGGTAGATATTCGCGAGACGTTCGCTCGCATGGCGATGAACGATGAGGAGACCGTCGCGCTCATTGCCGGAGGCCATACCTTCGGCAAGACGCACGGTGCGGCCGACCCCGCTCAATACGTCGGCCTGGCTCCAGCCGGTGCCAGGCTCGAAGAGCAGAACCTTGGCTGGCGCAACTCATTTGGCAACGGAAACGGCGACGGTACGATCACCAGCGGCCTCGAAGGTGCCTGGACCCAGCGGCCCACGCGATGGAGCAACCTGTATTTTGACAACCTCTTCAACTACGAGTGGGAGCTGACAAAGAGTCCGGCCGGGGCGTATCAATGGAAGCCGAAGGACGGCGCCGCGGCGGACAGCGTTCCCGACGCGCACGATCCGTCCAAGCGCCACGCGCCGACGATGCTCACGACGGATCTCTCTTTAAGGGTCGACCCAGTCTATGGGCCGATCTCGAAGCGCTTCCACGAGAACCCGCAAGAGTTTGCCGAGGCCTTTGCCAAGGCGTGGTACAAGCTCACGCATCGCGACATGGGCCCCATCTCGCGCTATCTCGGTCCGGAAGTTCCGGCCGAGCCGCAGATCTGGCAAGACCCGCTGCCCGCCGTCGGCCATCCACCGATCGACGCGCAGGACGTCGAAGCACTCAAAGGCCGAATTCTCGCCTCGGGCCTTACGGTGTCCCAGCTCGTGACGACGGCGTGGGCGTCGGCAGCGACGTTCCGCGGCACCGACAAGCGCGGCGGCGCGAACGGTGCGCGAATTCGTCTCGCACCGCAGAAGGACTGGGCCGTCAACACGCCGGCCGAGTTGGCGACGGTATTGCAGACGCTGGAGAAGATTCAAACGGAGTTCAATGCGTCGCTCGCCGGTGGTAAGAAGGTCTCGCTAGCCGACGTGATCGTTCTCGCCGGCTGCGCCGCGATCGAACAAGCCGCCAAGAGCGCCGGTCACGACATGAAGGTGCGCTTCACGCTGGGGCGTGCGGACGCGACGCAAGAGAGCACCGACGTGGATTCCTTCGCCGTGCTGGAACCGGCTGCCGACGGATTCCGCAACTATCTCGGCAATGGGCACTCGCGTTCGCCCGAGCAACGGCTCATCGATCGCGCGCAATTGCTCACACTAACCGCTCCGCAGATGACCGCGCTCGTCGGTGGCCTGCGCGTCCTCGGCGCAAACGCCGGCGGCTCGAAACATGGCGTCTTCACGAAGCGGCCGGGCACGCTAACCAACGATTTCTTCGTGAACCTGCTCGACATGACGACCAAGTGGCAACCGGCTGGAAGTAACTACACGTATGAAGGCACCGACCGGCGCACCGGCGAGCGCACCTGGACCGGCACGAGCTGCGATCTGGTCTTCGGCTCGAACTCACAGCTTCGCGCGATTGCCGAGGTGTACGCGATCGAGGGCGATCGCTTCGTTGGCGACTTCGTCGCCGCGTGGGAAAAAGTCATGAACCTCGATCGGTTCGATCTTGCGGCGGCTACCTAGGATCTTCCGAGCACGATGTCGATTCCGGCGAGAACGAGTCTTAGCTTTGCGGCCGGCAATCGGCCGACTCGCTCGGTGAGTATCGTCTTGTCGAGAGTGATGATTGCGGAAACGTTGGCCACCGACTCTTTTGGCAACCCAGTTTGAGCGGTAGAAAGGCGAACGTTCCCGGGCGCATCGGCCCACTTGAGGTTGCTCGTTATCGGAACGCAAACGACGGTCGCGATGCGACTGCGATTAAGGGAATCGCCTTGCACGACGATGATGGGTCTGCGAAATCCGGGCGCCGAACCTCGAGGCGCGGTTAGGTCAGCCCACCAGATCTCGCCCTGAGCGGCTACCAACTGGTGCGCTCGACCACGCGACTCGCGGCGGCGCTCACGAACGGATCGGCAGCCTCGCCGATCTCGGCCATCGCCGAGTTCATCGCTTCGGTGACCGCGTCGCTTTCATGGCGAGCGAGATATTCGCCAAGCGCTTCGCTAAAGAGCCGGCTGCGCGACCGTTTCGTTCGGCGCGCGAGTCGATCCACGCGCTGGTAGACATCGTCGGGTATCGACACGGCTGTTTTCATACCAAAAGTATAACCGCTGATCGATCGCGAAGGCAACCCTGTCCGCTTGCCTTGCGTCGGCGATCGGTCGCCGGCCGGCTAGCGCGTGAGGATGTAGCGATACTCGCCGGTTGGTTCGCCGCAAATGATCTCAGCATTCTTGGTGAACGACCGGCGGGTAAAGCCTAAACGTTCGAGGAGGCGAATCGAGCGCTGGTTTTCCACGTGAACCGTGGCTACGAACTCGCTTACGCCGTAATCGCGCTCCAGGCTGAGAAGCATTCGTCCAACGGCTTCGTGCGCATACCCCGCTCCGCAGGCTTTCGAGAACAGCAGATATGCAACCAAAGCGCTGCGGCCATTGACCGTTGCCTGCACGTGCCCGACAAAACGCCCGGTTATTCTCTCGCGCAGAAGCCAGTTCAACCACAGTTCGCAAGAATCCGCAGAGCGTCCGGTCTCGAGGCGCCGGTACCGTTCGCGAAGCCACACTCGGCTCGGCGGCGGCCAGTCGGCGATGTACTCGTAGAGCTGCGGAGATTGAAGACCATCGTACATCTCGTCAGCGAATCGTTCTGCCAGCGGGATCAGCTCGAGGCGCTCGGTTTCGAGGCGAACGACGTTCAAAGGCGAGCGATCACTTTATGAAGGGGACGTTCTCCGGCGTTATGATCTTCGCGATGTCGCGAAAGATGGCGTTTGCGACTCCGGGAAACGGCTTCTCCACTTGGCTGTTGACCAGGACTATTATCGTCGCGCCGGTAGCGGGCATGTAGTACGCTCCGGTGTTATAGCCGGTGATGCCACCGGTATACCCGTACCACCCGGCCGAGCAACCAATACCGAGACCGAACGAGAGGTTTCCCACCCCTGTCGGCAGGCACGCAAGACGCGCTCGTTGCGAAGCGGCACTGTTCGTCGTTCCGGTAACGTAGGCTTTGACCCAGCTCTTCATATCGGCCATGTCGGAGATCATGGCACCGGCCGCCCAAGAGACTGACGGCGCGAGAACCGCCGACTCGTCGATCCACTGCTTCTTTGCATCCAGCGAGTAACCGTGGGCGTAGGGCGCGGGCATGCCCCAATTCGTCGTCGGAAACGACGTCTGGTTGAGGGCCATCGGCGCGAGGATTCGATTTTGGATCTCGCTTACGATCGTGTCGTGCGTTACCTTCTCGATGATGAGTCCGAGCAAGAACCAGTTGGTATTGCTGTAATTATACTTCGCCCCCGGTGCGAACAGCGGCGGTTTCTTGGCGGCGATCGCCACCCACTGTCTCGGCGTCTGGCGAGACCACCAAGCTTCGCTCTGCTTTTGGACCGCCGGGATGGAGTACGCATCGATGATTCCGCTGCGCATCTCGGCTAACTGCCGCAGCGTGATGCGGTCTTCGTTCGGCACGGCGAGCCCGAGGTGGAATTGAGCGATCGTGGCGTCAAGACTCAGTTTCTTCTCGTCGACCAGTTGAAGCAGGACCGTCGCGACGAAGGTCTTCGTATTGCTACCGATGCGGAAGTGGTCGTCGAGCGCCATCGGATGCTGCCCGGAAAGATTGCCGTATCCAAAGCCTCGGGCGAACGCAACTTTCCCGGGCAGCCAAACTCCAATTACAGCGCCGGGGACGGGTTGCGGGCCGCCGAAGGCCGCGAGCTCCTTGTTGACGGCCGCAGCAATTGCTTTCGAAGCGTCCGGAAGTTGGGTATTCGCTTCACCGCTTGCAATGGCCGTGATTGATAGCGCAAAGATCAGCGTGACGGTCGTTAGCCAAAAGCGTTTCATAGAGGCGGGCCATTCGACGGGAGCCGCACCATCCCCACGTGCAGGCGCGCGATGCTCGGCCTACGAACGGCGTTGGCGGAGGAAACCAAAAATGCAGAACGTTTTGCGTTATCGCATTTGTGTCGTCGTCGCGCTCACCGTCGCTTTCGTGGGGTCGAGTTTCGCGGTCGCACGCGCTGCGGACGCTTCAGCGGTCCCCGTCATCCAAAGCCTCGTGCGTAGCTCGATGGCCGCAAATCACCTTAAAGCCGTCATCGTGCAGGTGCGCTCGGCCGGAGCGGACGTTTATAGCGGCGCTTTTGGAGACTCGATGACGGGAGTGCCGGCGACGCCGGAGATGCACTTTCGCAACGGTGCGCTGGCGTTCACGTATATGGCGACGCTGCTGCTCGAGTTCGTCGATCAGAAGAAGGTAACGCTGGACACCAAGCTCTCCAACTACTTTCCTGCCTTTCCCAACGCGAGCCGCATCACGCTACGAAACCTGGCGCAAATGACCTCCGGCTATGCCGATTATGTCTATCAGCCCGAGACGATGCAGGGCGTTTACGCCGATCCGTTCCGTCAATGGACTCCCGAGGAACTTACGCAAATCGGGATCACCAAACCGATGGAGTTCGAGCCCGGGACGAACTGGGGCTACTCGCACACGAACTACGTCATCCTCGGGCGGGTGCTCGAGCGAATCGCCGGCATGCCGCTCGCCGACGCGATTCGCAAGTACGTCATAGACCCGATGGGCCTCAAGCAGACCGGCGCCTTAACGACGCCAGAGATTCCAGTGCCGGTCTTGCATGCGTTCAGCTCCGAACGCCGCGAACAGTTGGGCATCAAGCCGGGCGTGCCGTTCTATGAAGAGGCAACGTTTTGGAATCCGTCGTGGACTACCGTCGAGGGCGCCGTCGAGACGACCGACATAACGGATCTGAGCGTGTCGATCGAGGCGGTCGCAGCGGGAAAGCTCCTATCGCCCGCATCGTCCGCCGCGCAAATCGTCCCGAGCCTCGTCGGATTCGGGCACACCCAATCGGGATGTCCCTCATGCCGCGAAAATACTGCAGCGTTTAACTATGGCCTCGGCGTGATTATGGCCGGGAGTTGGATCTCTCAATCGTTAGGTTTCGCCGGCGCCTCGGGTGTCGTCGGCTACCTGCCCGCGCAGAAGCTTACGATCGCGGTGGAAGCGACCAACGGGCCCGGTGCATACGACGACAAAGGTAATGCGGGACTCGGCGCCGTCGCCGTGTTCCATGCGATTGCCGATTCGCTCGCACCGAACACCCTGCCGCAGCTACCTCATTGACGGGCGCTAGAGATTTTGTTGGAATGCGCGCGCGATTTCTTGCGGGGAAAAGCCGCGAAGCCGTAGGCTCTCGACGAAACCGGCGACCGCGTCACGCAAGCCGCGCACGCGTTCGCGGCCGCTAGCGAGCGGCGCGTTTTCGGCGACGCGCGTGCCGCGCCGGCCGTCCCCGACCAGCCAGCCCTCGTTTTGCATCTCGGCGTAGGCACGCGCAACCGTGTTGGGCGCGATGCCCAGATCGCCGGCCAACTGCCGCACCGTCGGGAGCGTCGCGTTAGGCATAAGGTCGCGGCGCTCGATTGCGGCGCGAATTTGTTCGGCAATTTGCCGGTACGGCGGCGTCTCCGAGGATTCGTCGACAACGAGATACGAAGCGCTCACCGCAGCGCAAGGCCTTCGCGCAGCGTATTCAGGTTGACGACCATCGTCGCGACGAAACCGGCGATCACCAGCAGCAGCATCAGTCCGAGAAGGCCGGAGAGCGACGGCAGCTGAGCCCATGCGAATGCTGCGAAGACCGTCGGCGGGGCGCACGCGAGCGTGATGAGGCCAGTTGCGCGGCCTAGGCGAACGCGTTTGTCGACGGCGTATTCGACCTGCGGATCGGCGCCGAAGAGCACCGCCGGCGCAACGGCGATACGCCATGCGATCGCGACCAAGACGGCCATCGAAACGACGACGATCGCAACGGCAATGCGAAACTGCGGAATGCTTGCAAACGCGGCCGTTCCGATCAGGCAGAGGGCGACGGAAACTATCGCCACTGGCGGAAGTGCTTCGAGCGGCGTGCGGCGCACCAGTGGCGCGAAGCGCAACTCCGTCGCGCGGCGGAACTTCCGATAGGCCATCCACGTCGCGTAGGCCATCGCTAAGCAGCTCGCCGCATACGGCAGAACGTACGGAATCGCAGGCCACACCGCAACCAGGCCCATTGCGATCGTGAACAGGCCGGCGTAGCGGCGAGCGCTTCCGCCGGTGCCCTCGGCGCAGGTGCGGGCCTCGATTACCGACTCGAGCCGCTCGGATTGCTCGTTCGAAAGGGCCGCCCAGGCACCGCGAAAATACATCCGGACGCTCTCGAAACAGCCGGGCAAGCGCAGTTGAACGACTCCCATGGCAACGAGGGTGACTGCGATCCAATCATGGGCCGACTGGTCGTGGGTAATATGTGCGAACGTCATTGTACCAAGACTCTAATACAAACTTGGCGTTTGTGTCAAGCCATTGCTACAAAGTTACTCGTAGTCGGGTGCGAAGTAGTCGCTGCCGAACTTGTGGCGGATGAAGAATTGGGCCGGGTGCGGGGCTTTGATCGCGACGAAAGCGCGGGGATTCTGCGTGAAGTCGAAGCAGTCGCCGGCAGGCGACGTTGCGCGCCCGTCGGCCGCGGCCATCTGGGGGAGGCCGTAGAGATCTTCGGCGAAGCGCAAAACGCTTGCGGTTTCATACTGCACGTGCGAGACGTGGTTCTTCTTGGCGTAGGGAGAGATTACTAAGAGCGGAACGCGGAAGCCGTTCCCGTCGTAATCCTCGTACGGCGGCGCGACCGGATCGTAGAAGCCGCCCCAGTCATCCCACTGGATGAAGATCGCCGTCGAGTCCCAAAACTTGCTCTTCCCGACCGTGTTGACCAGAGCTGAGACCCACGAGGGGCCGTAACCGCCGCCGCATTCGAGGTGATCGGACTCGGCGCATTCGGGCGTGATCCAGGTGAAGTTCGCAAGTTCGCCCTTGCGCACGTCGGTGATAAACCTCCAGTTCGGCGATTTCACGTCTTTCTTCCAGTCGGGACCGTTGAAGATGTGGTTGATCGCCTGATAACCGGACCACGTCCCGCCGTTGCCGCCTGCGTCGTTGCCGTACTGCGCTGCGTAAAAGCGCCACGTGAGCTTCGCCTTGTCGAGTTCGTCGCCGAGCGTCGTGTAGTCGAAACAGGCTCGCTGGTAGCCGCCGTAGAGATACCGATCCTGAGTGATCGTGCCGACGACGTCGCTTGAGCCTCCCGCGCAGCCCCAGAGCAGCGAGTCGGGCAGATTGACGCTCGACTGAGCTTGGGCGGCGATCGCGTACTGATGCGAGACAAAGCTCTCGTCGAGGTGCGACTGGAACATATTGTCGCCGACGACCCACTCGCGCGCCATGTCGAAGTACGGCTTCGACTCGCTATGCGGCACGTAGACATACTGCGGGTCTTTCGGTCCGTTGAACGACGACTCGTTGTTGAAGCCGTTCATCTGGCAATCGGTTCCGGGAAGGCTTCCCGTCCCGTTGCAGGCGGCAAACATCGATTCGGCCGAGTGGTCGATCTCGTAGACGGTTTCCAACGACTCGGGCTGCAGGGTGATCGTCTGACCGTAGGAGTTCTTTCCGGTGGGAACGGTATTGGCGCCCGGGTATCCCTGGAACAGATTATTGAAGCTTCGGTTCTCCTGGATGATGTAGATGACGTGCGTAATCTTGCCGGATCCGCTAGCGCTCATGGCTCGCAACATGGCGCCGTTTTGCATGTACGGCAGGGAGCCTTGTGCGCCCGACGCGCACCCCGCGAGCGCAAGAATTGCCAGAGCCGCAGCGCAACGAAGCATCATAGCTTCAACTTCCGCGGCGCCGGCACGCTTCCCTAGTGAGCGACCGCGACGACTGCCTCGGCAAAGGCTTGCGGCGCTTCCTGCGGCACGTTGTGACCGATGCCCTTAAAGATGCGGTGCGAGTATTTGCCCGAGAACTTGTTGCGGTACGCGGTTCCGCTTGCGTTGGCGCCGTCGAAATCGCTTGCAATGGTGATCGTGGGAACGGCGATCACCGGACCTCGCTCGAGCCGAGCCTCCAGGTGGGCGTATTGCGGCTCGCTCTTCACCAGGTTTATCCGCCAGCGATAATCGGAGATCACGATGGCGACGTGGTCGGGGTTATCGAAGGCCGCGGCGGTTCGATCGAACGTCGCATCGCTAAAGTGCCAATTTCGGGGAAACGATGGTCCAAATCAGCTTGGCAAAATCGTGCCGGTACTTCGTGTAGCCGAGCACGCCGTTTTCGGTGGCGAAGTAATATTGGTACCACCATCCCAACTCGGCTTTCGGGGGTAACGGCAGGACCGTCAGCTTACGATTGGTGATCAAATAACCGCTGACGGCGACGATGCCTTTGCAGCGTTCCGGCCAGAGCGCCGCCATGATGGCGACCGTTCGCGAGCCCCAGTCAAAACCGCCCAGAACGGCCTTCTCAATCTTCAGCGCGTCCATCAGTGCGATGATATCCAGCGCAACCACGGCTTGTTCGCCGTTGCGCGCCGTCGAACTCGAGAGAAATGCAGTCGAGCCGTAGCCGCGCAGATAGGGAACGATCACCCGGTAGCCCGACGATGCCAAGATCGGAGCGACGTCGACGTAGCTGTGGATGTCGTAAGGCCAGCCGTGAAGCAGAATTACCGGCTGACCGTCGGCGGGGCCGGCCTCGGCGTAGCCGACGTTCAGGAGCCCCGCCTTAATTTGCTTGAGCGAACTAAAGGACGTGTGTGTCCCCGGTTGAGGCGTTAAAACCGTCGTCGTGTCGGCTGTCGCCGCGCTGTCGCTTTGCGCGTCGGCCGGAGCGAACATGCCGAGCTGAGCGCCGGCGATCGCCATGGCCGCGGTTCCGAAGAACCGGCGGCGATCGAGATTGAACCGTTCGTTGATTTCAGCCATGCGCGCAAGGATTAACCGGAGGGCAAGCGCCGCCTTTCCTTGCTACCGAACGCATGCTGACGGCGCCCGGCGACGACGAGATCGCTTAGTCGGTGCGCGTGCGCCAGCGGCGAATCGCTTCGTCGCGGAACTCCACGCCGGCCGAGTCGACTTGCCAGGCTTCGGAGAAGCGCGCACTTTGGCTGCGCGGCCGTTTCTCCGGAGGAAGGTTATCGAAACGGATGTGCATCGGCAGCGAGACCGCTTCCCCAAAAACCACCGCCTGCTGAGCGGGTAGGCTCGAGAGCGCACCCATCATCATCTGGCCCGTGTCGGGTAGCGCTCCCTCGACGAAACGCTGGTCGAGGTCGTTGCCTAAGCGCAAAGCGAAGACCGTGCCGCACTGCGACAGCGCCTGCGGCGAAAGCTCGGACGGCCGTTGGGAAATCAGCGCGAGGGAGATACCGTACTTGCGTCCCTCGCGTGCGATGCGGCTGATGGCGCGCGTACAGGCGGCGAAGGCGCTCCCTCCGGCCGCCGGCAGATACCGGTGCGCCTCTTCGCAGGCCAAGAGTATCGGAGGCCGCCGGGCCGGATCGGACCACAAGGTGAAATCGAAGAGCACGCGGCTGGTAACCGAAACGACCACGTCGGCGATCTCCGAGGGGACGCCGGACAGGTCCATGATCGTGATCGGCTTTCCATTGACGGGAATTCGCAGCAGTCGGCCGACGAGTTCCGACAGTGAATCCTCGGCCGCGAGTTCTTCGCCGAACATGAACGAGTAGCGCCGGTCTTCCGATAGCGACGCCAACTGCGCTTCGAGGCGCCGATAGGGACCGGCGGTGTCGGTCTTATTGACCTGCCCCATCATCTCACGCAGGTTTCGACGAAGTTCGTGAATCGGGAACGGCACCGGTGTATCGACCGTGATCCACGAACCCGCTTCGCTCGAGCTGGCATATCGCTGGCGCGATTGCCGCATTGCGTCCTTGAGAATGATCTCTTGCACTTCTTGCTCTTGCTGCGTGCCGCCGCGCACCAATATCCGGACCGCTTCCTCGAGATTGAGCAACCAGAACGGCAACCGGGCATTCTGCACGTTGAGAACTTCGGCCAGGTCGCCGAACGCCGTGGAATATTCGTTGTGCGGATCGAGGAGGACCACGTGGGCGTTGGGCTGATTGGCCAGGATTTCGGAGAGAATCAGCGTGACCGAACAGGATTTACCGCAGCCGGTCGAACCGACGATGGCAAAGTGCTTTGCCAACAGCTCGTCGACCATAACGAAGGCCGACTGCAGCTCGTTGTTCCCGAGCGTGCCGACGCGAACGCTCGGCACCGAAGGCCGAGCGTACACCGTCAAAAGATCTGTGCTCGTCACCGTGGTGACGGGCGCGCCCAGAGGGGGGTACCGCGAGACTCCTCGTTGGAACAGCGCCCCGTGCTCGCCCGAACCAGTAATTTCGCCGACCAAACCGACGGAAATTACGCGCGTCCGGCTTGCGCTGTCGAGCTCGATCGAGTTGGCGATGCCGATGACGTCGCGATAGCCGCAAATCTTGACCAATGCGCCGGCGCCGATCGCGGCCTTGCTGGATTCATCGATTTGACCCGTTACGATGATTTGCGAGCCCGTGATCTTCGTGACTTGTCCCAGCGATTGGCCGGAATCTCCGGTTGGAGAGCCGTTGAGTTGGGCGTCGCCGTTAACGTGAGGGGTTAGCGAGGAGAGCATAGAGAGAAGCTTTCTGCATGCTTAAAGTGCCGGCCCCATAAAGGGGCCGGCGTGGTACTGGAGTTTCCCATACTAGCCAAGGAAGTGCATCTATCATCCTTATCGGGCTGTAGAACGGCGTTCTGAAGGCTTCGGCGGGCGGGCGCCCGTAGTGTGCGCGCCGTGGACGAGATCGAAGCGGCTCGGGTCAGAATCGCCCGAACCATCTTGCGGACGCCCCTGGTCAAGCTCCAGACCGGCGCTTCCGGTCCCGAGATTTACCTCAAATTGGAGAACCTGCAGCCGATCAACTCGTTCAAACTGCGCGGGGCGGCCAATGCGGTCGCCTGTCTCGACCCGGCCCGGCGTTCGATTGGGGTTTGGACGATCAGCGCCGGTAACGCCGGTCAGGGCGTTGCCTACGCGGCCCGCCAAGCGGGGGTACCCTGCACCGTCGTTACGATCGAAACCGCGCCCGAAACGAAGGTCGAGCGAATGCGCGCCCTTGGCGCGAAGCTGGTCCCGGCGTCGTTTGACGCTTGCTGGGAAGCGATGGAGCGTCGCACGTTTCCCGGCGTCGAAGGCACCTTCGTCCATCCATTTGACGACGACGATTTCATTGCAGGCAACGCGACCATGGGGCTAGAGATCGTCGAGGATCTTCCGGAGGTTCGGACGGTGATCGCCGCCATCGGCGGAGGCGGGCTCGTTACCGGCGTCGCCTTGGGCGTCCGTGCTCGCAAGCCTCAGGTCGCGGTCTTTGGTGCGGAGCCGGAGACTGCCGCGCCAGGGGCCGCATCCTTTGCGGCCGGCAAGGCCTCGCCGTTTCCGCAATGGCGAGCGACGTTCGTCGATGGTGCCGGCGGAAAGAGCGTCTTCCCACGGATGTGGGAGCGAATGCGGCCGGTCGTCGACGGTTCGATCGTCGTTACGCTCGAGGAGACCAAACGCGCGATGCGAGTGCTCGCCGAGAAGGCGCGGGTAATAGCCGAAGGTGCCGGCGCGCTCTCAGTTGCTGCCGCGCTCCGATGCGAAGCAGATGCCGGTCCAATCGTTGCGGTTGTGTCGGGGGGAAATATCGAGCTTGCTACGTTTTGCGAGTTGATCGGCGCAGCGGCCTGTTCGGAGGTTCGTTAACGCTTATCGCTGCCGAACGGGTCGGTCGACTTCGCTACGTAGGTGTATTTCTCGCCGCAGATGCGGCAAACGTTGAGCGGGCTTCCGAAATGTTCGTGCGGTGCGTAGACTTTCGGGGCGGCCTTGGCACGTTTCTTGACAACGCGTACGGTTTCGATGATTGTCCTCATTCTCGCCCCCGAGGCTGGGCAAGCAAGTGCTCCCGAAATTCGAAAACGTAGGGCTACTTATTCGGGCGGCGCCAAAAAGAACCCCTCATAACACGTTGTAGACGTCCGAGGCCATCTCGCCGAGCGTTTGTCCGGCGTAGTGAGCCGCGTCCCGGCCGGAATCGACGCTTCCTTTGCCCGCCATCCGGTTGATATAGAACGCAAAGGCGATGTGGCGCCCATGGCTGGTCGTCAGGTAACCGGCGAGTCCCTTTTTGACCAGCTCACCGTCGCCGAGCAAATTCGCCGAGCCCCAGGTGCCGGTCTTCGCGTGAACGCGACCCGCGGCCGCAACGCCGTTTTGAACGTTGAAGAGCGTTCCGTCGACTCCCATGACCGGCAAACCGCGCTCCAACCAGGAGAACCACGCTTGCGTGGAAGCCCATGCCAAGTAACTCACCATAAAGCGCGGCGTGAAGAATGCGAACGTGCCGAGACCGTCCTGCTGCGATGCCCCTTTGAGATCGAGGCCCGCGGCCGAAAGCAGCGTCCGTTCGCGCGCGAAAGCGGCTTTCAGAAGATCTTTCTTTGCGTGCGCGACGTAGATCGCCCACAGATACGGCATCAGCGCCGCGTGCAAGTTGTCACTGACCTTGAGCGTGACGTAGACGTCTTCGGAGAGCGGCAAGGATTGGTGCTGCGCCACGAGATTGGCCGGAACGTAAAACGGCGCGGACGCGTCGTGACTGAAACTGGCGACGGCGAGCGGTGGCCGCAGCGTGACGCCGGCGTCTTGCAGCGCAACGGAAAATGCCGCTTGTGCGAAGCGCTGCGGCTCGGGCACACGGTATACGAATAAGATCGGCCTGCCGGCTGGCATCAGGCCGGTAATCGTCACCACGTGCGATCCGTCGGGGTTCGTCTTGTCGCCGGAGAGATCGATCGTGGGCTCGGATTTGGGCGCTCCGGTCGTCGCGGCGTTGACGAATTTCACGTAGGGCGTTTGCGGCGAGACGGCAATTGAAACGGGATCACCCTGTTTCGATCCCGGCGTCACCATCACGTCGACGAGGTTGTCGTTCACAACGATCGATGAAACGATCGCGCCGCTTCCGCCCTCGGGTCCTTGGTCGGGAAAGAGTGACGTGTCGATCGCAACCGCGCCGTCGATTTGCTTGATCCCGGCCTGCGCGACTTGCGTAGCCAGGTCGCGTAAAGCGGCCAGCGGATCGCCTGGAACGGCTTTGGTGTCGTAGCTGCCGTCATAGGCATGATCTTCGTTTTCGAAGGCCAGCGTGCCGTCGGGGCGTATTCGCTGCGAAAGGTTCGGGTCGCCGCCGGCGACCAGCACGAGGTCGCCGTGCAGCACGCCGTGCGGATCGACCGGCCCGGTGCGATAGACCGGCGTCGTCCAGCGAAAGTCCGGTCCGAGCAATGCCAGGCTCGTTCCGGTCGTCAGCAGCTTTGTGGTCGAGGCCGCCTCCATCAACACCCCGGCATTTCGAGTGTAGAGCGGGCGCTTAGCGTCGAGATCGTAGACTTCGGCAGCGACAATCGCGTGCGCGAACTGCGGCCGTGCGACGATTCGATCGAAGGCCGCCGCGATCGGCGAAGGATGCGCCGGCGCGGCCTGTGAGAGCAGCGCGCTTGCGAGAAGCAGTACGAGATTCATTAGCCTCCGTTCATGTCGAGAAAGAGTTCGGTCGCAAGCGCGAGGAGAAAGCCCGCGCACATCGTGGCCGTTACGAAGGCCGTCAAGCCGGTACGGCGCAGGACGCTCCAAAGCTCGCCGATGACGAAGACGAGCGCACCGATCGCGATGGCCAGAAAGAGTACCGAAAGCGTCGGTGAGTAGAAGCTGTAGCCGATAATCGTTCCAAGGAAAGTCGGACCGCCGGCGATCAGACCGGCTAAACCGATTTGCGCCCACGACGGAACGACGCGCCCGACCAGCGGCGCCGCGACGCCGAAGCCTTCCGTCGCGTTGTGGAGGCCGAAGCCGACGATCAGCGCCAACGCGACCGCCGTCGCTCCCGACGCCGCCGACGCTCCGATTGCCAAGCCTTCACCGAAGTTGTGCGCTCCGATTCCGATCGCGATAATCGCAGCGAGAACGATTGGATTCTCGGCGTGCGCGGCGGCTTGCCGCGTGAAGTGCGTTGCCGCGCTGCCCAAGCCGACCAAACCGATCGCCAACCCAACGACGAAGACCGCGATCAGCGTTGCGGGGAACGGCCCGGCCCCGGCATGCCAGGCGTTGAGGCCCGCCGAGATCGGAGCGATCGCGTTCTGCGCGATCTCGACGACGAGGTAGAGAAGAATTCCAATCGCAAGTGCGTTGAGCAGCGCGACGGCCTGTGCGGAAAGGCGCCGCGCGCGAGCGATCGGCAGCCCGAGGAAGATGGTGAATCCGGCGATGGCGCCCAGCAGCACCGTCCACCAAAAGCTCAGCGCGTGGGTGGGAGCGGCGCCGACCGGTTTCATCGCGCGATACATCGAGAGCAACGTGTTCGGCGTGCCGATATAATGAATCGCGGTGATTAGGCCGGCCGGCATCCCGTTTGCGTCTTCGATGTGATCCATCACGTGGCAATGAATGAGCCACGTGCCGGGCCTTGCGTCGGCACGAACGACGACGTCGACGCGTTGCCCCGGGGCCACCAGCACGGTATCCTCGACGTCGCGATAGTCGACGGGCTCGGCGTCGCGCGCGACGATTTGCTGGTAATGCCCGTGCGTGTGCATCGTGTGAAACTCTTCGCCGGAGATGTTGATCCAGCGGATTCTAAAACGCTCCCCGGCACGAACGTCAAGTGCGCGCGTCGCGGGGTACTCTTTACCGTTGAGCGTGAAGTGATTTTCAGCGGCGCTTTGAATTTGCCAGGACGAGATCATCTCGAGAAAATCGTGAGCTAAGCCGCGTTCGACCGGGAGCGGATGCGACGGCTCGACGATAATCGCGCCGTACAATCCCGAATCCAGCATCGCTTCGTTGTCGTGGCTGTGATAGATGAACGTGCCGGGCTGGCTTGCAACGAAGCGATAGACGAAGTGGCCGCCTTGCGGAACGAGCGGCTGCGAGATGCCGCCGACGCCGTCCATCGCGACCGGAATGTCGTGCACGCCGTGCAAGTGGATCGAGTCGGGCATCGTGTCGTCGTTCGTATAGTCGATGACAACGGTATCGCCTTGGTTCACAAGGATCACCGGACCCGGAACGACCCCGTTGTACGTGTTCGCCATCACGGTTAACCCCGGCGCAAGGGTCCACGGCGCGGAGCGTTCGACGACGTGAAAGACTTTGGTGCGCCCCTGCCTTAACGGGACGGCCTGGTAGGCGCCATCCGGCCGCCGGAACGTGGCCGACTCACCCGGCGCCGCCGTCGTCTGCGGTATCGGCCCCGCGATCGGCTGCAATCCCAGAGACGTCGAGTTCGGCGAGCCCGGCTCGTCGGCGTCGGCTAAAACGGCAGCCGGCATCGCTACCGATATCAGCAGCAGGGCGGCGGTGGCCGCCACGAGCAGCCGAGTAAAGAGGGATCTCATTGTTAGGAGTGCCTAAGATTGCCGCTAGGCACGCCTTTCTCCTAGCGGCGGCGAGGCTTTGCCCTTTTAATCGCGCTTGCCCATAAAGTCGAGCGTTTGCCTATAAAAAGGCCGCTACGCCAAACTTTGTTTGGATCGCGGGCGTGTGATAGATTGCCCTGAAAGGGGTACAACCGCCGCTAGGTGACGGCAATATGCAGCCGTCGCCAGAAAGATCGTGAGATGATCAGGAATGTAGTAATAGCCACCATCCTGGCCTTCGGTTTTGCCGTGACTTCATCGGCTGCCGTGATCTGGGTGCAGACTGCACCGCCTTATCACACCGTCGAAGCGGTTCCAGTGGCGCCGGGTGCAGGCTACGTTTGGGTTGGCGGGCATTGGCGCTGGAACGGCGTTAAGTATGTTTGGATCTCGGGGGGTTACGTACGCCACGCCGGCGCGTGGTGCGCGGGGCACTGGCGGCACGTCCCGGGCAGCGGGTGGTACTGGGTTCCCGGGCGCTGGTGTTAGCTTTAGGCGGCTTTGCCCAGTAGGTGCTTGGAGCTACCGAAAGCTCGGCCCAAACAGCCGGGCTTTTTGTATGACGGTTACTCGTCTGCCTGTTCGCCAGGTCCCGATTCTTCTGCCATGTCCTCTTTGAAGAGCTTCAGATAGTCCATCAGGCGCTGGATAGCGCGAGGCGACGGCTTACGGGCAAAGGTCACCCTAGTTGCAAGACCGTGCGGTCAAGAGTCTAGCGTGAGAGCGCCTGTGTCTTCAGGCATTGGAGCACCCGAGAAGTCAGCGCTGCTTCGTTGCGGCGAAGAAACGCGAGGCGGGGGCTCAGTGTATTCAGGTTCCGGTGTAGCCTCATCTTCAGCCCGCGATATGGCGATATGGCTTTGCCCTTCTTAAATCGCGCCTGGCCTCGTCCGTCCAGGAAAGGGCTGGCAGTGCGCGGCGTCACAGCCTGAGCCCATGCACTTTGACATTGTCGAGGCTATCCGTCAAAAGCAACAAAAGCAACCGAAGAGCATTATTATCCCGAACGGCAAGGTCGTCGTCCTTCCCGGCGAGCCGGAGGAAGAGGTCGATCCCACGCGCCTGCCCATAAAATCGCGCAGACGCCTAAAGCGCGACGGCTAGGCGTTGCCGGAACGGTCCTAGAGCAGAAGGCGGTTACTTACGGCGGATTCCCGAGGCGGAGACGTGCATCAGTACTAAAATTCACTTGCCCGAAGATCAAGAGCTGATAGTTGCTGCCGGTGCCTGAGTAATCCACCGCCGTCGTCGGAAAGTAGAGTATTCCAGCGAAGTTGCACGTACAGGTGCTAAAATCGACGCCTGCGCTCTGCGATTTTAGGCGATAGAAGAGCACGCCCTTGTATTTCCCGACCTTTGGAGGGGCGAGCGTGAGATTGGCGCCGGAGAAGTTCGTGTCGTCAGTGTTGCCGCTCATGGCGAAGGTTACGCCACTGCTGCACGAGCTAGTGCTCGAGCCTTGGAAGTGTAGTTGGCTGCCGGTGACCTCGATGAGTCCGCAGACGGTTTCGTTTCGGCCGGTGATCGTCAGATTGCTAAAGCAGGTCACTTGTCCGGCACCTCCGATCGTTTGGCCGCTTTCATTGAAGAATCCATTTGAGCATCCGGACGTTACCGGCGGATGGTTCGTCAGATACTCACAGCCGCGGATCGTCGGACACGGGTCGCTAACGACAGGCCCGGGAGCGGGTGTCGCCTCGGGGAAGCGCGCTCCCATCTCGTTCGGAGGTGCCCCGGCGTAGAGAATCTTTGCCGCCTTGATCGTGGAGTAACTCATGTTCGCCGAAGCGTTGATATAGAAGTAGCAGTTCGGCGCGGCGATGCGCACGTGGCTCAAGTCTGACTCTTCAACCGTGCCGAGCAGATAGACGCAGGGACCTTGAATGCGTGCAAGGCGGGCTTGACCGCGAGCAACTGGCTCGAAAGGCGCCTGGGAGCCGGCGCATCCGCCGAACAGTGCGGCGGCGACCGCGATGCTTAACGCCCAGCGCTGTGCGGTCACACTACTCAAGTCAGCACCCTCCTAAGTCGTACATCATTTTATTAGTTGTCGGGACGCTTCAAAGGGTTAATGAGCGCCCTGGGACGCGAGACAGATCGCAATGGTCGAATCGACCGGCGACTCATGCTTTTTAGGTTTAGTTGATTTTTGTTGACGGCTTAACGTCGCAGTGATACAGTCGTAAGCGACCGAGGGGAGGCCCGCCGAGTTATGACCGCTCCTAGGCGCTTTTCAGTTTGAAACTGCTTGCTGGCTATGCAAGTCGTTCCTTTCTACGCTGTATCGGGAGGGTACCCTAGATGCTAAACATGTTCGCGGTTCTCGGCGTGATCACGGTGCTGGCGCTGGTGCTGCTCAACGACTACCTTACTGCGGAACGTTAAAATTCGGCTCTTTTTGAGAGACGAGGCATAAAGTCGAGCGCCGGTGGAGCCGATACAATTGGCGAGGGGCGGCCGTTCATTAGAACGGGGGCTCTGTTCAAATCTGACCCTGCAGCCTATCGTCAAAAGGAGAAGGAATGCTCTCGAAGGTCCGGACTATGTTTCAAAATCTCTGCCGCGACGAAGAAGGCGCGACCATGGTCGAATACGGCCTGCTCGTGGCCCTGATCGCAATGGTAGCCCTCGTTGGAATTACGCTGCTCGGTACGAACCTCCAGTCGCTCTACACTACCGTCGCAGGCTCCGTTTAGGCCGAAGCCCCGACCAAAGATAAGAGTCGGGGCTCATCGAGCCGATAACAGGAGTAGCGGCGAGCAGCGATGTTTAGCGCGGAGAACTTCTGCATCTCAACTCAGCACTTCGCCGTTTAACCTCGAATAGCGGTCGGCCAGGCCGAAGTTCGTCCCTTCTGCCCACGCCGCGAAAAAGGGCCGGTATCAAGCCGGTCCTTTTTGATTTCCTTGCGAAAGAGAACTACGTGCCGGACGTTCGACTCAGCCGCAGCTTGCAGATCCCTGCCGATTTGGCGTCCCAGGCCCTCGGCGAGCTGTTGCAAGCGATCGCAAAGCAGGAGGGCCCGTGGCGCGGTTTTGCGCTGCGCGTAAGCTTTGGCGATTTGCATCTCCCCGATGTCGGTTACGTTGCGGTCCCGATCAATTTGACCGTCGAGAAGAACGCGAAGGAACCGCGCTCCTACGATATCGCATTTAATGCGGCTAAGCTGCCGGCTGCATTCCCCGGTTTTACCGGGACGATCGGCGTCGCGCCGGGCGAAATCGGGCAGAGCGAGCTTCGCCTATCGGGCGGATACGAGCTGCCGATGCAGTTCTTTGGAAAGCTGCTCGACGCTACGCTGATGCCCAACGTTGCGGCGCTCTCGCTGGAGAACTTCATCGACGAAATCGCAGCAGCGTGCCAGGCGCGCGTCGACCAGCGGGAAGCCGAGTTCGTCCGCTACCGTTTCTTACAGTAGAACGGATATCGTGATGGAGGTGCGCGCCGAATGCTGCATCGTGGGCGGCGGCCCTGCCGGAATGATGGCCGCCCTGCTGTTCGCGCGCGCGGGCGTCCGTACCGTTTTGCTGGAGAAGCACGCAGATTTTCTGCGCGACTTTCGCGGCGATACGATCCATCCGTCCACGCTCGACGTCATGGCGGAGCTTGGCTTACTCGAGGCCTTCTTGAAACGCCCGCACCAAGAAGTCACCACCTTAGCGGGGAACCTCGGAGACCAGCTCGTTACCGTGGCGGATTTCACGCATCTCCCGACGCGCTGCAAATTCGTCGCTTTTATGCCGCAATGGGACTTCCTGAACTTTCTTGCAGAAGAAGCCAAGCGCTTTGGGACCTTCGATCTTCGAATGCAGGCTCGCGCCAAAGAGTTGTTATGGGAGAACGGCCGCGTTGCGGGTGTGCGTGCGCAGACTCCAAACGGCATGCTGGAGATTCGCGCCGGTCTTACGATTGCAGCCGACGGGCGCGAATCGGTTGTGCGTAAGGAAGCCGGTCTGGAGGTCGTCGAGCTTGGCGCTCCAATGGACGTGCTGTGGCTGCGGCTGACCAAACGACCCGACGATCCCCATGAAACCTTCGGTTACATTCGAAACGGACGGATCATGGCATTGATCGACCGCGGAGAATATTGGCAGTGCGCGTACGTGATTCCGAAGGGAACCCTCGCCGAACTGCACGAGCGCGGATTGGGCGAGTTTCGCCGGCAGATCGGCGAGATCGTGCCCTTTCTGCACGATCGTGCGCACGAGCTGCAGTCGTGGGACGACGTTAAGCTCTTGACGGTCCGCGTGAACCGGTTGCGGCGGTGGTACCGTCCGGGGCTGCTCTGCATCGGCGATGCCGCGCATGCCATGTCGCCGATCGGCGGAGTCGGAATCAACCTCGCGATTCAAGACGCGGTTGCGGCATCGAACATGCTTGCCCCCAAGTTGCTCGGCGGCACGCTTTCGAGTCGCGATCTGCGCGCCGTTCAGCGCAGGCGCGAAATGGCGGCCAAGCTCACGCAGGCGCTGCAACTGTTCATTCAAAGCAGAGTCATCGGCAAGGTCCTAGCAAACGGACGCGCGCCGTTGTTGGGCCGTTTGCCGGGCCTGCTGCGCTGGCTGCCGTTTCTGCCGCGCATTCCAGGATATCTGGTAGGCCTGGGTTTTCGGCCCGAACACCTTAAGCGGTAGCCACTGTCGATTTCGGTCGAGTGACGGATATCGGCCGCGATGATTTGCCCCTACTTCAGCACGATGCCGGCTTGTTGAACCTCTTGGTACGGTAATAACCAGACCAGTGACTCATCGTGCAAATCGACGACTTGCACTCGATTGCCGAATGGATCGATGAAGTCGCAGCGAAATGGCGGGATGAGTTTGATTCCGTATTTGGTGGTCAGTTTTTCGCGGACCTCAGCGAGTTGCTTTTCGTCTCGAACGATCAAGCCGAAGTGTCGCGTGCGGTTCGTCTGAGGTTTCGCCGCTTCGAACATCGCGAGAAATTGGTGTTCGCCGGCCTTGAAGAAGGCGTCGCCTTCGCCTTCATCGAGTTTCTCGAGATTAAAAACGTCTTGATAGAACTCGACAGCCTTCTGCACGTCGTCGACCTCGATGGCGACGTGATTGATTCCATACACCTTGACGCTCATGCGTCTTTCTATCGGTCCCTCAGCTTAAATGGTTGCAGTCTGTTGGGCGTCGAACGCCGCGGGCAATGGCACGCGGGATCGTACTGGGAGTTGTCGCGACGCTGGTAGTCTTGGGGCTCGGCGCCTATCTGGGACTCAAGGCCGGCTTGATGCCTGCCAATGCCGACGGCAAACCTTCGCGACTGGAGCGTTGGGCGGCGCGAACCTCACTTCGCGCGACGCTGGAGCGAGAGGCGTCCAAAGGCCCGAGCCCGCTTCCGCTCGACGACGCCAACCTGATCGCGGGAATCAAGCTGTACGCTACAGACTGCGCCGTCTGTCACGGCGCGTCGGACGGCCGGCCGTCCACGATCGCGCTCGGGCTCTATCAAAAGCCCCCGCAACTCGCCAAAGACGGGGTCGAAGACGACCCCGACGGCGTGATTTATTGGAAGGTGGCTCATGGCATCCGGCTGACTGGCATGCCGGCGTTCGGCAAAAATCTCGACGACCGGCAGCTCTGGCAGTTGACGCTCTTTCTCAAGCACATGGACGCCCTTCCGCCGGCGCCCCAGCGCGTTTGGGTTAGGGTGTCGGCTCGGGGGCGGTCGTCGGCGTCCCGCTAAAGATGTACTGGTCGTTGGAGTTGGTGTTGTTGTAGTTCGGCGCCGGATTGCCCGATTGGTCTTGCATTGCCGGGCCGGAGAGTACGGCGGCCGTCTCCGGATAGACCTGACCCCGGAACGAACCGTCGCTGTTCATGGTGCCGACGACGTGCAGCTTCCCTTCGGGCCCGACGCCCAGGCCGAGGTCGAGGCTCGACGGTCCGATGCTTAGCCAGATGTAATCGCCGTCGCGGCCGCCCACGACCGGAATGTAGAGCTTGTTATAGGTAGTGTGATAGTAGCCGCGGATGTTACCTGCGGGAAAGAGCTGGAGATCGAGCCTGCCCGAGATCGGGTACTGCGACCCATAGACCTGGGTGATGGCCGTGGTGTAATGAAGTTCTGTTGCCGAAGCAGCTGCTTGAGCCGACGCCGCGTGCGGCGTCCCAAGCAAGGTCGCGCCTACAAGCGCCATGCAGCTCACCAGCCGTCCCAAAGACCGTACCATTCTGACTCCTCTCGGTTGACCGTCTCAGGGAGTAGAGCGCTTATCCCGGCGAGAACGTGACGGCTGTGGCACAACCTGCGGAAATTGATCTACGGACTTTCCCGGCGTGGGAACGCCCCGACCAGGTCCGCAAAGCGCTCGACCGGCTCCCGTCGGGGGGCTCGCTCACCCTCATTACTGAGAACGAACCGCGGGCATTGTCCGTGCGCATCACCCAGGAGCGCCCGGATCGCTTTGTAATGGAAGCGCGCCGCATCGCCAGCCGCATGTGGCATTTGCGCCTGACCCCTCGCGGCGAAGAGACCGATCGAAACTCGGCCGCCCAGCACCTCAGCCGCTGTTCGGCATTCGCCGGCGTCGACGCCGAGGTTCGACAGGAGCTCGGCGCGGCCGCCGTTTGGCAAACCGGGCGCCGCGGACAGACGCTGGTCGCCGAGAACGCCGACTGGCCGTTCATGGGCATGGTGACCGACGGCATCGTGGCGCGCGCCAACGGGGGCGGGCGCGAACGCGAGCGCATCCTGTATGAAATTTTCCCATACGAAGTCTTCGGCGTCGCCGAGTACTTCGACCGCGGTCTGAAGATGGCGCGCATCGCCGTCTTCTCGAAGTCCGCGCACGTCCTCAAGCTGCCCTGGGAGGCCGTTTCACGCGTCGCAGCCGGCTATCCGCAACTGACCAACGCGCTGGGCATCGTTTTGGCGCAGCGGGTTCGTCTGCTCGCAGATGCGCTGAGCGTGCAGGGATCGCTTCCGATTCTGGGCCGGATCGCGAAGGTGCTGCTTCCATACGCAATGCACGAGCGCGGGCTCGTGCAGGCCGCGTCGTCGCTGTCGACCATTACGCAATCGCAGATCGCGGCCGCCGGCGGTACGGTGAAGGAAGTCGCAGCGCGCGCGATCGCCGAGCTCGAATCGCGCGACGCCTTACGCCGCGAGCACGGACACATCCGCTACCTCGATCGCGAGGTTCTTCTGGAACTGATCCGCGCCGTCTCTTAAAGAGGCTGCTAAGCCGGGATTCGGTCGAAACCGGCGTACGGGCGCAGCACCTCAGGCACCACCACCGTCCCATCGCGCCGCTGGTAGTTTTCGAGAATCGCGATCAGCGTTCGACCGATGGCTAGGGCCGAGCCGTTGAGCGTGTGTACGAACTCCGGTTTCGCGCGGGGCTCGCGCCGGAAGCGTATCGAAGCGCGGCGCGCCTGAAAATCCGTGCAGCTGGAGCACGAGCTAATCTCACGATAGGCGTTGCTGCTCGGAACCCAGACCTCGATATCGTGCGTCTTCGCCGCGTTAAAACCAATATCGCCGGCGCAGAGGGCGACCACGCGGTGCGGCAGTTCGAGCTCAACGAGGAGCGCTTCGGCGTCGCGCGTCAGCTGCTCGAGCGCCTCAAACGAGGCTTCGGGTGCCGTCAGCCAAACGAGCTCGACCTTTTCGAACTGATGCTGGCGCATCAACCCGCGGGTATCCTTACCCGCGGCACCGGCCTCTTTGCGAAAGCAGGGCGTGTGCGCGACGTACTGCTGCGGCAGCTCTGAGAACTCCAGAATCTCGTCGCCGCGCAGTGCCGTCAGCGGGACCTCCGCCGTCGGAATCATGAACAGTCCGGCGTCGCGATCCTCAAACATCGCGTCGGCGAACTTGCTCAACTGTCCGGTCGACCACATCGTCGAGCGCGAGACGAGCAATGGCGGCGCGATCTCGAGATAGCCGCGCTCGCGCGCGCGATCCAGAAAAAACGCTGCGAGCGCCCGCGACAGGCGCGCGCCGGCGCCGCCGAGCACGGCGAAGCGGCTGCCCGAGAGTTTTGCGGCTCGCGTAAAGTCCAGAATCCCGAGTTGTTCGCCGATCTCCCAGTGTGGTTTTGCGGGGAAGTCGAAGTCGCGAGGCGTTCCCCAGCGTCGCAGTTCGACGTTGGATGCTTCGTCGGAACCGTCGGGGACGGAGTCGTCGAGAAGGTTCGGTGTCTGTTCGAGCAGTGCTCGCAGCGGCGAGCTTTCACCGGAGGTCGAGAGCGCGCGAGCGCGTTCTTCCAATGCGGCGATCTCGGTTGAGAGCGCATCGATTTGCGGCCGCACTTCACGCGCGGCAGCGGCTTTGTCGCCGGCCTGCCCGATGGTCGCGGAAAGGCGGTTCTTTTCTGCCTTCGCCTTTTCTGCCGCCGTCAGCGCCGAGCGGTACTCCTCGTCGCAGCGCAGAAACTCGTCGACGATCGACGGATCGGCCCCGCGGCGAGCGAGTGAGCGTCGTACGCGGTCGGGATCGCGTCGTACCAGAGCAATATCGAGCATGGAGAAGCGCGCCATTAACCAGCCTGTAAATCCAGTCCTACCAACGGTTGGATTTGTAGCAGAGACGCTGCTCGCGCCGCAACAGGCGATCGTGGCATTTTTCGCGCGCGCGCGGCTCGCGCCGCCCGGCACCGAGATGGTGGCGCTCGACGACGCATCCGGGCGCGTCCTCGCGCAGAGCGTCATTGCCGCCGACGATTATCCGAGTGCCGCGCGTTCGCTGATGGACGGTTTTGCGATACAATCGCGGTTCGCGCCGCGTGATTTCAATATTCTCGCCGGCGTGGTGATGGGTGCGGCTGCAACGACCGAGTTGACTCCGGCGACGGCGATGCCGATTCCCACGGGTGGCCTGCTTCCGCCGGGCGCCGATGCGGTCGTGCCGATTGAGGACGTGCGCGTCGAGGGAGGCCGGCTTCACGTCGGTGCCTCGATCGACCCTGGGTCCAACGTCGCGCAATGCGGCGCCGATATCCGGCGCGGCGAGACGCTTTTACAACCTGGGCGCCGTATCCGCGCCGGAGAAGCCGGCGTCCTCGCCACGCTCGGAGTTACCCAGGTTCGAGTCTACCGCCGTCCGGCGATCGCGGTGCTGTCGAGCGGAGACGAGCTCGTGGAACCGCAGGTGCACCCGCGCCTCGGAGAAATTCGCGACTCGAACCGCTATGCGGTCGCGGCTTCACTGCGAGCGATGGGCGCCGTTGCGCGCCACTATCCGACGTTGCGCGACGAGGCGGAAGCGTTTGAATCGGGACTTTCTCTCGCGTTGGCGCAATGCGACGGGGTCGTCGTGACCGGCGGATCCTCGGTCGGCGAGCGCGATCGCTTGCCGCATGCGGTGGCGCGGATGACGAAGCCCGGAGTGATCGTGCACGGTTTGCGGGTCAAGCCCGGTAAGCCGACGCTCTTTGGCGCCGACGGTGGCAAGCCGGTTCTCGGCTTGCCTGGAAACCCCACGTCGGCGTTGTTCATGCTCGAAGCGGTTGCATCGCCGATCGTCGCGGCCCTCACGGGCGCCCCGATCGAACCGGTGACGCTGCAGGCTCGCTTGGAGCAGCCGGCCCGGAGCCGTGCGGGCTGGACGTGGTACGTCCCCGTCAGCCTGCGGCGCGATGGAGAAGTGCCGCTCGCGCAACCCCTGGCCTTACGCTCGTTTTCGGTGAGCTTGGCGGCGCGCGCCGACGGCTACATCGTTATGGGTGAGCGTGACGAAGAGTGGCCCGCCGGCAAGCTCGTGACCGTGCATCGCTTTCTAGGGGGTTGACTCTCACCGTGATCCGACCGACGCCCGCCGTCGAAGGCCTTCCCGCGACGACGCCGTTCATTGGTCCCGAGCAGCTGATGCGCGAAACCGGCCGGCGCGAGCTGGTTCGCTTGGGAGCCAATGAAAGCGCGTTCGGGCCGTCGCCGAAAGCGATTGAGGCGATGACTGCAGAACTGCCGCGGCTTTCATGGTACGGCGATCCCGAATCGCTCGACTTGCGCGAAGCCCTCGCGGCAAAACACGGCTGCGCGCCGTCGCAGATCGTCGTCGGCAGCGGAATCGACGACCTGATGGGGTTGGCGGTGCGCGCGTTCGTCGCGCCCGGCGAGCCGGCGCTAATGGCTCGCGGCACCTATCCGACGTTTCTGTATCACGTCGTGGGGTATGGCGGGACTCCGGTCTTCGCGTCCTACCGCAGCGACGGCAAGCCCGATCTCGAGGAACTGCTGGCGACCGCGCGACGAGAGGTTCCGCGCATCGTCTATTTCGCGAATCCTGATAATCCCAGCGGGTACTTCGCAGCGCGCGACGAGATGCAGCGTCTCTACGACGCCTTGCCGCACGACAGCCTGCTGCTTCTCGACGAAGCCTATGCCGACTTCGTTGACGAAGCTGAACTGTTGCCCCCGTTATTCGAAGATCGCCTCATCCGGCTGCGCACGTTTTCGAAGGCGTACGGAATGGCCGGAGCGCGAATCGGCTACGCGCTCTCAACCGAGAGCAACATCCGGACCTTTGCCAAGATTCGCTTGCACTACGGAATCAACCGTAACGCGCAGATCGGCGCGCTTGCGGCGCTGGAAGACGGCGCGTTCACCGAGTACGTCGTGAGCCAGACGGCCGGCGCGCGCGAGGCGTACTACGAGCTCGCGCGCGAACTCGGCGCTCCATTCATCAAATCGCGTACCAACTTCGTCTGCCTCGGAATGGAGAACGCGCAGCGTGCCACGCGCATCATGAACGAGCTGCTCTCGTGCGGGGTTTGGGTACGCAAACCCGGCGCGCCGCCGCTCGATTCCTACATTCGCGTCAGTGCAGGAACCGAGCCGATGCGGCGCGCCTTCGCCCAAGCATTGCGTGCCGTCCTCGCATCCCCTCAAACGAGCCTGTCCTGAGCGCACTCGAAGGATGAGATACGCGATCGTTTCGGACGTTCACGCCAACCTCGAGTCGCTCGAGCGGGCGCTTGCGGCGATGCAGCCCTCCGATACCCTAGTTTCCCTCGGCGACGTCGTGGGCTACGGACCCAATCCCAACGAAACCGTCGCGATCTTGCGCGAACGCTGCCGGCATGCGGTGCTGGGCAATCACGATCTTGCCGCGCTCGAAAACTTTGGCGTGGAAAGCTTCAACAACGTCGCACGCACCGCCATCCGCTGGACCCAGAGCGTCCTCGACGAGCCGAGCCGCGCGTGGCTCAACACGCTTCCCTACGAGCTTCGCTTTCCCGACTTTTTGCTCGTTCACGGCGCTCCGGTGCGGTATTTCGATTACGTTCTCGATAAGGCCGCGGCGGCCGCCGCCTTCGAACGCACCGACGCGCCGCTCGTCTTCATCGGGCACACGCACATCGCCGAGTATTGGACGTGCGATGAGGCGGGGGCCATCGGCCACAAGCATATGCAGCATGGCGGCGAGATCGTGCTCGAAGCCGGCAAACGGTACATCGTCGACGTGGGCAGCGTCGGTCAACCGCGCGACCTCAATCCCGATCCGTCGTTCGTGCTCTACGATTCGGAGCAGCGCCGCGTCGAGTGGATCCGCTACAGCTATCCGATCGACGAGGTCGCGCGCAAGATGCATGCGGTGGGCTTGCCCGCGTATCTCGCGGACCGTTTGGCCTTGGGACGATAGTGACCAAGAGCGACGTTCCGTTCGACGACGGAAACTGCTTTGCGTGCGGTCCGGACAATCCCATCGGGATGCACCTGCACTTCGATCTCGCAGACACCTCCGGCGGCGTCCGTGCTCGATGCACGCTGGGACCGCAGTACCAAGGCTGGCGCGGTATCGCTCACGGGGGCATCGTGATGGCGCTGTTGGACGAAGCAATGGCCCATGCTGCCGGATTTGCCGGACACCGCGGCGTCACCGCAGCGGTCAATGTGCGGTTTCGCCGGCCGGTTCCGCTCGGCGAGCCGATCGAAGTGCGCGGCCGCGTAGCCTGGCAGCGGCACCGCGTGCTGGGCGTGGAGGCCGGCATCTTCGATGCCGCCGAAAACTTGCTGGCGCAAGCCGAGGGCCGTTTTGTTTCGCGCGGTAGGCTCGACGCCGCAAACGATCGGCAAAATCCTCTGGCGGCGTCCGAGGTTCCGGCGCGGTGATCGTCGAGAACCGCCGCGCGCGCTTCGAGTACCACATCCTCGAGTCGCTCGAAGCGGGATTGGTCTTGACCGGAACGGAGGTGAAATCAATTCGCGCCGGCGGGGTCAGTTTGAGCGAAGCCTACGCGCGAATCCGCGACGGCGAGGCGTGGCTGCTCGGAATGCATGTCCCACCGTACAAGCAAGGTAGTTTTTCGAACTCGGAGCCGAACCGGCCGCGCAAACTGTTGCTGCACAAGGAAGAAATTGCGCGGCTGCAAAGCCGCGTCGGCGAAAAAGGGCTCACGATCGTACCGCTGCGGCTCTATTTCACGCGCGGCATGGCGAAAGTTCAACTCGGCGTGGCACGGGGCAAGAAACTTTGGGACAAGCGCGCCGACGCGGCCAAGCGCGATGTCGAACGGGAAATCGCCGCGCACGTGCGCCGCTCGTGAGAGGCGCCCGGCCCGAACGGGAGGTCGAAGCGGCGATCGAACGCGCCGGCGTGCTGCGCGAAGGTGAGCGCGTCCTCGTCGCGTGCAGCGGTGGCCCAGATTCGGTCGCGCTCTTGGCGGCGCTGCATTCCATCGCTCCACGAATCGGAGTGGAGATCTCCGTCGCGCACGTCAATCACGGCGTGCGCACCTCGGCCTGGCAAGACGAGTGCATCGTGCTGCAGTTGGCCGCCGCGCTGCGAGTCTCACTCCGGATCGTCGCGCTGCAAAGCCAGACCGATGACGAAGCGCGTCTTCGGCTCGCGCGCTACCGTGCGCTTGCGAAAACCGCAACGTCATTGCGCTGCTCCGCGATTGTTACCGCTCACCACGCCGAAGATCAAACCGAGACCGTCTTCTTAGCCTTGCTGCGGGGCTCAGGATTGGCAGGCTTGAGCGGAATACCGGGGCGCCGCACGCTCGAGCCGGGTCTGGATCTCGCTCGGCCGCTGTTGGCCGTTGCGCCCGAGTCGCTTCGCGCCTATTGCCACGCCCGAGCGATGCCCTATGCCGTCGACCCAACGAACTCCGATTCCGGGCGGCGGCGGAACGCCGTTCGCGCGGCGCTCGCGAACCTGCGGCCCCTCTTCCCGGCTCTGGACCGAGCCGTCGCGCGCGCGGCCGAAGTCATCGCGCAGGAGCAACGGGGGAGCCCTCGAGCCCGTCTGCGCCGGTCGGTCAGGGAGCGTTTTTCGGCCGACGACGACCTTCGCGACCTCGATTTCGCCCACGTCGAGGCCGCGGTTCGAGCTCTCGAAAGCGGCCGGAGCGGCACCTACTTCATGAAGCCTGGGATTGGGCTGAGAGTCGAGGATGGCGCGATTGCGGGTATCATAAGCACGAAGTAACCGCCGGGGCCTGCCGGTGCCGAACCCTTTCGCAATAGGTTACGGTTTGAAGCATCAGGAATCTACCGCAATATATTCCATACCTAGCCGAGCTTCGAGAGGGTCAAACGGTCTAACGTCAACGTGAACAAACATCTCAGATCAATCGTCCTTATCATCCTGGCGGTCATCGCGGTCTTTATCGTCGTCGAGCGCTTCGTTGCGCCCAGCGAAGGCGAGACCCGCCTCGACTATGGGGCCTTCTATCAGAAGCTCGAGGTCGGTCAGGTTCAATCGTTTCACGCCACCGGGCTGAGCGCCATCGGCGACCTTGCCAACGGAACCAAGTATTCCGTCGCGGTTCCGAACCTCGATCAGGCATTCGTCGACGAAGTCTATCGCAAGGTAAAGAGTGGAGCGATCAGCTTCGAACAGCAGTCGAACGCGGGGCTCCTCTCGAGCCTGATGACGCTTGGGCCGCTCGCGATCACGATGCTGCTGATCTTCTTTATCTTGCGGCAAGCGCAGAGCGGCGGAAGCCAAGCGCTATCGTTTGGCCGTTCGCGCGCGAAGATGCTCTCCGAGAACCGCCCGAAGGTGACCTTCGCCGACGTGGCTGGCGTCGACGAGGCGAAGGAGGAGTTGGCGGAGATCGTCGATTTCCTAAAGTATCCCAAGAAGTATCAGTCGCTGGGTGCGCGGATTCCCAAAGGCGTGCTGCTGCTCGGACCACCCGGAACCGGAAAAACGCTGCTGGCGCGGGCGATCGCGGGAGAGGCGGGCGTTCCGTTTCTTTCGATATCGGGCTCCGACTTCGTGGAGATGTTCGTCGGCGTCGGTGCGTCTCGCGTGCGCGATCTGTTCGATCAGGCGAAGAAGTCGGCACCATGCATCGTCTTCATCGACGAAATCGACGCGGTCGGCCGGCAACGCGGCGCGGGCTTGGGCGGCGGCCACGACGAGCGCGAGCAAACCCTCAATCAACTCTTGGTCGAGATGGACGGATTCGATCAAAACACCGGCGTCATTCTCATCGCCGCCACGAACCGGGCCGACGTCCTCGACCCGGCGCTCTTGCGCCCGGGACGCTTCGACCGCCAAATCGTCGTCGGTCGCGCCGACTTCAAAGGCAGAGAGAAGATTCTCGAAGTTCACGCGCGCAACAAACCTCTGGGTCGCGAAGTCTCGCTCGAAACGCTTGCCAAACGCACGCCGGGCTTCTCCGGCGCCGATCTCGAGAACTTGCTCAACGAGGCGGCGCTGCTGGCGGCGCGGCGGGACAAGAACGTCATCGAGATGATCGACTGCGACGAAGCGATCGACCGCGTGATGGTGGGGCCGGAACGCAAGTCGGTCGTCATGTCGCAAAAGAGCAAGAACATCGCCGCCTACCACGAGTCGGGGCACGCCATCGTGGGCGGAATGCTCGATAAATCGGATCCGATCCACAAGGTTACGATCATTCCGCGCGGCATGGCGCTTGGCTTGACGTGGTCGCTTCCGGAGGACGACCGCTATCAAGTTACCCGCGAAGAGTTGATCGCGCAGATCACGATGGCTTTGGGTGGGCGGCTCGCCGAAGAGATCGAGTTTGGCGACGTAACCACGGGCGCGAGCAACGACTTCGAAAAGGCGACCGAACTGGCGCGCCGGATGGTCACGCAATACGGGATGAGCGAACTGGGCCCGATTCAATACGGGCGCGGGGCGCATCAAGTCTTCCTCGGCCGCGACATCGGCGAGGAGCGCAACTACTCCGAGGAAGTGGCCAGCAAGATCGATTCCGAGGTGCGCAAGATCATCGAGTCGTCTTACGACAACGGCAAACGCATCCTCACCAATAACTGGAGTAAGGTCGAGCGCATGGTCGCGTCGTTGCTGGAGTACGAAACGGTCGAAGCCGAGGAAGTCAGGGCGATTCTCGACGAGCGCCCGTACGATCGCGTGCGCAATGCGGAGGTCGCTGCCGCTCCCGACGGGCAGAGCGAACGCCCGGCGACCGACGAGGCCAAGCGGGCCGAAAAACCGACGCGGTTTCCGCCGAAGATTTCGCCGGAACCCGCGTGACCTTGCGCGCGCTGCTCTTCTCTGCGGCGCTGGTCGCTGCGTGGTCTCTTCCCGTGGGAAATGCCGCGGCCGAATCGCCATTGCAGCAAACCGGAGCGTTGCCGCACGGCGGCACGTATGTTATCGATCCGGATACGACGGTTGCCTCGGCTGCGATCGGCCTTTGGTTTCGCGCGCCGGGAGCGGGCTACGACGACTCTACGCCCGGCATCGCCGAGCTTGCGGCAACCGCCGCCGCGGTCGCGCCGCTGGCCAGCGGAAAGTCGCTCTTCGCGCTGGTTCATAGCGTCGGCGGCGAGCTGAACGTCGAAGTGTATCCGGATATCGTCGGCATTGCGACCGTCGTCCCGGCGTCCGCGGCACGTCGCGTCGTCGCCGCGATCACAGCTGCCTATTACGCTCCGTCCGTCGACGACGTCGCGGTGAAAACCGCTCGCGCAAACGCCGCCGTTCTCGGCGTGCAGCAGCGCTACGAAGCCGATGCGACGCTGCACGACCTTCTCTTCAAACAGATCTTCGCAACGGGCCCGGCGCATTATCCGCCGCTGCCGGTCTCAGTCGCCGAGATCACGAGCATTTCCACCGCGCAGATCGGCGCCTTTGCCAAACGAGCCTTTCGCTCCGAAAACTCGTTCCTGGCCCTGAGCGGAAACGTCGACGCTTCAAGCCTAACGGCGGTTACGGACGGCGGCGGCCCAGGGCGCATGGATCCGCCGTACGACTCGACGCCGGCCGCGTCTCCCGCTTCGGCAACGACGTCGGCGCTCATCGGCGGGATTGGATTGGCGTGGGTCGGCCCTCCGATTACCGACGAGAAGGCCTCCACCGCGCTGGATTTCATTGCCGACTATCTATTCCGCGAAGAGACGGGCGTTCTAACCAGGGAGCTGGACCAGAGCGTAAGCGATGCGGCGGTCGTCGGACAGTTCATCACCTTGCACGATCCAGGCGTGATGGTCGTAACGATCGGAGGCGATCACGCCGATCAAGTCCGCGATCGCGTGCTCGGTGCGCTCTCGGCGATGCGCACGCCGATGGACGCGCAAACCTTCAACGCGGCCCGGGAAGCGTTTCTCTACCACGTCGCTTCGGATACGCAGACGCCGCAGGAGCGGGCCGATAATCTCGGTTGGTACGATGTCGAAGGCGACCCCGAGTACGCTCCCGGAATCGTTGACGGAACGTACGGCCGTTCGGTGCGCTCGCTCGACCCGGCCTATGTGGCCGACGTCGTAAAACACTATTTGGCAACGCCGGTCGTGGTCAACATGCAAGCGAAGGAGTCGTCGCAGTGAATCTTGCGAGTCGCGCCGCCGCGGCCTTAACCGTTGCGCTGCTGCCGGTAACCCTGCTTGGCGCCGCCCCGGTGGTGTCACCGCCGAGCACGGACACGGTCGCGGGCACGACGGTACTCCAACAGATCGATTCGGCCGCCTCGCTCGCCGGGATTACGCTGGTCGTGCGCGCCGGTCTCGATCGCCAGACCATGAAGCAGAACGGCTTGGCGGCACTCGTCGCAGAGACGATCGTGAAGACGCCCGTTGGTACACCACCGATGCCGCTCGAAGAAGCGGTCGCCGCACGCGGCGGCTCCGTTCGCTTCACGGTGGATCCGGGAGACGTTCGTTTCTATGTCGAGGCGCTCGCCGCCGACGCACCGGCGGTACTCGAACTGTTGCGTGCCGCGATAGCGGCGCCGGATTTCTCTCCCGCGACCGTACGCGCGGCCCGCGCCGCACTCACGCAAGAGATTGCTGCCAGCCAGCAAGTCGCGTTGCAAGTCGGCTTGGACATGCTCAACGCGGCCTCGTCCGTGCAGGCTAACGCGGGACTGCCGGAACTCGGTACGCCCGCCTCGCTCGCAGATTTGTTTCCCGCCGATGCCGCGGCGTTTTATCGCGCGTACTATCGTCGCGGCGGTGTGTTGGTTAGCGCCGCCGGTCAACTGAACGCGCTCTCGACCGCCACGCTCTCCGATCTCGCCGGTGCGCTTCCGCTCGGGACGACGTCGCCCGTTACCGTGCACGTGGCCGCGCTGCGAGGAACTACGCGCGAAATCGTTGCGCATCGCGACATTTCCTCACCCTGGCTGATCGCGCAATATCCGGCTCCCATGGTCGACAATCGAGATTTCGGCCCGATGCTGGTTCTCGCAGCGTTTCTCCGCCGGACGATCTCGGACATCGCGCAGGTTCCCGGAGTCGTCTCGCCGACCTTTGCTTCGCGGTCGGTGGGTGCCGTGTACGTGTACGATCGCGTCCCCTCCAGCTTGGTCATCTACGTTAATGGCGGTCTGATCGGCAATCCCAGCCGCACTTTTGCGACGGCCCTCTCGGTGGTCAACGTGCTTGCCGCTACGACGCTGCAAGGGTCCATCGAAGAGTTCAAAGCCGAGGCGGCCGGCGATTTTGCAGATAATGCGACGACGCTCGAAACGCGAACGTGGCTCGCCGCGGTCTTTTCGCGCGAGAGCACCTCGCCGGACTTCATCAACCACGCGCTGTCCGCGATCTCCGCGACGACGCCGGCCGACGTGCAGCGCGCGGCGCGCACCTATCTCGGCAATCCGACGATTGCATTAGTGCTACCTCGCGGCACGAATTTACAAGACTAGGTGCCTAGGCCTGAACTACGATCAAGCCCCGTTTAATTAATGAACGTAGCCCTCGTTCATGATTACTTAAATCAGCGAGGGGGCGCGGAGCGAGTCTTCGCGCATATTGCGCGGGCGTGGCCTGATGCGCCAATCTATACGGCACTCTACGACGAAGAGCTCGCGGGAAATGACTTTCCCGCCGCGCGAGTGCGCCGGTCGTATCTCGCGCGAGTCCCGATGGCGAACCGTTACTTTCGCGCGCTGGCTCCGTTCTATCCGCGCGCGTTCGAAACGTTCGACCTTTCCGCTTACGATGCGATCGTAAGCTCGACGACGTCGTGGGCCAAGGGCGTGCGCTTCCCAAGCAACTCGATCCACGTTTGCTACATCAACACCGTTAGCCGTTTTGCCTTTGCCTACGAGGAGTACGTCGCCGGGATGGCGCGGACGCGCCTCGTGCGTCCGCTCGTCGACCGGCTGGTCGCGTGGGACCGCGCCGCGGCGATGCGCCCGACGCGACTGGTCGCAAACTCGCACAACGTCGCGGCGCGAATTCGCAAGTACTACGGCCGGGAAGCCGACGTTCTGCATTGTCCGGTCGACGTCGATCGCTTCACCGTCGGAAGCGGCGAGGGCGACTACTTTCTGACCGCGTCGCGTTTGCTGCCCTACAAGCGCATCGAGCTGGCAATCCGTGCCGCCGCCCTCGCCGGCGTCAAGCTGGTAATCGCCGGCACGGGCCCGGCCGAAGCATCGTTGAAAAAGCTTGCGCGCGGCACGAGCGCGACGCTGCTCGGTTACGTCCCGGATGCGCAGCTCAACGAACTGCTGCGCAACGCGCGCGCCGCGATTCTTCCCGGCGAAGAAGACTTCGGGCTCGTTCCGCTCGAGGCGGCGGCAGCCGGACGTCCGACGATCGCGTACCGAGGCGGCGGCGCGCTGGAAACCATCGTCGAAGGCGAAACCGGAATCTTCTTCGACGCGCCGGAAGCCGAATCGCTCGCAACGGTGCTGCGAACGTTCGATGCCTCGCGCTTTGACGCGCGACGCCTGCGCGCGCACGCGGAAAAGTTCGCGCCCCCGCAGTTCGTGCAGCGGTTGCGCGACATCGTGGCGCGCATCTACCGAGAGAAAAACGAGACGTGAGGACGACGTACCTCGCGGTCGCCGTCTTCGCGGTGGTCTATATCGCGCTGGATCTGAACAAACTGCATGCGTTGCGCTATGGCGCCGATCTCGGAACGTACCTGCAGACGTTCGTCAACCTGCAGCACGGCTCGTCGTGGAACTTTGGGGAGTGGAAGCCGCATTTTGCGGTCCACGACTCATGGGCGCTGGTTGCACTCGTGCCCGTCGTCGCGTTGTTTCCGCGCGCGGAGACGTTAATCGTCGTGCAAGTGCTCGCGGTCGGGGCCGCGGCGATTCCGCTCGTGCTGCTGGCTCGGGAGATTGGAGTTGTCGCGCGAGCTGCAAACCTGCTCGGCGTTGCCTATCTCTTGTCGCCGGCGGCACAGGGACTTACCTACGATAACTTTTCCGAGAACGTCTTCGTGCCGCTTCTGGCGTTATGCGGAGTTCTCTGCGCGGTCAAACGGCTGCTCTGGCCGGTGCTCGTAGCCGGTGCGCTGCTGGCCGGACTCAAAGAGGACGAGATTCTCTTCGTGCTGTGGTTCGGGGCGGCGTGCACGCTTTGGTGGGATCGACGGATCGGCGTGGGGCTCGTTCTCGTAGCAGCGTCGATCGGAGCGGCCTTCTGGACGGTCGAGCATCTTGCCGGCGTGCATCCGAACGTTCCGCCGTATGGCTTCGCCGTTTTCGACGCCGCGGGTAAGGTCAGCCTCATCGCGCTTCTGGCCGCACCCTTCGCCTTCGCACCGTTTGCGATCGGCCGTTGGCTGCTGCTCGGCGTGCCGTTGCTCGCCGAAATCGTTTTCATGCAGCCGTGGAACTACGAGCCGAGCCGGCTCGGATCGCACTACGTGGCGCCCCTACTTGCAGCCGGCGCAATCGCCGCGGCCTTCGGCCTGCGTCGCGTTCCCGGATTCGCACGCGCGATGGTGCCGTGCGCTTTGGTCGTGACGCTGCTGTTCAACGACACGGTGCTGCGTCCGGGACGCTGGCCGTATATCGTCGATTGGAACGCTTACGCTCGTGCGGTCGCATTGCGCGATAGCCGGCAGGCGGCGTTGCTGCCGCGGCGCGACGAGGGCGTGTGGGCCGTTGCCGCGGCAAATCCGAACGTGCGTCTCGACCCGCGGCCGGATCCGAGGTTCGCCGGATGCCCGGCGTACGACACGAACGCCGGCGCGTTCTTTGCAAGTCTCCGCGGGCATGCGCCGCCCCGTCTGTGCGGCGGCGTGCCGCCGGCGCCGTGACGATCTCGACGTACGGTCCGATTCGCGCCATGCGCGAGGATCGCGGACGCTTTGCCGCCTTGCGGGAGCGACGGGTCCTCATCTATTGGCCGCACGGCTTGGGCGATTGGGTTCACTTCGGTTACGTCGCGCCGTTGCTGGAGGACTCGAACGCATATGCGATCGCGCGGTTCGGCGACGACTACGCGAGCACGTTCGAGGAAAGCCCGCTCGCGCGCGCGCTTTTCAGCGGCGTGCGCGCGCCCGGCGACGGCGCCGAGCTTGGCGCAGCGCATCTCGGCCTTACCTTACGCCAGTGCAACGGCAAGGACGTGCGGCTGGAAATCCCGTTCCCGCTTTCGCAAGCGGTTTCGGATTTCGCGCCCAACTCGCTGCTCTGGACCGACTATCCGGAAACGGAGGGGCGCACGGCTTATCCGTTCCACACCAAAGCGCGCAATCTCGCTCGACTGCTCGTGCGCCCCGAGCGGCTTGCAAGTTTCGATCTGTCGCAGCCGCTTCGATCGGCGGTCGACTTCACGGCACCGGAGGCGACGCAACGACGGTTTGACGAACGGTTGGCGCGCGTGCTCCCAAAAGGAAAGCGGCTTTGCGTCATCTCGCGAGCCGGCGTAACCGCGGCCCGCAAGAACTGGGGAGACGGAAGTGAGGCTCGCGGGTTCGTCGCCGCGTTACGGCGACACGCCTCCGATTGGCTCGTCATTTCTATGGACGAAGAAGATCTCGGCGAAAACGTCGTTGGGTTTCGCAAACTCTTCGCGGAGATCGACGAGCCGTTCGCGCGGCTGTTGCGGGCCTTGGCCGCCCGCACCGATCTCTTCGTCGGCGTTCCGGCGGGCCCGCTCCACTTCATGCTGGCGCGCGGCGGCGTACCGGTTGTCGGGCTCTGGGTGGCGCACCATCCAGACTGGTACGACGAGCCCAATCCCAGCGCGATTCACGTCGTCGGGCGTTACGTGCGCGATCGCGGATTCGATCGCCGCGTTGCGACGACGAGCAAACCGCCGTCGCTGCGCCATCGGTTGTGCTACGTGGATACCGTCACGATCGGGGCGGAGCCGGTGATCGACGCGGTGTCGCAGCTCGTGAGCAGGTATCGACCGAGGTGATCGTTTTACCACCCGAGCGCACCGTCCCGTGCAACGTGTACTCCATCGCCGATACGCGATCGAACGTTACGTTGACGCCTGCGTCGGGGTAAACGCTGTGGTAGGCGATGTGGTTCGGATTGCTGCCGGCAGCGCGCAAGACCGTGGCAGTTCCTCGGTCGTCGAAAACGACGCCCGTCCAGCCGCGCCGCGCGTCATACGCGACCAACTCTTCGTCGCCGCCGCCAGCCCAGGTAGCGATCTGGCGCAACGTGTGGCCGTCGCGATCGTAAACGTACGTGGCATCGTAGGCCAGGCGGACCGCTCCCGCACGATACGTGCAGTTCCACGTTCCGACGAGATAGTGCAGCTCGGAGAGCGGCGCCGCCGTTGCCGGCAACACCGCAGCAAGCACGAGGGACGCGAGCATCACAACAATACCTCCACTTCTGAATTCAAACGGATTTCGGCATCAGCAACAGCGCGACGATCGACACGCTGTTGAAAAGCGCATGCGATAGCATGGAGGCGAAAATGTTTCCGGTGCGGTAATAGACGCCGCATAAAACGATGCCGCCGAGCGCCAGCGGGACCGCCGCGAAGATGTCGCCGTGCGCGATGCCAAAGAGCACGCCGCTAAGGATGGCGCCGGCCCAGAAGCCGCCGTACCGCAGGCCGAGATTGAAGAAGAGCAGCCGGAAAAACGTCTCTTCTGCAAAGGGCGCGAAGATGACCGCAAACGCAACGAAAATTTCGATCGTGGTGGTATTGTGCAGCCCTTTAAATATCTCGATGATGTCTTGCTGATGTTGGCTGTGCGCCAAACGGTCGATCAACGTAGCGCCGCCGTTTGCGACGACGACCATAGCGAGCGCTCCCAGAAGCGCGATTCCCAAGTTCGACCAGGTCGGCACGCGAAACCCTAGCTCTCGCAGGCTGAACTTCGAAAGGGGGGGCATCACGGCGATCACGATCGCAACTAAAATGCCTTCCAGCACGAACTGAAAGGCGATGAGCAGGTCGAACTCGAGCGGGTCGACGTTGGTGGGCGGCTTGCTGGTCTGCGAAAATACGAAAAGCCCGATGAAGAGCAGGGCGATAAAGCCGGCGACCAGCCACGTCCAGAAGCCTTTGAAGCTATCCTTTGGCCAGCGCGTCGGCCAGACGGGCGAAGTCGCCGAGGTCGAGTCGTTCACCACGAAGCTCCGAAGAAAGATTGCACAACGATAACGCTCGCGCAGTCGCCGCGCGGTCGACGTCGAGGGCGAGCGCGAGACTGTTGACGAGCGTCTTGCGCCGGTACGCGAAGGCGCCCCGCACGACCTTCCAAAATAGGTCGAGGTCGCGTACGGCGACGGCCGGCGCGGGCCGGCGCACCAGCCGAACGACGCTGGAGTGCACTTTCGGCGCCGGAAAAAATGACTGCGGCCCGACCGAGAAAAGCAGCTGCGCCTCCATCGCATATGCAACGGCTACCGAAAGGCTTCCATAGGCCGCCGTGCCGGGTGAGGCCACGAAACGCTCGGCGACGTCTTTCTGCACCATAACCGTCAGCGAGTCTGGCCCCGACGGCATTTCGATCAGCCGCAGCATCAGCGGCGTTGCGATGTTATAAGGAAGATTGCCCGCGACTCGCCATGGTTCGCCCTTCGACCAACTGCGGTAATCGAAGGCCAGAGCATCGGCCGAGACAATTTGCGCCGCCGCTAGGTCCTCCCGCGAGCGAAGTATGGCTACCAGTTCGGGGTCGATCTCGATCGCGGTAAGCTGCGCGCCCTCGTCGACGAGCGCGCGCGTCAGTGCGCCGGTGCCGGCTCCGATCTCGAGCGTGCGAAGGCCCGTCGGTGCGCCGTCTAGAGCCAAGCGGGCGATGCGGCCGGCAATCGAAGCGTTGACGAGAAAGTTCTGACCGAAGCGTTTTTTGGGGCGGAGGCCCGCCTTCGCCAGCAAGGCACGGGGGCTCGACACCCCTTTATTTTAGGAGCCTGTAGGGCCGTGGCGCATTTCCGTCTTCGCGCCGCCTTTTGTCCGAATACTTCGTTGCTCTTCGGTCACGAAGCTACGGCTTCGCTCCCTCATCGCGCCTCGTCTTCGAACAAAATTCGGCACGAATCCGAAAATGGCCACGGCCCTACAGACTCCTACGCTACTTCAGCCGGTAGACGGTGACGTCGCGGCGGCCGAAGAGCATCGCCCCCCGCAGCGAGTCGAAGCCGAGATCGATTCGATTCCCAACGATTGCGCCGCCGGTATCTCCGGCGATCGCGATGCCATAACCTGGGATATACAGGCGCGTTCCAAGCGGGATGATGCGCGGGTCGACGGCGACGATTCCGTAGCCGGCGCGCTTTCCACTGGCGGTCATGCCGTCGCCGCCCGCGCTGCCGGCGGTGTAGGCCGTCGCCATCATCCGAATCGCGCCGCGAGCGACTGAGACCATTTGGCTCATCCCGCGCGCTTCAAAAGCAGCGAGCGTGCTTGGGCCGATTCCTTGTGCGACGATTCGTGATTCGGACTTGCGGATCACCGTTGTCGAAACGATCCGCTGGTGAACGGGGCCGCCATCGCGCTGCGCGTACTGGACTCGTACCTCAGCCAGGCCGGGCCGGCCGCGAGCGATCAGCTTCGAGCTGTCCGGGGCCAAAAGAATAGACAGACGAGTTACGGTCTTCGGTTGAAGGGGGCGGCGCTCCAGGCGTTCCCACCTAACGACGCCGTTGCTGTACGTTACGCCGGACGTTGCGGTTTGCGAACCCGTTGGGGCCGCCCAGACTGGCGTTACTGCCAGACTCACAACGAGAAAAACGGCGTAGATCACGCGTCCTATCAATCCGAAGTTCCTTTCTTGTCCCGAATCGCGTCCAAGGTCTGCGCTCGACACCCCGCAGCGGGAGCCGACGATGCACGCGGTTCGGCATTTTTGAAGCGGCGCACGCGGCCGCTTAGGCAACGGATCCGACGGAAAACGCCTATACAGTTCGAGCCGGCTTGCCGTGCGTACGGGCAGGCCGGGCTCTGACCCGGGCACTATAGCACGAGCCTTTCGAAGCTAAAGTATGACAAAAGTCTCAATCGCGAGGTGCCCTCTGCCTGCTCGGGGCTTCTGAAGACGCTTTTGGCTTTCGCCGGGCGTGCCCGAATGCCGAAGCGAAGAAAGCCCGCGATGCAGCCGGTGCGCGTGGGGCTCTTCACTGAGATTTATCGCCCCGTCATCAACGGCGTGGTGGCGTCGGTCGAAGCATTGGCTTCGGGCTTGCAGGCCCGAGGCCACGCTGTCTTTTGCTTTGCGCCGAGCATGCCGGGCACGGCCCGGTCCGAGGGGGACGTCCACAGGATTCCCTCGCTTCCGCTCCCCGCGCGCACGCCCTACCGCTTGACGCTTCCGCTGGTAAGCCGGCGCGTCAACGCCGTGATCAAAGGCCTTTCGGTCATCCACGCGCACTCGCCGTTCGTCACCGGCTGGATGGGCATGCGCTTCGCGCGCCGCTATGGTATGCCGTTGGTCTACACCTACCATACGCAGCTCGAGGCCTACGCGCATTACGTTCCCTTCGAAGCCAATGCGACGCGCTTTGCAGCCAGCCGACTCACGCGGACCTTCGCGAATCTGGCCGACGCCGTCATCGCGCCGACTCCGGCGATGGCTGCGCGTCTTCGAGAGCTGGGCGTGACGGTGCGGATTGAGACGGTGCCGACCGGGATTGACGTCGCGCTTTTTGGCGCGGGCCGTCGCCGGGAGGACGTTCGAGAACGAATCGGCGCGCGGACCGGCGATCGCGTCCTGCTCTGCGTCGGCAGGTTAGCGAAGGAGAAGAACCTCGAGCTGCTCTTTGAAGCCCTGGCGCGTGCCAACGATCCTTCATTGAAACTAGTCGTCGCCGGCGACGGGCCGTCGCGCGCCGAGTTGGAGCAGCTTGCGCGCGCTTCCGGCGTCTTCGAACAGAGCCGTTTCCTGGGTTTTGTCTCCCGCCAAGATCTGCCCGACCTGTATGCGAGTGCCGATGCCTTCGTCATGACCAGCACGACCGAAACCCAGGGTATCGTGCAAGCCGAGGCGCTCGCCGCCGGGGCGGCCGTCATCGCGGCCGACGCGCCCCAAAACCGTGACGTTCTCGGGTCCGCCGGCCTGCTCGTGCCATCGACGGCACAGGCCTTCGCGGATGCCTTCCGGCTCGTGCGGACCGGCCCCGACCCGGCCCGAGCTGCCGCTGCGCGTCAAGCCGCGAAGCGGTTCTCCATCCAGGACCAGATCGATCGCACCCTCGCACTCTACGAAAGCCTGATACGCCCGGCCCGAATTGCTTGACCTCGAACATATGTTCGCATAAAATGGGGTAAAGGTAATGCAATGCGAAGGCGTAGCGATGAGGTTCTCGAGGTAGCTGTCGGATACGCCGCCGGGCTCGGCGGCAGCGGTGTCGCGTATGCCGCTCTGAGCGCCGGTGAGGGTCGCGAGGTCGTGCGGCTTCCGTTCCGGATCGTGCGGCGTGGTGCGCCGATGGAGCGCATGGCCGCCTATGCAGCTTTGGTGACGGTCGCGCGTGCGCTTTGCAAACGTGGAATCACCCGCGCGCGCTTTGTGATGCCCGACCGCCAGTTCGTCGAAGACGTGACGAGTCGAGGTGCCTTGCCGGAATCTCTCGTGCTTCCGTACGTCCGTTTGCGTTGTGCGCTCAATGCATTCCAGCACGTCGAGGTCGGCATCGGACCCACCGACGAGCTGATGCAAAGGGCGGGAGCGGAGGTAGCGCTGAACGTTGCGGCGTGAATCTCCGCCGCCTCGACTCGAGTGCTTTGCCGGTCGACACGAAAGCGCTCGCAAAAGTCTTACTGGGCTGCATTCTGGTGCGCGACGACAAAGCCGGGACGACCGCAGGCCGAATCGTCGAGACCGAAGCCTACCTTCCTAACGATCCGGCGTGTCATGCGTTCTCTGGGAAGAGTTTGCGAAACGCGACGCTCTTTGGGCCGCCGCATCGCGCCTACGTCTACCAAATTTACGGCACCTCGTTTTGCTTCAATCTTTCGAGCGAGGCTGAGGGAAAAGGCGCGGGCGTGCTCGTGCGCGCGCTCGAGCCGATCGAAGGGCTCGCACTCATGGCGAGCCGCCGAGGCGTCGAGGGGTCGCGCGATCTTTGTCGCGGCCCCGGCCGCCTCTGTCGCGCCCTGGCGATCGATCGATCCTTTGACGGCACCGATCTCTTCTCGGACCCCCACCTTTGGTTGGCAAGCGACGACCGGGCACCGGCACGCGTACGCAGCAGTCCGCGCATCGGGATAACCCGGGCGGCGGATCATCGCCTGCGATTCTACCTGGCCGGAAGCCCCTACCTGAGCGGACCGGCTCGCCTGAGCCCGGCTTGAATGCCGCCGGGGGCTTATGCTATAGTGTGAGCGTCGCGTAGCGGTCATCTGTTGACAGCCGCGACATCTTGACACCCTCACCGCTCACGCCACCGATCTGATTGCGACGGCAGCCTCTCCGTCGATCTCGAAGTTTGGCGTGCGCGACTCCATAAGAGAGAACTCTTCTGCAAACAGAACATCGTCCAAACATCGAGCATCGGCTAAATAACGATTCGCGGCCTCCACAAGGCGGGGGCCGGCGCCGCCGCCCTCGCCGTCGCCACCATTTTGGCCAACATCCCGGCACGTTCCAAGACCAGCTTCCGCAGCAGATCGAAGTGCCGCCGATGCTGACGGCCGCTCAGCTCTCCGAAAAGACGAAGACGGAGTTGATTGAGATTGCGAAGGAGCTGGAAGTCGAACTTCTTACGCCCGCAAAGCTCAAGAAGGACGAGATCGTCACGCTGCTGGTGCAAGGCCAGATCTCACGATCTGGTATCGAGGTTGCTAGCGGCATTCTCGACGTGCTGCCCGAGGGCTACGGGTTCTTACGCCGCGCGGGCTACTACATCGGCAACGACGACATCTACGTCAGCCAGTCGCAGATTCGTCGCTTCGAGCTACGGCGCGGTGACATGGTCGAAGGCCAAGCGCGGCGGCCGAAGGAGAGCGAAAAATATTTCGGATTGATTCGTGTCGATAAAGTCAACGATCTCGATCCGGAGGCCATCAAAGGGCGGCGGCTCTTCGAAAAGGGAACGCCCATCTATCCGCAAGAGCGCTTTAGACTCGAAGTGCGCTCGACGCAGCTTTCCACGCGCGTTATCGATCTTTTCTGCCCAATCGGCAAGGGTCAGCGCGCTCTGATCGTTTCGCCGCCAAAGGCCGGCAAGACGACGCTGCTCAAGAACATCGCCAACTCGATTTCGATCAACCATCCCGACGCGCACATCATCGCGCTGCTCGTCGACGAGCGCCCGGAAGAAGTCACCGACATGCAGCGCACGATCGACGGCGACGTCGTCGCCTCGACGTTCGACGAGCATCCCGAAAACCACACGGCCGTCGCCGAACTAACGATGGAGCGCGCCAAGCGCCTCGTCGAGCTCGGAAAAGACGTCGTGATTCTTCTGGACTCGATCACCCGTCTGGCGCGCGCATACAACCAAGTCGTCGCGAGTTCGGGGCGCACCCTTTCGGGCGGCCTCGATACTGCCTCGCTTCACAAGCCCAAGCGCTTCTTCGGTGCGGCGCGTAAGATCGAAGAGGGCGGTTCGCTCACGATCATCGCAACGGCGCTGATCGAGACCGGCTCCAAAATGGACGACGTGATCTTCGAAGAGTTCAAGGGCACGGGAAATATGGAGATCGATCTCACGCGCAAGCTTGCCGAGTCTCGCGTCTTCCCGGCGATCGACATCAAGCGCTCCGGAACGCGGCACGAAGAGCTGTTGCTCACGCCCGACGAGATGCGTAAGATTTGGATGCTCCGCCGCGCGACGGCCGTACTCAATACCGGCGACATCACCGAGATCATCCTCGACAAGATGGCGCAGACGCGAACCAACGAAGAGTTCTTGCAGACGGTTACTAAGGAAGCGCTCTCGATGAACCGCGGCTACGAAGACGGCGGCAACGGCAAGTACTAACTCGGCTCAATAGTTATCTGGCGCGGGCGGGGGTGGCGTCGCGGCGGCGAGCCGACGATTTGATCGCCGGCGGGTCCGTGCGGATCAACGGGAACGTCGTGCGACGGCTCGGGACGCTCGTCCATGCCGGCGATCGGGTCGAGGTCGACGGAGTCTCCGTCGAGTTGCCGGCCGCGCCGACCTATCTGATCATCAACAAACCGCCAGGCGTGGTCACGACGATGCGCGACCCCCAGGGGCGCCGCACGATCGCCGGCTTCCTCGTCGACCGTCCACGGGTATTCCCGGTCGGCCGGCTCGATTACGACACCACCGGGATACTGCTCCTTACGGACGACGGAGAACTGGCGCACCGCTTGCTCCATCCCCGCTTCGGCGTCGACAAGACCTATCGGGCCACGATCGCCGGGCGGCTTTCGGCCCCCGACGTGCGCCGCTTGCTGGAGGGAGTTGCCATGGACGGTGAACGCGCGGCCGGGGCCAGGATCCGCGTGCTGGCCGGGCGGCGTGACCGATCGGTGGTAGACGTCACAATTCATGAAGGGCGGAATCGCCAAGTGCGCCGCATGTTCGAAATGCTCGGCCATCCCGTGCTAGAATTAACGCGTACTCGATTTGGACCGTTGAAACTGGGAGCGCTGGCGCCGGGCCAGGTTCGAGGACTGACAGAAAAAGAGGTCGAGGCGCTGCAGCGGCACCGCAGGCCGCCTGACGATTCGCCTCGTACCACCCCGCCTGAGGTGATGCCATGAATCAATCCGTTCGAACTCTCTCAATCGCCGTCGCGACGATCGTGGCCCTGACGCAGATCCCGGCTCGCGCGCAGTACGCGACCGAGTTCGTGCCGGCCAAACTCATCAAAGAGGGGACGACGTCGACGACGATCGCCGGAAGCGGTAAGGTGGTCGTGCAGGTCCAAGTCAACCCCGACGGGACGCACAAGGTCACAAAAATCATCAGCTCGACGAACCCCGGCGACAACGCGGCAGCGACCGAGATCGCGAACAGTTCGACCTACAGGCCGGCTCACCGCGGAACGACACCGATCCCCGCCTTTTACGATTTTACCTTGAGATTCAACGGCCGGACGGTCGTACGAAGCTCGAGCGAAAGCTCCGGCGTATCGCTGGCTGGTGCCTCTCTGTCGCCGGCGGCAAACCAGGTAGCGGTGCTGATTCGCTCCCATCAGTACGCACAAGCAAAATCCAAAGCGCAGATGGCGCTGCTCTCGTCGCCGGGTGACGACTCTCTACGCGAGATGCTGGGCGTAGCGGCGTACGACGCCGCGGATTTTACGACCGCGGCGTCCGCCTTCGATAAGGTGCCGACGATCGGCTCGCAGTTCCACGCTGCGGCGGCGCAAAGCTTCGCTGCGGCCGCGGTGAAGGCGGCGACCGACAACCCGCAGCAGTCCCTTGCCTACGCGCAGAAGGCCGTGGCGCTCGTGCCCGATACCAACTCGCACTTTGCTTTAGGCGTGGCCCAGCTGGCGAATAGCGACACTGCGGCGGCCCTCGCGTCGCTCAAGGCTGCCCACGATGTGGCCATGGCGGATTCCAAGATACCGGTCGCCTCGAAGGTTAACATCGACGCCGAGCTTCTGCAGGCGTATTTGGCCAACAACGACGAGCAAGACGCGCAAGTCATCGCGACGCAGATCAAGCAGCTCGATCCGAGCAGCACGGCCGGTGCCCGGGCAATGGGCGCGAGCCTGCTCAAGTCGGGCCAGGCGGCGGCCGTCGCCAAGGATACGCCAACCGCGTTGCACGACTACGACCAGGCCGCGGCGCTGGGCGATCCGACCATCGCCGTCACAGCCAACGTCTTAGCTGCGTTTGCAGTAGCACAAAGCGCGAAACCGGACTATAAGCGCATGCAAAGCTATGCCGATAAGGCAATCGCTCTGCAGCCGGATAATCCGCAGGCGAATTTTGCAGAAGGGATTGCTCTGGTGGGTCAGTGGGCAGCCAGCCACGACGACGGAACCAAGAAAAAAGCCGCCGACGCGTTTGCCAAAGCCGACCAACAAGCCAAAGCGGAGGGAAATGAAGCGCTTTCGCTTCAGATCGAAACGTTTGTGAAACAGAACCTCAACTCTGGGTCGAGCGCTCCCTCGGGGAGCGGCCCCTAAGCTACAGGACTTTATACAGGGGTAGGCCAATGGGTCGCCGTCACGGGGCGGAATGGTCGCCGCACAGCAACGCTAATTGGAGGGTCGTAGAGGCGTGTTTTCGGGATTTTTAGGTCTCATGCAGCAGGGCGGCTGGGATATGTGGCTGCTCCTGCTCATTTCGATACTCGGTCTCGCAGTCGTCATCGAACGCATGGTCTTTTTTCAGATGCAGCACGGCGACACGAAGGGCTTGCTGCGGCAGATCGGGACGAAGGTTTCGGCCGACGACCTCGACGGGGCGATTGCCATCTGTAAGAAGACCCGCGGGATGCTTCCGCGCATTCTCGAGTTTGGGCTGCGTCGCGGCGAGAAGAATCGCGCCGACATCCAGGACGCGCTCTCGATCGCGCTGATGGAGCATCTCAACTCGCTCGAGCGCAACCTCGCGATCATCGGCACCATTGCCGTTATCGCGCCCTTCGTCGGTCTCTTCGGAACCGTGCTCGGCATCATTCGCGCCTTCCAAGACATCGCGCTGAAAGGCAACTCGACCCCGGCCGTCGTCGCTGCCGGCGTCTCCGAGGCTTTGATCACCACGGCCACCGGTCTGATCATCGCGGTCATCGCGGTCGTGTTCTTCAACTTCTTCAAGTCGCGCATCAAGAACTACAACCAAGAGATGATCGTCGCAGCCAACCAGCTCGCCGAAATGCTGCACTTCCACAATACCGGCTCGCCGATCCCGACCGACCTCTATCAACCTGCCAGCACCGGCACGAAGTAAAGCGCGTAGGGCACGACCGTGTCACTGCTATCCTCGCAGGGCGATCAAGAGGTGATGGCGGAGATCAACATCACGCCGTTCACCGACGTTTTGTTGGTCTTGCTCATCATCTTCATGATCCTCGCCGCACTCGTCGCACCGCCGGGCTTCGAAAAAGAGCTTCCGAACAAGAATCCCAACAGTTCGACCCAACATAAGAACAAGAACGATATCGAAGTCGACGTCAACAACAAGGGCGTCATCTACGTCGATGGCGAGAAGACGAACGACACCGGCATTTACCGCGTGATGTACGACGCATCCAAGAAGAAACCGCACCACCACGTTTCGATCATCGCCGACGCGAAGGCGCCGTATGGGGTCATCATCCGGATCCTCGATGCGGCCAGGCAAACCGGTCTCGAAGACGTCGGCTTCGTCACGTCATAGGCGCATAAGGGAGGTTTGTAGAACGTGGCCGTTTCCACCGGCGGTGGCGAAGATGAGGTAATGTCGACGATCAACATCACGCCGTTTACCGACGTGCTGTTGGTGCTCCTCATTATCTTCATCATTCTCGCCTCGGTTACCAAAGAACCGAAGCTGCCCGACGCCTATAACAAACTCCGCGTAACGCCGTCCCAGATCGTCGTGAATATCGACGAACACAACAACATCGAAATCGGCTCGCACGACGTGACGATCGCCGACGCAAAGTCGGCCTTCGCGACGCTTCAAGACGCGACCGACCATAAGTTTACGAGCGTGATCATCAAGGCGAACCCTGCGGCCAGCTACGGGGTGATTCTGCAGGTCATGGATGCGGCGAAGCAGGAGGACCTGACGAACTTCGGGCTCGCCAACCACATTCAGGGCGCGCCCCCAGGAATGAATCCGTAGGCGATGGCCAGCCAGCCGCCGTCGGCGCCCCCGCCTAAGCAGCCCCAGCCAACGCGCGCCAAGGGCGGCTTCCTCACGACGGGCGAACGAACCCGCAACTACATCGGCTTGGCACTCGTCATCTCGCTGGTCGTCCACCTCGCGGTCGGCTTGGTCTTTCCGAACATCAACAAGCACGCTGAGGAACAGCAAGTCGAGAAGATCCAGATGGTAAAGAAGCCGACGATCATCCACACGCCGCCGCCGCCAACGCCCACCCCGCCGCCGACGCCGACGCCTCCGCCGCAGACCACGCCGCCGCCCAAGAAAGAAGTCATCCCGCAGAAGGTGCTCAAGGTCAATCTCATTCAGAGCCACAACAGCGCGAAGACCGGCTCGGTCGAAGCTCAGGGCGTAGAGCCCAAAAATGGCAGCCAAAGCGGCGTACCGCAGGGAACGGGCACGGCCGCGCCTGTCGCCACGGCGCCGCCGGGAACGCCGAAGCCCGCCTGCGCCAATCCGAACGTGGACGCGACGGTCACCAACCCGGTGCAACCGGACTATCCCGAGTCGGCAAAAGATATCGGAATCGGGCCGGTCACGGTCCAGGTGGAAGTGACGGTTGGGCCGTCCGGAAATCTCGTCAGCGCGAAGATCTATAAGAGCGCGAACAACATGGCAATCGATCAGGCTGCGCTGCGCGCGGCGCGCCAATCGACGTACTCGCCGAAGCTCGTCGATTGTAACCCGGTAGAAGGCGACTATCTCTTCCGCGCCGACTTCCAACCGGATTAGATTCCTTCGCGCTGCCGGGCCCTGCGAACCGTATGACGCATGAGACGCGCGCAGCGCGTTTTGCTCGTCGCCTTTGCGCTCTCGCTGCTGCTGCATGCGATCGTTGCGCTAGTTGTACATCCGGCGACGGCGGATTTTCAAAGCCAGCCTGAAGCGATCTCGGTCGTGCGCCGATCGATGGTGGTCGTAGCGCGCAACACGCCGCCTCCGCGGCGCCTGCCGACGCCCGCGCCGCGAAACCTTACGCCTCCGCGGCCCCGAGCCACCGGCGCCGCCGAAGCGCGCTCCGAGGGCGGTGGCCCGAGCCGCGCCACGCCGGCGCCGCCTCCGCCCGCGCCAAGCGTAGTTCCGTCGCCGGCCGGTGCGGGCTGCGCCCAACCCAACGCGGTCGGGGCGGTCATCGCCACACCGGGCCCGCCGGATATCCCGGCGGCGGTCCGCGCCGACCGTACCAACGGAACGGCGCTGGTGACGGTGGCGCTCGATGCGCAAGGCGATGTAACCGGCGCGAGCGTCGCGCAAAGCACCGGCAACTCGTCGCTCGACCTCGTCGCGGTCGGAATGGCGCGCGACGCACGATATAGCGCGCCCTTACACGATTGCAAACCGATCGCCGGCAATGCGACGTTCAGCGTGAAGTTCGTCGCGTGGTAGCCGGCAGGCCGTAAGGCGCCGTCAGGCAAACGCTGGGCCGTGACCTTCTTTCAGGCGCTCGTGCTGGCCCTCTTACAAGGCGTCAGCGAGCTCTTCCCAATTTCGAGTCTCGGTCATACGATTCTCGTTCCGGCATTGCTGCACTGGAATAACATCGACCGGTCGAGCGCTTCGTTTCTCGCGTTCGTCGTCGTGCTGCATCTCGGAACGGCGCTTGCATTGATCGTCTTCTATCGCGCCCAATGGTATGCGATCGTCCGAGCGCTCGCGCGCAGCGTCGTGGTGGGGCGGCTGAGTTCCGACCGCGACGAGCGAACCGGATGGCTGCTCGTGGTTGCAACGATTCCGGTCGGTCTCCTTGGCGTCGTCCTCGAACATCCCGTTCGTCGCCTCTTTGGCTCGCCGGCCCCCGCCGCGCTGTTCTTGGTGGTCAACGGCCTGATAATGTTTGCCGGCGAGGCTCTGCGTCGTCTCCAGGAACGTTCCCGGGCTCGAAAGAGCAAGCCGATCGACCGCCTGAGCTATCCCGAGAGCCTCGCGATCGGTATCGCGCAAGCTTTTGCGTTGCTGCCCGGCATCTCGCGATCGGGCAGCTCGATGGTCGCGGGACTGCTCTGCGACCTCGACCACGAGCACGCGGCGCGGTTCTCGTTTCTGCTGGCAACGCCGGTTATTCTCGCCGCGGGGTTGCTCGAAGTCCCGAAACTCTTTGCACCGCAAGCGCATCTCGTGCTCGTTCAAGCGGTCGCGGGCGGCATTGCGGCGGGCATCGCGGCGTACTTTTCCGTCGCTTTTTTGACGCGCTACTTTCGCTCCAACGATCTGCGGCCGTTCGGGTGGTATTGCATTCTCGTCGGTTCCATCTGCTTCGTGCTTGCGCGAAAAGGAGTCATTACATGAAATTGCTCGCGTTGCTGTTGGCCGTCGTGTGCTTTATCCTGGGCATCCTGTATGGCTTAGGAACGATCAACTGGTTCACGCAGTCGGGCGCGGCGCACCCACACCACATCACGCATCTCATCATCTTCTGGGTGCTCGCGTTGCTCTGCCTGATCTGGGTGCGCTTCCAGAGCGCGCCGAGGCGATGAAGCTCTCCCACGTCGCTACAGACGGAAGCGTTACGATGGTCGACGTGTCGGGCAAGAGCGTCACGTCACGCTTTGCGCGAGCCCAGGCGATGGTTCGCATGAACGCCGCCGCACGGACGGCGATTCGCGAGGCAACCTTGGCTAAAGGCGATGCGTTGGTGGCGGCGCAGATCGCCGGCATCCTTGCGGCAAAGCAGACCGGGGTGTTGATTCCGTTGGCGCATCCGCTGCCGTTGACCAGCGTGGACGTGGGGTTTGAATGGTGCGCCGACGGCGCGCTCGCAATCGAGGCTTCGGCCCGCACCGACGCAAAGACCGGCGTCGAAATGGAGGCGCTGATGGCCGCCACGATCGCCGCGCTGACGATTTACGACATGACGAAGGCCTTGGACAAGGGCATCACGATCGAGTCGATTCGACTGCTCGAAAAGACCGGCGGTAAACCGTGAGCTTTCGCGTTGCGCTGATCGTGCTTTCGGATCGCGCTGCGTCGGGCGAACGCCCCGATGCCTGCATTCCGCTGATGAAGGAGCGGCTCGGGGACGTCTATTCGATCGCGCGAGAGATCGTCATCGGCGACGATCCGGCCGCACTTCAGGCCGAGCTTATCGAGCTGGCGGACTCGCACGAAGCGGATCTCGTGCTTACCAGCGGCGGAACCGGGCTCGCACCGCGCGACCGCACGCCCCAGGCTACCGCTGCGATCCTCGACTACGAAGTTCCGGGGATCGCCGAAGCGATCCGGATGGTATCCTTCGCGCACGTAAAGACGGCGATGCTCTCGCGCGCACTCGCCGGCGTGCGCCATCGCACGCTGATCGTCAACCTGCCCGGAAGCCCACGCGCGGTCGGCGAGGCGCTGGACATCGTGCTGCCCGTGTTGCCGCACGCGCTGGAGCTCCTGAACGATCGCATCGCCGACGGATGATTCGGATCTCAACGTACGGCGAAGCGGAAGCGTATCTGCTCGGCACGATCGACGAAGTCACATCGCCGCGCACCTCGTATAAGCTCGACCGGATGCGCGGCCTGCTGCATCAGCTCGGAGACCCCCATCGTTTATATCCGACGATTCACGTCGGCGGTACCAGCGGAAAGGGCTCGACGTCGACGATGATCGCCGGTGCGTTGCGCGCGTCAGGCAAGCGAACCGGCCTTCATACGAAGCCGCATCTGCACTCGATGACGGAGCGCGCGCGCATTGACGGCCGGCCGATCTCGCGCGAGCGATTTGCGGAGCTGCTCGAGCGCGTGATGCCCGCAATCGAGCGCACGACCTCGGAGTACGGGCGTCCGACGTATTATGAGACGCTGCTCGCCTTAGCGTTTACTCACTTCGCGCAAGAACGGGTGGACGTAGCCGTGATCGAGGTCGGACTGGGCGGCCGGCTCGACGGTACCAACGTTCTGCAACCGTTGGTCGCCGCAATCACTTCGGTCGGCTACGATCACACCGAGATTCTCGGCACCGCGCTCGAGGCGATCGCGTTTGAAAAGGCCGGCATTGCAAAGCCGGGCGTACCGCTGGTCCTCGGGCCGGTTCCGGCCGCGGCGGCCGCGGTCATCGAAGCCTACGCCGCGCAGGTTGGCGCGCCGGTCGTTTACGCACGCGACGTCGTCCGAGTCGACGAGGTCCCCCCCATGCCGGTACTGGGAATTTTCCAGCGCACGAACGCCGTGAGCGCGATCGCCGTGCTTAAACAGCTGGGGGTGGCGCTGCGCCCGAGCCGCGACGCAATTCTCGCGAAGTTTTTCCGAGCTTTCGATTCCGGGACGGATGGAGTTGCTTCCGGCAAAACCGCCGGTCGTCTTCGACATGGCCCACAATGCGGAAAAGGCCGAATCGCTGCTCGACTCGTTGCGCGAGAGCTTCGCAGGCCGGCGCGTCCATTACGTCGTCGCGATCGGCGAAACGAAGGACGCGCGGCGCATCCTCGAGATCTTGGCCGCGCTGCCCTGCACTTTCACCTTTACGTCGTACGCGGCGGCCGGACGCCGCGCGATTGCGCCGGCGCGATTGGCGACGATCGCCGAATCGATCGGGTGTTGGGGACGTGCCATCGGCGATCCAATCGAAGCGCTGACCGTGGCCCGCCGTCTGGCGGCGATCGACGACGTCGTCGTAGTAACGGGCTCGACGTTCATCGTCGGAGAGTTGCGCGAGTGGTTCGTACCGGCGATCGTGTAAGAGGCGCCCTGCGCTTGCGCGGCGGCGAGCTTGCCTGGGGCACGCGAACCTATGTCATGGCGATCGTGAACGTGACGCCCGACTCGTTCTCGGGCGACGGCGTGGAGCACGCTCCCCAGGCAATCGCGCATGCGAGCGCGCAGTGGCGCGCGGGCGCGGACATCCTCGACGTCGGGGGGGAGTCGACGCGTCCCGGTCATCGGCCCGTTGACGAAACCGTCGAAATCGCGCGCGTGATTCCCGTCGTTCGCGCGTTTCGGACAGCCTTTCCGGCGGCTCCCATCTCCATCGACTCGTATAAGCCGGCCGTCGTGCGCGCCGCGCACTCCGCCGGCGCCGATCTCGTGAACTCCGTTTGGGGTGCGCCGCCCGCGCTGCTCGACACCGTTGCCGAACTGGAGATGCCCATCGTTGCGATGCACAATCAAAACGGCACGCAGTACGATGGCCCGGTCGTCGACGCGGTCTTGGCCTTTCTCGACGATTGCGCAAATCGAGCCGTGGCGCGCGGGATCGCTCCGGACCGAGTTATTCTGGATCCCGGCGTGGGCTTCGGCAAGACCGCAGAACAGAATATCGCCGTCTTAAAAGCGCTGCCGCGGCTGGTGGCGCTCGGATTCCCCACGCTGATCGGCACGTCGCGAAAGTCTACGCTCGGCAAGTTGGCTGGGAGAGAGCCCGACGATCGCGTCTATGCAACGGTGGCCGCCACCGCCTTTGCGATTGCGGCCGGAGTGGACGTCGTTCGGGTTCACGACGTGCGAGCGGGGTGCGACGCAGCCGCGGTAACCGACGCGCTGGTGCGCGGCTGGCGGCCGGGCGGATGGACCGAATAACGCTTCGCGGCGTACGCGCGTACGGTCGCCACGGCTGGGAGGCGGCCGAACGCGATCGTCCGCAACCGTTTGCGATCGACCTCGACGCCGAGATCGATCTGCGCGCGGCGCAACTTAGCGACGATCTCGCCGAGACGCTCGACTACGCCGGGCTGCATCGCCGGATCGTCGCGATCGTCGCGAGCACGTCGTACGCGCTGCTCGAACGTTTGGCTTCGGATATTCTCGAGGCCGTTTTCGAGGACCGTCGCGTTGCGCGCGCGGTCGTAACGATTGCGAAGCCCGAGATTCTCGACGGCGCGACGCCGTCGGTCACATTCGATCGCGCCAATCCGAGTTATGAAGGCCGATGAGCGAGCATTCGGCATACGTCGGGATTGGCACGAACGCCGGCGACCGGACCGGCAACCTCGCGCGCGCTCTCGGCGAGCTGCGCAACGTTGGAACGCTGGCGGCGATCTCTTCCACGTATCGGACCGCGCCGTGGGGACATCTCGATCAAGCGGAGTTCTTGAACCTTGTTGCGTCGCTGCGGACCGAGTTGCCGCCGCACGATCTGCTCGATGCATTTCTCGCGATCGAACGGCGGCTCGGCCGCACCGCCGGCGAACGCTGGGGACCGCGCATCATCGATCTGGATTTATTGCTCTACGACGACCTAGCGATCGCGGACGAGCGACTGCGCGTCCCCCACGAGCACCTAGCCGAGCGGGCCTTCGTGCTCGTACCCCTCGCCGAGCTGGACGAACGCTTTGCGGCAATGCGAGACGCACTGCCGGACTCAGAGTTGGCGGGCGTCGTAAGGGTCGAGCGCGAAGGCGGTACCATGATGGCGCCCGAGTTCTCTTTGGCCATTAGCGAGCGCGTGCGCGCGCTGGCCGATTTCTTGAGCAGCGGCGACGCCGTGCGCGTGCGGATCGTGCGCGAAAACGACGAGATCGAGGTGGCGCGCCGGCAGCCGTACGCCGATCGAGCCCGCCGCGCGAACGATCGAGCCGTTGCCGATTCGACACGGCTTCGATTCGACACGATCAAGGCCGATCTGGTTGGAATCTTTCATCTCAGCCGCCCGGCGCCGTCCGAAGGCGAAACCTTTGATTCCGACCGGGAGCTGGGATACATCGAAGCGCTTGGAATTCGAACGCCGGTTCATAGCATGGGAGCGGGGCGTCTCGTGCGCATTGCGGCCACGGACGAGTCGCCGGTCGAATACGGTCAGGCGCTCTTCTCGATCGCGCGAGGCTGAGGGAACCTAACATCTTTCAAAAAGTTTTGATCGCCAACCGCGGCGAGATCGCGCTACGAATCAACCGTGCCTGTCAAGAACTGGGCGTCCTTACCGTCGCGATTTTCTCCGAAGCCGACCGGGATTCGCTGCACGTGCGCCAAGCCGACGAAGCGTTTTGCGTTGGCCCTGGTCCGGCGGGCCGCTCGTATTTGAACATTCCCAACATCATCTCCACGGCGCTGATAACCCGGTGCGACGCGATTCATCCCGGTTATGGATTTCTCGCTGAGAACGCACGGTTTGCGGAAATTTGCGCCGATCACGGGCTAACGTTCATTGGACCCGAACCGCGCGTCATCGCATTGATGGGCGACAAGGCCACCGCAAAGAACGTCGTTCGAGAGGCCGGCGTGCCGACGACGCCCGGCACCGGCCTTTTGAGCTCGGTCGAAGAAGCTTACGAGGCGGCGGCGGCGATCGGATATCCGATCTTGCTCAAGGCCACCGCGGGCGGCGGCGGCCGAGGCATGCGCGTCGTCGAGGACCCCAGCGAGCTGCCGCGAGCCTACGCCGGCGCGACGGCCGAGGCGGAGGCGAGCTTCAAAGACGGCCGCCTGTACCTCGAGAAGTTGATTCGCGCTCCTCGCCACATCGAAGTCCAAGTGCTGGGCGACGAGTTTGGAAACGTCGTTCATTTGGGTGAACGGGATTGCTCGATTCAGAAGCCGGCCCACCAAAAACTCGTGGAGGAAACCCCAGCACCGAATCTTGCGCCTGCGGTCCGTGCGTCGCTGCACGAGATGGCCTTGCGCGCGTGCCGCCACGTCGGCTACACGAACGCGGGGACGCTGGAGTTTTTGGCTGCGGGCGACGATGTCTACTTTATGGAGATGAACACGCGCATCCAGGTCGAGCACCCGGTGACGGAAATGGCGTACAACATCGATCTGGTCAAAGAGCAGATTCGCATCGCGTCCGGCGAGGCACTGGGCTACGCGCAGAGCGATCTCGCCGCGCGCGGAAATGCGATCGAGTGCCGCATCAATGCCGAAGACCCTCGCAATAATTTCGCTCCGGCGGCGGGCACCGTCTCGAAGCTGGTCTTTCCCGGAGGTCCCGGGATCCGAGTGGACACGCACCTCTACGCCGGCGCGACGATCCCGCCATACTACGACTCGATGATTGCCAAAGTGGTCGCGTACGGCGACACGCGGCAGATCGCCATCGCGCGAATGGAGCGCGCGCTGCGCGAAACCGTGATCGAAGGCGTTCAAACCACGATCGACTTGTGCCTCGAGGTTCTCGCCGCGGCGGCCTTCCGCGACGGCCGTTACAACGTCGAATTCCTCAGCAACGAGCTGGCGCTTCGATGACGTCGCGGACGTCGCGTCGCGTGGCGCGCGAGCAGGCGCTTCAAGCGCTCTACAGCATCGTGATCGGCTCCCGCGAGCCGCACGACGCGTTGCGCGAAGTCGTCGGCGAAGATGCCGACGGCGAGCAACGGGCGTTCGTCAAGGAGTTGACGCTGGGCACGCTGGAATACGCCGAGGAAGCCGATCGCATCGTGAGCCCGCTCTTGGAAGGCTGGGCGCTCGAACGGCTCCCCACGATCGATCGCCTGCTGCTCGAAATGGCTACGTTTGAAATACACTGCCGCCCGAAGACGCCGGCCGCGGTCGCGATCAACGAGGCCGTCGCGTTGGCCAAACGCTTCTCCACCGAAGACTCCGGACGTTTTGTGAACGGAGTGCTCAGCGCCGTCGCCAGTGCCAAGGAGTAAACGCCGCAAGCGAGCCGCGCGCATCTTGCGGGGCGTTGCCGTTACCATCTTCTTGCTGGTGCTCTTTGCCATTGGAACCGTTGCCGGGATGGTGGCCGCCTACGGGCGCAACCTTCCCGACATCAGCCGAATGGCCGATTATCAGCCGGCGGCGACCACTCGCATCTTTGCTCGCGACGGCACGCAACTCGCTTCGGTTTATAAAGAGAACCGCGTCTGGGTTCCGCTCTCGCGAATTCCCGACGTCGTGCGCCAGGCTTTCATCGCCAACGAGGACCACAACTTCTACTACCATCACGGCGTCGACTTCGGCGGCATCGCGCGCGCGGCGTTCGCGGATCTCACGCACCAGCAGCTTCAGGGCGCCTCGACCATCACGCAGCAGTTGGCTCGCCGGCTGTTTCTCAGCGATCAGGTCTCGGTTTCGCGCAAGATTCAAGAGGCGCTGCTGGCGATCGAGATCGAGCGATTCTACACCAAGGACGAGATCCTCGAACGGTATCTCAACATCATCTATCTAGGTTCCGGAGCGTACGGCGTCGACGCCGCGGCGCACACCTATTTCGGCCGCAGCGTCGACAAGCTTACGCTACCGCAGGCGGCGATGCTTGCCGGCGTGGTGGCCGCCCCTTCGGTGTACTCGCCGCTGGTGAACTTGGAGCTCGCGCGCGATCGCGAGCGCCACGTTCTCGATCGAATGGTTGAGAGCGGCGACATCACTTCGGCGCAGGCCGATGCCGCATTCGACGAGCCGCTCGAGCTGGTTTCGGAGCGTATTCCCGGTTTGCAGGGTTACCGCGACCCGTACTTCACGACGTATGCCATCGCGCAGCTGGAGCATCTGTTCGGCTCGACCGCCGTCGAGGAGGGCGGCCTCGCGGTCTATACCACCTTGGACCAGCAAATGCAAACCATCGCGCAAGAAGCCGTGGCGTGGGGCGTCCACCAGGCAATCGCCGAAGGAATCGGGGCGCACCAAGCGGCCTTGGTGGCTTTGCGGCCGTCCACGGGCGAGATCCTCGCGATGGTCGGCGGCGCGCATTTCTCCCTCGGCGACCAGTTCAATCGCGCGTGGCAGGCGCGGCGACAGCCGGGTTCGTCGTTCAAGATCTACGATTACACCGCCGCCATCGATTCCGGGATACCGGCCAGCACGCTCGTTAACGATACTGCGGTGAGCTACCCGATGGGCGACGGCACCCAGTGGTCGCCCGAGGACGACGACCACAGCTATATGGGTGCGATCACTCTGCGAGAGGCGCTGACGATGTCGCGCAACATCGTCGCGGTGAAGCTCGCCGACCGCATCGGGTTGGATCGGATCATCGACTACGCGCATCGTATGGGCGTGACGTCTCCTCTGGAGGCGAATCTTTCGCTCGCGCTTGGCTCGTCGGTCGTCACCGTGCTCGACCAGGCCAGCGGCTATTCGACGCTCGCGAATCAAGGATTGCACGTGGATCCGACGCCGTTTCGGATGGTGAAGGATTCGCTGGGCACAATAATTTTGGACGATCGCTTTCCCGCGTCGACGGACGTCGTGAGTGCGGGAACTGCTTATATCATGACCTCGATGTTGGAGGACGTCATCGCGCACGGTACCGGCTATCCCAATGCCGTCATCGGGCGTCCGGCAGCCGGCAAGACCGGTACGACTTCCAGTTTTCGCGACGCCTGGTTCGTCGGCTATACGCCGGATTTGGTTACCGCGGTGTGGCTCGGAAACGATAACTATTCGCCGATGAACGAATCGTACGGCGGGAACATACCGGCGCGCATCTGGGCAAAGTTTATGAAAGCTGCGCTGGCCGGGACGCCGCCGCATGAGTTTCCGTTCCCCGCTGAGGAGGTCGCAAAGGTGGCCGGTTGCCGCCGCGGCTACGAGTACTTCCTCAAGGGCACCGAGCCGCAGTCTGGTTGCGGCGGCTCGATCGACCAAACGCAGCCTGACGACGTCGCGCCCGCGGCGGCGGCTCCGGCGCAATCGCTGGAACCGCCGGTAGCGACGCCTTCGCCACTCGTGGTACCGACCGCGCAACCGCCGCCCACGGACGAACCGTAGGCTCGCGTGAAAATCTCAGCCGACGAGCAGAACGCAAAGCCGGCGTCGGTCGTCGTCACGGTCGGCGAGTTTTCGGAGCGTTTAAAAGAGGTTTTTCGCCGGGTCCACGCATTCGAGTACATCGGGATCAGCGGCGAGATATCGGAATGGACGCCGAGGTCGAACGGGGTTTATTTTACTCTCAAGGACGCACATGCGGTGCTGCAATGCTTCGCCCATCATAGCCGCGCGCAGGCGTTTCCGGAGCTCCCGCGTGGTTCGGCGATCGTTGCCTACGGGAAAGTTCGGCTTGCGCAGTGGCGCAGCCGTTACGAGCTCGTGGTGGAAAGCATCGAACTCACCGGCATCGGTAAACTCTTCCAGCAATATGAGGAGTTGAAGGCTCGGTTTCGCTCACTGGGCTTCTTCGACCGTAGCCGAAAGCGCAGCGTTCCGTCCTTCCCCAACGTCGTGGCGTTGGTTTCGGCCAGCGGCAAGGGCGCCGAGGATTTTCTCAAAACGATGGAGGCGCGCGCGCCACGCGTACGCGTTCGTTTCATCGAAACGCGGGTTCAAGGCCTTGGCGCCGACGTCGACATCGCCGAGGCGCTCGACCGGGCCGCAGCCCTGAACGCCGATGTGATCGTGCTCGCCCGCGGCGGGGGCTCGTACGAGGATCTCTTTGCGTTCAACTGCGAGCCCGTCGTACGTGCGATCATGCGTTCCAAGACGCCGGTCGTTACCGGCATCGGGCACACCGCCGATCATCATCTCGCCGACGAAGTCGCGGACTTCGAGTGCGAGACGCCATCTAATGCGGCGCAGTTTATCGCGGGACTCTGGCAGGCGGGTGAAGAGCGGCTTGCGCGGCTGCGAATCCATCTTGCCGGAGAGATGCGAGAGATATTGACCGATTCGATGCAGCGCGCGGACCGCGCCGACGACGCTCTGTCCGGCGCTTGGCAACGTGCGGTCGGGCGCCGGCGCGAACGCTGGATGCTCTTGGAGCGGAGCCTGTCGGCGCACAGTCCGGTAGCAAAAGTAGCCCGGCAGGCGGAGCACTTCATGGAGCTCAAGACGCGCTTGAGCGGCTTACCCACGAACCAGCTTGCGCAACGACAACGCGCGGTCGATGCGAGGCTCGAACGTTTGGCGTCGCTTTCAACGTCTATTTTAAGCCAGCGCGAGAATCAGCTTGCGCTGGTTGCGGGCCGGCTCGTCTCTTCCGATCCGGAAAAACCGCTGGAAAGGGGATACGCAATCGTAACTCACGCCGGCCGGGCGCTGCGGTCCGCCACGCAAGTCTCGCCCGGCGAAAGCATCGAAGCCAGGCTCTTTGCCGGGACCTTAGAAGCTCGCGTTGAAAAAGTGCATGCCGATGGATGATTCGAACCCCAAGAGCTTCGAAGCTAAACTCAACCGCATCGACGAGATCGTAAAGCTGCTGCAAAGCGGGCAGCCCAGTTTGGAAGAGTCGATCGTGCTGTTCAAAGAGGGCAAAAAACTCTCACGCGAGTGCGAGGGGTTTTTAAAGAGCGCGCAAGAGCAGATTGACGAAGCGATGGCCGAGCCGCAGTCCGGCGGTGATCGTGCCGCCTCTGCTGTGGAGCTCGACCACGAGCTGCCGTTCTAGCGAAGCGGGCGCGTTCGCTCTCGTCAAACCGTCCGCGGAGCACCTCGAAAGTTATATTGCGGCCTTGAAAAGAGGTTGGTCTCCCGACAACCTGCGCGACGAAACCCGAACGGAACATCTGCGCCAGATCGCCTCCGACCCGCACGCCTTCTTGAGCTCGCTCGACGACCGCGAGGCTAAGAGCGGGCCGATCCGTCTGGCTGACGGGTCGTTCGTTCCGCGCCTTCCCGGCTATCGGCGTTGGATGTGGGATGGCGACTTCGCCGGCACGGTCGGACTGCGGTGGCAACCCGGCACTTCCGCTTTGCCGCCGTGGTGTTTGGGACACATCGGGTACGGTGTCGTTCCGTGGAAGCGCCGGCGAGGCTATGCGACCGCGGCGCTCCGTTTGATTCTGCCGGAGGCTCGTCGCGAAGGCCTCGTATACGTCGAGCTGACGACCGAAGAAGAGAACGTCCCGTCGCAGCGAGTCATTCTCGCCAACGGCGGCGTTTGCGTCGGGAGATTCGAGAAGAGCACCGCACACGGCGATCTCGCCGGCCTCCGCTTTCGCATCGATTTGAGTGGAGGGGCGGGCGCGGCTGCCGCCCAAAAACGGTCATCATGCGAGCCATAGCCGTCGCCGCACTCGCTTTTTCGCTGCTCTCGCTTGCGCCGCCAACGGCGATCGCGCAGAGCCCCGCTCCGGCTGCGCCGGCTGCATCGCCGGCGCCGGCGCAATCCGCGAACGATCTCGCTCGTAGCCGGATCGACACGATGCTGCGTACCGGTCACGCCGACGCTTCGTGGTTCAGCGCCGACTTTTTAGCGCAGGTCTCCGCCGCCGAAGTGAACGCGGTTATCGCGGGCCTGCCTGCGACGCTGGGCGCCTACCAGAACGTTGAGTACACACCATCAAAGTTCGTCGCGCATTTTGCCAAGGGGACGATGGATGTCGTGATCCATCTCGACTCGGACATGAAGATCGACGGGCTGCTTTTCAAACCGCCGGAGATCGCGGCTTCGTCACTCGACGACGCTCTGGGAACGCTGCAGCGCGTAGCCGGCACCGTCTCTTACGTGATTGTCGCAAAAGGTCGGCCGGAACGAGCGGCGCTCAATCCATCGCAGTTGTTGGCGGTTGGCTCGGCGTTTAAGCTCGCCGTGCTCAACGCGCTTCTCGACGAAATTACCGGGGGCGTCCGGCATTGGAACGACGTCGTGCCATTGGCGGAGCGATGGAAGAGTTTGCCGAGCGGCGTGCTGCGCACTTGGCCCGCCGGAACGCCGCTGACGCTCGCGGCCTACGCTGCCGAGATGATCTCGATCAGCGACAATACCGCCGCCGACGCGCTCGTGCGGATCGTCGGCCCCGGCGCGCTTACGCGCTACGCCGGCAGCAACGAACCGTTTCTAACGACGCGCGAGACGTTTATCCTAAAGTCAACCGAAGGCGCGAGCAGCCGCGGCATGTATCTCACCGTCGACTCGGCCGCGGGCCGCGCTGGAGTCCTCCGGCGCATCGACGCGCTGCCGCTGCCCGGCATTCTCCAAATTATGACCAAGCCGGACCTCGCCATTGAGTGGCACTACAGCGTTAGAGACCTCTGCAAACTCATGGAACGGGTGGCTTCACTGCCATTAATGTCGATCAACCCCGGGGTGGCCGATCCGGCGGATTTCGAATACATTGCGTATAAAGGCGGGTCGGACACCGGCGTCATCAATATGACGACGATGGTAACGACGCATCGCGGCACCAAGCTCTGTTTTTCGGCGACTGCCAACGACTCGACCCACGAAGTCAACGAGAACTCATTTGAGGCGGCGTACGGAGCGGCGCTCCGCCAACTCAAGGACCTTTAGGAACGGGCGAGCTGGCGCTCGAGTGCGGTAAAGATCGCAATGACTTCGCGTGCTTCGTAAACCTGCCTGCGCTGGCGGTCCTTTGTCGGCTTTAGAATATTTGCGCTCTCCAATCGGCGGATCGCCGATATAGCTGCTGGTAAGGAACACTTCAAGCGCCTTTGAACTTCCGAGGCGGTAAGAATCGGCAATCCGGGTAGGGCATGCGTGAGGCGAAGTGCCATGGAGTCCGAGCGGACGACTCCAATGCGTTCGCGCCAACGCCTTTGCAGCTCCAAGATGCGCCGCTCGAATGCGCCGGCATCCCGTACCGCCATCGTGCACGCAGAGGCGAACGTGCCTATCCAGAAGTTAAAACCCTCGACGGCTTTCTTCGAGGTGGGGTCGCCGACATAGCACATTAAGTTGAGTCCCGCGACGTACTCCTTCGCCATCGTCGCAAGAACGAGCGAGATCGGCGGCGTAATCGCAGTCGTCAGCCGCCGCCTGCGGAGAACCATGTGGATGAGCGCCCGCCCGACTCGGCCGTTGCCATCGGCGAAGGGATGAATGGCTTCGAATTGCGCGTGCGCAACAGCCGCCTGTACTACGGCCGGAGCCGAATCGCCGTTGCAGTAGGCGCACAGGTCGGCGAGCAGCCGCGCGAGCATCCCGGGCGGGGCTGGAACGAAGCTCGCCGAACATGGATTATAGGAGCTACCGCCGATCCAATTCTGTTTATCGCGAATTTTCCCGGCAGCAGCTCCGAAGCCGGCCGGCGTCATCAAACGACGATGCACGTCGAGAAGTAAATCGAGCGTTATCGGTTCATCCGGACCGGTAGCGCGAATCGCAAAGTTCATCGCATCGACATTAGCGAGGATCTCTGCCGCGGTTACGTCATTGACCTCGCTTCCCTGCGCACGCGCTGCATCGGCCTGAAGCAATCGGCGAGCGCCGACCGCGAGGCCCTCAATCTTTGAGGAACTGACCGATTCGGCCCGCAGAAGAAGCCGGGCGAGCGCCTCGGTGTCGACAAGCGCTCTCGCATCGCGATCGAGTTCCGAGATCGCTCGTTCGGCATCGGCTACGTCGGCAGCTTCACGAAGCTCCAGAAGAAAAGGCCGGTCCATGAGGGGATCGGGAACATAGGACCAATAGCTACATCCCTGCCGGTCTCTGCGCGGTAAGCTGGACAAAGGCCCCGTGCCGGGCCAAAAGGCTTTAATTTGTCTCCCCACAACTAAAGTATAGCACTTAACATTTAATTAAGGGTAACCCAAGTAAAACATCGCGGGCCTTCTGACCAAATGTCCGACCCCGTCAACTCGAACCGCAAGTCGAGACGCCTCGACGACGCGGTTGCCGATCGGGCCGGCATCACCCGCTCGCAAGCACGCAGCCTAATTCTCGAGGGGCGCGTCAGCGTTGAGGGAAACCCGGCGACGAAAGCGGGACAGAGCGTCGCACGCGAGGCTCGCATTGCAATCGAGCAACCGCGCCGGTTCGTCAGCCGCGGCGGTGAGAAGCTCGATCACGCGTTGAGCGCATTCGGCGTCGAGGTGCGTGGCGCGACGGCGCTCGACGTCGGCGCTTCGACCGGCGGCTTCACCGATTGCCTCTTACAACGCGGTGCGGCGAGCGTAACGGCGCTCGACGTCGGCTACGGTCAACTCGACTGGCGCTTGCGAAACGATCCACGCGTCGTGGTGATCGAGCGGACGAACTTTCGCCGGCTTCCCGACGATGCGTTTCCCAGCGGTTTCGACCTCATCGCGATCGACGCGTCGTTTATCTCGCTGCGTACCATCTTGGAACGCGCGGCCCGATATCTGCGCGACGGCGGCACGATCGTCGCCCTCGCTAAACCACAGTTCGAAGCCGGGCGCGAGCGGCTCGGCGCCGGCGGCGTCGTGCGCGAACCTGAGACGCACCGCGCAGTCCTGGAAGAGCTGCGCGAGGCCGCCCTCGGGCTAGGGCTGGTTCCGGTCGCGCTCTCGGGTTCGCCGCTGCGAGGGCCGGCGGGCAATCGCGAGTTCTTCATGAAGCTTCGCCGGACCGGAATGCCCTTTGAAGACGCACGAATCCAAGAGGTCCTCGACGAACGACCCGCAGTATGACGGTGCCCGCCATCGACTCCAAGATCGTCGCGCTCTTCGTCGACATGACGCGCGAGAACGCGCGCTCGATTGCCCGCCGCGTTGCCGGCGACTTTCGCGCCGGCGGATTCGAGGTGGTCGATGGGCCGCGTGCCGCGGACGCCGCGCTGCTCATCACGGTCGGCGGCGATGGAACGCTCCTGCGAGCGGCGCGCATCGCGGTCCAGCACGACATCCCGTTGTTCGGCATCAACACGGGGCGCTTGGGCTTCTTGACGGAGTTCGACGAAGACGATCCACGGCTGGCCGACCTGCCGGCCTTGGTGGAACGCGGGCTCTTCATCGACCAGAGAACCGCGCTGCAGGCCGAGTACGGCGAACTGCGTTACTTCGCTTTGAACGACGTCGTCGTGAGAAAAGGAGAAGTCTCGCGGATCGTACCGTTTGGTTTGCGGGTGGACGACGGGGCGGTGACTCAAATTGCGGCCGACGGAATCTGCGTCGCAACCCCGACCGGTTCGACCGCCTACTTTCTCTCGGCCGGCGGGTCGCTCATCGCGCCGACCGTCGACGCCTTCGGCGTGGTGCCGCTTCTGCCGCACACGCTCTTTTCGCGTCCGCTGATCGTGCCGACGCATTCGACGATCGAGATAACGTCCGACCTCGAAGGCGCGCAGGCACACCTCGAATGCGACGGAGAGGTGCTGAGCGAAGTGGCACCCGGCTCCAGCGTGGTCATCCGCTGTCATCCCAAGCGCGTCTGCTTTGCGCGAACCAAGCCGCTGCACTTTCTCGAGCGTCTCGAAGCAAAAATGCTGTGGGGCGTTTCCATCAAGGATCCCCGCCGTTAAAGAACCTTCGATGCTCAGGCGTCTGGAAATTGAGAACTACGGTTTGATCGCACGCGCCGCCGTCGAGTTCGCGCAGGGTGCGACGATTTTCACCGGCGAGACCGGCTCGGGTAAGACGATGCTGCTCGGCGCCCTCGACTTCGCGCTGGGCGCGCGCGCCGCTCCCGACGCGGTGCGACGCGGGGCGCGAGGCGCGGTGGTAACGATTTCTTTCGAGCCGAACGATTCGCTGCGAGCGCGACTCGAGGCCGACGGCTTCGAGCTGGACCCCGGGGAAGAAGCCAGCATTGTTCGCGAGATAACCGAAGCCGGGCGATCGAGCGTTCGCGTCAACGGCCGGCCGTCGACGGCGGGATACGTTCGCGATATCGGCGATGCGATTGCCGAGCTGGTCGGCCAGCACGAAGCGCAGCGGCTCCTCTCGCCGGCCTATCATTTGGAGCTGCTCGATCGATTCGCCGGCGATGCAACGCTCGCGTTGCGCGATTCGGTTGCTGCGGCGTATGCTCGAGCGCAAGCCGCGGCGCAGTCGCTCGAGCGCTTGACCGGCGACGAACGCGCGGCACGCGAACGGTACGACGAAGCCCTGTTTGTGACGCGCGAGATCGAAGACGCGAAGTTGGATCCGACGCAGCTCGAGCAGCTGCGCGAGCGCCGCGCGTATTTGGACAACGTCGAGCGCATTGCCGTAGCACTGGGTGCGGCGCACGAAGCCCTGACGCTTAACGAGTCGGCCGCGACGCAAGGCTTGGGGACGGCCGCCGCCGCGTTGACGGGCATCGCAACGTTTGGCGAGGGCTTACGTGAAATGGCGCAGCGTGCCGTCACCCTGCAGACCGAGGCTGCCGAGCTAGGGGCCGACGTGGCCCGCGATTTGGATTCGACCGAGTTCGAGCCGGGCGAACTTGAGGCGATCAACTTGCGGCTCGCTCTGATCGAACGTCTGCAGCGGCGATACGGCGGAACGATCGACGAGGTCATCGAGCGTGCGCGCCGCGCCCGAGCGACCGTGGAAGAGTTCGAGAACCGCGACGACCTGTTGGAGCAGTTGCGCGCGGAGGCAGGGGCGGCTACGCGCGAGCTCGAGAGCCTCGCCCAATCGCTGACGAAGGCTCGCCAAAAGGCCGCGGGCGCTCTCGGGAAACGCGTGGTCGCGGAGTTTGGCGAGATCGCGCTGGGCTCCGGCCGATTCGACGTCGATTTGCAGCGTTTGGAACGGGCCGGTCCGCTGGGCGCGGACCGCGTGGAGTTTCTTTTTGCTGCGAACGCCGGCGAAACGGCGCGCCCGATTGCGCGAGTCGCCTCTGGAGGCGAACTATCGCGCGTCTTGCTCGCCCTCGTCGTCGCGCTCGCGCGGTCGCGCAACTCCTTTGAAGCGTTAATCTTTGACGAGATCGACGCCGGCATCGGCGGTGCGACGGCGACCGCCGTGGGCGCGCGCCTTGGCGAGCTTGCGCGGCAAGGGCAAGTCGTCTGCGTGACGCATCTGGCGCAGATCGCAACGTGGGCCGAGCGCCACTACGTCCTCGACAAGCTGGAACGCGGCGGCGAAACGACGATTGCCGTGCGCGAGCTCGACGGCCGCAAAGAACGCGAAGCCGAGATCGCGCGCATGCTTTCGGGTGAGACGCACGACGTAGCCCTACGCCACGCCCGCGCCCTGCTCAAAAAACAGTGAGAGCCCTTTAAGGGATCTGGTGGATCTTGAGAACGTTGGTGCCGCCGGATCCGACGGGCATTCCCGTCGTGAAGGCGATCAAGTCTCCGGAGTTTACTAGGCCCGCGCTCACCATGTGCCGCTCGGTCATGTAAAGCAGGACGTCGATCGACGAATACGGCTCGATCAATAAGGCTTCGGTACCCCAAAGCAGAGCGAGCCGGCGCGCGACGTCGCTCTCAGGCGTCAAGGCGACGATGCGAGCCTGCGGCCGAAACGCGGCAAGGTGATGGGCGGTGTTGCCGGTCGTCGTCCCGGTGACGATATACGGTGTCTTGAGTTCGGCGCTGGCGCGAGTCGCGGCTTCGGCGATCGACGACGCAATCGTCGGCTCCATGTTCTCCAGGCGGCGATCGCGCAAAAGTGCGTGCGGATAGTGGCGCTCGACTTCGCGCGCGATCTCCGCCATCGTGCGAACCGCCTCGGTTGGATAGCTCCCCAGCGCCGTTTCGCCCGAAAGCATCACCGCATCGGTTCCGTCGAGAATTGCGTTGGCGACGTCGGTCGCCTCGGCGCGCGTCGGCCGAGGCGAGGTTATCATCGACTCGAGCATTTGCGTCGCGGTCACGACCGGCTTGCTGGCGCGATTACACTTAGCAATGATCTCTTTCTGGATGATCGGCACGGTTTCGATCGGCACCTCGATCCCCAGATCGCCGCGCGCGACCATAACCCCGTCGGCCGCCGCGATGATGTTGTCCAGCTCGGCGAGCGCTTCGTGCTTTTCGATCTTGGCGATGACCGGAACGCGTAAACCTCGTCCGGTAATGAAGTCTTTGACGATCGAGACGTCTTCGGCCGACCGCACGAACGAAATGGCGACGTAGTCAACGCCATGGTCCAACCCGAAGGCAAGGAACTCCAGATCGCGCGGCGTTACCGACGAAATGTTCAACGAACCGTCGGAGTAGTTGATTCCTTGCGCGGGGCGAAGCTCGCCGCCGAACTCGACCGTCGTCTCTATATCCTCGGCGCTCTTTCCGACGATGAGCAGCGAGATTTGACCGTCCTGGAGATAGAGGCGTTTACCGACCTCGACGTCGGCAGGCAAATCGCGATACGTCGTGCTGACGCGCTCCTTGGTGCCCTCGGCTTGCTGGGTCGTTATAATGAATCGCGCGCCACGTTCCAGTCGAATAGAAGGCGCGCCGCCGGCAAGCGGGCCGGTACGCACTTTTGGACCGGGGAGATCCTGCAGCACCGCTGTATGAATCCCCAGCTCGCGAGAAATCTCCCGCGCCGAGCGAATCACGGCGGCGTGCTCTTCGGGGGTTCCGTGCGAAAAGTTCAGGCGCAACACGTTGGCCCCGCACAAATAGAGCGAACGCAGCACGGCTGGGTCGCGCGACGCCGGGCCGACGGTCGCGACGATTTTCGTGCGCTTATGCAAAATTTGTTCCATCGAAGATTCAGCCTTGTGCCTCGGAACCGGCAGGCTCCTGCGGACGCAGCACCGCAGTTAAAAAAGTGAAATTCGGGCGCGATCCGCGGGACCGGCGCTATCCGGAACGACTAGCGGGAAGCTTCCTCGCGTCGCTTCTGCTGCACGCTTTGCTCGCGGCGATGCTCTTTACCGTGCTCGTGAGCTCGTCGGAGCAAGGCGCGAACGAAAATGTGCAAGGCGGCGAAGTAATAACGGTCTCGCGTACTTCCCCGGTTGTGGTACCCAATCAACCGGCGGCTACGCGCGCCGTCGCGCTCGTGCCGCACGTGCCTCAAATCGCGCCGCTGCATCACGCTCCGGTTACGGTACCGCTCGCGCAGCGTTTGCCGGTCAATCGCCACGAGCTTGCAAAGTCCGCGCCGACCGCGCCGCCGAATCCGCGTCCGATTCCGCAAAGCACGCCGCAGCCCAACCCGCAGCCGACGCAAAATATCGCGGAGACGCACCCCAGTTACGAAGTGCCGTCGGCGCCGGTTAGCATTCCGACGGTCGGACCGATTGCGGTTGCGCTGAAGGCGCCGCCAACCGCCGTGCCGTCGCCGGTCCCTTCAACTGCGCCCGTTGCCAGGGCCTCACCTAAACCCGTGGCTCCAACGGCGCGGCCCAGCGCCAAACCCGCAACCCCCGCCCCGGCACTGCCCAAGCCGGTGCCGACCGCGGCTTCGGTTGCGTCCGCTAGCCCGGCCCCCGTCAGCGGCGTGCCTAGCCCTAGCCCGACCAGCACGGCGGTGGTCGCGCGGACCGCCGGCACGGCGCCGAAGCCCGCGCCGAGCGGCGGTGCCTCTCCAGGGCCGCGCACCGGCAACGGTCCGGTTGAAAAGGCCGCCCCGCCGCGTCCGATTGCGGTACGGCCGGAACCATCGCCGAGCGCGCAACCGACCCGCGCTCCAAAGACGCGAAGCGCGCCGGATATCAATGCAAAGCTGCGTGCGATGCTCCCAAACAACCCCGTGAATCCGCAGAGCAAACAGTACACTCCGAGCTACTCGTTGCGCGGCCGCCTCGAGCCGACGCCGCCGCCCGAAGTCCTCGCGAAGACGAAGTACATCTACGAAGTCAAGGGAACGGGAAACGAGCAACGCGTGAAGATGTGGGTCGTGGCCGCGCGTAAGGCAGGCCCGACGACGATCTGCACCGGATGGCTCGTGCGATATCCAATGGCCATCCGAGGCGGATATGCCGTCCCAGCCGGCCCCGACTCCACGATCGTGCGTAGCAGCGCTCCGGGCGGCCCGGCAAACGGCACGCAGATCGCGATTGGCGGTGGCGGTGGCGCGCACGAGCCGCTCAGCCCGTTTGATGCGGGCATCGCGCCGATCGTGGACGGGATGGTTTCCCAGCCGTGTGACGGGCGGCTTTTGGTACCCTACGCACAGTCGCCCGCCTCGTCGCCGTGACGGAGCGTCTTTCCCGCTTGCGTTCCGACGTAAGTCGCACTAGAATTTGAATGTGCCGGAATGGCCGGCACGGTTAGTCAACACCAAGGAGGGCGGTTGGAACCGCAAAATCCCCCGGGCCATCGAGCCCGCGAACTACGCGCCAAGTAACAGGGCGCCTCTAGCGCGCCCACGGCGGCCGGACGATTTTCCGGCGGCGCGCCAGTCGCAAGATTGGACAACAGAGCGAGGGGCCGTGCCCACGTGGGGTTGCGGCCCGTCGTCCTTTTCGTTATCCTATGATGTGGATTTGATAAGGAGCGTGGGTTTTGTCCCGCGCTTCACTGCTTCAGAGAGCAACCTTCGACAACTATGAAAGGCGATATTGCAGCGGCTTTCGAGCGGGAGCTTGACGCGGTCGTGCACGACAAAGCCTTTGTTGGGCTTGAGATCGTGCAGCACGGGACGCGATCGGTTCGTGGTGCCACCGAGTTGCGCGTGACGATCGACGCAGCGGGTGGGGCCGATCTCGCGCTCTGCGAGCGGCTGGCGGCGCGTATTAATTCGAGTCTCGGCGGGGTAAGTGCGGACTACAGCCTCGAGGTTGAATCGGCTGGTCTCGACCGCCCGCTGGTTCGACCGAAGGATTACGAACGATTCGCGGGCGAGCGCGTGCGGATCGTCACCTCGTTGACCGTCAACGGCGGCAAGACGCATCGCGGCGTCCTGCGCGGTTTGCGAGGCGAAACGGCCGTTCTGGAGACCGAACGGGGCGAGCTTTTGCTGCCGATGGCCGCGATCAGGTCGGCAAACTTGGAATACGACGTGCGCCTGGATTTACAGCGCGACAAACAACAACGGAAACAACTGCATGGCAACGATAGAACACACGGGATCTGAAGACAAGCTCATCGACGTTCTGCACTTCATTGCGCGGGAGCGGAACATTTCGTTTGAAATGTTGCTCGAAGCGCTCGAAGCGGCGTTACTGACGGCATACAAGCGTCACTTCGGAAGCGAGTCCAACGCGATCGTACTCGTGGACCGCCAGAGCGGGGCTTACCGGGTGTTCCACCGCCGCAACGTCGTCGAAGAAGTTACCGACCCGAAGCTCGAGATTTCCCTCAAAGAGGCCGGCAGCCCCTATCAGGCCGGCGACTTCTACGATGAGGAGGTCACGCCGAAAGACTTCGGACGAATCGCCGCGCAGACCGCCAAGCAAGTCATCGTTCAGCGCATTCGTGAAGCCGAACGAGACACCGTCTACAACAAATACGTGCGCAAGCTCAACGATTTGGTTACCGGCACCGTCCAGCGATACGAGCAACGCAACATGTACGTCGCACTCGAAGGCCGCGACGAGGCCGTGATGTACCTCGACGAACAGGTGCCCGGCGAAGCCTATCGCATCAACGATTTCATTCGAGCCTACGTGCTCGACGTCAAGAAGTCTCCGAAGGGACCTCAAGTGATCCTTTCGCGCGCGGCGGAAGGCCTCGTGCAGCGCCTTTTGGAGCTCGAAGTTCCGGAGATCGCCGATGGAACGGTCGAAATTATGGCGATCGCTCGCGACCCCGGCGGACGCTCGAAGGTCGCGGTGCGGAGCAACCGGCCCGAGGTCGATCCCATCGGAGCGTGTTTGGGACCCAAGTCGAGTCGAATCGCCAACGTCACCGACAACCTGCGGGGCGAAAAGGTCGACATTATTCGCTACGATGCGGTCCCGGCGACCTTCATCATGAACGCCCTCGCACCCGCGAAGGTGATCGCCGTCGAACTTTTCGAGGATGACGCCGTCGCGCTGGTCATCGTTCCGGACTATCAGCTCTCTTTAGCAATCGGCCGGGACGGACAGAACGTGCGGCTCGCAGCGAGATTGACCGGCTGGCGACTGGACATTGCCAGCGAAAGCGAATCGGCCCAGGCGCGGGAGCGGTATCTCGTCGAGCGGGAACAAGCAGCTGCGGAACCGCCGGCCGCCGAGCCGGAGGAGGCGAGCGCAGAGCAGCCACCGTCGGAAGGAATTGACGCGGAGCTGATCCGCAAGCTCGAAGAGTTTCGCCGCGAACGCCTGGGAAGCGACGATAGCTAATCCCGTCCGCACGTGCGTCGGCTGCCGCCGAAGGTTCCCGCAAGGCGAACTCGACCGCTTCGTGCGCTCGGCAACGGGGTGGCGCGCGGACGGGAGCGGGCCTCGCAGCAAGCAGCCGGGGCGGGGTGCCTACCTCTGTTCGCCGCAGTGCGTCGAGCGCGCCGCGAAAAACAAGCGGTATCCGGGGCTTGGCGCGGCGGCGGTCGAATGTGGTTTAATAAGGAACTCGTGCAAGTAAATGGATTCGATGATGCCGCGTAACGACCACGCCCTCCGATGAGGGCCAACCTTTGATTACCTAGCGGAGCCGAGCCGTCGGTTGGGGCTCCGCGCTCTCCAACTGATGGGACTCGGGCGCCTTGCGCTCGAGAGTGAACTTGGCCGGAAAAGTACGGATTTTCGAGCTCGCAAAAGAAGCTCGGGCTCACCTCAAAAGAACTCACGGCGCTTTTCAACGAACGATTGGGAGGCGTCTTCGAGGCGAAAAACCAGTTGAGCGTCGTGCCGGACCAGATCGCCGATCTGGTGCGCGCCGTTCTGCTCAAGCCTGGCGCTAAGCCGCCCGTCAAACCGAAGGCGAGCGCGCCGGGCGTTGCCCCTCCCACGGCCGCCAAAGCGCCGGCCGCCAAACCTACGCCAAAGGCACCGGCGGAGCCCGCGCCGGCCGCAGCTTCGGCATTGCCCGCAGCGGCCGCGCCTCCCGTCGCGCGATTGAAGCCGGTCACCACCCGGACCGTGGCTCGGCCCGCGGAAGCCCCCCCGGCGGCGCCGCCGAGCGTGGCGGCTGCCGCGCCGCCCCCGGCCCCCGCCCCCGCGCGCATTGCGGTGGCCGCCGTCCGGCCGCCACCGGAGCCGATCGTTCAACTGCGCCCGGTACCGGCAGGCCAGCCATCGATTGCGAAAAGGCAGGCGCCTGCGGTCGTGCCCGGAGCGTCGGCCTCGGCGTCGCCGGGCCCGCGAACCGGTCTTCCAGGGCGTCCTGGCGTAGCGCCGCGCCCAGGTGAAGTCATGCCCGGCCAGGGCGGCAAAGGGACTGCCGCCCCCGCGCGCGGCCCAGTCGCTCCGCGTCCGCTTCCGCCACCCCGTCGCCCGGCCGGGAACGGTCCATTCCGGCCGATCACGCCCGGGATGCGTCCGGCACCGGGTCGTCCGGGTGCCGGACCCTCGACGGAGGCGCCGACGCCTTCGAGCGGAGCGCGGCCGGGAGACCGCGCGCGCAGCCATGAGGAGAAGGCCACCGCCAAAAAGGACCGCGAGAAAGAGCTGCTGCTCGAGAAAGAGCGTCAGCGCAAGAAGAAGGGCGACTCCGCCCCAGCGCCGCGCGCGCACGCTCGAGACCATCGAAATCCCCGATTTGCTTACGGTGCAAGAGCTGGCGACGTCGATGATCGTCCCGGCGCGCGACGTCATTACCGAACTGATCAAGATCGGAACGATGGCGACGATCAACCAGAATATCTCGAGCGACGTCGCCATCCAAATCGCGAAGCGCTTTGGTTACAACGCGGTCGTCAAAGAGGCCGGCGAAGAAGTCACGGTCGAGCAAGAAGAAGACAAGCCCGAGATGATGACGCCGCGTCCGCCCGTCGTCACGGTACTCGGCCACGTCGACCACGGCAAAACGTCGCTGCTCGACAAGATTCGCCAAGCGAACGTCGCGGCCGGCGAAGCGGGCGGCATCACGCAGAAGATCGGCGCGTATACCGTCGAGCGCAACGACCGCAAGATCACCTTCGTCGATACGCCCGGTCACGAAGCCTTCACCGCGATGCGCGCGCGCGGCGCCAAGGTAACCGACGTCGCGATTCTCGTCGTCGCCGCGGACGACGGCGTCATGCCGCAGACCAGAGAAGCGATCGCGCACGTGAAGGCGGCGCACGTTCCGATCGTCGTTGCGATCAACAAGATGGATAAGCCCGACGCGCAGCCGGATCGCGTAAAGCAGCAACTCGTCGAGCAAGGACTGCAGCCCGTGGATTGGGGCGGCACCGTCGAAATGGTTCCCGTCTCCGCAAGAACCGGCGACGGCATCGACGGCCTGCTCGATACCGTGCTGCTCGAAGCCGACATCCGCGAACTGCGCGCGAACAAAAACCGCCGCGCGACCGGCGTGGTGATCGAATCGGCGTTGCACCGCGGTCGCGGCGCGGTCGCGACGGTGCTGGTGCAGAACGGAACGCTGCGCGTCGGCGATATCGTCGTGGCCGGCGGCACGTTTGGGAAAGTGCGCGCGCTCATCGACGACAAAGGCAAACAAGTGAAGAAGGCCGGTCCCTCGATCCCCGTCGAGGTGATGGGCCTTTCCGACGTCCCGTCGGCAGGCGATACGCTTAGCGTGGTCAGCGACGAACGTGTGGCTCGCGAAACCGCCGAGAAGCGGGCGACGCGCCGGCGCGACGTTCGCATGGCGGCAACCGGATCGCAGCGAGTCTCGCTCGAGACCTTCATGTCGATGCCGGCCGAGGGAAATAAGGTCCTCAACCTGATCATCAAAGCCGACGGTCAGGGTTCGCTGGAAGCATTGCGTCGCGGATGGAATCGCTCTCGACCGAGGACGTCGAGATTCGCGTCATCCATGGCGGTGTCGGTGCGATCTCGCCCAACGACGTCAACCTCGCCAGCGCATCGAACGCGGTCTTGATCGGCTTTAACATCCGGCCCGACGAGACGGCTCGGCGCCTGGCAGAGAACGAGAGTGTCGACCTACGCTTCTACCAGGTCATTTACGAGATCGAAGACGACCTCAAGAAGGCGATGCGCGGCATGCTCTCGCCGATCGAGCGCGAGGTCGTGCTGGGCCGTGCCGAAGTACGCCAAGTCTTCAAGGTGAGCAAGGTCGGAACGATCGTCGGTTGCTACGTCACCGGCGGCAAGATCACGCGCAACGCGAAGGCACGAGTCATTCGCGACGCTGCGGTCGTGTTCGACGGCGAAGTCGAAAGCCTGCGCCGCTTCAAGGACGACGTTCGCGAAGTTGCCGAAGGCTTCGAGTGCGGCATTCAGATCGCGAAGTTCCAAGACCTCAAAGAGGGCGACGTCATCGAAGCGTACGCTCTCGAGCAGGTCGCTCCGGAGCTGGCGCGCGCGTGAAGGCACAGCGAATCGCGAAGATCGATCACGAGATCCAGCGCATTCTCGGGATGCTGATCTCGCAGGAGCTGCAGGATCCGCGGCTCGCTTTCGTTACCGTAACGCACGTCGAGGTGAGCGACGATTTGCGGCACTGTAAGGTCTTCGTGTCGGTGATCGGCGACCGCCATGCGGCGCGGCAGTCGCTCGACGCGCTCACGCACGCGAGCCGTTTCCTGCGCGGCGAGCTGGGACGCAAGATCGATCTGCGCTACACGCCGGAGCTGATCTTCGTCGAGGACCGCTCTGCCGAACGCGCGATCGAGCTGGCAAAGACGCTGCGTGACGCGGCGCAACGTTTGACACCGGAGGAGAGTGAATGATCGAGAAGCACGCCACGCATCGCGTCGGTCGAAGAGGTCGTCGAGGAGCTGCATCGCCGCAGCTCCTTCGTAATGGTCAGTCACGTCAAGCCCGACGGCGATACGCTCGGTGCCGGACTCGCGCTCGGCCTAGCGCTCAAGAAACTCGGAAAGAACGTCGCGTATTTTCAGCAAGACAGCGTCCCTCGCAACTTGCGCTTCCTGCCCGACGCCGATCGAGTCTCGCAACGAGCTGCCGAAACCGGTCCGCGACGATGCGCTCTACGTCTTCTGCGATATGAGCGACTGGCGGCGCGCCGGCGAATTTCTGCCGCCGGTCGGCCGCGAGAACATGCTCGATATCGACCACCACTTGGGAAACTCCCTATTCGGCAAGCTGAACTTCGTGCTGGAGAACGAGTGCTCGACCGGAAGCGTCGTCATGCGGATTCTACGCGAGCTCGGCGTCGTCGTCGACGGGCGGATCGCAACCTGCATTCTCGCGGCGATTATGACCGATACCGGGGCTTTCATGCACTCGAACACCACGCCGGACGTACTCGACCTTTCGGCCGAGCTGATGCGGCTGGGTGCCGACAAAGAGCACATCACGCGGGAGATTTTTGCCAACAAACGCGTTGCCGCAACGAAACTCTTGGGCTGCATCATCGGCGCCATGCGCTTCGAACACGATGGGCGCTACTGCTACTCCTACGTCGACGACGCAATGCTGGCGCAGACCGGCGCGGACGGCGAAGACACCGAGGATACCGTCAACGTTCTGCTCGGACAGGAAGGCGTCGACGTTGCGGCGCTTTTCAAGGCGATCGAAGGCGAGATCCGCGTCTCCTTGCGTTCGAGCGGGCGTCTCAACGTGCAGGCCGTGGCCGGCAGTTTGGGCGGCGGCGGTCATTTCCGCGCGGCCGGCTTGACCTACCACGGACGCTGCACGATGCGTTCGGCAGCGTCGAGGCGGCGTTGGTCGCACAAGGTCTCTAAAGTACGCCTGTACGGGCGGCGAGCATGATCGGTTTCGTCAATCTCTTTAAGGTGGCTGGTCCCACTTCGGCGCGCGTCGTCTCGCGCGTTCGTCGAATTTACGCGATCTACGGCGGCGATCGAAAGATCGCCGCCGGCCATCTCGGAACGCTCGATCCGCAGGCGGCGGGCGTGCTTCCCGTGGCAATCGGAAAGGCCACGCGGCTGATCTCGCTGCTCGAGGATCAGCGAAAGGGGTATGCGTTCACCCTCGTCCTAGGCCGCGCTACTACGACGCAAGACGCGTCCGGGGAGACGCTCGAGGAGCGGGCGATTCCAGCGAACTGGCCGCGTCTCTTGAGCGAGGCGCTTCCGCGGTTCGTTGGAAAAATCGCGCAAACTCCGCCGATGTACTCCGCCGCACATCATGAAGGCCGGCGGCTGTACGAACTGGCGCGCGAAGGTAAAACCGTCGAGCGTAAGCCACGGCAAGTCACCATCTACGGCCTGACCCTGCTCGGGGTCGAGCCGCCTCACACGGCGCGATTGCGCGTGGCATGCAGCGAGGGAACGTACGTCCGGACGCTGTGCGTCGACCTTGGAGCGGCAATCGGCATTCCCGCGCATATGGGCGCGCTCGTTCGCGAGGGCTCCGGACCCTTCGTTCTCTACGAAGCGCTCACCATTGACGAGATTGCGCGCTCACCCGAGCGGGCGCTGATCGCTCCCGAGCACATCATCCCGTTTCCCACGATCGTTCTCGATCTGCGCGGATCCGCCGACTTTCGCGCCGGCCGGGTCGTTCCGTTGCCGCAAGGCGCGACGGCGCGCCACGTCTTCGTGCGCGACGAGTCGCGAATGCTCGTTGGCGTAGGCGAAGCTCTCGGCACACTCCTGGCTCCGCGCAAGGTCTTCGTATGAAGCTCCACCACTTGCTGGAGCGCGAGAGCGAGCGGCCACTGGTGCTGGCGATCGGGTTCTTCGACGGATTCCATCTCGGCCATCGCGAGATCGCGCGGCGGACGCTGCGCTTACGCAAGCCCGGTTGGCGTGCGGGCGTCCTGACGTTCGCAAATCATCCTGCTACGCATCTTCGCCCCGGGACGGAGCCTCCGATGATTTGCACGCAGGAGGAACGCCTCGATCTTTTTGCGCGCGCGGGCTTTGACGAATGCTTTTTCGTGAAGTTCGACGAGACGATCGCGACGCTCTCGCCGGCCGCGTTTCTCGATCTGCTGGTCGATCGGCTCGGCGCTCGCGCTGTGGTGGTCGGCGATACGTTCCGTTTCGGCCACCGGCGGGCCGGGGATATCGTGATGATGCGCGAGTACCTCATGCCGCGCGGCGCTGCGGTCGTTGCGGTCGATCGGGTGAGCGAGGACGGCGAGCGGGTTTCCAGCACGCGCATCCGCGGCCTGATTCTCGAGGGGGACCTGGCCGGCGCGGATGTACTACTCGGCGGCACCGGTTACGAAATCCGCGGACCGGTGGAGTTGGGCGCCGGCCGAGGCCATTCGCTGGGCTTTCCAACGGCCAACCTCCGCATCCCGGCCAAGCTGATTCCGAGGGATGGAGTCTACTCCGCGACGGCACGGTACGACGGTCGCGACTATGCGGCGCTAGTCTCGATTGGAACCAATCCCCAGTTCCAAGGCGACCGGCGCACCGTGGAAGCGTGGCTGCGCGACTTCGCGCACACGATCTACGGGCGCGAGTTGTGGTTACGGGACCTGCGATACGTGCGGGAACAGCGGCTTTTCCCCGATGTCGCCGAACTCGTGGAGCAAATGCAGCGGGACGTTGCCGCAGTCGGTTATCCGAGCTATGGCTAAGAAGCTTCGGGCTTCGGCCATCGTTCTCGCCTGTGCGCTGGCGGCGTGCGTTCACGCCGGCAGCGCCGATTCGAGTGGCCCAGCGAAGGTCGCTCGCGTCGGCGAACCCGCCCCGCCGTGGACGGAGCCGAGCCTGCCTGGGCCGACGCTCTCCCTGGCCGCTTTGCACGGCAAGGCAATCTATCTCAACTTTTTTGCGACCTGGTGCCCGCCTTGCAACGCCGAGGCTCCCGCAATCGACGCCATTTCGCGCGACTATGCCGCACGCGGCCTGCTAGTCGTCGGCGTGGACGTGCTCGAAAACGCGCGTAAAGCAGCCGACTTTCGCCAGGAGCACCATTTGACGTATCCCGTCGTCGTCGACGGCGGAACGTTACGCGATCAATATGCCGTTAACGGCCTGCCGGTTCACGTCTTCATCGACCGCCTCGGAATCGTCCGCCGCATCGTCGTTGGTGAGATGTCGCCGGCTGACATGCGCAGCAATGCCGAACGCCTCTTGCAATGATGGTTCTGTTGCAGCGCGGGTGGTTCGCTTGGTGCTTGCCCCTTGTGCTAGCCGCCGGCCTGACCGCCGGCTGTAGCGGCGGCGGCTCCGAGTCCGGCGTCATGATGCCCGCCGCAAACTCGGGCGGACCCGCCGGATCGGGTGCCGTGGGGAACACCGTCGTACGGATCTTCGTCCCCACTGTACAGCAGAATGCATTGGGTCGGGTGCAGCCGCCTCAGCCGCCCGTCATCAGCGGACCGCCGGTTCTTGGCGGCGTCGCTCCGCCGCCCGTTGGGATCTCTGCGGGGTCCGGGCCGGCTTCGCCGCCTCCGCCAGGCTCGCAGATGCTGGCCATCAACGTCAACGGTCCGGCGGCAATCAGCCAAACGCTCGCGGTTGGGCCGAACGCCGGCGGCTGCGTGCCGACGACGGGCGGTACGAGTTGCCAACTCACGCTCGCGCTTCCGGCCGGAACCTATATGGGGACGATTGGAGTCGCCAACACCGCCGCTTCGACGGCAATTGCCTTTACGGTCACGCCCAACGGACAGAACGTTTTCGGCGTTACGTTAAGCGGGGTGGCTGCACAGGTCGCGCTCGTTCCGGCATCTTCGCTGAGCGCGCAGAGCGCACAGGGCGGAATCGACCTCTACGGGTCCGGACGGCACCCGCTGCTCGTTGAAGCATTCGATGCAAACCAGAACGTCATCGTCGGCAACTCTCCGGGAACCTTTACGCTGAGCCAGACCGGCGGTTCCCTTGCAGTCGGCATCACGCAACCCGCAAGCACCACTCCCAATCTTTTCTACGTGTCGTCGAACGGCGTTGGCAATACGAACTCGGCACTTCTGCGGGCCACCGCAGCGTATCTCGGGCCGGGAAACGCGTGCTCGCAGCCGAGTGCCGCCTGCAGCGGTACGGTTCGCGTCGACGTGCGCCAACTTTTGGGCGTCGCGAACTCGAACGCGAACGACGTCACCTTCTACGTCAACGGTCAAAGCCTGCCGCTGGCCACGGTGTTAAACGGAGTCAGCACTCCGCAGGCGCTGATCTTCGATTCGGCCGGCGATCTCTTCGTCGCGAATCAACCCGGGAGCGTGACCGAATACGCACCGCCATATAACGTTACGCCGACGACGATAACCAGCGGCGTGAACCACCCGCAGGCGCTGGCGATCGACTCGCGAGGGAATCTTTTCGTCGCGAACGGCAGCGGAAGCAACACGGTGACGGTATACTCGCCGCCCTATAACGGACCGCCGTCTGCATTGATTTCGGCCGGAATCAACGACCCGGTCGGTATCGCGCTCGACTCGAACTCAAATCTCTTCGTAGCCAACGAGGCGGCCAGCACGGTGACCGAATACGCGCCGCCCTACGTCGCAGCGCAGACGACGATCTCGAAGGGGCTCAATGCGCCGAACTCGCTTGCGCTCGACGTTCGTGGAAATCTCTTCGTGGCAAATCTCAACTCGACGCCGAACTCCGTCGTCGAATTTTCACCCCCGTTTGCCGGCGGCACCTCGCCGGTTGCGACGATCACGGACGGCGTGAACGAGCAGGGCGCGATCGGTTTGAACGGCTCGGCCAATCTCTTCGTACCAAACCAAGGCGCGAACACCGTCACGGAGTATGCCGCCCCGTACACCAATCCGCCGAGCACGATCGCCGGGGGGCAGAGCCAGCCCGTCGCGCTGGCAATCGACTCGCTGGGCAACCTCTACGTTGCCAACTACGGCAATAATACCGTTACCGCGTATGCGCCGCCGTACGTCGGCGGTTCGTGGACGACCCTGAGCAGCGGCATAAGCCTCCCGCTCGCGCTCGCGCTATCACCAGCGACGAACGCGGCGACCGCTCTTATTCCGTAGGTGGTTTCCCTAGTAGTGGGGCGCGCGCCGACGTTCGATCGAGCGCGCGCCCCCACTACGTATGCACTAGAAGGTTCTAGGCGTTAACGCTCCAGTACTTGGAGATTGTTGTCGTTATCGTCGTTGAAGAAGAGCCTGGTGTCCGCGGCGTTGTCTCCGGTGGCAACCATGCCAAAGAGCGAACCTGAGGCACCGGTGTCAACGTTGATTACGTCGAGCACGTGGCCGCCCGGATTGATCTCGACCATGAGGTTCTGGCCGTTCGGATCGAGCGTATTACCGACGACGAGGCTGCCGTTGAAGAGCAGCGCCGAGCTAATCGGACCGTTGAGCGGAGCACCGGAGTAGAGAACCCGCGCGTGGGACCCGCAAGCGCCGCCGAACCTCGTTCCGTTCGATTTGACGGTCAGACAGCCGGCGTGAAGGCTGGAGACCCCCGAGATCTTCGTGACCGAATTATTTTGACCGTCAACCACAAAGAGTGCGTCGCCGTTACGATCGTACTGCAAGCCTGACGGCCCGAGAATGCTGCCGGGCGGCCCTCCGTTGACCGGGAAACCCGTTGCGATTACTTCGCTGCCGTACGAACTGCCGATATTGATGCGTACGATCGATCCATCGCCGGCGTTGCTTTCATAGACGACCGGACTGCCGTGCATCGGCTGCGCGTAAATTTGGCCGAACGGGGAGTTGAACGGAGCGCCGGACAGATTGGTAATAAGGGTTCCGCTCGAGGAGAAGACCGGGTTGTCGTTGGCAGCAAACGCCGCAGCAAAGATCGTATCGTTGGACGTCAACGTCAAGGCGGTGCATCCGAGCAGCCTCGTGGCGTCGGCCGCAACCAGGGTCGGCGAGGAACCCGGTTGAGGATGCAACGCGACGATCGTATAGCCGGTGCCCTGAACGTTATAGCTATCATTGAAATTGCAAACGGCCAAATCGCCCTTTCTAAAGGCTCCGGACGTCGACTTGGCGACGTCGAGGCCGTAGGGGTTCAGCTGTCCGTACACCGGATCGATGGTAGATCCGATCACGACTTGGTTCTTGAGTTGATGCAGGATCCCGTCGGCATGCGCTTTCCAAGCGGGCCGAATGTTCTGGGGACGGCTCTGCATCGGCGCCGTTGCGGCGGGCATCGAACCCTGGTTACCGCTGCAAGCGCTTGCGAGGAAGCCAACTATGGTTGCGGCGATTGAGAATTTCTTAGGTAAGAGTAGACTCATCGAACACCTCATGCATTAGGGGGGAATGCAGGGTCTTCCGCCATCGTTCTCCGCAAGCATGAGGAAAGTCTGAAAAAGCAGCCGAACCCACGCCTCTTAAGCGGCGCGAACCCGCAAGGTGCCGTCGTCGAGCGTTACGCGCGCTGCCGAACCCTCCCGAACCTCGCCGCGCAGGAGCGCAGTCGAGAGCGGCGTGGAAACGTAATGCGAGACGGTGCGCGCGACATAGCGAGCGCCGCTGCCTGCACCCATTGAAACGCGTGCGAGGTAGAACTTTGCTTCGTCCGAAAGCTCGAGCGTAACGTTGCGTGCGCCCAGCCGTTGCGCGAGGGCGTCGACGTGGATCGTTACGATCGCCTCGATCTGCGGAAGACCCAACTCCTCGAATGGAACGATCTCCTCGATGCGATCGAGCAGCTCGTGTCGCAGCGCGATTGACAGTTCGTCCTCTTCGAGGTTCGTCGTGAGAATGATGATCGTGTGGCGAAAGTCGATCGTCCGGCCTTTCGCGTCGGTGACGCGGCCTTCGTCGAGAATCTGCAGCAGGATGGCTGCCACTTCCGGATGAGCCTTTTCCATCTCGTCAAAGAGCACGACGCAGTACGGCCGCCGCCGCACGGGCTCGGTGAGCTGCCCGGCCTCGTCGTGGCCGGCGTAGCCGGGCGGTGCCCCCAGAAGCCTGGAAACGCCGTGCGGTTCGGTAAACTCGGAAAGGTCAACGCGCACCAACGCCGTCTCGCTGCCGAAGAGCGCCTCGGCGAGCGCTTTGGCCAACTCGGTCTTACCGACGCCGCTGGAACCGCGGAAGAGAAACGTTCCCAGGGGTTTGCGCGGATCGTGCAAGCCGGTACGCGCGCGCCGGATCGCGTTTGAAACCGCGGCAATCGCGGGCTCCTGCCCGATGACGCGCTTGGACAGCAGCGTCTCGAGCTCCAAAAGACGATTTGTTTGCGACTCGGTCAGCGCCGCTTGCGGGATTCCGGTCCAACGCGTTACGACGGCCGCGACGTCGGCGGTCGTGACCGGAGGGAACTCGACGGCTCCTTTGTTCGCAAGCGCGACCGATGCGGCCGCTTCGTCGATCAGGTCGATCGCCTTGTCGGGCAAGAACCGATCGGCGATATAGCGGGCCGAAAGCTGCGCTGCCGTCTCGACGGCATCGTCGGTGATGGTGACGCGATGGTGCCGGGCGTACTGCTCGCGCAGACCTCGTAGAATCTCGGTCGTCTGCTCGATGCTCGGTTCCTCGACCATGACGGGCTGAAACCGCCGTTCGAGCGCGGGGTCCGACTCGATGTGCTTGCGGTATTCGTCGAACGTCGTAGCGCCGATGCATTGCAGGTCGCCGCGGGCCAGCTCGGGCTTGATCATGGAGCTCAGATCGAGCGGGGCGCCTTCCGCGGCGCCGGCACCAACCAACGTGTGCAGTTCGTCGATAAAGAGCACGACGTCGCGAGCGCTGCGCTTGACTTCCTCGAGAATGCGCTTGACGCGCCCTTCGAACTCGCCGCGATACTTCGTCCCTGCAACGAGCGGCCCTAACGAAAGCGCAAGAATGCGTTTGCCGTGCAGCGCAGCCGGGACATTCCCCGCGGCGATGCGTTGCGCCAATCCCTCAACGACGGCGGTCTTTCCCACACCGGGCTCGCCTACGAGGCACGGATTATTTTTGCTGCGCCGCGCCAGAATGGAGGTAACTCGCTCGATCTCCTGATCCCGTCCGATCACCGGGTCGAGCTTGCCTTCGCGCGCGAGCTGGGTGAGGTCGCGCGAAAAAGCCGCCAAGGTCGGCGTTCCGCCGCGCAGCCTCTTGCCTAGCCCTTCAAGCGGTGACTCACTCTCTCGTCCTTGCAGCTTCTCGGCAAGCAGCGCGCTCCCGGCGATCAGGCCGGCAGCGGCCAGCGCGACGCCGACAAAAGGTAACGCGCCGGCGGCGGTTCGCTTTTGGGCACAAATGCCACAAAGACGCCGTCCCCCATACGAGACGGCGCCAGGGCGGTTCGCGCAAGTTTCACATAAGCCGTTCATTGCCGAAGTCTACTCAGAATTACATCGGCGGGTTTCGTCCCAAAGCTCAGGGCTTGGCCAGAAAAACGATCCTCACCGAGGCGGATTCGCTAACGTTCGACTGGTCGAGGTTGGTTGGCACGCCCGACCTAGCCGTGACGTGAGCGATCAAGCCGGCCGTCTCGGCAAACCCGTTGTCGGGGTAGGAGATGCTCTTAATCGAGACGATTCGGAGCCCCGCGCTTCGAGCGATGGTTTCGGCGTTGGCACGCGCGTCGGCGATCGCTTTCGCTATCGCTTGCGCTCGCGCTGCGGCCCGGTCCGATAGAGCGAAAGACACGCCGTTGATCTCCGTAGCGCCCGCATCGATGCAAGCATCGGTGACGGTCCCAGCCATGGCGATCTTACGAACGGTAACCTGAAAATTGCGGGCGACGGTATAGCCATATTGTTCGCCTGTCGAAATGGCGGGCACGACCTGCGGCCGCGGATTGTACCTCACGTTGTAGTATTCCAGCGCGACGTCGGCTCGTGCAATTCCCAGCTTAGCAAGGCCGGCGACGATGCGGTCGTAGATCGCGTTGTTCTGCGACACGGCATCGTTTGCGCTCGCGGCGTTGGTTTGGAGGCTGGCTCGTACCGAAGCGATATCGGGCGGCAGCGAAACCGAACCGGTTCCGGTTGTGGAGATTTCCGTGACACCCGGTTGTGCGGCCGCGGCGAGGCCGCCGGTAAGTAAGAACGCCGCGAGCAGGCAAAGGAAAGTGCGCTTCATAATACGTTTAGAGTCCATCGCTCGGGCGCTCGCCACCTTTCGACGTGGCGAGAGAGCGCTCGAGCAAGGAAGCCAGGAGGCATAGAGTGCTCAGCGCGGTGGTTTTCTGGGTCGTTCTCGGCTTGCTGACGGGCCTCGTTGCCCGCTGGATCGTCCCGGGCGACGGGCCGGGCGTCTTGACCGACATGTTCGTCGGCGCGGTCGGCGCGGTGATCGGCGCCTGGCTGTACGGGCCGTTTCGCCACGTGGACGTCAGCGGATTCAGCCTACCCAGTCTGGTTTGCGCGTTTATCGCTGCAATCATACTTTTGTATCTGACGCGCATGTTCAGCAGGGGCCGGTCCTCGGCCTGAAGGGCGCAGCGATTCGTCGCTGAATCGCAACGAACATGACCTACATCATCACCGAGCCGTGCATCGGCACCAAAGATAAGTCGTGCGTGGACGTCTGTCCCGTCGACTGCATCCACGGCAAGGACGAAGACGAGATGCTGTACATCGACCCCGAGGTTTGCATCGATTGCGGCGCGTGCGTTTCGGCGTGTCCGGTCGAAGCGATCTTTGCCGATTCCGACGTTCCGGAAAAGTGGGAGAACTATACCGCCATTAACGCCGACTATTTCAAGAAGGCATGAACCCCACAGTTTCGAGCGACGCTTTCGATGCATTCTTTGCTTGGGCGCCGTGGGTCGTCGGCATCACGATCTATCTCGTCTTTTATTTCGCCAAGCGCCGCGAGATTGCGACCAGCATGGCTGCAGCGCACGCGTCGGCCCTGCAGCCGCACGCGACCCAAAGCTTCGCTTGTTCCCAGTGCGGACGCCGCGGACCGCGCGAGCAAATGATCGCGCAAGATCACGGTGGCGCCGTCGGCTATCAATGCACCACCTGCGCCCAGGAAGCTCCGGTTTAGCGCAGCGACCCTACTGTTGCTGGCCGTAGTCCTTGAGCACTTCGTGAATCCGAGACGCCATGCTCAGCGCCGCGTCCCACTTGCGCTGCCACATATTTCGGCCGAAGATCAATCCGACGCAGCCGGCGGCCATGGCAACGTGCGCTTTGTGCACCGTCGCGTCGTCTCCCATGCGGCTTCCGCCCGAGACGAGGACGAGGCTGCGACCCGCAGATTTAACGACCTTGCGCAGCCCTTCGACGTCGTCGAACGATAGCGTATCGTACGGCTTGGGCAGCTTGGCGGCGTCGTCGGGCTTCCAGACCGGTTCGTTGAGCTTGATGACGTCGGCGCCCATCTCGCAGGCAACGCGCGCCGCGTAATCGACGGCGTAGAGCGAATCGATTCCGCCCTTGGCTTTGATCGCCGAGCCGCGCGGATAGGCCCAAACGACCAGCGGCATTCCGTAGCGATCGCAGTCGCGGCGAACCTCGTTGCATTGCGCGATGTCGACTTCTTGCGCGGGGCTGCCGACGTAGAGCGTGTAGCCCACCGCATCGGCTCCGAGCCGGATCGCGTCTTCGACCGAGGACGTGAGCGGGCTAAAGGCCTCGTCGTCGGGCGGGATATTCGTCTTTCCGTTGACCTTGAGCAGCAGCGGCACGCGGCCGGCGTAACGCTTCTGATACTTTTCGGCTAAGCCGATGTGAAGCGCGACGCCCGAAAAGTTCCCTTGCACCGCGAGCCGGTAGATCCAGTCGGTGTCGAGCGCGTCGGGGTTGTCGAAGAAATCCACGGGGCCGTGCTCGAGGCCTTGATCGATCGGCAACATCATCAGCGTCCCGTTTGCCGGCCCGTGTTCGTACATCAGCCGGTGAAGGCGCGTGCGCTTCCCGATCGAGAGGTCCATGGCGTCGAAGGTCGGGCGAACGATCGAAGGCGTAGCGGTAGCTGTCATAATGGCGGCGCCTTCGCCGAACCGCGAAGGTTATCCTGAGGCGGCGACCAAAAGGCCGCTCGTGATTGCGCGGGTCGGATTCATCGGTCTTGGAGCGATGGGCGAACCGATGGCCCGTTCGTTGCGCCGAGCCGGGTTCGCGGTGAGCGCATGCGTGCATCGGCGCCGCGACGCGCTGGAGCGCCTGCGCGCCGACGGCGTCTCCGAAGCGAAAGATCCGGCGGCCCTCGCGGCGGTCGTGGAAGCGGTCGTTCTTTGCGTACCGGACGCTCCGCAGGTCGACGAGGCGCTCTTCGGTCCGCGGGGGGTGGAAGCCGGTGCGGCGCGCGGGTTGCTGGTGATCGATATGTCGACGATTTCGCCGGTTGCGTCGCGCCGGTTCGCCGAGCGCCTCGCTAAGCGTGGGGTTGAGTTCGTGGATGCGCCGGTAAGCGGTGGCCCGCTCCGCGCCGCCGACGGCACGCTCACGATCATGGTCGGGGCCTCGGCCGCCGCGTTCGAGCGTGCGAAGCCGGTGCTCGACGCGATGGGCGCCCCGCATCACTTGGGCCCGGTCGGCATGGGTGAGACCGTCAAACTGGTTAATCAGATCATCATCGCAAACGTGATGATCGCAAACGTGGAAGGGCTCGTCTTTGCAAGAGCGGCGGGCGCGGACCTCGCAGAAGTCTGCGCGGTGCTCGCCTCGGCAACGGCCTCGAACTACGTTCTCGAAAAGTGGCTGCCGAAAACCTGGCTGGCGGGCACATTCGAAGGCGGCTTCGCGCTGGATCTGCTGCGCAAAGACGTCGCGGCTGCACTCGATGCGGCGCGGGCCGCAAAACTACCGATGCCGGCCACCGGGCTGGCGTACCAACTCTACACCAACCGTAGCGCTAAGGGAGATGGCGCGCTGGACTACAGCGCGATCGCAAAAGCTTATGACAGCAATTCAGGAGCTTAAGCCGCCACGGGGCGCCTCGATCAAGGGCCCGGATCTCAACAAAAAAATCCTCGTCGTGGACGACGAGTCCGCGATCCTGCAGACGCTGCGCTTCAATCTCGAACGCAGCGGTTACGCGGTCGTTACTGCCGGCGACGGTCGCACCGCAATTGCAATGGCGCAGCGCGAGCAGCCGGATCTGATCGTGCTCGACATCATGCTGCCGGTGCTCGACGGGGTCGAAGCTTGCAAGGAGATTCGCAAGTTCAGCCCGGTGCCGATCATCATGCTGACCGCGAAGGATCAGGAGATCGACAAAGTCTTGGCGCTCGAGCTGGGTGCCGACGACTACGTTACCAAACCGTTTGCACTCCACGAGTTTCTCGCTCGCGTGAAGGCACGGCTGCGCCGTCAAAACTCCGTGGCACCGGGGCACGACGAGGCGATCGCTCTCGGCGAGATCGTTCTCGACCCATCGCGTCAGCAGCTCACGGTTCGAGGGAAGGGCGTGGCGCTCGCGCCCAAGGAGTTCGGGCTGCTTCGCGTGCTCATGGAGAATCACGGCCGCGTCGTCACCCGGCAAACGCTGCTCGACAAAGTCTGGGGCTACGATTTCGAGGGCGAGCAGCAAACCGTCAGCGTTCATATTCGCTGGCTCCGCGAAAAGATCGAGGAAGACTCACGCGCGCCGCGTCACATTCTTACCGTACGCAGCCGCGGATATATGTTTAAAGCTTGACGCCGGCGGAGTGGGCCGTGCTTGGGTTGGTTGCCGGCATCGTCGCCGGACTGGCGCTGGCACGACTTCGCGCCGCGCGTCAGGAGCCGCAACCGGCAGCCGCGCCGACGCAGGAGGCTCCCGCGCTTCCGGTAAGGGTCGGCACGTTCGCGCCGTTGGTGCGAGCCTTGCCGCTCGGCGTGATTATCGTGAACCGCGCCCGCCACGTGGAGTTTGCCAACGCCGCGGCCGGAGCGATATTCGCGTTCGATCCGGAGCGCGCGATCGGGCTGCACATCATCGAGGTGGTTCCCAACGTCGAGTTGGAGCGCCGAATCGCCGATGCGTTGGGCGGTGAAGGCTCGGTCGCCCCACTGATGCTCACTCGAGCTCGAGTAGCACGAACCTATCGCGTTTCGGTCTATCCGTTGACCGACGAGAATCAGGAATCCAGCCGCGTGGTGGTCATCTCCGACGATCAGACGGCTCTCGCCCGGCTCGACCGTGCGCGCAAAGAGTTTCTCTCCAACGTCTCGCACGAGTTGCGAACGCCGCTATCTTCGATCAAGCTGATGTTGGAGACGGTTCTCGAGGCACCCGAATCGGAGGCGCGCGAACTCTTCGTGCCGCAGGCGCTGGCACAAGTCGACCGGTTGACGGCGCTGGTGGGACAGTTGCTCGAACAGGCGCGCGCCGAGTCGGGACAGTTGAAGCTCGCGCTGCGCGACGTCGATTTGGAAGAGGTCGCCCGCCCGATCGTGTCCTCCTTCGAGCAACATGCATCGAACAAAGGCATTTCGCTCGAGCTAGCGGCGCTGCGCCCGGTTCGCGTCGAAGCCGATCCCGACCGCTTGTCGCAAGTCTTCGTCAATCTGATCGACAATGCGCTGCGGCATACCGCGGAGGGGGGCCGTATCCGCGTCGAGATCGACGCGCGCGACAGCGATGCGGTACTGCGCGTGCGCGACACCGGGGAGGGGATTCCCTATCGCGACCTTCCCCATATCTTCGAGCGGTTTTACGTCGTGGACCGGTCGCGAAACCGCGGCACGGGCGGCGCAGGCCTGGGGCTGGCCATCGTCAAGGGAATCGTCGACGCTCATGGCGGCGCGATTTCGGCGGAATCCATGCTCGGGCGCGGTACGGCATTTACCATCCGCTTGCCGATCATGCGCATCAAGCGTTAGAGGTTCCCGTCTCCGCGGGCGACGAACAAGCCCACGCGATGTTCGCCGATACCGCCGAGCCGGCCGTAACTGTTACCGGAACGAAGCTCAACGTCGAGAGTCTGGACGTTTACTACGGGGCGTTTCAAGCGATCAAGAACGCGTCGCTGGCCGTCCCCGTGAACCAGGTGATGGCGTTGATTGGCCCGTCGGGGTGCGGCAAGTCGACGTTCATCCGCGCGCTCAACCGGATGCACGACTTGACCCCGGGCGCACGCGTCGAGGGGCGGGTGCTGCTCGATAATCGGAACATCTACGCTCCGGAAATCGACCCCGTCACGATTCGCTATCGCATCGGCATGGTTTTTCAGCGGCCGAACCCCTTTCCTAAGTCGATCTTCGATAACGTCGTGTACGGCCCGCGCATTCACGGGGAGACCAACAAAGAAAGGCTGATGGAGATCTGCGAGCGCAGCCTTCGCCGGGCCGCACTCTGGGACGAGGTCAAGGACCGTCTCGACCGCTCGGCAATGACGCTCTCAGGCGGTCAGCAGCAGCGTCTCTGCATCGCCCGCTGCTTAGGGGTGGACCCCGAAGTGATTCTTATGGACGAGCCCGCGTCGGCCCTCGACCCGATCGCGACGAGCAAGATCGAAGACCTGATCGAAGCCTTGAAAAGGGAATATACGGTCGTCATCGTGACGCATTCGATGCAGCAGGCCGCGCGTATTAGCGACAAAACCGCTTTCTTTTTGATGGGAGAACTGCTCGAAACCGATACGACTGCGACGATCTTCACCAAGCCGAAAGACAAGCGGACCGAGGACTACATAACCGGCCGATACGGATAAGGTTCTAACAATCCAACTTAAACTAACCTTAACAAACAGTCGCTAGACTCTATTTACGCTTACTTCCTCGCCTACTTAAGGAGAATCCTGACCGTGTCACGTTCTCACGTTGGCTTTGGCCTTGTCCTTTTGGCGGCGGCAATCGTTCTGGGGAGCACGTCGTACGCGCTGGCGGAAACGCAGGCAACACCAGTAGCGCAGACGAGCTCCGCGGCAGATTTCGGTTCGCCTCCGTCGGGCCAGATTCCGATTCTCTATAACGACCATCACGTGTATACCAAGCCCGACGTGCTCAAGCAAGGGCGCGTCTTAGCCGCCTACGCCAAGGGTGGTACGATTTATTTGCCGTTACGCTCGATGTTCGAGGCGATGGGCGCCACGGTTGCCTTCGACGCGTCCGGCCGGGTGGCGACGATCACCAAAGCCGGCGCGACGACCGTCGTGACCGTGGGCAAACCTGTGGTGGTCATCAACGGCGAGTCGCGTCCGCTCGACGTGCCGCCGATGATGTACCACGGCGTGGTGCTGGTACCGGTGCGCGTGATTTCCGAAAGCATGGGTGCCTACGTGCAGTGGGTTCCCGACCGGCGTTTGGTCGTGGTGCGCTACATTCCGGCGACGCCGCCGACGGAGGCTCCGGCTCCGCCGCCGGTGCCCGAAGAGACGGTTGCGCCACCACCGCCGCCACCGCCGACGCCCAATCCGCTCAAGCTGGGCGGTTACGTCCGTTCGTATTACTTCACGCGGCAGAACGCTTCGAATAATCCGGGCGCTCAGTTCAACTTTTCGCCCGGCGCCAAGTACAACTCCAACGGCGTCAATCAAGAGAGTTGGAGCAACGGGCTCGCGCCGCACGCCGAATGGGATTTTCCCGACAGCGGCTGGATCGTGGGCGGCACCTACTTCTATTCCATCGCCCCAACCGGTCCGTGCATCGTCGCGGCCAACAATGCCAAGGGCGGCCTCTGCGTCTCGCAGATTCCACCCGGCACCAATCAGGACGAGACGCTGCCGCCTTATACGCTAAGCACGTTTGACGAAGCGTATCTAAAGTACCGGGCTAACGGCTGGGACGGAACGCTGGGCAACCAGTTGTTCAACTCGCCGTGGGCCAACCCGGCCGATTCGCGTCTCAAACCGGCGTCGTTTTTAGGCGGCGATCTGGGCTATACCAGTCCCAGCGGTTGGACGGTCGAGGGTGCCGATATGCTGGCCTATGAAAACCGGACCAGCTCGACCTTTAGCCGGCAGACGCTGCTTACGAGTTTCCCCTCGGGCAACAACGGCATGGCCCCCAACATCGTGGTTCCGGGCGGCCAAGGGATCAATACCAACGGCTTTACCTACGCCAAGCTGGGCTATGCCAATCCCTCGGGTGAGGGCATCGCGGTCAACGGCTATTTCTACAACGTGAGCGATTTGGTCAACCAATGGTGGGGCGATGGAAAGTATACGTTTGCCGGTAGGTGGGCGCCGTACATCGCAGTGCAAGGCGGCACGGAGAGCAACTCCGGCCAATCGTTCGTCGGCAAGGTCGACAGCCAAGTCTTCGGCGCCCAGATCGGATTAAATCCGCTTCCCGGACTACAGTTTGCCGCCGGTTACGATCAGATTCCGTGGAAGACCGACAGTATCTATCTGCCCAAAGGCGTGACCTGCAGCAGCTCCAACAATCAAATCAGTACCAGCGGCGTCACGTTGGGCTACTTCCTTCCGCTCAACGCCGCCCAGTGCTCTACGAGTGCGAGCACTGGCCGGACGCAGATCGAGTACGGCGGCTGGGCCAGTCCGTATACTGATAACTACGACAGCGATCCGCTCTTCACGACCAACGTGACGCAAGGCATGGCCGACCGGCGCGCTGCCGGCTCGTCGTTCAAAGCGGGTCTGCAGTACACGACGTCCAACACGAAGTGGGTCTGGATCGCAAGCGACGCGTGGTACAACTACGGCAACGCGTTGGGGCCGGAGAACACCAACATCTGGGTGCTCGACGGACGCTACCGTTTCAGCCATATGCCGGCCCACGGACCGTATCGCGGCTTGTCGATTCGCGACCGCTACATCTACCGGACGCTTTCCAACACCTACTGCGGTGCTGCCGCGACGGACTGCCCATCGGGCTCGACGTTGGGCGCATCGGAGTTCGGCGGCTTGCCGCTCTTCAAATACAACCGGCTCCAACTCGAGTACGACTTCTAGCGCCATCCAGCGGGCCGAGCGCATTCGGCCCGCTTTCCCGCTAGAATAGGGAAATGTCAACCTCGCGGGCCGTATTGCTGCTCGGGATGCATCGAAGCGGCACCAGCGCAATCGCGCGCGGGCTTGGGGCGCTCGGCGTCTACCTCGGCGACGACTTCCTCGACGCGCAGCCCGAGAATCCAACCGGATATTGGGAAGACAAAGGGATCGTCGCGCTCAACGAACGGCTCCTGGGGGCTCTCGGACTCACGTGGGACGATACGTCGCCCGTCGATCGCCGGGCGTTTGAGCGACGCCGCGTTCGAGCGCTGCGGCGCGATGCGATCCGCTATTTGAACCGGACGTTTACTTCGGCGCCGCTGTGGGGCTTCAAAGACCCGCGTACGATTCGCCTGCTGCCGTTCTGGCAACGCGCTTTGCGCGACTGCGAGGTCGATGACTTCTATGTGGTAGCGATTCGAAATCCGCGAAGCGTTGCCGCCTCACTCTTTGCGCGCCAGGCGATGGACGCGGATACAGCCTACCGGTTATGGCTCGTGTACATGGTGCCGTTCTTCGGCGACGTGATCGGCAAGCCGTTCGTCGTCGTGGATTACGACCTCTTGATGCGGGATTCGCGCGCCCAACTCGAACGGATCGGCCGCCGGCTGGCACTTCCGTTCGAGGCCGGCTCTCCCGAGATCGAGCGCTTCGTCTCCGGCTTCTTAGATGCGAGCCTGCGGCACAGCGTCTTTGAGCCCGACGACTTTGACGACGGCAGCGAGGTGGCGCGGCTAACCGGGGATGCCTACCTCGCCTCTACGGGCTCGCCACGGACCAGGCCGAGGCGCCGGGGACCTCCTTGCCGGCGGACTGGGCCGCGTTCCAGGCTCGGCTGAAGCGCTGATCCTCGAGCCGCTTCCCAGGCGTCGCCCTTGGCCGTTTGGGCCGCTTTTGGCGTGTGGAAAATGAGAGAAAGTAACCAAGGTCATCTTCGCTAGGGCGGAAAAGATGACCCAAGCCATCTTTTTCTTGGAGGATGATTACCATGCTACTTCCCCTATTGGAAACCCGGGCCGCCGTCCGGAGGGCCCTTCCGCTCTTGGCTTTGGCGGCGGCAATCGTTCTGGGGAGCACGTCGTACGCACTGGCGGAAACGCAGGCAACACCAGTGGCGCAGGCGAGCTCCGCAGCAAACTTCGGTTCGCCTCCGTCGGGCCAGATTCCGATTCTCTATAACGACCATCACGTCTATACCAAACCCGACGTGCTCAAGCAGGGTCGCGTCTTGGCCGGTCTCGTCAGAAATGGCGAGCTTTTCGTCCCCTTGCGTTCGATGTTCGAGCAGATGGGCGCGACGGTGAGCTATGATCCGGCCAGCAAAACCGCGACGGTAACCAAGCCGGGGGCGACGATGAGCGTGACGGTCGGTAAGCCGGTCGTCGTGGTTAACGGGGAAGCGCGTCCGCTCGACGTGCCACCGATCGTGTACAACGGAGACGTTCTCGTGCCCGTGCGCGTGCTTTCCGAGGGCATGGGCGCCTACGTGCAATGGATACCGGATCGTCATTTGGCGGTCGTGCGGTACGTTGTCGGTGAGCCGCCGCCGACGGAGGCTCCGGCTCCGCCGCCGGTACCCGAAGAGACGGTTGCGCCACCGCCGCCGCCCCCGCCGACGCCCAATCCGCTCAAGCTGGGCGGCTACGTCCGTTCGTATTACTTCACGCGGCAGAACGCTTCGAATAATCCGGGCGCTCAGTTCAACTTTTCGCCCGGCGCCAAGTACAACTCCAACGGCGTCAATCAAGAGAGTTGGAGCAACGGGCTCGCGCCGCACGCCGAATGGGATTTTCCCGACAGCGGCTGGATCGTGGGCGGCACCTACTTCTATTCCATCGCCCCAACCGGTCCGTGCATCGTCGCGGCCAACAATGCCAAGGGCGGCCTCTGCGTCTCGCAGATTCCACCCGGCACCAATCAGGACGAGACGCTGCCGCCTTATACGCTAAGCACGTTTGACGAAGCGTATCTAAAGTACCGGGCTAACGGCTGGGACGGAACGCTGGGCAACCAGTTGTTCAACTCGCCGTGGGCCAACCCGGCCGATTCGCGTCTCAAACCGGCGTCGTTTTTAGGCGGCGATCTGGGCTATACCAGTCCCAGCGGTTGGACGGTCGAGGGTGCCGATATGCTGGCCTATGAAAACCGGACCAGCTCGACCTTTAGCCGGCAGACGCTGCTTACGAGTTTCCCCTCGGGCAACAACGGCATGGCTCCCAACATCGTGGTTCCGGGCGGTCAAGGCATCAATACCAACGGCTTTACCTACGCCAAGCTGGGCTATGCCAATCCCTCGGGTGAGGGCATCGCGGTCAACGGCTATTTCTACAACGTGAGCGATTTGGTCAACCAATGGTGGGGCGATGGAAAGTATACGTTTGCCGGTAGGTGGGCGCCATACATCGCTCTGCAAGGCGGCACGGAGAGCAACTCCGGCCAATCGTTCATCGGCAAAGTCGACAGTCAAGTCTTCGGCGCCCAGATCGGATTAGACCCACTTCCCGGACTACAGTTTGCCGCCGGTTACGATCAGATTCCGTGGAAGACCGACAGCATCTATCTGCCCAAAGGCGTGACCTGCAGCAGCTCCAACAATCAAATCAGCACCAGCGGCGTGACGTTGGGCTACTTCCTTCCGCTCAACGCCGCTCAGTGCTCTACGAGTGCGAGCACCGGCCGGACGCAGATCGAGTACGGCGGCTGGGCCAGTCCGTACACGGATAACTACGACAGCGATCCGCTCTTCACGACCAACGTGACGCAAGGCATGGCCGACCGGCGCGCTGCCGGCTCGTCGTTCAAAGCGGGTCTGCAGTACACGACGTCCAACACGAAATGGGTCTGGATCGCAACCGACGCGTGGTACAACTACGGCAACGCGTTGGGGCCGGAGAACACCAACACCTGGGTGCTCGACGGACGCTACCGTTTCAGCCATATGCCGGCCCACGGACCGTATCGCGGCTTGTCGATTCGCGACCGCTACATCTACCGGACGCTTTCCAACACCTACTGCGGTGCTGCCGCGACGGACTGCCCATCGGGCTCGACGTTGGGCGCATCGGAGTTCGGCGGCTTGCCGCTCTTCAAATACAACCGGGTCCAACTGGAGTACGACTTCTAGCGGGCGGGGGTTCCCGCGCGTTCGAGTGAAATACCAGCGCCGTCATGGCTTCGACAATGATGGCGCTGGTGAAACCGGGCCTCGGGCCCGGTTTTACATTGGCCGAGGTGCCGATACCCTCGATCGGCCCGACCGACGTGCTGATTAAGGTCGAGAAGGCCGGCCTCTGCGGTACCGATTATCATATCTATTCGTGGGACGCGTGGGCGCAGCACCGCATCAAGCCGCCGCTCGTTGTCGGCCACGAGTTCATGGGCACCGTCGCCGCAATCGGCGATGCCGTGACGTCGGTCCGCGTCGGGGAGCGCGTTTCGGCCGAAGGTCATATCGCCGATCTCACCTGCCTTCTCTGCCGGACCGGTAACGCTCACATCTGCGAGCGTGTCAAAATCATCGGCGTCGATCGCGACGGCGCATTCGCCGAGTACATCTCGATTCCGGAGTACAACGTCTGGCGGCTCGATCCGGCGATTCCGGACGAATATGCCGCCGTCTTCGATCCCCTCGGCAATGCGGTGCACACGGTCATGGCGGCGGGCGTCAGCGTCAAGAGCGTTGCCATCACCGGCGTCGGATCGATCGGGCTGATGGCGATACCGGTCGCGCGTGCGGCGGGGGCGAGCTTCGTCTATGCCATCGACGTCAATCCCGCAAAGCTCGAACTTGCGCAACGCCTTGGCGCGGATGCCACGTTTCTTTCGAGCCGGCCCGATCTCGTCGACGAAATCAAGCGGCGTACCCGCGGTGACGGCGTCGACGTCTTGCTCGAGATGTCGGGAAGCGGCGCCGCGATCGACCTGGGTCTCCAGCTCGTGCGCAATGGGGGAACGGCCGCGCTGCTCGGCATTCCGTCCGATAGCGTCAACCTCAATCTCGCCGAGCGCATCATCTTCAAGGGGCTGACCGTGCTCGGCATCAACGGCCGGCGCATGTTCGAAACCTGGTATCAGACCGAGGCGCTGGTGAAGAGCGGCCGAGTGGATCTGCGGGAGATCATCACGCACGTGCTGCCGTATCGCGAGTTCGACCGCGCATTCGAGTTGATGCGTAAAGGCGAAGCCGCCAAGATCGTTTTGGATTTCAAAGGAGTAGGCACGACATCATGAATCAGGCGTTCGAAGCGAAGTTGCAAACCGATCTGGATGCGCTCAAAAAGGCCGGCACGTACAAGCACCTGCGCCATCTGACGACGCCGATGGCCGCGGAAGTCCATATGGAAGAGGCCGGGGACGTCATCGTGCTCTCGAGCAACAACTACTTGGGTCTCGCCGACCTGCCCGAGGTCGTCGAGGCGGGAAAACGCGGGCTCGACGAATTCGGCGCGGGAACCGCATCGGTGCGCTTCATCTGTGGAACGTTCTCGATTCACCGGGTGCTCGAGGAGCGGATTGCGGAGTTTTTAGGTACGCAGGCGTCGCTCTCGTACGTCTCTTGCTGGAACGCGAACACCGGGCTGTTCGCGACGATCTGCGACGCGGGCTCGGCGATTATCTCCGACGAGCTGAACCATGCCTCGATTATCGACGGCGTCCGGCTGGCCTCAAAAGCGAGGCGGGAGCGTTTCAAGCATAGCAACATGCGCGAGCTGGAAGAGAAGCTGCAAAGCGTCGCCGATTGCTTCCCGATCGTGATCGTCACCGACGGCGTCTTCTCGATGGAGGGCGATCTCGCCAAGCTTCCCGAGATCGTCGAGCTAGCGCGAAAGTACGGCGCGATCACGGTCGTTGACGATTCGCATGGTACCGGCGTCATGGGCAAGACCGGGCGTGGGACGATCGAGCATTATGGTTTGACGGGAAAGATCGACATGATTACGGGAACGCTGGGCAAGGCGCTCGGCGGCGCGGCCGGCGGTTTTGTCGCCGGCAGCAGCGCCTTGGTCGATACCCTCATCCAGCGTTCGCGGCCGCAGCTTTTCTCCAACGCCTTGCCGGCGACGGTCGGCTGCAGTTCGCTCGCAGCGATCGAGTATCTCGAGTCGCATCCCGAGCTGGTCGAAAGACTGCGTGGGAACACGCGATACTTCCGCGACGGGCTCAAACGCATCGGCTACAACCCGCTCGACAGCGAGAGCGCAATCGTTCCGATCATCGTCGGCGAGACGGCCTTTGCCATCGCGGTCAGCGACAAGCTGTTGAAAGCCGGCGTCTTTGTTACCGGCTTCGGCTATCCGGTCGTGCCGGAGGGAACGGCGCGTATTCGCGTGCAGATCAGTGCCGCGCTAACCAAAGACGAGATGGATCGGGCGCTTGCGGCATTTGAAGAGGTTGGAAAGGAGACCGGATTGTTGAAGATTTGAACTATAGCAAGCTTTTCGCGGTAAAGCCCGGCACGCGCGTGCGGCTGGCCGACGTAAAATCCGGCTTTACCGGCACGAAGAAAACCAAGGCGGTGGCGACCGCGGAGATGAAGCGCGACGATCGCCGGCTCGCCGATCTCCAATACCTGCTGTATGCCGAGCACGGCCGCTCGCTGCTCGTCTGCCTCCAGGGCATGGATGCCGCCGGAAAAGACGGAACGATCCGGCACGTCTTCGGCGCACTCGACCCCCAAGGCGCGCGCGCACATGCATTCAAAGAGCCGTCGAAAGAGGAAGCCGATCACGATTTCTTGTGGCGCGCGCACGTTCACGCGCCCGCAAAGGGTGAGATCGCGATCTTCAACCGCTCGCATTACGAGGATGTCCTCATCGCGCGCGTGCGCGATCTCGTCCCCAAATCGGTCTGGTCGAAGCGTTACGAGCTCATCAACGAGTTCGAGCGAAACCTCACTCTGGCCGGAACGACGATCCTCAAGTTCTACCTACACATTACCGAAAAAGAGCAGCTCCGGCGCTTCGCGAGACGCCTCGACGATCCGACGCGCCAATGGAAGATCAGCGAAGCGGACTACGCGGAGCGAGCGTATTTCCCGGAGTACGTGAAAGCATACGAGGACGTACTCGCCAAGACCAGCACGGCGCACGCGCCCTGGTTCGTCATCCCTTCGAAACGCAAGTGGTTTCGCAACCTCGTGGTCTCGAAGATCGTCGTCGAGACCCTAAAATCATTCGACATGACGTTTCCGCCGCCGACGGTCGACATCGACGAGATACGGCGCAAGTACCACGCCGCCGAGGCGAAGGAAAAGACCTGAACGCATCGGCCGTTAGGCGTCGCGGCATGGGGGAATAAGGGTCTGCATGAATGGGTCAGAAATCCTTCGCGGGAAGCCTTTCGGTCTTGGCGGGGTGCCGTTTGGTAACGAGTTTGCGTACGTCACCGATGAAGACGCGTATGACACGATCAAGGCCGCGTGGGATGCGGGCGTGCGCTACTACGACACTTCTCCGTGGTACGGCCTGGGGCTGGCAGAGCGGCGACTTGGCGCATTCTTGCACAAACAGACGCGCAGCGAGTACGTCCTCTCCTCGAAGGTCGGGAAATTGCTCACCGCGTCGCGCGACAACAACGCCAAAGAGTACTTTCCGTTCACGCCTTCGCCCAACAATCTCCGTTACGACTACACCGCTGACGGCGTGAAGCGCTCGGTTGAAGATAGCCTGCAGCGCTTAGGGGTCGACGCGCTCGACATCGCGTTCGTCCACGATCTCTCGCCGGATAATCCGTGGCTGCCGGGGCCCTGGGAAGAGCAGTTCGAGGTCGCTAGAAAAGGCGCGTTTCCAGCACTGAGCAAGATGCGCGACGAAGGCCTGATCAAAGGCTGGGGGCTTGGCGTCAACTCACCGGAACCCATTCTCAAGCTGATGGACGTCGCCGACGCAAACGTGTGCCTCTTGGCGCGTCAATATTCATTGATCGATCATGCGAACGCGCTCCATCGGGTCTTCCCCAAGGCGCGGCAGTGCGGAATGATGTTTGTCGTCGGGTCGTCGCTCAACGCCGGCTTTATCAGCGGGAGCGCACGCTTCAATTACGGTAAGGAGAGTTATAAGATTCCGGCTGAGGTGATTGAGAAGCGGGAGCAGCTGCGCGCCGTTGCCGCGCGGTATGGTGTCGACCTTCGCACGGCCGCACTGCAGTTCTCCTGCGCGCCCGATGTCGCGGCGGCGCTGGTCGTCGGATGTGCGAATCCGCAGCAAGTACTTGCGGACTACACGTCCCTCCAGACGAGGATCCCGTCGGCGTTTTGGTCGGATCTTCGATCCGAAGATTTGATCGAAAACGATGCTCCCGTCTGAGCGAAAACCCTAAAGACAGCTCCGATGCTGCCAGAAGCGCCCCGTGCGAGCCATTCGAGCCAGAGCCAAGCATAGCATATTTGTTATTATGGTATAGCATTTGTGCTATACTGATCACATGCTCGTCAAAGGTCCCAAGCTCTTCGGAAGTCCGAGTCGCACCCGTGCGCTGCTGGCAATCGCTCTCTTGAAAGAAAGCTACGTCCAGCAACTCGCCGGGCTGTTGGAGCTTGACCAGCCGGCGGTCTTCCGAATCGTTGATGCCCTGGAACGCGAGGGCGTTCTAGTCTCCCGCTATGTTGGCCGGACCCGCACAGTATCGTTGAACCCGCGGATGTACGGCGTCGGTGAACTCGAGGCTTTCATGTTGAAATATGCAAAAGGCACCGATCTTGAAGAAAGGGTCGCCGGCGTTCGCCGGCGGCCGAGGCGTCGCGGTAAGGCATTGTAGTGCCGATCAACGCCAAATCCAGTTTGGCCGACGTCTGTTTCGAAATCTGTACGGCCCTCGATCTTGTCGGCGTCACCGCAGTCCTTACGGGCGGCAGCGCGGCGACCGTGTATGCAGGGGCTGCCTACCAATCGCGGGACGCAGATTTCATCATTGTGCTGCAAGGAGCTGGCGGAGCGGAAGTCTTGGCGCGTTTAGGTTACGCTGAACATGGCGGCACATACGAGCATGCTGAGAATCAGTACACGCTAGAGTTTCCCCGGGGACCTTTAGCTATCGGCGATGATCTTCTCAGAACCTGGGAGACATTGCGCAAAACGGACCAAATACTTCACATCCTAACGCGAACTGACTGCGTGCGCGATCGCCTCATGTGGTTTTATACCGACAACGATCGGAGTGCGCTCAGCGCAGCAATCGGTGTGGCTGAAAGCGGCGCGATCGATCGCGATGCGATACGAGCGTGGAGCGCACGCGAGGGCTTCGATAGCCAGTGCGAATACTTTTTTTCGAGCTTGCGGAAACAGCAACCGTGTCCCGGTTGCGGATCCAGTGACGTGACGATCGATAAATGGTGGAGGCTTGGGCGAAATGGCAGCGAGGGTTGGGAGGACATCTGGACGTGTCGCTCGTGTAGCGCCATCTTCAAGGAAACCGAGGTGCTCCAACGCGTCACTCCCAAGGAATTCGATTGCGATGCTACCCCTCCGCAAAAAGAAAACCTAAAACAGTTCCTGGGTGACGAAAGCTCTTAGCGCTACTGGAGCTGCCGCATAACAAGGGGGTCGCCTATTTTCATAAACGGATGCGACGGCCAAGCTCGTCTACGAAGAGCGCCGCAAAAACTAGGGCGGGCAGTTATCCCGCTGCCACTGTTTGAAGCGGGCGCACATCTCGGGTGTCCATTGCTCGCCCGTGCCGGGCGGCGGCATCGTGCCGTTACTCACCGTTCGGTAGATGGCCTCTGCGTACGATTGGACGTCGGCGTAGCTCGAGAGATCTATGCCGGCGGCCTTCATATGCGCGACGTCGATGTCGGTAAACATCGGGCGGATATCTTTGGCGAAGCTGGTGGTGATCTCGTCCGCCATATGCGCACCTCCGGAAATGTGACGAAGGGAGTTGGTTGCGGGGGGTGGATTTGAACCACCGACCTTCGGGTTATGAGCCCGACGAGCTACCGGACTGCTCCACCCCGCGGCGACCGACTTACTTACGGCGAGCCCGGTTTTGCCCCTGCCGGCGCCGAAAGCGGGGCGGATGGCCCCCGGCTCGCTTGCGGAACGCATTCCGAAAATCCACCTGCACTGCCATCTCGAAGGGACGCTGCGCCCGGCGACCTTCGTCGAGCTTGCGGACAAGCACGGCGTCCCGTTGCGGTATCGCCCGCGGACCCAGGGCGACACTGACTGCCCTCAGGGTGACAGCGAGGATCCATATCGGTTCGAGGGGCTGCAAGAGTTTTTATACCTTTTTGCGGCGGTCAGCCGCTCGCTGCGAGAACCGGACGACTATGCGCGCCTGGCGCGCGAGTTCGTGGAAGACGCTCTCATCCAAGGCGTCATCTACGGTGAGCTTTTTGTTTCGCCGTCGGTTTGGACGTTCTTCAATCCCACGCTCGACGTGCGAGCAGCGATGGAGGCACTCGTGAAGGAGCTGCGGCAAGCGCGGCCGCGGGCGACCTTCAGACTTTTGCCGGACCTCACTCGAAACTTCGGCCAAGCCAGCGCAATGGAAACTGCCCGATCGGTGGCAACGATGACGGACCTCGACGTCGTTGGGGTTTCGCTCGGGGGGGACGAGGTGCGCTTTCCGGCGCGACTCTTCGCCGAGCCGTTCGACTACTCGCGTGCGCAGGGGTTGCATTGCGTTGCGCACGCCGGCGAGGCCGGCGGGGCGGAAAGCGTACGCGATGCCGTCGAGCTGTTGCACGCGGAGCGAATCGGCCACGGCATCCGCGCACTGGAGGACCCAAGCACGATCGAACTGCTCGCAACGCGCCGCATCCCGCTAGAAATCTGTCCGACGTCGAATCGCCTCACCGGCGCGGCTCTGGCCGATCATCCCAATCCGTACGTCGATTTCGACCGGCAGGGCTGCGTCGTAACCATCGACGGCGACGATCCGGCGCTCTTTGCTACGTCGATTGAGCGCGAATATGAGCTCGTCGAAAGCGTTGCGGGGCCGGCCGCGCTGGAACGCTTCGTGCGAAACGCGATCGACGCGACGTTTGCGCAACCCCTCGAGAAGCAGGCGATGCGCGCGCAGCTCGACGAGGCCGTCGCGGAACTTCACGAGCGATCGAGTAGTTAGAGCTGGTATGCCCGGGCACTCGCACTCACACTTTGCCGAATCGTTCGAAATGTATATGAAGGCCATCTATCGCCTCGAGCGAGAGGGCCCCGGCGTGACGACGTCGGCGCTGGCGACCGAGCTCGGCGTCGCGCCCGCCAGCGTTTCGGGCATGCTCAAGAAGCTCGTCAACGATGGATTCGTCGAACACGAAGTGCGCGGCGACATCAAGCTCACGCGAAAGGGCTTGGAGGTCGCCGTCGGCGTGGTTCGGCGCAATCGCCTGGCGGAGCGTTTGCTCACCGACGTTCTAAAGATGCCGTGGGACGAAGTCTACGCCGAAGCCTGCATCCTCGAGCATGCCATCACCGAGCGCGTCGAGGAGCGTCTGGTTACGGCGCTCGGCAATCCGCGCACTTGTCCGCACGGCCATCCGATTCCGCCGAAAGATCTTACCGAGCCGGTGCGAACCGGCATCCCGCTCGCGCAAGTCGAGCCCGGGAAACGCGTGACCGTCTCGGGCGTGACCGAACAGATGCCGGAGATCTTGCGCTACCTCGGCCAAGTCGGATTGCGCCCCGGCGTCAAACTGCGCGTGATCGAGAAGGCGCCGTTGGGCGGCCCGATAACGATCGAAGTCTCCGGCGAGCGTCACGCGATCTCGCTCGAGCTGGCGCGCACGGTGATGATCGCGTGATCACTCGCTTTTTGATCGTCGTTAACTTCCTCGCCTTTCTTTGGGAGTTTGCGGTTGGCGGTCCCAGCGTGCTCGGGAGCTTCGACAGCCCGGGCGCGACGCGCGTTCTCGCGGAGGGTGCATTGATTCCGGCTGCCGTGCTCCAGGATCACCAGTGGTGGCGCATTATCACCGGAGCCTTCCTGCACGGCGGACTGATTCACATCGGCGTCAACATGATGTCGCTCTGGTTTCTCGGCCGATTCATCGAGTACGCGCTAGGCTCGTGGCGCATGCTGCTGGTCTACATGGCGTCGCTGATCGTCTCGGGGCTGGGGGTCGTCTACTTCAGCAATCCGATAACGCCGACTTTGGGCGCGAGCGGCGCGATCTTCGGGCTCTTTGGCGCCCTCTTCGCGATCGGGTTTAAGCTGGGGAAACCTGGAATGGAGCTGGTGCGGTCGAACATCGGGATCTTAGTTATCAACCTCATCATCACGTTTAGCGTTCCCGTGATCTCTTGGCAAGCGCACGTGGCGGGGCTCCTGGCCGGTTTTATATTCACCTTTGCAATCTACTATCCGCCGCGCCGCGTGGCGCCGGTCGTCGTCGAAAGCTCGACCGGCCGCACCTTGGAGTCGCAGTACGAATCGCCGCACGACCGGCAGCATTGGACGCAATGACGCTGGATCGGATTTTCGGATCCGACGGACCCTTCGCGCGAAATCTGCGCGGCTTCGAACAGCGAACGGGACAGCTGCAGATGGCGCAGCTCGTCGAGCGCGGCATCCTGGAAAGCATGCACACGATCGTCGAAGCGGGTACCGGCGTCGGCAAATCCCTTGCGTATCTCGTGCCCGCGCTGCGCAGCGGCAAGAAAGTCGTGCTTTCGACGGGAACGATTGCGCTGCAAGAACAGTTGGTGCAGAAAGATATTCCGTTGGTGGAAGCCGCCCTCGGCATCCCGGTGCGAGTCACGCTGCTCAAGGGACGATCGCACTATCTCTGCCGTCAGAAGTTCGAGCGAATGCGCGAAGACCGGCCGCTCGCCCCGTCGCCGAGCCTGCAACGCGTCTCGGAATGGGCCGCGCGGACGCAAACCGGCGATCGTGCGGAGCTGCCCTTCGTACTGCCTCCGGGCGAATGGGAGCTGCTCGATGCCGATGCCGACGAATGCGTCGGCGAGTACTGCGCGCATTTCCGCGATTGTTTTTACTTCAACAAACGGGATCAGGCTAAGTATGCCGACGTCGTCGTCGTCAACCACGCGCTCTTCTTTCTCGACTTGGCCGTCGGCGGCGGCCTCTTGCCGCCCTACGACGTCGCCGTGCTCGACGAAGCGCATCAGTGCGAACGATGGGCGACCGATGCCGTCACGGCCGTGCTCTCCGCCGCGAGCATCGGGCGCATGATGCGCAAAATCCATCGAACCTACGAACTGCCGGCGCTCTTCGACGTCGAGTTCGATGCGGCCGTTCGCGCGCTGGAATCGTCGCTCGCGCGCGTCCCGGGCGATCGCTATCCGCTGGCGGCAAACGAGGAAGCGGGGCCCGCGCTTTTTCTTCTTCGCGAAAGCCTCTACCGTTTGGAGAACTGGCTGTTCGCCAACTGGACGGAGGCACGTAAGCACAAGCCGGAGGGCGAGGTGCTGGCCGAGGCCGAGCGCCGCCGCGACCTGATGCTGCGACTCGTCGTAGGCCACGAGTCCGTCGTCGATCGCATCGAGGGTGGCTCCCCCGAAGCGATCGCGTGGGCGGAGCGCAGCGACTCGGATGCGCGATATTCGGTGCATTGCGCGCCGCACGAGGTCGCCGAGTTTTTACGGACGACGCTCTTCTCGCGCACGCCGAGCGTCATCTTGACCAGCGCGACGCTCTCGACAAACGGCTCGTTCGACTTCGTGCGGCGGACGCTTGGAATCGACGACGCGCAACAGTTGGTCGCGACGTCGCCGTTCGATTACGCTCGGCAGGCCCGCCTGTTTATCGCGCCGGCGGAACTCAATCCAAAATCGGCAGATTTTGCGCGCCGCGCCGCGCCGCTGGTCGAAGAGTGCCTCGACCGAACGCGCGGGCGAGCCTTCGTGCTGTTTACTTCGTACGCGCGCTTGCGGGAAGTGTACGCGCTGCTTGCCGATCGGCTCGCGTTTCCGGTTCGGCTGCAAGGCCAGCTCCCGCGCTCGCACCTGATCGATTGGTTTCGACGAACGCCGGGCGCGGTGTTGTTTGCCACGGGAACGTTCTGGGAGGGAATCGACGTCGTGGGCGACGCGCTCTCGTGCGTGATCATCGACCGGCTTCCCTTTCCGTCACCCAGCGATCCGCTGGTGATGGCGCGAATCCGCGCGCTCGAAGCACGCGGTCTCGACGGCTTCGAACACTACATGGTTCCCGCCGCCACGGTACGCCTCAAACAGGGGTTTGGACGCCTCATTCGCAGCGGCAGCGACCGCGGGTTGATGGCGCTGCTCGACGGGCGCGCGATATCGACGCGGTACGGCGCTACGATTCTGGCGGCGCTGCCTCCGGCGCTGCGGATCGAGCACCTCGACGACCTCGCGCCGTTTTTTTCATCGGCGGAGGCCGGTTAATACGGAAGCTGCGCCTGCGCGACGATGCGCGGGCCGTCCATCAGCGCGAGTTGCTCCATGCGATGGCTCTTGGGTAGATAGAGCATCGCAACCCGGCCGTGCGGCACGGCGTCGCCCAGCATCGTTTGCGCGCCGTCGTGCATCCAGGCGACCTGGAGCGCATGCGACGCTCCGCGTACCACGATCACGTACCACGAACCGTCGGAAGGGTACATCACGTTGGCCGCGAGCGCACCGTTGGTCGCCCGGAAACTCGCCGTGCGATGCGCGGTTGTGGCCAGCCGATCCATCGCCGAACTTTGCGAGAGCATCGCATCCTGCATCGCGCGGTTTCGCTCCCACAAATACGCCGATGGAAGAACCCCGATGAGAAATGCCGCGGCGATGGCCATAAAACGGGACCAGGGTGCCGGCTGCGGACGCGCGGGCGCAAGAAGGCGTTCGACGCGCCTGCTCAGTTCTTCCGGCGCTCGCCGGCGCGTTTCCAGCGAGGTGATCGTGTCAACGTCTCGTTCCGCCTCACCGACGAGTTTCGCGCACGCCGCACAGACGCGCAGGTGAGCTTCCAGCGCGGCGGACTCGGCGTCGTCGAGCGCGCCGAGCGCGTAGAGGGCGGCGCGCTCACCGAAATGCGCGCCGTTCACCGGTCGCCTCCGTTGGATCCAAGGCTTGCGGCGATCTTGCGCAGCCCCAGACTGATGCGGCTTTTGATCGTTCCGAGCGGAGCGTTGAGTTCGGACGCAATCTCCGTGTGCGTCTTGCCTTCGTAAAACGCAAGCGCCACCGCGGCACGCTGGTCGTCGGGAAGTTTAGCGAACGCGCGGCGCACGCGGTCGCGTTCGATGGGATCCCCAACTTCGAGTTCTTGATGTTCCGCCGGCATCGCGGCGAGCCGCTCCTCTAGGCGAATCCGGCGGCTCTGGCGGCGACGGCGCGAAATTGCTTCGTTGCGCACGCAGACGACCAAAAAGCTGCGAACCGAGCCGCGCCCGGCCGAATACGCCGAGGGCGAGCGCCATAGTCGCGCGATCGCATCCGCAACGCAGTCTTGCGCCTCTTCGCCGTTGCCCAAGACGTTGTACGCGACGGAATAGAGCAGCGACGCGTATTCCCGATACGCTCGCGCGAACGCCCAACGCTCGTGTGCCGCGAATGCTACCGCCAAAGCCTCCTCGTCGCCGGACGCCCGTGCCATGGGGTCTCGGGGTTCGACGCTCCTCCAAGGAACGCCGCCAGGCTTCCAAGCGGATGAAAACCCGGACCTACTCTTCCTGCGCGACCTCGATCTTGGCGCGCTCGGCCAGTTCGTGGACGACCGAAGAATCCGCTAGGGTGGTGGTGTCCCCAAGCGTGCGCCCCTCGGCGATGTCGCGCAGCAAACGGCGCATGATCTTGCCGCTGCGCGTCTTGGGAAGCTCTTGGGTAAACGTCACGTATTTCGGGCGCGTGAACTTCCCGAGTTTCGATGCGACGTGATCGCGGAGCTCGTCGGCAAACTCCGGCGTTCCGGTAAGGCCGCCTTTGAGCGACACGAATGCATAGATTGCTTGACCGGTCATGTCGTCGAGCTTTCCGCAGACGGCCGCTTCGGCAACCCTCGGGTGATCGACCAGCGCGCTTTCGACCTCCGTGGTTGAGATGCGGTGGCCGCTGACGTTCATCACGTCGTCGATGCGACCCATGAACCAGTAGTTGCCGTCGGCATCGCGACGCGCGCCGTCGCCGGCGAAGTAGCGATGCGGAACCTTCGACCAGTACGTTTGCACGTAGCGCTCGTCGTCGCCCCAAATTCCGCGCAGCATACCGGGCCACGGCTGCGTGAGCACGACGTAGCCGCCACCGCCGAGGGGGACGCTCTCGCCGCGATCGTTCACGATGTCGGCCCCGATGCCGGGTAAGGGCCGCGTCGCGCTGCCGGGCAGCAGCGTCGTGACGCCGGGAAGCGGTGCGATCATGATGCCGCCGGTCTCCGTCTGCCACCAGGTATCGACGACCGGCGTGGTGTTCGCGCCGATCCACTCGCGATACCAGATCCAGGCTTCGGGATTAATCGGCTCGCCGACCGTGCCCAGCAGCCGGAGCGACGACAAGTCATGCCTGGCCGGATACTCCGTTCCCCACTTCATGAAGGTGCGGATCGCCGTCGGCGCCGTGTAGAGAATCGTGACGCCGTAGCGCTCGACGATCTCCCAAAAGCGGTCCTTATCGGGGAAATCGGGCGTGCCTTCGTAGAGCACGCTGGTCGCGCCGTTTGCCAACGGTCCGTAGACGATGTACGAGTGCCCCGTCACCCAGCCGATGTCGGCGGTGCACCAATAGATATCGCGCTCCGCTTTGAGGTCGAAGACCAGCTCGTGCGTCATCGCCGCCTGCGTCAAGTATCCGGCCGTCGTATGCTTGATGCCCTTGGGCTTGGCGGTGGTGCCGCTCGTATAGAGAAGGAAGAGCAGAGCTTCGGCATTCATGGCCTCGGGCTCGCACTCCGCCGATTCGCCGGCGACCAGCTCGCTCCACCAAATGTCGCGCGTCTCGTGCATGAAGACGTCGTCGCCAAGGCGCCGGGCCACGATGCAGTGCGCGATCGTCGGCGTCCGCTCCATCGCGATGTCGCAGTTGCGTTTGAGCGGCACTTTGTTCCCACGGCGCCAGCCGAAATCTGCGGTGATGAGCGCGACGCAGCTTGCATCGTTGACGCGATCGACGATCGATTCGGGCGAGAAACCGCCGAAGATTACCGAGTGAGCCGCGCCAATGCGGGCGCAGGCGAGCATGGCTACCGGCAACTCGGGGATCATCGGCAGGTAGATCGCGACGCGGTCGCCTTTGCGAATTCCTAACTTGCGCAACCCGTTCGCGAACCGGTTGACGTCCTCGAGAAGCTCGCGATAGGTGAGCGTGCGGCGGTCGCCCGGCTCACCTTCGAAATAGTAGGCGATCTTCTCGCCTAGTCCGGAGCGCACGTGGCGGTCGAGGCAGTTGACCGCGACGTTGAGTTCCCCGTCGCCGAACCATTTCGCAAAGGGTTCGTTCCACTCGAGCGTTACCGTGAAGGGCTTGCTCCATTCCAGCTTGCGCGCCCAGCCGGCCCAAAACGCGGTGTAGTCGCGCTCGGCTTGCTCGTAGAGTTCGCCGGTCGCGTTGGCTTGCGATGCAAACTCGGGAGAGGGTGGGAAGCGGCGGTGCTCCTCAAAGAGCGCCTCGATGGCGGAGCTCATAGGCGTGTCGACTTACGGGGGCCGAGCGGGCAGGCCTGCCGAACTCTTCGCAGGATAAAAAATGCTGGCCGCACTCGTTCTCGCCGCACTGACCGCCCCCGCGCAAACCGGACTTGCAACGATTCAATACGACGCGCCCCCGCCGAACTTCGCGATCGCGACGGCGCGCAAGACGACCTATCTTTCGGATCTGCGCGGACGCGTCGTGGTGGTGGATTTTTGGGCGACGTGGTGCGACGTTTGTACCGCCGAACTGCATGACTTCGTGCGTGCCGCAGACGTCTTCGGCAAGGGCGTCGCCGTGGTGACCGTTTCCGACGAGATTCCTGGAGTTGCATCGAGTTATCTCGAGCATTGGGACATCGCGTTGCCGCTGGTAGAAGACGAGCAGGGCGCAATCTTTCGCATCTACTCCGTCTCGAAAATCCCGGTGACCCTGGTGCTCGACCCCGCGGGCGCCGTTTCGTACGTTTCCGTTGGCGGCCTGAGCTGGCAAGAACTCGTCCAAGCAATCGACCGCGCCCAAGGTGACGCTACGGCTAGCACTCACGCCGCAGGAGTGCTACAGTAGGGGGCGTGATGGAGAGCATCGGCCTCGACAAGCGTAAGGCGTACATTTTGGCCACGGTGGTTTACGAGTACATCGCCACTGCCGAGCCGGTCGGTTCGCAGGCGCTAACCCAGAAATACAACCTCGGGATCAGCTCGGCGACCGTCCGAAACGAGATGGCCGAGCTCGAAGCGGCCGGCTATTTGGTGCAGCCGCACACCTCAGCCGGGCGGATTCCGTCCGATGCCGGTTATCGCACCTACGTCGACCGGCTGATGCAGCCCGAAGAGCTAACCGGCGACGACCGCCGGCGCATCCGCGACGAGCTGAGCGACGCCACTCGCGAGCTCGACGAAATCATCGACCACACGACGCGCTTGCTCGGGCGTCTCTCGAACAACTTGGCTTTCGTGACCAAACCGCAGCAAGAGACGCAAGGCTTCAAACACATCCAACTGATTTGGCTCTCGCCCCACACCGGCGTTGCGATCGTGGTAACCTCGCTCGGCGTCGCCGCGCAGAGCCTCTTCGAGCTGGGCGCTGAGGTCCAGCCCGACGATTTGACGCGTTTCTCGAACGCACTCAACGCGCGCCTTGCAAACCGGCCGCTTCGCGAGGTCACGGAGAGCGAAATCTCGCGCGCGGCACGGGAAGTGGGCGTTTCGGAGGATCTTCGCGGCGCCGTGGTCACCGCATGCCTGTCGGCGCGATCGAACGAGCAACCCAACATCGCGGCGGCCGGCGCGCAGAATCTTCTCGACCAGCCCGAGTTTCAGGATCTTCGCAAGCTTCGTTCGATCTTGCGGATCGTCGAGGAGCAGAAGACGCTTTACCAACTCGTCGCCGACGCGATGAGTGCCGATGCCGCGAGCGTCAAGATCGGGCGCGAACTCGGAAGCGAAGAGCTTGCGGACCTATCGATCGTAACGGTCCCCTATCATTTCGGATCTCACGCCTTTGGAATGCTCTCGATCCTGGGGCCGCGACGCATGCCCTATGCGCGGCTCGTGGCGCTCGCTTCCGGAACCGCCGAATCGCTGAGCCAACGCCTTTCCGACGTGGACCACCTTCCAAGCTCGTAACATGTCGGTCACGGACTATTACGAAATCCTCGGCGTCGCTCGCGACGCTTCAGGGGAGGAGATCAAGCGAGCTTATCGCGCCCTCGCGCGGCAGCATCATCCCGACGTTGCCGAAGATAAGTCGAAGGCCGAGCATCGCTTCAAAGAGATCAATGAAGCCTACGAGGTGCTCTCCGATCCGAATAAACGAGCGCAGTACGACCGCTTCGGATTCGTCGGCAACGGTTCGCCGGCGGGGCCGGGCGACTTCGGCTTTGGCGGCGGATTCGGCGACATCTTCGACATGTTTTTTGGCGGCGTGCGTGGCGCGCAGCCGCGCCGCCAGGGTCCGCAACGCGGTGCCGATCTGCGCTACGACCTCGAGATCACGCTCGAAGAAGCCTTCGCCGGCACGACCAAAGAGATCGTCTTCGATCGTCTGGCGTCGTGCGACGCGTGCAAAGGGAGCGGTGCCAAGCCCGGGACGGTCGTGACCCCGTGCGATCGCTGCCGCGGCAGTGGAACCGTGCGCATGACGCGACAGACGCCGCTCGGGCAGATGGTCACGCAATCGCCGTGCACGCGTTGCGGCGGCGAAGGGCACGTCGCCGCGCATCCCTGCGAAGGCTGCGCCGGGCGAGGCGCGAGAGAGAGCGAGACGCGCCTGACGGTCAACGTGCCGGCCGGCGTCGACGATGGTTCGCGGATTCGCATTGCGGGCAGCGGCGAGGGAGGGACGCGTGGCGGACCCACCGGCGATCTCTACGTTTATTTAAGCGTCTTGCCGCACTCGCGCTTCCGTCGTGAAGGTCGAGACACGTTCGTGGACGTGCCGGTGAGTTTTCCGACGGCCGCGCTGGGCGCGACGATCGACGTTCCTTCGCTCGGCGGCGAGGTCGACGTTGCGATTCCGCCGGGGACGCAAACCGGCGCGACTTTCCGGCTGCGAGGACTGGGAATGCCGACCGTGCGCGGCGCCCAGCGCGGCGATCATCACGTGACCGTTCACGTCGCGGTTCCGGCGAAAATGAATAAGCGCCAACGCGATGCGCTCGAAGCCTATGCACTTGCCGGCGGCGACGAGATCGACGACCGAAGCTTCTTCGACCGCGTGAAGGACGCGTTTCGTCCCGAGTGATTGCGGCGCGCCGATTCTTCGTCGAGGGCGCGAAGGAGATTGGTGAATCCGTCGAGATCGGCGGAGCCGACGCCCACAAGATTGCAAACGTCCTGCGATTGAGCCCCGGCGATCGTATCGTCGTTATCGATTCGACCGCCCGAACGTTCACGGCGGCGATAGCCGCCCTTGGCCGTGCCGCTCGCGCAATCATCGAGGAGGAGATTTTCGACGACCGCGCGCCGTCTGCGGTGATCCGGATCGACGTCGCGCAAGCCGTGCCAAAAGGGAACCGGATGGACTTCGTCGTCGAGAAAGGCAGCGAGCTGGGCGTCGAGTCGTTCCTTCCGTTCTACTGCGAGCGCAGCGTCGGCCGCGACGTCGGCGCCGAGAAAGCGGCGCGCTGGCAGCGGCTCGCGCGCGCCGCCGCGCAGCAGTGCGGCCGCAAAAGCGTTTCGACCGTCCTCGAGGCGATACCGTATCGAACGCTATTGGAGCGATTTGGCGAGTACGACGCCGTGCTCTTCGCATGGGAACTCGCGGCGCCGGCGCCACTCCACCAGCGCCTAGCCGAGGCGTTACCGGCCTCTGGCCGGGTGCTGGTTGTGGTCGGCCCTGAGGGCGGTTTCACGCATGAGGAAGTGGAGCTCGCGCAATGCCGCGGGGCCGCAATGCTCTGGCTTGGCCCCCGCGTTTTACGCACGGACACGGCAGCTCTGGTGCTGTTGGCGGTGATTGGCGCCGTCGTGTCGTAAAAACACCGGCACGGCATGCCACTTCCTTTTTCAATCGTCATTCCAACCTACAACGAGGCCGCCGGCATCGAAAAGCTGCTTCGAGCGCTGGGGGCGACCTTCGCCGAAAATGGACTCGATGGAGAGGTGATCGTCGTTGACGATAACTCTCCCGACGGAACCGGCGACGTCGTCGAACGGCTTGCGCAAGAACTGCCCGTGCGCTGCCTGCACCGCAGTGGAAAGTTGGGGCTCTCCAGCGCCGTGATCGACGGTTGGGCGATCGCGCGCAGCGAGTCGACCGTGTTGGGAGCGATGGACGCAGACTTTAGCCACGACGTCAACGCGCTTCCCAAGATGGTGCAGGCGCTCGAATCCGGAGCCTTTGGGCTGGCGATCGGCAGCCGCTACGTGCCGGGCGGCGGGATCGCCAATTGGCCAAAGCGGCGCATCGTCGTATCTCGCGTGGCGTGCTGGCTGGCGCGGCCACTCACGAACGTCAAGGACGTGACCAGCGGTTTCTTTTTGGTTCGGCGCGACGCGTTGGCCGGCGTCGTGTTAGACCCGATCGGGTTCAAGATCGGCCTCGAAGTCATCGCCAAAGCGCACTATGGAAAGGCAATCGAGATCCCATACGTCTTCACCGACCGCGTTGCCGGTGAATCGAAGCTCAACGAACGAGAAATCTTCAACTATCTCAAGCAGCTCGGAAAGCTCTATTCGGCGTGGTTGCGTCCGAAGCGCGCGAAGGAGCGAGCCGCTTAGTGCCGCGGCCCGACTGGTTGCCGGCCCGCCGCACTAAAGAGAGCCACGTTTCGGATGAGGCGCTGTGGAGCAAATGTCCGAAGTGCGGCGAGGTACTCTACCGGCGCGATTTAGCGGCGAATCTGTTTGTGTGCACGCGCTGCGGCTATCACTTTCGCATGCGAGCGTACGACCGCATCGCGTCGATCGCCGACGGGGAGTTTACCGAGTTAGGCGCGGACGTATTACCCGGAGATCCGCTGGATTGGTCCGACCGGAAGAGCTATCCGGCAAAGCTGAAAACCGATCGCGAGCGCAGTGGCCTATCGGAATCGGTCGTCTGTGGGTTTGCCTCTGTGGGAGGGCACCGCGTCGGCTTAGGCGTGATGGACTTCCATTTTCGCGGCGGAACGATGGGCCAGGTCACCGGGGAGCGGATTACGCTGCTGTTCGAAGCGGCGCGGCGCGAACACGTACCCTGCATTATATTTGCCGCCTCCGGCGGCGCGCGAATGGAAGAGGGCATGCTGGCGCTCATGCAACTCGCGAAGACGACCGCGGCAGTCTCGCGTTTCATGGCGGACGGCAACTTTTACCTCGTCGTGCTGACCGATCCGACCAGCGGCGGCGTCTCCGCGTCCTTTGCCTTTCAGGCCGACGTGATCGTTGCCGAATCCAAAGCCATGATCGGCTTCGCGGGACGGCGCGTGATCGAGCAGACGATCCGCCAACGCCTGCCCGATCAGTTTCAAACTGCCGAGTTTTTGCTGGAGAAGGGCGCAATCGATATGGTCGTCGAGCGCTCGGATCTCAAAGATACTCTCGTGCGGCTGCTGGAGTACGCGCGCCATGAGTAACAATATCATCGTCGAGCGCGAGCGAAGCTTGGTCGAGCTGGAGCGGCGCATCACCGAACTGCGCGAGGCCTCGGCCGCGCAACCGCTCGACATGTCGAGCGAGATAGCCGCGCTGGAGCAAAAGTACCAGCAGATCCTGCACGAGCTGTTCGGAACGCTCTCGCCCTGGGAGAAGGTGCACATGGCGCGCCATCCCAATCGCCCGACGTCGCTGGACTACATCTCGCGTTTCGACCGGTTCGACGAACTGCACGGCGACCGGCACTTCCGCGACGACCCGTCCATCGTCGGCGGGTTCGGGACCCTGCGGTCGCGTAACGTCATGGTGCTGGGCCAACAACGCGGGCGCGATACGAAGGAGAACTTACGCCGAAACTTTGGGATGCCCGCACCGGAAGGCTATCGCAAGGCGACTCGTCTGGCCCGGCTCGCATCGCGATTGCGACTGCCGATCGTGACCTTCGTCGACACCAAGGGCGCCGATCCCGGCATCAGCTCGGAAGAGCACGCGCAGTCGGAAGCAATCGCCATCTGCCTGCAGACTTTTACGACGGCGACGGTTCCGATCGTAGCGACGGTCGTCGGCGAAGGTGGCTCGGGCGGAGCGCTTGCGCTGGCAATAGCCGACTTCGTCATCATGCTCGAGCACAGCACGTATTCGGTCGCGTCTCCCGAGGGCTGCGCGGCGATCTTGTGGTCGGACGCCAGCAAAGCGGAAGAAGCGGCAGCCCACTTGAAGTTAACGGCTAATGATTTGCACCGGTTCGGTATCGTGGACCAGATACTCCCCGAGCCGCTGGGCGGCGCCCACCGCAATGCGCGTGACGTCGTGACGCAGACGCTCGGTGCCGTCGATGCGGCGCTAGCGCGTTTGGCGTCCCTGACGCCGGAAATGCTCTTGGACCAACGATATCGAAAATACCGCCGATTGGGAGAATGGCAAGCAGAAGGACTGGAACCCGTTCGAACGGCGCGCTGAGACGCGCCCGCCCCGTCCTCCGCGCCGCAGGCCGTCTGCTGGCAGCGGCAGTCGTCCTACTCATCGCCGTGCTGGTGGTCGTCCAGTTTGCGCGCGCAATCGGAGACGATCTCGCGGCCGAACGTCAGCTTTCGGCGATTCGCGCCGATATGGCGTCGCTGCAACGGCAACGCGACGAACAACTGCGCGAGCTACGCCGGCTGCGCGATCCGGAAGGCGCCGTTCCGGAGATCCACGATCGCCTGCGCCTCGTGCGTCCAAACGAGGCCCTCATCTTCGTATCGCCCCAACCTGCCGCGTCGCCGTGAGCGACACGCTCAAAGGAGTCGTCATCAACCTCAACGCCTACGGAGCGACGGTTCGCCTCGAAGGAGGCGACCTCGCAACCGCGAGCGCGTCCGACGTAGCGGAGCATCGCGATCAGTATCAGCGCTCACTCTTGCGGCGCAAACGCTTGGCATTCGAAGTCAGGCGAGACGGCCGGCGTGCCTCGGTTTCACTCGCTCCGCAAATCAGCGACGACGATCTCGAGGAGCAGATCGCTTCGTATCTCAAGAGCACGCAGGGCTGGGAGCCGGCCGACGCGATGCCGGCGGCCGAGCGCCATTTCTTACAAAAGAAACGGCGGGCGGCGTACTTTGCAGCGAAGCAGCATCCATGAGTAAGCGATTCGCGATCATTTCGATCGGCACGAACTCGACGCGGCTGCTGCTGGCCGACATTGCGCCGGCAGTTCCCCGCATCGAAACCGCTCGCTCTATCGGCACGCGGATCGGCGAAGGTTTGGGCGAGCAAGGGCGGCTCGGCGACGAGCCGATGCAGCGAACGCTCGAGGCGATCGGACAGTTGCAGCGGGCAGTAAAAGGGCACTATATTCGGCTCTTCGCTGTGGCGACGAGCGCGCTGCGGCGTGCGGAGAACGCCGACGATTTTTCGCAGCGGATCGAAGCGCTGCTGGGTACGCCGCTGCGCATCCTTTCCGGAGAAGAAGAAGCGACGGCATCCTACCGGGGCGCGCTGACCGCGTTGGGCGAACTGCGCGGCCAACGCGCGGGCGTGCTGGATGTCGGAGGCGGCAGCACGGAGTACGCCACCGGCACCTCGACGGAACCCGAAAAAGTGGTCTCATGCGAGATAGGCGCGGTACGCGTCACCGAGGCCGTGCCGGAGTTAGCGGGTCGCGACGGAGCCGTCAAAGAGGATAGCGTCGAGCGCGCCCGCGCGATCGCCCGCAAAGCGCTCGAGCCTTTAGCAGAGTGCGAAGCGGTCGAGCGACTTGCATTGGTTGGCGGAAGCGCAACGACGGTCGCCGGAATGCTGCGAGGCCGCCGAGCGCCTATTGGTTCCTACGATTTGAGCCGCGCGGATTTGCAGCGCGCGCTGGAGCGCTTGCTGCCGATGCCGCTCGAGGAGCGCAAGAAGGTCGAAGGCATGAAGCCGCAACGTGCCGATATCCTTCCGGGCGGAATCATTGCGATCGATACCGCGATGGAGATCATCGGCGCCGACAAAGCCATTGCGACGACGTCAGATCTGTTGCTGGGCATCTTGCTGCAGGAGCGCGACGCTAAGCCGGTGCAAGCGCAAGCCGTCTACAGCAAGGCTGGGGAGAAGCGAAAGGGATTCCGTCCGTGAACGATTCGCAGATACACGAGCACATCGAGGGCCTCGTGGCCGAAGAGCATCGGCTGCTCGAGCACGGCGATCGATCCAAGCTAACCAAAGACGACCTCAAACGCCTCGATGAGATCTCCGTACGGCTCGACCAGTACTGGGATCTTCTGCGCCAGCGGCGCGCGCGACGCGACGCGGGACAAGATCCGGACGTCGCCGACGTGCGTAGCGCCGACGTCGTGGAGCACTATCAGCAGTAACCCTCGGCAATCCAGGAAACATTGCGGCAACAGGCGTAGGGTACGATACCCGTCATGAAAGATCGCATTGCCCGCGAGCTGTTGCGCCGCGTCGAAGATCTGATTGCAGCTTCGACCGCTCGCCTCGAGTCCCGATTTGACGCATCGACTGCGAGCTTGGAGTCCCGATTTGCGGCTTCGGCCGCGGGCTTGGAGTCCCGAGTTACCGCTTCGACCGCGAGCTTGGAGTCCCGATTTGCCGCATCGACTGCGCGCCTGGAGTCCCGATTTGACGCTTTGCACGAGGAAGTCACAGAGTTCCGGTCAGCCGTGGAATCAAACTATGACGGCTTGTCAGGGCGCTTCGACGGCCTTGAATCGCGTCTGACTTCCTTCGAGACGCAGGTGTATCTGCGGTTCGATGCGGTCGATGCTCGATTCGACGGATTGGAGGGGCGGCTGACGCTGGTCGAGCGGAGAACCTAGCTTCGACAATTTGGGATGGTGGTGGAACAGGCAGACACAGCAGACTTGACACAAACCGTTGAGCCGTAGTCGCGGGAAACCCGCTACGGGATGCGCTCAAAGTCGGCGAACTCTCTGTCGCGGTGACGTGACGACGCCGAGCCAAGCTTCGCTTCGGCGAAGAAGGTGTAGAGACTGGACGGGCGCGACCTACGTGAGAATCGATCTCATAGGGTCAAGGCACAGTCCGGACCACAAACGCGATCTGCGCGGTGGCTAAAGCCATAGTGGTGCGAAAATCTGCAGCCCGAAAGGGCGTCCGGGTTCGACTCCCGGCCATCCCAAAAAGTATTGTCCTTATTTTACAGGTGTTCCCGCCGCACCAGCTTCGTTTCTACCCCCGATTTGTCACGGATTTGTCACAGAGGTGCGAGGCGCCGCCTACGCGGGGAGGCTGTCGAGCACCCTCGCTGCTGCCGCATCGCTTTCCCTGTAGACATGTAAGTAGCGTTCGGCCGTCACGCGGATATCGCCATGGCCGAGGCGTTTGCTCACCACTTCCAGCGGCACGCCTCTTTTCGCAAGAAGCGATGCGTGCGTGTCGCGTAAGCAGTGAGCCGTGATCGGCGTGACCTTCGCCCGAGCCGCCAACTCGATTACCCTGTTCCCGAAGTTCCGAGGGTTCACGAGTAAACCATCGGGCCGGGCAAAGACGAGATCGTCGTCCTTGTATCCGGCTCCAACGATGTTTCGCTCGTCGTCTTGCGCCTCTCGGTGTCGCTTCAAGATTGCGGTGAGCGTACAGGGCATGGTAATCGTCCGCGCCTTACCGCTTTTGGGCTCCTTGAAGAACAGGCCCCGACTATGGGTTCGCGTGAGTGATCGCATGATGGTGACGGTGTCGGATTCGAAGTCTACGTCGGACCAGCGGAGTCCGAGGACTTCTCCTCGCCTCGCTCCGGTGTATAGCGCGAACGCGACGGCGGAATAAAACCACGGCTCGGCGCTCGGGGCACCGGATCGCTTGGCGCGCTCTGATGGATTGCGCGCCGCACTGAGAAGTGTGGCCATCTCCGCCTCATCCAAGGCTATCGGCTCCGGCTTCGTCACCTTCGGTAAGTCCTCGGATTCCAAACACGTAGCAACGTTCCGTGTGACCCACTCCCGCCGCGTGCCGAAGTTCAGGGCGCACCGGATGAGATCGTGAGCGTGGTGGACGGTACGGCCAGACAGCGGCTTCCCGCTGACCCCTTTGGCGGCCCACTCTGCGTAAGCGTCGGTCAGTTGCTGCGGTCGTAGGTCGCTCACTCTGACGTTACCGATCGCGGGTCCGATGTAGTTGCGGAACATTCCCTCGTAGCGTTCGAGCGCCGATGTGGAGAGCGTCCTCCGTTTGATTTGAAAGAACTCGCCAAATAGCTCGGCGACGGTGAGGTTGGGAATCCGAACGGCGCCGGAATGCTTCGCCTTTTCCTTTCGCTTGGCAAGAGTCGCTTCGGCTTCTGATTTGGTGACGTTATAGAGTGTCTTACGTTTTTGTTTGCGTTTTCCATCCGTGCTCGGAACATCGTAGACGATACGATAGACTTTATCTCGTAGTCGCTTGACTGACCCCATGTTAGGTTGTTCCTTTCACGGGGATTCCAGCGCGTGGGTGTTCGCCATGGCGGTCCAGAAACTCCCGCAGGGCGGTCTTGGGGATTAGGAACTTCCGCCCGACGCGTACGCTTCGGATCTGCCCGTCTTGCAACGCTGCGTAGATCGCGTTGCGGCCAAGGCGTAGAAACGCCTGGGCTTCCTTCGGCGTCAGTACCTCGGGTAGATCGTCGTAGCGAACGACTCTCGTTTTTCGCGTGATCGGATGCGGGCGGTCACTTCTTACGTACCCCGCATCGCCATCCATACCGGGGAGGACCTGCTGCAAGTCGCGTTCGGTCACCGCGCCACGCGCTTCTCTCGGTCGCCCGTTCCTATCCATCGTGGCTCTCCAAAACAAAAATGCCCCAGAGCGCAAGCTCCGGAGCGATTTACCCGCATTATAATGCGTGCGAAAGTCAAATGCGATTCGTCACCCCCATTATACCGCGCAACGCGTCGTGCCGCAGGGAGCCGGCTCGACTTAGATTTTAGCGTCCGCGTCCAGGGCTCGCTTCGCTCGGCCCTTACGGGCAGACCCTGGACCCGGTCGCGTTCGGCAATGAACCCGGCTCCGTGCCCTTCCCTTGGTCCGCTCTGCCAAGCCTCTTTCGGGCGCGAGTCGCCCCAGTGCAGTGGAACCTCGTGACGTCGCGTCCATGACACCCTTGATGCTCCGGCATTGCACTCGATTCGCGTAGCATTGCTGTGGCGTTGCTCCGCGGTTATCAGAACCGTGGCAGCCGGCGTTGCGCTTGCAGTGCGATCGCTTTGCGTTTCGTTGCTCTAACGCAGCTCGATCGCATCACCTGGCTGAGCGAACTGGCATCTTCGCGTAGGCTTTTGTCGTGACGGGCATCGACGGCTTTTCATGACGCAAGCCGGTGGTTGTACGGACAACGCCCTGCGGGCGCCGTCCTCCCGACCAGACCGGGCGGGGTCGCGGCCCTCACGGTCCGCTCAGCCCGCGTCGGCACGTGTTACAGAGCGCCCAGCGAGTGAGCCCGCTAGCGATCGCAGGCAAGGCCTTTCGTGGCGCCCCAGGCAAAAGAAATTTGGCCATTGGGACGCCCTTAGCAATGCCATGGACAGTTTGGGGAAGCCGGGCGGCTGTACCGGGACCTGAGGCCGGACCCGAGGGTGTTGACTGTCACATTTTTCTATAGTAAAATGTGACATATTATGGCTGTTCTGACCGTGGCTGGGGCGATCCGCCGGTACGTTCGCAAGCTGGACGCCGGCACGGTCTTCACCCCGGCCGAACTGGTTCGCGACCGGCTTGGTTCCGAAGATGCCGTCAGGCAGGCGCTGCGTCGTCTGGCAAAGGCCGGAACGATCCGTCGGCTGTCCAAGGGCTACTACGACGTTCCGAAGACTAACCCGCGAATCGGCGCCCTGAGCCCAACGCCTGAGGCGATCATCGCAGCCCATGAACGGAAGACCGGCGCGAAGATTGAGCGCCCCGAGCTCGACGCCGCGAACCGGCTCGGGCTCACCACCCAGGTCGTCGCGCGGCCCGTCTATCGTACCAACTTATTCCCGCGCGAGCTGAACATCGGTGGCCAGCGCATCCGACTACGAACCGCCGGCCCGCGCTCGCTTGCGCGCGATGCCGATCCGGCGGAGCTCGTCATCGACGCGCTGCAGGCGATCGGAAAACCAAACGCCACCGAGGTTGAAGTTGCGAAGCTTCGCACCTTCGTTCGCGAGCACGATCTCGCGAAGCGGTTGAGGCAACGTGCGGGACGAGCACCGTCGTGGATGCTGAGGTTGATCGATAAGATTCTAGCGGACGAGGGCGAGACGCATGGATAGCTTCGCGCGGCTAGCCGCCATGGAACGCCGTGAGATCATCCAGGAGCGGGCGATCCAAATGGACGTCGATTTCACGACCGTCGAAAAGGACTTCTGGGTCTGTTGGACGCTGAAAGCGCTTTTTGATTTGCCGGCTGGACACGCGGCGCTAACGTTCAAGGGTGGTACCTCGCTATCAAAGGCTTACGGCTTGATCGCGAGATTCTCCGAAGATATTGACGTTGTCACCGATCCGAGCTTCTTCATCGCCCAAGGGCTCTCCGACCCCGAGGAGCCCGGGATCAGCAAGACGTGGCGCGACGAGCGTATGTCGCGACTCGATGATGCCTGCGCGACGTACATCGGTAGCGCTCTCCTCTCGGCGTTGCGCGCCCAGTTTGCGGAACGACTCGGCACCGCCGCCGGGTGGAGTATTAGCCAAGATGAAAGTGATCGCAATACATTGCTATTCAGTTACCCGAAGAGCGATCCCGATCGAGAACATTCATATATCCGCAGCGTCGTGAAAATTGAACTCGGCTGGCGCGCGAGGACCGCTCCGGCCGAGCACAGATCGATTGCTCCATATTTGGCCGAGATACCGATGCTGCTGCAGGAGCCCCAGGTAATCTGCAACGTTCTTGTCCCCGACCGGACGTTTTGGGAGAAGGTAACGGCCCTGCACGCCGAGAGCTTCCGCGGCAAACCCAAACAGTTTTTTTCGCGCCACTATTCCGACGTAGCGGCGATGTTGGGGACAAGGATCGGGCAGGAAGCATCTCGCGATCTTGCCATGTTGGAAGACGTCCGGGTCTTCAAGGATTCATACTATCACGCCGCTTGGGCTCGCTACGACCTTGCGAAGCCGGGCTCACTCGTCGTTGTTCCGGATCCGGAGATCCTCCGCGAACTCGCGGCAGATTATCGGAACATGCGCCAGATGTTTTTGACCGATCCGCCGCCATTTGATTCAGTAATCGGTGCGCTTCGTGCGTTCGAGCGAGCAGTGAATATGAGGCGCGAATGATCAGGTGGCAAGCGGAGCATCGATCCTCTAATTGGCGCGTCGCTGCCCCGAGCCAGACCGTGCTGAAATCCGAACCGGAGGTGTCAGAAAGGGCTTGGGACTACAACCCTGACAATATGAGCGCAACTAATACGTTAGCAGAAATCGTAGAATGATCACCGATTACCAAGCGAAATACATTGCGCACGATCTCATTCGACGGCGCTCCTCCGATAGCACGGAGCGCCTCGCCATCGCGGTTGCCGGCGCACAGGTCGACGTAAATCCTCACCAGGTCGACGCCGCTCTTTTCGCTTTCGCGTCCCCGCTGTCAAAGGGGGCTTTGCTTGCCGACGAGGTGGGTCTAGGCAAGACGATTGAGGCTGGGCTAGTAATCTCTCAGCGCTGGGCAGAGGGCAAACGCCGTATCCTCATCGTCGTTCCGGCCAATCTACGCAAGCAGTGGCTTCTCGGAACGTCTTCGGCCCAGCTCGCTGTCACTGGCAACAACCGAGACCTGGGGTTATAACCCCGTTTGCTATCAACGTCGATGGCTTTGCTGAGCAAGAATGCAAAGGGCTGCCTGAAGGGGGAGGCTAACGGGGCATAGAGGACGGGGCTCGAAACGGCGCCCCTCCCAGTCACAGCAGTGCGCCCCAAAAAACACGTAAGGGGGTTCGTCACACTCTCTGAAAGACGGCTACAGGCGCCGGCATCGGCCGCGACGCTCGTGGTCTCTCGCGCTGCGGAGACCGCTGCCAAACGCCGGTGCTGTTCAGCCCCTAACTCTCCTTCGATAACTGCTCGAACCGTTTGCTCGGGGGAGGGCCGGCAGGGGGCGCCGAAGATTTCGATGTCTTTTTTTGCTTTGCGGAGCGTATCGGTGATTCAACGCCTGGCCATCATGCTCGCAGTGCTCGCGACAACCATCGCGCTTTGCGTGGGTGCAAGCGCAGGACCAACGCGACCGGCTACGACTCTCGTTGCGCAGGCCCCTACCCCGAACTACGTCACGTGGTACAACATGGCCTCGCCGTGGCCAAGTCCGATTACGTCAGCCTATGTTGGGATCGGAGGCGCTCTAGGTGCGGGCAATATCTATAACACGGCCACAAATGGCTTCGGTAGCCCAGGCACTGGCGTGCTCGGTACGAATTTGCGCGTTCCTTTGCTATGGGGTGCCAGGAGTAGCGTCGTCTAATGTAATTGCGGTTGGAAATGACGTTTCATCTCCCAACTCCTATTCTTTTACGACCATTGGAGCGCCGGATGACTGCTCGACCAGCGGTCCGCGCCTTTGCCCTGGTGGAATCAGCGATCAGGTTTTTAGTATAGAGGGATACGCTTCTCCCACGGCCACACCTACGGTGTTGGTAGCGATTGATGCCAGCGCGAATTTCGCGGTTTTTAACAACATCTATGCAGGGGCAGCAGTTGTCGCGGGAGCAGGTACCTCGCCTAACCCGGTGCCCCCGCCGTCTCCAGGATCACTAGTATCGTACACCGGCACTAGTGAGAAGCCGGATACTGGCGATATTCTGCTCGGGAGCTCAGGTAACTACGTGAAGTGCGACTACGGCGAGTCGGCGCCGAGTAAGCTTAGCTGCAACGCACCGCTCAACGTCAATGGACCCGTGAAGTCTGGGGTTTCCACGACAGCAGCGCTCGGACCGGTCGGTCCGTGCTACGCTTATAGCGGTAGCCCGTGCGCGAACACATTCCACGTCGTAAAGAACAGCAGCGGCCTCGACATAACGACAAGCGGCGCATGCCCTAACGATACTTGGTGTACGTTGAACAACGCCAGCATTAGTATTACCGGCGCTAACGCTCAGTTTGCAAACGACCAGTATTCCTGTTCGCTCAGCTCGCTATCCACTTATCTCATTAGCCTACTCGCAAATAATCAGACGACAACAGGCTTCGAAATACAAGCCTACAACAATTCGGGAAGTTCCATCGCGAGCGGCACGGACCTCGGCGTCGCCTATGCCTGTTTTGGAGCGTAAGAACAGGCCTTCCACGCACAGGGTGCAACGTCTGGTGATCATGCTCGGCGTGCTGATCGCCGTGGTGTCGCTTTATCTCGGCGCAAGCGCCCACGGTTCCGGGCAATCCTCGGTTGTTAGTCGTGTGGCACTGTCAGACGCTTTCCCAGAAGACCCACCCAGCTATCTCCCGTGGGCCACGTCGGTTTTGCCGATGGTGACCCCGTCGCCTTACGTTGGTATTGGAGGAGCTTGGGGAGCAGGCAACATTTATAACACCGGAATCAATGCTTTTGAGTATCAACCGTCCGGCACCGGTATTCTTGATACCGGGCTTTGTTATTTTGTCTGCTTCGGATCTCCTGGAGCGCAGTCGCATCATTATCTTGCGTACGGGAATGATGTTAATACGCCCCACCCCGGCTCAACGGGTACATCCTACACGCATCATGGGGCGGCGGATGATTGTCCCGGATATTGTCCGGGAGGAATCTCAAATCAGGCTTTCGGCGTGACGGTCATGGTGAGCCCGTTGCCCGTCACCAATGACGGGTTTTTCGTCGCCGTTGATGGAAACGGCAATTTCGGGGTCATAACAAATCTGTTTGCGGGCTCAACAATTATCGCCGGCGCCGGCGACGGCAGCCCGAACCCATTACCATCGTATTCTCACGGGTCCCTCGTATCCTACACGGGCGCAGGTGAGGGTGATGTCCTCCTGGGAAGCGTGTCAAATTACGCGAAGTGCGACTATGGTGAAACGACGGCGAGCACCCTCACGTGTAACGCGCCGCTGCACATTGGCGGGCCGCTGATGTCCGCGGTTTCGTTCAATGCGACGCCAGGCCCGGCTGGGCCGTGCTACGGACCTGATGGCAGCTCGTGCACCGATACCTTTCATATCGTCAAGAATGCCAGTGCTCTCAATATCACCCCCAACGGAGGTTGCGCGAACGGCAGTTGGTGCGCCTTAAACAATGCCAGCATCAGCTTTACCGGCGCCAACGCTGAATTTGCAAATGACAAATACACCTGCATCCTGAGTTCGACGTCGTCGTACCTTATTAACCTCGCCGCCGATAGCCAGACGCCTAGCGGCTTCAACATTCAAGCCTACAACAGTTCTGGAAGCCCCATCGCAAACGACACTACCCTTGGAATTACCTATGCCTGCTTCGGGATCTAGATCTTATTTGGGCGCGCGGGTTCGACGCCGCCGTTCCACTACGGTGCGGACCGCGCTGAGAAATCGAACCCATGTCCATCAAACGTTAAAACCCCTAGTGACTGGCCCCATTCTCTGCACTTTTGTGGTGTTGATGCTTAGCGCCACGATGTTTGCAGGCTGTTCGCGTTCGAGCGAATCGTGGCCGCTGCCCGCAGCGGCCCGTTCCTTGGACCCATCTTCAACGTCTTCTAAATATAAAGTGCTCTTCAGCTTCGGTAGCAATGTAAACGGCTACGATGGAGTCTCTCCCACGGCGGACCTTATCACCTTAATGGGCGTGTTCTATGGTACGACGGAATACGGCGGGGCAGCGGGGTATGCACATGGCGATGGAACGGTTTTCAGGGTCACCGCTTCCGGTAAGGAGGTCGTACTACATAGCTTCACGGGTAGTCCTGATGGAGCGGAGCCCGTCGCGGATCTGGTAACCGTGAATGGGACGCTCTACGGTACGACAAGCGAGGGCGGCACCTACAACGGCGGAACGGTCTTTAGCATAACTAGGGCAGGCAAAGAGAAAGTGTTGCATAGCTTCGGTTACGCTACCGACGGAGCACAACCGCGGGCGGGTTTGATTGCTTTCAGAACGAGGCTCTACGGCACGACGTACGAGGGCGGCGCATACAGCAAAGGAACCGTCTTTGCTATAAGCGAGACTGGTTCGATCGAGCGAGTACTGCATAGTTTCGGCACGGGCACCGACGGCGCTAATCCGCTGGCAATGCTAGTCAATGTGAACGGCTCGTTGTTTGGCACAACTCAGGTCGGCGGGCATGGCTTCGGAACGGTCTTCAAAATAAGTACTGCCGGCAGAGAGCACGTGTTACACAGGTTCAAGGGTCCAGATGGCGCGTACCCGGACGCAGGCCTAATTGCTGCGACCGGAACGCTCTACGGCACGACCGGAGGCGGGGGCGCTACCGGCTCGGGAGCGGTCTTCAGCATGACCTTGAGTGGCAAGGATCAGCGCGTGTTGCACAGCTTTAGCACCAATGGCTCTGACGGATCCGCCCCCGTTGCGCCCGTGACTATGGTGAACGGCGTGCTGTACGGCACGACGTCAACTGGAGGTGCGGAGGGCGAGGGAACCGTCTTCCGCTTAAGCGGAGCCGGCCGGGAACGCGTGTTACACAGTTTTGGAAGTTATCAATATGATGGAATCGATCCCTTGTCGGGCTTAACTGAAGTAAACGGCACGCTTTATGGCGCAACCTACGGGGGCGGCGTTAACCTCCCGAGCTGCCCAAGATCCGACGGATATTGTACCTATGGAACGATCTTTGCTTTGCAGCCCTAACGCACTCTCATAGAATAAGGAATGTTGACTCGCCTGTTCGAGCGCGCGCTGGCACGCGGGTTTTGTCATGTTAGCTCCAGTCACGAATATGGGAAATACTGGCTATGGCGCGGGGAGCGTTGCGATCTACGCCAACGCATCGGGCACGCCTATACAATACACCGATGCCGTTCTCAAACGCGCGCTATTCTGCAGCTACGATGACCGGGGAAACCTCTTCGTCGACGGCTTCACAAGAAAGGGCTTTGGCCTTGCGGAATTGCCAAAAGGCAGCAGCACCTTTTCGGAAATCACACTGACGCAATCGATCTATTTTCCAGGTGGCGTTGAGTGGCACGGTCGGTATCTTGCCGTCGGCGACCAGGACGTGAGCAAAGTCTATCAGTTCGCCATCAAGGACAAGCATGCCGTGCTCGAAGGCACAACGCGCCTTGACCGGGCCCGCGATGTCGTTCAGTTCTGGCTGGTACAAAAGAAGTCCGAAGCCCGCGCGGGAGAGCTCGTCGCTCCAGACGCTTATAATCACGATGTGTCAATTTACAATTATCCAGCGGGCGGTTCGCCCACGTCAACCTTTTCGTGCTACTTCATGTACGAGCCCGTAGGTGCGGCTGTCTCACCGGATCAGGCGCTCATAATCAATCGAAAGTTCCGGGACCCTTAGCAGGCCTGGCTCGAGTTGACCCCCCGGGCTAAGCCTACCAGTGCGCTAAGTAAATCGCATGAGTTTTCCTTGGCTGCCCGACGCTTCCACGCGAACGTTGGATCGTTGTCCGCTCCGAGAGGTTCTAGGCCACGAGTTCGGACACGCCGCCGCGGGCAGGCCCACCGCGTGGGAATCGCGTCGATCGATATCTATTGTGTTCAAGATAGGAGCGGTGGCCGCACTCGGCCCTCGGGGAGCAAACGGCCAAGGAGTTCGCAGCAGCCTTCAAAAGCAACCCACCCTCACAGTTATTTGGCGAGTCTTATCGAGATGAGCGGTGTGCATTTCAAGACCTCTGGGTCCTGCGGATTTGCCGTTTGAGAATCGAGGTCTGAGGTGTGGCAGGCAGTCGCTCAAGTACTGGTTCTGTCACATTTTGTCACGGACGGGTCGGAAGCGGTCGGGACCGGGCGGGACGATCGGGGAACCAGTGCGGCGAAAAAGCTGACAGGATAACACCATTCGGTAACGGACGGGATCGGCTGGAATCCCCGAGCTTGGGTTCGACTCCCGGCCATCCCACGAAAACCGGCCTTATTTTACAGGCGTTTCCGCCGCTTGGCGGAGGGGAACACCTCTAGCACGAAACGCGGGTCCATGGCGACTCGTGTGAAACCAGGGCCGCCGGCCTCGGCTCGCCCTACCGGCACGGTCACGTTTCTGTTTTCGGATATCGAAGGCAGCACCGCACGCTGGGAACGCGACCGCGAGGCGATGCAGCGGGCGCTACGCCGCCACGATGCGCTGATGCACGCGGCGATCGGAAGCACGCGGCGATCGTCTTTAAGACGATCGGCGACGCGTTCTGCGCGGCCTTCGCGACGGCTCCGGCGATGCAGTCGCCGCGACTCTCGACGCACAGCGCGCACTTGCGGCAGACAGATTTCTCGGCGGTCGACGGATTGCGTGTTCGCATGGCGTTCACGCGGGAAGTGCCGACGAGCGCGACGGCGACTACTTCGGACCAACGGTCAATCGCGTCGCGCGCCTGCTGGCGATCGGCCACGGCGGCCAGGTGCTCGTCTCGGGTGTCACTGACCGAGCTGGTCCAGGGTGGCGCTGCCGCCGCAGTGCAGCCTGCGCGATCTGGGCGCGCATCGGCTCAAAGATCTTGCGCGGCCCGAGCAGTCTATCAACTGCTCGCGCCCGATCTCGCCGCGGACTTTCCGCCGCTGCGTTCGCTCGACCTCCTTCCGAACAACTTGCCGCGCCCAGCTCACCTCCTTCGTCGGTCGCGAGGCGGAGGTCGGCGCGAGATCGCTGCGCTCATCGAGAAGAGCACCGCTTGTCACCCTGGTCGGCTCGGGCGGCGTCGGCAAGACGCGCGCTCTCCTTGCAAGTCGCGGCCAATCTGCTCGACGGCTTCGGCGACGGCGTGTGGTTCATCGAACTCGCGCCGCTGACCAGCGGCGACTACATTCCATCGACCGTCGCGCAGGCGCTCGGGCTCACGCTCGCGACCGAGGGCGATCCGGTAGAGAACCTCGTTCGCGCGCTCAAGGGAAAGCATATCTTGCTCGTGTTCGACAACTGCGAGCATCTGGTCGAGCCCGCGGCGCGCGTGATCTCGGCAATCCTGCACGGTTGCTCCGAAGGTCAAGGTGCTCGCCTCGAGCCGCCAAGGGCTGGGAATCGCCGGCGAAGCGACGTACCGGGTGCCGTCCCTCGTCTTCCGGGCAAAGATGAAGCAACGCACCTGACCGCGATCGACCTGCTGCGATTTGAGTCCGTCGCGCTCTTCGTCGAACGCGCGCGCGCCGCGAGCGATTCGTTTTCCCTGACCGACGAGAATGCGCCGGTCGTCGCCGACATCTGCCGGCGGCTCGACGGCATTCCGCTGGCGATCGAACTGGCGGCCGCGCGGGTGAAGATGCTCAGCCCAAAACAGCTGCGCGAACGCCTCGACGAGCGCTTCCGCGTGCTCACCGGCGGCGAGCCGCGACGCGCTGCCGCGCCATCAGACGCTGCGCGCGCTGATCGATTGGAGTTACGACCTGCTCGACGAGCGCGAGCGGGTGCTCTTCCGGCGGCTGGGGATCTTCGTCAACGGATTCGCGCTTGAGGGAGCCGTCGCGGTCGGGAGCGCTGATAGATCTCGACGAACTCGACGTCTTCGACGTGCTGGCCTCGCTGGTCGATAAGTCGCTAGTGCTCGCCGAACCGCAAGGCGACGCAGTGCGCTACCGGCTGCTCGAATCGACGCGCGCCTATGCGTTGGAGAAGCTCGACGATGCGGGCGAGCGCGATCTCGGCTGCGGGCCGCCATCTGCGCTATCTGCGCGACCGCTTTGCGGAGCTGTGGGAACGGCGCGAGCGGACGGCGCGAATTGCCGATCTTGACTGCGGCGCTGCAGACCGAACTGGAGGACGTGCGTGTCGGCGCTCGACGGTGCGTTGGTCGCGTTCGGAAGTCATCGACGGCGGCGAGTTGCTCGCCAACATTGACGCGAGTTGGCAAGATCATCGGACTCGAGGCGGAAGGCATGGCACGGTGCGAGGCGTACCTCGCGGCGCTTCCGGCGGGCCAGTCGCGGCTGCGCGCTCGGCTGTCAACCGCGTTGTCGGACTTGCTCGCCGCTCCTGGTCACAAGGTGCGCGCATTCGAGCTGGCGACGGCAGGCGGTCGAGCATGCGCGGGCAAGCGGCGACGACGCCGTTGCTGGCCAGGGCGCTGTGCCGGTATGCGTCTCCAGCGACATTCCTCAATCGGCTTGACGATGCGGAGAGGGCGTTAACGGAAGTCGAGGCGATCCCGGCGAACTTCGGCTTACCTTCGCATTCAGTTGCTCGAGAAGGCGTGCGCTTTTAAGCCAATCTTCGCGGCGATCCCGAGACGGCGGCACGCATGTACGAGCAGTTCCGAAAAGAGTGGCCGCTCGCTCGGAAACGCCCGCGGCGAGCAGATTGCGGCACTCAACCTCGCGGAGATCGAACACGCGCGAGGTCAGACGCAACGAGCGATTGCGATCGTTCGCGAGACGCTTCCGGCGGCACGGTCTGGTGCAGATAAGACCTTGCTCGGCAATCTGCTCCACAACCTCGCAGGCTATCTTGTCGCTGTCGACGATTTTCCTGGCGCAGCGGCGGCGGCTCGCGAGGCGATCGGAATCCGTGCCGCGCGCGAGCCGGACCATGCCCAAGTCGCGATTGCGATCGAACATCTGGCGCTAGTCTTCGCGCTGCGCGGCGAACTTGCGCGCGCGGCCTCACTCGAAGGCTACGCCGACGCCGCGTTACAGCGGCACGGATACCCGCGCGAGTTCACCGAGACGACGACGCATGACCGCCTGAACGCGCTCCTGCGCGAGGAACTCGCGCCCGACGAACTCGCACGACTGAGCGCAGAGGGCGCCGCACTCACACCAGAGGCTGCGATCGCACTCGCGCTTGACGAAAGCGAATCGCAAGGGCGGTGAGTGAAAAAGCCTGTCACATTTTGTCACGGACGGGTCGGAAGCGGTCGGTACCGGAAGGGACGGTCGGGGAAGCAGTGCGGCGGAATACCCTGACAGAATTAACACTTTTCGGTAACGGACGGGATCGGCTGGAATCCCCGAGCTTGGGTTCGACTCCCGGCCATCCCAAAAGTAGTGTCCTTATTTTACAAGGCTGTTCGCCACTCTAGGTCGGTTTTAGGTCCTCGTTTTTCGTCGGCCTTGAGCGCGCACTTCGCCATTGCGCCGGCGCTCTCGACCTGGGCTTGCGTTACCTGAGCTTCCGCTTCGGCAAGTACCCCGTGAGCTACGATAAGGCGTTCTCAGTCTTGAGCAGGTCGGCGTCGATCTGCTGGCGCTGCCTTGGCATGAGCGTGGCGCTCCGGAGCTGCTTTTCGTCGCTGGAGATCTGCGAGGTCAGCGTGCCGAACCGTAACCTCTCCATGGTAGAAAGTCGGCGATCGCAATGTCGGGACTACGCCTCGGCGCCCCCGCTCCCGGCATGCGTGACGAACGCCACCTACAGGCTGCAGGGCGAGCCGACTCGAACCTCGTAGGCTGCTTAGTTGCTCCTCAAGGAGGCTGGAGATGCGAGTCATTCGCCGCGCTTTCCGAACCGTTCCCGCGCTTGCGGTCGCCGTACTCGTTACCGCGTGCTCGTCCTCAGGCGGCGCGGGAACGCCACCGCGGGTGGCACCTGACGTTCGGCCCGATGTCAGCGTCGAGTTTGTGTATGTGCCCAACAGCGTTTCCAATACCATTTCCGCCTACCAGATCTCGAGCGGCTCGCTTTCGCAGATAACGGGATCGCCGTTTTCGGCCGGCACCGGTCCCGAAGGCATTGCGATCGACCCTCTGGGCGGCTTCGCCTACGTGGCCGACAATGGCTCAAACGAAGTCTCGGTCTATAGCATCAACGCGAGCACCGGCGCGCTCACGCAAATAAGTGGATCGCCGTATTCTACGGGAACCGGACCCAACGCCGTAGCGATCGACAGTCACGGCCGGTTTGCGTACGTGACCAACGGCAACTCCAACAATATTTCCGCCTACACCATCAACGGCTCGACCGGCGCGCTGACCGCGGTTTCTGGATCGCCGTTTTCCGCCGGCACGTACCCTGACGCCATCGCGGTCGATCCCAAAGCGAAGTTCGTTTATGCTGCCAACTCGAGCACGAACAACGTTTCGGGGTATTCCTACAACGGGAGCGGCGCGCTGTCGCAGGTAACGGGATCGCCGTTTGCGGCAGGCACCGGCCCTAATGGTTTAGCAATCGCTCCCAACGGCAAGTTCACCTTCGTTACTAACTTCAGCTCCAACAATATATCCGGCTATTCCGTCAATGCCGCCACCGGCGCGCTGACCGCGCTCTCAAAGTCCCCATTTGCAACGGCCACCGGCCCGTACGGCGTCGCCATCACTCCCAACGGCTCATTCGCGTACGTAGGGAACTTCAGCGCCAACGAGGTTTCGGGCTATGACATTACAACCTCCGGTCCGCTAAGGGCGATACCGGGTTCTCCGTTTACAGCCGGCACCGGGCCTCACGCCATCGCGATCGACCCGGCGGGCAAGGTGGTCTACGCGGTCAACGAGACCTCATGGAGCGTTTCGGGTTATAAAATCACACTGAACACCGGCGCGTTGACGGCGGTCCACGGATCGCCATTCGGAACGGGCCAATATCCGATGGCCATTGCCACGTGTCGCGTTGTCAACGGCGCGTGCGTACCGCCGCCGCTCTAGGAGCCTTAACGGCCACACCTAAGGGCGCTCGGCCCGTCGCAATCGGCGAGCCTCGGACCGGCGCGATGACGCCACCCGCCCCGCCGGTCGTTGTAAATGGCGAGCCGCTCACCGCTTTCAGACGCGGGCACGGCTGAGGCCAAGGGGCCGAACGGAATGGTCGCGGAGCAGTACTTCGTCGGGACCTGGGCGTGCCCGGCGGGGCCAGTCAAGGATCCAACGCTATACAAGATCAAGGTGGCGTTTGTGATCGACTCAGAAAGCATGCGTGAATGGGATGCCGCCCAGGTGCAAGGTCAGACCAACCAATATTCGATCAGCAAGTCCTTCGTGTACGACGCGAGAAACAATCGTTGGGTTCAAACTCAGGTCGACGACCAAGGGCTGTGGCACGTTTCGTACTTGAAGCCTTGGACGGGAAACACCGAGGAGTGGCTGGATCAGTCCGGTTTCGACGGCAAGCTAGGACGCGATGAAACGGCGCGCACCGAAATCGGGGGCGGTCGCTCATCTCTTAGGATCGTAGCGAATATCGCTTGGTGACTGTCTCGCGTGCGTTGTGATGAACCGGTTGACCGTTCATCGCAGCGCAAATCGCCTTGATCTCCGCCACCGTGATACCGTTGGCGTTAACCGAGATCATCTGATCGCCGTTCGTCCAAGCGTAGTGCGCGCGTCTGGTCAATGCGACCTTGCCGCCCGGTAAGTCTTCCGCCTCAAAAATGGAGCGTGGCGGTGCTCCCGTGCGGGGATCGTCTTTTTCGGCGACGAGTTGAAACGCGCGGCCATCCGCGCGGCGGTACTCGAACGCTAGCGTGGGCGAGTCCTTCGACCATACGTGCTTCGCTTCGTCGTAGGAGAGCACCGGCATTGTATGGATGCCGGTGAGGACGGCGTCGGAGGGTAAACCGGCCGGCGGTACGATCCTAAACGGCACCCTCGTCTGTGCCGCGGCTAATGAAACCTGTTCTGATTCAGCCGCCTTGTCGAGAGCCTTCGGCGGATTTGGAGGTGGCGTCCAACCTATAACGCGGTATGCCGCCGCGTAACTGTCGACGACGATGCGCTCGATCAGCGCGACCGACGTTTTGGGGAAAATCGCAAAGACCAGTGCAATTGTCGCAGCGGCGACGAGCGCGAAGCGTGCGTAGGGGCGGATACGACGAGGCTCGGCTGGCAACGCCGCTGCGGCACGATCCAAGATTGCACGCGTCGGGGAAGGCGGCGAATCGATAGCCGACAGCATAGACTCTAGGACCCTGGCGATTCGCGATTCAGCGGGCATTCGTAAGTACCTCATCGGATAGGGTGGATGCAGTGGATGCAGCTTCCTCGACGGCGAGTGCTTTGCGCAGCGCGCGCCTCGCGAGCATGATGTGGAAGCGAATCGTGGACGACGGCAAACCGGTCGCGGCAGCGATTTCCCTGCTTTTCAATCCCGCGTAATAGTGGAGTAAGATCGCGGCGCGCTGCACGATCGGAAGCGCGGCGAGCGCATTATCGAGATCGACGGCTTCGGCTGTATCGACCGACCAGCCGCGAGCGGCGACAGGGTCGAGGGATTGTACCGGGAGTTGATGGCGCCCGATCGTAATGGCCGCGTTCGCCGCGATCCGGTACGTCCACGTCGCAAACGTATTGTCGTTCTTTAGTGAGTTGAGCGATCGCGCAATGGTAGCGCACGCATCCTGAGCTGCGTCTTCGGCTAAACCGTGATCGCGTAGGATGGTCAGGGCGACACGGTATGCTTCGGGCCAAACCGTCTCGATCAACCGCTCCAGAGCGCCAGTTTCGACCCTGGCCGACTCCACGAGCGCCGCGTCTATCGATAGTGCCACGACCTATAGACGCGCGAAGTGGCCTAACTGTTGGTGCCGGCGGGTTAATATCACGGCGAGCGTACGGCATGAGGCAGAAGCGGACTCCTGCTCGCTCGACAGCAGCAGCATCGCGTCACATTTTGTCACCGACGCGGCGGAAACGGTCGGGATTGGGCGGGGCGATCGGGGAACCGGTGCGGCGGAAAAGCCTGACAGAAAACACTTTTCGGTAACGGACGGTATCGCCTGGAATCCCCGAACTTGGGTTCGACTCCCGGCCATCCCAAAAAGTATTGTCCTTATTTTAAAGGCGTGAAGGCTTACGGCTCGATTGCGATATGGCTCGGCGAGCCGCCAGGGATCGGAATGTACATCACTAGGCTGCGGGTGCGAGGATTATAAACCTGTATGCTCGATTTGCCGATGCAAGCGACGTAGAGCATTCCATCGAGCGGGCTTACGGCGAGCGCCAAATTCGTAGCGTTCGTGTCGAAATATTGGGAACAATCGCGGAAAGTACAAGGATGAATTCTGCCGCGCAGTTCCGCGATATAGAGGTGTCCCGAGTCGTCGCTTGCCATTGCTTGAGTGCTGCCCCCGTAAAGCTGCGCGCGCTTGCCGGAACTGACGTCGGTCACATGAACGGTGATGTTTGAATTCCGCCGCGACTTCGCCGCGATCAACGAGGCTTGTGGATTCACCGCGAGCGCGAGCGGCAAATAATTGGCGACGCGCTGGAACCAGGTCCGCTCGGTGGAGCGGAGCCGGTATCTCGCCAACGCATCGGCGAACACTCCTTCGTATCCAACCCAGAGCGAATCGCGGGCGACGAGCATGGTCAGCGGGCTATGCGGATCCTTGATCTCGCGCCACGGCTTCGTATCCCCTGGCCGGTAAAGCTTGACGTCGCCGCCGGCAAACGCCTTCGTGTTGACGTAAAGCACGTTTTCGTCATCGGTTGCGACGGAGCTGTGCGACCAGGACGGGAGGTCGGTAATTTCGCGTATGAGCTTGCCACTCTGAGCGTTCACCTCGAGAACTTCGTATTTGCCGTTTCCGGATGGATTGTCGAGTCCGACATACAGATGTCCCCGCCGATCAAACGCCAGCGAGTTGGCAACGAGGCGACCACTGCCGAGCGAGATTTCTCGAGCGAACTTGTCGCTGTGCGGGGGAAAGATCAAGATCCGCGTGTGTGTGGAGGTGTGGTCGACCACGGCAACGGTGCCGCGGGCGAGCACCGTCGGGGGCGTCGGAGAACTCGGCTGCAACGGGACGGTTACGGCGCTCCCGCCGCATCCAGCGCACAGCAAGCTTAGGACGATCCATAAAAGGGGCCACCTACGCGAGCCAGACATGCGAGCTACCTCCCAGCACTATTTTTCGGCTTACCTGAGGCGCTTTACTCCCTAACGTATGCGCCCGGCGTCTCTACGGAGTCATGCTGAAGATGGTTCCGAGGCCTTCTCTACCGCCGTCGTACGTGGTGCCGAAGAATTGATCTTGCCTGTCGACGTTGAGAAAAGACTAAGCCGCCGCGAGGGTACGCACTGTCGGGTTTGCCGCCGAAGGCGTACAGCTCGTCGAACTCATTCGTTGCGGGCGTGTAACGAAAGATCGTCCCAAAGTTATAGAGGGTCGTTTCGTTTCCATTCGCTGGGTCGATTTTAAAGATAGTAGCCGAGTGGCAACATCGTGAGCGAGTCGAAGTCCAGCATGGAAGCCGCCCTAGACGTCGGCATCGCTGGGGCCCATAAGTACTAAGACCGACACACAGCTAGACCGTACACCGCAACTCTTACAGTGAGGCTGTAGCATCGCTGCGGTGGCCGCGATTCTCCCTCGCGTTGCGAACCCGCGCTTCTACTCATCGTCCTCTCATTCTAGGTTAATGATAGGCTAATCACGATTCGATGTTTCCTCACGTGGATTAGGCTTCAATAAAACCTGAGGGGATAGAACAATGACAACCAAGTCGTTCGTAGTGATTTCCGTGGTCAGCGCGATTTCCGCGGCTACACTCGTCGGAGTGATACTCTCGGGTGTGCTTCGGACTCCGACCGAGCAGGCGTTTGGTGTAAAAGGACCAGGTGTTGTCCGCGTGAGCGGACCCGGCGTGGTCCGCGTGAGCGTCGTCGAAGGCTTGACCGTCGTCCAGCGTGGCGACACCCACGTGCAGACGAATGCCGTCCGCAACGCGCCGATGCTTCCCGGCGACTATATCTCGACTGGGAACACGGCGCGCGCTGAGCTGCAGTTTGACGGCTATACGGCCGTTCGGCTGGGAGGGAACGTCCAGGCGCGCATCGTCAGCGACGGCCCGAATAGGCTTCAGCTTGCGGACGGCACCGTAGAGATCGGAATGGTGCAGGACGGGCACGCGATGCAAATCGATACGCCTTCGGTTGCGGTTCGTGCGCGTCAAGCCGGCGACTCTCGGATTTCCGTAGCTGCGGACGGCTCGAGCTGGATCACCGCGCGGCGCGGTGGCCTCGACGTGGTTACGCCTCAGCGCACCTACACGCTAGGTACGGGCACGACGCTTATCGCTCGCGGTTCGGCATCCAACCCATCGATTACGTATAGTCCCGAAGTGGCACTCGATACGTTCGACGACTTTAACGCTGACCGCGACAAAACGATGGTCGCCGCCGCTGAATACAAGCCCCTACTTAAATTCCTAGCATCGCCGGTTACGACGACCTGGATGCCTACGGCCAGTGGCAAGCCGTCGCCGGTTACGGACATTCTTGGATCCCGAACGAGCCGGCCGGCTGGGTGCCATATCGTAACGGTTCCTGGTCCTGGGCGGGCAGGTACAGTTGGACATGGGTAGGCTCCGAGCCGTGGGGCTGGACGCCCTATCATTACGGCAACTGGTACTTCTGCGGCTGCGGTGCTTCGGGGTGGGCATGGTTGCCGCCGTCCGCGGCCAGACCGGCTTGGTCGCCCGCCCTGGTGGGGTTCTTCGGATTCGACACCGGGACGGCCGATTACAATAACTGTCAGGGCAACTACGGCTACCCCCCGGGTAGCTACAACAGCGCCCCTGCTGCCCCGTCGGGCAACGCCGAACCCGCGGAACAATATAGCTCGGTCACCCCCGCACCGTATGGCGTCGGAGGCCCTAGCCCTAGCGGCCCTGGCCCTGGTGACTATGGCTACCCCGCGACCCAGGACTACGGCTCTGGATATCCAGCATCATACGGCTACTCCTATCCGTATATCGGGTGGGTCCCGATCGCGCCCTACGAACCGTTCTACCCATGGTATCCCGGGTGGGGGTCCATCGGTTTTGGATGGGGGTATCCAACCCACATCACCAGGATCACCAACATCACCCACGTCACGAGGATCTACCATAACTTCCGCCACGGCGGCGCGACCGCGACCACAATGCGAAACTTCCGCCACGGAACGGTTTACGGACACACGGTTGGGGTGACCAGCCACGATCTCGGACGGCGTTTCGGAACTATTCACGGAGCGCTGCCGATTGCGCCGACGCGCGATAACTTGGCTTTCTCACATGGTAGGCTGCACGCGCCCGTGACCTTCTCGAAGCTCTTCAACTCGTCACGCTTCGCATCGGATAGGACACAAGCGGCACGGAGTACCTTCGCGCAGCAGAAGAAGGATGTAGCCCAGGCCATCCGCTCCGGCCTCACCGGACATGCCACCACGCACGCGACAACGCCGACTCGCGCAAATGCCCCGACGTCCCGCGCGAATGTGGCGGAAACGCATGCGAATGTAGCGGAAACCTATGCGCGTGTGTCGGAAGCGCACGCGAGCGCGTTCCAAACTCGTAGGAATTCGCCGGTCACGCGTGAGAACGCGGCCACGTCGCGTCAGGTCGGAGCGAGTCAGCGTGAGAACGCGCCGGTAACTCATGAGAATGCGGCGCCGGCGATGCGCGACGAGAACAGTGCGGCGATGCGCGACGAGAACAGTGCGGCGATGCGCGAAGGTTCGGCAGCATCAGGCCGAGTCGCAGCCACCGGCGATGAGTTCGCCCGATCTGCATCGTGGGACCGCTTCAATGAAGCGCGCGGCGAGGCTCGGTCGGCAGGGTTCGGGGCTGGTTCCGAACGTGGAACACCGGCAACGCGTACACGAGAGGGCGAGGTCTCGGCGCCGGGGGCTGGGCGCGCAGAGCAGGGGTCCTCCGATCCATGGGGCCGCTTCTCTAATTCGCGCGGCGAATCGCGCGAAAGCGCGCGCAACCCGTACGACGAGCGCGAATCGAGTCCATCGTACTCGCGCGGCTCGTATGGATCGTCGTACTCCCGTGGCTCGTATGGATCGTCGTACTCGCGCGGTTCATATCCGTCGTACTCGCGCGGTTCGTATCCATCGTACTCGCGCGGTTCGTATTCGTCGTACTCGCGCGGATCGCATGGTTCGGCACCTTCGTACTCGCATGGCAACGGCGGTCCTTCGGGGGGCGGCGGCGAGCGCCACGGAGGTGGAGGCCGACCGCCTCGGTAGCTGGTTCTATCAACTTACGGTAACGGACGGGAACGGTCACCGCGTGCGCGGCGCCGGCGACTCTCCCTACGCCATGAAACAAGAGCGTTTCGCGAATCGTAAACTAAGCAGATGAACCGCAGCGCCTTCTTTCGTACCACGTTGTCGCTCGCCGCTGTATCTCCAGCCACAGTACGAGCTGCCACGCCTTCCGAGCAAAGCGAAGATCGCGATAAGTTCAAGCAGATAATCGCGGCCAATCGCAAGATCGTTTCGCCTAACGGCATCGAAGAGCTGTTCAGCGTCGAGGCTAACGGCTGCACGCAGTGGATCTCGATACGCGGGCGGGATCGCGGTAATCCCGTACTCCTGTATCTACACGGCGGCCCCGGCTCGCCGACGATGCCTGAAAGCTGGACCTTTCAAAGCCCTTGGGAAGATTTCTTTACGGTAGTGCAATGGGATCAGCGGGGTGCTGGCAAGACGTTCGCGTCCAACGATCCCGCAACGATCGCTCCTACCATGACCGCGGCACAGATGATTGCTGACACCGAGCACGTCGTCCAGTACCTCTTGGAACGGCTGCAGAAGAAAAAGCTCTTCGTACTTGGCCATTCGTGGGGTTCATATCTCGGTTTAGAAGTGGCGCGCCGGCATCCAGAGTTGCTGCACGCCTACGTCGGCACGGGTCAGATGATCGATACGCAGCGAAGCGAAGCGGAAGGATACGCGTTCGCGCTGCAGCAGGCGCGACTTCATGGCAACGATCGGGCGGTGCGCGAACTGCAAGCCCTGGCGCCGTATCCCGGACCGATCGGCACGCTCACGGCCGAGCGCATCAGCGCCCAGCGTAACTGGGTGGTCTACTACGGAGGTCTTACTTACGGACGAACCAGCTTCGATTACGACTCGGATGCCTGGCAACTGGCGCCGGAGTACACCGAGCGCGATCTGCGTCTCGCCGATAAAGGCAGTCTGTTTTCTCTTGGGCATCTGATCGGCGTCGTCGAAAGCGTAAACTTCGACTCGCTAAAGCAGGTCGGCTGTCCCCTCTTTATTTTCCAGGGAAAGCACGATTACGAAACCTCATATGCAGTCGTGAAGACCTGGTACGACCGTTTGGAAGCGCCGCGCAAAAGGTTCGTCACGTTTGCGAACTCGGCACACATGGCGATGCTGGAACAGCCGGGCCAATACCTCGAGAATTTGGTGCGGGTTGTTCGACCGACGGCCGCTGTTTGAGGCCCGCCCACGTCGTCAGCCGGATGGAAAAGGGTACCGCGCGCCGAAGCGTTGGACTACCTGATCCAACTCGGATCTCGGGGAGGCTGTAGATGGGAACCCTTGCTCGCCTTATTCTCAGCGCAACCTTTGTCGCCGCGGCGCTGACCGGTTGCGGCTCCTTTCAAGCTCCGGCGGCGCAGAACGGGGCGCCCCAAGCAACTGTGCAGCTCACCGCAAACAACTTTGCCGGTGAGGAATTTACGTCGAGCTATGTGTCCGCGAAGTGTCTTTTGACGCCTGGCGGACCAGAACTCGTCTACACAGCGACGGGGTCCGCAAGCGGGCCACTAGCAGGAACGTTTAGCGCTTCGGGCTCCGTGCTGGACTTCGCCCTGCTGAAAAAGTTCATGTTCTCAGAGACGTTTGCGGTCCAATCGGGGACGCAAACGTTTTCCGGAAAGGTAAACAAAGCCCACGCCGCCATCCGATTCAGCGGCTGTCGCAAGAAGGCCAAGAGCGAGGTCTTTAAAGCAAAGCGCGTGACGTACAGCGTCGATGGCTCGCGAGGGAAGAGCTCGATAGACTACTCAAAGCTCCAATTCCGCGAAAGCTTTTACTAGGCTTACTGCGGTTCGCCGGCGTCGACGTACGCGCGTTCTCAGGCAGGCGCTGCGACCGCGGCCGTACCGTAGGCTACGATCTCGCTCATTGTCTGGCCGAGTTCGGAAGAGTCGAAGCGCATCATGATGACGGCATTCGCGCCCATCGTTTGGGCATTTTGTACCATGCGATCGGTGGCGTGCCGGCGCGCCTCTTCCAGCATCTCGGTATACTCGGTGATCTCACCGCCGGCCAGCGACCGCAGCCCGGCCATGATGTTGCCGCCCAACCCGCGGCTGCGCACGACCACGCCGAAGACCTGACCCAGCGTCTGCGTCACGCGGTGTCCGGCGACGGATTCGGTAGGTGCGACGATCAAAGCTGGCTCGGGGGCGTCGCCTCAGAAAGCATATTCTAGATCGTTCCTGCGACGGTGGTGTAGAGCGTCGATACGTTCGCGCCGAGCGCTTTGACGCCAATCATGGCGACGACCGCGATGAGACTGATAAGAAGGCCGTATTCGACCATCGATGCGCCATCTTCACTGCAAATCATGGACTTGAGAGTGTTAAACATTCTTTCCCCTTTGTGTGTGTATGCGTGCTGAGTGAAGGAAGTGGAATGACGTTTTGCCGCTCTGCTAAGCGGTCACTTGATAATACCACTTTTCGAGTTGGCAGTCGCCCTTCTCGGCCCAACTCACGTTGACGCTGCAACGAAAGTTAACGGAGACGGGCCGTCTTTTGGCCTGGCGGTTGTTTGGCGCGTAGTAGCGACGGGTTCAGGAGCGCAATGCCCGTCGGCCCGTTGAATCCCGAGCCGAGCGTAACGATCGCGGTGTAGGCCGGCGCCATGATCTCTTTTATCGCGTTGTTCAAAGTGTCGGCGACGTAGACGTTGCTCGACGTATCGAGAGCAACGGCGTAGGGGAAGTTGAATCCCGAGCCGAGGGTGTTGACCGTGGTGTAGAGCGGTGCCACGATCTGATCGATTCTGCCGTAGCCGACGTTGGCCACGTAGAGATTACCCGACCCGTCGACCGCCAGACCATACGGAACGCTTACAGTTGGGTACGAGACGAGCGTGTTGATGGTGGCGTAACCGCCGTTGGCCAAAATCTCCTTGATCGAGTTGTTATAGGTATCGGCGACGTAGACGTTGTTGAGCGAATCGACGGCGACGCCGAACGGGTAGCTGAATCCCGAACCGATCGTTTTAATCGTCGTGTAGCCGGGCGCTACGAGTTCCTTGATCGCGGAGTTGAAGGTGTCGGCCACAAAAACGTTGGCAAAGGTATCGACCGCGACGCCCAACGGGTGGCTGAACCCCGAGCCAAGCGTCATGACGGTAGTGTAACCGCCGTTCGCGAGAATCTCCTTGACCGCGGAGTTGCCGTAATCGGCGACGTAGACGTTGTTGGATGTATCGAGTGCGATACCGAACGGTTGATTGAACCCCGAGCCAAGCGTGTTGATCGTGCTGAAGCCGGTCGCCGAAAGCATTTGCTTCACCGCGTTGTTGTTGTAGTCGGCCACGTAGAGGTTGCCGCTGCCCGCGCCCACCCCGTTGCCTCTGCAGTTGGGAATGCTGGGCGGCGAGTCATGCCCGGGCTGGAAGTTGAAGTTGTTGTTCCCGCCCAGCCAGGACCAGGGATAGGTCGCGCCGGTAATAACCGTGTGATCGACGGTGATGTTGTTGTTCGGGTTCGGACACGGATTGGTCACGAAGCCGGCGACGTAGCCGTCGATGTTCGTATGGTCCACGTTAATCTTCGTCAAGTTCGCATAGATGATGCCGCTGCCGCTGCTGCTCAGGCTTCCCGTACGGCACGTTTCATCGGTGTTGATGCCGTTGACGCAAATCGAGACGCTGTTTTGAGTAAACGAGCCGACGTTGTCGACATAGACGCCGATTCCAAACGGCCCGCCGACGTTGGAGTTGCGTAGGGTCTGGGACCCGAACCGATTGCTGATGAAGACGCCGACGGTGCAGCCGGCATAGGCCGACGACTCGACGTCGAGCCCGGAACCCCCACCTACCATCGCGACCGAATAGACGGTGCCGTTCACCGCCGTTACGTTGGTGCAGGCTATGAGGTTGCGCCGCACCCGCGAGTGCCGGCGCGTGCTCGTGTTGGGTTGAGGTGTGGGCAGGCCACGCATTACCGCGAAGGGACCTGGTCCTGCGCCCGCCGGCGGCGCGATCGCCGGCGCCCCGCTGCCGCTGCAGCCGGCGAGGATCGCAAGAGTTACGCATGCCGGTGTCGCGTAACGCGGGGAGAACAAAACTCGCATGCTAGCGGCTCCTTAGGGGCAGATTGCGCCTTTTTGTTCGTTTTGTCAACGGCGCAATTTAGGCATCTTTACAGGTTGTTTCCGGTTTCGCTTTTCCGGAATTATAGGAGCCGGTTTAGCATTCTGTTACGCGACGGCGCGGCGCGCCGCTTGACAAACGCGAGCGCGGGCGCGCATGATTGTCGTTAGTCTCGATGGGAGGTTCATGCCTCTGATGCATTTCGACCGGGATCAACGACGGGCGGCGGTTGTCAGTGCGCTGGCTGCAGTCGCTTTGGTATTGGTCCAGCCAGGCTTCGCGACTGCAGGCTCCCACGTCATTCTCACACATCCCGGACTCAGATCCCCCGGGTCACCACCGGCACCCAAGCGGGCGGCGCCGTCGCCGCGCGCCGATGAAAGTTGTTCGATCTCAAGCGGGGACGAGCGTCTAAGTTTCGGGAGTATCTCGGGGTTGAAGTCATCGGGTGCGACGGTTACCGCCGCGCTGACCGTGAGCTGCAGCGGCAACGTGACCGCCGACGTTCTGTTCTGCGATGCGCACGCTGGTCCAGGCGGCACGTTTACGCTCACGAAGGGCGAAACGGCCATCCCGTTCACGATCCGCTACGATGGCGGCGCTGCGAGTGGGCGGCTCACCGACTGCGGGGCGCCGGGTTTGCAGCTCAGCGGCTCGAACAGCGCGGCCACCTATAAGCTCATCGCCACGATTGCACCGCGTGGGCCGATCCCGGCCGGGACTTATACCGATACCATCACAGCCACGATTGTCTACTGACAGCGACGCAAACAAGGGGCTGGCCCCCCAGCCGTTGAAGCGCGAAAGACCGGTTGCTAACTTCTAAGAGGAACGAAATGCTCAAGAAACTTTTACCGATTACGGCAGCCCTGGTACTTGCAGCGGTACCGGCCCTAGCCTCGGCGGCGATACGTCCCGCGGCCGCCAGCCCGATAACCCTAACCTTCACCTATTCGCTCGTCGTTACCGCCGACTGCACGCTTACGCAGAACCCCGGCGGGAACTTTGCTTTTGCCGCCATTGACGCTCTGACCGGTACGGCCGCGACCGAATATACGGCCGAAAACATCGTCACGGCGACTTGCTCGGCCACCACGGCGAGCCTGGTCTTCACCGACGGTTGCGCGTCGTGCAGCGGAAGCACGAATTTCCAACTCGTAAGTGGTGCGAACCTTATCGACTTCCAGATCAATAACACCGGAACGTCCGGCGGCACCGACTACGAGAACGGCGGCCCTAACACCGTGCCTGTCACCGGCGTGGCGACCCCGTTCCCATTGTACGGCGCCCTCCCGCCGCAAGGTGTGAATAAGTCCGGAACCTATAACGACACCGTAACGGCAACGCTCACCTTTAGCTAAGCCGGGCATCCGGGGGCGATTGCTCCCTCGTGCACAGCTTTGATACCGAAATGAGCGTGAGAATGGTCATCAGTATTCTCGCGGGCAGCGCGTTAGTCGCGCTGGCCTCGGGATCTACCGCTGCGGCTCCTGCAGGCGGCCGCGATGCTCCCGGTTCGGCCGAAGCGGCGCCAGAGTACGGCATCCGGATAAACGTGACTTGCAGTCTTACCCTGAATCCGGGCGGAAACTTTTCGTTCGCTGCGATCAGCGGCCTCACCGGGAGTGCGGCCGAGTCGACGGCCGAAAACGACGCGATCGCCAGCTGCGACTCGCCCGGCCCCGCTCGGCTCTCGATCACCGACGCCTCGCTGACCGGCACGACGACGTACTCACTCACCAGCGGCTCGCACACGATTGGGTTCGAAATTTGTCCAACAGCGGGGTCGCCGACTGGCTGTTACACGAACTCGAGCAGTGGATTCCCGGTCGTCGACAACTCGACGACCAAGATGTTCGGCTATCTGCCGGCGCAAGGAAAAAACGCGGCTGGAAGCTACTCGGACACCATTTCGGTTACGGTTACCTTCCCATGAGGCATGCCGGCATCCGGGGCGCCGCGTTCGTAGCCGCTGCCGCGTTTCTCGCTTCCGCCGGGTCTTCGAAGGCGGCGGGCGCGATCAACATTGCGCCGACGCGCCTTGAGCTCAATGCGCGTAGCCGCTACACTTCGTTTACGCTGACGAACTCCGGCAACACGCCGATGCTCTTTCAAGTCGAAGCGCGCGCTTGGGCGCAAAAAGGCAACGACGACCTTCTGTCGCCGACGCACGACTTAATCGTTGCGCCGCCGGTTCTCGCGATCGACGCGGGCACCGCGCGCATCGTGCGCGTCGCACTGCGCGACGTGCAGCCCGGCGAGCGCGAGCTGAGTTATCGCCTGATCGTCGCGCAGGTGCCGGACAAGGTCAAGGCGCCCGGTTTGCGCTTCATTTATCAGCTCAACGTTCCGCTCTTCGTCGCCCCAGCCACTGCCGTGCAAAAACGCCTCGCGTGGTCGGCGAGGCTCGACCGCAGCAAACGCCGCATCGCCGTGACGATCGAAAACGTCGGCAACGTGCATTTTCGCATCGACGAGTTGCGGCTGTACGGCGGATTCGGCGGCAACGTCCCGCTGGGGTCTTTGAAGGATTCACACGACGTGCTGGCCGGCACGACGCGCGCATACGACGTCGCGCTACACGATCTGCCGCAGGAGTCGGCGATCACGGTCGAGGCATTGGCAAGCGGAGAGCCGACGGTTCGAGCGGTCGTTAGCCTGACGCCGTGAAGATTCGCGCAGCCGCGGCACTGCTGACCGCGCTCGCGCTATGCTCACCGAGTCTCGCTGGCGCCACCGGCTCCACCGGCTCCACCGGCGCCGCCGACGACGACGCCGACGGCACCTACGGCGCGTACCGGCAGGCGGTCTACGCGATCGACCTGGACGGGCAACCCGTCGCCGACGGCACGATCGTCCTCCAAGCTTCGGGCGGCCGATTCGCCTTGAGCGCGATCGATCTGCAAAAGTGGGGCGTCAAACTCCCCAACGTCGCGCCGCTGATCGTCGACGGCAAACCGTACTATCCGCTCGAAGACCTCCCGGGTGCTAAAGTCACCGTCGAGGTTGCGGCCCAGCAGCTCGACCTCAACCTGCCGGCAGCACTCTTTGAGACGACCTCACTCAACGCGCTCGGCACGGGACCGACTCCGATAGCCACGTTTGTTCCGGGATATTATCTCAACTACGATGCGCACGTTGAAACGGGCCTCGGCAGCACCTCCAACTTGCTGCTCGACGCCGGCACGCAGCTCGGCCAAGGTGTCATCGGCGCCTCGGCGCTCGCCGGACAGATCGGCCAGTACGGCATTTTCGGCGTGCCGTCCGGCGCGTCGTCGAACTCCCAAGACTTCCAAGTGGATCGGCTCAGCACGCAGTGGCGGTACGACGACGTCCATAATAATACGACGCTCACGGTCGGCGACTCGGTCACTGGGGAGAGCATCTTTGCCGACCAGACTCATTTTATCGGAATCGGCTACGGCCGCGACTTCACGATCGAGCCGTGGCTCTCGACGGTGCCACTGCCCGCCATAGCCGGCACTGCCGCGGTTCCCTCGTTGCTTCAGGTTTACGTCAACAACGTGCTCGCCTACAACCAGCAGATCGACCAAGGGCCGTTTCGCGTCACGAACCTCCCCAACGTCAACGGTCTGGGCCAGGTCCAGATGGTCTTGCGCAACGTGCAGGGCCAGCAGCAGCTAGTCACCGGTTCCTATTACACTTCGAATGACTTGCTCGCCAAGGGGTTGAGCGATTTTTCGTACGACGCCGGATTCGTCAACTACAACTACGGGCTGTCCGGCGCGTATTACGGCGAGTTTGCGGCGACCGCGACGCAGCGTTACGGCTTCTCCGATACATTTACCGGTGATGCCTTCGCGCAGTATGCGGCCCACGACGCCGCGCTGGGCGCCGGCGCAAACTCGATCATCGGGCGAATCGGCGTGCTCGGCCTCGGCGCGGCCGTGGGCACCTCGGCGCAAGGCGGCGGCGGCGAGCTGGTCGCGAACTACGACTACAGCTCGCCGCACTTCGGGATAGGCTTTGAGGGAAAGTTCGCGTCGACGAACTTTATTCTGGCCGGCGACTTGACAAACGGGTTCCAGCGCGAGCTATTGGCCCACGCCAACGTGCAGTTCGCAAAGACGGCGTTAGGGCTCTCATACGGTGAAGGCTACGCGTATTACAACTATGGCTATTATAATGGCGCGTTCTATCCGATTCCGCCAAACGCCAACACGACGCCGATCTATTCGCGCGTCTCGACGGTCACGTTTAATCAGACGCTCGGGCCGGTCAACTACATCCAAGTGCTGGCCTCGCACGTTTCCGGCACGACGGTCACGAGCACGGTGAACGCCGCGCTCTTCTGGCTGATCGGTCCGGGAACGCGCGCGTCGGCGTTCGTCCAATCGGTCGATGGCGCGACGGGCCCGGGGGCGAGCATTACACACTCCACGCCGACGCTGGGCGCCGTCAATTACGAGGCCGAAATTTGCGACGGGGCAGCAGGGTTACGCGACCGCATCGGCCCAGCAGTTCGGTTCGCACGGGATCCTTGCCGCCGCGTTCTCGACGGGCACCGGGGGCACCGCCGCCGCGGCCGACGTTGCGGGCGCGCTCATCAACGTGAACGGTCACGAATTTATGACGCAGCCGATTCAAAGCGCGTACGGCGCCGTTCTCGTCGACGGATATCCCGACGTGCCGGTCTTCGCCGTGAATCAGCCGGTTGGCGCGACCGATAAGGCCGGCTACGCGGCGCTGCCGCTACTCGATGCCTATTCCGAAAGCCGCGTCTCGATCGATCCCAACGCGTTGCCGCTCGCCGCGAACGTGGACCAAGCGAGTCAGTCCACGCGACCGCGTTACCGGCTGCCGGTTCTCGTGCACTTCACCACGCAGTCGAGCGGGGGCTTCGTGCTCCATCTCGTGGGCTCCGACGGCAAACCGCTGATGCCGGGAACGACCGTGCTCGATCCCTCGGGGCACGAGTGGCCGGTCGGCAACGATGGTGTGGTCTATGTGGGCGGCCTCAAAGGCGGCGCCACGACCTTCACCGCGCGTGCCCGCGCGGCCACGTGCGGTTTCAGCGTAACGATCCCGCAGAATACGAGCGACGTTCCGGATCTTGGCACAGCCGTTTGCAGTTTCAAGCCGTCCGCTTCGACGGTTCCATCCGACGAAGAGTCGTCCTTAGAGGACGCTCCCCCGCCCCGGCTCTAGCGAATCGCGCCCGCTAACTTACGCGGCTTGTGGCCCGTCGTACGCTTGAGACGTATCGCCAGCGGGTTGAGGATCGCAACGCCTGTCGGCCCGTTAAATCCCGAGCCGAGCGTAGCGATCGTGGTGTAGGCCGGCGCCATTATCTCCTTTATCGCGTTGTTCAAAGTGTCGGCGACGTAGACGTTGTTCGATGTATCGAGGGCAACGTCGTACGGATAGTTGAATCCCGAGCCAAGCGTTTTGACCGAGGTGTAGCCGCCGGCTGCAAGGATCTGATCGATTCGGTCGTAGCCGACGTCGGCCACGTAGAGATTGCCCGACCCGTCGACCGCCAGACTATACGGAACGCTTACTGTTGGGTACGAGACGAGGGTATTGATGGTCGTGTAACCGGGACCCAAAATCTCTTTGATCGCGTTGTGATAGGTGTCGGCAACGTAGAGATTGTTGACGGAGTCGACCGCGACGCCGAACGGGTAGCTGAAGCCCGAACCGATCGTTTTGATCGTCGTATAGCCCGGAGCTACGAGTTCCTTGATCGCGGAGTTGAAGGTGTCGGCCACAAAAACGTTGCCGGCGGTATCGACCGCGACGCCCAACGGGTTGCGGAAGCCCGAGCCGAGCGTGTTGACGGTAGAGTAACCGCTGCTTGCCAGGATCTCTTTGACTGCGGAGTTGCCGTAATCGGCGATGAAGACGTCGTTCGACGCGTCGAGTGCGATGCCGAACGGCTCGGTGAATCCCGAGCCGAGTATGTTGATCGTGCTGTAGCTGGTCGCCGCGACCATTTGCTTTGCGGCGTTGTTGTTGTAGTCGGCCACGTAGATGTTACTGCCGCCCGCGCCAACCCCGCTGCCCTGGCAGTTAGGGATGGGGTTGTTCGGAGAGTTATGCCCGGCGCCGAAGTTGAGGTTGTTGTTGCCGCCCAAATACGACCAGGGATAGGTCGCGCCGGTAATAACCGTGTGATCGAGCGTGATGTTGTTGTTCGGGTTCGGACAAGGATTGGTCGCGAAGCCCGCGACATAGCCGCTGATCGCCGTGTGATCGCCATTAATGACCGGCGTGTTCCAAAAGAGCTCGCCGGTGCCGCTGCTGGTCAGGCTCCCCGTCTTGCACGTTCCGGCGGTCGTGCTGCCGTTGACGCAAATCGAGAGTGCGCCTTGCGAGAAGTGCCCGGTGACCGTGTCCACGTAGACGCCGATTCCAAATGGCCCGTTGATCATCGCATTGTTGGCGAGGCCCTGGTTTTGGGTCGAAGGAGGGAAGTAGACGCCGATGGTGCAGCCGGCATAAGCCGACCACTCGACGTCGAGCACCGTACCACCCACGTTCGCGACCGTATACATGGTGCCGGTGCGCGCCGTCACGGTGGTGCAGGCCGTTAGGTCGGGCCGAACGCGCGAATGCCGCTGCGACGAGGTTCCCGGCGGTGCGGGCAGACCGCGCATAACGGCGAATGGGCCGGGCCCCACGCCCGATGGCGGCGCGGTGGCCGGCGGGACCCCGGTGCTACAACCGGCGAGGACCGCCAGAGCCATGCCTACCGGTGATGCGTAACGCACCGAAAAAAAAACTCGCATGTGAGCGGCTCCTCAGTTGCAGCCTGCGCCTTTCCGCTCATTTTGTCAACGGCGGCAAAAATCGAGAATGCTTGCCTGCCCGCGCAAGTTTAGCGGCTGGGTAAAAGATGACGACAAGACCTGCTGGAGGCATGTACATGCGAGCGACTTGGAAACCGCACACCAAACACGGCGACCTCACGAAGCGATCCGACCTTCCCGATAGCGTGTTTGCATATCCGACAAAGCGCAAAGAGCCAATGACCGATGCGTCTCACGTTCGAAATGCCATCGCGCGCTTCGATCAGGTTACGGGGGTCACGGCCGCCGAACGCGAGCTGGCGTTTGCAAACATACAAAAGGCGGCCAAGCATTATAAGGTCGACATGACCGAGTCGGCGCCGGAAGATCTGGGAACGCGGCCGAGCACCGGGAGGACGGCTGCCGATCGCAAGAAGTCGGCGCGTAAGGCCGTGGCCACGCGTAAGCGTAAGGCCGCTGGAAGCGCAAAGAAGGCGGCACCACGCAAGGAGGCCCGCAAGCGCTCAGCTTAGGTTAGTTCCACACCTCTCCGCAGGCTTTGATGGCCGCCGCGATGCCGGCGGCGATCACCGGCGAGTTGTCGGGCGTTTGCGTCCCTGCTTCGTCTTGGCTGTCGTCCCACGCGTACCAGCCGATGTAGCTGGCGCCGAAGCCGCAGAAGGCTTTGGCTTGTTCGAGCATTTCTTCGCGAGTGAGTCCCGGCTGATAATGACGCTTGTCGTACGGTCCGGACCAGGCTTGGCCAATTCCGTACAGCGGCGTTTTGGCGATGTCCCAGCCCTTCTTTTCGAGGCTGCGCGCCATGGCCGGCAGTAGGTCTTTCATCGTCCAGTCCAACTTCTTGCCCAACGATGGATGGCGCCGCCCGAACGGCGAGTAGTTATACCATCCGACGATGTCGCAACCGCCGTTGGAATAGTTGGCCGCGGTGCCCGGATCCCAGTTGACCTTTCCCGGTTTGGCGACTCCCGCACCGAATCCGCAGATTGCGGGCCTGCCGGGTGTCTTGGCCACGATCAGCGCGTGAATCTTTGCGAGCAGTGCGCGCGCGCTTCCCGGATCCCAACCGGGCCAGTCGTCGAGGACCCAATACGCAACGACGTACTTGCGATCGGCGTCGCGCTCCAACAGCGCCGTAACGTCGCGTAAGACGACCGCTTCATTCTTGATGTGGGGGTCTTCGTCGGTGCGGCAATAGTAGTTTTGCGAATAGCTCCTCGGAGGCGGCTTGACCGTATGGGTTCGATGGCACTCCCAATAAAACAGGATTCCGGAAATGCCGGCGTCGACGACGGCGATCGAGTGGGCCCGCAGCGCCGCTTCCAGCGCGCTCTTGGGTGCCGGCGATCCATTGTAAAGAATCGTCGTCCTGATGCCTTCGCTCGCGGCCTTCGCGGCTCGCTTCGGCGTATCGACGCTGAAGCCGATGGTCGAATGAATTTGAAGACCGGACGCTTTCACGGAGCCGAAGGATTCCGGCTGTACGGCGGGCGGCTGCGCCGCCGCACAGCCGGCAACTGCGAGTATGGCAACGAGCGCTAAATAACCGCGCACGCCACTTCTTACATTTTGTGTACGAAGGTGGTCGTGTCCGGACCGATGCCGCTTATCTCGATAATTGCATCCGTTTTGGCCATCGCGTAGTGGTGAAGACTGGCTGGAACCGAGACGACGTTGCCTGGACCAAGCGTCATCATTTTGGCTTCGTTCATCGCATCACCGATCCCGAACATCATGTCGCCGCTGATTACCGTAACGGTCTCACGCATGGCGTGAAAGTGCGCGGGAATGCGCGTACCTGCGGGTACTTTCAAAAAGTAAGCATAGTATCCGCCGGCCCCACTCGGCTCGCCGACGATCGGCGCCATCTGCGTCCCCTTCAAGGGGCCCGCTTGCCAGTTCGTTGTCTGCGAGTTAACGACGACCGGGGTGCCGGCGGCCGTCGCCGTCGCGCAGAGGGCGGCAAACGCCGCGGCGGTCAGCAGAGATCTGAAAAGCATGCTAGTTACCTCCTGTTTGGCTTTTCGGCAACCGGTTCTCTATCTACTTGGCGTGTGGCGCCATAATCGCGGCCAGCATGTCCGGCGTACCCTCGATCCGCTCGAGATGCGGGTAACGCATGCCGTCGTGGTAGTCGAGCGACAGCGTCTGGAACCACCCGGTTTGAGAGGTAATCAGCGAAATCGGCGCGCCGGAGTGCTGCGCCTTCTCGAGCGCGTATGCCAAGACCGCACCCGAAAACGCTTGGTTGTTGACCGCGAGAATTTGCATTCCGGGCGCAAGCCCGGCACGCCAGGCCGCAGAGCCTTCCCGTACATCGCGCACCATACCCTTGGCGCTTAGGCTGGCACCGTAGGAATACCATCCCGGGATTCCGTGGCTGTCGGCCTCGGCTGCGGTGATGAAGATGTTGGGTTTTTCGCTGTAAGCGAACTTCCATCCGGCGCGCGCGAGCTCGTCGGAAGGTGGGTGAACGCTCGTGCGATAGACGTACTTTTCAAAGAAAGCATGCCAGTCGTACGGCTCGACTTCTTCGAGCAAGGCCTCGATCTCCGCGCGCGTATAGGTTTTTACGATCGGCCCGGTTAGCGCCGGCTTCGCGTACACCTGCAAAAAAGTATCCAGCGAGCGCGCGCCGTGCGAGCGCTCGCGAATGATCGTGTCGACGTCCAGCCAAAGCAGCTCGCCCTCGGTGTAAAAGTCTCCGGCGTTGCGCCGGATCGCCCCGTAATCGCCGCGCGCTAGAAAGTAATAGGGCGCGCCCGTGGTGAGATCGATGAGGGGCGTCGTCGCGCGACCGGTCTCGGTATCCATCGCGCCATAGAGGGTCGCGAGAAGTTCGGGGTACTGCTTTGGCTCTCGAATACCGGCGCGAAACGAAAGCAGGTCGCCCAGATATTCATTCATGCCCTCGTAGACCCAAAGCAGATCGGTCAGTTGAGGCACTTGAAAGTTCGGCGTCGTCAGATCTGCCGGCCGGCGGTACTTCCCGTTCCAGGAGTGCGAAAACTCGTGCGTTATGAGATCGCCGCCTGCGAGCGATTCGTCCGGGTCGGTTAAGAAACTATCGGAAGCCCGATCGTCGCTGGATTGATGGTGCTCGATGCCTTCGAACCCGACCGCATCGCTGAGCGTCAGCAGCGCGTGATAGTCGACGAAGTGGCGCGAACCGTACAAGGCGAAGGTCTCATCGGGCACGCGCTGGTACGCGCGCAACAAGCTTGCCGGAATATCGAGGTCCTGTGGATTATCGGCGAATGCGTCGAGTTGGACGAACGCCGAGCCGTCGCGCCACAAATTCCACTTCTGCACGTAGCGCCCCATGTCCAGTGGCGAGTCGACGAGCATGTTGAGCGGCGTCACCGCGAAGTCGACGCGATTGCCGCTCTGCGTCGCGCCGCGGAGCGCCGTCGCGAAGTCCCAGCCCGGAGGCAGCACGATGCTGGCCTTGACGAAGTAGTGATGCGAGTCGATGCCCTCTTGGTAGAGTAAGGCCCGATTCCAGTTCACGATTGCAAGTGAGTGTGACGACATCACGTCGCCCGGCGCGTTCATCAACACGTAGAAGTCGGCGTCGATCGCGCCTGCGCCGGGTGGAACGTCGACGTGGAAAGCGTAGAGGTCGATCGGATCGCGGCGCCAGTCCAGCGACTCACCGCCGGCGGAGACGCGCAGCGCGGCCAGATCGTTGAGCGGGCCCGTCGGGCCGTGCTCGCCGGGGATCCACTTGGGGTAGACGACCGTAAAGCTTCCGGCGGTAACCGGTATCCGTTCGCGGACCTCCATGATGCCGTCGGCGGCGCGGGATGCGTCGAGAACGAGCGTCGCGGGGGCTTGCTGGGTGGCAAGCGACGGCTTCGCGACAAACTCGCCGGCCGAGGCGACGGCCGGCGCGAGCAGCGCTAGGAGAATCAGGGGGACGCATGGTCGTAGCATCCCGCCCGCTTCGCATCGCCGATTATCGGGGCCCCCTGGATGCCCGGCCGGCAGGTCCGCCGATGCAGAACCACCAAGAGCCTATCGCTCTTTCTTCCTTCCTTATCGAACGGAGGTCGCTCTCCACGTGAAGATCGTGGTGACGATTAAGCTCGTCCCGAATCCGAACGCTGAAAAGCGAATCGACCCGCAGACGAAGCGACTCGTCCGCACCGGCGTTGAAACCGTGCTCAATCCCTACGACGAATACGCGCTCGAGGCGGCGTTGCAACTCAAAGAACGCGCCGGCGGCGACACGACCGTCACGATCTTTTCGATGGCGCCGGATTCGTTGAAGGAGGGCCTGCGCAGGGCGCTGGCAATGGGGGCCGACGACGCGGTCGTGCTCAGCGATGAAGCGCTCGAAGGCAGCGACGTTTCGGCGACGGCTTACGCCATGGCGGCGGCGTTGCGGACGCTGAAGTTCGATCTGCTGGTAGTCGGGGGTCTTACGGACGACAGCAGTACGGGTGCCGTTCCGGGGGCGCTGGCCGAGCATCTGGGCCTGGCCTGCATTACTAACGCGCGCAAGGTCGACATTAAAGGCGATGCGATCGAAGTCGAGCGCGAAACCGATTCGGGCTATCAGACGGTGCGCGGTCCGCTGCCGGCGCTGCTCACAACCGCCCTTACCTTTGGCGAGCCGCGCTACGCATCGCTCAAAGGCATCATGGGCGCGAAGAAAAAGAGCATCGCTACGATTTCGTTGGGCGACCTCTCGCTCGACCATCCGGTCGGTGCGAACGGCTCGAAGACCGAACTGCGCAGTTTCGCCCCGCCCCCCGTTCGCGGAAAAGGTAAAGTTATCGAGGCGAATGACGGGCTTTCCGGCGCGCAGGCGATCTTCGATTTCCTCGCTGAGAAGCGGCTGGTCTGAGCGTGAAAAACGTCATCGCTTACGCGGAACACCGGGGCGGCGAGACCCGCAAGGTAACCTTCGAGCTGGCCAGCGAGGCCGGGAAGATCGCCGCGGCGCTCGGAGGCAAGGCGCACGCCGTCGTCTTGGGACCGGGGTCGGACCGGTTGGCCGATCAACTGAAGAGCTATCCGCTCGATACGATATTCCTCAATGAAGACGCCGACGTCGAAGCCTTTCTGCTGGACCCGATCGTCGACTATCTCGAAGCGGCGGCTCGGATCGCCGGCCCTTCGCTGATCCTGATTCCGAATACGCTCTCCGGTCGCGACGTTGCCGGGCGGCTGATGGTTCGGTTGGACGCCGGCATGGTCGCCGACGTCGTCGAGGTGAAGCTCGATGGAGACTCCGTGGTGTGCACCTCGCCGAAGTTGGGCGGCGCGCTGATCACGCAATGTGCTTTGCGCCCCGCCGGCTATGGCGTTGTGACCGTTCGGCCGAACGCCTTCGCCGTCGCGACCGGGGGCGCAGGCGCGCGTCTCGAGCCGCTGGCCAAGCCTGCAGACAAGAGCTATTCGGCGGCGATCGAGCGCGACGTCGAAGAGGGTGCGGGCGAACTTGCGCTCGAGGAGGCCCCCGTCGTCGTTGCGGGCGGGCGAGGGCTCGGCGGGCCGGAACCTTTTGAGACGTTGCTGAAGCCACTCGCACGGGCTTTGGGGGGCGCCGTCGGCGCTTCGCGGGCCGCCGCCGACGCCGGCTGGGTGCCTTATAATCTTCAGATCGGACAGACCGGAAAGACCGTAACGCCGAACCTCTACATCGCGGTTGGAATTTCCGGTGCGATACAACACAAAGTCGGAATGCGTGCCTCCGGAACGATCGTCGCGATCAATAAGGACGCGGCGTCGCCGATTGGCGAATTCTCCGACCTGCTGGTTGTAGGCGACGCTTTCCGCATCGTTCCCGAACTGACGAAACTTGTCGAAAACCGCTAAAGGAAATCTTTCTTGAAACGAATCTCACTGATCGCACTGATCGCGCTGGCCTTCGGGCTCGGCATCGCCACGACGACGCCTTCCGCGCAAGCCGGCCTTTTCGGAGGAGGGAAATCCGGAACGCCGAGCCCGTCTCCGTCGCCCTCCGCGTTACCGACGGCAAGCCCCGAACCGCCGTCCATCGCGATTCCGCGCTTGACCGCCAAGCTCAAGGCGAATCCGACCGATCAGCTTACGATGGCGCAGCTCGCGGCCGAGTACCTTCAGGTGAACCGCCCCGACGTTGCGGTTCAGTACACCCAGCATCTGCTGCAGCTGGGCGATAAAACCGCGCAGGTCTTCTACTACGACGCCCTCGCGCAAGAGCAGCTCGGCAACGGCGCCGGGGCTTTGGCCGACCTCGAGGAAGCCTCCAATCTCGATCCGACTAATTTGGGCGTGCTCGCGTCCCTCGCAGACCTGTACATCCGCGCGCAGCGGCCAAACGATGCCGAGCGCATTGCCCGGCGAGCCGTAACTTTCAACAAGACCGATCCCGGGGCGCTCATGACGCTCGGAAGCGTCTACGCTGCCGAACAGCATTACGACGATGCTCGGGCGCAGTTCGAGGCGGCGCTTGCACTGAACCCGAAGGACCCCGCGCCGCTCTTCCAAATCGCGACGAGCTACGCGCAGCAAGATAACATTCCGCTAGCGCTTCAGACGATCGCGCGGGCTTTGGCCATCGATCCCCGCAACATTCAAGCCCTCGTCTTTAAGGCGGACCTTTATGCGCGCCAGCACGACGACGCGCATACCAGCGAGGCCTACGACGACGCGGTCGTCGCCGCCGCGACCGACGACCAAAAAGTTGCCATTATGATCCGTAAGGCGGCATATTTCGTGCAGGAGAAGAAGGACGCGCAAGGCGTCGCGATCTTCGTGCAGATGACGCAGTCGTTCCCGAAGGTCGCCGCCGGCTTCGCCGCTTTCGGCGACTACTACGCGTCAGTCCACCAGTTCGACAAGGCGATCGCACAGTGGCAAGCGGCGCTCGCGATCGATCCGAACCAATCCGGTGCGTTGCTCGGGATGGGCGAGGTCGCAATGCAAAGCGGCCGGCTCAACGACAGCATTTCGTACCTGCGCCGTTACACGCAAATCTCGCCCGACGCGCAGGGTTTTGCGATGCTGGGCCAGGCGTATTCGCGCGTTCGCGATTACTCCGGGGCGCGCGATGCCTGCGGCAAGAGCTTTGAGATTCAGCGCTCCCCGGCGACGTTGAGCTGCGTGGCCGGCGCAGATTTCGAGCTACGGAACTATAAGGAAGCGGCGCAGATCTTCGACGCCCTCAATAGCGGCGCGCACAACTTTCTCGATGCGAATCCACCGCTGCTCTACATGGCCGCAAAGGCGTATGCGAGTTCGAACCAATGCTCGAAAGCGGTCGCCGCTTATAAGAAGCTGCTGCCGATGATGAAGAAGGGTACGAAGGACTACGCAACGGTGCAGAAGGCCGCCGCGGATCCGTGTAAAGCCCCGACCACTAAGAAGTCCGGCTGAAGTTCGTCGTCGATCCCCTATACGGGGATCATCTGCGCAACGTCGTCCATCCCGAGCGGCCCGATCGCGTTGAAGCCGTCGCGCGGCGCCTGGCAGCCGACGGCGTGCTCGCCGACCGCCTCGCCGCTCGCGATGCGAGCGACGACGAGATCCTGAGCGTGCACGCGCAGAAGTATCTCGAGCTGGCGCGACGCGAGACGGAAGGCGCTTTCGAGGCACGCTATCTTTCGACCGGCGACACGCTGGTGGACGCGAGTTCGTTCCACGTGGCTCGCCGCGCGGCCGGCGGCGCAATCGAGGCCGCATTCGCCAGCATTGCAGGCAAAGAGGCGGTCTTCGCCTTGGTGCGCCCCCCGGGCCATCACGCCGAACCGGATCGCGGCATGGGTTTCTGCATCTTCAACAACGTCGCGATTGCGGCGCGCGCCTATCAGGCCGCCTGCGGCGGCCGCGTTCTTGTCGCAGACTTCGACTACCATCACGGGAACGGCACCGAAGCGGTCGCGGGCGATGGGCTTTCGTACGTTTCGACCCACGCCTACCCGGCGTATCCGGGAACCGGCGCCCGGAGCTATCGCCGCTCCGACGATCTGATCGTCAACGCTCCAGTGCCCGTCGCCGGAGTCTCGAGCGAAGCGTTCGTTGCCCTGTGGCAGTATCTGTTGCCCGAGGTCGCGCGAATCGTCCGCCCGGATCTGCTGATCGTCAGCGCCGGATTCGACTACGTCGCCGGCGACGGCGTGGGGGATCTCGGTGTCGACGTGGACGTGGCCGCGCCGCTGGCGGCGGCGATTCGTGAGGTCGCGGCCGAGCACTGCGGCGGATCGGTGGCGTACGTGCTGGAGGGGGGCTACGGGATCGCGGCGCTGACTCGCTCGATCGCGGCGATCGCGGCGGTGAGCGACGGCGCGCAGTCAGAGTTTGGAACGGCCGACCACCGCGCGATCCCCACAGACTTGAGCCGAGCGCTGCACGCCTTTCTGCGTTAATTCTCAAGGAAGCACAAAAGCGAGTGCGAACTAGCCCGCTTTAACGACGGGTGAAAGCCCGAAACCGTGCGCTCTTTTGAAAACTTCAGGAGGTACGCTATGATACGGAGATCACTCCGGCATCTCGTTACCGCGTTGACGCTGCTCGTTGCATTCGTTTGCCAGGAAACATGGGCACTGGCCGGCGTGACGGGCGGTCTCACGGGAAGCGTCACCGATGCCGACACGTCTGCTCCCGTTGCAGGGGCGCAAGTTACCGCATCGAGCCCCTCGCAGTCCGCCACGACGACGACGGACGCCGCGGGGCACTTCGGTTTTCTGACGCTCGCGCCGGACACTTACACGATAAGCGTCTCAAAGAGCGGTTATCAATCGGTGAGCATTCCGGGGCAAGTCGTTTTCGCCGACACCGTTCAATCCGTGCCTGTGCGCGTGCTCAAGACGCTGCGGACGATCGCACGCGTTACCTCGACCGCGGGCAGCGCCTTGGTCAGGTCCGGCACGACGGCCGACGTCTATTCAATCAACGCTGCGGCACAGGCCTCCACCGCCGCGCTGGGCGGCGGCGGACTCATCAATCAGGCCTATTCCGCGATTTCGACCGTTCCGGGCGCGTATGTCATTCCAAACCAGACCGGCTACTACGCTACGATCAATATCCGTGGCGGCGACTACGACCAGGTGGGCTACGAGTTCGACGGCGTACCCGTCAACCGTTCGTTCGACAACTATGCGTCGAGCTCGGCCTCGTCGCTGGGCAACGCGGAAGTCCAGGTCTATACCGGCGCCAATCCCGCGAACTCCGAAGGCCAAGGCCTCTCGGGCTTCGTCAATCAGGTCATTAAGACCGGAACCTTTCCGGGCTATGGGACGGCGAATCTAGGAATCGGAACGCCATCGTTCTATCATCGCGCGGCAATCGAAATAGGCGGCTCGACCCCGGACCGGCTCTTTTCGTACTACGTCGGCATTGCCGGCCTCAACCAGTCGTACAACTACATCAACGGCAATAACGGCTCGGAGTACGATAATTGGCTCGGTCCTGTGGACGGCATCGTCGGCAATCCCCTCCGCTCCAAGACTCCCAACCCCTACAGCCAAAACTTTGCGCCGGGCTGGTCGCTGTTTTACGGCGGCTTGGGCAATACGTATTTCCCGCTCGGACCGGTTAACTGGCCAAACAACGACGCGTCTCTCGGGACCGCGACGATCTACGGGCGCGACACGGTCGTCAACCTCCACATCGGCATTCCGCATCGCAACGACGCGGGTCGCGACGACATTCAACTGCTTTACGACGATGAGTCGCTGAAAAATCAATTCTACTACGGTGCCAACGCCTTTGCCTCGTCGTTTTGCACGGGGCAGGCCTCTCTCTCAGGCGCCAACTGCATGTACGCCGTCAACGGCGAGACGCTCTCCACGTTGGCCGGACCACAGAACGTTCCGTACGGGACGTCCGTCCCGGTGACGTTCACGAACACCTACACTTGGGGATGTGGATCGTCCGTCGGCAAAACGTTCAGCTCAGCGGGGCTCAATAGCCTCGGAGGGTGCGTGAAGCCCTACGGTTTTCCGAATGGTACCAACGTCGGGTCACCGACGAATCCTTCCGTAATACCGGCCGGATCGCCGGATAATTCGTATAACGACACCGCGATCACGAAGATCCAGTACACGAAGAACTTCGGCTCGACCGCGTTCCTTCGTCTCTACGGCTTCACTTTCTACAGCGACTGGTTCCTCAATGGCCCTTACAATACGGGCTTTTGCTACTTCTTCTGTCCGCTCGCACCCGACTACGAGTTGAACACGCACTCGCGGGGCCTCAGCCTGGAGTTCCAAGATCAGCTCAACGAACAGAACCTGCTCACGGTTGCGGGTTCGTTCACGACCGCGCGAATCGTGCGTGACAACAACGGTTTCTATAACCTCGGCAGTGAAGGCAATTATGCCAACATCGTAAACGTAAAGGACCCCTACGGCGGGTACTGCTTCGCAGCGCCGCCCTACAACGGGCCAAGCGGCGTAGCTAATTGCCACGGAACGATGGTCGCTCTCGGTCCGGGCTACAACGTACCGCCTTTTAGCGGAACGACCACAAGCGGATACAAATACTCAGAAACATGCGCGATTCCGGGCAAGCCGCAAGACGGCAGCGCCTGCACGTACATGATCTCGGAGAACGGGCTCAACGGAACCTACAGTGGCACCATCCCGAACTTCTATGGCGCCTCGATCACCGACCAGTACCGCCCGACGGACAAGTGGCTGTTGAACGTCGGCATCCGGCTCGATAGCTTCGGTTTCGTCGGTCAGAACACGGCTGCTCCGCCTCTTGGCGGCTCGGCTGAGGCGCGCCAGTTCTGGTTTAACGCCTATAATCTAGACAACTGCGTGATCAACTCGACCGGGGCGCCGGAAGCGAATCCGAGCCCGGGCGCAGCCTGCCCGTCGGGAAGCCATGCGGCCAACGTACAGAACTCGCCGGCAAATTTCACCTACAATATCTATCAACCCCGCGTTGCGGGAACGTATACGTCGAATCCCAACGATGTCTTCCGATTCTCCTACGGCCGCTATACGGAAGCGCCGAACACGGCTTTCGAGCAGTACAACACGCGCCAGGAGGATCTGGCGGATTACATCGGGTCGCATTTCCTGCAGTTCGGCCGTAACAGCCCCGGATATCCGATTCTGCCGCCGACCTCGATCAACTACGACCTCTCGTGGGAGCATCATGTAAAGAACACGGACTGGTCGTTCAAGCTCACGCCGTTCTTGCGGCAGACCCAAGACCAGATCCAGCAGTTCTTCCTAATCCCGCAGAACGGGTACGTATCGGGCTTGAACGTCGGCAGCCAGCGCAGCGAAGGCGTCGAGTTCCAGCTGCAAAAGGGTGACTTCTCGCGCGACGGCATCTCCGGTCTGCTATCGTTTGCCTACACCAACTCCTACGTCCACTATGGACCGATCGCCGCGGGTGCGTCGGGATCGACGGTGCTCGCGCCGATCAACGGCTCGATCGCGCAGTACAATGCTTACACGAAGTACTGTGCGATGCATCCGGGGGGCCCGAACACCATGTGCGGAGGCAGCACGACGGGAAACGGCCCGGCGAACGCGTGCTACACCAGTAAAGGAATCCCGGAGGCACCACTGCCGGGCGGTGGCTGCAAAGCGGGCGAGATCGCGAATCCCTATTGGAACGCAGCGCCGCAAGCGCTCATCAACACGGGACAGAACTTCCCCACGTACGACACGTTCCCGGGCTCGCTCGGACTTGCCGCGCAAGGCTTCGGCTCGCCGTACGTTGGAACGCTCTTAGTGAACTACAAGCATCAGCGGTTCGCAATAACGCCGTCGATGCAGTTCCAAGGCGGTGGCAAGTATGGTATCCCGATTACCGAGGCGGGCATCGACCCCGCCAGCGGTTGCGGTTCGCCACTCGTCGGCGACCGCTACAATGCATCAAAGTGCCTGGGCGTCGTCGACATTCCGAATCCATTCACCGGGGTGTTCGATCCGATCGGCGCCTTCACGGAACCCAACGAGGTGATCGCCAACTTGCAGCTCTCCTACGACGTCAGCCCGCGGATCCAGCTCGTCGGACAGCTCACCAACATTGTGAACTACTGTTGGGGCGGTACGCACACGCCGTGGAGCTTCAACGACGGCAACATCTGCTCGTACTCGAACTTGCAGGGTACGGTCTATCCCGTCGCGCCATACGGGACGCCGGGCGCGATCGTCAATCCGCCGGGCTATTCCGGGTCGCAAATTCAGCCGTTTCGGAAGTTCCCCTACGAGCCGGAGTTGGGGCCTGCGATCATCTCAGCGCTAAACGGCTCGTATAAAACGCCGCTCCAGTTCTACATCACGGCAAATCTCAGACTGTAAGCGATAACGCGCTTTAGGAACTGCGAGGCCTCCGTCGCACGACGGGGGCCTTGCTCTTACGGCGCGATCGTCGTTGCGATGTGTTGGAGTTCGGCCTTGCCGAGCTGGCCGACCAGCGTGTAGTAGAGCGTTCCGTCGTTCCAGGTCAATAACGCGACGGTCCCGTCTTCGGCGTACTGCGCCGGGCGGCCGCCGACGTCGAGCGCGTCGGGATGGAGGGGCGTCATATTAGGAGTTACCGCGGTTGCGGTTTCAAAGAGCGATACCGTCCGAACGCCGTCGGAGTACAGAAGCTGAACGGTGCGGGTGCCGTGCAGCTCGACGAGAGCGGCGTCGATGGGCGCGAAGCCATCGGGCAGGGCCGGTTTTCGCGCGGCGAAGCCGGCGTTGCGAACGACGCTATCCGGATCGTTTGAAGACCCGTTCACTTGCTGCGGTTGCACGACGGTGTAGCCTTTGGGAAGGGCGAACGCCGTCATCGAGACGGGCGCGTACCGCACCTGCTCGAGCCGCGTCTCGCTGATTACCGCACCACCGGGAGCAAACTCTTGTTTGTCCAGCACGATCTTCGTTGCTCGATCGATTCGCACGAACATCGCCGGCCGATTCGTGTGCTTGTTGATCAGAAGAGCGTCGATCGTCGGACGGCCGCCGAAAGTTCCATTGCCCCGCCACGCCGCCCGGTAGTTTGCGCGAATCAGGGCTTCGCGGTCGCGCAGCGCGGGGCCGCCCGTAAGGGCGGGATCGCTTCGCGTCGTGACGATGCGGTGACTCTTAACATCGATCGAAAACGTGAGGTTTCCCTTGACGATCTCGGAGTCGCCGAAGAACTGCGGCGGCGAGCTATAGGTGCGTCGCGTAAGATCGGGTGCGCGATGCTCGACGCGGTAGACCGAGGTCACGGCGGCACGGCTGCCCGTTCGTACGATTTCCACGACGCCGCTGTACGAAACCGTGGCCGGCGCCGCGAGAACTTCCGAAAGCATCGGCATAGCGGCGTCGCTCTGAGAACCGGCACCCGCCGGCGTTAGGCTGCAGGCCAAGAGCGCCAGCGTGGCGAGACTAGCGCGTCTTATCATCGTTGGCCAACGTTTGCGGTATCGGATCGTCTTCGGATAGCGGTGTCGCGGCATCGAGCGTCGCGTGACTCTCGACGTAGTAGCCGGCGTCGATGGTCGCGGCGTGCGCCGGACCGTGCGCGACTTTGATGCTGAAGAAAAGGAACGCCGCGATGGCGATGGCTACCGGCACCGCAATCGCCGGGCGAAGCGCGGCGCTCAAACGGTCCCAAACCGATGGCGGACGGCTGCGCACCTGTTCCCAAATGCGAGAAACAACGGCAGGCGGCAGCTCACGCTCCTGCGCTAGCGCGTGAGCCTGCAAGACCTTGGTAAGCGAGGCCTCCGCATCGCGAGCATCGGCACATTCGGGGCAGCCGGCAATATGCGCCGCAATTGCGGCGCTGCGAGCTGCCGGCAGCTCTCCGTGCAGATAGTCGACGAGTTCGTCGGGCGTCGGATGCATTTCACTCATGATGGCGATTTCATATAACGATCGAGAAGCCCACGCAGCTGTCCACGAGCGCGGTGAAGGCGCGAACGCACCGTTCCGACGGTGCAGCCGACGATCTCCGCGATCTCTTGGTAGCTGTACCCTTCAACGTCGGCGAGCAGCACGATCTGTCGCTGTTCGGTCGTCAAGTCAGCGAGTGCCTTCGACACGGGTTCGCTGAGTTGACTTTCGACGTATTCCTCGATTGGCTCGACTGCGAGGGGGCGGCCGCCACCGTATTCTTGGAGCTCATGATCTTCCGGAATCTCCTCTTGATAACGTCCCTTGAGGCGGCGAAGTTCGTCGCGATGTAGATTTGTAACGATTCGATAGATCCAGGAGAGAAAGGACGTTCCGGGTTTAAAGCTGCGCCAGGCACGATAGACGCGAATAAACGCTTCTTGGGTAAGGTCGCGGGCATCCGCCTCATTCTGGGTCAGGCGGTAGGCGTAGTTGTAGGTCGCCTTGCCGTATTCGTTGATGGCGCTCTCCAAGAAGGCCGTCTGTTCCATCGAGCGGCTACGCTTCCGTGCTCCGCTCGCAAGCTCCGCTTAGCTTCTCGAGGCCCAGAGGACTCGCGCGACCGCCCACATGCCGAGGACCGCGAGGACGGTCAGAAACGTGAAAAGAGAGAGCTCCAGCAGCGCGATGCCGGCGAATTGACTGCCACCGCAAATCGCCACGGCGCCGGCGATCAGCGCGAGTTTGAATCGTTCGAATGGATTGGCTGCCAACCCCGAAACCGATCGGGCCGTGGCGAGGACCTCTGCCGGATCCCAGCCGCCGGTTTGCACGATCGAAGCGACTCGACCCGTCGGCGCGACGATGAAGAGCTTATCGTTGTGAAGAAAGTCATCGGTGCTCAGGCGCATCGAACTGATGCGGAACTCATCGAGCAGATGTTGGACCGTCGAACCGGTACCGGTCAGCAGCAACCAACTCTCCGTTCTGGCGCCGTAGGTCGAACCGTAAGCGCGCAGCACCGCCGGAGAGTCGTATGGCGGGTCGAGCGTTATCTCGGCCAGAGCAAATCGCTTTGGATCGAGGCGGCTCTGCAGGTACGCGAACTTGCCGCTGATTGCGGGGCAAAGATCGCGATCGGGACACCGTGTGAAAACGAACGACAGCAGGAGCGTCTTTCCCGCAAACGCGCGATCGAGCGCGACCGGGTTGCCGTCCTGATCGACCAGTTCCGCCGCCGGTAACGCGCTTCCAATCTCGACGGGGACGACACGCCCGGAATCGGGAAGGCCCGGCGCAAAGACTCCGGCCGGCACTGGATCGAGCAGCGCCGGCGGTGTGGTCGAGGGATCGAGCAACGCGTCGACGCTCGTTCCGCTGCGAAAACTCGCCGGGCGGGCGAAGGCATAGCGCCGTATTTGCGACGGCATCATCTTGGGTACCGGGTCGATACGCACGATCGCCGTCCGATCGCCGAGCGTATCGATCACGACACCGTGGATCGGGATCAGCGCGAGCAACGCCGCGAGCAGCATACGGCTATTGTACATCCAGGCGGACAGGGGTTCGCGGAGATTGAGCACAACGAAGGGACCGGTGAATGCTGCCGTCCTGATCCTTCGCATTCTTTTGGGTGGCGTGCTCTTGGCTGCCGGTGGGCTAAAAGTCGGGCACGCGTCCAGCCTCGCCGCGAGCATTGCGGACTTTCGGCTGCTTCCGGCGGCCGTCGTTGGGCCGCTTGCGCTGGCGTTACCGTACCTCGAGTTACTCCTGGGAGTCTATCTGATCGTGGGCCTCTTTACTCGAATCGCCGCCGCGCTGGCGGGGTTCGAGTTCTTGATTTACGCCGTGGCGATTGCCTCGGCCGTGATGCGCCGCATCCCGGCCGGATGCGGTTGCTTCGGTCCTAAGGACACCGCCGTCGCCGATTGGCCGCACGTCGCTTTCGATCTCGCGCTTGCGATGGCAAGCGGCGTCGTTGCCTTCGCCGCGCCGGGCGCGCTCGCGCTCGATAGGGTGCTTCGCCGCGTATGAATCGGCGAACGGTTGCAGCGGTCACCACCGTCGTGGTCATCGCCATCGTCGTGGTGGCCGTGCTCGTCTATTTCAGAGGCCCAACGCACGGATCGGTGCAGAGTGCCTCGCAGCCGCCGGTCGTCGGCAAAGCGCAGGAAGGTAAGACCGCGCCGCAGTTCGAGGTCGCAACGACGGCGGGTTACTTCGACTTGAGCAAAACGCGCAAGCCGGTCTTCTTGGAAGTTTTTGCGACCTGGTGCCCGCACTGTCAGCGCGAGACGGCGATCATCGACCGGCTCTATGCCAGGTACCGAAACCGCGTAGACTTCGTCGCCGTCTCGGGAAGCGATACCGCGATGGACGGTACCTCAGCCTCCTCGGAACTCGACGTCCTTGCTTGGATTCGCCAGTTCAACGTGAAGTATCCGGTTGCATACGATCCGCTTCTCAACGTTGCGAACCTCTATATGCAAGGCGGTTTTCCGACGATCGCCATCATCGGCAGCAACAAGAAGATCCGGTACCTCGATGACGGCGAGATTGCTTACGGCGAGTTGGACTCCGCGCTTAGATCGGCGCTGCGCTAGTCTCCTTACGTGCCGGCCGGAAAGGTGTAGTTCGGCGGCGGGACGAGCGGCGTACCGATCTCGAGCACGATCTCTTGATGCGCGCTCAACGGAATCTTCGTGAGGTCGCCGTCGTACTTCAGCCCGTTGACGTAAGCGGTGACGGTGCCTTTTAACCCGGCAATGTCGTCGGGCTGTAGCGGCTCTCCCCAGATATCGAACAGCATGCCGAGCGTGTACGGGCCACCTTGCGGAGGCGATAGGTCGGGGGCCTCGATATGGATCACGCCGCTGGCGTCGTGCGTGTGAATCCAGTAGAGGCACGGGCCTGCCGGGTTAGGGGCGAATCCAATGTATTGCGGCACCTGGAGTTGCTTGCCGTTCAGAAAGATCGCGAGATGCGTGTGCACGTGCAGCGTGGAGAACTCCATCGCACCGCAGCCGATGCCGTCGACCGTTTGTCCGTGGCCGCCCTGCAGCGTATCGGGATACTTTGGTTTAAAGTATTTTGATCCGAGCGACTCACCGGCGGCGAGCACGATCGGCTTCTGGCTCGCATTGGGGCCTGGCGTCGGCGTTGCATAGGCTTGCTGGATCGTACGATTCTGCCACCAGTTATAGCCGGCGAAGGCGAGAACGATCGCCACGAACGCAATCCCGACGCCGATATAGATCGGACGCATGGGGTCGCGTCGCGGCGGAGGGGCGGCGCCGCCGCGTTCTTGACGCCGGCGCTCGGCACGACTGGGTTGTGGCATAATGTCCCTTCTACGACGGAGCCTTGAGCGGTGCGGCGATCGGGGCATCGGAGACCTCGAGCGTCCGCTTCGGAATTAAATAGTTCGTAACATAATCGGTGACGGCATCGGCCAGCGGCGTATTCGGCCGGTCGTAGCCCGTCGCGCGCAGGCGCTCGACGCGCGCGCACGTATAATACTGGTACTTGCCGCGCAGTTCGTTCGGCATCTCGACGAACTCGATGCGTTCGGGCAGCTCGAGTGCGTGGAAGATCGGACGCACCAGCTCTAGCCACGTTTGCGCCGAACCGGTGCCGACGTTGTAGAGGCCGACGGCGTCCGACTCGGCCAAGTGCAGCGTCATTGCGACGGCGTCCTTGACGTAGATGAAATCGCGCCGCTGTTCGCCGTCACGATACTCGGGCCGGTAACTCTTGAAAAGCCGGACGCTGCCGCCTTCGCGGATCTGTTCGTACGCCTTGTGGACGACGCTGCGCATGTCGCCCTTGTGGTCCTCGTTTGGCCCGAAGACGTTGAAGTACTTGAGGCCGCAGATGCGCTGCGACAACCCCGCCCGGCTCGCATACAGATCGAAGAGGTGCTTTGAATACCCGTAGCCGTTGAGCGGCCGCAGCACGTGCAAGTCGGATTCGTCGGAAAGCTCGGCCTCGAGCCCGCCGTAGGTGGCCGCCGACGAGGCGTAGACGAAACGTGCCTCACGTTCGACCGCCCAGTGCGCCAAGTTCTTGGTGTATTCGTAGTTGTTGCGCAGGAGATATCCGGTGTCGCGCTCCGTCGTTGCCGAACAGGCGCCGAGATGAACGATCGTCGAGATCTTGCCGAACGAGCCGCCGTTGGTCGCCCGAGCGGCGAAATCGTCGGCGTCGAGGCAATCGGCGAAGCGCAGAGGGACCAGGTGGCGCCACTTCTCCGTGGAGTCTAGCCGATCGACGACCAGGATATCCTCCAGGCCGCGCCGGTTGAGAGCCCAAATGACGGCGCTTCCGATAAGGCCCGCGCCACCGGTAACGACGATTCTTCCGTGATCGAGGTCGTGCATCGCTGTGAGGGCCCATAATCCACCAGGCTTTGCGCCGAGTCCTTCGTCAAGGCCGGAACCTGACGCCCATGTTGAGTTCGCGGCCTGGCCCAAAATGGTTGCCTTGGGCGTTGAGAAGCGTTACGTAATAGCGATCGTTGAGCAGGTTTTGGATATCGAGCGTTAGTGCCGTTTTTGGCGAGAGCGCGATTCCGTCTTCCACGTTGAAGATCGTGTGCGGCGTCTGTTTGCAGTAGCCGGGAGTACCGAGTGGGCAGAAAGCCGACGAAAGTCCGCTGCCGTAATAGGCGTCGGCCGAAAACCAGCCCCCACGCCGGTCGTTGAGCAAGATGCCGCTGGTGATCGTATAGCGCTGCTCGTGGTCGGCGGGCGTAAAGCCGGTGGGCTGGCCGAAGCATGGCGCCAGCAGTTGCGTCTCGCAGCCGCTGTTGAGCGACACGACGTGAGCCGCTGTAAAGTAAGCGCGGCTGTTAAGCGATAGCGGCTGGACGAAGTTGAGCGCCTCCTGCGACAGCCGGCCCAGCGTGTAGTTGATGTCTTGATGAAGAAGGGTAACGCCGACCTGGGTGTCGTCGATGAGGTCGTTGGCATTCTTCTGCCAGACTCGGAATCCAAGGTCTCCCGAGCCGACGGGGATGTGGCCGCCGAGCTCGAGTTGCGTATCGCGTTCGGGTTTGAGGTCGAACTGGGCTTCGGTTCGCTGCAACGGCAGGTTGAGTACATAGGCGGCTTCCGGGCTCACGTTTTCAAATGAAAACGGTTCGAAGAACCGGCCGATGTACCCATACACGCTCGCGCGTTTTCCGAAGAGGCGCGTGATCTTTAGTCTAGGGCTAAAGGCTCCGAAGCCTTGGTTGAACTGAGTCGATTTGATGGTAAAGAAGTCGTAGCGGAGCCCAAAGTCAGCCTGCCACAAGCTGCTCATGCGCCAGCTATCTTGAATGTAGGATTGATAGGTGTTCCCGAGATTCGGCGAATCGTCGACGACCGCATAGGGCGCGTTTGGCGTGCCCGGCGTTTCGATCGGTGAGAGATAGTTATTCGGCTGCAGGGTAAACGAGTAGTATTTCAGGACGCGACTCAGATCGTAGGAGACTCCTGCGCCAAGCGTGTGACTACCGAAACTCTGAGTGTAGTCGCCCTGCATGATGTAGTCGAGCTCGGTCCGCTGATCGGCGAGCGATAGGCCGCAGGTCGTCGGGAAGCCCGTCGGGTTCAACGGAGCGACGACGAAAGCATTGGCGCAATCCGTCGAGGTGCCGCCGTTGCCGAAGGGTGGCGGCGTCTGGTTGAGCGACTCGCCGTAGATCCAATCGTTGAAGGGATCGCCGAAGTCCCGGACTCGCGACTCGTTGTATGCCGGGCCCCAGCTGATCGCACCGGTGTTCCCGATCGCATGGTGGAATTGGACTGATAGGAAGGTATCGGCTTGCGTCTCGTTATCGTCGGTATCCCCCGGTTCGCCGTAGGCAATATCGTTGGGAATCTGAAACGTGTCGTAGCTATTGAAGAACGTAATATTCGTGAAGTTGTTGCCACCGGCCGGAAGCGTGAAGCGAGCGAACTGACCGACCGAGCTCGCGTCGTTGTGAGGCGAGTTGAAGTCGGGGGGATCCAGGCCGCGTGTGGTCGTGAGACCGCTCAATGCGACGTCGTAACCTCCGCCGCCGGGGAGCGGCGCGTGATACCCGATCGTCGACTGGGCGTCGGTGTACGAGCCGTACGACGCATAGCCGTCAAAGCCGGCCGGACCCGTTCCTGCCCGTGTCGACATATTGAAAACCGCGCCGAACTTCAGGCCGTATTGTGCCGGATACGCGCCCTCTATGAGGTCGACGAAGGATAGATCGTTGAGATCGATCTGGCTGCCGATGTCGCGGTTCAGTTCTTGAGGCAGCGGCACCCCATCGAGCATGTAGTTGATGACGCCGTGGTCGCCATTGATGTGGACGACGCCGTTGGCCCCTTGAGCCGCCCCGGGCATCTGCGTCTCCATCTGAGTAAAGCTGTTATCGAACGGAAGCCGGGTCAGAGCCGTGCCGTTTAGGACCACGTCGCTGCCGCTGCCGTGGGTAGTCAGCGATTGCGATTGACTGACGACGGCATGCTCGATCTCCGTAAGCTTCTCGAGGGCGATGGATATCCTCGCACCGCCGCTTCCAAGATCTACACGCACGAGGCCCCGCAGGTCGCCGTCCCGCGCCTCGACGTCATACGTGCCCAACGCAAGCGGTGGAAACGAAAACTGCCCCCTTGCATCGGTGGTCGTCTTGACGGTCAGATTATTTCCCGGAAGCGGTCACCGTGACTGCGCCGCTGGGCTTCCGTGGTCGGTGACCGTTCCGGTGATGAAGGAACTCGCGTTAATGGCATACGCGGGCGCAGGGCAGAGCAGAAGCAGCGCGACGGCAATCGGCAGAGCGCCGCGATAACGCGGCCAGATTCGGTGCATGACGTATTGTCCTTGTCTCCATATTGATAATAGAATATCATTATCAAGTAGTCAAGGCGTTCTTCCTGCAGGCGCAGGCCCGGGGCGCGGGTGAAGATAGCTGACGAGGGCGGGAAATGGTGACTGGATCAAGTCGGAAGACCAAACAGCGGGATGCGCTGATAAGCGTGCTGGAGCGCGCCGAGCGGCCTCTGAGCATCGGCGAGCTGCTCGAGGCCGCTTCGAAGCGAATCAGTGGTCTAGGGGTCGCGACCGTCTATCGCGCGGTCGGTGCGCTCCTGGAAGAGGGCCGCATCGAAGCGGTAGAGATTCCCGGCGAGCCCACCCGGTACGAGCGCTCGGACAAGGGCCACCACCATCATTTTCAGTGCGAGAAGTGCGACCGCGTTTTCGACATTGCGGGGTGCCTCGACAACCTTCGCAAGCTGGCGCCTCCAAAGTTTCGCGTCAAGCAGCACTCGGTGATGCTCTACGGGCTTTGTTCCACCTGCGCTCGGTAAGCATGCTAAAACGGGGCGGAGAGGCGCAGTAGAAAGCTCGTACCATTTGCGATCTGGGTCGTGTTGAAGCCGTTGGCGACTTTGATCGGATATTGGTGGTTGAGCAAGTTGAGCACTTGCAGCGAGAGTCCCAAGCCCTGATCTTTACCGGCCTGCCCCGGCGTTAGCTCGCGGCCGAGCGAGAAATCGAAGGTCGTGTGCGCGGGGAGCGTGCCCTTTAAGTTTACGTTGGCATCTTGGAACTGGACTGGAAAACCACTTCCGTAGTTAGACTGTAGGGTCGAGTACCAGAGCTTGGAAGCGCCGCCGAAACGATGCGTGTAGGCCGCGGTCGCGTCGACGGTCTGACTGTGATCTTCGAGCGCGAGCTGTGCCGCGCAAGGCACGCCGGGAAGATTCGTGTTCGGGGGAAAGAGGAACTCCGAACCGGAGACGCAGGCGGCATACGAACCCGAGATCGTGCCGCTGAGGAACCATTGGTCGTCGTTGGGCTCTTGGGCCTGCAGCCGAATCTCGGCACCGTGGTCGATGCCGATGGAGTTGTTGTAGACGGCGAAGATCGGCGTGTTGAAGAGCTGCGTGGTGTCGAGCACGTTCACCACGCTCTTCTCGAAGACGTTGAGCGAACCGCTGAAACGCGGATTGAATGCGTGCACGACGCCCATTTCGTAGTACGAATCGCTTTCGGGCTTCAGGTCGTAGACCGGGTTGGTCGTCGAACAGGCTTGCTGTGCCGAGAGCAAGACGCACGCCTGACGAACATCCTCGAGCAGCGGCGCGGCGTAGAACTTGCCGTAGTACACATGCGCGACGTTCTTGCCGCCGTCCCAGATGTTGACGCCGATGCGCGGGCTGAGCTGCCAGCCACCGGTGTAGCCAGTGGAGTGGTCGTATCGCAGGCCGTAGCTCCAGATGACCGCCGGCGTCTCCTGCCACTTGTCCTCACCGTAAATCCCGATATTCGAGCCGGCTTGCCCTTGCGGGGTCGTGAACGCGGGATAGTACGGCTTGGCGACGGTACCACTCGAGGCACACGCCACGTAGAAACAGGCGAACTCTTGCGATGCGGTCGCACTTTCGCGGTCGAGATCGATGCCGATCTTCCACGCATGATTCTTCGTCGCGCGAAAATCGGAGGCGCGCACGCCGACGTAGCTTGCGAACGAGCCTTGGTCCAGTCCGACCAGATTGACGGTCTTCGCGCAGGTTGGCGGACAGACGCTAAAGTCCGGCTCCACCGCAAGCACGTCGAGCGGCAGGTCGCCGAGGTAATCGATGCGGGTCGACCGCCACCACGGAATCACCTGGAAGACGCCGTTGCCGTCCCGCGAGATTTGCGTCCAGTTGAGGTTGGAAAAGCGATCGTACTCGAGCTGCGTGTCGAGCGTTCCAGGCGCGTTCACCACGGGGTCAAGCTGGTTGTTGGGATCGGTGTTGATCGGAATCTGGAACTGCGAAAACTGGTTGGAATAGTCGAAGGCCAGCGTGTCGCGCGGCGCGAGCTGCGTGATGAAGCGAAAGAACTGATCGTTGCTCGAGCTGGCGTCGTTGATTGGGGTGTACGTCGGCGCGTCCAAGCCGCGGCCGGTCGTCTCGAGGTTCCCGCTCAGAAAGAACTCGCTGGAACCGGAGCGGGACTCCACATCCAGCGACCCGAGGCCTTGCGCCTGATTTCCAAAACCGCCCGTGACCGTGCCGAAGGTCCCCTCGGGGATGTCGCTCGGGCGGCTGCTGATGATGTTGACGACGCCGCCCATGCGCTCGCCCCCGTATTCGGCGGGAATCGCGCCAGTCAGGACTTCGATCGAGTTGATGACCTTCGGATCGATGATCTCCGCGAAGTTCGACGTCGTAGCCAGCGGCAGCGGCGCGCCGTCGATATTGTAGCTCACGCCGTGAAAGCCGTTGATCACCGGCTCGTTGTAGGAGAACTGAACGACTCCCGGTAGCGTCGCGAGCAGCTTGTCGAGGCTATTGCTGACCGGCGAGGTCTGAATCGAAGCCCGAGTGAGCTGGTTGACCGACGGCGGGTTTGCTTCGGCCCCGGCATGCGCCGTCACCGTCGTCTGCGCGATCTGTCTGAGCTGCGTCGAAAGCTCGATGTCGACCGTCGCTACCTGGCCGCTCGCAATGTCGACGAGTACCTGAGCTTCGTGCGCTCCCCTCGCGTCGGCGACGAGGCGATACGAGCCGAAGGGTACTTGCGGAAAGACGTAGTTGCCTTTAGCGTCAGCGGTCGTTTGAAAACGCGAGCCTTCGCCTTCGAGAACGACCTTCGCCCCCGGCGCGGGCTTGTCGTCGACCGTGATCGTGCCGCGGACGAGCCCGGTGGTTGCGCCGAGCGCCGGAGCCAAGCAACTCAAAGCCAATAAAACGGCGACAAGCGCCGTAGGAAACCGAGACATGGTTCTTCTCCGATCTTAAATGTGGAAGAAAAAAGGATCGACGCGCGCGCTTACGCGCAGAAGTCGAGCCCGATCGGAGGGGGACGAGCGAAGCGGCGCCGCGTCCAGAGAATCCGTCGCGAGGGTCGAGGAGACTGGAAGCGACGGAACGGTGCCGGCGTTCGGGGTGAGAAGCCGTCGCGCCACGCGGCAAAAACGGCGCCCGCCAAGATGGCCACGACGCCGCGGCTGAGCAGCGCCACCAGCCAGGAGGCCGCCGCGAGCGAGAGCGGTACGGCGAGAAGCGAAGCGGCGGCATGATGCGGCTCGAGGCACTCGGCAACGCCGTACCACGCGCCCGCGGCAAGCAGCAGCGACCCGTAGCCCGGAAGGCGCTCGGCGAGCCGAGTTGCCAGCACGCTGCCGTTGACGGCTGCGTTGGCGCCGCTGGCGGCCAGCAATCCGAAGAAGACGAGCAGACCCGCGCCGCCCGCCAATGCCGCCTGCAAGAGCAGGGCGTGGTAGTTGCCCCCCATGGCGTGCTCTCCGCCGTAGAGGCCGCCGTGGGCAAGGATGGACGCAAGCAAGCCCAGGGCGAGCGCTGCCGGAACCTTCCTGAGGGTCACCAGGGTCTTTTCTAGGCGCGGCTGCGGGTAGACCTGGGGGCCGCGTCGTACTGACCCTGCCCCTTGGGATTCGTGAACCTGGTGGGATGGAGCCGCGAAAGAAGAGCCAAGTGTGATGAGCACCCGATTACGCGTCGAGAATGCCGATACCGTCAGTTTGGTCTGCGCGCTTTTGGTGCGCTTTCCGGAGTTGGCTTCGATTCGGTCCGGGCCAACGGACCGAACGCTCCGACTGACCTTCGCCGTGCGCCAGCGATTCGACCGGGCCTCTCAAGCCGCGCTCGCCGAGGCGATCGAAGAACACGTCCGAGGCTTTCTCGCTCTGAGCAAGGACGAGCCGGCAGCGCTTCGCGTCGAGTGCGAAGGCGACCGGACGCTCACGTTCGTTCACGTCACCCGGGATCTGGCGAGCTTTTCAAAGGAAGAGCTCGAGCTGCAAGTAAGCTTCTTGTGCGATCGTTGCGGCGACACGTTGGTCCGAAATCCACCGCCGGACGACCACTTCGAGGGCGACCCGGCCGCCGAGGACGAGGCCGCACTCTATGCCGTCGAGGCGTTGCGCGACCCGTCACAATCCAAGAGTTTGGTAGGCTTTAGAGAAGAAAAACGTGTGCTCGTCTATTTCTTGAAATCTCAGAAGAAAGCGAAGGCCTCGGCTCGCCGATAGATAGCCCAAACCTGAACGTCATGATCATCGGGGACGTGGTCGGCTCCCCGGGACGTGAGGCGCTCAAGCGTTGCGTTTCGTTGCTTCGAGAGCAACATCAAATCCACGCCTGCATCGCCAACGGCGAAAACGCCGCAGGCGGTTTCGGCTTGACCGCTCAAACCGCCGAGGAGATGTTCGCCAGCGGTATCGACTTTATCACTGGAGGGAATCATATTTTTGATAAGCGCGACTTCGGCGAGTACTTGGAGAGCAGCAACCGAGTGATTCGACCGGCCAACTATCCGCCCGCCACGCCCGGACGAGGCGCCGGTACGTTCGCGGCCGACGGAGTGACCGTGGCCGTCCTCAATTTGATGGGACGCACGTTCATGCCGCCCGTGGACGATCCGTTTCGCTGCGCGGATGCTATGGTCACCGATCTTCGCCGGCGGACGCCGGTGATCGTCGTCGACCTTCATGCCGAGGCCACCTCGGAGAAGGTCGCCATGGGGCGCTACTTGGATGGACGCGTCTCGTGCGTCGTCGGTACGCACACCCACGTTCAGACGGCCGACGAGCAGATATTCCCCGGAGGAACCGCTTACCTCAGCGACCTCGGGATGACGGGCCCGATGGATGGAGTCATAGGGATGGAAAAGGGCCCCGTACTCGACCGGTTTCTTACCGGTCTTTCGGAGCGGTTCAACGTGCAAAAAACGGGGATGAAACAGTTCAACGCCGCGGTGGTTTCGGTGGACCGGGCGACGGGGAAAGCCACCGGCATCAAACGCATCTTTATGCGAGGCATCGCATGACGGCGGCCGGGGGCGTTACCTTAAAGTCTCGGCCAAGAGCAATCCCAACGCGGTGGCCGGGGCATTGGCAGCGGTCCTTCGCGAGCGCGAGACCGCCGAAGTTCAGGCCGTTGGCGCCGGTGCGATCAATCAGGCGATCAAAGCCGTCGCCATCGCGCGCAGTTACCTCAAGGGTGCTAAGCTCGACGTGGTGTGCACGCCGTCTTTTGTGCTCGTCGAAATCGACGAGAGCGAGCGTACCGCGATTTCGTTGCAGGTCGAACGGCGCAAACTCCAAGAGAAAGAACCCGAAGTTGAAAGTTGATCTGCATTCGCATACCAACATGAGCGACGGCACGCTCAGTCCGCAAGAACTCTCCGACTTTATGGGCGAGCGCGGCGTCGAAGTCTTCTCGATCTCCGACCACGACACGCTGGCGGCGTACGGCGCCTTCACGCCGCCGCCTGGGGCGCGCGTGATTACCGGCATCGAGATCAACACGACCTGGCGCGAGAACGAAGTCCACGTTTTAGGATACGGCGTTCCGCTAGAAGCCTCGCCGATCAACGAGCTGCTCGAATACAATCAGGTGCAGCGCCGGATGCGAGCCGAGACCATGGTCGAGCGTTTGCGGCAGGCCGGCTATACTCTGACGCTCGACGACGTCTTGCGGGAATCCGGCGGATCGTTTTCGATCGGCCGGCCACACGTCGCTAAGGCGCTGGTGCGACTTGGGGTTGTAGATAGCGTCGATGCTGCCTTCAAGCAGGCGCTGAGCCGCGGGCGACCGGGCTACGTTCCACAGCTTTACACGACTCCGGAGCACGCGATCGAAAAGATTACGGCGGCCGGCGGCATTCCCGTCCTGGCCCATCCAGGCCGGCTCAAGGACCGCATCCTGATCGACGAGCTCGCAAATCGCGGCTTGCGAGGCCTGGAGGTCTTCTATCCGCTGCACAGCGAGGCCGACACGGCGGAGTTCCGAGAGACGGCGCGACGCTACGGACTGGTCATGACGGCCGGCATGGACTTCCACGACATTCGCTACCACACGCAGGGGGTCGGTATGGAAGTGGACGCGCGCGATCTCGCGCCGTTCTTCGACCTGGTCGGAGCGATCGCCTAAGCCTTATCCGGGGTCTGCTGCCCGATCTGCCGGCGTATCCGGGCGACGGATGCGCCCACCGCGGCCTCCCGCTCTTGCAAGGCCTGCTCTTGCAGCGCGACGACCTCCGGGTCGCGCATAAAGCGATGGTTGATTCGCACGTTATAGGCGGCGCTCGCCAGAGCCGCGCCGGCAAACTCGGCCGCGGAGCCGACGTCGCTGCTCAGCGCCTGGATCGGAAACTCCAGCACCTTTTCGAGCAGTTCGAGGACCTGTTGGCTTAGCGCGGACGCGCGCAAGGGTTCTTCGGCGGCTCGCGCGAGGGCATCGTCGAGGGCCTGCCGGCGCTCGGCTTTTGCAGCTTCACTATCCTTCGGCAACCCTTGGGCCGCGACGACGGCGGCAAACGCCTCCTCGTCGCGGAACCGCGCATCGGCAATCTCGGCGCGCAGCGAGTCGGCTCGCTCGACGATCGCGTCCAGCGCCTCGGTCGAGGCTGCGTTCTTGGGATTGCGCCGTGCGATCCGCGCAACCATAGCGGTCAGCGCCGCACCGAACGAGGCGACGAGCGCCGCCGCGCTTCCGCCGCCCGGCACTGCGGCATCGGATGCGAGGCGCTCGAGGTATGCTTCCAGCGTCTCCACGCACCCTGGGTTGGCGGGCGGCGGCATGCGACCTTCGTAGGGCGGTTTTGCGGCGGAGGTGGCGTACGATGCGACGAAACGTTTGCCCACCTTCCCCACCTCGTAGGAGCTCTCAACTTGCCTCTTTTGGATTCAGTGCCAGGCCACGTGAAAGACATGGGCCGCGCCGAAGCCGGCCGTTCGCGCATCGGCTGGGCCGCTTCGTACATGCCGGTGCTCGCGCAGATTCACGACCGCTTCGAGCTGGAAAAACCGCTGGCCGGCATTCGCATCGGCGCCTGCCTTCACGTGACGACCGAAACCGCCAACTTAATGCTAACGCTGCGAGCCGCCGGCGCGGAGATCGCGCTGTGCGCCAGCAACCCGCTCTCGACGCAAGACGACGTGGCCGCGGCGCTCTGCGAATACGGAATCGCCACCTATGCGATCAAAGGGGAAGACCACGCAACCTACTATTCGCACATCGAATCCGTCATCGCAACCAAACCACAGATCTCGATGGACGATGGCTGCGATCTCGTCACGCAGATCTTCACCAAGCACCCCGACCAGTTGTCGGAGATGATCGGCGGCTGCGAGGAGACGACGACCGGGATCATCCGGTTGCGGGCGATGCAGCGCGACGGAGTGCTGCCGTATCCCGTCATCGCGGTGAACAATGCACTCACCAAGCACATGTTTGACAATCGTTACGGTACCGGGCAATCGACGCTCGACGGGATCATTCGCGCCACGAACATTTTGCTCGCGGGGCGGACGATCGTTATCGCCGGCTACGGCTGGTGCGGGCGTGGAATCGCGTCGCGCGCGGCCGGCATGGGCGCGCACGTCGTCGTGACCGAAGTCGATCCGCGCAAGGCGATCGAGGCGGTCATGGACGGCTACCGCGTGATGCTGATGACCGAAGCCGCCAAAATCGGCGACATTTTCGTGACGGTCACCGGCAACTATCACGTGATCGGCGACGAGCACTTCAAATTAATGAAGGACGGGGCGATAGTGTGCAACTCGGGCCACTTCAACGACGAGCTCGATCTCGACGCCATTGCGCGGCTCGCCAAGGGTAAGATCGAGCCGCGTGAGTTCGTGGAGCAGTACGAGCTGAACGACGGCCGCAAGATCTGCATTCTCGCCGACGGGCGGCTCGTGAATCTGGCGGCCGCCGAAGGCCACCCCGCCGCGGTAATGGATATGTCGTTTTCCAATCAAGCGTTGGCAACGTCTTATCTCGTGAAGCACCATCGGGAGCTGTCGAAGCGCGTCTACGACGTTCCGCTTGCGATCGACGAAGAGGTCGCGCGGCTGAAACTTGCCTCCATGGGCGTCGATATCGACACGCTCACACCCGAGCAGGTGAAGTACGCCGAATCGTGGAGCGAGGGCACTTAATGGCGTACAAGCGGCTCTTCACCAGTGAGTCGGTGACCGAGGGGCATCCCGATAAGCTCGCCGACCAAGTCTCCGACGCGGTGCTCGACGCGCTGATCAAAGACGATCCGTACTCGCGAGTGGCGGTCGAGACGTTTGCGATCACGGGGCAGATTCATATCGCCGGCGAAGTGACCACGAGAACCTACGTGGACATTCCGCGGTTGGCGCGCGAGGTCGTGCGCGACGTGGGATACACCAGATCCGCGATCGGCTTCGACGCCGAAACCTGCGGTGTGAGCGTTTCGATCGACGAGCAGTCGCCGGATATCGCGCTGGGTGTCGATCGCTCGCAGGAGGCGCGTGCCGGCGACGACGACGAGTTCGAACGGATTGGTGCCGGCGACCAAGGGATGATGTTCGGGTACGCGTGCCGCGATACCGACGAGCTGATGCCGCTGCCGATCGTGCTGGCGCACAACCTAACGCGGCATCTTGCCGCGGTGCGCAAGAACGGCGATATTCCATATCTGCGGCCCGACGGTAAATCGCAGGTGACCGTGGAGTACGAGGACGATCGCCCGGTTCGCGTGGAGGCCGTCGTGCTTTCGACGCAGCACGATCCCGACATTCCGCTCGAAGAGATCCGGCGCGAAATCACCGCGCGAGTGATCGACCACGTTATTCCGGCGGCGATGTACGATGCACGAACGCGCGTCTTCGTCAATCCGACCGGTCGTTTCGTCATCGGTGGTCCCAAGGGCGACGCCGGGCTTACGGGCCGCAAGATCATCGCCGACACCTACGGCGGAATGGCGCGCCACGGCGGCGGCGCGTTTTCGGGCAAGGATCCGACGAAGGTCGACCGCTCCGCCGCCTATGCCGCGCGCTGGGTCGCCAAGAACGTCGTGGCGGCTGGTCTCGCCGATCGTTGCGAGGTGCAAGTTGCCTATGCAATCGGCGTCGCGCATCCGGTCAGCGTCTTCGTCGAGACGTTCGGCACCGGACGAATTCCCGAAGAGCAGATCGCCAAGGCCGTGACCGAGATCTTCGATCTGCGCCCGGCGGCGATCATCCATCACCTGGACTTGAGACGGCCGATCTATAAACAGGTCGCGGCGTACGGACACTTCGGCCGTCCCGACCTCGATCTCCCGTGGGAGCGCGTCGATCGTGCCGACGCCCTTCGCTCTGCCACTGCCTTCAACGGAGAACAACTACGTGTACCGCACTTCGCTAATTAAAGCCGGCGCAGTCCTTCTCGCGGCAGCTATCGTTCCCACCGCCGCCGGTGCGACGACGTTGGTTCCGTCGCAAACCTACAAATCCGGCACGAAGATTGCCTGCGTGCTCGACGAGCATCTCGATTCCTCGAAACTCGCCTATGGCGACAAGTTCAAGCTGCGGATAGTCGACCCGAACTTTCCAGCGCTGCAAGGAGCGCACATCACCGGCTACATCACCGACGTTCGCCAGCCGCACGGCGTCGATCGGGCGAGGGTCGGGTTCATGCTGACGTCGATCCATCTGTCCAACGGCGAGAAGAAGAGCATCAGCGCCACGGTCGTCAGCAAACGCGTCGTGCCGATCAATCCGAGCGCGCAATACGCGTCACGCCAGCAGCTCTCGCCGATGGCCGGCGTGCCGTACGGAACGGTAACGCCGGGCCCGATCGCCTGGCAGATGCGCATTGGGAACGGCCCGTCGAGCGTGCAGAGCCCCGCTTCCCAGAATCTCGGCGGATACGTTTACGCTACGAGTAACAACGAGCCGATCGTCGTCAACGCTGGGACGCCGGTCACGGTGGAGCTTTCTGCAAACCTGACCGTTCCGTGATAGTGAACACGATGTGGACGCCGTCGCAGGGACCGTCGGCCCAATGAGTGCGGACCGAGGTGCCTTGCGAAGCGCAAGCGGCGCAGCGATCAGCACGAACGACGAATAAATTTGACATGATGTGTGTGTCAGGGGTATGGCACTTTGGCGTGATAGCTTTTATCTCGTCGGCGGGAAGCGAACACTCGCGCCTGGACGACAGCCGCGCTCGAAGGCGCAAGCCGGGGTGAGCGAGGTGAGCAGAGTCGCTGCTCAAGAGTGAGCCGCATGCCGGTGAGGAGCCGGTTACCGGGCAGGATTGCGCGGCGAGGCACACACGACGAAAGGATCGAGTAACTGGTCCATCATGCACTGACGGGGCGCCTTATCGTCCCGCCAGCGCAAGAGACGCGTTGCGTGACGAAACCGGCGCGCGGTGACGTGGTCGAACGAAACTTCGACGACGATTTTCGGTTTGACCGGAAACCACTCGGCGTTCTCGGCGCGCCGCCAGCGGCTCGGACCGCCTGGGGCGCTCCCGGTAAATCCCGGCGGCTCCACGATCGGCTTGAGCAGCTCGGCGGCGCGCTTACGCTCCTGTGCGCCCATCGAACCGACGAACCCGACGTGATGGAGCAGACCGTCGTCGTCGTACAGCCCGAGCAACAGTGAGGCGATCGAGCCGTCGTTCGCCGTGCGAAATCCGCCGACGACGCAGTCGGCCGTGTACTTGCGCTTGATTTTAACGACTGCGTCCCGGCTGCCGAAGGCATAGGGTACGTTCGCTTTGGCGATCACGCCATCGAGGCGCGCAAGGCTTCCCGACAGCCAGCGCGTGGCCAGGTCGAGGTCGCTGGTTGCGGGAGAGAGCGCGATCGACGGGTTTTCCGCAAAGTTGCGCAGCATAAACTCTTCGAGGCCGGCGCGGCGGTCGTGCAGTGGGTGTTCGAAGAGTTTGTCGCGTCCGTCGATCAGCAAATCAAAGAGCACGTAGGTAGCCGGCGTTTCGGCGGCCAGACGGCGAACGCGGCTTTCGGCTGGATGGATGCGCTGCAGCAACGCATCGAAGTCAGCGGACTCGCCTTCGACGATCATGAGTTCGCCATCGAGGACGAAGCGCTGTGCGCGCGCGTCGAGTAGCGCCGAGACGATCTCCGGAAAATAGCGCGTGAGGGTTTCGCCGGATTTGGATTGCAACTCGACGTTCTTTCCGTCGCGAAAGGCCACGCAGCGAAAACCGTCCCATTTCGGTTCGTACGTCCAGCCGTCGCCCTCGGGAATGCGCGCTGCGTGCCGCGTCTCCATCGGCTCGATCGGTGGACGGAGCGCGAGGCCGTCAAAGATTGGCATTGAGGTCGAACCGGCCGCGACTGCTCAGGAGCGGTTTCCAGAGATCGCCGATTTTACCGATGCGCTGCGGTACGTTGAAGATCGTGAAATCGGTCAGCTCGCAACCGGCCTCGATCTCCTCCCAGGTCACCGGCGTCGAGACGGCCGCCTCTTCGTTTGCGCGCACCGAGTAGATGGAGGCCAACGTTTTGCCGAACGCGTTTTGATTGTAGTCGACCAAGACTCGTCCGGCGGGCCGCTTTGCGATGCGGTATTCGGCCGTAAGAACGTCGGGATGGGCGGCGGCCATCTGCTGTCCGATCGCTTTAGAGATTTCCCAAACCTCATGCTGCGTCGGACCGACGCGGATCGCGACGTAGATGTGTACCCCATGGCTGCCGGTAGTTTTCACGTACGGCGTCATCCCGATGCCGCGAAGAACGTCGCGGACGATGAGCGCGCCCTCGCGCACGACCGAGAACGGTGTATCGCCGACGGGATCGAGATCGAAGTGCAGATAGAGGGGCCGATTGGGGTCGCTGCAGAGCGAGTACCAAGGATTGAGATCGATGCAGCCAAGGTTGATCAGCCAAAGAAGCGAGGGACGATCGTTGATCAACGGAAAGTCGATCGTATTGCCGGAGCGATGCTCGATCGGACAGGTTTGTATCCACGGCGGACGCGGCGACGGCGTGCGCTTCATGTAGAAGAAGTCTCCGGTCACGCCGTGTGGATAGCGTTTCATAACCATCGCGCGGCCGGTAACGTGCGGAAGCAGAGCTTCGGCAACGGCAAGGTAGTAACGCAGCAGGTCACCCTTGGTCAGCCCGAGCTTCGGGAAGTAGATTTTCCGCAGATTTGTCAGTGCGACGCGTTGCCGATCGACCTCGATCGTCGCGTTATCGGCGTCGCTGGGTATCTCGACGGTCAACCGGGCCACATACTCTTAGCAATCGCATAGCGGACGCCCGGGCGGCCGTCCGGCGAAGCGAACTCCGCTTCGAAGAGCATTCCGCACTTTTCCATGACGCGGCGGGAGGGCGCGTTGGCCGTTTGCGCGATCCCAATGATCCGTTGGAGAGCTAGCGATTCGAATCCGATCTTCAGTGAAGCCAAGCTGATCTCGGTCGCCAGCCCGTTGCCCCAGTGTGCCGGCTTGACGACGTAGCCGAGTTCAACTTCACCGGCTTCGCGAGGCGAGTTGAACAAGCCGCCGTGACCGACGAGGCGCCGATCGGAATCCTCGAAAATCCAGAAACCTCGGCCGGTTTCTCGCCACATCGCTATCCATCGGCCGAGGCGTGCGCGCGACTGCTCGGGGCTCTGAGTACCGAACAGCCATTGCGCAATGCGGCTGTCGCCGTCGACTTCCAGCATGTAGTCGAGATGATCAGCGGTTACGCGGCGCCCGACCAGCCGGGGCGTCACGACGGTATCCGGCGCTGCCGTTGAGCTTTGCATGGCCGGCGAGTAGAATACGTATTCAGGGCCGCTTCGCCTCTCGGCCGGGAGCCGACGCGCCGACAGGGACCACGAGGGACCCGTGGAACCAGCTCCCCGGCCTTGTCCGAGGCCGCACGATCGTTCCGGATTAGCTCAGTTGGTAGAGCAGCTGACTGTTAATCAGCGGGTCGTTGGTTCGAGTCCAACATCCGGAGCCATTCCAAAGCCCTTACCGCTGTAAGGGCTTTTCGTTACGCCCATTTTCCGGGGTGGACCGGGCGGTGTACTACCGTGTAGCTACGGCTCCCCGCGACAACCGAGCGTTTACCGTCGCCGCTGCTTCGCGACGGCGCTCCTCGGTCGGGTTGTTGTAGTGCTTGAGCGAGGTCTGCACGTTCGCGTGCGCGGCGAGAACGTGCATTACGTCAAGCGGCACCCCCGACGCGTTCATATTCTCGAACGCGGTACGCCGCAGGTCCTAAAGCCCGGCTTCGACGGGAAAGCGGTAGTCGTGATCGCCACGCTCGCGAGCCGCCTTCTCGGCCTCCGTGGCGGCGGCTCGGAGCAACGGTTTCCACCAGCGCCGCGAAAGTTTGCTGTGCCTGACCGGCACACCGTCAGGCGACGTGAAGACGAGAGATTCCGGCGTGGATCGTCCTGCCGCCTGTAGGCGTTTCGTAAAGGCGGCGGCTTCGTCGCTGAGCGGCACCGTGCGACGGCTCTCCGGCGTCTCGAGCGGCCCGAGCGTAGGCTTGTAGCCGTTCTCCTTGGTTTCGATGGGTCATCGCACTGCCGCTCGATCGTCCTCGCGCCCGCTACGGCGACCGTAGAGCTACCGTAGGGCTACGGCACTCCAACTCAGGAAACGCAACCCACGCAGCGGGCGACTTTTACGGGCAATACCGCCTCGCCGTGCGGCGATTGAGCGGCCTCCTAAGCCCAAGGTTGTCAGTTCGATTCTGACCGGGCGCACACGATTCGCGGGCTCCGACGCTCCATAGCCTGCACCGCTTCGTAACTCGACGAGTGCTTACGGTGCATCGGGGCTCACTGTAAGGCCCTCGGGAGATGAGGACAGGCCCTGGACGATTGCCGCGGGATCGCCACCGACTGGATATTTCCACACATCGAACGCATAGGCCGAATAATTGGAGCCGATGACGGCGGTGCCCTGAGGGTGCCGCTTAGTTCCGCCCGTGATCCAGAGTTGATCACTGGTTCCGCCTCCGTCGAGCATCGTCACGCCCTTTAGTACGGCTTTAGCATCGGAAACTGAAAATTTGTAAATTACTGTTGGTGGATGAATCCTGTTCTGCTAGATATTTGCCGTCCCACTGCAAGCTGCCGGGATAGCTTACGATCGGTTTGACCGTGACTTGCTCGAACGAACTGCCGCCCTTCGGAAGCTCCGCCAAGACAGGTCGTCTAAATGCATCGATGCCGTTGACAAACAGGTTACCTGCATTGTCGTAAGAGACGAAAAAGCATTGGTTAAGATTCGGCACGGCATACTCGGCCGGCCCGCGCCGAGCCTTCTTAAAAACCAGCACGTTGCCGGGCCCGCTGCCAGGGCTGGGGTAGTCGCCAATCGCGAGATTTCCCGTCGTGGGGTCACTCGAACAATCTTGGGGAGCCCCGTAGTTATCGGTCAAGCGGCGAATCGGCGCCGAGCCGCCGTGAGCGTACTCGTAGATGATGTGGGTGCCGAAGTCTGGGACCCACACGTCTCCGGTCGCATCGACGCACAAACGGTATGGCACGTCGAGGCCCGAAATGGTTCCAGCCGGCGCGAGCGCGGGCCACGTGTACACTTCGAGATCACCAAAAAGCGTCGATACGTAGACCAAGCCGTTCTTGCTTGCCTCGGGCCGCATCCGGGCTGCAGCCCCACCGGTGCGAGCGAAGCCGTACGGCAGCCCTGCTCGCGCAGACGGCTGCGAAGTCCCGCAGCCCGTCAGTAACGCCGCAGTGGCAGTAATGCTTAGAGCGTAGCTGCTGAACTCTAAAGTCCTCATCTCCGTTGCTCCCGTGATTCATGACGCACCGCCGTTACGACGTTCGGTCTTTAGGGGCTCGGGCCCCGTCACAGCCGCGTACGTCGCGCGCGAGAGCCAACAAGAAGGCGCTTTGTTTAGATCCCGACGCCTCCGCACCGCGTGATCGCCGTGTGGCTCGTATTTCGGGAACAGGCGGCGGGTGCCGTAATCCAGGTGCGGTCGTTGATAAGGTCGCATTGGGTAAGAATTCGATGCAGTCGGCGAGCATCTGCACGACGTTATCATCGAGCCCGTGGAATCGGCCGTAAAGCTACAGTTTCCCGTGACAACCAAGCGCTTACCGTTGCTGCTGCTTCGCGATGGATGTGAATCGCCCGTGACATGCTACTACCACGAGAGCGCTGTCATGGTGCGCATGGAGGGCCTGGCTACGGCGATACCTCCAAAACCTTAGTCATCGAGGCGGCTAAGGGGACCGCGCCGAACGTCCTAGCCGCCGATCCGTTCAGCTTCAGGAGGCAGAGGATGAGGGTTTCAGGGTTTGGCCGTTGCGCGCTTACAAGCTGCGCTGCCGTTGCATTGCTCGCAGGCTGCGGCGGCTCTCAGCAGCCGATCGGCGCGCCGGGCGCGATGGCGCTTTCGCAGCAAGGTTCTTCGGTTTTTACGAGCGGCGCGGCGCAGACTGTGACCGATGCAAACAAGGGCGCTTCCTACCTTTATGTCGCCAACCGGACCACCGCCGGATATCCGATTGAAATCTTTCTCCGCGACGATCCTTCCAAGGGCCCCATCGATCACATCAGCAAAATCATCGCCCCCGACGGAATCTTCGTCGACTCGCAGGGCACGCTCTATGCGACGACTGCGTGGGGAAGTGGGAACAACAGTGTCTGGGCGTATAAGAGAGGCGCTCATAAACCGTTTCGCATCTACAGCGGGGCTTACTGCGCCTTCGACGTCGTCGCGGGCGACGACGGGACCGTGTACATCGCCGACGCTTGCGGTGGGCCTCATACGAGAGGCCGCGTCCTGGTGTATGCGCCGGGCCAAACGAAACCGTCTCGAGCCTTCTTTCCGGGCGGTGCCCCATATTGCCTCACCTTGGATGCAAAGAACAATCTCTATGTGGGTTACAATTCGGATGGGAGCTATTGGGGGCAAGTGAAGCGCTATCGCCCGGGCGCAAACCATGGGGTTGACCTGATTCCCAACAACACAGTGTTCTTTGTGACTAGCATCGCGGTTGACGAGCACGGCGCGCTTCTTGTCGCAGGCAACCGAGTAATCAACGTTTTTACGCAAAAAGATAAGCCGCCGTCGCGTGTCATAAAGACGGGGCAAACATACCCGCAATCGTTTACGTTTGACCGGCGCGAGAACGTGATCTATGTATCCGATTCATGCTCGTGTTGTGGAAGCGCTAAGCCGAGGACCTATATTCTCCCTGACGCAAGGTCTCTAAGCTCGTCCTATTGCGGATCGCTCCCGGATAGCGTCGTCGCGCTGGATTACACCACCGGAAAGCGCGTGTGGATCTTAAGCAAAAGCTTTTGGGGCCCTACGGGCGTAGCCGTCTCGCCACCTGCGCCGTTTTAAAGTCGCGCTCAGCCGCTAAGCCTATCCACTCGCGACAATGCTGGAACGCCCTACGGCGAGGACGGACAGAGCGTTAGAGCCGCTACCCTGATCGCTGCGACATCCGGGCCATTTTAAACCCTTACGTAGTAAAAGTTTTCGTTTTGGTTACGTCCTCTCGAAACGGCACGCGCTCTGGCACGACGAGCGAGGGGCAAAGGCTCTTCGCGGCAAGCAGAGAACCGGAAGCATACTCGAGTGGCCCCGTTCGGCCCAACCGAACGTACGGAGAGCTTATGAGTTTGACTTATAGACGCACGCTCCAGGTTTGCGGGAGCACCGCCGTCGTGGTAATCATCTCCGCTTGCGGGGCTCTTGGGGGCCGCGACGCGCTACCGGTCTCGAACGTCGCGGCTCAGACTTCGAGCCGCACGTTTCATTTCACCCACGAGCCTCAACGCTTCAAGGTGCCGTCAGGTGTCAAACAGCTAACGATCACCATCTTCGGCGCCAGGGGTGGCGGCTACGCAAACTCAAGCAATGGTAATCCGGGCGGCTCGGGAGCCAAGGTGAAAGCCACGATCCCCATTTCGCCAGGGCAAGTGTTGATTGTCAACGTTGGCGGCAGAGGAATTCAGAACAAGCACGGCGCGGGCGGCGGAGGGTACAACGGCGGCGGAATTACAGCTGGCGATGCTTTCGGCGGAGGCGGTAGTTCAGACGTGCGAACCGCTAAAGACGGATTGACAGATCGACTAGTCGTTGCCGGCGGCGGCGGAGGGAGTGGTGAGGACGGATCGCTGTACTCCTGCCTCGGCAGCTCATGCAGCGGGAGCGGCTCCACTGAACTACTCTTCGGCGGCACCGGGGGCATCGGCGGTGCGACGGCCGGCGGCGATGGCGGCGGCGGCAACGGGCGCGGCCGTTATGGCGCCGGCGGCGCCGGCGGCGCAGGAGCATCCGAGACACAGGGAGGCGCCGGCGGCGCCGGCTCCGGAGGATCGTCAGGAAGTTTTAGCAGCTACTCCACTTGCACAGCCGTCGATGGAAACAAAGGGGCGCTTTTCAACGGCGGCGAGGGAGCCAGTGATTCTTGCGGGCCCGGAGGGGGCGGCGGTGGCGGTGGCTATTACGGTGGTGGCGGCGGAGGAGGCGGAGGCTACGACGATAGCGTCGCCACCGGTTCCTTCTACTACGAGTCCGGCGGCGGGGGTGGCGGCGGCGGAGGCACTTCGTTCGTCGAGAAATCAGCGACCGACGTACACGAAACCTCGGGAGGCGCACCCGGCGCAAACGGTGAGGTGGTGATCGCGTGGTAGGGGCTAATGCCGCAGGGAGCACTCGTCTGTGCGGAACCGCCTTCTCGTTGTCACCGTGAAACGGCGCCGAAACCAGATACTCTAGAAAAACGTCGATGTTGTTTCGAGCAACGTCTCCAAGAAATCGGTCGCGAGAGATGACGATAGGGCTTTGGCCGCGATCTATTTGGCGAGGCATTGAAGAGCGCGCCGCGAAACCAGCGTTCCTACTTCTCTCTATGCCTTTGGAGGCGACTTTTATGCAGACGAAATACGCGCGCCGCGCTCTGTTGATAGCGGCGCTTTTTGTAATTGCCGGCTGTTCGGGAGCCGGCTCGGCCGGGGCGCCCTCGAGCGGCAGTTCGGGCATGTCGTTAGCAAGGTTCGTACACGCCGGCACGCCGTTCGCTTCGCTCTCTGGGGCGCACGCTCGCATGCCCCTCGGTTCGGTTCACCCGACCTATGCCACCGGTGCCTCGTTGGTATTTGAGGCCGACCAGTCGGAGCAGGCGGTCAACGTCTACCAGACCGCCGATTTGACGGCCAACCCCGGCCCGATCGCGACGATCCACGTTCTAAACGGATGCCCGTACGGCTTAGCGATGGACAGGAAAGGGACGCTTTACGTAGCCGATAACTGTTCGGGGAATGACATCGAGGAGTACCCGAAGGGCTCGACGACCGAGAAGGTTATCCTAACCGACGGCGTGAGCAATCCGCTCGGACTTGCAATCGATAGGCGCGGCACGCTCTACGTCAGCAACTATCCGGCGGCGATCGAAGAATACAAGAAAGGCGCGACATCGCCCTATCAAAGTGTCACCGGGCAAGGGCTCACGGATCCCTTTGGGCTCGCACTCGACAAGGCCCAGAACCTGTACATCGCCGATTTCGGCGCCGACGCCGTTTTCGAGGTGCCGCATGGTACGACAACGGCCACGAACCTGGGTCTGACGGGCTGCGGGGAGCCGCTCGGCGTCGCGGTCGACCAGAAGAACAAGTATTTGTGGGTCACTTGCGGCGAGGGCAACACGATCAACGTTTACAAATTGGGTTCGACGTCGCCATCCGAAACAATCGCGGGCAATGATGATCCATATGCGATCAGCCTTGAGAATAAGGGTAAGCCGCTCGGGACGGTGGTCGAGTCGGATATTGAAACACACGATGTCTACGCCTACAAGCCCGGTCAGTACACGTCCTACGCGACGTTGAGCAACGGCATCGACTTGCCGACGGGGCTCTTGATAGCGAAGCCTTAACCCGCTCGCTCCGAACTGCACACGGCTTTGCGATTCGCAAAGCCGTGTGCTATACCTCAGTGTTACGACGTCACTTAAAGCTGACGGATATGCCCTGGACGTTGTAGGCGCCGAAGCTCTTTGAGGGCGACCCGCCCATCGGGTAGGGCCAGTAGCTTACGCCCGCATCGTAGCACTGCGCGTTGCCGCCTACGATCGTCTTGCCTTCTTTGTGATTGATCGGGGCGTTTTTCTGGCCGACGATATAAGGTTCGAGCACTTCGGTGTAGTTGCCGTTGCAGTTGGCGATCAGCTCCGTTCCTCCAAACGCCGAGAGATTGCCTGACGCCGACTCGGTGGCCTCGTAGATGCCAGTGTTGTAGACGCCTTGAAACTCTTGATCGGTCAGCGTGATGTACTTGCCGTCCCACTGCACGCTGCCGGGGAAGTTGATGAAGACGCCGCTGAGCGAGACTTGCTGCATCTGCGTCGCGCCCGCAGGAAGTTCGCAAACCTCGACGCCCGAGTTGGAGACGCCCTCCATGTAAAGGTTGCCGCTGCCGTCGTAACCGGCGGGCCACATATAGTTGCAAGCACTCTGCGTGTACGTGGCGCCGCTTCCCGTACCGTGGGCGTAGACGGTGATTTGGCCGGGAATTTGGTTGGTAATCGCGAGGTCCTCCTGCGCATCGACCGAGCACCCAACGGCATCGGTACCGTCATTCTGGTACGTCTTAATGATTTTCGTACCGCCGTGTTTGTATTCGACCGTCGTATAGTTGCCGATATCGAGCACGAAAACGTCGCCTTTGCGGTCGACGCATTGCGGGCCGGGATCGTCGAATCCGGTGAGCGTTCCCACTTGCGTCCCTTTGCCGTAGTCATAAACGTAGACGTCGTTCGTGTCGGCATCCGAAGCGTAGATCAGCGCCTTCTTCGCCGGCGCGTCGGACCGCATCCAGGAAGGCCCGCGATCCGGATGTGCGGCGTGGTGCACCCGGGCCGGCCCGGGGACGATTCCGGCCGATCGTGCCGGCGACAACTGTTGCCCGCAACCTGCCGGAATAACGCTCGCCGCGATGAGCGCAAAAAAAGAGCTCCAACGCTTCATACAAATCCCCTTCGCTTTATCGGGGCCCGTTTCGCTCGATTGCGCCGCAGGCCTGTGAGCGTACGCCCCCGGGCGCTGGGAACCGCGGCCCGCCTGTCGAATTGCATCGACCTTCAATATAGAAAATTAGGGATGGTTGAAAGGGATTATATCGTGAACGGTTTCCGAGTAGTCGGCAGTTGGGCTCCGCTCCTCGTTTTGGCGGCGTGCGCCGGTGGCGTTCCGAACGCGCCGGTTGCGTCTGCAGTTCGCGCAATGCCGTCGCAGGTGAATCCGCTCGTGCGCCGCCTCCCGGGCTTCGCCGCGCGGGCGGCTCTCAACAATCGAGCAACGCGCGAGGGCACTTGGGAATCGGCCGCGGGTGCGAAGCAGGCCGTTTACGTTGCCGATCCCAGCCTGAACGGCTATTACGGCGCGATTTGCTACTACGCGAAAAGCGGTGGGAGCCAACTGGGTTGCCTCGCCGGCGGCGGTTCCTCGACTTCCGGCATCGACTTTCCGCAAGGCACGTGGATCGACAAGCACAAGCATCTGTTCGTCGCCAACGGCGGACCCGACGCAAGCGGGTACTCCGGTGCGGTCACCGAGTATGCGCTGCCGCTGACCACAGCCTCGCAACCGATCGACACGCTCTATTCGAACCTGACCAATCGCAGCAAAGGCGCGATGCTCGGCTAGGTCTGTGGCGACAGGGCCGGGAATATTTACGGCACGACGATTTATACCGACGTGATCGACATTTGGAAGGCCGGCACGAAGAACACGACGGAAACCTCGACGCTGACCGACACCAACTTCGGCAGCGCCGGTTCGCCGTCGCTCGCCGACGGACCGGTCGCGTGCGCCGTCGACTCCGCCGGCGACATCTTCGTTTCGGGACAGATCGCGAGCGGATCCGGGAACGCGAAAGTTCTGCAGAAAGGGGCGTCGGATCTCTATTTTCCGGCGGGCGTCGCGATCGACAAGAAGGGCAACCTCGCTTGGGCACTTTTCGACCTCTCCGATTCGGGATCGAGCGTCTGCACGTTCGCGAAGCCGTACACCGGCAGCGCGACCGCATGCACGACCGGCTTCGCTACCGGCTTTCATTTCGTGAAGAACGGCAAAGCGCTTTGGGGCGGCGACTCGACCGTTTATCCCTGGTACGAGCAGCCACAAGCGCACGAAGCCAATAAGATTGCCTATCCGGGCGGCGGTCCGATTACTTCGACTTCCGGCGGCGAGCTGATCACGCCGGTCGACGCGTCGGTTAACCCGCCGTTGAAGTAAGGCGCCGTACTCATCGCAAAAGCATCCCCACTCCTAAAGGCGCGCATTGCCGGAGCGTTCTACTTGCTGTCGATACTCACGGGGATTTTCGCAGTGAGCACGGCGAGCGTCAGCCTCAGCCTTGCAGCCAATCTCGTCGGAAGCGCGTGCTACGTCGTCGTGACCCTGATCTTGTACCAGTTGCTCAAGCCGGTGAATAGGGACCTTTCGTTGCTCGCGGCGCTCTTCAGTTTGGCGGGTTGCGCCGTAAGCGTTCTTCGCCTGCTGCACCTCCCCTCGCTAAGCGTCAACGAGCTGGTATTTTTTGGGTGCTATTGCCTGCTGCTGGCCTACCTCATTTTTAAGTCGACGTTCCTCCCTCGATTTCTGAGCGTGCTGTTGGCGATTACGGGGCTTGGCTGGCTGACGTATCTCTGGCCGCCGCTCGGAAACCATCTGTTCTTCCCATATCTGATGATCGCGGGCCTCGTCGGGGAAGGGTCGCTGACGTTGTGGCTCCTCGCATTCGGCGTAAACGCTCGACGATGGAACGAGCAGTCGCGCCTCGAATAGGTCGGCGATATGCGAAAGCCCGGCTAATGGAGGAACACATCCTAATGCGACATTCCAAGCTACGCTTCGGCGTACTTGCCCTACTCTTTGCGCTCTGCTTCGCGGCAATTGGTGCCGGTGCAGCGTTCGCCACGCAAACCTACATGGTTAACGCCCGTACCGATCTGCGGTCCGCTCTCACCAACCTCGAGAGCGCGCAATCGAACAAGGGCGGCCATCGCGCCAACGCGATCAACTTAGTGAAGCAAGCCCTTAACGAGGTAAATCTCGGTATCGAGTACGCACAGTAAAGGGGAACCCCGCGAACCAACTTCGAAAGCTTTGTGCCTCTCGCTGCTCAAACGTTGGAGGTTCGCGTGTCGCGTTGCTACTTTAAATCGGCGCTCGTCGCACTCGCTGCTGCGGTCGCCATCGGTGCGGCCGGTTGCTCTGCCGGTCGGTCGACGCTCCCCGGAATCGGGCCGCAAACGCTCGACACGTGGCGCGCAAGTCACCCTGGCCAGGTTACGCGTCTCACGAGCCAACCTCCAACGCGCATGCAACTTGCGTGGTTGCTGACCGACGGCTCGATTCTAGCGCAGAGCGACACGAACTGGAACAGCTTCTATCGCTACGTTCCCGATGCCGACGGCGGCTACTCGGATGGCACCTGGAGTGCGGCCATCTCACTTCCGAGCGGCTACGGCCCCGATGCTGCCGCTTCCGACGTGCTTGCCGACGGCCGGTTCGTCATTAGCGGCGGCGAGTACAACAGCCCCGGGAACGGCTACGATTTGCAGCTCACCAATCTGGGCGCCGTTTACGATCCCGCCACCAATAAGTTTACTGCACTCGGCCATCCGCGCGGCTGGAAATGGATCGGGGATTCGCCCTCGAGCATGTTGCCGAACGGGAAACTGCTTCTTGGCGAAAAGCTCACCGAGTTCGACGCGGCGTTGAATCCCAAGACGCTGAAATGGAAGACGCTCAAGCACAAGGGCAAATCAGACTTTAACGCCGAGGAAGGCTGGACGCTGCTCGCCGACGGCACGATCTTGACGGCAGATGTGAAGAACGCTCCAAACTCGGAGATCTACAACCCGAAAAAGGGCACCTGGAAGAGCGCGGGCTCGACGATCGTCGATCTTCACTCGCCATCGCCGTATGGGTGCCTGCTGTACGGACCGGGGCTCTGCTACTATCCACCGGGAGAAATCGGGCCGTCGATTCTCCGGCCCGACGGAACGGTTTTTTACACCGGATCGTACACGAACGGATACGGGCCGGGACACACCGCGATATATAATTCCGTCGCGGGAACCTGGGCGAAAGGTCCCGATTTCCCCAACAACGACAACGCGGGCGATAGTTTTGCAGTCCTCGAGCCGAGCGGCAACGTCCTCGTCTTCGGTGATAGCGGCACTGCGTATGAGTGGAACGGTACGAGCTTGAGCCAGCTCAACGGCATATCGGAAGAGGGGCCGCCGCTGCTCCTCCCGACGGGTCAAATCATGATATTGGCCTCCAGTTCGGTCGTGCTGTACACGCCTACCGGTTCGCCGCAATCGAGCTGGGCACCGACGATTTCGAACGCTCCGTCGAGCATCACCGCGGGCCAAACGTATCAGATTTCGGGAACGCAGTTCAACGGGCTGTCGCAGGCGATGGCGTACGGTGACGAGTTCCAAAACGCAACGAACTATCCGTTGGTGCGCATCACGATGAGCTCGAGCGGGCACGTCTATTACTTGCACACGCACGGCCACAGCACGATGGGCGTAGCAACCGGCAGTGCGACGGTTTCGACGAACTTCGATGTACCCACCGCCATCCCGTCGGGCTCCGGTCAGCTCGTCGTGGTCGCGAACGGAATAGCGTCGCAGGCGGTGACGGTCACCGTTTCGGGAAGCGATCGCCGGCGGCGCCACTGACCGGCACTTAGCCTCTCGGAGTAGCCGTCGGCGTCATCGGCGCCCTGGGATTCTTAGCCGCGTGCACGAGTGCAGCCAGGTGCGCGCGAGTAACCGCATCGTGGTTGCCATTCATCGTGGTCGCAGCGTCGCGAGCGATCCGCAACAGCTCCGCCGCAGCGAGCGCTTGCGCATCCGCCGGCGTGCCTTTGGGAGGCGCCATCACTAAGGTTGCGAGCCGCCCAACGTACGCACTCTGTAAATTCCGCGAAACGAGTGGAATCGTCGCGGCGCGCAAGTCGGCGAAGATTCCGGCGTGCAACCACTCGAACAGGTCCGCGATCGTCATCGTCGGCTGCGTCGATTCGGCGGGGTTTTCGTCGATGCGCTGCAGCACCAGCGGTTTGAAAAGATAGTCGACGGCGGCGAGTTGTGCGCGGTTGATCTGCTCGACGAGCGGAAAATCGTGGCGGTCGGGCGGATCGTACGCCCACTTCGGAAGATTCCCGTAGCCCTCCCAACCCGTATAACCGTAACCCGACCACTCCGAGTACCGCAGCCGGTTCAACACCGAAGCCGGAACCGCCAGCGCGTTCGGATTAAAGAGCGCCGCATCGAGCACGCTCATCGCGCGGCGTTCGGTCGCCAAGCTGACCGGCACGATCGGCGATTGCGCGTCGGGATCCCCCGCGTGAGCCCAGGAGAGATATTGCCCGCCGAGGTAATGGGCCGGCACGATTGCACAGTTGTCGTAACGCCGCAAGAGTAAGCCGACGACGTCGCGCTCCTGCTCGTAGGCGTTCCCGCTCGCAGGCCAGTATTTGTTGACCGACGCAATCTGGTCGCGATCCATTTTCATCTGAACGTTGCACCACGAGAGCGGATCGTTGGTCAACATCCCCTGCTCGACACGCGGGTCGGCGGCGTGTCCGGTTGCATAATCGACGTCTTCATCGGAGGCATAGCGCGTCCAGGGGTTCGACCAGGCCGACGCCCAGCGCCGCAACGTCGGCACCTCCTCTTGTGGAGTTTGCGCACCGGGGATGTGTGCGTACCCAAACTTGATCGCGTAGTAGTCGTACGGGCCGATCGTCGTTTGAAAGAACTCTCCCTGTTTATACGGCTGCGGCCAAAGGTTCAGCGGCGCATACTCCATCGCGCTCGACGTAATCCCGTGCTCGCGAGTGAACGCCATGCTCTGCAGATCGGCCGCACTATACGCTTGGTGGCCGATGAAGTTGTGCTGCATGCCCATGTTATGGCCCATCTCGTGCAGCAGCGTGGCGAAGAGCGAGTCGTGAAGAAACGCTTCCGGCATCGGATCGGTCGTGCGGCCGTATCGCACCGGATCGACGATGTATTGCCACGTGAAACGCGGCGAGGTGCCGACGACCGCCGAAACCAGCACGCCGGTCCGAATCTCTTCGCCGGTGAGCGGATTGAACAGCGTCTGCGAGTCCGCGCCGAAGCTCGGCCGGGTTTCGTTGAGCCACCGGATCACGCTGTAGCGGACGTCGTCGGGATCCCAGTTCGGATCGTTCGGCTGGTCGCGCACGACGACCGCATCGAGGATTCCAATCTTTTCAAAGGCTTTATTCCACTCCAGGCACGCGTCGCGGATCGCCCCGCGGTAGGCCGGCGGAATGGAGTTGCTCAGGTAGATGACCATCGGATGGCGCGCCGCCGAGGGCCGGATGGGGTCGGCGGGGTCGAAGTTCCACCGCACGATGTAGGGCAGCTGGCGCTGCGCTCGGGTATCGTTGGCGAAGTCGAGATAGATGTCGTCGTAGAGCCCGACGCGATCGTCCATCAACCGCGGGCGATAATCGTCGTGCGGCATCTGCACGAAGTTGTAAACGACGCGCATCAGAATGCGGCGCGAATCGGGCGCGGTGTCGATCACATGCGTGGCATCGGTTGCCCAGGTCTGAGCCACCGTGATGACGTCGTTCTCGGGAAACGCCTTGACGGTATCGAAATACGAGAGGGACGGATCGATCCGATAGGCTTTATCGGGCGGAATGGCGTCGTTGATGACGTTGCGCAGATCGATGTTGTCGCTAAGCAGCGAGGAAAGATCGAAGATGACGCTTCCCGTTGCCGAGTTTTCGGCGACGATTTTTCCGATTCCGACAACGGAGTCGGGAAAGCCGGATTCGTTGGCGAGCTGCGCCGACGCGCTCGAACCGGCGTGCGCGTACCAGTTCCGCCACACCATAACGATCGAGTCCCCGCGCCGCTCGAAGCGGATGATTTGCGTCGGGAGATAGTCGGTGTCGCCCCACCAGACGGGATCCTGGCCGATCCCGTTCCCCGGCACGATCGTCTCGAGAAAATCCACATCGAGTTGACTCGGCGCCAGCTCGAGATACGTTCCGCCTTCCTTCTGCCAGATCGTGAACAGGCCGCGAGTCGCGTGCGCCCCCGCGGTAAAGCCGGCGTATGGCTGCGCGGCCCGAGCGCCGCCCGGTGCGAAGAAGAAGAGCGAGGCGGCAACGAGCACCGCGGTAAGTAGCGTCCGGTTCATTTTGCGAATCTTCACCCGAAGCGTTTCCCGCCCTGCGGCATGTACGAGACCGGGCCGAATGCGCTAACCACCATCGTAGGCTTCTGCGCCCCATATGAGGAATTCGTCCAGCCGATGGCGTCTACCGACTTCAGCATCAATCGCCAGAATGACGCGGAAGCCTTGCGCTATCGCGCGGCCGCCGACCGGCACTACGCCAAAGTCGCGCTCGCGCGGCGGCTCGAAGGCGTTATCGTCGTGGGCTCCATCGCGCTCGGCTTTTTCTGCGCCAGCACCTCCGCGCTACAGGTCGCGCCCGCGCTGTGGGCCCTCGCATTCGCGGTCGTTGAATCCTCGCTCATCTACCATGTCGTGCTGACCAATCGTCACGCCGGTGCGCAGTTGGCCGATTGTTTTGACCGCTACTTGTTTTCCGAGGTGCCCAACCTGCATCTGCCGTTCCCGGATTCCCTCGACGCAGTTGCGGTCGATTCCGGGCGCCACGTCGGGCTGGGTGATTTAGTCGATCGCCTCTCGAACTGGTACGACCGCCGCCTGGGAGCGTTTCCCAGGGAGATCGCCCATCTCGCCGCGCTTCGGATCAACGCCTTCTGGGACGCAGCCCTGCGCGGGTCGTACATCGTCGGAATGTGCGCGATCGCGGGCGTCGTCGCGGTTGCCGCGCTCTTCATTTTCTCGCGCAACGGCATCACACCCGAACGCCTCATCATCAACGTGCTCATCCCTTTTTCGCCGGCGATCCTCTGGTTTGCACGCGAACTCGTCGAGCAGATCGACGCGCGCGCGCGAAAACGCGACTTAGAGCAGTGCATTGACGTGCTTTGGGACGCGAGCAATGGCATCGGCGTAAACCGTTCGATCGCCGCCGAAGTCGATTATCTGCAAACGCTGCTCTTCGCGTATCGCCGAACCGACGGTTCGGTCCCGAGCTGGCTCTATCGGACCGCTCGAATGCGCCTGCACCGCGATATCACGCTGTTGATGGCGCGTCTCGTACAGCAAAGGAGGCTCCACACATGATCCGCCGCTCTCTCACCACCGCCGCCGCGCTCGCGTGTGCCGCCGCACTTATCGCCGGCCCCGCTCGCTCGCAGACATCCGACGCCGCCCTGGTCGGCTGGGCCGCCGGCCCCGACGTCGCCGCGGAACTAAACGCCGAGAAAACCATGATGCGCGTGCCGAGCAGCGACAACGCGATCGAGATCGAGCGCCACCTCTCATCGGTTCCGCACCGCGCGACATCGGCGGCCGATTTCGCCACCGCGATGTACGTCAAGGAACGCCTGGAACGCGACGGCTTCATAACGCGCGTCCAAGAGTATGAAGTCGAGTTCACCGGCCCGCTCGAGCAGAGTTTGACGTTGCTCTCGCCCCGGCATATAGACTTCGATCTATTGGAAGGCACGCCGGGCCACCATACCAAGTGGGAGCTGCTGGCGGGCCAGCCGTTTCTCGAAGAATCGGGCGACGGTACCGTCACCGGTCCGGTCGTCTACGTCAACACCGCGTCGAAGGACGATCTCGCCGAGATCGACGCTCGCCACATCAGCTTGCAAGGCGCGGTAGTTCTCGTGCGCCTGAGTGCTCCGGGCGGCGGCGGCATTCGTTCGCTCGATCCAACTTACGTCGCGTACAACGAGTTGCGCAAACGCGGAGCCGCGGCAATCCTGGAGTTCATGGAACCGGGAACGACCGGCTACGGCGGCGGCGCGATGTGGCCCAACGGCAACTTCAAGAACACGAACATGGCCGAACGCATGAGCGGGATGTCACCCCGCGGCTTCATGATGTTTCCGCCGGGCGATCCCACGATGGCCGGCAAGGCGCCGGTCGTAGGCCTACCGCACAAAAGCTGGAACGATATTCCGCATTCCACGATTCCCGAGCTGAGCATCACGCAGAGCACGGCACGAACGCTGCTGGCCGGCTTGACCGGTCAAGTCGTGCCGCAATCGTGGCATCCGATGTTCGAGTTCGTCCAGCACTTCGGCGGCAACGAGACCGTCCGCGTTCACACGAAGTTCGAACGCAAAGTCAAGATGATCTGGCTGGTCTTCGGCGACATGAAAGGCAGCGCGCAGCCCGACTCGATCGTAATGATCGGCAGCCACCGCGACGCGATGACCTTCGGCGCCATCGATCCGGGTAGTGGTACGACCGTCCTGCTGCAAGACGCCGACGCGTTCCACGCGCTGGCCGCGCAGGGCTGGCGGCCCAAGCGCACGATCGAGTTTGCATCCTGGGACGGCCACGAACTCGGCCTCTTTGGATCGGCGGCCTACATCTACGACAACGGGCCGGAGCTACGTACAAACGTCTTTCAGTACATCAACACCGATCAGCTCACGACCGGCGATCCGTTTGTTGTGAGTGCTTCGCCGGGCCTCTTTGCTTTCATGAAGCAGATCTGCGACGTCGTGCCGGCAGTCGACGGCAAAGGCACGTTAGGTGCGCGCGATCAGCGCGTCGATCCGTTGCTCAACCCGATGGTCGGCGGATCCGACCATCAGAACTTTGCCTACATGCTCGGCGTGCCGAGCACCAGCAACGGTTATTACGGTTCGTTCGGCGCCCATCACACCGCCGAGGATAACCTCGACGGCTTGCGCACCTACGATCCCGGCCTCAAACAGGCCGTCATCACGGCGCAAGTCACCGGCATCCAGGCAATGCGGGCCGCCAATGCCACGGTCTCGCCGTTGCGAATCGAGGAGATTCCGGCGCAGTTACTCAAGGATCTCACGCCGTTGCAGGTCGCCGCGATGACGCGCACCAACGGCGCGATGACGCTCGCCGAACTGCGTGCGCCGCTTGACGCCTACCTTGCCGCCGCGCACGCAACCGACGTCGCGATGGCGCGTGCCGAGGCCCAAGGCGACGTTACCGCAATGCAAGCACTGGCCGCGCGTGAACAAGCCTCACGCAACGCTTTCTTCATAGCCGGCGGGTTATTGCAAAACTCCTACTACCACACGATCGACCGCGTCTTCACGAGCTTTCCCGAGATCGCATTCGCGGGCGGCAATGCCGAAACGATAAAGAAGGCCCTGGCCCGAGCGTTGAACGCTATCGCGCAGGCGACCGCCGCTCTCAGCAGCTAAGGGACCTCACTTAAAGTCGACGTCGCGGTTTTCAATCGCTTTCATCTGGGGCTGGCTGCTCTTCCGGCTTGCGCAAAACGCGCGCGTGAGCACGCGACATCATTGTTCCTAAAGTTCATCCGCTCGGGTAACAAGCACAAGAAATGCCACGGTCTCGCAGAGTCGCGGGCATAGAGGAACGAGCCAAAACGCCGCACCTTGGCCGGCGATCGACGCGCGGCCGCCCGTCGCCAAAAAACCCTATAGAATAGGGACTTTTCGCGTCTCGCGCAGCGGCTCGCTCTTCGCGCGCATTTTGCATTCGCGTTTGCAAAAACTTGCCGCACGTCAAAACGCTATATGGTGTAAGGTTTTTTTGCATCCGGTCGGGATGCATGGTCATCGAGGATGCATCGAGCGTGAATCGCGTTGCCGGTTCGGGCCGGGCGATCGGCGCCGGTATGCCACCGTGCCGGCTTAGACTGCAATGCTGATCTGCGCCGGAATACTGCAAGGGCCCGCATAACAAACACGGCCTCGCTTTCGCGAAGCCGTGCAGGGGGGCAGAACGCGCGGGGTGGGGGGCTAGCGCTGAATGAGTAGGCCGTACCGGACGCCGTGGATTATGGGCTCATCGAGAACACTGTTCCACAACCATTACCAGAGCATCCCGAACCTTCGCCGCCGAGGGACGTCGTGCCGTAGAGGGCGCCATTTGCTTCGATCAAGCCCGCAAGCGGCAACGCTCCATCGGAGCCGCCCGCGAAGCTGTGTAGCACTTTCTCCGCGCCGCGCGTCGTGATGCGGAAGACCGTTCCGCATGTGACGCCAGCGCAGGTGTGCTCTCCGCCTAAATATGTCGTGCCGTAGAGTGTGCCGCTTACATCAAGCAAGCCTGCGGCGGGATCCTCGCCGTCAGTTCCGTTGAAGCTATGGAGCACTTTCTCCACGCCCCCCGTGGTGATACGGAAGACCGTGCCGCATGTCACGCCAGCGCAGGTGTATGCGCCCCCCTTACTGGTCGTGCCGTAGAGCGTGCCGCTCACATCGAGCAAACCCGCGGTGGGACCCTGACCATCGGTTCCGTTGAAGCTGTGTAGCACGTTCTCCATGCCGTCCGTCGTGACGCTGAAAACCGTTCCACACCCATGGCGCCCGCAAGTATGCGCGCCTCCGCCACTGGTCGTGCCGTAGAGTGTGCTGCCTACGTGGACTAGCTGCGCTAATGGTTGAGAACCATCGGTTGGCTTACCAAAGCTGTGCAGTACTTTCTCTATGCCGGCTGTCGTGATGCTGAAGATGGTCCCGCGGTTGTGCTTACCGCCAAACTCCGTCGTGCCGTAAAGCCTGCCCCCAACATCGATTAGGCCGGCGTGCGGATTACGGCCATCAGTTCCGTTGCCGAAGCTATGTAGCACTTTCTCTACACCCTCCGGCGTGATGCTGAACACGACACCGAAGCCATAACCGCCAGAGTAAGTTGTGCCGTAGAGCATTCCGCCTACGTCGACTAGCTCTGCTTCTGGATTTGCTCCGTCATTTTCATTGGTGAAGCTATGTAGCACCGTCTCCGCGCCGCCTGTTGTGACGCTGAAGACCGTTCCGCACTTGTAGGTCGGGCTGCAACTGTACGCCCCGCCAAAAATCGTCGTGCCGTAGAACGTGCCGTCATCGCTCATGCCGATCACCCCTGCTCCGGGATCGTTTCCGTCGGGGGCTGCTCCGAAGCTATACAACACATGGTAGTTCAGCTTGGCGTTTTCGCGTGTCATATTTTGCGGCATCGCGCCCGGCGCGCCAATCGGCGGCTGCGATCCGCCGCACCCCGCGAGCAACGCTGCCGCGCTGATGCTTAGCGCGTACCCGAACCTTGAAATCCTCACTTGCTCTGCTCCTGCCGGCCGAACGTCCCGGCCCCGGACGTGGTTCGCCGCGTCGCTGCGCCGTTCATTGCAGCAAGCTAGCTCGGAGGGTTGGCTACGCGCAGTCGCGTCACCACGGCTTCGAGCTTGTCGATCGTTGACTTGTGAAGGGTCACCCCTCGATTAACAAACCTCTGAAGCGTCCGCCTGGCGGCGCGATGCATGCCAGGACGGGATGCATTGGCGTAACGCGCCCAGACGGGAGTTTACGAAACCGCGACGCCGAGGAAGCAGCGCGACGTTCGGGCGATCATCTGCGTCTCACGTAGTTGTGTCTGAAGTCCCCTCCGCTTTCTCGGAAAGGAAGGCTCGATAGTCGTCATATCCTTCGAGTCTTCCTTTAGTGCTCGTAAGGAGTTGCCTTACAGCACCAGCTCCTGCTGGGTTCGCGAGTACATCAACGACCATCCCTAGCAATTGAACACCGCTCACGAGGCAGTGCTCACGTTGCTCGCTATATCGCAGCATTTGATCCGGGAAGACTGATTGAGTTCTTTCGGGTAGTGGTTTATCTCGAAACGCGTTAACCACGAGGATGGCCTTAGGCGCTAACCCGTTGTGATCGGCGGCATAGGTGCTGGCCCATTTTTCTAGTTGGGCTGCGTACGTTTCACTCGCGCTCCCAGTTACGCCTTTTACTTCAACGACTGCTGGCGTTCCATCGGCCTCAACGACAAAGTCGTCACGGCCTGGCGGGCCTGGTTGAACCGCAAACCCGAAGAGGCTCAAGGCCTGGCCGACTTGGTCTTCAAGCTCGTCTCCTGTTCCATAGATGAGCCGCTTCCACGCACGTAGCTTATCGTAAGTTTGAACGGCTGCTGCATATAGTGCCGTAATGCCCTTAACCTGTTCATCGAGTGCATCGACCTTCGCTTGCTCTCGAAGCTCAAGGTCGAAAGCCACAGCGGTTGACCAAGGCGGCTCAGGCTCATGAGTTATGGTCCGTGTTACCACTTCATACCATGCTACGATGCCCGCCACGAAGGAAAGGCCTTTGTCGATGAAATGTGGGGTGAATAGAATATGGCCTTCGCCGGCTTTGGTGTGGCTTCCGACGACTTGCTGTGTGCCGTCTATAACTAAGAGCTTCGCCCTTGGGTTCGCGCAGAATTCCCTCGTATCGGAGGGTGCCCTTGGCGTTTTCGAAAAAAAGTCGCAAGGGGCCGCTGGCGGCGTTCGCTACATTCCGCCCAGAGGCTTCACTAGTCGCCACCCGGACGCCAATTGCGTCAGCAACTTGGAACCGCTGGCCACCGCCACCAATGTATGTCGGCGGCGGCGTGAGGCAAACGATGAGCTTGCCCAGGTTTAAAAGCTCTCGAAATTCGTTTTGCCTACGATCGAATATCGCTCGCAACTCTCCGTAAGTCGCCGGCTGCAATTCGGCAGACTTGGGCGGCGGCGCATTGGGAACCCGACCCACGCGGTTCCGACGAGATTGAAGTGGGCGGCAGGGAGACCGGGTGTGCAAACACCGGCTTCGGTTGCGGATCCATGGAGCTCCCTTGGAGAATATTAAAAGAAGCTGTTAACCGGTAAATGCCTGCCCCAAGGTTGTAGCGTTCGTCGATGTGCAAAGTGGTTTCGACAGTGGTATTGGCGCCGAACGTAATTTCGTTACCGCCGGTTGTATTCAGATTCTCGCCGCCATCTTTCAACGTTATCTGCTTACTTGCGTCAACAAGCGTAGTCTCGAACCCCCAGCGTTCTATAGGCTCCACCGCGACAGCCGCGCCACTGTTTCTAGTAAGAGCAAAGATTTCGATTGGCTTGCCCGCAGCGTATGCGGCGTTCACTTTGACGATCGCCAGCTGAAACCCGTGTGAACTTGGCCCCCACGAAGCTGGGTTAGCGAACTGCGGATACGTCTTAACGAACCACTCGTAACGTGAACTTTGCGCGTCGCACACCGATGCAGAGCCCTGTATGAGCGCGACGGTCACTGCTATGCCGAGAGCATAGCACCTAAGAACCGAGCTCTTCACATACCTCGCCTCCCGAGGTAAGAAACGCTGCAGCGGTTGAGATTGTGATGCGCCAGACCGCTCACCCGCTCGCTGCGTCTTAAGCAAAATGACCTCGCGAGCACGAAGCCGGGCAGAGGGGAGAGCGCGATAGCGGTCGACCTTGTGGAGCGATTTAATGGCACGGTGATGGTGTGGCCGCAGGCGTCATAGTCCATGAGGTTTCCGAGGAAGCATTTTTGGTCGAGGCGCTTAGAGCAAAATGCACGACATCGCGCCCCCCTGTGCCTTCGTTATAGGCGAGCACCCAGAGACTCCCGTCTTCGCTAGGCGAAAGACTCTCCTTCCATGATTCGTTTTGTGGAAGGGTTATGACTTGCACTCGATCGTCGGTGGTGATGTGAACAGGACGGTGCGACATCCAGATCGATCCGTCGGGGGCCATCATGATGAGGATTGGACTAGGCAGCATTGTCCAACTGTTCGCTGGCGGCGCGAGGCGAATAACGTGCGTCGTCCCGTCTGGATGAATGTGAATCACTTGCGATATCGTTGTGGCCCAGAACGAACCGTCCGCTCCGACCGCTTGAATCGGAAGAGTCGGCCCATACGGCCAGTCCGCTCCGAGTTGACTTGGCGCCATCGACGGCGCCGGAATCCGGGCATGAACGAGGCGCGCAGACACGTGCGGTCGGCTGGTTAGTTCAAACAGCCCTTCTTTACTATTGGCGTATACTCGCCCGTTGGGCGACCCGAAGGCGCCACCGAATGTGAGATTGAGCGTCGTTATCGCGCGCGTACGCGGATCGTACGCATAGAGCAGGGTGCGATCATTCGTCTCCCATTCAAACCAGAGCGTACCATACCGATCGGCCGCGATGAACTTCGACGGCGACGCATCACGACTCCCGAAATTGTCGGGACCATTCGAATGCGACGGAACCATTTAGCCGTACCCCCTTGACCGTGCCCGCGCCCTCGTCCCTGATAAACGCCTCCCGATCGAATGCGCCGATCAAAGGCAAAAAGGCACTACAATTGGCGCCGAGTGGCGGTAGTACGACCTCGATTCGACCTTGGACGAGATGGAAGAGTCCCTCACCGGCAGCCACGACTGGCGAGCCGTCCCTCAGCAACGCCAACGCAACCGGATCGCTATTGACGCCAAAGCTGCCAAAGCGATCGCCGGGTATGCGATCGATGATAGTAGGTGGTATCGCGATGAATGGCGCGCACGGCCCGTAATTTTGCGGTTTCCCCAGACCCTTTGACTGAAGCACGCATGTTCCTTGATCGGTTGGCGCGATTGGCTGGGCTTGGACGCGCGCTATAATGGCAACGAGCACGAGCGTGGGGAGCCACACAACAGCAATCCGAAAATGCATCAGCATACCTTTATCGAACGTCGGCGACGCTCGGCGCTGTTTCAATCTACTAAGGTTCATAAATGGCCGGAACATCGGGTGTTGGTGTCCGTTTACAAGAAATGGTGCCTTCATGCCGGCCGCCGTCATCGAAGGCGATCGCAATGACAAACCGCGTCGCTGAAGGACGGATGTAGCGTTCGGTTACCGTGATGACGCGCCCGCCCTTCTCGCGATTGTCGCCGCTGAAGCTTAAACCATCGCTCGAGTTGAGCATTTCGTAGCCGCCGGTAGAATTCAAGCCGCCGCCCTCGTTGGTGTAGGCCTGAAAAATCGGCCCAGCGTTGGAACTGTAGAGTGTGCGGATGAAAAAGCGGTCCCCGGTCATCACGCGGGTTAACGTATTGCCTATGAATGGTGTGAAAGTTGTGGCAAAAGTTTTGGGATAGGCCGGGAAGCCGGGGACCGCGGGTGCGTTCGCCGTGCACCGCCACGGGTCACCCAACAGCGGCGCGAAGATCAGCATCTCGCGTCTAATGCCGATGTCTGTGGGCGGGGGCACGTTCGGCGCTACGACTAAGATGTGGTTCGGCAGCGGTTCTGCCTTCGTCGTTACCACGAGCGGGGTTTGATGCGTCGGAGCGATGGTAAAGTGCGCGACGCCGGGGTTCTGTCCCGAGACGATCACCCAGGGCGTGTTGTCTGGGCCAAATGACGGGCCATGCGTCCAGCCCTCGTAGTTCGGCAAGTCGATCACCTCAACGCGATCGTCGTTGGCGATACGGATAAGCTTTGAACCTTTGATCCAAACAGCGCCGTCGCGCGCAATCGTGAGTTCGAAACTTCGCTGCATTCCCGAGCTCACCATAATCGGCGGGGCAAGGACGATCTTATGAACTCGGCCATCCGGGTACACGTGAATCACATCGGTCGACGTTGATGCCCAGAGGGATCCGTCGGATCCAACGGCGCGGATCTCCAACGCGGCATTGTAGCGCGGCAGTCCGATCGGCGCGTGCACGAAGTTGCGATGAAAGTGCGGCAGGCTCTTCAACTCGAAGAGCCCGACGCTCGTGTTCTGATAGACTCGGCCATCGGACGCCGCAACGATGCCGTCTTGCGCGACGCCCCTCGGAACCTCTTCAACCTGGCGAGTACGCGGAACATAGGCGTAAACGGTTTTGTCGTCGCCATAAACGTGGGCGAACCAAACCGTTCCGTCGCGATCTTGAGCGGCGGTTACGCCACCAGCCACGTTTTTGTCGGTGAAATCCACCTGCTTGCGAAACGCGATGGTACCGTCGGCGCGAACGCCGAGTACCCACTTTGCGACGTAGAGAACGACGCCGCTTTCGTTAAACGGTGCCAGCAGCGAGATCCCATTGTTCATCCAATAGTCGTAGCGAGGCGCCTTCCAAAGCAGCGTCACCCGGTTTCGCGGGTCGATGCGGAAAAGTGTGCCGGAGCTAGCCGTCACCATAGCGGACCCGTCATTCAGGGCCATCAGTGGGCGCTGATTATAGCCGAAACCGCCGTTGAAGACGGCCGTCGGAAAGAGCGCAAGCACGCCGGCGCGCACTGTTGTGAATGGCGCACAGGGCTCGTAACGCCACTTATCGTTGGGATCGCCGAATACGCACGCCTGTGGCGTTGGCGAGGCCGGGCTCGGGCCTGGGGCCACCGAAAGCAACGCCAGCAAGGATAGTCCACAAAGGGCCGTGCGCGGATGCATTTGGTTGCTATTTCGGTGTCGGCTTTGCCGGGGCATCCCAACTAAGGGACGACGAATGCCCAGCGTGTACGCGCACGCGTTCTATCGAATCGGCCGATGCGAGCAGGGCTCGCAGCATAGACGCTTTGCGCGCAGAGTGCTCCCAAGTCTCGCGGCTTAGATCGCAGGGCTTCGATTCGTCACGCGTAGCCGAGCTGGGGGGTCGGCGACGTGGCTCGGAGAGCACGAACGGCGCTTATGAATGAAGCGGAATCGGGCTGGGTTCGCTCGAAGGGGAGAACTCGAAAATCCTGGCTTAAGTTATAAGAAAGAACGTGTCCTCATGCAAGTACTTCGCCTCCTCGCGCTGGCTAGCGTCCTTGGAACCGCCGTTATGCCGGCAGCTCTCGTCGTTACCGGGGGCGCCGCGATGGCACAGTCAAAACCGCCCACCAAACAGCAGTTAGAGACCGCGGTCAAAGCCGCAAACCCAACGATCGGCCAGCTCCGCCAGCTAAAGCGGCTCGAGCCGAACGTCAACAACATGACCCCCGCGCAACTAAAACAAGCGCTCAGCCAAATTTTCTCGCCTGAACAACTCGGCACAATTCGCCATTCCCTCGCGGCGCAAGGCGTGTCGTTGCCCAGCCATTAGCCAGGCTGCGAATGTGAGGTCGCTGGCCCGAGCGCTGAACGCAATCGCGCAGGCGACCGCCGCCCTCATTGGCTGAACCGATCGAGGCCGGCGTCAAGCGCTGACGCCGTAGCCTGGAGCGTAGAAGAACTCAAACCGTAGGTTCGTGCAAACGTGGGAAACGTTCTCACGGCGTAGCGTACCTGATCGACGATGTCACGGCTAAGTTGCTGTCCGATGCCCTGAGTCTCGCCAAGCTCTACCATGCCGGCCACGGTGATGTCATCGCCCCCGCGGCCGCCGACGGCGAGGTAATGTTCACCGCCGGGTCCGCTTGAAAAGGTCAGGTCATACGGTGGTGCGAGCGTCCATTTTCCTGTGTCATCCATCAAGAACGCATGCTGCTTGGCGTGGTCGTCTCGATTGTGCGCCATAACGTTGAATACCATGCGCCGGAACATGCGTTCAACGGCGCGTTGATCTCGCGTTATCCGCCGCGTTAGTCGGAGCAGCGTATCGTAGTCAATGGTCGGTGCCGTCCAGTCGGTATCGAGCAGAGCTGCAACCGAAGCGACATGGACACGCGCGCCGTTTGGCCCGCGGTCGAAGCGGCGCGTTGCGAAATAGCCGGCTCCTCCGGGCGTCTGGATAAGCCGGGTGGGCGACACATCAAGACCGCTGGCGCGCGCCATATCCGCATACGCGGCTTCTAATGGCCCGATATCGACGACGTCGTATTGCGGTCCGCGGAACTTGACGAGCCAAGCTTCGTAACCCGGAGGTGGAGGCTCGTCACCTGCGATTACCTTCCCCTCCTTATTAATCGCGATAAGAACCTTCGGGCGAGCTCCGCCGGACGACCCGCCCAAACGCTCGAGTTGGGGCAGAACCTCGCTATCCTGGCCTTCCAACACCAAGCGTGCTCCGCGTGCCAAGACGTCTAAGTTGATTGCGTCGACCTTTTCATTCGCCGCTTCAGGTTCATAGATCAGAGCCCCCGTCCCGCGCGGGCCTACAATCGCGAGCTTGTCCAGCGCGGTCAGGGATGCATAATCAATTCTCGCGCGTTGCACCCGGCGGCGAACGAGCAAATCGCCCCACGCATCGGGGAGACTGTCGGCAAAGATGCCGTGCAACCCCTGAAAGAGCGTCGGCTCCTTGGCCCACTCAAGCTCGTTAGTTCGCCGGTGAAGCAAAGGATTGAGCGCGAGACCACTTGCAAGGAATGCCGGGTCGTACTCGAGCACGGCTCGACCGCGCTCGAGCGCCAGTCTGCCGACGGTGAGCTTCGCCGATGGATCAAAAGCCAATGCGACGGTAAGTGGAGTTCCGGGTTTGATCTTCATCGTTGCGCCCGCGGCGCGCGCGCGCGCTTTCGAGCAGTCGGCGCGCTCTCTCGCAGAATCTGATCGAAACTGCGCGCGTCGCGAGCGGGAAAGAGCGAAGCGAAGCCCCGCTCGGCGCCCAGCGCGAGCGCGATCTTGACGACGGCGGCGAAGCCGACGTTTTCACCCTTCTCAAACCGGCGCAGCGTCAGCAGGCCGACGCCTGCGGCCGCCGCGACGTCGGCTTGGCGCCGGCCAAGGTTCAGTCTCAGTTGAGCCGCCCGCTGAGCTACTTGCTTCGCGATTTCCGCTGGGCTATAAAGGCGAAGGTCGTCCATTTACGACCTATTATAGCAGAATTGTGCGAATAATACATCAAATATGGTCTGTAAAAATGGCAGCCCACAAGTTGTTCTCGACCTATTCCTGGCGCTTTCTCACCCGGCTGATAGCTTTCGTTAGGCGTGCTAATTTTGACACGCGGAAAGGCTGAAAATGAGCGACCAAAAGAAAGACGAGGAGCTGGATCAGGTAAGCGGCGGCAACGCAACCCACCCCGGCCCCATCAATCCCGGCCCCAAGTGGCCCCCGACCCATCCGATCATTCCAGGCGAACCGATTAAGGACAAGACCAACCCGGTCGGCTAAAAAGCAGCCGGCGGTATTTTTAGATACTAACTTGCAAGCCGCCGGCTAATCTTCACTTCAACACGATATCGAGCGTGACGTCGACGATACTGCCGATCGTCGGATCCAGTCGCGTTCGCACCATTCGAAACGCATGCCGGTCGATCTGCCCCTTCCCGCGATACTCGGGATGCAGCGAATCGCCAATCACCGCGACGTCGAGCCGCTCCGGCTGCGTGACGCCGTGGATCGTGAGATCGCCGTCCATCTCGAATGTGGCCGGCCCCGTTGGAACGATTCGCGTGCTCGTGAAGGTCCATTGCGGAAACTTCGCGGCATCGAAGAAGTCCGGCGACTCGAGCGAGCGATCGCGGTCCGGCTCGCCGGTTGCGATGTGCGTCGCGTCGAGCACCGCGGTTGCGCTCTCGGGAATGACGGCGCCCGGCTCGAGCGACACCGCACCGCTTAGCACCGGCACCGCTCCCGTAACGCGTTCCACCCAAATGTGCGCCACGCTAAACCGCGCGCTCGATTTGGCCGCATCGATCGCGCGGGGTGCGGGAGCCGCGCCAAACAGCATGCCCGCCAGAAGGAGAAGAACGAGCCTCGCGCCGCGCTCAGTACGCAATGCTGAACTGCGCATTCATCGTGTTGTTCGTTTGCGGCTGGTGTGAAATCACGTCCTCAACGGTGACGCGCGTGTTCTCGGTCGGACCGTAGCCGCCCAGCAGCACGCCGTCGCGCTGGAAGCCGCCGTTGGAGTCGCCCGTTCCCTCGTAGCGCGCCTCAAAGTAAAGCTGCCGGTTGAACGCGTAGCGCAGTTGTTCGAAACCGCCGCTCGACGTGCAGTTCCCGACATGCGGCGTGACGCAGTTGGAGTCCGATCCGTCGACGAGCACGGCTTCGCTGGAAAAGCGCGTCCACTGGCCGTAGGTAAAGCCAAAGCCCGAGCGCTCGAAACGATCGAACGGCCCGAGCGCAGTCGGTCGCAGCCCGTCGTAGCGAAAGGCACTCAGGGTGAGCGGTCCCATCGCATCCTGCAGATACGTTTCGGTATCGGCCCCGGTCGGTGCGAGCCCGCTCTGACGGTCGTAACCGGGCCCGCTGAAAAGCTGCACGTTCAAACCGCGCAGCGGATCGCCGATCCCCAGCCGCGCGCCTAACTTCGGATCGAAGAAATCGAACGGATTCGTTCCAAGCGTTTGCACGTAGGGCGTGTAGTTTTGGTACGTGTCGCGAAAGGTTTCGGGATCGACCGGCAACGGCAGCGTGAACTGGCCGCCCTCCAGATAGATTGGAATCCGCGCGTCCCACGGATTGACGCGGTCGCTGATCCACGCGTCGCGTAAGAGCCCGGGCTCGCCGCCGTCGACCACGTACTGCTCGACGAAGAAGTTCGCGCGCGTTCCGATGGTTGCCGTCGTGAACGCCTCGACCTCATCGACGATCGCTTTGGGCAGACCGGCGCCGTTGGGCCCGTCGCCCTGGTACTCGCTCGAGTCGACGAGATTCGTCTTAACCGAAAGCGGAAACGCCGGACCCGACGAGACGCCCGGAAAGCGCTCGCCGTAGGCCAAAAACGCCGCGCCGAACTGGTTGAGGTGCGGAATTACCGAGTGGCACTTTTCGCACGTTACGCCGTACTGGTGCGCAAAAAGCGGAATGGCACGGGCCACAGTCGGGGCGCCCAGAAGAAGCACGGCCCAGAGAGCTGCCGTCCACTTAAGCATGCCTCACAAGGTACTTAGGCTAGCCTAACATTCCTGCCCCCGCAGCGTGGGTTTCAATTTGACGCCCTGGAGCTGTGGACTGTGGTGGCGAATACACTGCGCCGCTCGTTCACTTCGCTTTCCGGAGGCCCGTAAATGCGATTCTCAATTCTTGGCCGCAGCGTTGCAGGCGCCGGCCTTGCCATGGCACTCCTCGCAGGATGCGGCGCGCACGCCGGTAACGGCGTCGTGCCGATCAGCGACGCGTCAAACGCGGTTCCCGGTCAACACACGTTTAAGTACATCGGCGCGGAGCAGGATTTCCGAGTGCCGCCTAACGTGAAGAAAATCACCGTCATTGCTCTCGGGGCCAGCGGTGGTCCCGGCCGTGGCGGCCCCTTGGAAGGCCGCGGCGCCCGCGTTCGGGCCGTGATCCCCGTTACTTCGGGTGAGACGTTGGCGGTCTTCGTCGGCGGTGAAGGATCCCCGATTACCGGCGGCTTTAACGGCGGCGCGAACGGCGGCCAAGGGTACTACGGCGACGAGGGCGCGGGTTACGGCGGCGGCGGTGCCTCGGATGTGCGCGAAGGTGGAGATAAGGTATCGGATCGCATCCTGGTGGCTGGCGGCGGCGGCGGGCAAGGCTGTTGCGACGGCTCCGGCGCGGGTGGCAGCGGCGGAAAGGGAGGCGGGAGTAAAGGCGGCGCCGGCGCCGGTGGTGGTGGTTATTTTTACCGCTGCAGCGGCGGTGGCGGCACCGGCGGCACGCAGAGTTCCGGTGGAGCGGGTGGCGCAGGCGGCCAATGCGAGTATACGTCCAGCTCAGGCGCAAGTGGAACGCTTCTCGACGGCGGAGCGGGCGGCACCGGCAATTCAGGCTCCGGATATGGTCCCGCCGGCGGCGGTGGCGGCGGTGGCTACTACGGCGGCGGCGGCGGAGGAGCGGGTGTAGTATTTGAGCTTGGTAGCGAGAGCGGCGCCGGCGGAGGCGGTGGTGGCGGCTCCACGTATATCGAGCCCAGCGCGACGCGCTTCGCGAGTTGGCAGGGCTGGAAAAAAGCATCTGGCAACGGCCTGGTGGTATTCGATTCCCTACTGCTCGAGTTCGTGTAGCGTGTTCGTTTTGGTATCGGTATAGAACAGCACCGTATCGTCATCGCTGGTGCCGGTCGCAGCGAGCCCGAAGATATCGGCAGTCGCGCTCGTGTCGATGGTTTTGGTGGCGAGGACCTTTCCCTTCGGCGTCAGCTCGACGAGCGTGTTCCCACCTTTGGTATTGGCGACGATGAGGTTTCCGTTCCATAGAAGCGCAGAAGCTACTGGCGCATTGAGCGGAGAGCCGCTATGCACCAGCGTCGCGCACGTCTCTTTCGGGGCGGCGCATTTGAACTTCTTTCCACCGGGCTGCACCACGATCTCGTCCTTCGCAAGCAGGTTGCTGGCGTTCGAAACGGCGACGACCGTGTTATCGACCCCATCCACGATATAAAGCGTGTCGTTGCAAAGGCTGCCGATTCTTGTGCTGTTGTATTGGATTCCCGACGGTCCCAAGACGCTCCAACCGGAGCCCTTGTTAACCCCAAAGCCGGTTATCACTTGGGTCACTTTCACGTTGCCGGAGCTAACCGGGACGAACGCCAACTTGAGAACGGAGCCGGTCTTGGCATCCCCAATGTAGATGTCCTCAGGCGCGTAAGCCAAACCGCAGAATGCATCGGCGTCGTCAAAGGGGGCCTCGATGGGAGAACCGTGGCTCTTCTCGAGCTTACCGCTTTGGTTGAACCGCGAAACGAGACCGCTGAGCAGTCCCGCGCCGTAAACTTGGTTTGTCGCGGTGACCGCGTCGCCATCGCAGCCCTCGATCTTGGAGCTTTGCGTAAACGTTGCCGGTTTGGAATGCGGGGCTGGATCGAGTATTTCCATCGTCGTACCTTTGCCGGCAGTGCCTGCAGAGTCGGCGAAGTTGCAAACGAGCAGTTGCCCTTTCTTGAGCAACCCGAAGGTCGACCGGACCACGGAGATTGCGCGCGGTCCCGTGTCGCCATTTTTCGGATCGACCGTCGAGCCGATTTCGACGTCCTTGGTAAGTTTTTTCAGAATCGACGTCGAGTCGTTTGGAGCGACGGCGCTCGCGCCCGGCGCGGAGAGCTGCGACGTGGGGGTTGGAACCGATCCGTTTCCTCCACACGCCGAAGTTGCAAAGAGTGCTCCCGCGGTCAGCATAAGCACGCGACTGTTGAAAGTTGGCATCCTAACCTCGCTCCTAACGCAGTGGTGACATAGCGGGCTTCGAAGTGCCTCTTTCGTCGCCTGCAAGACCGAGCGACCGCCGTCCAACTTTCAAGAGGATTCACGCCGTTGCCAGGCCCATCAAGGCGCTCTCCGAATCAGTCGGCTAGCCGGCGGTTCCCCGATTGCGACCCTTGCGAGCAGGTTCGACCTGCCGACTGTCTACTCAATAAGGAGTAACCTAATGTATTCGGCTGGTTTAGTAAAATACGCCGGCGCTCTGCTTGCCCTCGCGACCTGCTCGGCCTGCGCCGCCCCGACGGTCGCGCCCTCAAGCGCTGCGCTCAATGGCGGATACGCGGGTGAGACAACCGCGGCGGTGACCCGGAACTTGAGCGCGCTGCCCCGTCACCCGTCGATCGTTCCCGATCGGATTGCGAAGTCGAAGTACTATGAGTACGTCATCAACGACTACGGTAGCTACGCCACGATCTTCGACTATCCAAACAGCGACAAGCAGATCGGTACGATCCATGACGGAGTCGGCGGCCAAGGGTGCACGAACGTCCTCTACGGCTACGGGAAGCAGACCTTCTGGATCGTCGCGGGCGCCCACCAAATCTCGGAGTATAGCGTCCCCCAGAAGCTGCTTAAGAACCTGTCAGTCTCCGTCGGTATGCCATCCAGTTGTGCGATGAATACCAGCGGCGACCTTGCCGTCGGGATCTTGTATGGTACGGGTGGCGGCGACGTCGTGATCTTCAAGAACGCGACTGGCAAGGGCACCGCCATTCCCTCGTCGTTGGCAAGAGAGTACTTCGACGGCTACGACAACAACGGAAATCTTTTCTTCGACGGCCTTACCTACGGCTCTAACTTCGAGCTCCTCGAGATCCCGAATGGCACCACGAAAGTTGAAACGATCACGACGAGCAACACGGTGAAGTTCCCTGGCTCCGTGCAGTGGGACGGCACGTACCTGACCGTCACCGATCAGAGAGCGGATGCGATGTATCGCTACACCGTCAAGGGAACGAAGGCGACGTTGAAGGGCACCGTATCGCTCTCGGGTGTCGGCGACTGCGCGCAGACCTGGATCGCTACCGGCATCGTCTATTGTGGCGACGCGGTTAACGGCGACGGTGAGGTTTTCAAGTACCCCGCCGGCGGTTCACGGATTGCGACCCTTACGGGCAAGTTCGACTTCCCGCTCGGCGTGGTGGCAGCAGAAAGATAATGAGTACGACCGCTCAATTGAAATACACCGGTGCTCTGGTTGCACTCGCGATCTGCTCGGCCTGCAGCGCCGCGCAAGTCGCGCCGTCAAACGCTGCGCCCAATGCCGAATACATCGGTAAGACGCTGTCGGTTAACGGAAGGCTGGTAACGGCAGCGCGTGCGAATACGGGCGCGCGGCCCCGTTTCGCGACGCTTGTTCCCGACCAGCTTGCGAAGCCGAATACCTACGAGTACATCATCAACGACTACACCACGTACGCCGGCATTTTCGACTATCCGGTCGGCGATAAGCAGATCGGTAAGATCAGCCACGTCGGCGGCCAAGGGTGCACGAACGTGCTCTACGGCAACGGGAAGGAGACCTTCTGGATCGTCGCGGGCACCGATCAGATTACGCTGTACCAGGTCCCCAAGAAGCCCCTCAAGCGGCTCTCCATCTCCTACGGTCAGCCGTCCAGCTGCGCCATGGATACCAACGGCGACCTTGCGGTCGGGAACTTGAGCGACGGCGACATCGTGATCTTCAAGAATGCGAGCGGCTCGGGCACCGACATGACGACGCCGTTGAGCAGCGAGTACTTCGACGGCTACGACAACGACGGAAATCTCTTCTTCGACGGCTTTAACAGCAGCGATTCCTTCGAACTCGTCGAGCTTCCGAAGGGCAGCAGCACGTTCCAACCGATCGCAACCAGCAACACTGTGAAGTTCCCTGGCTCCGTGCAGTGGGACGGCACGTACCTGACCGTCGTCGATCAGAGGGCGGACGCGATGTATCAATACACCGTCAGCGGAACCAAAGCGACGTTGAAGGGCACGGTATCGCTCTCGGGCGCCAACGATTGCGCGCAGACCTGGATCGGCAGGGGCGTCGTCTTTTGCGCGGACTCGGGTTACGGAGACGGCTCGGTTTTCAAGTATCCGGCCGGCGGCGAACCGATTGCGGTCTTTACGGGTAGCTTCGACCTGCCGCTCGGCACGGTGGCAGCAGACAAATAAGAAACGGGGGCGGTTCCCGCCCCCGTTCCGCAGCGACGTAAGCTATGTGGATAGCTTCTCCGATCGCACTATTGCTTCGAACGCGGATTCACTGCGACACCGTTCGGAAGTAAGCTTGCCGAGAGACCGCTGCTATAGCTATACAGGAACTTCATGTCCTTCGTGCTGTACGAGTAGACGTCGACCACGCCGTCGGTTCGGTCCACTGCCGTAAACTGATTATTCGCGAAATTGAGCTTCCCCCAGAAGCTTTCGCCTTTAAGGGCGAATGGGCCGCCGACGACCGTGCAGTTTGGATCGCAGCCGCTATAAATGTAAACGTCCTCGGCCATGTCATCGATAACCACCAGATTGCCGCTCTTGTCGATGTCCATGCCGCCGTAGTAGGTTTGCTTAAAACCTGAGGCGACGGCGCCGTTGCCGGCACAACCCTTGTAGTATACGAGCTCTGCGCCGCCCGAGGCGCTGGTCTTTACGTCGATCCAGCAGTCGCCCGCGTTAGACATCGCAACGCCGCCCACGTGGAAGTAAGCGCTGTTCGTGAGATTCACGGTGCAGCCGCCCTTGAACGTGCAGATCGAAAGGCTGCCGGCACTTGAGGCGTTGCCTACCAGATTGCCCAGAGCGATCTGGCCGGTTACGGCATTCGGGCTTGTGGCGTCCGAGGGCTGCCCATACGGATCGGAGATCGAACCGATCAGCTTGCCGCACATTGTTGGGCCTTGGTGGATGTCGAGAGTATTGCCTGATGCCTCGCCGGGGTTAGGCACCATCAGGTTGCCTTCTCCGTCGACCCCTACGTCGTTAACGAAGGCAACGTTCTGAACCATGCAGATTGGTCCCCCGCTTCCCTTGTTGTTGTCGGCGTAGCCGAAAACAGATGTCGTGTCGAATTCACTCACGTAGGTACCCTTTTTGGGCATCTTCGTCGTTTTATCCGGCAGCATCAGCGAATGTATCACCGAGACTGCGCGCGGTGGCGCAACGTCGTCGAAAACGCTGATTGGAGCGGTTCGCACTTGTGGGCTAAGACCCAACGGCGAAGTGTTAGATCCCATGTTGCCGGCGCAACCGGCGAGGAGGCTGATGGCGATCGCCGTGCAGACCGCCGAACTAAATAAACGCATGCGGTAACTCTCCTTGGCGAAGTAGTAATAAAGTAATCGGAAAAGCGTTCGACGCTGCCCGCGATTCGTAAACCCCGCCGTCGAGACGGACAGCCGAACGACAGCTCGTCGAGCGATGCACACGCAATGGAAGCATCGCACATCGCTAATAACGGCTTACATGAAACGTTTGTGACCGCGAATACGGCTCAAGCCGTTCGGTCGCGTCGAGCTTTGGAGCGCTTTTTCGCTTCTTCGAAAGGCAAGCTGGTCGGAACGCTGACGTATCGCCCGTTACCGTTTAATGGACGCCGCAGCGCCAGGTGCACTCGTCGCGGTCTGTGTCGTCGGCGGCGCGGTAGGCGACGAGGGCGCCGCAGACGCCGGCGCGCTAGACGACCCCGGCAACGGGGGTGCAGTCGGAATGGGCGGTGACGTAGGAATTGGTGGTGACGTCGGCAGTGGTGGTGACGTCGGCACTGGTGGTGACGTCGGCTCGGCCTGCGCCACCACCACCGGCTGGGCCGTCGCGAGCGTTACGCTCGCGCAAACGATTGCGGCGAAGGCAATGGCAACGACAAATTTTTGAAGCACGGTTTTGCGCATAGGTCTCGCGTTCGCTCAAGATCACTTGGGAGCCTATCCACCCGCGCTCGCGCACGGTGGTCGCGTGAGTGCGGTGATTCCGGTTGCCCAATCGGAGACGCTGGCAATCTACGTTGGCGGCACGGGAACGTCGTCAGGCGGCGGATTCAATGGCGGCGGCGCCGGCGGACAATCTTACGGCGCCTACGGCGGCTACGGGGCCGGCGGCGCTTCGGACGTTCGACAGGGCGGAGATGCGCGCACGGATCGCGTCATCGTCGCCGGCGGCGGCGGCGGGCAGGGAGGCAGCGGCGGCCACCACAGCGGATCGGGCGGGCAAGGCGGCGCGCGCACCGGCGGAACCGGCAAATCAGGGTGCTGTAGTGTCGGCGGCGGTGGCGGAGCCGGCGGCACCCAACGACACGGCGGAATAGGCGGCGGAAGCTCGCACGGACTTCCGGGCGGAAATGGAGACCGCGGTCACGGGGGCGTCGGTGGAAGCGGTTGCGATTCGGCCACGTGCGGCTACCCCGGGGGCGGTGGTGGCGGTGGCGGCGGCGGTTACTACGGCGGCGGCGGGGGGGTATCTACGACGCGACCATGTGCATATGCGGCGGGGGTGGCGGCGGCGGTGGCTCCTCCTACGTTGAGCCGAATGCGACCGACGTTAAAATGTGGCAAGGCTGGAATAGAGCGGAAGCTAGTGGACTCGTCGTCATTAGTTGGTAGCGGATGAAGATCACGACGATTAAGTCGCGCGTGGAGCTCGGTGGTCAGTCGATCGGAGGGCTTGCGATGGAAGTGACGGCAGGCGCCGAATATTCTAGGCGTCGGAGCGTTAGGTCTCCAGGAGGCGGGCGATGAGGATTTCAGGTCCGGGCCGTTGCGCGCTTAGCAGCTGCGTAGCTGTGGCAACGCTGGCGGGATGCGGCGTCCTTCCCCTGAGCCAGCCGTCGATCGGCGCGCCGGCCGGTTCGGTCAGTACCGCCGCTTTCAGCGCGCGCGGTGACGCTAAGTTCGAGATTCTTTACACGTTCCTTTCGCGACGCGCGCGCCAAAGCGGTTGGGGTGCGAGTCAGCCGGTCGCCGTCAAGGGCCGATTTTTTGGGACGACGTCGTGGGGCGGTGCAAGCAATAACGGCGCTGTTTATACGATCGACACTTCCGGAAAGCATGAGCGAGTGATTTACTCGTTCCGCGGTCCCCCTGACGGCGCACTAGCGGGCGCCGCGTTACTCCCACTCAACGGTGCGCTGTATGGAACGACCGTTCGTGGCGGCATTGACGATATCGGCACGGTATTCAGCCTAACTCCGAGTGGCGACGAACACGTCTTACACTCGTTCCAAGGCAGCGACGGATACGGGCCAGATTCCAGACTCGTCATGTTAGGCGGAAAACTCTACGGTACCACCGAGTACGGTGGCAATAGCTCGAGTGCTGGGGTCGCTTTTGAGATCACGACGGACGGCCAGGAGCGGACGCTTCACATATTTGGAACGCGCGACCAGGATTACGCTACCTTTCCGTGCTGCCTTCTCGCGTTCAAAGGCAAGCTCTATGGCGTCACGTCTAGTGGCGGCGACGGCAACGGTGTGATTTTTGAGCTTGCTCCGTCGGGCCAGTATCGAAATGTACACGTGTTTACAGGAAAGGACGGTGGCGGGCCCACTACAGGCCTCGTCGAGCTAAACGGTACGCTCTATGGAATGACGCACGGAGGGTACGACAAACATAACGTGTTTCAACGCGCAGCATTTTACGCACTGCAGCCTCCGGATCAATTCCACATCATCGCCCGCATGGGGGATCGCACCGGCGGCGCCCCCGGCGGTGAGTTAACGGCAGTAAACGGAAAGTTCTTCGGCGTTTCGTCGGGCGGGGGAGGTTACCGAGGTGGCGACGCGATGGAGATCGACACCTCTGGGCGCGTACGCGTGATTTACGCATTTCACGACTCCGGTGGCAGCGATCCAGGCTGGCTCCTAGATTACAACGGCGCGCTCTTCGGCGAGATGCGTTGGGGTTCTCCCAAAAACGGCGGAACGATTTATCGCCTCACGATCTCACCGCCCCTCGCAGTCGTGCTGTAGAGCGTAACCTTGCGCCGGGAGCCCTACAAAAAGGGAAAGCACCTGCCGTGCCGTCTGGACCGCGAAGGGCTTACTTATCTAATAAACCGCGTTGGGGCCGTCGACGACGCAATCGGCATTTGAGATGCCATACGTGTCGCCGAGCACTTTAAGCAGTTCTCCCGTTTGGTAGTTATAAACCATGACGTTCTTAGTGAAAGGATTCGCCATAAAGAGAATCTTATTTTTTCTGGTTAGAGATACACCCTTAGTCCCGGTTTGGCTGCCGATGGTACTCGTCACAGACGAATACGGAGGGGCGATAACGTAGGCGCCCACGTACAACCCAGCGCCGGCGATAAGATCATTATTTGAGTCCAGCACGAGACCCCCTTGGACAGGGGTGCCTTGCATCGACATCAACAACGATGGACTACAGTTGCTGAGGCCGCCGATGTATTCGTAAAGGGCCCCGTCACCGATTGCGAACACGTCGCCGCTAGTGTCTACTGCCAAGCCGAGCACGTCTTCACTTGGAATCGGACAGGATACCGTGACGGTATTGAACCCCTGGAAGTACTCATTGATGTTTGCGTCGTCGCTCTCGTAGACGTTACCGTGGCGGTCCACCGTGACGGCATAAGGGGTAGCCATATTCGCGCTGTACGTGAAAGACGGCGACGTATCTCCGGGGGCGTACTCGGTAACGTCTCCGGTGCCGGTACCCATATCATTGGCTACGTAGAGATTGCCCCGTTGATCCATCGACTCAGCAATCGGGAAGGAAATTCCGTTCGTTATCACACCGAGCTCGTGGTAATAGGTGTTGCTTAAAATCTTTATGGAATGAGTAAAACCATCTCCGATATAGAGCGCTCTTAGATACGATGCCTTGTCGGGCTTGGCGGGCCGCGTCGGGGCGTCTCGATGCATCGCTAGCGACGACCCAAAGCTGTCCAATTCCTGACCCATGCTCTCCGTCGCAGGTGCGACACTGCCGCTACCGGTGCTGCACGCCGCTAGGAGCGACGCGCTTAAGCATGTTGCGATGATAGGATTCAGCCGCCTCATTCATAGTCTCCTTTGTGGATACAAGCGACTCAAAGCACCAATGGAGGTACTTAGGGTGTCTAACATGGTACGCCCGGTCGCAGGCCTATTCCCGCTTGCCTCGGCCCAACGGAACAACTCATTTCGCTTAAGGTCGGCCAACTATTCACTTCTAGCCAATGCATGTTATTCTATGATAACGGCGGGAGAAAATGTACCCCAACTCTGCGACGCCGAATAACGAATGCATGACCAACTGCGGGGAACTCCCGGCGCGGACGTAAATTCAAACGTGTTTAGGAGAGAGGGCGCTCTTTCACAGATTCCTCATGTTCTGCCACTAGACTAGCGATTCATACAAATCACGAAAGGTCAAAACGATGACGCGAACAGGAATCATCGAGACGTACTACGTCGTGGCGGCGATGCTCGTATCCCTAGCCGCCTGCTCAAGTGCCTCGAAATTCAGAGACGGCGGTGCCAGCCACCGCGGATTCTCCGAGAGGTCACCGCATGGTGGCGCAGAGCTATACGATCGTTGACCTCGGGACGCTCCCCGGGCAAAATACCAGCCAGGCCGGCGGCTCCTGGTCGACGGGAGGAGCGCTCAATACCCAAGGACAGGTGGCAGGCTTATCGTCGCAAGGCAGCGGAGCGCCGACCGCCGCGTTTTTCGGCAACGGGAAGGTCACGAATCTGAACACCATCGGTGCCAACTACTCAATCGCCTTCGCAATCAACAACGCTGGCCAGCTTGTCGGCACTGAGATCTCTCCTTCAGACCAGTGCGGTTGCTTCCGCGCGTTTCTCTACAGTGGCGGCAGCATGAAGACCATTGACCCGCCGTCGCTTTTCCCCGATGGAGCAATCGCGTTTGGGATCAATAGCTCCGGGCAGGTGGTGGGCGCTGGCTACCTCACTCTTACGAACACTCACGCCTTTCTGTATTCCGGTGGCCAAATGGTCGATCTCGGCGGCGGCAATCAGGCAGAAGCGGAAGCCATCAATGATGCGGGCCAGGTTGTAGGGGGCAACGATGGCGTTGCCTTCCTCTATTCTAACGGCAAGATGACCAGTCTCGGGATGCCTGCCGGCGCGAGCGGGTCGAGGGCGACTGCAATAAATCGCAATGGCCAAATTGTCGGCTGGATCTCATTCGCAAACGCGAGCAGCCACGGGGCTCTCTACAGCAACGGTGTGTGGACAGATCTTGGTACGTTTCCTGGAGCTTCGCAGACGGTGGCGACTGGAATCAATACCAGCGGCCAGATTGTTGGTACGACCGTCTTCCCAAACCAGTACCACCCATTCAAGACGGGCAAGCATCTCGGCTGGGTATTCCTCAAAGGTGCGATCGTCGATCTCAATACCCTTATTCCTCCGAACTCTGGCTTCACCATCACAGGCGTCGCGGGAATCAACGATTCAGGGCAGGTGGCGGCCGACGCCATAAGCACGGGCGGTTTCCAGCACGCGGTGTTGCTGACTCCCCAATAAGCTCCGGCGTGCCGTAGAGCGTGCCCTTGAAGTTGAGCAGGCCTGCCCACGGGGAAGCGCCATCGCCGTCGCGCGAGCCGGTGAAGCTATGGAGCACGGTTTCTGCAGCACACGGGTGCCGCTCCATCCTTCGCATCGCCCTCGGGCGCCTGCCGTAACGCCGCGCCCTGCGTCGAACGGCGTCAACCAACCAAGTGGCGAAGCAAAGCGCCATGATGAAGCCCGTTGCCGCGATAATCCTGGGGATCGCTCTCGCATCGTGCGCTCGAGTGCCGGGCCAAAATCTCGTGCCCGCCGGACCGGCAGTAGCGCCGCCCGAACACCGCGACGGCGCGTCCGGCTATAAGACGATCTTTTCTTTCGATGACGCCGATGGCGACGGCCCCGATTCCGTTCTTCTCAACGTGAAAGGCACGCTTTACGGAACGACCCGCTACGGCGGCGACTGGTCGACGAACGGAGGCACGGTGTTCGCCCTCAACACGAATGGCCAGGAGCGCGTGCTTCATAACTTTGGCCAGGCTCCCGACGGCAGATCCCCGGCGGGCGACTTGCTGCTGCTCGACGGGACCTTCTACGGCGTGACGACCGACGGGGGAAAGTACGGCGAGGGCACGGTGTTCAGCATCAATGCGATGCAACAAGAGCACGTTCTGCACAGCTTTGGCAAAGGCAGCGATGGCAAACAGCCATCTGACGGCTTAGCGGTCGTGAACGGAACGCTTTACGGCACGACATCCGAGGGGGGCGCGCACGGTGGAGGAATCGTATTCAGCCTTACTACGAGCGGTGTGGAACATTTAATTTACACTTTCGACGGGACGCATGGTGCCGGCTCCTCACCCAGAGCGGGCTTGACCGCGGTGAAGTCAGTACTTTACGGAACGACGTTTTATGGGGGGGACGGCTGCTCTGGAACCGCGTTTAGCATGACCACGTCGGGCACCGAACGCGACCTTCATAACTTTTGTGGTTACGGCGATGGCGAGTACCCAGCGGCCAAGTTGGTCGCGGTCAAAGACACCCTGTATGGCACAACCGTCTACGGCGGCGACGGCCAATATCAGGGCGGGACCGTCTTTAGCCTCACATTGGGTGGCAAAGAACACGTACTCCATAGCTTTGGTAATGGCAACGACGGCAAGTCTCCGGAATCCTCACCAGTCTCAGTGAACGGAACGCTATATGGCGTTACCCTTGAAGGCGGGACGAACGGCAAGGGCATCGTTTTCAGCCTCACTCAATCCGGGACCGAACGCGTTCTGCATAACTTCGGCCCGCCTCCCGACGGCGACGGCCCAGGCGCGGGACTCGTTTACCTTAACGGCACCCTCTACGGGACCGCCGAAGGCGGCGGTAAAGCAGTATACGGGGGCGGAACGGTCTTTACAATCTCACCCTAGTTTCGCCGGCCGTTCTCGCTAGGGAGTAATTTCGAAGATCGTACCGCAGCCTTCGGTGTGCCCACTGCTGGGGTTGCAACTCCCCGTTCCGCCTGAATACGTCGTTCCGTATAGTGAGCCGTTAACATATGCCATGCTTCCGTTCGGATTTGCGCCGTCTTCGCCACCCTTGAAGCTGTGCAAGAAGCTCTCAGTGCCTGATGTCGTCACTGCGAAGACCGTTCCGCAACCGTAATCCCCGGAAGCACAATGATACTTGCCGCCTTGCGACGTCGTTCCGTACAGCTTTCCGTCGACGACGGTGAGGTCGCCGTCGGGACCCGATCCGTCCGCAGGAGAGCCCTTAAATGCGTATACTACGTGCTCTTTGCCCGATGCATTGATGGCAAATATGGCCCCGTGGCCGTATGCGCCGCTTGACGCAGTCGTTCCATAAAACTCACCGTTCAAGAGCGTAAGGCGACCGAACGGAAAGGCGCCGTCGTGGCCCCCGCTAAAGCCGTAAAGGACAGCCTCTTTCCCGGCCGGGGTTATCGTGTAGATCGTACCGGCGCCTGAGTCGCCGCCTTGGACGGCTGTGCCGTAAAGCAGGCCGTTCATCGCGACGATGCCGGCATGCGGCCAGAAGCCATCTCCCTCCGAACGGTCGTAACGGAAGCTGTAAAGAACGGTCTCCTTGCCGGACGTCGTCACCTTGAAGACCGTACCGCACGTCGCAACGCTATAACAGGTGTACCTGCCCCCGTGCTCGGTCGTTCCGTAGAGCACGCCTTTAAACGCGAGAAGGTCGGAAGCCGCGTACTGGCCGTCGCCGTCGGCGTAGGGGCCAAAACTGTACACCAACTTTTCTTTTCCCGCGGTGCTCATCGCGTAGACGGTGCCGGTGCCGTTAGCTCCTCCATTCGTTGTGGTCCCGTAAAGGTCACCGTCGAGTGCGATGAGTCCCGCGGCGGGGTCTGCGCCGTCTTTCGGGTAGCTGACGAAGCGGTGGAGTATGCGTACGGCACCGGCGGTCGTCGTCTCGAAGACCGTGCCGCACCCGTAATAGCAGTACCTCGAGTTCGATGCGTCTCCGCCGTAGAACGTCGTGCCGTACAGCTTTCCGTCAACGTCGAGCAGATCCGATGCAGGCTGCGCGCCGTCGGTGCCCCCTTTGAAGGTGTAAAGGACCTTGTAGCTGACGCCGGCATCCCGATGGCTTGGGTTGGCATGGCTCAACGGCATCGTGCCGGGCGCCCCGCCACAACCTGCGAGCGCCGCCAAAGCGATGCAGCAGACCAGGGCATCGCGGCGATATCGTGATGCTTCGTCCATTCTCGCGCCTTTTCGCTCAGGAGGCGCCGATTCTTGCGCGGTCGGCGCTGGGCGTAAAGGGGCGATAAATGCCGTGTCGAAGGTGCCCCGTCCGAAATCAGCAGCGCGGTTTCAGCCGTGGTGACGGTGTAAGGAGCGACTTTCATGCGATATATTCGACTTTCACTAGTCGTCGTTGTGGGTGCCTTGTTGAATGCCTGCGGCGGCGCCAATCAAAGCGCAACGGTGACGCCTCCGACCACGGACGGCGGCTCACACTCGCACCACGTGAAGCAAAACGCCAACGGCTGCGCCTCCATCACGGACTCGACCGGCGCGACACTCACGGCAGCGCGGGCGGGTGGCGGCAACAATATCGACATCAACTATTCCTCGCAGTCGTGCGACATCGGCATCTATATCAATGGCTCCAACGGCCCGAACACGCTCGATCACACGATGGTCAACGGCCCCTTCCTTATCGGCATTTACTTCGATAACGCCGGGAATAGTGCGCACGAAGACCACACGCAAATCTGCGTCAACGGCAGCAACGCCAACGGGACCTGCACTACGGGGACGGGGACGAGCCCCGGCACTGGCTTGAACGTGCGCAATACGCCGAAGCTGGCGATCGACCACACCAGCATTGACGGCTACGACGCCGGCTATGCGACCAACGCGTGCCCGAACGGCGGCAACCAGCTAAGTGCCGACCACACTGTGATCACCAACGCGACCAGTGCCTGGTCATACGAAGGCGGGAACAACAATTTCAACTTCCAGGCAGGCCACGACTCGCCATCCTTCAACGGCCAGAGTTGCGCTGGCAGCGGGGTTGGCGGCGGCCCCGGTTCGGTGTCGATTTACGTCACGAATGAAAACAACACCATCACGGTATACGATCAGAACGGGAACCAAAAGACGCTCTCGGGCTCCTTCTCCGGACTGGCTGGTCCGATAGGGATGACGTACGACCCGGGCAATGGCTTACTTTACGTGACGAACAACAACGCCTTCAGCAGCATCACCGCGTACGACCAGAACGGAAACCAGCAGACGCTCTCGGGCTCCTTCTCCGGACTGGTTGGTCCGTACGGGATCACGTACGACCCGAGCAACGGCTTCCTTTACGTCGCCAACCATGTCAATTCCACGGTCACCGCTTACGACCAGAACGGAAACCAGCAGACGCCCTCGGGCTCCTTCTCCGGACTCGTCCAGCCGTACGGGATCATGTACGACCCGAGCAACGGCTTCCTATACGTGACGAACTACAACCCCCTTCCCCCGACGTTCAGCAGCATCACGGTATACGATCGGAACGGAAACCAACAGACGCTCTCGGGCTCCTTCTCCGGACTCGACGACCCGAGAGCAATCACGTACGACCCGAGCAACGGCTTCCTATACGTGACGAACACGGGCAATTCCACCGTCACCGCTTACGACCAGAACGGGAACCAACAGACACTCTCAGGCTCCTTCTCCGGACTGTCTGTTCCATTAGGGATCACGTACGACCCGAGCAACAGCCTCCTGTACGTCGCGAACCTGCACAGCACCGTCACAGCTTACGACCAGAACGGGAACCAGCAGGCGCTCTCCGGATCCTTCTCAGGAGTGTCCTTTCCTGTCGGCATCACCATTGCGCAATCGGCCGGGCCGATGTATCGGCGCGCCGGTCGCCACCATCTACATCATTAGGCAATTATCACTTTTTGTCTCGATCGCGGCGCCCGGCGGACGAGGACCTCGTTTTGAAAGCCCTTAGCTCCCCCCGTGACGAATCACGGGTTCACGCGGACGACGCATTACTTCAGCCTGACGCCGCCCTAGGGCTTCGACGTCAAGTCGGGCTTCATCGTGTTGAAGTTAATCGGAACGCAACGTCGCCGCTGATGGCGACGCTCATCTCCGTAATTCCAAACGACGGAAGCGTTGAGCCCTTCAAGCTGGCGAAAAGGCTCTTCCAATCGGCGCGATAGCTGTCCGAGCCGACGTGTTCGCGCGGCGTGCCGACGTCAAAGACGAACAGGCGCGGGCCTACAACATAAACCGACATCACGCCGTCGACGCCCTTGTGCCGGTGTCGTCGGAGGCCGCCCGCGCGTGCGAGCCTAATGCTACCGACGATGCCACAATGCAGTAGGGTGTCGCGCACCTTCGGTCTCTCAAGCAGCTGACCTTGCATGTACGGGGAAGCCTGCCAACGCGGGGCATAGCGATCGTCGGCAGCCGGACGCCGCCCGCTGAGGCGGAAGCGTTTGCCTACGAGCTCGCGCGCAACCTCGGCGAGCCGATCGTTAGCGGACTCGCCCCCGGCATTGACGTTGCCGCGCATCGCGGCGCGTTGAGTGCCGGCGTACCAACCGTTGCATTTGTAGGATATGGATTCGGCGCAACCGACCCGCCCGAACACGGCGAACTCGAGCGTGCGATCGTCGAGGGAGGCGGAGCGGTCGCGACGCTCCTTCCTCCAGGCACTCCGGCTTCGCTGGAATCGTCGATCGCGCGCGATCGGCTTCAAGCCGAGCATGCGCGGGCCGTGGTGCTGATCTGCTCGGAGATCGGCGGCGGAGCGTTGCACTCGATGCGCTTTGCGAAGCAACTCGGGAAGCCGCGATTCGCAGTAATGCCGCCGGGAGAAATGAAGCATCGGCCCGAGTGGGCCGGCAATCTCGCCTGCATTGCTGAGGGCGCGACGCCGCTTCCCTTCGACCTGAAGGCAGCTATGGATCTTTTGCGGCTCCGCGAACGTAAACTGGAATGATTGGAGCAAGCTTGGACAGATGAAGAACTCACGCGCACTCCTTATACTGCTTGCAGCCATAGCGATGCCGCGACTTGGGCTTGGCCAAGAAAACGTAGTGAGATCGGCGTCGATTCCTCACCTCAGAGTAGAGGTCTCGATCGAACGCACGTCGGCCGGGCAACCCATGCTCGTCGAACAGTTTACGACCGACAGCCCCTACCAACACACCGTGATATGCATTTCGGGCATCTATGATATGAAGTACGTTTTGCGCAACTCCTCAGGCGCGGTCATTACAAAATCACCAAACGCGGAGGGCGGCCCGCCATTTGGCGGGGGAGGCACCCCAAGTGGACCCACAAGGGTCGGAAGTACTGCTACGCCGGATCCCTGCAAGACTATCGGCGCCAACACGCAGCAGCGGCGGGTGCTGCTGTACGAACTCTATCCGCATCTACCGCACGGAACCTATACCTTGCAGATCACGCTAGCACCACGAGGCACGCACGATCAGGCGACGCTCTCGCCAGCGTTTAAAATCACGATCTAGGCCGAATTAGCATTGGGCCCTATGAGCGCGTCGCATTTTGCGGCGAAGATAAAATCGCTCTCGGTCAATCCGCCGATCTTGTGCGTCCAGATCTCAACCTCGAGCCGGCCCCAGGAAACGTGGAGATCGGGATGATGCTGCTGCTCCTCTGCCATCTCGCCGACGAGCACCGCCGCACCCATCGCCAGCGCAAAATCGCTAAAGCGATAGGCGCGCCTGAGAATCGTGACCGTTCCGTGTTTAGGATCGGGTCGCTCCACCGCGCGCCAGTCCGCGCCGATTTGCGCGAGTAACGGCTCGATTTGGTCGCCGGTCAACGGCGGTACGCCGCCGCGGCACGGCACGCAAGCGCGCGTCGCCAGATCGCTCATGCCGGACGCACCATGTCACCGATCAGCGCGGCGATCTCGCCCGGCCGCTCCACAATCGCATAGTGTCCGCAATCGGGCAGCTACGACGAAGCGCGCATTGGGAAGCATCGCGGCGACTTTACGTTGGTACATCTCGGGGTTGTCGCGTTCCGGAGCGACGACGATGGCCGGCGCGGAAATCGCGCGCGTCGCGTCGGCGAAATCCGCATTTGCCCAGGATTCGAAACTCTCGAGCGCCGCATCGCGCGGCGCCTTTCCGGCCGCCTCGCAGAGTCGCTGGAGAACGCCATCGGCAGGCGCTTCCGCAAACATCGCCGACAGCCATTTGCGCGCCGCGATGGGGTTGCCCGCGGTCGCCCGCAAGTAGTCCGCGCCTTTGGGTGAAAAGCCGGCGCCGCCCGCGGGAACCGGCGCGATGAGGATCAACCCGCTGACCAGGTCCGGCGCGTCAACGGCCAATCGCAGCGCAACCGTCGCGCCCATCGAATGGCCCACGACAACGAGCGGCCCGCTACCCAGTGCTTCGATCAGCTCGCGGAGGTCGGCCGCAAACCGCTCCAAACTGTGCGGCCCGCGCGCACGCGCAGACGCGCCGCTTCCGCGCAAATCCACCGCCACGCTCTTCGTGTCGGGAGCAAGCTCGCCGATGACGTCGTTCCACACGGTGTGATCGGCCTGCCAGCCGTGAACGAACAAGAGCCGAGCATTGCCCGACCCTTGCTCGACGTAGGCAAACTCACCGCCGTCGCTCGCCCGAAAGCGTTGCATCCTTCGTCCTTCGACTACGCTCAGGATGACATTACTGCGCTCAGGATGACACGCGCGCTAGTTTAGGCTGGTGGCCGCCGGCACTGGACGGCCTTCGTCAAGGTCGAGAAGATCGAACCAGGTGACGACGTCGTTCCGGCCCGGTGCGACCTGCGAACGAAGGCCTTCGAAGTATTGCGCTCCGGGCGTTCCCGGTTCGGGATGCCAGCGCATGCGCTCGGCGTTGTACTTCGCGATTTCGTCGGCGCTCTTCTTGGAAAGAAACTGGCTCTGCACCCAAGCGGCGATCGCATCGTCGGTCACGAGTTCCTTCACTTTTCGCGCGAACTCCTCGCCGTTGGTGCCGAGAAATTCGAAGACTGGTTTGTCGTGCGGACAGTCGTAGTCGTACTCGCCAAGCTGTCCTTCGTTGTACGCTTTCGCCTTATCGATGACGCGCTTTAGCGAAACGAGCCCGATAAGCTTGTCCTTGGCGCTTCGCGGTTTTTCGATCGTTAAATTCATGGTCTCCCCTCAAAAGTGGTGTACGCCCCTAATGCGTTGGAACGCGGCGAGGTTGCACTTAAAGGCGGGCGACCGTCAGCTTGTTTTAACCTTTCTTCAGCTTCAACTCGATCGTGTCGTTGCTGTAGACGCTCTTCATTGGAAGGTGCGTGCGCACGTCGTTGACGATCGCGGGAATCTTTGCGACCGGGTCATACACGATGCTTTGCTTCGAAGACGCCTTCAGGCTGTGCCCACCCTGTTGATTGAGCGTGCCCTGCGCCGTGATCAAGATCAGCGGGGCGGCGTTGGCGATCGGGCCTTTTCCGTGCAGGGTATAGCTGCAATCCCAGGTCGTGGACTGGCCCGCCATCCCCGAAGCCCCCGGTATAATTGCCGCCGTCACCTGATAGCTGCGCTCCCAGCTCGACTTCCCGCCCGGCGATAACCCGTGGAAGAAGTTGTGCGCGAGCAGCGGAAACAGCGTGAGCTGCATCGGCGAGAGCGCGTAGGGCGCCTGCGAGCACTTGACGTTGCCGTTCGGATACACCTCGCACGTGTTGGTCGCCCGCGCCCGTACCGTGTTCCACCAGAAATCGGTTCCGCTTACCATCATGCCGCCGTCGGCGACGGGTCCGGAAATATCGATGGTCGTCGTCCCCGTCCCCTGACCGGAACTCGCGGCCTTGGTATTGTAGCCAAATTCGTAGACCAGGTGGTGAACCGCCGGCGCCGGCGCTTGTCCGCTAAGTCCAACGACCACCACTAAGAGCAGCCCAAAAATCTTCATCTTTTGCACCTCCGATGCGAAGCTTGACTCTTCGGCGGCAGAGCTTTCTTCAACTGCCGCGCACCGGGGATTACTCCAAGTGTGGCTTGGGCCGATACTCCAAGTCCTGGGGCTCAAAGCGGTGTTCGTGCAGTTCGCCGTCGGGTTTCTTGTAGCGAACCACGATGGACCGGGTATCTACCTCGATCACCTCGCCCTCGATTCCAAGGTTGGTAATGAGCACTCGATCGCCATATCGTAGTTCCATACGGCGCTCCCTTCGGCCGAGCGAAGACCCTGCCTTGTCTAGCGTCGCCGGAGAAAGTGCCGCAGCGACGCAACAACTTACTGCGTTCTTGGGCTGACAGCGACAGCGAACGGGCGGAAGACGCCGTGGGCGATTTGGAACAGCGGGCCGGTCCCGCCGGGGTAGCCGAAAGACTCGACTTCGCCGGAACCGCTTGTCCCGGTCTCGCCGCCGAGAATTTGTTGGCTTTGCGACTTCGAGTTAGGCGTGTAGATGAAAGCCGGCCCGTAGAACTCGGCGTAGTCGGTTAAGTGTATGTCCCCGATATAATATGCGAGGCCGTGGATGATACTGATGCGGTAGAAACTCTGACCATAGTCGAGAACAAAAAATTGTCCATCCCACTGGACGCCGTCGATGGAGTACCATGTCCAGCCCGACTTGGGCCCCGGGATCGCGATCTTGATCAGCCGCGAGCCGCCGTGCGGGAGCCACGCAAAAGCCCCGGTGCGCCCATCGGGGCTTCCGCTAAGCAGCAGATTTCCGTTTGCATCGTACGCGCAACTGAAGAAATAGACAAGCGCGGAGTCGGCGTAGTGCGTCGGCTGACCGCTGCCTTTCGGCCAAATCGTGACGTCCCCGCTGTGCGAATCGCCGCCGTAATTCGCGACCGCAAGGTCGCCGGTCGTGGGATCGACGGCGCACTCGTACGGCGTGTAGGGCGAGTCGTCGAGCGTCTTGATCGGCTTTGAGCCGCCGTGGGCATATTCGAAAATTTTCTCCGCAGAATAGTCGGCGATGTAGACGTCGCCGCTAGCATCTACGCACTCACCCATCGGTTGTTCGAAGTGCGTCAAGACACCGACAAGTGTCTGCTTGGCTAAATTATAGACCGTTACTTCGGAGTCGGCGTCGCTAACGTAAATCAGGTCCGCTTTCGCGAGTCCTTTCCGGTCCGAGACGGGCGACGATTGCCGAACGCCGGCATCGCTCGAAGGAAGTTGGACACTCCCGCACCCGCCGAACAGAAACGCGCACGCAAGCAATGTGGTGGCCGGTTTGGAGATGCTCACTTGCTCACCGCGGCGCCGACGGGCGTTGTGTCGGTCGAGGTGTTGGACTCCGCCGGCGCGCCGCCCGCGGGGTACGGCCAGACGTACGTCGTACTCGGCGCCGAGCCGCAGATGTCGTTATCGGAACCCGCGAGCTGACCATTATAAATGACTCCTTGGATGAGATCGCAGACTTGGCCGCCGGAGGCATTTTGGAGATCGATCGTGCTTTCGATCGTTCCAGCCTTGCCCGCGACCTTCACCGTGTAGAGACAACTCGTGTAAAGGCTGCCGCAGGACTGATCTCCGACCACGAGGACGCTGTTGGACGAATCCCACTGCACCATCCCGGGAAAGTAGATCGTGCCGCCGCTGATTGCGATCGTGTACGCCGACTTGGCGCCCTTGGGAAGCTCGGAGAGCATGAATGTGCCGCTCGCGGAACGCCCATCGAAGAAGAGATTGCCGTTGGGATCGTAACCGCCGAAGTCGTAATAGTGCTGCTCTTTGTTTTCGTACGAACGCGGGCTGCCCTTACCCTTCGGATATACTGCCAGGCCGCCGTCAAACAGACCCATAACGGCGACATTCCCGCTCTTGGAGTCCCAGGCGCAACCGATGGGATACGGCATGCCGGTCAAGGTATTTTCCAGGCGGCCCGCGTGCGAAAGCTCGTACGTGGCGTCTGCCCCGGCATCGGTGACCCAAACGTTTCCTTTGTCGTCGGAACACTCGCCCTGTGGTTGCGCGAGCCCCGTAACCGTATTGACCACCTTAAGCGTCGAGAGTTCGTAGATGTAAACCTCCGCGGTCGCAGCGTCGGAGACGAAGAGGAGCGGCACCTTCGCGGCAGCTTCCAAAACGGGGGACGATAAGTGCGGCGTTCGGTGGATCGCCGGCGCCGCGGGAGTCGTCCCGACGTTGCCGCTGCAGGCATAAAGCGCCAGGATGAAGAGGATTGAGGCCTTTTTCACTGTTTGAGGCTCGCGGCGACGCCGTACGGCGCGTCGAGATACTGCGAGGTCTGGTAGATCGGACTGCCACCCGACGGGTATTTCCAGTATGTGAGGTATCCCTTTCCGTGCGAGTCTGCACCCGTTGCGACGAGTTGAGTGGCGGCGGACTTGGGATTTTTGCGGTATATCCAAATGGGCCCAAGATTTTCCGCGTTTGAGAGCGAGATCGTATCGACGTACTGGGCCTCGATATTGATACTGTAGCGGTAGAGGCCGTAGGCGTCGACGACCCAATACTCGCCGTCCCAGGCGATCGCGTTGATTTCGTACCAGTACCAGCTCGATGACGGCCCCGGGAGCGTTATCTCGGCAAAGTTCTTGCTCTTTGCAGGCAGGTAGTCGAATTCGCCAGAGTAGTAGCCGCTATAGCCTCCGCTGCTGGCCGCGAGGAGGTCGCCGTATTTGTCGTAGGCGCAAGCGCTGAAGTGCTGAAATTTGCTCCCGTAGTACGTCGGCTGACCCTTCGCATGGATGTAAATCGCGAGGTTTCCGTCCGCTGCAGAATCGCTATTTGGTCGAGCGGAGTATTCCTCACCGTAATTCGCGACGGCGAGGTTTCCGGTTTTTGGGTCGACGGCACAGCCGTACGGTTTGTACGAATCAGGGATTACTCTCAGCGCCTTCGCCGCGCCGTGTGCGTATTCACTGATCGTCTGACCCGACCAGTCGGTGATATAAACGTTGCCTGCGCCATCGACACACTCGCCCATTGGCTGCTGGAATTTTGTTAGGACGCCCACGAGCGTATGTTGCCAATAGCGATAGACGTTGACCAGGCCGTCCACGTTGCTGACGTAGAGCAGATCACGGTTCTCGGCGCCGGCAGCCATCCAGGATTTCACGAGTCGCGCAGTGGCAATTGGAGGTTTGGCGTTGGCGCTTCCGGGCGACAGGAACGGTTGGCTCCCGCCACAGGCGGCCAGTAAGGCCAGAGCGACGACTGCGAAGGGCGGGTTCTTCATAGATTCATTCCTTGGGGCTCGGGGCCACGCCATAAGGGTTGTCGAGATCTTTCGAGGGCTCAAACTGCAACGCCTGGCCGAATGACGTCGCGCGTCAGCAGCGGAACAGAGTCGCGGTTCGACAAGCTCACAACGGCACTTGGGTCGCTGAGGCTTTCCGCCATCTTCTGTTGCGCGAGGCCGATCTCGACGAGCAGCGAGGCGACGACCCGCAAGCGTTTGGCAGCGCCGCAATGGGCGTCAGCGGTGACACGGCGTAGATTCGATCGAGCACTTTTAACATGAGGGCGTTGGCGGTCGGGACTTCGTCGAGTGACACGGTCAAGTTCGTCCACACCACCAACGTCACTTTATTGGCGGGATCGTAGCCGATGAACGAATTGTAGCCGGCTGTCTCGCCGCCGTGATAGTACATGGAGTTCTTTCCCCAGCTCAGGAGGACGATGCCGTACCCGTACTGTTGCCCCTGGGGCTTCTTCGGGTCCTCGGGCCGTAGGCTGCCGATCCAACGTCGTTGATACTGTGCGTCGAACAGGCGCCCGGAGACCAGTGCTTTGATCCAAGTTGCGAGATCGCTCGCGTTGGAGACGGCGCCCCCGGCCGCCCAGCCAAAGGTGGTGTTCAGGTTCGTGTAGTCCGTGGGCAAAAGGGTGCCGGCGCGAGCCGCGGCCTTGACCGCCGGCGAATATGGCGGCGTCCCCGTGAAGGCGACCGAGGAACTGCCGTACATGTATCCGTGGGAGTACGGTTTTGGCAGTGCGGTCACATTGCTTGGAGGTAACGTGGTGTGCCGCAACCCGAGTGGCTCGAACAATCGCACCCGCATTGCCTCGGCCAACGTCTTGCGGTCAATCTTCTCGACGATGAGGCCGAGCAGGATGTAGTTGGTGTTGCAGTATTCGTAGTCCGCGCCGGGCGCAAAGTTGGGTTTGTGCGCAAAGGCGATCGCCAGCAACTCGGCCGGAGTCCAAACTTTACTCATATCGTGGTCGGCCGTCGCCGCGATCTTGGGGGACTCTAGGTAGTTGTAGAGGCCGCTGCGCATTTCCAGCAGCGCGGCAATGGTGATATGGCCCCCGTTGGGCACGCCCGTTACGTACTTTGAAACGGGGTCGCTGAACTTGAGCTTACCTTCCTGGGCCAGTTGCACGATTATCGCGGCCGTCATGGTCTTGGTATTCGAGGCGATTCGAAAGTAGGTGTTGATATCTGGGCGGGTCGTCGTGCCCAGCTGCGTGGTGCCGTAGGCAGCCGTGAACTCTCCCTGGGGCGTGCGCAGGAACACCACTGCGCCAGGAATCAGCATTTGCCGGGCTGTCGAGGCTACCATCGTTTGCAGTGCAACCTGGCTGATCGGTTTGAGCGTCGGATTCGCGCCCGTCGCGCCCGTGCCCAGCAGCGCGGCGCCGAACAGCAGGCCTGCGACCTGGAAGGGCCTTCGTGCCCGGCTCGGTCGCGATGGTCGAATGATCGTTTGCATAAAGTCTCGCCTTCTACCGACCACGATTCCCGTGCGCAGCTTTACTCACCCGGTCGCGGGGCGCACGACGATCGCGATATGAGTGTCGTCGGTCCAAATGGCGCGGGCGACATAGGGGCTCGCGAGCCAGATGAATGCAGCGTCGATCTCGTCGCGGGTGACGCCCCGAGTGCTGCCGGCCCCCGCAAGCCGGTCGTCGATAAGGCTGAGCGCAACGTCCCGCGTAAGCAGTGGAACGGAGTCGCGGTTCGACAAGCTCACAACGAGACTTGGATCGCTGAGTCTTTGCGCAATCTTCTGTTGCGCGAGGGCGATCTCGAGGAGCAGCGAGGCGACGACGCGCAAACGTTTGGCGGGACCGTGGACGCGCGCCCATGCAAGATCGCCAAGGGCATCTGCCGCGTAACCGGGCGCGAAGAGCGGACGAAGCTGCGAGCAGTCGAGCCGCAGCGTCGCCGCGCGAACGAGATCGTCGACGGTCCAGGCGGAGACGCCGTGTGTATGTAACTCCGAAACGAACGTAACCTCGGCGTCGAACGACGGAGCGACAAGCATGCAGCAGTCGGCGCGGTAAGGCTCGCGGAACTTGGCCGTTTCGGCCACGGCGTCAGACTGCGAGATCGAGTCGTCGCGGCCAAGCTTGCATTCGACGGTGACGCGATAGGCCAGCGGGCCGAGCAGGGCGTCCGCTATATTGTCGGGCGCGCCGTTTCCCCCGATGTGTCTGGCGGCGAAGCCCAAGACCGCGATGAGATCGCGAACCGCGAGTTCGAAGGCAAGCGGATCCGAGCCGGCGGCAGCCCTTTGCAGCGCGGCGACTACAGCGGCAGCCGAGGTCGGCAGTGCGGCGGGGATCGCGAGCGGCGGGAGACCGGTGGTGTCGATGTCGGGCCAGTCGTCGACCGGGCGGTTCAATCGGAAGCGGCGCTCGGCATCCTCGATGATCTCCGGCTTGCCGCCGCGTCCGAGCGTGCGTTGAACGTATTGCGAAAGGGCGGTGTAGACGTGCTTGCGGGTCTGGTCGGCATCGAAGAGACCGCGGCGCTGGCCCTCTGCCAGGATCTCTTCGGCGGAGCGCGGCTTGCCGTCGGCCAAGATCGCCATTGCCGCGTCGAGCAGCGGACTCGGGGGCGCCATAATCGGGCTATCCATCGCCTGACCTTCGGAGAAGCGGCGGCGGCGGGCCTGCCGCAGTATAGTTGACTTTAGCGACGGCGTGGACGCGGTGGAGATCGACGACTTCCCGCGCAGTAGTACTAACTGTCCGCTCGATCAAATCGGAGGTTCTCATGGACTCGCTTCAGAGCAGTAACGATTCGGCCCTGATGCCGCAGGTGTTAGCGCACTACGAGCTCGTGGCGCCGCTGATCGAGGCGTCGTTTGCGCAAACACCGATCGTCTTCGTCAACTATCCCGACGGCGTCGACCAGAGTGGCGTCTTTCACGTGACGACGGTGCCCCTGAGCGCGGAGAAGCTGCTCTGATTGATACACCGAGAGTACGCGACCGAGTTCTACACCTGGGCGCCGACGTTGCTCGACGTCGACCGCCTGCGCTTCGGGCGGATCCTACTCGAAGCCCAACCTGGCGTCGAGTTCGAGCGGGTCAAGCTCGCCGCGCTGGCCGTCCACGCACTGCTGTTCGACGCGGCGCTCGAAGCAGTGCCGGTCCTTGACGGCGGCACGGGCATTGCGTTGTGGATTCCCCTTGCTGATGCACCGCAGGAAGATGTGCTGCGCAAGTGGCTGCACGCGCTGTGCAACCGCGCGGTGGAGCTGCATCCTGATCTCGTCTCGACCGCTTACAACACGCACCACGACGGGCGCGTACACCTCCACGTGTCGAGCAACGCGGCGGGCCACTACAGCGCAGTGCCCAATGCGCGAGTGCGGTTCTAAAGTTTGATGGTTATCGGTGCAAGATTCGCTCGAGCCGTTGTGTTGCGGGGGGCCAACGTCATTAGCAGCGTATACGTGCCGTGCTTAAGGTTCGGGTAGTAGTCGGAAAGCAATACGGCGCGTGTGACACTGCCGACTCGTGACGTCTTGCATGGATCCGGAGCTCCTTGAACATAGCCTCCGCCGCCTTCAATCATATCGGAGCCTCTTTTCCACGGCTGGTTGTCAGTGGGAACTATCTTACCCGAACGGTTGCGGAGCACGTATTTAACGTCGTAAAAACCGGACATACACAGTACAGTGTACTTTTGCGGATCATTTGTTGAAATTCTTCTCTGAATTCGGGTTCACCAGCGTAATTTTCCACCACCACGACGCGCAGTCTAATATGCCCGGTTCAGGCACTTAGTTCTGCAGGCTGCGCATGAGCACTTAACGGCGCGATGGTCGCGGCAAGAAACGTCAGGCCGAGAACTAATAATCGGTGTAGTTTCATATCCTTAACCCTAGCAAGGCGGCGTGAAGCTTGTGATGTTCGCGGGCCAAGATGGCATTGAAGAGGTCGGTGGCGAGGGCGTAGGCTTCGGATTTACAGAGCCTCCCGCGAGGCTCCATTGTCCCTTGCTGTTTACATTAGCGGTGCCGCTCCACTTTGGCCAAACCGCGACGAAGTCTGATACCCATATGCTTCGCCGCGAGGAAGTCGCGGTCGGCTCGTACATAAAATAGTCGGTGAAGCTTTCCGCCTCTGTGATCGAAGTGCAACCCGATATTTGAAGATTGTAAAACGGCGAATCGGGCAGTGTAGCCGTAATGCCAGGCGAGAACGCATAGTTGAGATAGGGAAAGTTTGTGTCAAGATCAGCGCCCGGTCCCGACGTCGCCTGAACTTTCGTTCCATTCCTAAGGGTACCACTAAAGGTTTCCGTGACGAGCTGCGCGACGCCTAGCTGCCCCGCCCCGAAGGATGGCACCGTGGCTGAATACTTCATTACGATACCGGGCTTTGGAGTCGGTGTTGGCCCGCACGCGATACCAAGGTGGAGCGCCGTAAACGTGGTGAACGGCGTCGGGCACCCGATGGGCTGGGCTCCCACCGTATCGTTCCCGACCTGTACGTTTGCCGGAACGGAGTAACTCACGCTCGGTGACGGAGTGCCGATCGGATAGTAGACGTCGGCAAATAGCGGGCCAGTCACGTTGGATACGCTAACGTTCATTCTCACGTGCCTGATGCCTCCGGGAACACCGGCCGAGACCCAATAGAACGATATCGGGTCACCCGAGCTCGGAACCGGCTGGGGCGTTCCGACGACTCGAACATTGCCGACGAAACCGTTTCCAACAACATCAGTGGGCGCTGACGAATCGTACGTCCAAGTAACGCTCGTGAGCATTGGTGCCGGCGAGCCTTGCAGCTGAACCTGCTGGCCAACGTAGGCAAGGCCACTCTCGGGGGTTAAGGGAGGATTGTCGGGAACCTGACTGACGCTCGACGAGTAGAGATTCATATATTCGACGGTAGTCCTGGCCCGCGAATTTTCGTTGAACCTACGCAACTGAGTCCGCGCGACGAATACGGCAGCCATCCCGGTAAGCGCAACCGCGCCGACTTGAGCCCACGCTGCCCAGAGCATTCCGTCCACGGCGCAACAGGTCCATACGCCGCAGGTCGGAAGCCTTGTACGTTGCGGGATGCGGGTGATTGGCATCCATCCGAAGAAAAGGAGCCAGGCAAACGTGATGTCTACGCCGCATAATGCCAAAGGTTAATCCGCAGAACCTACGGTGGGCGCGCGAAACGGCTGGACTTTCGCTAGTCGAAGCCGCGCGCGTCGTTGGCTTGTCGGGAAAATCTGCAGCCGATCGCCTCGCGCAAATGGAAAGCGGCGAGCGCGAGCCAACGCGAGTGCAGCTCTCAAAAATGGCTACCGGTTATCGCCGCCCGCTCTTGGCGCTATATCTGGACGCGCCTCCTCGCAATGGCCAGCGCAATCGTGACCTGCGCAGAGCGCGCACGCCCGACGAAGGCAAAGAAGCCGCCCTAACCGCATTGATCCGTGATGCCTATGTGCGCCACGCGCTGCTTCAAAATGCCCTAGAAGACGAAGACGAGGCCGAACCGCTGCCATTTGTCGGCTCGGTCGGCCCGGACGCGACTGCTCCACAAGTCATTGCCGCAATCCAGCGCGCGCTGAACTTTAAGATCGCGGACTATCGACGCGCGGAGTCCACCGACGCAGCTTTCGGCCTTCTTCGCGAAGCTGTCGAGACGTTGGGAGCGTATGTGCTGCTGATCGGCAACCTGGGTAGCCATCACTCGGCGCTGAAACCAGCTGTGTTTCGTGGATTCTCGATAGCAACGCCGGTTGCACCGTTCATCATTTGCATTAACGACGGCGACTCGAGGGCATCGTGGAGCTTTACGTTGATCCACGAGTTCGCGCATGTGTTCTTGGACAGAGCGACATCAGTGGCTATGGAAGCGACAACGCGATCGAACGTTTATGTGACGACGTTGCAGCCGGTTTCCTGATCGAACCCGGCGAGATTCAACAGATAAAGGTCGGCCGAGGGATTTCATTCGAGTCGATGGTCGATCAGATTGGGGCGTTTGCGCATCGCTATAAGGTGAGCCGCTTGATGGTGGCTTACAATCTCTGGCGCGCCAGCATCATTACGAAGTCCAGCTACCTGGAGTTAGACAAGAGATTTGAGGCTGATCGCCTCGAAGCCGCGAAAGGCTAAGAAAAAGAAAGGGCCGGACTACTATGTCGTGCGCCGGCACCGGCTTGGCCGTGGCTTAATTAGCACGGTTGGTCGAATGATGGAAGCTGGAGCGCTGACGGCTCCAAAGGCGGCGAAAGTGCTCTGGGTAAAGCCCGCGAGCGTCGGCCGCATTACGAGCGGGATAGCTGCTTAGGCGAAGCGGCTTGCTATATTTACTCGACGCCGACACAATCATCACCGGGGATCGCGATCCTTACCCCTTGCGACGATTTCCGGTGTTCTGGGAATGGCTACTCGACATGGCGTCCAACGGCACCGTCAAGATCCCGGTAGAACAATACGAGGAGATCACGAACGGCAAAGGCCCGATTGTCGATTGGTGCAAGGATGGCGCGACGCGTGCCGCGTTGGTCTTAGCCGAAGAGGCATCGCAGAAAATCGTGGCTCGCGTGACGCGCGAGGGCTACGCTAACGACCTGACTGAGGATGAGGTTGAGCAAATCAGCCAGACTCGTTTCTGATTTCGTATGGCGCAGCCGCGGTGGGGCTAAGGACAGTCGTCACGTTCGAGAGGTCGAGACCCGGAGCGCAGCGCGCAAATAAGAAAGTGCCCGACGTATGCGCCACATTCGGTATTCCGTGCTGCAGTCTTTACCAAATGATCAAGGATCTCGACTTTACGACGGATTGGAAACCGTAAGCGCGAAAGTCTGCCGCAAGAACAGCCGCTTCGGTCCGAGCCCGACGTTTCGGCCCTGGCCGTGCCTTGTCGCCGTTTACGGCACCTCAGACTCCATCTCTTCGGGTTCTTCGCGCGGTTTGAACAGCGCTTGGGCGATCGCCGTGGGAACGACCGCGGTTAAAATCACGACGGTTACCAGTGCCGTTACTGCGCCTGGGTGATGTAGTGGTGCGTCAGCCCATAGAGGCTCGAAATCGTTCCGAACGTCAACCCCGTTGCCATCATCAATGTCAGGTAGTTCGCATTTGCGCGCGGATACTTAAAGGCGTAGCGCGCGAGCGGAAATACGGCCACGATCTTCGCGATCACTTTGACGAAGAACAGCGTGCCGATGAGCGCCGCATTGGCGAGGGCGGCCCCAAACTCGACGTACGTTCCGGCCTTGAGAAAATAAAACGGCGCAAGCAACGTCATCGTCATCGTTTGCAGGCGGCGCTTGACGTCCGGATAGGTGATCATCATGCCCGCGCACGCCAGCCCGAGGAAGTACGCGGGCAGAACGCCTTCGCTCTTCGCGTACGTAGCCACGGCGGCCAGCAAGAAGATAAAGGCAAAAAGTACGCGCAGCGCCGGTTCGCTCACATATCGCCGCGTGCGCTCGATCAGCTCCGGCAGCAGCTTTGGAACCAGTACCATTGCGGCGACGATCGCTGCAATCAGCGCAACCAGCCACAGATTGTAGTTCGCAAATAGCAGCCCGAGGGCAACGACCGTCCCGAGATCGGTGAAGAAGCACGCGGCCAGGATGATCTGCCCGAACTCTTTGCCCGCCAGCCCCGACTCGATCATCACGGCGTACACCACGGCAACCGAGGTCGTCGACATCGCGATGCCCGCGATCTTTGATGCGTCAAGCTCCAGTGCCCGAAAAGATACGCGAACGCCATCGCCGCCAGGAACGGCGCGCCGAACGACGCCGCGCCCAAGCACCGTTGAAGGGACGAGCTGCCGCCGCAGCACGACCGGATCGATCTCCGCGCCGGCAAGAAACGTGAGCAGAATGCTTCCGAAGCCGGCGACGAAGTCGATCCAGGCATTGGTCCGAAGCGCGATGAGGTTTCCGGCAAGCATGCCGACGATGATCTCGACGAGCGCCGCCGGCATCTTGATCCGGATGGCGACGAAAGCGCTGACGGCCGCGAGCAGCATCCACGCCCCCGCCACCATCCACATGTTGCTGCTATCGAGGAACTGGTGCAAAAGAAAAACTCCTGTCCACGATTATGTGTCGACAGGAGCCATCAGCCGTTGTCCGGCGGTTAGGCGGGAGCTCCATCCCGCTGTTACACCCGGCGTTCAGCCTTTAGAGTTTGATTCCTTCGCCGCAGCTATTTTGCCTCGCTGAGCGTCGCGCCCAACGGGACGTAAAGCCCGGTAATTGTTTTGAGTGCCGCGCCGCCGGCCGGGTACTTCCATATGCCGGCATCCCCCGCACCCGCATCGGGCCCGATCAGCTTGGAGCCCGCAATCCAGAACTGCACGACTTCCGCGGCGCCGGTAAGCGGCGTCGACCCGGTCTTCGTTCCCTTTTTTCCGCTCACGTCGAACTGATAGACGACGTTTGTGCTCTGGTCGCCAACCGCGACATGCTTGCCGTCCCACTGCACGCCGCCGGGGCTTCCGATGCTCTGGTTTAACGTGATGTTCGTGAGCGTCGTGCCGCCGCTGCCGAAGCTCGGCGAAGGCAAACCCGCTGCCCTTCGTGAAGCCCGTCGACGAATAGATTGCCCTTGTCGTCGTAGCCGCAGAGCAGCATCTGGTTGATGTTCGGATCGGTGTAATCACCCTTCGGTTTGCCCTTGGCGTGCGTGAAGATCACGACGTTCCCTGGCCGCCGCTGCTGGTAGAGTTGTTCGCGACGCCGAGATTTCCAGTCGTTGGATCGATGGAACAGCCGAAGGGGAAGTAGCCGGGGTCGCTCAGGGTCGCGATCGGACTCGTGCCGCCATGAGCGTATTCGAGAATGTCTTCTCCGCCCGTGTTCGTTATAAACACGTCGCCCTTCTTATCGACGCACTCGCCGCCGGGATCCGTGAAGCCCTTCAGCGTTCCGACGAGCGTATCGCTCGGGTAAGAGTACACGAACACGTCGCTGACTCCGGTGTCGGAGATGTAGAGCAGGTCGTGGCTCGTCGCTTGCGGATCCATCCACGATTGCGCGCTCCGCGCCGTCGTCCCAGACGCCCCATCGGGCAAAGCACCGCCGCTTTGATGAACGCCGCCGCAGCCCGCCAGAACTGCTGTCGCGGCGCAAAAAGCTAGCGCGGAACGGCCAAAGTGCAAAGTCATGCGGCGCCTCTTCGTCGAAGCGTCCATCGTGACCTTACGCCGCCATACGGTAACGCCTATGCATTCTCGCGGCGATGTGCGGCTTCTTTGCCATTCCCATCGCCGCTCGAGCCTGCGCCGAGCCCAATCGAGAAGCCACGGTGACCAAGCCCGAGCAGCCGGAGTATCCGCAGTCCGCAAAATCGCTCGGGCTTGGGCCCGTATCGGTTCAGATTGCCATCACCGTCGATGCATCGGGTAACGTCGTCGACGCGCATGTCGATAAGAGTTCGGGGAACGCGGCGATCGATGAGGCCGCGCTTCGGGCCGCGTCCGGCTCGAAGTACTCGCCCAAGCTCGTCAACTGCCAAGAAGTCGCCGGAAAATACTTATTTCGCTCCGACTTCGAGCCGGACTCGTTTGCATCGGTGCCTGCCGACCTGCCGCGGGGCTCTCAATGGGAAAATCCCTTCTGCAACGGCTCGGCAATGGTCGTGCCCTGGGACGAAGCTCGCAACGCGCCCGCTGCCGGACCGAGCAGTAAAACCGTCGCAGTATTTCTTTGGGCGAACGCCGCCTCCGATTACGCCGCTCGCGTAACGCTGATCGGCAACGGTGCCGCGTATTCCGTCGACATCCCGCGGACGCCGGTGCCCAGCAGCTCCGGACGGCAAGGGCCGGCGGTATGCCTATCTCGTCTCCCTTCCGTCGCCTATCTTTATCGATCACTACTTCGTCGACGGCATCGGCGTCGACGGCGCGTCCGTCAGCGATTGTCCGTCCTTCGTGAAAGAAGTGACGCCGCCAACGGAGTCCGACCCAACCCTCATTGCCGCGCCTGCGAGTTTCACACGCGTCGACGCAAAGCTCTTACAAACCCTGCCGGCGCAGCCGTGCGGTGCGATCTATAAGGGCCCCGGGCTTGCGACGTCGTTCGAACCGGTCACCGGCTTTTACGGCAATCGACCGCGAACCGCGCAGATCGTGGCCTTCATCGACTCCGCCGGCCATGCCATTCGAACCGAGATCTGGCAATCGAGCGGCGTCCCCGGAATCGACGATACGGCCCTCGCGGAAGTTCAGGGTTCGACATACCAACCCGCGCAGTTCTTGTGCACGCCGGTCGTCAGCATCGCCATCTTCTCGATTACCTACGAGGTGAGGTAGCCCTCAACTCTGGTTTACCAGTGGAACGCACCCGCGGCGTGCGGCTTCACCCACACGATCAGATCCCATTGCGTCGGAAACTCGAAGATCGTCGCGATGTAGTTTGCACTCGGCACTTTGCCGATTTTGACGACGGTGTCGGCCGAAGGCTTCGATAGGCTGCCGCCGGCGGCCACGAAGTCTTTGTTCCAGATCCATTGGTCGTACAGCATGGTGCCGCTCTGCGGATCCTTGACGATATAGTGTACGTGTCCGTTGAACTCATACCAGCGCCCGGGATCGATCCCCCAAACTTGCGGTCGCGGCTCGCCGTTGGGGCGCGGCACCGAAAAATCGGCGCCCATGAGATTCCCGTCCTTGTCGTACCACAGTTGGCTGGGATGCGTCGGGTCCGCCGCCCATTGCTGGTTGGCATAGCTGATCGCGCCCGTGTCGTCGGCGCTGGTGTAGCGAACGTAGCCCGCCTTCAACGCATCGCTTACATTCGGAAACCGCGCGAGAAGATCGGCCCGAACCGACGCTACGAACTTCGTCTCGCTCGGCGTGAGCGGCCCCATATTGGTCGCCTGTTCGTCTGCCCGGGCGGCAGCAGCGGCGAACGTGCAAATAACCGCCAGAAGGGCGGCGGTCAGCGGTGCCTTCATTGAACCTCCTCGGTTGTGGCGTGCTGCCCGTACCAACGCCGCGGAAGCTTCGAACTGTGACGTCCGAACCGCGACGTACAACCGAGAGGTGGCCTGCCCTCGGCACTGAAAGCTGAAGTGTCGCCTCAGCGCCAATCACGCCTCAATAGCCTAATGAGTCTCACTCGAACGTTAGGAGCAGTCATTGAGTTCAATATACACACGTGACCTGCGCATTTTCTCGAGCGTTGTGTTTGCCGCGTCGCTTGCCGCTTGCGGCTCTGCCGGGGTGACCGGCGCCCTGCCGGCACCGGCCGTGCAGGACCAGCAGCCGGACCGTACTTTCACGTTCAGCTTTACGCACACAGTCCAAAGATTCACGGTGCCCCACAACGTGACGCAGATAACGATAGATGCCTACGGTGCCGCCGGCGGCGGGCGCTCGAGCAGTGAATCGCGCGGCGGTCTCGGCGCCGAAGTGAGAGCCACCGTCTCTGTTACGCCCGGAGAGAGGCTGACCATTTTGGTGGGCGGCAGAGGCATCATTTTAAAAAACCCGGCGGAGGCGGTGGTTACAACGGCGGCGGCGGTACAGGTTCGGGTGGGTTTGGCGGGGGCGGCAGTTCGGACGTGCGGACCGGTAAGGGCAGACCGTCGGATCGCATCCTCGTCGCCGCCGGCGGAGGAGGCGCCGGCGAAAGTTTTCAGTTTGAGACTGCCAGCAGCGGCTACTATTGGTGTTACGGTGGCTCCGGCGGGACTGGCGGCGCCGGCAACGGCGGCCAGGGCGGTGCGGGCGAGTGTGAACCCGGCGCCGGCGGCGGTGGCGCATTGCAGACGTCCGGCGGAGCCGGCGGCGAAGGTGGGTCGAGCGGTTCGGGAAGCAGCAGTTGCGACGGCGTTACGGGCGGCGGCGGAAGTCTTTTCACCGGCGGTACCGGAGGCAGTGGTTGCTCGGGCTCTGGCGGCGGCGGTGGAAGCGGCTACTACGGCGGCGGTGGCGGCGGCAGCGGCGGCTGCTGCGGCCAGTACGATGGCGGCGGCTCCGGCGGTGGCGGTGGCGGCGGCTCCTGTTACGTCGAGTCGTCGGCGAAGCACGTGCGCGAAATCGCGGGAGGCGGAAAACCCCACAACGGCGTGATAACAATCTCCTGGTAATCCGAATTGCCCACGAGGTTCGCCATGCGTCCGGTGCTTATCGTTGCTCTCTGTGCGCTCGCCGCGGTCCCCGCCCTTGCGCAAACCAACCCCCCGGGGTACACGGCGCTCGACGCGGCCCAGCAGGCCAAACTCCAAGGCCACGTCGGAACCTGGCAGTGCTCCTCGGTTCCGCCCGGGTCGCCGGTTTCGGTCACCGAAAGCGAGCAGGGTAACTGGTTCGTCGCTCGCCGCAGCGGAGAACTGCCCGCTACCTCTTACGAACGCTGGAGCCACGCGCTCAAAGCCTACGTCTTGATCGCGGTCTTCGACTCCGGCGCGAGCGACGTCGCCCAGACGCCCTCGTTAGACCCCGACAACGCGACCTACACCGAAATGTGGCCGCCGCTGGACAATCAGGGGCGCAAACGGTTCGACGTTACGGTCACGCGGACGGGCGACGTGATTCGCTCCACCGCGCAGTTCTACGACGAGAAGGGCAACGTTCGCAACAGCGAAACGACTTGTACGAAGAAGTAGCCGGCGCCGGTATCAATACGCTGGATGCTCTTGGCAGTGCTCGACGGAAGGCTCGTCGCTCGGAAAGACGCTGAACATCGTCCCTCGCGGAACCACGATGTCCTTGCCCTTGCGAAAATAGTTGAACGCGCCGACTGCTGCTCCGACGCCGAGCAGCGGAATCGCACCGAGATAGCCAGGCAGGCTATCGTTTCGCCCCGACTCCTCGAGCGAATTGGTATTATGATTGAGGACGACCTCCAAGTGGTGGCCGTTGGGCAGGATCAGGTAGCGCGGCTCGAGCACCAGCGTCCCCGGCCGCGCATTGCGCCCCGCGGGCGACGCCACCGCGACGATGCCTTCGCCCATCGTTCTCTCCGGAACTACTACCGACGCGCCGGTCGTCACCGCGTTGACCGTTTCGAAACGGAAGAAGTCGCCCGGCCGCGCGTTCGTCGAGTCGACCGTATCCATCATTTGCACCGCCACCACCGTGCAGCCGTCGACCACCAGCGCGCGCGCCGGCACCCCCGTTGCGATGCACAAGATCGCGCACCACGCCGTAAACCACCGCACCCCCACTACGAATGCTTCGGAATCAGATGCAGCTCCCCGTTGGCATAGTCGAAGCCGACGACGAACTGCTGCCAGAAAGCGGCACCGAGGTGGCCCGAAGCCGTGCCGTGCAGCGTCCACGTCGTTCCGATGCGCTGCGATCCAGCCTGGTATCCGCCGATCGTCACTGCGCCGATCTCGCCGAGCAACTCGACGCTGCTGCCGCCGATTCCGCTGACGAAGCGCCGGCTCGTGACGGTAAATAGCCCTGGATGTTTGGCATAAAAATCGTACGCGAGGTTGACGTTCGACTCATCCCCGGTATCCACTGCTAAATCCGCGTCGAGATTTCCCAGCCCGACGTGCACCACCGGCACCGAGTGCTGGAACGAAATCGGAACGTCGATCGAATGCGCCGCGAGCGGCGCGCCCAGCGTCACGACGTGCGCGGCCAGGTCCATCACGACCTCGGTCGTGCCGAAAATGTCGGCGCCCAGCACCACGTCGTAGCCGTAGCGGTGCAGATCGTTGAGCACCACGTAGTAGGCGTTTGAATAGGCCGCGTCGCTAACCCGCAGCGGGCCGGCCCGCACGACCTGCGTCGTATACCCGCCCAACCCGCGAACTTGATACGTCCCGACGACCGCCGCGCCCAGCCGGCTTGCAAGCTCGGCGCTCATCGAGAGCCCCGAGTTGCCGGTGTCGATCAGGCACCGCACTGCGATTCCGCCAACGGTGCAATCTACGATCGGCTCGATCGCTTTGGCGTCGGTTGGAATCGCTGCCGGCGCCCCGTGCAGCGACGACTGCAAACCATGCGGCGGATAATACGCCGACGAAACCGCCGCCCGGTCGTCGTACCGCTCGAAAAGCTTGCCGTCGTGCAGCACTTCAAAAGGAAGCGTAAACGCGCCCACCCGCCGGTAGTCGCGGAACTCGAACGTGTCGTTCCCGGCGGCCTCGCGCGCGTACCGCACGAGGCTGGTGTTTGGATTCACGTACAATCGCATCGGAATGGAGAAGCCGTCCCCGACGACGACCGTCCGGTAGATGGTTCCGTTGAGCATCGCCGTTCCCGCGTCGTTCAAGTGGCCGCCGTGCATCAGGAACGACGGCGCCAGGAAAGCCAGGCTCGCAACTAGACGCAGCGACCGCAAGTATGGCACCGGTTGCGGCGATTCGGGCAGCGCCGTGCCGTTGAGGTTCACCGTGAAGAGGCGCTCGCCGTCGAAGTAGTTGCCGTCGCAGAGTTCGCCGGTGCAGTGGCGCACCGTAACCCGCATCCCGTTGCTCTCGGTCCAAACAACCGCCGGCGCGCCCTCGAACGTCAGCCGGGATACCGAAACGAGATGCGCCGCCCACACCGGTCCGGCGGCATTGCTCATCCGCTCGAGCAGCCGCACGACATCGTTTTGATTCCCGGTTGCTCCCAGCTCCGTCAGGAGGAGCGCGAAGAGCATGCCGGTCCGTGCGGCCAACCCCATGGCCGATGGACTTCGAGTTGCTCGACGGCTACCTTCTCGACGGGGTACCCGCCAAAGGTGAGGTCGTGCGCCGGCTGCTCGAAAATCGCCCGCAGGCGGAGGTTGCCGCGGCGGCGAGACCCGACGAGCTCTCCTCCGGGTCGCAAGGCATGCAACTGTGCCTCCTTTTGCACGGAATCGTTCGGAATTTCCAAGCGCGGTAGATGTAAGCTACCTCGTGTAACGCTCGGCCTCTCCCCGAGCTACGAGCCGACGTCTCGGTTCTCCGGCATTGCTCGCGGCGGCCGGGTTTGCTTTTCAGCTTCAGGAGGTTCGCTAATGAAAAATCTCTGCGGCCTGGCAAGCGTGGGCATCGCCACTATGTTTTTGGCCGCGTGCGGCGGCGTGAACCAAAACGTCGGCGCGGGCGCGCTTGGTCCTTCATCAGGCATAACCCAAGGTCTTCCCGGCTCACTACCGGGTTCACGGGGCAGAATACTCGGCTCGCTTGGAAAGCATCGCGCAAAGCATAAGGATCTGATCGCGTGCTCAAACGTCACGACGTCAAGCGGCCAGAACTACACGGTGGCGCAACTCGGCGGAGGCAGCCAGCATGATGTCGAGTCGTCAGCTTACGACAAGTGCGACATCGGCATCTACATCAGCGCGGCCGACGGCCCGGCCAGCCTTAATCAGACCGTCGTCAACGGCGTATTCGAAATCGGCGTCTACCTCGATGGCGCCGGCTCGAAGATCAACCAAACGTCGATCTGTGTCAATGGTACGGGCCAGAACGGAGACTGCGAGTCAGGCAGCAGCAGCAGCGCGGGCACCGGTATCGACGCGCAGAACACGCCCGATCTTTCGGTAAATCAAACGGAAATCGATGGGTATGCGGCCGGTTTTGCGAGCAGTCCGTGCCCCAATAATGCTAACGACTTTTCCATAAATCAATCGACGGTCACCAACTCGACGTATCCGTGGTCGTTCCAGGGTGGCAAGATCAAGACAAACCATGACTCGCCCACGCCGCCGGACGGCGGGAGTTGCGCCGGCAGCGGAATTGGACCGGGCGCTCCGCCGCAAGTGCCGGCGTTGTTCGTGGATAGTGGCGGGGCCGCCACCGTTTCGGCATTTACGATTAACGAAACCACCGGAGCGCTGACGGCGGTGGCCGGCTCCCCCTATTCGACCGGCTCGAATGCCGCTAATCTGACCGTCGATTCCACCGGAAACTATCTCTACGTGGCCGACAACGGTGACATCTCCGCTTTCGCCATCAACCCGACGACCGCGGCGTTAACGCCCGTGTCAGGCTCGCCGTTTGCGGCCTCCGGATTGATGATTGACGTAGCCGTTGACCCGAACAGCAACTTCCTCTATGCATCCGACTTGGCAGACGGCCTTATCGACGGCTACACTATCAACGAGACCAACGGCGCGCTTACGCCAATGGCGGGCTCGCCTTTTACCGTCGGCCAGTATCCGCAAGGCCTATCCGTCGATCCGTTAGGTCCGTACCTGTGCGTTACGTATTCGAACGGGAACGGCTCGATCCAGATGTATGCAATCAACAGCGTAACCGGCGCCCTTACATCGGCTGCGGGACCGTACACGTTGAGCGGCAGCGCGTACGCGGCTGTAGTCTACCCTGGCGGGCAGTACCTCTACGCCCCCAGTGAAGCAAACGAAGTCTACGGGTTCGCGGCGGCCAGTAACGGCGCCCTGACTGCGATCTCGGGCTCGCCCTGGGGGGCCGGCTCGTCACCGCGGGCGAGCGCGATCACTCCCGCAGGTACGTTCCTCTACGTCCCCAACGAGCAATCGCAAAATATCTACGGCTATCAGGTCAATCCGAGCAGCGGCGCGCTCACGTCGGTCTCAGGGTCGCCGTTCAATGCCGGTTCGAATCCGGAGGATGTGAAGATCGACGCAGCCGGCAGCTTCTTGTACGCAGCGATAAGCAACAACCAAGACGTTTGGGCTTACGCGATCAATCAGAGCAGCGGTGCGCTCGCGCCAATCAGCGGTTCCCCTTACTCAGTGTCCGGGAACGGTAATTACCTGACGATTCGCGGGTCGTCCGTTGGAGGGCAATGGGGCCGGCACCACCACCTAGGCAGGCACCGTCTGCTGCACCTAGGATCGTAACACACGGCACAGTCACCGAGATAAGCTCGCATTCGACGGACAGCACACGGCCTCGCATTTGCGCGGCCATGTTGCTGTGCGCCTGGCGTGGGCGCTGGCTCCGTCAGCAGGAGCGCGAAGAGCATGCCGGTCCGTGCGGCGAACCCCATGGCCGATGGACTTCGAGTTGCTCGACGGCTACCTTCTCGACGGGGTACCGCCCAAAGGTGAGGTCGTGCGCCGGCTGCTCGAAAATCGCCCGCAGGCGCCGGGGGCCGCCGCCTTCTGCGAAGGTTTGCAACGGCTGGGGACGCGCGCGCCCGACCTCGCGCTGATCGCGCTGCGCCTCGTGCTCGCAGGTGAAAAGGCCGACGACGCCACGGTCACGCAGTTGCGCGACCTCATCGCTCGAGTCCATGCCGGCGATCCGGCCGCTCGTGAGGAATATCGCGCGCTCCTGCGGTCGCCGAAATAAATGGGCCTTTCGACGCGCGAACTCGTCGCCGGCTATCCGCGGCACGCGCGGCCCGCCCTCGACCGCGTCTCGCTCGAGGTTACCGGCGGCACGACGCTAGCGATCGTCGGGCCATCGGGAGCGGGCAAGACGACGCTCTTGCGCGTCATCGCGGGCTTGCTTCGCGCGCGCAGCGGCGACGTGCGTTTGGACGGTGCGTCGATCGCCGATCTGCCGCCGCAAGAGCGTCGCGCGGCGCTCGTCTTTCAAGACGATGCGCTCTTCGAGAACATGACGGTGCGTGAGAACCTGCGCTTCGCGCTTCGCAGTAACGGCGTGCCGGGCGACGCTCGCGTTGCCGAAATCGCGGCCGCGTTGCACGTTGCCGAACGCCTCGATCGCCGCCCCCGCCAGCTCTCCGGTGGCGAGCGTCAGCGCGCTTCGATTGCGCGCGCTCTCTTGTCGGAGCCGTCGCTGCTGCTGCTCGACGAGCCGCTGGCGCATCTGGATCCGTCGCTGCGGCGCAGCGTCCGCGACGAAATCATCGGCGTTCGCCAGCGCTTCGCCGGCCCGGTCCTCTACGTAACCCACGATCATGTCGACGCGATGAGCGTGGGCGATTTGCTCGCCGTGCTGATTGACGGGCGGATTGAGGACGTCGGCGAGCCGCAGCGCGTCTACGATTCGCCGCGCAGCATTGCGGTTGCGCGTTTTCTCGGCGAGCGCCCGATGAATCTTTTCGCGGACGGCGGTGCGCTCGTGGGCATCCGGCCCGAACGCGTCCGCCTTTGCGAAGATGGGGCGTTAACCGGTCGCGTCACCCGTCGTGAAACCACCGGCGCCGACGTCTATCTCGAAGTGCAGACCGATCGCGGAACGCTCGTCGCGCGCGTTCCCGCGACCGATCGCACGCAGCCCGGCGAGAATGCGACGCTGGACTTGCCGGCGCAATGGTGCCGCCGCTTCGATCCGGCGACGGGCGCGGCGGTCGCATGAGTCTGCTCGCATGAGCGAGGCCGGCGAAAAAGCGCGCGGGATTATCCTCACCGGCTTGACGGATCTTCCGGCCGGCCGCGAGCAGACCGGCTTTGCCGGCCACGTGCTGTTCTCGCGCAACGGCGCGTCGATTGCCGAACTGCGTTTCTTTACGGATATGTTGCGGGCCGAATATCTTGACGCGCCGCCGATCCTCGCGATCGACCAGGAAGGCGGCACCGTCGCGCGTCTGCAGCAGGGGGTCGAGCTGATTCCACCGATGATGGCGCTGGGCGCCGCCGGCGATCTCGAGTTGGCGCAGCGTGCCGGCGAGCAAACCGCCTTCGATCTGCGCCGCGCGGGCTGCACGCTGGACTTCGCTCCGGTGCTCGATCTCGCGCTCGACCCCGGCAACACGGTAATCGGCACCCGCTCGTTCGGCTCCGATCCGCACAGCGTGGCAGCAATGGGCGCCGCGTTTGCTGCGGGCCTAGCGCGCGGCGGCATCACGCCGTGCTACAAGCATTTTCCCGGCCACGGCGCAACCTCGGTCGATTCACATCACGCTCTGCCGGTTCTCAATGTCGACGAAGCGACGTTGCTCGCGCGCGATCTGATTCCGTTTGCAGCGGTGGCCCCGGACGCCGGCGCGTTCATGAGCGCGCACGTGCTTCTGCCCCAGCTCGATCCGCAACGCCCGGCGACGCTCTCGCGCCGCATCGCGACCGACCTATTGCGGACGAAGCTTGGCTTCAAAGGCGTGCTCGTTACCGACTGCCTCGAGATGGACGCGCTGGCCGGTTACGGACCGGTTGAAGCCGCCGTCGAGGCACTGATCGCCGGCGCCGACCTGCTGCTGTTCAGCCATCACGTCGAACTCGCAATCGCTGCAGCAGCGGCAATCGAGGCAGCGGTTAACGAAGGGCGCGTTCCGCTCGAGCGTTTAGAAGAAGCGCATGCGCGCGTTCTGCAGCTGCGCGAATCTGCGAGTCCGCCGTTGCCGTTGGATGAATCTGCGCCGCATCCGAATGTCGGGCGGGAAATCGGACGGCGCGCCGTCACATTGCTACGCGGCGTTCCCGAAGCCGATCCCGTCACGTCGGTCGCAATCTCGTTCGGCGGCGACGCGGCGGCCTTACAGCACGAGGCGCCGATACTTGCCGCGATTTGCGCGCCTGCCGATCCGGCTCCCGAGGATGTCGCTCGCGTTCTTGCGTCCCTGTCGCAAAGCGGGCGCCGTGCAATCGTGCTCGCACGCCGCGCCCATTTGCATCCCACGCAAGCCCAAGCGATCGCGACAATCCTGCAACTTTATCCCGATGCGGTTATCGTCTCGCTCATGGAGCCGTTCGATATACTGCTCTTCGCAGCCGCGCGCCATCTGCTAGCCATCTACGGCGACGACGCTCCCTCAATCGGCGGCCTCGCCGACGTCCTCTTCGGCAACAGCCTCCCCACGGGCCAACTTCCAGTAACTCTCGTCGCGGTGTCACCCTGAGCGGGCACTTTGTCATCCTGAGCGCAGTCGAAGGACGAAGGGCGCCGGCTAGTCTAGTGTGGCGCACTCATCGAAGTCGAAGCGTGCGGCGAGAAGTTTAAGAAACGCCATCGTGCCGCAGCTTTGTGGGCATAGAGGAACGAGCAAAACCGCCGCACCTTGGCCGCAGCTCGTCGATCGCCGGCCAACGCCAAAAAAGCCTATAGAATGCTATAGGGTATAGCTTTTCCGCATGTGTCTGGGATGCATCGCTGACCGGGATGCATCGGAACGCAACACGGCCTCGCTTTAGCGAAGCCGTGCAGAGGGGAAGAGGCGCGGTGGTTAGGGAGTCAACGCGAAGACCGTTCCTTCATCGTGCGTGCCACCAAAATATGTGGTGCCGTAGAGCGTGCCCTTTGCCTCGACCAAGCCCGCGTAAGGGTTCGCGCCATCAGGGCTGTTACCGAAACTGTGCAACACGTGACCCTCGCCTGCCATCTCGACGCGAAAAACCGCTCCGTCGCCATTCGAGCCACCAAACCGCGTCGTGCCGTAAAGCGCGCCTTTCGCGTAGATCAAGCTCGCGTAGGGGCCGCCGCCGGCGCCGTGCCGTCTCGCGAAGCTGTGCAGCACCTGTTCCATACCGGTAGTGCTGATGGTGAAGACCGCACCGCCGCCGTACGCACCGCCGTAATATGCGGTGCCATAGAGCATGCCCTTCACGTCAATCAAGCTCGCATAGGGCCAATAGCCATCGGAGCCATTACCGAAGCTGTGCAGCACTTGCTCCTTGCCGGCCGTACTAACGCTGAAGACTGTCCCGTCGCCATAGGTGCTACCGTACGTGCCGCCGCGCCACGTGGTACCGTAGAGCCTGCCCTTCACGTCGATCAAGCCCGCATTGGGCCACGCTCCATCTGGCGCGCCGCCGAAACTGTAAAGCTCGTGCTCATTGCCGGCGATACTTATGCTGAATACCGTTCCGCGGTTGGACGCGCCGCCGTAACATGTGGTGCCATACAGCTTTCCCGCCACGTTGATGAGGCCAGCTAATGGGTCTTCGCCGTCACTGGTGCCGCCCTTGAAGCTGTATAGCACCTTCTCCCTGCCGGTTGGGGTGATGCTGAAGACGGTTCCCGCTTTGTTTGCGCCGCCACCGCTTGTCGTGCCGTAAAGCGTTCCCTTCACATCAATCAGTGGGCCGAACGGGCTGGCGCCATCGGATATGTCAGCGAAGCTGTGGAGCACGTTCTCTGTTCCGGTCGGGGTGATTGCGAAGACGGTTCCGCCTCCAAACTCTGTGCCGCCACCCGCAGCCGTGGTGCCGTAGAACGTGCCGTTCACGTTAATCAAGCTCGCGACAGGCCAATAGCCATCTGAGTCCCAGCCGAAACTATGCAAGGTCTGGTAGTACGATGACGTAGGCGTTGCGTGATGTATGGCGCGAACCGCCGTGACAGCCGACGCTCGCGGCATCGCGCCCGGCGCGCCGATCGGCGGCTGCGATCCGCCGCACCCTGCGAGCATTGCCGCAGCCACGCAAATGCTGAGCACGGAACGGTTATTGTCCATCTTCCTTCCTTCCCCAAGCTAAAACCGTGCTACAGGACGAACGCAAAGACCGCGCCGTTCCCTGACTTACCGGAAGTGACGCATTCGCCGTAGATGCCGCCTGAAATTGTCGTGCCATACAGCGTGCCGTCCGTTTCAGTTAGGGGAGCTACCGGAATCGACCCGTCGGATCGTCTGCCGAAGTTGTGCAGCACGCGCTCCGTCTCGCTGGATGCATGGAAGCTGTACACCGTTCCGCCTTCGCCGCCGCTGCCAGCATATGCGCCACCCCGTGCTGTCGTGCCGTAAAGTGTCCCATTTACACCTATCAAGGCCGCCAAGGGTTCCTGACCATCGGTGCCGTTACCGAAGCTGTGCAGCACTCGCTCGTCTTTGCCAGCTGTGCTGATGCTAAAGAGCGTCCCACCCCAGTTAGACTGCCCGTATGCGCCACCCTCAGCCGTCGTGCCATAGAGAACGTCGCTAACCGCAGTTACTGCCGCTTTGGGCGCTTTGCCATCCGAGCCGCTGGCAAAACTGTGCAACACGCGCTCATCCTCGCCGCTCAAACCTATTCTGAAAACCGTACCGTCAGCGTATCGGCCTCCCGCGCTTGTCGTACCAAAGAGCACGCCCTTCACAGCGATAAGCGATGCCTGAGGAGCCTGACCGTCGCCGTCGCTGCCGAAGCTGTGCAGCACCTTTTCACTCATGTCTTTCGTCGAGATGGTAAAGACGGTTCCGTCGCGATACGTGCCGCCTGCGGAGGTTGTACCATACAGCGCCGCGTTTATGGCGATCAAGCCCGATTCGGGTTTGGCTCCGTCGAGCCGCTTGCCGAAGCTATGTAGTACTCGCACTTTCCCATCCGTAGTCTCGCTGAAGACTGATCCTCGACCATACTTACCGCCACCAGGCGTCGTGCCATAAAGAGTTCCGTTCACAGCGACTAACGCGCCTTCAGGGCCACCGCCGTCGCCTTCACGAGGGTTGTGGTCAAAGTTGTCAAGAACGCGAAGCTTGCCACTTGTACTCATACTGAAAACCGTTCCCGCGCCATGAGCGCCGCCCGCGTACGTCGTGCCATAAAGCGTACCTCCCAAACTGACAAGGCCTCCCCATGGCCACGCCCCGTCCGGGCATCCGCCAGAGACGGTAGGAAAGCGAAAGATAACGTGATATGTCGGCGCTTTAGCGTCGCTTTCTTGTGCGACCGCGCGATTCAATGGCATGGCGGCCGGCGCACCGATCGGCGGCTGCGATCCGCCGCAGCCCGCGAACAATGCTGCCGCGCCGATGCTAACCGCGTACCCGAACCTTGAAATCCTCACTTGCTCTGCTCCTACCGCCCGAACGTCGCGGCGCCGACTTCGTTCGCCGCGTCGCTGCGCCGTACATTGCAGCAAGCTAGCCCGGACGGTTGGCTACGCGCATTCGCCTCACCGCCGCTTCGAGCTTGTCGATCGTTGTCTCGTGAAGGATCACCCCTTGATTAACAAACCTCTGGAGCGTCCGACGGTCAATTTCGGCGTCCAGCGCGATCGCCACTAAACTTTCGTCCGCCTCCATTATTTGCGCGCGCAGCGAGTCGAGCCGCTCTCTTTGGTCGTGGTATTCCAAGGCCCACAGGAGTTCGGAGGTCTTGGCGACGATGACGGACGCGCGCAGGGGCTTAAGGGGGGCGATGGCGGAGGGGAGCATCGTTGCGTTAGCGACGTGCAAGGCTGACAGCCTGTCCGGTGGTCGCTAGTGCGGATTTGAAAGTTTTGAACGGGGCTCCACTTTTATAGCGATAGTATACCATCCATGTATTGTTGTAGCAGTCAAGATTTCCGACCGCGACCTTCGCTTGTTCGTCGTTTGCGGGAGTGTTTTTCTTTCCCACAAAAAAAGGTTGGCTGACGGGACCGCTGCAAGAGCCGTAACTACCTAGCGGCGTACCCCCGACAAACTTTAAGCCGCCGCTCGCCGTTGGCGCAGCACGGTAAACTCCGGTGTTGTAGCCGCCCATATACTTTTGGTCGGCTAGCGTGATATATTTGCCGTCCCACATGGTGCTGCTGGGATAGGAAATGGCCTGATTGAATGCGATCGGACCTAGTGTACTTGCGCCGGCCGGAAGCTCGCAGACTTGACCTTGGGACTCGACGTAGAGATCGCCCTTGTTGTCGTATCCGGCAGGCCATAGTAGATAGCACTCACTTGGGTCGGAGTAGCTCGTCGGTGTTCCGGAGGCCATTTTCCAAACTTGGATGTCACCTGGCCCGCTTGGAGTCGTGTGATTCGTGACGGCTAGGTCGCCGCTCGGCGAGACGGAGCAGCCGATTGGCGTTCCGTTCGTACTAAGAATCTGGATCGGATCGACTCCGCCGTGCGCGTACTCGACAACCTGAGAAGTGTAATCACTGGTAATCCAGACGTTGCCGGGCTTGTCGACGCACATGCCGGACGGCTCATAGAAATCGAAGCCTCCGAGATTGCCGAGCAGTTCCTCGGTCTTATAGTCATACACGAAAACACCATAAGACGGATAGGACGCTTTGCCCACGTAAAGCAGATCGTCGCTCTTCGCTTCAGGCGCCATCCACGACTTGCCACGATCAGCGTGCGTCACGATCGCCGAGGCCCGCGTGATCGCGCCCGGCGCAGCGATCGGCGACTGTGATCCGCCGCAACCTGTGAGCATTGCGGCTGCGGCGATGCTGATGGTCAAAGAGCAGCGATCCAAATTCATTGCCAGCTAAAGACCACGAGACCGTCGCCCGTCGCATTCTTCCAGCCGCGCCACATCTTCGAGCGGTTCGCCCTCGGCTCAACGTACGACGAACCGCCACCGCCCCCTCCGCCTGAGTAGTACGGGCTGCCGCTACCATAGTCTGAGCCAGAACCTCCACCGCCACCGCCGTAATAGCCGCCACCCCCACCACCGCCATTACCGCCGCCGCCGTAGCGACCGCCGCTGCCCCCGCGACCGCCGGCACCGAACCTACCGTGCTTTCCAAGCTCGCCATGACCGCGAGCGCCGCCGCCAAGTGACCCGCCATCACCGCCGACGCTCTGAGTGCCCCCGCCTCCACCGCCGCCGCAGCCGTACCCGTACCCAGCACCGGCGTCTCCGGTTAGTCCGCCACCGGAGCCACCACCAGGTCGGACACATTCATTGGTATCGAACCCCGCACCGCCGCCACCACCCGCTACGAGGATGCGATCCCGCGACCGATCCTTATGGGCGCGCACGTCGGACGCGCCGCCGCCGCCATAGCCGGGACAGCCGCAAGGCCCTCGCGGTTTGCCCCCGTTTGCGCCGCCGTTGAATCCACCGTTTCTGGCTTGGGCTGCTCCGCCGACGAAGATGAAGAGCTTCTCGCCGGAAGTCGCCGGCAGAATCGCGCTCACGCGACCCCCGCGGCCGCCGAGAGCAGTGCCACCGGCGCCGCTCGCGCCGAGCGCAACGATGTGGAGGCTTTTCGCTCCCGTGGGAACGACAAAAGATTGCTCCGTTCCGGTGTACTTGAACGTCTGGTGGTACGGGAGTTTGGCGCCACTTCGGCCAAATTCCGCGGACGGTCGGGGCATCGAATCTGGCCCACTAATCGGCGGCTGTGATCCGCCGCACCCTGCGAGCATTGCCGCAGCGCTGATGCTTAGCGCGTACCTTGAAATCCTCACTTGCTCTGCTCCTGCCGCCTGAACGTCGTGGCGCTGGACCTCGTTCGTCGCGTCGCCGTTCATTGCAGCAGGCTAGTCCGGTGGTTGCCTACCCACAGTCACGTCACCGCGGCTTCGAGCTTGTCGCTCGTTGACTCGTAAAGGGTGACGCCTTGATTAACGAACCTCTGGAGCGTCCGGCGGTCTATCTTGCCTTCCCGAGCAATCGTCGCTAAACTTTCGTGCGCTTCCGTTATTCGGGCGCGCAGCGCGTCGAGCCGCACTCCTTGGTCGAGGTATTCCAAGACCTCGGTCGCGCCAAGCATTTCAGCGGTAAGCCCTTCGTCGGTATCGGTCGGGTCAACGATGACTTCTTTGCCGATCGGTGTTAGATGCTCCGCGCGTTTGGCGCGTCGGAACGGTTCCATCCGCCGCGAGGCGCGGGCAGCTTCAATGCGAGCAAAGCCTCTCAGCTACAACCGCCTCGCATTCGCGAAGCGGTGCGCGGGATAGAGGCGCGGGGGCGTGGCCTGTGCGGCTACATCAGGAGTAACGTTCGCTAAACCGCGATGCGGCCTCGCGAGCGCGGAGCGCGTCACTCCGCGTAGTCAACCGGGTCCTCGTGCGGCACCTCGTTGTAGAGGATGGTCACCAGCGGCGTCCCGGGCTCAGCCGTTGCGTCGCTGCGTAAGCCCGCGACTTCGCCGGCTACACCGCTGGTGTATTCCGCGACAAGCTCACCAAACGTATTGCGCTGGGTGGCGAGCTTTTGGCCGACGTGAACCTTTTCGGTCAGCTTGACGAGAAGCTCGACGAATCCACCGTGCGTCGAAAGGATGTTGTGCCCGCTGTTGCCTACAAAGACGCCCGTGTCGCGCCCGGTCCGACCCATAGGGCCCGCAATGACTCCGTGATGTTTGAGGACGTTCATCGTGCCTTCCACGAACGAGCCAATCATTGCGTGGTCCAGGATCCGCGACGCACCGATCTCAGGTGTAAACGCGGGGATACCCGCGTGGATGAACGCGTTCGCTAGGATCGTCGGATAGACGGGATTGTCGAAGATCTGGTCGATCGGATAGAGCTCTGCCATCGCGCGGACCTCGGGCAGCTCCATCCGGGCGAGGTTGAATCCCGCTATGCCCATCCCCGTTGTACCGCAGTGGAAATCTATTGCGTAGTCCGAGTTCGGCGTCAAGAGCCTGTTGAAGAGAAGCGCGGCGTGGCGGCTCGTCGCGTTGGGACCGTTCTCATTTCCAGGCCACTCCCGATTCATGTCGATGAGATCGATTCCCCGGCCCGAATTCGGCCATCTCCGTGCCATGCCCTCGATGGCGGGGCGTGATACGTCGAGGACCGCCATCACGGTGCCGGACATCTGCGCCGGATCGAGCTGTTGCATGACCCTTTGGACCGTGACCACGGGATTCATTTCGTCGCCGTGGACGCCGCTCACGAGCGTGATTCGTTTGCCTGCCTTCGTTCCCTTGGCAACGATGACGGAGACGTACCAATGCTGCCCTGTGGGCATCTGCACGCCTTGGAAGTAGAAGGAATGCTTGCCAGGTTCCAGAGCGTTGACATCGAGTGCGCTGATGACCCGCTTCCCCTGGAGCACGTCGCCGGTAAGGACAGCACCCTTTTGCGGGACGTCTGCCAACTCCGTTGCGGACGCTGATTCTTGGCTTTTTGCCTGAGCGATAGTCGTGCCGAGAGCGGCTGACGCGCTGACGGAAACGGCGGCTGCGATCATAAAGTCTCTACGATCGACGCCGCTATTCTTTGATCTCTCCGACATGTTGCGACTTTCTTTATGACAGGTGGAAGAAAGCGCGATCCCCCCGGGAGCCGAACGAATCAGCTCCTTTGAATGTTCGACGCGGTTAGGACCCGCCCCCGGCAAAGCCAGCGTTACGACCGCGCGAGCCTACGCAGCGAGTTCCAGTGCCTACGATGCGGTACTCTCGCCCCGGCCCGAATACGCGAGCAGGCCGCGCGGGAAAGCCCCGTGGCTCTGCCGATCTCCTTTTGAAGGAATTGCCGTCCTGAGCTCGTCGAAGGACGAAGGGTGACTAACCAGTTCCCTCGCGTTGAAGAAGGGCTCGAAGCGGCCTGCGGTGTCGAGTTCACCGCGGCCGTCGCGCGGATCGAGCATCGCGGGAGGCCGGTCTTCGAACGGGCGTACGGCATGACGCGCGACGACGCGTTGGCCAAGAGGGTGTATTGCGATACGCGCTTCGACCTGGCATCGCTCACAAAACTTTTCGTCGCAACGCTCGCCTTGCAACTCGTCGCGAGCAACACGCTCACCCTCGACGACCTGCTGTCACAGGTCCTTCCGGAATGGCGAACCGGCAATCACGCGGCGATTACGCTGCGCATGCTGCTGGCGCATAACTCCGGCATGAACTCCGGTGCCGATTATCGCGCCATTCTCGATGAGAACGTCGAGCGCTTTGCACTGCATTCCGACCTGCTCGCGAAGCCGGGCGAGCGCGTCATCTATAGCGACCTTGGTTTTATCGTTCTCGGCGTTGCGCTCGAGCGCGCGAGCGGCCTCTCCCTAAGCGCACTCGTCCGCCGCACGTTTGGCGGTTCGCTCGGTTTTCGCCCGCGACTTTCCGAGCGCGCGGCAATTCCGGCGACGGAAGAAGATGCGTGGCGCGGTCGCGTTGCCGGATTCGTTCACGACGAAAAAGCCTACTTGATGGGCGGCGTCGCGGGCCACGCAGGGCTCTTCGGAACCGCCGCCGATGTCGCGGCGATGACCGAATCGTATCTCGGCCCGCTCGCCCGCGGAACGACCGCCATGCTTCCCCTACATCTTATCCGCGAGGCAACGCAAGAACAGGCCGCCGATCCCGTTCTACGCCGCGGCTTGGGTTGGGCGCTGAAAACCAGCAACGACAACTCGTGCGGTCGCTTTATGGATCGCTCGTCGTTCGGTCACACGGGATTTGTCGGAACCTGCGTCTGGGCCGATCCGGTGCGCGACCTGCAAGGCGTTCTCCTTACCAACTCCGTTTATTTTGGGCGCGACGCCGCGCCGGCTCCCGCGCCCGGATTGCGTGTGCGCTTCTATGAAGCGATGGTCGAGGATTTAAAACTCTGATGCTCGCGGTCGGCTTGATGAGCGGAACCTCCCTCGACGGCATCGATGCAGCCTTGGTTCGCATTCTTCCCCGCGGACCAACCTACGCGCTGGAACTCGTGCGCTTCCAAACATTCCCCTTCCAACGCGCGCTCCACGACGAACTGCTCGCAGCCCTGCCGCCAAACGCCGGCAGCGTTGCCGCCGTCGCGCAACTGCATCACGCCTTAGGCGCCGCGTTCGCGCAAGCGGCAAAAGCCGTAATCGAATCGGCACAGGTCGACTTTATCGCCTCGCACGGTCAGACGCTCTGGCACGACGGTCCGCGGCACGTCACGCTGCAAGTGGGCGACGCCTTCATGATCCGCGAGGCAACCGGTGCGACCGTCTGTTACGATTTTCGCAGTGCCGATTGCGCCGCGAACGGCCATGGCGCGCCGCTCGTGGCCCGCGTCGACGCTTTGCTTCTCGCCCACGCCGGCGAAGACCGTGTCGCGCTCAACTTGGGCGGCATCGCGAACGTGACGCTCCTCCGGAAAAACGCTCAGCCCGAAGAAGCCGTCGCGTTTGATACCGGCCCCGGCACGATGCTGCTCGACGCGTTCGTCGCCGAACGCACCGAGGGGCAGCAACGCTTCGACGCCGACGGCACTCTAGCTGCCGCGGGACGCATAGACGAATCGCTCCTCGCTGAAATGCTCGCCGACGAGTTCTTCGCCGCTCCGATTCCCAAGACGACCGGCCGAGAACGCTTCGGCAAACACTTCCTCGCGCAGCACCCGCGCCTGAGCGCGCTCACCATCGAAGACGGCGCCGCCACCCTCTGCGAGCTGACCGCCGCATCGGTCGATCGTGCGGTTCGCGACGCCGGCCTGCAAAACGCGCGCGTGATCGCCGCCGGCGGCGGCGCCCGCAATCGTTCGCTGATGGCGCGTTTGGCGAAACGGCTCGAGCCCGCATCCGTCGAACTCTCCGATGCGATGGGGCTCCCGGCGGAAGCCAAAGAGGCGATGGCCTTCGTAGTGCTCGGCTACGAAGCACTGCGCGAGCGCGCCGGCAACGTTCCGGCAGCGACCGGCGCGGCTCGTCCCGTCGTGCTCGGCGCGATCGCGCCGCACAACCTGCGAGCGCTGCTCGCGCGAATCGAACGCGAATGCACGGCCTCTTCGTAGGCGTTGACGCGGGCGGCAGCCACACGATCGCGGCACTCGCTCGTGGTGACGAGCTGCTTCGAACGGTCGCCGGCCCCGGCGCAAATCCGAATCTCATCGGCCTCGACGCTGCCGCCGCGTCGATCGAACGCTCCATCGCGCGCGTGCTCGAAGGCGAGATTCCGGACGCAATCGCGGTCGGCGTAGCCGGCGCCGGAGAGGAAACGATCGCGGCGCTGTTACGCGCATCCTTGAGCCTCAGTTTTCCCGGCGCACGCTTCGCGCTCTGCCACGACGCGCGCATTGCGCTGCGGGCCACGATCCCGGAGGGCGACGGGCTCGTGCTGATTGCCGGAACGGGTTCGATCGCGTATGCGGAAATCGGTGAAGCAACGTTTCGCGCCGGAGGCTATGGCTATCTGCTGGGAGACATGGGATCGGCCTATGCGATCGGCGCCACCGCTTTGCGTCAGTTGTTGGCCGCGATGGAACGAGGTTCCGTGGAAAACGCGATGCTCGCCGATCTGGCGGACTACGTCGGCACGAACGATCGCTCGGCTCTCGTCGCTGGCATCTACCAAAGCGCGACGCCGGTCGCCGATATTGGGGCGTGCGCCGCGCTGGTGCTGCGCCATGCCGCCGTCGGCGAGGAGTTGTCGACCGGCATCGTGCAGTCCGCGGCTCAGAGCCTCTGCGAGTTGATCGTGCGCCTAACGTTGCAGTGTCCGGCGCGAGCGCTGCCGGTTGCCTTTTCCGGCGGGCTGCTGCGCGAACGTAACGCGCTCACGCAAGCGCTCGAACAGTGGATCGCCAATGCCTCGCTCGACGTGCGCGTCCTCGCCGCCAGGGTCGAACCGTGCATCGGCGCGCTCCATGAAGCGCGGCGCTTGACGGCAACGCCGTGACGGATCGTCTCCCGCCGACCGAAGACGAAAACCCGCAGAGTGTTGGGCTTGATTTGCTCGGTACACCGGCGCTCGTCGAGCTGCTGATCGCCGACCAGCGCCTCGCGATCGATGCGGTGCTCGCGCAAGCGCAGCCGATCGCCGACGCCGTTGACGAGATCGCGCGCCGGCTGCGGCGCGGTGGGCGCCTTCACTACGTCGGCGCTGGCAGCAGCGGACGAATCGCGACGCTCGACGCCTCCGAGATGCCGCCAACGTTTGGCACGCCGCCCGAGATGGTGCGTGCGCACATCGCCGGCGGCCCGGCCGCGCTCGTCCATGCGGTCGAAGGCGCCGAAGACGACGCGGCGGCCGGCAGCGCCGCGATGCTCGCGTGCGTACGCGAAGATGCGGTGCTCGGCATTTCCGCCAGCGGAACGGCGGCGTTCGTCGTGGCGGCGATTGCGCGCGCGAAAACGATTGGCGCCTTCACGATCGCGCTCACCATGGATCCCGAATCAACACTTGCCCGCGCGGCCGAGCTGGCGATCGTCCCGCGCACCGGTGCCGAAGTGCTCGCCGGCTCGACGCGCCTAAAAGCCGGAACCGCGCAGAAGGTCGCGCTCAACGCGATCTCCACCGCGGTGATGGTGCGCCTGGGCAAAGTCTACGACAATTTGATGGTCGACGTTGTCGCCAACAACCGCAAGCTCCGCGACCGCGCGCGCCGCCTCGTCGTGCGTCTCGCGCAAGTAAGTGAAGCGCGCGCCGAAGAGCTGCTCGCGCAGGCCGGCGGAAGCGTGAAGCTCGCCGTGCTGATGCAGCGCCGCAGCCTCGATGCCGCGCAGGCGCGCGCGCTGCTGGAGCAAAATGACGGCATGCTGAGACAGCTCCTCTGACGCAACTCGCCGCGCTGCTGCTGGCAGCCATAGCCTTTCTCCCGATAGACGATCGCCCGGTGACCTCCGAGTTGCCGGTGATGCTTGGGCGAATCGCGGGCGTCCGCGTCGAAGCGCCGCCGCGTGATTTGATTGGCCGCTTTCTCGATGCCGGGCGTTCCGACGAACTGATCGCCTGGCTTAATCACGAAGCCGCAAAGCCGCAAACGCGCGCCTTCGTCGTCTCCACCGATATGCTCGCATACGGCGGCCTGACCGCCTCGCGCGTTCCCGGGCCGTCCTACGCCGATGCCGACTTTCGTTTGCGCGCGCTCGCGCAGTTGCGCCGCGAATCTCCCCGCGCTTGGATCGGCGCCTTCGGCACGATCATGCGCCTCGCGCCGACCGGCATTCCCCCCGACACACCGTTTTTCGCCGCATCCGTGTGGCCGTATCTGCAGCAGTATGCCAACCTGCACGATCCGCCGTTGCCCGGCGAAGCCGCCAGCGCGCAACACCTGCGCGAACTGATCGGTGAGCCGTCGCTCGACCAATATCTGGCGACCCGCGCGCGCGATCTCGCTGTTAACCGTTTGCTGTTGCAAATGACGGCCAAGGGCGACATCGATCGGCTCGTGCTCGGCCAGGACGACGCCGGTCCGGTCGGCCTGCACGTGCGCGAAGTTGCGCTCTTGCAGTCGGAACTGGCCGGCGCAAATCTGTCGAGCCGCGCGTCGATCGAGCCGGGCGCCGACGAACTCGGCATGGCGTTGGTTGCGCATGCGATTGCGCGCGCCGCGACATGGACGCCGCGCATCGGCGTCCGCTACTCGACGCCTACGGGCGCCCTCTATCAAGACCCCATCGAGTACGCACCGATTTCGGCGGCGATCGACGCCTTGATCGGGGTCTGCGGTGGCGTGCGCGACGACGCGGCGAGCGAGATCGCGCTCTACGTGCGCGTCCCGGACACGACGACATCCGAAGACGATGCGCTGATGGAGGAGATGAAGAACGACGTCGATGCCGGCCGCTCGGTGGCCTTTGCCGATCTTTCCTACCTTACGTCGTATCGCGATCAAGCCGCATTTGCGCAACGGCTGCTTACGTCGGGCTTAGCATCACGGCTCGATGCGTACTCCTCGTGGAACACCAACGCCAACACTGTCGGCACCGCACTCGCCGAAGCGATCGCCGCCGGCGCCGGACGGCGGCTGCACACCTACGACGCGCTGGCGCACCGCACGTTCACCTTCGTTCGCTTCGTCGACGACTACGCGTATCACGACGAGGTTCGACCGCAACTCAACGCCACGCTTGCCGCACAGGGGATAACCGACCATACGCTTCTGGCGCCCGGCGCGGCTACTGCGATCGCCCAGCTCGATCGCTCGCTGCTCTGGAACGATGCGGTTGGAATTCTCGCGCAGCTCGATCCGGGCTACCATGTTGCCGCCATCTCGATCGGTCTGCCGTGGAACCGAACGTTCGAGACCACCATCGACGTCGGCATCGCCCCCAACCTCATAGCACCCTAACGATTGTGGAAGGGTAACCTGAGTCATCATTTCGCACTCGCACGCTGACTCACACACTAACTCATTCGTGCGCGCGCAACGATGGTTACCTCCCCTCACCACCGAAGAGTGCGACAATTCTCGGTGCGTATGGAGGAGCTTATGTTGAAAAAACTAGCGCCAACGTTTTTGGCTTGCGCCGTTGCCGCTATTCTGGCGGCTTGCGACGGAGGCGCGACTTCGAATTCGTTCGGGGCCCGCGGCTTGCTGCCGAATTCGGGTTCCGGAAGCGGTTCTCCGATCCAGCACGTCGTGCTGATCGTTCAAGAGAATCGCACTTTTAATAATCTTTTCGCGACGTTTCCCGGCGCGACCGGGACGACTGTAGGGGAAGAACACGTCAAGGGCAGCACGAAATCCATTAACCTCAAAGAGACGAAGCTCTCAGGCGCAAGGAATCTCAACCATTCGTACTCGGGATTTCTTAGCGCCTACGACAACGGCTTGATGGACGGCTTTAATAACATCCGCCTCCGTTCCAGCGGCAACCTCGAAGGCTCGGCGCCGTATGTTTACGTCAACCCGGCCGACATCACGCCGTATTGGACGATGGCACAAACCTACGCGCTCGCCAATGCGATGTTCACGACCCAGGGTAGTGAGAGCTTTACCGCCCATCAAGATCTCATTCGGGGCGGCACCTTCATCAGCCCGACCGAAAGCCTGATCGACAACCTGCCGTATAGCAGGCAGGCGTGGGGATGTAACTCGCCTCCGGGAAGCAAAACGACGATCATCACAACCAGTCTCAAATTCGAGCCCAACGCCGGACCGTTTCCGTGCACGGAAGATTTTCCGTACTCCGGCAGCCAGTATTTGACGCTGCGCGATCTGTTCGACGCCGCGTCGCCGGCGATTACTTGGAAATACTACACCCCGGCGCTCCACCGTCCGGGCGGGATTTGGAGCGCGTTCGACGTCATCTCGTCGGTCCGCAACGGCCCGGAATGGGCGACGAACGTTATTTCGCCCGAGACAACGGTCCTAACCGACATCGCGAACGGCAACTTGGCGCAAATGTCCTGGGTCATCCCCGACGGCACCGAGTCCGATCATCCAGGCAACGGCGCCGACGACGGACCGTCGTGGGTGGCCAGCGTCGTCAACGCGGTCGGCCAGAGCCAATATTGGAACTCGACGGCTATCATCATCGTGTGGGACGATTGGGGCGGCTTTTACGATTCCGTAGCGCCGCCGTTGCCGCGCGACAATCAGGGAGGCCCGGGCTTGCGCGTGCCGCTGATCGTGGTCTCGCCGTACGCGAGATTGAACCAATCGAGTCAGCCGGGCTATATCTCCAACGTGCAGTACTCGTTCGGCAGCATCATCCGCTTCGTCGAAGACACGTTTAATCTCGGACGGCTCGGAACGACCGACGCCACGACCAACAGCCTCGGCCCGGAATCCGGCAGCCAAGGCGGCGACATGTTCAACTTCAATCAGTCGCCGCGTCAGTTCCAAGCGATCGGCTCGAAGTATTCGCAGTCGTACTTTCTCCATCGGCCGCCTTCGAATATACCGGTCGACACGGAGTAGCCCGAAGGAGCTTTTGAGTTGAAGGGGCCTGCGGTCGCTCTTTGGATTTGTGCGACCGCCGCCACGCTGGCTGCCTGCAACGGCGGCGAGACTTCGAACTCGTTGGGCGCGCGCCCGTACGTGTTGCGCAATTCGGGCTCCGGAAGCGGCTCGCCGATCGACCACGTCGTGCTCGTCATTCAAGAGAATCGCTCGTTTAATAATCTGTTCGCGACGTTTCCCGGCGCTACGGGAACGACCGTCGGCGAAGAACTGGTGCACGGGCGGACGAAGCAAATTACGCTTTCCGAGAAGCATCTCCAGAACAAAACGGATCTCGTCCACGCATATACGGGATTTTTAACGGCCTACAACCACGGAAAGATGAACGGCTTCAATCGGATTCTGCCGGAAACGGGTTTGCCCGAACGCGCGGAGCCCTACCAGTACGTCAATCCCGCCGACATCGTTCCGTATTGGACGCTCGCCTCAACGTACGCGCTCGCCAATGCGATGTTCGCCACCCAGGGGAGCGAGAGCTTCCCGGCCCATCAAGATCTCATTCGCGGGGGCACGGCAATTGATTCGACCCAGAGCCTGATCGACGATATTGGGAGTTCCGGTCAGGCGTGGGGCTGCGACTCGCCCTATGGAAGCAAGACGTCGTTCATCACGACCAAGCTCAAGTTGATGAAGCACGTCGGGCCATTCCCGTGCACTGATGATTTCCCGTCGTCGGGAAGCAACTATTTAACGCTGCGCGATCTGTTTGATGACGCGTCGCCGCCTATCTCGTGGAAATACTACGCGCCCGCGCTGGGCGATAAGGGTGGGATTTGGAGCGCGTTCGACGTTATCTACCCGGTCCGCTACGGTCCGGAATGGACCGCGAATGTTATCTCGCCCGAAACGACCATCTTAACGGACATCTCGAACGGCAACTTGGCGCAAATGTCCTGGGTCGTCCCCGACTTCGTGGATTCCGACCATCCCGGCGGTGCCTCCGACAAGGGACCGTCGTGGATAGCCTCCATCGTCAACGCGATCGGCGGAAGCCAATATTGGAACTCGACGGCGATCATCATCGTGTGGGACGATTGGGGCGGTTTCTACGATTCCGTTGTGCCGCCGCTGCCGCGCGACAATCAGGGCGGCCCGGGCTTTCGCGTGCCGATGCTCGTGATCTCGCCGTATACGCGGTTGAACCAATCGAGTCAGCCGGGCTATATTTCCAACGAGCGCTACTCGTTCGGCAGCATCATTCGGTTCATCGAAGACACGTTTAATCTCGAGCGGCTTGGTACGACCGACGAGACGACCAACAGCATTGGGCCGGAAAGCGGGAGTCAAGGCGGCGACATGTTCGACTTTAGTCAGAGCCCGCGGCAGTTCCAGGCGATCGGCTCGAAGTATTCGCGGTCGTTCTTTCTGCACCAAAAGCCTTCAAATAAGCCGGTCGACACCGAATAAGGGCGATGACCCGTTAACGGAGCCGCAACGCTTCATTAGAAATGCCACGAGCGGCAAAGGTCGCGCCGCGACCCGCCGATTCTAAAGTAAATCGCTGATCTCTTTTAGGGCTTCCCGTTGAACAAGCGACTCTTCGTGCCACTCACGTGTGCCGCGGCTTTAAGTCTCGCGGCGTGCAGCAGTTCTAGTTCCGGTGCGCCGGAAGTCTTGCGGCAGATCCCGGGGACGACGAGTCAGATCTCGTCCTGGATGCTGCGGGAAGCCACGAGTGAAAACTTGCTGTACGTTTCGGACATCGGCACCAACGAAGTCGACGTCTACCCGTATCCCTCCGGGTCACTCGTGGGGAAGCTCAGCGGTTTTGGTTCCGTCGCGGGCCTCTGCGCCGATAAGGCCGGCGACGTCTTCGTCGTCGACGAAGCCGGGCCGGTCCAAATGTTCGCCCACGGCGGCACGAGCCCGGTTCGGAAGCTGACGGCGTCGGGCGCTCCCTTCGGCTGCGCGATCGATCCGACCACCGGCAACCTCGCGCTCACAAATCTCTCGTCGTTCTCTTTCGGCGCCATCGCCATCTACCCCAAAGCGAAAGGCAACCCCAAGCCGTACGCGGATACCAGCGTCGATTCGACCTTCTTTTGCGGCTACGATACTCACGGCAATCTCTTCGTCGACGGCTGGAATAGAACGGCCGCCCCGATTCTCTTGAAGCTTGCGAAAAACGGCAAGCAGTTCGGTATGCCGTACAATCTCAACTCGAGCGACAAGAATCCCACCGGCGTCCAATGGGATGGAAAATACGTCGCAGTCGGCAACCGCGGCTCCGGCGTCGTCTACCGGGTCGACGGCTCGACCGGGAAGACGGTGCAAACGATCAAACTCAAGAACGCGCTCAACGTCGAACAGTTCTGGCTCGACGGCTCCACGCTGATCGGACCCAACTTCCAAGTCAGCGGCGCCGTCGGTTATTGGCACTACCCGGCCGGCGGCACCGCCACCAAAACGCTCGCGTCATTCTCCGAACCCTTCGGCACAACCATCAGCCTCGTCAAGAAATAAGATACCGTCCCTCTCTCATCGCGACGTTGTTAGTTCTGTACGCTAGGGCGCACAGCCGGCGTGCTTTACATCGTATTGAAGGCCGTTCCACCGGGGCTCGCTGCCGGGGAGCGTGTCGAGCTCGCCGGTTAACTGGTTGTAATACATATTGTTCGTCCATAACGCATGCGGGTTGCCCTGTAGGGTTTCCACGTAGAGGACCATGTGCATGTCACCGTTGCTCGGAAACGCATATCGCAGGAGCGCGCGCTGACAAGGCTTTACGAGCGCCAATGTCTTTTTAATTAGCGCCGCCTCTTTGTCGGTAAACTTGAAATGGCCGGGCTTGTTGTAATCTGTTGCAAGATAGCTGGGCCACGGCTTCGTCACCATCAGCGGTCCGCCTTTCGTCGTCGGGCTCGGACTCGGAGTTTGCGCGTTAGGGGAAGTCGCTCCGATAGTGACGGCAGCCAAAAACAGTGACACCAAAAGCAATCTCATTCCGGACCGCCAGGGGGCCGCTCGACATACGAGCGATCCAGTGCGCTGATCTCAAGACATCCCAGCAGGCGCAGCGTCCGAACGATGCCGCTGCGAAGAATCTCGATCGCTTTCGCGACGCCTGGGCCGCCCGCAGCCCCCAAGCCGTAAGCATACGCGCGTCCCACAAGCACTGCGCGGGCGCCAAGTGCGATCGCCTTAACGACGTCGCTCCCACGGCGAATCCCGCCGTCGAGGTAGACCTCGGCGCGGTCGCCGACCGCATCGACGACGCCGGGTAATGCGAGCAGCGTCGGCGAGACGCAGTCGAGTTGCCGGCCGCCGTGATTGGAGACGACGATCGCGTCGGCGCCCGCGTCGAGTGCACGACGAGCGTCCTCCGCGTCGAGCACGCCTTTAACGACGATCGGCCCCTGCCACGCATCGCGAATCCAACTCATATCGGCCCACGTTACCGTCGAGCGTTCGAGCGCGGCCCCCACATCCTCGTACGGCATCGGTCCCTCACCCGGAATCATGACGTTGGGGAACTTCATCATTCCACCGTCGCGCAGAAAGTCGAGCAGCCACGCCGGGCGCGCGAGAAGTTGCGGGGCGTGCGGCAGCATCTTCCACGGATTACCACTCACCAGCTCCCGGCCGCCGTTGCGCAGATCGCGCTCGCGCTGTCCCGCGACCGCGGTGTCGATCGTCACGACGAGCGCGGAGAAACCCGCGGCGCGCGCTCGGGCAATCGCCGCCGTCGCCGCTTCGCGACCGCCCAGCAAATACAGCTGATACCATGCCGGTCCGCTCGTCGCCGCGCGAACCTCTTCGAGCCGGCAGCCGGAGAGCGTCGAGAGAACGTACCCCGTTCCGGCGGCGCCGGCTTGCGCGGCAGCGACGCATTCGCCGCGGGGGAAGAACATGCGACTGCTGCCGATCGGCGCAAGTAGAAACGGCAGCTCGATCGGAGTTCCCAGCACCGTCGTCCGCAGATCGCAGGTGCCCATCGCCGACGCACTCCGCGGCCGAAACCGCACGGTATCAAACACCGCGCAGTTCTCACGCAACGTCACTTCGCCGTCGGCGCCGCCGTCGATATAATCGAAGACAACCCGTGGAAGCCGTCGCCGCGCGCGCCGTCGCAAATCCTCGATCGTGAAGGTGCCTGTCAGGTTGGGACCCATCGAGCACTTGACGTTTGCCTCACGGAAACGATACCCTGTCGCTGCATCATGGACATCGCTTTCGTCGCCACCGCGTTTGCTACCGCGTTTACGATCATCGATCCGATCGGCATGATTCCGATGACGCTGGGAGCGACGGCGCGCGACCTTCCGGCGCGCCGCAATCAGATCGTCGATCAAGCCGTGCTCGTTGGGGGCGCCGTCATTCTTTTTATGGGGCTCGTCGGGCGTCTGCTCCTCGGTTATCTCGGGATCACGCTGCCGGCCTTTACAATTGCCGGTGGCGTGCTGCTCTTCTTGATTGCGATCGATATGCTCTTCGCGCGCCCAACCGGCGCGAAGCGCACCGAGGCCGAAGAACGCGAGGCCGCCGAAACCGAGAATCCCGCCGTCTTTCCTCTCGCCGTGCCGATGATCGCCGGCCCCGGAACGATCGCGACGGTGCTGCTGCTGGTCAACCTGGCGCGTGGCGACCGCCTCGACTACATCATTATCGCAGTGGCCTACGCCGTCGCGCTGTTCGTAACGTGGCTCTGCATGCGCGGCTCTTCGTTCTTGATTCGCGTGATCGGCACGACGGGAATCCACGTCGTCAGCCGGCTTCTCGGTATCATCCTCGCCGCGCTCGCGGTGCAGTTTGTCCTCAACGGTCTCGCGCTCACGCCGTTGTTGCTACGGCGATGACAATCCGGGATCGGCGACCCACTGCTGATAGACGGATTTCTCAATGGGCGGCAACTGCGTGTCGGGAGGCAGCTTGAATCCGGCAAGCGGAAACGGAAACGGAATTTGGTGTGGAGGCTGCGTGAACGGATCGGCCCCCGGATCGTAGCAGAACGGCCAGACGATCTCACCATCTTCCTCCGAGCCGTCGGGATACGTGAACTCGTAGCGTCCGTAATAGCAGTCGCGGCCGTTATCGCGCCAGTGCCGCGTCGGCGTGATGATTCCGTTGCCGTGCTCGCTGCCGCGTAACGACGACGGAACGGCGAACGCGTAGTCTTTGCTCGCCGACTCTTGCGTACCCGGATCGATGGTCGGAATTGCGTGCGGGTCGTTCTGTTTGTTGAGCTGTGCGACTTCTTTGGCGAATCCGGCTTGGTCGCGCTCGATCTTCGACGGTGCGGACGGGTGCCGCGGAAGCGACGGAGCTTGAATCGGGACGATCTTCGCCAGCTCCCGCAAGGGCACGCGCGCCGGCGCTGCTTCGTGGTGCACGACGATGTGCGCGCGGTGGCGGTGGGGGGTCGGCGCGGGCGTCGAAGGCGGCGGCCGTTGGATCGCAATGGTCGTGGTTGCCGTAACCGTCTCTTTGGTGCCGCGCGGTATGAAGGTGTGCGCTACGGCCCAAAACAGCAGCGTTAAGAGAACGGCATGGACGGCGACCGAGGCCAGCGCCGCCCATAACAGCGCCCGCCGGCGCCGTTGGGACCTTCCTGAGATCAACTGGTCGTTCGAGTTCCTATTTAGCGGATAGGCTGGCAGAGTTCGATAAGTACGCCGTCGGTCGCCTTCGGGTGCAAAAAGGCGATTAAATTTCCGTGAGCGCCCTTGCGCGCGTGCTCGTCAATCAATCGAACGCCCTTCGCTTTCAGCTCCGTGAGCGTGGCTTCGATGTCGGCGACGCGATAGGCCGTGTGATGGAGCTTCGTCGCGGCATCACCCCGGAAGCGAGCAATCGGCGAGCCGTCGTCGAGCGGGCGCAGCAACTCGACGAACGAGCCGCCGGCCCGCAAACCCACGGCCTCGACGCCCTGATCGCCGATAGTCTCCCGGTAACTTGCTTGAACCCGAGCTTCTCCGTATAGAGCCGCAGCGTCGCATCGAGGTCTTTCACGACGATCGCAACATGATCGATTTCCATGCGTTAGGCAACGACCTCTCTGGCGCGATACGTCCCAAATACGTCGCGCAGCACGTTGCAGATCTCGCCCAGCGTTGCGCCGGCATCGACCGCTTCGACGAATGGCGGCATTAGATTCTCCGTCGCTCGCGGCAGCCTCGCGAACCGTCGCGAGCGTGCGCCGTACCGCGTCGGAATCGCGCGAGGCGCGTAATGCCGCAAGCCGTTCGACCTGCTCGCGCTCGGCGCGCTCGTCAACGTGCTGTAATGCAATCGGTGGGCCGGCCTCGGCCTCGGCGAAGCGATTGACCCCGACGACGACCTGCTCGCCCCGTTCGATCGCCTGCTGCGCGGCGTAGGCCGAGTCGGCGATGCGCGCCTGCATCCATCCGCTCTCGATGGCGGCGATGCTTCCGCCCATGGCGTCGACCTCCCCGATCAATCCGGTCGCGCGTTCGATCAGTTCGTTGGTGAGCGTTTCGAGATAGTAGGAGCCCGCCATCGGGTCGACGACGTCGGCGACGCCCGACTCGTACGCGATAATCTGCTGGGTACGCAACGCCACGCGGGCACTTTCGGCGGTCGGCAGCGCCAGCGCTTCGTCCTTCCCATTGGTGTGCAGCGATTGCGTGCCGCCGAGCACCGCCGCCAGCGCTTGCAGCGCCACGCGCACGACGTTGTTGTCGGGCTCCTGTGCCGTGAGCGTCGAGCCGCCGGTCTGCGCGTGAAACCGTAACGCTTGCGAGCGCGGGTCGCGGCAGCCGAACTCGTCGCGCGTGATTTGCGCCCAGAGATAGCGCGCCGCCCGGAACTTCGCAATCTCTTCGAAGAAATCGTTGTGGGCGTTCCAGAAGAACGAGATGCGCGGCGCGACCTCATCCAAAACGATGCCGGCCTCGCGTGCGGCCTGCAGATAGGCCTTGCCGTTGGCAAGGGTAAACGCAATCTCTTCAACCGCCGTGGAGCCGGCCTCGCGAATGTGATACCCGGAGACGGAGATCGCGTTCCAGAGCGGCACCTCGCGCGCGCAGTAGGCCATCACGTCGGTGACCAATCGCATCGAAGGCTTGGGTGGATAGATGTAGGTTCCGCGCGCGACGTACTCCTTGAGCACGTCGTTTTGCACGGTTCCACCGAGTTTGGAAAACGGAATCCCCCGCCGGCGCGCGACGGCGAGATAGAACGCCAGCAGAATCGCTGCGGGCGCGTTGATCGTCATCGAGACGGTCACGCGGTCGAGCGGCACGCCGTCGAGCAGCGTCTCCATGTCCGCAATCGAATCGATCGCGACGCCGACTTTGCCGACTTCGCCGCGCGATTGCGGTGCATCCGAATCATAGCCGAGTTGCGTCGGCAAATCGAAGGCGACGGAGAGCCCCGTCTGGCCGTGCTCGAGCAGATACCGATAGCGCGCGTTAGATTCGGCGGCCGTTCCGAAGCCGGCGTACTGCCGCATCGTCCAAAGCCGCCCGCGATACATGTCGGCCCGGATGCCGCGGCCATACGGAAAGCTGCCGGGCTCGCCAAGACCGTGCGGCGCCCCTTCGACCGCATCGTAGAGCGGCTCAATGGGGATGCCTGAAGCGTTAACGTCGCGAGCCATCGACCCTGACTACGCCGCAGCGACCAAAGGCGCCCGCAGGTATTACATTCCAGGAAATGTAATGGATGTAAAGCTATGGAGTCGACGATCACGACAAAGGGTCAGGCCACCATTCCTAAGGCAGCCCGCGAGCACTTGCGATTAAAGCCTGGGGATCGTGTAAAGTTTTTCCTCCACCCCAACGGCAGCGTTGTGATCCTGCCGAAGATACCGGTCTCCACGCTCCGCGGCATCCTCAAATCGCGCCGTCGCCGGGCTCCCACCATCGAAGAGATGAATCAAGCGATTGCCGAGAGTGCGAGCGGCGTCCGCCGTCCGACAAGACGCAGATGATCGGCCTTGACACCAACATTCTCATCCGGTACCTGGTTCAAGACGACCCCGCGCAGTCGCCGAAAGCCACAGCAGTTTTGGAAAGGCACCTTTCTGAGGAAACGCCCGGTTTCATTAGTGTGGTCGTAGCGGCGGAGATTTTCTGGGTGCTTGAGAGTTATTACGCTTTTGCGCCATTCGAAATCGCTGCAGCTTTGGAACGGCTTCTCGCTGCGAATAATATTGTGTTCGAGGACGAACAAGAAGTCTTCGGTGCGATGGCGGTCGTCCAGGAAGGCCCGGGCGACTTCGCCGACGCGCTCATAGCCGCGCTCGCGCGTCGTGCGGGTTGCTCTCAGACGCTGACGTTCGATCGAAAAGCGCTGCGCATCGCTGGCTTCGTGCTAGCATAATGTCACGGAACTAGACCCGCCATCGTCGCTGCCTGAATCACATCCGGATCGTCCCGATGCAAGCGAAGCGGGCCCACAAGCGGCGCCCCTAACTCATATCGCCCCTGAAAAAGAACGAATATTTCACCTTCAAACGCATCCCGCATAAGAAATCCCGAGATAGCCCGTGTTATCTCCAAGTGTGGACCTTGAGCCGTAGTAACCGAGCGATCCGATTGTGAGACTTTGCACGCGGCCATTGCAGCGGCTGCGGGCCGGCACCTTGGAGAGTCGGGTTCGCACGGACACGTCGTCGAGATCGCACAGTACGATAGGGGTCACGAGCTGGGCGAACACCTTGGCGCTATCGTAGAGCGATGCGGGCATTGTGGGAGGACGCTTCGCGATCTCCCGATCGCGTTCGGCCTCCTCAAGCGCAAGGCGCTGTTCTTCAGCATCCATCTCCTCATCGGGTGCCTCCGACTGCTCGACGTAGGTCGCGTCAACGTGAGGCTTCCACGGGAGTGCGACCTCAAGAATGCACGTAGTTGCTGAATCGCCCCCATAGAGCACGGCGAGCTTCCGCTCGGGATCGTCGAAGCGGCCAGAACCGTCTTGGTATTCGAGAGATACATCAAGCGGTGACGCCAGGTATCCTACGCGCCAAAACTCCGAAAGGCGGTAGTACACGTAGGAGGGTTACTCGCTGGCGTGATTCTTTACGGCACTAAGGACGTCGGCGTATCTGCCTTCGCGTAACGCGTCGATCGGCATGGCGAAATCGAGGACGGGATTCGCACCGCGGAACCATTGCTCCGCATTGGTCGCGGTTAGCCCGAAGTCAATCAGTGCATAATATGCCATTGCAGCGTGCCGCAGGCGATCGAGACGATCGGCAGAGGGCCGGTTACGCCCTAGCGACCAGCGCGTAATCGTTTTGAGGTCCGGTGTGCTGGTTAGGCGCGCGAGGGTCGGCCGGCCAAGGGCGTGGGCCAGCTCTTTGACCAATGCAGCGCCTTCCGCGCGATAGACGCGGTCGTGGACCTTTTCAAGAACTTTTGCGATTTGCGGTCGCGTTGTTACTGGCATCTTTCATCCCTTCGGCGGGCGGCTTTCGAGCCCCTATAAATGCCCCCCACTACGCCCCTGCCCTTGCCCCATGATACCTGCGCCGTGGCGCTCCGTCAAGTCGGGACTCAGCGCTTGCGTGCTCGACTTAGTCAATCGACAAGATCGGCGATCCGCTTTCGACGGTAGAGCCGGCCGCGGCGTGCACCGTGCCGACCACCCCGTCACGATGTGCTCGCACCTCGTTCATCATCTTCATCGCCTCGATTATCGCCACGACTTGGCCCTCGCTGACCGCATCGCCTTTACCGACGGTGAGTTCGACCACGAGTCCGTGCATCGGCGAATGCACGTCGTTACCGTCGGAGGAGTTCGCGCGCTTGCGCAACGTTCGCAGACGCGGAGCGGTGCGGCGCATCTCGGCGTGCGCCGGCTGTGCCGGCAAACGCGGCCCGGCGACGGCGACCGGCCGCAACGTCGCGGCGAACGGCTCGAGCGTCGCGGTGCCGTATGAGGCGTCGGCGACCTCCGGGTTGTCGCAGAGTGCGCGCAACAGCGGCAGTGTCGTGGGAATCCCTTCGATCACATACTCGTCGAGGGCGCGGCGCATCCGCGCGAGCGCGTTCTCGCGCGTCGGCGCCCAGACGATGAGTTTGGCCACGAGCGAGTCGTAGTCGGGTGGGATGGTCCAGCCCGCGTAGGCCGCCGAGTCGACGCGAACGCCGAGGCCGCCGGGCTCCCGATAGGCGGAAATCGTGCCCGGTGCGGCCTGGAAGTTCGCCGCCGGGTCTTCTGCGTTCACGCGCCCCTCGATCGAGAAACCGCGAAAGGCGATTTCGTCCTGACCGTATCCCAGCGGCTCGCCCGCCGCGACGCGAATCTGTTCCCGCACCAGATCGAGTCCGCTCACCATCTCCGTGACGGTGTGCTCGACTTGAATGCGCGTGTTCATCTCCAGAAAGTAGAACGCATCACCGGCGACGAGACATTCGATCGTGCCGACCGAATCGTAGCCGATCGCTTTGGCCGCGCGCACGCCGGCCTCGCGCATCGCTTCGCGCAGCGGGCCTGAAATGCGAGCCGGAGTCTCTTCCCACACTTTCTGATGGCGCCGTTGCAGCGAGCAGTCGCGCTCACCGACGTGAACGACGTTGCCGTGTTTGTCGGCGAGCACTTGCAGTTCGACGTGCTTAGGGTTTTCGAGGTAATGCTCGGCATAGATCGTGTCGCTCTTGAAATACGCTTTCGCTTCGCGGCGCGCCGTTTCAAATGCCGATGGCACCTCGTCCATCGAGCTCGCCACGCGCAGTCCTTTACCGCCGCCGCCGGCAGCTGCTTTGAACGCCAGCGGCAGGCCATATTTCTCCGCTGCAGCGCGTGCGCCGTCAACATCCGCGATCGGCTCGTGGCCACCGGGCACCGAAGGAACCTTCGCGTCGCGCATCGCTTGGCGGGCCCGAAGCTTATCGCCCATTGCATCGATCGCGCCGGCGTGCGGCCCGATCCACGTCAAACCTGCGGCGACGACGCTGCGCGCGAATGCGGCGTTTTCCGCGAGAAAGCCGTAGCCCGGATGCACCGCCTCGGCGCCGGTCTTGCGGGCGAACTCGATCAGCCGGTCGCCGTTCAAATAACTTTGCGACGGCGGCGCGGGGCCGATCTCGTACGCTTCGTCGGCCAAGGCGACGTGCAAGGCGGCGCGGTCGGCCTCCGAATACACGGCCACGGTTGCAATCCCCATCTCGCGCGCCGTGCGAATGACGCGAACCGCTATCTCCCCACGATTCGCAATCAGGATCTTAGAAAACACTTACGGCGGGTACACTCCCATGGCGTGATAACCGGCGTCGACGAAGTGCACGTCGGCAGTAACGGCGCTGGAAAGGTCCGACGCGAGGAAGACGGCCACGTTTCCGACGTCGTCGGCGGTTACGTTGCGGTGCAGCGGAGCGACCTTTGGAACGACGTCGAGGATGCGCGAAAAACCTCCGACTTGGCGCGAGCTAGCCGTTTTGATGGGGCCGGCTGAGATCGCGTTGACGCGAATGTTGCGATCGCCCAAATCGAATGCGATGTAGCGGACCGTCGCTTCAAGCGCGGCCTTGGCGATGCCCATCAGATTATAGCTCGGCACGATTTGGGTCGCCCCGAGATAGGTCAGCGCCATAATGGAAGCGCCGTCGCTGAACGAGTCGCGCAGTTCGCTTACGAGTGCGATCAACGAAAAAGCCGATACGTCGAGCGCCAGCGCGTACCCCGCTCGCGAGGTATCGAAAACCTTTCCCGCGAGGTCCTCTTTGTTGGCAAATGCGATGCAGTGAACCAGCACGTCGAGGGGGCCGAACTTATCGGCAAGCTCGTCGCGCATCGCGGTGAGCGAGGCACCTTTGCTTACATCGCATTCAATGACCGGGCCCTTGCCCAACTCGGCGGCCAGCTTCTCGACCTCGTCGCGGACGCGTTCGCCTTGATACGTCAGCGCAATCGAAGCCCCGTGCTCGTGCAGCTTTCGCGCAATGCCAGTCGCGATCGACCACCGGTTTGCCACGCCGGTAACCAGCGCGCGCTTTCCTTCTAAGAGTTTCACGTTTTGCTACATACCATCGCAGGAGCGCCCGTCCTGCCCCTGCGAAGGACTGGCTCCTAAAGGGGAGGCTTCGCATGGGTCTGAAGCGACGTGCGCTGATCAACGCGATCGTTTCCGTGCCGCTGATTTGGCTCATAATCTTCCTTCCGGCCGGGACGTTCGATTACTGGCAGGCGTGGGTCTTTATCGCGATCATAAGCGTCTGCGGCTTGCTGACTTCGGCTTATTTTTGGCGGAAAGATCGCAGCCTTTTGGAGCGCCGCATGCGGTTCACCGAGACCGACCGGGCGCAGAAGCTGATCGTGGCGCTCATCTATTCGTTGCTCGTGACGACCATAGTTCTTGCGGCGCGAGACCATCGGATGCATTGGTCGTCCGACATAGCGTGGCTGGTCGTTCTAGGCGATGTCTTGGTCGTAGCCGGATCGTACGTCTACTTTCTCGTCTTCCGAGAGAACAGTTTCGCCGCCGCCACGATCCAGGTCTCGGCGGATCAGCGAGTCATTTCGACCGGTCCATACGCCGTCGTGCGCCATCCCCTCTATGTGGGATTGCTGATCACGGTGGTCGGCATACCACTCGCGCTCGGCTCCTATTGGGCGCTGCTGCTCGTTCTGCCGATGTTGCCGCTCGTCGTCTGGCGGTTACAGAACGAGGAGGCGTTCCTGGCCAAAAGCCTACCCGGATACCGGCAGTACCAGCAAACGCTTCGCTGGCGTCTGATACCGGGCTTGTTCTAACTCGTGCGGAGGGTGCAAGCTTTCATTCGCTGTCCCCTGGATTATAAGCAGCACCTAAGACGTCGTCTTGTTGAGAAAGACCGTTATCGAAACTGTATTCATACGTCATTTTTGTCGGCGTGTATTTATAGACGTCGACCTGACCGTATTGGTAATCGGCGGTGGCAAACTCGGTGGACTTCCTGTTCACGTGTCCGTAATCCGAAGCACCTTCGTCTGGAAAGAGACCGCCGACAAGCGTGCAGGCTGGACGGCAGCCTTTATAGACGAAAAACCCTCCGCCCTGCGACAAGTCGACGGAGATGAGATTGCCGTACTTGTCGATGTCCAGGCCTCCGGGCGACTTGTTTTCAAAGCCGGTTGAACTTTGGCCCGACCCGTCGCAGTGTCTAAAATACGTTAATGTGGCATTGTAGCTAGTCCCGTAACCCGATGCCCAGCAGTCGCCGTTTTTAGCAAGCGCGACGCCGATAACCTCGAACATGTCTGGGTTCGTCAGGCTCTTGGTGCAGCCGCCGGTGAGCCTACAAATCTCGATATTACCGGGACTGCTAGCATCGCGGCCCTTGTAGTTACCGACAATGATCTTTCCCGCCACTGCATCGTCGCTCGCGATGTCCACGGAGAAGCCGCTGGTCTCAACCCTTCCGATCGCCGGCCCGCACATGCCCGGTCCCTGGTAGACCCAAAACTGCGTATCATTAGCGTCCGGAACCAGAAGATTGCCACCGCGATCCGTGGCAATGCCGCCTGCGCCATCCCCAAAAGCGATCGTACATTGCGCTGGCTTATTGCCCCGGTTGTTCCCAGGATAACCGAAGACGGTCGGACCGCCAGAGAGTCGGGTAGACTCGCTGACATAGAGGCCTTCCCCGACGTTTGCGGAGCGTGCGATGCCATGAACAGAGGCGTTCCCTTCGACTCCGCTCAGGGCAGGCTGGCTCAGGGGAAGGACGCCGCACCCGGCCAGTAATGAAGCTGCCAGCAGCAGGCCGCAATATTCAAGATGTAAACGCTTCATAGCGGAATGTTCCCGTGTTTGCGCTGCGGCACGTCAACGCGTTTGTCGCGCAGCATTTCCAGCGCATCGGCGATCGCGCCGCGCGTCTTGCGGGCCTCGATGACGTCGTCAACGTAACCGCGCGCGGCCGCGATGTACGGGTGCGCGAAGCGATCGTTGTACTCGCCGATTAGCTCCGCCATCTTCGCCTCTTTGTCGTCGGCGGCCGCGATCTCACGGCGGAAGATCGTCTTGACGGCGCTCTCCGCGCCCATCACCGCGATCTCGGCGGTCGGCCATGCCAGGTTGACGTCGGCACGAATGTGTTTGCTCGCCATCACGTCGTAGGCGCCGCCGTACGCCTTGCGCGTGATCACGGTGATTTTGGGAACCGTTGCCTCGGCGAACGCGTAAAGCAGCTTGGCGCCGTGCAGGATGATGCCGCCGTACTCCTGATCGGTGCCCGGAAGAAAGCCGGGGACGTCGACAAACGTGATCAACGGAATGTTGAAGGCATCGCAGAAGCGCACAAAGCGCGCGGCTTTGACCGACGAACGCGTGTCGAGCACGCCGGCGAGCACGTTGGGTTGATTGCCGACGATGCCCACGGCGCGCCCGTTAACGCGGCCGAAGCCGCAAAGCACGTTCGGCGCGTAGAGCGCCTGGATCTCGAGGAAGTCGCCATAGTCCACGACACCCGTGATGACCTCACGCATGTCGTACGGCTTATTCGGCGAGTCGGGGATGAGATCGTCGAGCTGTGCAACCATCCGGTGTGGGTCGTCGTCGCACGCGTATTCCGGCGGCGCTTCGGTATTGTTTTGCGGAAGAAACGAAAACAGATCGCGGGTCAGCTCGAAGAGGTTCGCTTCGTCCTCGGCCACGAGATGCGCGACGCCGCTTCGGGTCGCGTGCGTCAGCGCACCGCCTAGCTCCTCGAACGTTACTTCCTCGCCGGTAACCGTTTTGATGATCTCCGGTCCCGTGATGAACATCTGCGAGATCTTTTCCGTCATGATGATGAAGTCGGTTATCGCCGGCGAATACACCGCGCCGCCGGCGCAGGGCCCCGCGATCAGGCTGATCTGCGGAACCACGCCGCTGGCGGCGACGTTGCGCCAAAAGATTTCGGCGTAACCACCCAATGAGACGACGCCTTCTTGAATGCGCGCTCCGCCCGAATCGTTGATGCCGATCATCGGCGAACCGGTGCGAATCGCCAAATCCATCATCTTGCAAATCTTCTCGGCGAAGGCTTCGCCCAGCGAGCCGCCCAGCACCGAAAAATCCTGCGAAAAAAGAAAGACCTGGCGTCCGTCGATCGTCGCGCGTCCGGTGATGACCCCGTCGCCCAAAAACTCCTTTTCGTCGAGTCCGAACGCGTTGGCCCGGTGGATCACGAACCGGTCGAACTCGGTAAAAGTGCCTTCGTCCACCAGCGCCTCGACGCGCTCTCGGGCCGAGAGCTTTCCTCGCGCGTGCTGTCGCGCGAGCGCCTCAGCTCCGGCGGGAACCGTCGATTCCGCGCGTTTTAGCTCGAGCTCTGCGTATTTTTCCGCACGACTCTTCACGTTTGCCACCTTTTGCGAGGCGCTCGGCACTCCTTCGAGAATAGTGGCCTTATGCTCCGCGCTAGCTGCTGCATATTCGCCCTCGCCATGGTCGGCGCGATCCCGGCGGGTTTCCCGTCGCCCCCGCCGATACCGCCGCAGCGCGCCGTCGCCGAATCGATATACGGCACCTCCGTTACCGACCCGTACCGCTACTTTGAAAACATGGCGGACCCCGTCGTCGCGCAGTTCTTCAAGGAGCAGAACGATTATGCGCGCGCGGTGCTCGGCCGGCTCGGCGAACCGCGCGAACGGCTCTTCGAGCGCATCAAAGAGCTGGACAATGCCGGCGTCGTGGTCACCGGCGTCACCCGCGACGGACCGTACTATTTTTACGAGAAGCTCAACCCCGGCGACAACGGGCCCAAGCTCTACGTGCGCAACGTGGACGGCAGCGGCGAACGCGTCCTGGTCGATCCGCAGACCTTGGCAACGCCGGGCAAGCATTACACGATCAACTATTTCCTGCCGTCGCTCGACGGACGATACGTCGCGTACGGCATCTCCGAAGGCGGCTCCGAGGCCGAGGTGATTCACGTCGTGGAAACCGCGACCGCTCGCGTTCTTCCCGACGCGATCGATCGCGCCTATTATATCGGCCCGACGAGCTGGTTGTCCGACGGCAACTCTTTCTACTATGTGCGATTTCCGAAAATGCTTCCCGGCGAACCCCAAACCGATAAGGAGAAACGCGCCGTCGCATATCTGCACGTGTTGGGGCGCGACCCGGACAGTGACGTCGCGGTCTTCGGATATGGCGTGAATCCAAAGATCCCATTCGGCCTGACGGATTTTCCGGTCGTGCTGCGCTCACCGGCCTCGCCGTACACGCTGGCGGTGATCGTTCATGGCGTTGCCAACGAGCGCACCGTCTATGCGACCCGTGCGACCGTTCTCGATTCCAACGTCGCCTGGACGCCCGTCGCGACGCCCGCCGACGACGTCGTCAATCTCGATTTCAAAGGCTCGACGATCTTCGCGTTCACGCATAAGAACGCGCCGTCGTACAAGCTCATCGCAACGTCGCTCGATGCGCCCAACATGGCGACTGCGCAGACCGTGATTCCGGCAGGAAAGGACGTGCTCGAAGATTTGGGCGTCGCGGCCGATGGGCTCTACGTCCGGTCGCGAGAGGGCGGATTTGGAAAGCTGACTCGCGTCGCGTTCGCCGCCGGCGGCAGCACTGGCGACATAACGAACGTCGCGTTGCCTTTCCAAGGTTCGATTAGCGCGATCGCCACCGACCCGCGGGAGCCGGGCGTCGTTTTCGGCCTAACGGGCTTGGACGCACTCGCAGCTCTTCTATGCCGCGGATGCCGCCGGCTCCGTTACCGACACGCATCTCAAGCCGCTGGCCGACATCGACACGTCGCCGTATACCTCGTCGGAAGTGCTGGCGCGCAGCGCCGACGGCACGATGGTCCCGCTCTCGGTAATCTACCGTAAAGGGCTGCCGCTCGACGGATCGCATCCGGCATATTTGGAGGGTTACGGCGCTTACGGCATCGTGCTCAATCCGTCGTTCAGCGGCACCCGCATCGCGTGGCTCGAGCGCGGCGGCGTTTTCGCCGTCTGTCATCCGCGCGGCGGCGGCTGGTACGGCGAAGCCTGGCACCGCGCTGGAATGATCGCGACCAAACCCCATACCTGGCAAGACTTCATCGCCTGCGGGCAGTGGCTCGTCGCTCATAAGTACACCTCGCCGGCCCACCTCGCCGGCGAAGGCACCAGCGCCGGCGGCATCACGATTGGGCGAGCGATTACATCGCAGCCGCACCTTTTCGCAGCCGCGCTCGACGTCGTCGGCGTCAGCAACGCTCTGCGCGCCGAGTTCACGCCCAATGGCCCGCCGAACATTCCGGAGTTCGGGACCGTCACCAACGAGACAGGTTTCAGGGCGCTTTACGCAATGGATGCCTACGAGCACGTCGTGCCCGCAACGCCCTATCCGGCCGTAATGCTCGTTACCGGATTTAACGATCCGCGCGTTGCCTCGTGGCAGCTCGCCAAGTTCACCGCGAGGCTCGCGCGCGCGACCACAAGCGGGCGTCCGATTCTCCTGCGCGTGGACTATGACGCTGGACACGGATTCATGGCTGCATCCCGCGAGCAGAGCGAGCAGCTCCTCACCGACGAATACGCCTTTTTACTCTGGCAGTGCGGCGATCCGGCCTTCGCCGGCATTCCAACTCGCATCTATCCGCGCGTGTCACCCTGAGCGCTGCGAAAGGAGGTTGAACTCTATGAAGTCCGCAGACGTCGTGTCGGATCCGGAGATTTTTGGAGGCATCCCGGTTTTCGCCGGAACGGACGTTCCTGTACGTACTATCTTCCGGAACCTTGCAGATGGCTCAAACCTGGATGAAATCCTCGAGATGTATCCCGCTCTTAAGCGCGAGCAGGTCGTCGAGGTTCTGCGCCAAGCCGATGCCGCAATAGAGAACGCAGCCTCTCCGACTGGCGTTGGGAAGTCCGAAGAGGCGCTCTTACAGCAACTAAGGGTCGAGGTTCAAGAGGGGCTTGATGAGGCAGATCGAGGCGAGCTTCTTGACGAGAAAAGAGGTTTGGGCCCGGCTTCGCCGGCGCAGTCAGCAACTTAAGCGCGAACGTGCCGAGTAGCTCCGCGTGGTAAGGCTGCTATTCACGCCTCGCGCGCTCGCCGACCTCGCAGCGATTCATGGCTTCGTCGCCCCGGACAGTCTCGAACGGGCCGATTCGCTAATCGACCGCGTCAAAGAGGGTTGTCGAATCCTCCGAAGATGGCCGGAACTGGGGCGTCAGCGCGCCGAACTCGGGCTGGGCGTCCGTTCCTTCCCGGTTGGCTTGCTGATTGTACTCTACCGGCTTGCCGGCGACGACATCGAGATCGTGAGGATTATCGATGGACGCCGCGACGTCGCCGCAGCTTTCTTTAGCAGCCTCGTTCTGCTTGGAGCCGCGTGAGAGCCCAATCCACGGAGCCCCTGGGAACCGTTTAAGCGTGGATGACGCAGTCCGGCTCATGGAGCGCGTGCGGGAGGGCGATACCTCCGCGTTTGAAGCGTTGTACGACGCTTATCATCGCCTCGTCTACGGCGTGGCGTTACGCGTGCTTTCCGATCCCCAAAGCGCCGAAGATGCCACGCAAGCCGTCTTCATGAAGATCTGGAGCAACCCCGAGCTTTTCCGCTCGGGAAACTTTGGCGCGTGGATCGTGCGGGTCGCTCGCAACCGCGCGTTTGACGCCCTGCGCGCTCGGGCGGCACGCCCTGAAGATCAGATTCCCGAGGCGATTCCGGCACAAGACGTGCTGGAAGATACCGCGCTGGCGCAACTCGATGCGGAGTCCGTGCGTGCGGCGATCGCGCAGTTGCCCGAGGAACAACGCAAGCTGATCGAGCTGGGTTTCTTCGGCGGTATAACGCACCAGGAGATGGCGCAAACTACCGGCTTGCCGCTCGGCACGGTTAAAACCCGCATTCGCAGCGGCCTGCGCCGCTTGCGCAGCGCGCTCGACGGAGTCGTGGCACCATGATGTCGCACGACGAGATGCTCGACAACGTCGCCCTCTACGCGCTGGGCGTGCTCCCCGCCGGCGAAGCGGCGAATGTGGCCGCGCACCTGAAATCGTGCGAGGAGTGCCGCGCCGAGTACCAGCTGCTGCGTCCGGCGGTAACGGCCATCGGCTACTCCGCTGAGGCCGACGGCCGCACCGCGGCGCCGAGTTTCATGCTCAAAACTCGCCTGATGAAGCAAGTTCGTTCCGAGAAACCCGGACGTTCGGTGCGACCGGCGCGTTCGCTGGCATCGCGCTTTCCCGCGCTCGTCGCTGCGGCATGTTTTGCAATCGCCGTCGGAGCAGGCCTCTGGAATGCCTCGCTTCGCGATCGGGTCGGCCGCGACGAGTCGCGGATCGCGCAGCAGTCGGCAGTTATCGCCGACGTCACGGCGCCGGATGCCAAACGCTATCGGTTCGGCCACGGCTCCGTTGTGGTGCGCGGCCATAACCTCTACATTGCCATGCACGCCCTCGCGCAGCCGCCCAAGGGCAAGGTCTACCAGGCTTGGACGTTGCCGAAAGGCTCCAAGACGATGGCCCCGTCGATCACGTTCAGGCCGGCCGCTTCGGGCGAAACCGTGCTCCGCTTGCCGGTGTCGGCAAATGCCGTCGTCGCGGTCGCCGTCAGCGTCGAACCGGCCGGCGGTTCGAAGCAACCCACGACCAAACCGATTGCCCTAGCGCTGCTCTAGCCGCCGCGCCCCCAATCCAAACGCTTGCCTTAGCCGTTCCTTTCGGCGAACCGTTTTTCTAACGAGCCGCAATGCTCGAGAAAGGAACCCATGCGCAACCAATTCGCCATCGCCGCTTGTGCGCTCGCTCTGGCAACCATCATTCCGGCCGCCGCATCGGCGAAACTGATGCCCGACGTCGTCGATACATCGACGCGTTTCTCGGGTTCGTGCTGCGTCTATACCGGCGCGCCGGCACTGGCCGTGACGCTCTCGATGGTCGAAGCCGGAGGCGGCCCGAGCAACTTTAGCACGGTAACGCTGCTCAAGAAGCTCACCGGCAGCTCGTTTGACGCCGAAGTCGCAAAGCTTACGAAGCAGTACGGTAAGGAGCAAGTCGGCCAGTTCATCAAGACGTTCGATTTCGTGGTGAACGACTCGCTGCGAATCGTGACGGAGAAGAAGATCGCACTTCCGAGCAAGCCGGACCCCGATCCCAACGACGGCCGCGCACTCGCCGCCGCGCTCTGGTCTGCCGGTCAGACTGGCGAGGGATTCAACGTCGAAGTCATGCTCGATCGCGCCGTGTCGCATCCGATACACGTTCAAGTGATGAAAGACATCGACGTCAAGTACGGCATCGGCATCGACGCGCAGTATCACGCGATCCTCACGACCGCGATGAAAGATCTCGCCGCAGCCTATCAGTTGCCCATGTAAAAGCGTTCGTTCTTTGCCCTAGCGTTCTCCCGGTGTGGCTACCATGTCATCCTGAGCGGAGTCGAAGGATAGTGGACCACACCGGGAGTTCAATCCCAGGTCATCCTGAGCGCCTCCCATCGTGGTATAATCTACTCATGCTGCAGCCAAAAAAGATCCATTCTTTGAACAACTCAAAGCCGACGTCGAGGAAGGCATTCGGGACGTCGCTGAGGGCTGGGTCATTCCCGAGAAGGAGGTGCGTGAGTACTTCCGCGCGCTCGGTGAACAGCCCAAGCGAAAACAGAACGAGTCGAAGCGCTAACGTGGGCGTACTTAAGTACTCGAGCGAAGCGCGCAAGCATCTGCAAGAAATTCACTCGTACGTCGTGGCAGCGCGATGCAGCTAGGCAGTATCATCGACCGAATCCGTACGTTCGAGCCAACTCTGCGAGGCTACGGCATCGACAGGCTCTATATCTTCGGATCGTACGCGCGCGAAGAAGCTGCGGCCCGAAGCGATCTCGATCTCCTCGTCCATTTCCGCCCGGGCCACCGGGGAGGTTATTTCGACATGGCGCGAGTCAAGCGGGCGCTCGAGGACGACCTTGGCGTCACCGTCGACGTGCAAATCGCGAAGGGCGAGCTCTTAGCAAGCGAAGCCCTTCAAAATACGGCTCGTGTCTTCTAGACAGTACGACCCGAATGATCCGAAGCAGAAGCCGCAGGATATCGCAGATAGATTTGCGGTAATCCGCGAGTTCCTTAAAGGGGTCGACCGCGATGCGTTTCTGCATGACAAGAAGACGCAGTATGCTGTGGCGAAAGCGATAGAAGAGATTTGCGAGGCAGCTTATTGGTTCCTCAAGAGCAAGAACGGCGAGGAGCTCCGCACGAAGTACGGTGACGTAAATTTCCAGGTCTTCGGGGACGCAGGCAACATCATTCGTCACGCCTACTGGGGAGTCGACTATGGGCGCCTGTGGGACGACCTTCACGGCGGTAGCGACATCGCGGCGCTCGAAGATATGCTAGGGAGCGAAATACCGTTCTATCGGCCCCTCTTCGGACGCAGTGATATCGATTGAAGCGCGGCGCGCCCTCTACCAAATTCCTAACATGGCTTTGACGTCGTCGGAGGCCATCGTCGCTGGGTCCCACGGCGGCGTGAAGGTGATCTCGACGTTTGCGTTCTTCACGCCCTCGATCGCGAGCACGTGATCCTTGACCGACTGCTTGAACATCGGCCCGACCGGACACATCGGCGAGGTCAGCGTCATCATCACGGTGACGTTCTCGCCGTTTTCGCCTTCGGCCGTAATATCGTAGACCAAGCCGAGCTCGAGGATTCCAAGGTTTAGTTCGGGATCTTTGACCTCGACGAGTGCTTCGCGCACTTGTTCAACGGTCGGCATGGTGTCACGAGGTTCCGCGGGCCGTACGGCAAACCTCCTCGAGTGGCGGGACCTGTATCCGAGCGTCTCGACGGGCGGCGAGCGGCGAGCAGTCGCGAAACCGCCCGCTCCGGGCCGAGTTAAGTGGTAAGGAGGAAGAGCCAGAGCGATGTCGATGTGGGAGCCCTTCACCGAGCGAGCGCGGCGCAGCATCGTGCTTGCTCAGGAAGAAGCGCAGCGCCTCGGAAACAACTATATTGGAACCGAGCATATTCTGCTGGGAATTATTTCCGAGGGCGAGAGTCTGGCCGCGAAAGTCTCGAGTCGCTTGGCGTCAATCTCGCGAAGGTTCGTCAAGAGGTAGAAGCGATCGTCGGGCGCGGCGGGCAGACCGTGCAGCAGGAGATGGTCTTCACCCCGCGGGCCAAGCGCGTCATCGAGCTCGCGTTCGAAGAGGCACGCCAGCTCAACCATAACTACATTGGGACCGAGCACTTGCTCCTTGGCTTGATCCGTGAAGGCGAGGGCGTCGCAGCGCGCGTGCTCACCAACTTGGGCGTCGACCCCGCGAAGGTTCGCGTGCAGACGACCTCCCTGCTTGGCGCCGAGGGCCAGCCGTCGGCTCCGAAAGGGAAGAGCAAGACCCCGACGCTCGACGCCTACGGCCGCGATCTCACACAACTGGCGCGCGACAACAAACTCGATCCGGTCATCGGTCGAAACAACGAAATCGAACGCGTCATCCAAATTCTCTCGCGGCGCACGAAGAACAACCCGGCCCTTATCGGTGAGCCTGGCGTCGGCAAGACGGCGATTGCCGAGGGTCTGGCGCAGCGCGTCATCAAGGGCGACATCCCCGAGCCGCTGCGCGACCGGCGCGTGATTACGCTCGACCTGGCCGGCCTCGTCGCCGGCACGAAGTACCGCGGTGAGTTCGAGGAGCGGATGAAGCGCGTGATGGACGAGATCCGCGGCGCTGCCGGCGAGATCATCCTCTTTATCGACGAGCTGCATACGCTCGTCGGCGCGGGCGCGGCCGAAGGCGCGATCGACGCCAGCAACATCATCAAGCCGGCGCTCGCGCGCGGCGAGCTGCAATGCATCGGCGCGACGACGCTCAACGAGTTTCGTAAACACATCGAAAAAGATTCGGCGCTCGAGCGGCGCTTTCAACCGATTATGGTCGGCGAGCCGACCGTCGAGGAGACGATCGAGATTCTCAAAGGCCTGCGCGAACGTTACGAGGCGCATCACAAGGTGCAAATCACCGACGAGGCGCTCGCGGCCGCCGCCAGTCTCAGCGACCGGTACATCACCGATCGTTTCCTTCCCGACAAAGCCGTCGATCTGATCGACGAAGCGAGCTCGCGCGTGCGCCTGCAGGCCACGCTGCCGCCCCCGGCGATTCGCGAAGCCGACGCGCAACTGCGCAAGCTCATCGCCGAAAAAGAGTCGGTCGTCAAGAATCAAGAGTTCGACAAAGCCGCAACATCAGCGATCGCGAAGAGAAGCTGCGTTTGGAGAAAGCACACCTCGAGCAAGAGTGGCGCGATCGTAAATCCGCCGGCGATCGCATTCTCAAAGTCACCGACGATAACATTGCCGAGATCGTCGCTGCGTGGACGAAGATTCCCGTTAGCCGCCTCGCGGAAGCCGAGACCGAGAAGCTGCTCAAGATGGGCGAGCTGCTCCACGAGCGCATCGTCGGCCAAGAAGAAGCGATCAACGTTATTACGCGGGCGATCCGCCGCTCGCGTGCCGGCTTGAAGAATCCCAGCCGCCCGATCGGCTCTTTTATCTTCCTCGGGCCGACCGGCGTCGGCAAGACGGAAGTCGCGCGCAGCGTCGCAGCGCTTCTTGTTCGACGATGAAGAGTCGATGATCCGCATCGATATGTCGGAGTACATGGAGAAGTACTCGGTCAGCCGCCTCGTCGGCGCGCCGCCCGGGATATGTCGGATATGAAGAGGGCGGCCAGCTGACCGAAGCGGTCCGCCGCCGGCCGTACTCCGTCGTGCTGCTCGACGAAATCGAGAAAGCGCATCCCGACGTCTTCAACTTGCTGCTGCAAGTGCTCGAAGACGGACGTCTCACCGATTCTCAGGGCCGTCAAGTCGATTTCAAAAACTCGGTCATCATCATGACGAGCAACGTCGGCGCGACCGGAATGACCACGACGACCGATATCGGCTTCCGTCCGCAGCGGATGCTCGGCCGAGGACGAAGTCAAGGCCTACGAGCGCATGAAGAACCGCGTGATGGAGGAGGTCAAGCAGACGTTCCGGCCCGAGTTTCTCAATCGCGTCGACGAAGTGCTCGTCTTCCATCAGCTGACGCGCGAGCAGATCGAACAGATCGTCACGCTCGGAACTCAACAAGGTCGTGCGCGAAGTTCGCGCTCAGGAGATGGAGCTCAAGGTAACCGACGCGGCAAAGTCCGTGCTTGCGAAAAAGGGATGGGACCCGGAGTTCGGCGCGCGTCCGCTTCGCCGTGCGATCCAACGGATGGTCGAGGACGAGCTCGCCGAGGAGATGCTCAAGGGCGTCTTTGGCTCGGGCGATCATATCCTGGGCGACGTCGATCCCGACGATCCGGAAAAACTGAAGTACACGAAGATTCCGTCGGTCGATCCGCCGGCAGCCCGCCCACCCGAACCCGCCGTAACGTAAGGCCGGGCAGCAGTGTCACCCTGAGCGGAGTCGAAGGGCGACACGATGCTCATTCCTCTTCTCGCAATAGTCCTCGCGCAAGTAACACCAACGCCGTCGGCACCCCCGGCGGCGCTCACCGTTTCGCCCACTGCGGTTAATCTCAATCCGGCGCAGCAACAAATCGTCGCGGTAACGGGCGCAACGCCGCCGCTCCAGCTAACGCTCGACCGAAAGCTCGTCGTGGTAACCGTCGATCCCAACGGAACTTCGCTGACGATCGCCGCCACGCAGCAAACGGGGACCGACGTCCTTCACGTCAGCGATGCCAATGGCGCGAGCGCCGACATCGCGATTCGCGTCGCATTTAACGCCGGCACGATCGTCCCGCAAACGACGCTGACGATCACCGGCGATCCGGCCCAACCCGACTGGCTGGCGCAAGAAGTTACCGACTGGGTGACGCGTCTGACGGAGGCAATGCCGGGCGCGCAGATCAGCATCGGCGCGGTCTCGCCGCCGGCAGCGCCGCTGGGTCCCGGCGGAACGGCTCAGTTTACGGTTCCAATCCAGATTGCCGGAAACGGTCAGTATTTCGATCAGTCGGGCACGACCACGGTGACCGTGCAAAATACGGCGTTGCAGCCGTTTCTTCCGGGGCTGCTCTTTTACGACGACGATCCGGAGCACGTCTCGCAGGACGGCGTCCTCTTTCGCGGGACAGTCTCGCTCGCAACGCCGGCACGCATCTACTACTATCACGACGATCTGGCCGATCCGCGAAGGCTCGTGGTGGCGCTGCGCGGCGGCTCCCAAGACCCCACCTCCGTGCAGTTGATCGAGGCGAAGGCGGGTCCGAACATGGACGTGATGCAAGTCGGCGACTCGGTGAGCAAGCGATTTCTGCTGACGAAAAATCAGCACGAAGGGGTCGTCTTGGATCTGTCGGGCGACCAGCCGTACTTGGTGACCGATCTCCCGATGACGGCCCGCCAACTCGTTGCCGGAACCGCCGACTTACGCGTCCTCTCGGGCGGTCCGGTTGAAGTGACGGTGCTGTCGGTTTCGCCGGACGTCGATCCGCGCACGCTGCTCGACGGCCCGGTGCTTCCCGGCGACGGACACCACCGTACCGGTGCCTTTTCGATCGCCGGCTTCGGCAGCGAAAGCTTGAGCTTTTCAGCCGGTGGCCCGGACGCGACGACCGTCATCGGCGACACCGATCCAACGCCACCCAACGTGAGCCCGTCGGCAGATGGCCGCGACTACGGTGATTACGGGATCCTGCACACGATCGATCTGACGCTGGCAAATCCGAGCGCAGCACCCGCTACGGCCTACGTCTTCTTGCAACCGCTGGCGGGGCCCGCGCGGGGAAGCTTCTTGATCGACGGGAACGTCGCGGAGATTGGATGCGTACGCGTGCCGTCACGGTATCAGGTCACGGCGTTGAACCTACCGCCGGGTCAAACGTCGCGCGTCGTTCTGCAGACGATGACCGACGGCGGCTCGTTTTATCCGGTTCGACTCGGAGTAACGGCAACGCCGCCGCTTCCAACCGCGCCGCCGGTTAACGCGCCCGACGGTTGTTTCCCCAAACCCCAAGCCTCTCCGGATCGATGAGCACCGACGGCGAATCGAAGGTCATTCTGCTCGTCCGGTTGCTCAACGCGATCGACCAGGGGAATCACTCGTTCGAAAGCCTCAAAGATCGTATCGCCGAGGGCGAGCGCCGCCCCAGCACGCGCAGCCTCCGCCGCTATCTCGCGATCTTAGCCAACGCCGGTTTTCCGCTCTACTTCGATCGTGCCGCGAACCTCTATCGCTTCGCCGAGGGCTACAGCCTCAAACGGCTCGACCTCAGCAGCGGTGAGCTCTTTGGATTGGTCGCGCTGCGTTCGCTGGGCGCGAGCATTGGGGGAGCCATCGGCGCATCGATTGACGACGTCGCCGAGAAGCTTGTCGGCAGCGCCGGGCGCTCGGCACGCGCCCGAGTCGACGAGGCCTCGCCGATGGCCTTTCGGCTCTCGGGGATCTCGCTCGACAAGCGCGGCGAACGCGCCTTCGCGCTGCTCTCGGCGGCGGAGCGTTCTTCGCGCAGCGTCCGCTTCAAATACCGCGACAAGGAAGGCCGGAGCACTTCACGCCGGGTCGATCCGTACGGCTTCATCATCAACGCCGGGCGCGTCTATTGCGTCGCTTACGACCACACGCGCAAGGAGAAGCGGACGTTTGCGGTCGACAGCGTGAGCGAGCCGCTCGTCCTCGCGAAAACCTTCGTCCGGCCCAACGATTTCAACGTTGAAGAGTATGCCGCCGCCTCGATCAGCGGCGTGTTGCACAACGACGAAACGACCGAAGTTCGCGTGCGCTTTGCGCCGCGGGTCGCAAAGGCCGCGGCCGCCGCTCGCATCGTCGCCGACTTTCGCGTCGAACCGGGCGCGGACGGTTCGACGGAGATCGCCTATCGCGTCGCCGACGTCGACGAGCTGGTGCGCTGGGTACTCGGCTGGGGCGCGCAAGCGGAGGTCCTCGGCCCCGAGTTCGTCCGCGAGCGCATCGCCGCCGTCGCCGCTGAGATCGCGGCGAAGTATCGATGACGTCAACATGATCTACCTCGATGAGGACCAAGTTCGCCATCTCCTTCGGTGGGAAGAGTTGATTCCGGCGATGGAGCAGGCGCTGGCACAGTTTTCGCTGGGCAACGTCGTGCAGCCGGTACGCAGCGTTCTCACGGTCGAGGAAGGGAAGCGCTATTTCGGCATCATGCCCGCGGTGGCGCCCGATGTGATGGGCCTTAAAGCGGTCAGCTTCTATCCCGCCAACGAAGGCGGCACCGTCCCGACGCATCAGGCGATCGTGCTCCTCTTTCGTACCGATAACGGCGAGCCGCTGGCCGTGATTGACGGGCGTCTGATCACGGAGATGCGGACGGCCGCGGTCTCTGCTGCGATCACCAAATACCTGATGCCGGCGCAGAGCCGTGTGCTGGCGCTGCTCGGCAGCGGCGTACAAGCCGATTCGCACCTAGCGGCGCTGTCGAGCATCCACCAGTTCGAAGAGGTGCGCGTCTGGAGCCGCACGGCCGAGCACGCTGCGCAATTCGCGCGCCGGCACCGCGCCGTAGCGATGGAGGCCGAGACGGCAGTGCGCGGAGCCGACGTCGTCGTTGTTGCCACCAGCTCGCAAGAACCGGTCCTGCGCGGCGCCTGGCTCAAGAAGGGCGCGCACGTGAACGCCGTGGGCGCCAACCGGCCGACGTGGCGCGAGCTCGACGACGACGCGATGCACAACGTCGTGGTCGTCGACTCGCGCGCGGCCGTGCTGCAAGAGTCGGGCGACGTGATTCTTTCCAGCGCCAACATCTACGCCGAGATCGGCGAAATTTTCGCTGGAACCAAGCCGCCCCGCGCCGCCGACACCACAATCTTTAAATCCCTTGGGATCGCCACCGAAGATATCGCCGCGGCCCGCTTAGTCTACGAAGCAGCCTCCCGCAAATAGCGAAACCCGTCGAAGCGAAGCCCCGACGGGTTCCGACGTATTCACGCACTTGCCTCGCCTGTTTGGCTACCTGGTCGGAGAGCCCCACCGACGCTGGCGAGCGGTTTGGTCTCAGTTACGGAATCGCTGCTTATCGCAACGTTTCACGTTGTGCATCGACCGCGAACGATACGTCCGTCGCACTTCTGATTTGGAATCGGAAGCTTGTGAATCGTAGCACGCACAAACGGCGTGGACAAGCGCCTCCTCGGTCTAATTCACAAGCTGTCCACAAGTTTTTTTCCTTATGCACATCGAAAGCCAGCAGACATGCAGCTCCTATTGTTGCTTCTTGTCTTGCTCGTCGCGCCGGCGCGACCCGAGGTGGTCGCGCAGAGCCTCTTTGGAGGTTTGCCGATCGACGGCATTCACTGCGACCGCGCCGAGGGCTCGGTCGAGCACATTCACACGCAGCTACAACTCTTTAATCGCGGGCATCAGGTGACGGTGCCGGCCCAGGTCGGCATCCCGCAATCGGGGACGTGCCTCTACTGGCTCCACACGCATAACGAGGACGGTTTTATCCACATCGAGTCACCGGTGAAGCGCCCCTTCACCTTGGGCGAGTTCTTCGACATCTGGGGGCCGAACTTGAGTTGGACCGAGGCGGGCGCGGTAACGGCACCGCACGGTGGGCGGCTCAGCATTTGGGTCAATGGAACGCCCTGGCACGGGCGCGACCCACGCGACATCGCCCTGCGCGATCACGAGACGATCGTCATCCAAAGCGGCCCGCCGTTTGCAAAGCCGGCGCACGCCGATTGGTCGAAGCTCTGATCGAAATCGACGGCCACCATCTCACGCTTGAAGCGATCGAGGCCGTCGCCCTCGGCGCGCCGATCACCATTTCAACGGCAGCCCGCGAGCGCGTGGTGCGCGCGCGCGATTTCGTCGACAGCCATCTCGCCGCCGGAGAGCCGATCTACGGCGTGACGACCGGCTTTGGCCGGCTCGCCAATATCGTTATCGTCGCCCGAGGACGCAGCCGAGCTGCAACTCAATCTGGTCCGCAGCCATGCCGCCGGAACCGGCGCGCCGCTGGCGATTCCGGTGGTGCGCGCCGCCGGCGTTCTGCGCGCTAACTCGCTTTCGGCCGGCCATTCGGGAATCAAGCCGGAAACGCTCGACCTGATCGTCGCCATGCTCGAACGCGGCGTCACGCCCGCCGTGCCGTCGGTCGGCTCGCTGGGTGCCAGCGGCGATCTGGCGCCCCTGGCTCACATGACGTTGACGCTGATCGGCGAGGGCGAAGCCTATTTTCGCGACGAGCTGCTGCCCAGCGCCGTGGCGCTGGAGCGCGCGGGATTAAAGCCGATCGAACTTGGTGCGAAGGAAGGCCTGGCGCTGGTCAACGGGACGCAGGTAATGACCGCGATTGCGGCGCTGAGCGTCGTGCGGGCGGAGCGGCTTGCCGCCGCCGCCGACGTCGTCGGCGGGATGTCGCTCGAAGCCTATCTCGGCAGCGAGCGCGTCTTCGACCGCCGCATCAACGACCTGCGGCCGCATCCGGGGCAAGAGCGCGTCGCCGCCAATTTGCGCGCACTGCTCGAACATTCGGAGATCGTATGGTCGCACGTCGAATGCGAGCGCGTCCAAGATCCGTACTCGTTTCGCTGCATTCCGGTGGTCCACGGCGCGGTGCGCGACTCGACCGCCTACGTTCGCCGCGTGACCGAAGTCGAAGCAAACTCGGTCACCGACAACCCGCTGGTCTTTCCGGAGGACGGCGTCTTTCTTTCGGGCGGTAACTTTCACGGCGAGCCGATTGCGCTCGCGATCGACTTTCTGAAGATGGCGATCGGCGAGCTGGCCTCGATCGCCGAGCGCCGTCTCTACCTCTTGCTCAACGCGGAGGATCGCGGGCTCCCGCTCTTTCTCACCGAGCGCCGCGGATTGCAATCCGGGCTGATGATCGTGCAATATACCGCGGCGGCGCTGGTGAACGACAACAAAGGCTTGGCGTGGCCGTCGAGCGTGGATTCAATTCCAACCTCGGCCGGGCAAGAGGATCACGTCAGCATGGGCATGACGTCGGCGAACAATCTCCAGCGCGTGCTCGATAACGTGGAAGCCGCGATTGCGTGTGAGTTGCTCGGCGCGATGGTCGCGATCGATCTCCGGCACCCCCTGCGACTGGGCCGGGGCACACGCGCTGCCCACGAAATCACTCGCGAGCGCATTGCCCCTTGGACTAACGATCGCCCCCCGGCGCCTGACATCGCCGCGGCCCGCGAGCTGATCCGTTCGCACCGGCTCGTCGAAGCCGCCGAAGCGGCTACGGGCCACCGATTTACAGGCTGAGGCTCAACGAGAAGTAGGCGTTAAAGGGATTCGGCAACACCAACGAGTTGGTGTCGGCGTACGCCGGAATGTAGGAGTTCTGGAAGGCCGGGTTGAGTGGGACGCCGTTGGCCGTCTTGTCGTTCGGCGAGGCTCCGTTGTAAAAGTTCGAAACGTAGTACGAGTTCGGGATATAGCCGCAGGTGTAGGTGTTTGGTGGAAACTGTTTCGTCCACGGTTCCGACGAGCCGCCAAAACAGGCGTTCAGCAGATTAGCGAGCAGCACGTTTGCCTTGAGGCGCGGCGTGATCTGATATCCCATTTGCAGGCTCAGGTTCAGCTGACTAGGCTGACGAAACGCACCGAAAGAATCGAAGACGCCGGTCTGCGGATTCGGGATGAAGAACTCGCCGGGCGACGTTCCATTTTGCGTCGCGGACAGCCCGCAGGTCGTGTAGTCGGCTTGCGTGACGCGCGGCGCCGTGGGAATGTGGGAGGAGTTGCGCTTGCAGACTCGCGGGTCGATCCCCAGCACGTCCGCCGGGTTGCCGTAGGGTTGGCCTTCGTTGAACGTCATCGCGGGCGTGATGGTAAACTTGTCGTGCTTGTAGTTGACGATTGCGCTCAAAACGTTGGGCGATAAGTACGGAAAGTCGAGGCCGACGGGATACCAGCCGTTGCGGTCGAGCAGCGGCTGCGGTGACATCTTGTAGTACGGGTTCCAGATCGGGGGGTAGTAGTTCGGCTTGAGCCGGGTGCAGCTCGGGTCGGGAAAGACGTTGCCCGTAGCGTTGTGCTCGTAGCACTGCGAGCCGCCGCCGGCCCGCGTGAGGCCGTTGAAGTTGGCGATATCCTGATTGTAGGGGTCGATCGGGTTGATCGTCGTTCCGGGATAGTTGGCCCACTTCTCCGCGGCGTTCGTGTACGTGTAGGAGATCAGAAACGAGAGACCGTTCTTGTCGAAGTCGCCCTTCGTGAACTCGAACTCGGCGCCGTCAACGCGCTCGACGCCGGAGTTGAGCCCGCCGCTCAGCCCAAACGGCAGCCCGATGCCGTAGACTTGATTGGTCGCGTAACGATAGTATGGCGTTACCTTGATCGACATATCCGTGCCTTTGAAGCGCCGCTCGAACGATGCATCGTAGTTGTCGGAGTACTGCACCTCGGGATCGTGCACCGGTGTCGTGAAGCCGTACTGCCAGAACGCCTGGAAGAGATCGTACGCGAGATTATTGGCGGCGGCGTTATATTGCACCTGATAGGTCTCCGGCTCTTGGGCGTAGCGCCCGGCGGAGAAACGCAGCACTGTGTCGGGGTTGATGGTATAGGTCGCGCCGAAGCGCGGCGTCAGCGCGTAGTCGGCCAGCGTCGGGCTATAGATGTTGCTCAGCAGAAGGTGTCCGTCTTTGCCGTCGGGATGAACCGTCTGCACGGGGTGTGCCGGAATCGAGTTGTCGACCGGGCAGTCGAAGCCGACGAAGGGTACCGCCGGCTTACCGCTGGCGGGCGGCTCGGGAAGGACGAACGGCGCGAGCGTTACCGGGTTATAGCAGAACTCGCGCTGGCCGGCGAGAAACCAGAAGTTTTGGCCGTTGTTCGACGTGTTGGCGAGGTTGTACTCATAGTCTTCGCCGCGTAACCCGAGATCGATGTTGAGCTTGTCGGTCGGGTTCCACAGATCTTCGAGCGCCAGCGAGGTAAAGTTTGGCACGACGTTGTTGAGGAAGCCCGAGTTGCCGGTATAGGTGATCTGCCACGACGCGCCCGGAACGGTCGGCCCCGGTTCGGGCGACATGAACGAGCCGCTAGTGAGCGGGCTGTTGCACGGCGCCGGCTGCCCGGCCTTGTAATGCTCGCCGAGATAGCTTCCGCTATAGTAGGCGAAGCACTCGGTTCCGTTGGTGAGGTTCGTCGCCGCGGTACTGAGGAAGTTGTTGAAGTTGGTGTTGTTAAAGCGGTTGGTCGTTGCGGTCGTGTAGTTGCCGTCGAAGGTGAACAAGTGCTCGGGGCTTAGCTGATCGGCAAAGGTGAAGGCCAGGCCGCGCGTGTGCGATTCCAGTTCGTAATCGTACGAGGTGACGCCAAAGCCGAAGAAGGGCGTGCCGTAGCTCAGCGGGCTGGTCTGCAGCCAATCGGAGTAGAACGTATATCCGTAGATCCGGAAGTAGGCGTTCGAGCCGATGTTCTTCTGATACTGGAGCTTGGCGATCGACGCGTCGTTCCAGAATCCGTCTCGCGCGTCGGCCGGAACCGTCGAAAACGTGCCCGGGGCGCACTCGCCCTTGATCTGCTGGCCGTAGGAACCGTAGGGATCGATGTTGGCGCAGCGATTGCCGGGCGAACCCGGGTCGAAGTACGGCACCGGCGCGACGTTGGCCGGGCTCTCACCGAAATGCGTGTTGCTCGGCCAGGTGACAAAGTCGCCCCACACCTCGGGAACGTTCTCTCCGTACACGACGTCGCTGAGCTGGTTGATGACGTGCGGGCCCAGATCGTTCTGCGAGCTGTAAAACTGGCTTTTGAGCGCCGTTACGTTGTAGAGCAGTTGCACGTCGTCGCGCCCGGCGTCGTGCCGGTGCGGAATGCCGATGTGCAGGTTGATGACGCTCTCGCGATCCGCGAGGTTTGAGTAGCTGGCGTATGCCGGCGACAGTGTTTGATAACAACCTGGATTTGTGTGGACGCCCGCGGGGAGTTGCAACGTGCCCGGGAAGCCCAACCTTCTATACCCGAACGGGTTGTACACCGGCGATGAGTTTGGTCCGTCGTACCAGCCGCTCCCCTGCGGGGCGGTGGTGCACGCAGGTCGGGAAGACGCCGCCGAAATAGAGGTTCGCCGTGTTATAACGCGATCGCAGGATAGCCCCAGACGTCGCCGAGATTCGAACCGTTGAATTGGTCGAGGTAGCGGAAATCCTGGTTGTATCCGCCGACGCCGATGTAATAAGAGAACATGCGGTCGGGCGTGGCGCCCCCGACTTCAAACTGAAGGTTGTGATAGTATGTCGTCGAGCCGATGCCCGTGTCCACCGTCGCGTATCCGGGGAAGGTTCCGGTCTTGATGACTTGGTTGATGAAGCCGGCCAGCCGCTCGCGCTTGAACCGGCCTTTCCGCCGCCGGTATAGACTTGAAGCTCTTGCTGCCCTAACGTCCCGGCCGTTCCGCCTGGGTAGTTATCGAACGAACGGTTGACGGGAACGCCGTCGAACTCGTAGCCGATCTGATCGTAGTTTCCGCCGCGAATATAGACCGTTTGATCCCATCCCTGCTGGTTGGGCGGTACGAACGCGCCGGGAACCGCGGCAATCGCCGAATACGCATTGTTTAGCTGCCGCCGCCGCCGAGGCCGGCCGCGGCCGCCGTCACGGTCGCATTGACCGAATACACGTCGGTCGTCGTTCCCGATTTGACGACGTCCATCGAGGAGCGCGCCGTCACTCGCGCGATCGTTCGCAGCGACGCCTGAAGCGGAAGCCGCAGCGTCTGCACTTGGTCGGCAAAGACCGAAATGCCGGTGGTCGTGGAAGGTTCGAAGCCGGTCCTTGGAGACGGAAATCGTGTAGGTGTCGGGCGCCAGCGAAAGCATCGAAAAGCGGCCCGACGCGTCGGTTGTAACCGTTAGTGTCTGCGAAGGGCTGATGGCGGTAACTCGGGCCCCGGCGATTGGGCCCCCGCCAACGCGGGCGACGGTTCCGGTAACCGAGCCGGTCGTTCCCGCGAAGGCACGCGGAGCGCCGACCACCATCCGATCATGAGCGCAAGAACGAAGAGCGACCATCTTGGGCGGCACCGTCCGCACATGCGAGCCCGTCATTCGCTTCCCCGTTCGAGGGTCTTGTCCGCGGCTCCAAGAATTCCGCGAGCAATGAGCGCTATCGCGGGTTCTCGCGCGGTTCGGGCGCCACGCGGTGTCGAACTAACTTGTCTTGGTTGGCCGCAAGAAGCCGCACTGCGGATGTTGATGAACAACCTCGATCCCGAGGTTGCCGAACGTCCCGAGGATCTCGTCGTCTACGGCGGAAACGGCCGCGCCGCCCGTTCGTGGGAGGCCTTCGACGCGATCGTTCGCACGTTGCGCCGCCTGCGCAACGACGAGACGCTGATCGTGCAAAGCGGCAAACCCGTCGCCGTCTTTAAGACGCACGCTCGCGCGCCGCGCGTGCTGATCGCCAACGCGAATCTGGTGCCGAAGTGGGCCGACTGGAGCGTCTTTCGCGAGCTGGAAGCCCAAGGGCTCACGATGTACGGCCAGATGACGGCCGGCTCGTGGATCTACATCGGTACGCAAGGAATCGTCCAGGGAACCTACGAGACCTTTGCCGAGCTGGGCCGCCGCCACTTCGGCGGATCGCTTACCGGCCGGGTCGTGCTTGACGGCCGGAGTCGGCGGCATGGGCGGCGCGCAGCCGTTGGCCGTCACGATGAACGGCGGCGTCGTGCCTGATCGTTGACGTTGATCGCGCGCGTTTGGAGCGCCGGCGCGAGCTTCGCTATCTCGATCGCGTCGCCGGCTCTCGGGACGAGGCGCTGCTCCAAGTGCAACGCGCCCGCGATGCCGGCGAGGCCGTCTCGATCGGATACGAAGGAAACGCCGCAGAGGAGTTTCCGCAGCTCTACGAACTCGGTTTTCGTCCCGATGCGGTAACGGATCAAACGTCGGCGCACGATTTGCTCGACGGCTACGTTCCCGCAGGCCTCTCGCTCGACGATGCCGCCGAGCTGCGCAGCGCGATCCCGACGAATATCAGCGCCGGGCCCTTCAAAGTTGCGGCGAACACGTGCGCGCGATGGTGCGCTACCTGGACGCCGGCGCGATCGTCTTCGATTACGGCAACAACATCCGCGCGCAAGCGCAGCGCGCCGGATTCGAGCGCGCCTTCGATTTCCCGGGCTTCGTTCCGGCGTTCATTCGGCCGCTCTTCTGCCGCGGTTCCGGCCCCTTCCGGTTTGCGGCACTCTCGGGCGACCCCGACGACATCGCGGCTTGCGATGCGAAGCTGCTCGAGCTCTTCCGCGACGACGCATCGCTTGACGCGCTGGTTACGCTTGGCGCGCGAGCGCATCGCCTTCCAAGGGTTGCCGGCTCGCATCTGCTGGCTCCCTTACGGTCGACCGCGCGAATGGCCGGCCTGGCATTCAACGAGCTCGTGCGCCGGGCGGGTCAAGGCGCCGATCGTTATCGGCCGCGACCATCTCGATACCGGCAGCGTCGCCTCACCCTATCGCGAGACCGAGGCAATGAAAGACGGAAGCGATGCGATCGCCGACTGGCCGATCCTCAACGCAATGCTCAACACCGCCGCGGGCGCGCACTGGGTGAGCTTCCATCACGGCGGCGGCGTCGGCATCGGCTACAGCCTGCATGCCGGGATGGTGGTCGTCGCCGACGGCAGCGACGAAGCGCGAGAGCGTCTCGCCTGCGTGCTTACAACCGACCCCGGCATGGGCGTCGTCCGCCACGCCGATGCCGGTTACGAACTCGCCATCGAAACCGCCGACGCCCAAGGGCATCGACTGGCGCCTCTGATCGTTCGCGCCAAGACGATCGTCACTTGCGATACTGGCGCCGCCAATGCGGCATCGATTTCATGCGCTCGGGCGAATCGATGGCGGCGCATGCTGATCGAAGACGGCATCATCACCGCGCTCGGCCAGCCGCGCCGAGGTGGAGGGGCAGGTAAGCGGGTCGCGAGGTGCGCGAGCTAGACCTGGGCGATGCGATCATCGTGCCGGGTTTTGTCGATGCGCACGCGCATCCGCTCTACGCCGGAAACCGCGAGCCGGATTTCGCCGCCCGAACACGTGGGGAGTCCCCGCCGCTCGGCATGCGCTACACGATCGAGCAAACGCGTGAGGCGCTGCTGGATCCGCCGGCATTTTATGAGCGAACGATCCGGCCAAGACTGCACGCGATGCTCTCACACGGCACGACAACCCTCGAAACCAAAACCGGGTACGCGCTGCATAAGCCGGGCGAAACCGCGCTGCTCGACCTCATCGCCGCTCATCGCGACGAACCGGACGTTCCGCGGCTGGTGGCAACCTTTCTCGGCGCTCATGCTTTGCCGCCGGAGTTCGAGATCGAGCGAAGCCGGGGTTTATCGATTACCTCATCGACCAAGTCGTTCCGGCAGCAGCCGCGCACGGCGCCGTTTATGCCGACGCGTTTTGCGAGCCGGGATTCTTCTCTCCGGAGCAAACGCGCCGGTATCTCGACGCCGCGCGCTTACACGGTATGCGCCTGCGCGTGCACTGCGACGAGATGGCCTACGGCGGCGCCGCCGCGATGGCGGCGCAGCTCGACGTCGATGCGGTCGATCACTGCAACTACATTCGAGAGGACGACGTGCGCGCGATCGCCAGCGCGGCATCGTCGCCGTCGCCTGTCCGGCGACGATCGACTTTCTCGATCTGCGCGCAGCGCGCACCGGTGCGCGCGCTGCTGGAAGCCGGCGCGCTGGTCGCGCTGGCCAGCGACTATAATCCTGGAACCTCGCCGTGCTTCAATCTGCAGAGCGTCGCGTATTTCGGGCGCAAGCTCTTCGGGCTTTCGGCCGCCGAAGCGCTCTACGCCGTGACTCGCTCAGCCGCCCACTCTTTGCGCCGCGACGCGGGCAGCCTTCGCGTGGGAGGCCCCGCGGACTTTGTCGCGCTTCAAATCGATTCGCCCGAAGAGTTCGGCTGGGAGTTCGGCGGCAACCTCGCCGCGGCCGTCGTGAAGAACGGCGTCCTGGTGCAGTGACCGGCGAGTTGGTCCGTTGCGCGCGAGCCCTCGTCTCCGGCGAGACGCGATTGGATTACGCGTTTGTCGTGCGTGACGGCTGCATCGTCGCGAGCGGCGACTTTCTCGAGGTTCGCGATTCGGCCCGCGACTCCAAGCGCGCTCCTTCCCGGCTGACCGCCTCGTCGTTCCCGGCTTCATCAACGGCCACAGTCACGCGTATCAAATTCTGCTGCGAGGGTGGGCCGACGACTGGCCGTTTGCGAAATGGCGCAGCGACGCGCTCTATCGCGTCGTGCCGCAGCTCACGCCGGACGACGTCTACTGGACCTTCGTCGCCGCCTTCTCGGAGATGCTGGCCGCTGGAATCACGACCGTTGCCGAGTTCTTCTATCTCAACGGCGCCGGAAACGAGCATGCCGAGGCCGCGATTCGCGCGGCGCGAGAAACGGGAATTCGACTGATTCTGGCACGCACGTGGATGGATGCAGCCTACGCGCCCCCGCGAGTTTTGCGAGACGGCCGACGTTGCCGCGCAGCGAACACTCGAGCTGATGCAGCGCTATCCCGATGCAAACGTCTGCGTTGCGCCGCATTCGCTCCACGCCGCATCGCCGGAGATGATTCGCGAGGCGGCGGAGTTCTCGCGGCGCTTCGATTGTATGCTCCACATTCACGTTGCCGAAGCGCGGTACGAAGGTGAAGAGACGCTCGCGCGCTTTGGAGCGACGCCCATTGCCCTGCTCGACGAACTAGGCGCGCTAAACGAACGCACCGTCGCCGTGCACGCGATTCACCTTGCGGAGGGGAGAAGGAGATGCTCGCCCGCGCCGGCGCGCGCGTCGTGCACAATCCGACGACCAACGAGTATCTCGGCGACGGGATCTGCGACGTCGTCGGGCTGCGTTCGCTCGGCGTCCCGATCGGTCTCGGCACCGATGCCGACATCCGCCCGTCGCTGATCGACGAAATGCGCTCTGCCGCACTGCTCGCGAAGTTGCGAAGCTTCGACGGCGCGGCGTTGGGCGCGCGAGAGGCCTTCGCGATGGGAACCAGGGAGGGCGCGCGAACGCTAGGCGTGGGCGCAGGCGATCTCCTCGAGGGCGGACCGGCCGATTACGTCGTGCTCGATGCGTCGGAGATCGACCCCTGGTCGCCCGAGCGCAACGCTCTCGTCTATCGTGGGCAGGACGCGTGGGTTCAAGCGACCTTCGTTGGCGGTCGCCGAGCCTATGTCGGCGAGCCGTCGCCGCTGGCTAGGCGGGCTCGCAACGAGGCGGCGCTTATTGCGGAAAGGCTCTGCGTAGGTAGTGGGTCAGTTTGAAAAAGCGTCGTGTTCCACGGCTACTTGCGTTTAGCCACGTATTGCCTAAGGGTCTCTCGTGTAGGCATAGCGGCTTCTTCAATGATAGCTGTCTGTAGATTTGCAAGAGCCTCACCGAGATTGGCGCCATTAGCCGTAATGTTTGCATCAGGCCACGTTGCGATCGCCTTCCCGTGAACGCCATGCACAATTACGCGTATTGGTTTAAGGACGCGGTATTCGCTGTGCCCAAGGGAGCCCAGCTTAAACTCGGTCCCATCCTCTATCGGAGCCCACGTTCGTTCTGGAGGAATCAACGCCGATTGGACCTCAGACGCTCCTTGTGGTCCTTCCTTTGGCGCCATCCTGCGTCGTGCGTTTGCGCTATTCATGGTTCCCCTAGTATAGCAGGGTCGATCACTGGGTAGGAGCGCGCCCCCAATAAAAGGCCGTTGCCCAGCACTTCTATGTTAATGGTGGTCGGCTGGTTTATCGGTATTTTTAAGGAGCCGCTTAGCTGCGTCGTGGTAGCGGTTCCTAGAATCGGCGTTTCGACGCGAAAGCTTCCGAGGATCGTGCGCGCTCCCAGTGGTTCGTCAACGGGTTCCGGATATGTTACTACGTCTATCTGTGCGTCGAAGGCCTCCCGAACACCGTTGAAAGTAACGACAATAGCGCCGAATACAATCATGGGGTCATAGTAAAAAAGAAAGTCCCAAACGTTTTGGAATATCATTACTCCGCTGGGGACGGCCGCGACAAACGATTCGCAAAGCAGAATACTAGCCACGGTAGGCGCGTCAGAAGAAAATATCCGGTGCTCTCTCATGTTTCGTCGTCCGCCGAACCCGGTCGTACCCTATCCAGCTAACCGCGATCGCATGGCACACGTAGTGCCACGACGTGGCTCGCCCGGAGACCTGCGACTTTAGTCTAATTGCCTCTATGGGTCTCTGCGTGTAAGCACTTGCATTCACCCAGGAGCTGTGGTAGCATCTGCGTGCAAGTACCTACTTGCAGCCAAGCGAGCCTATGAAAACTACCTTATTTTCGGTAACCCTCGCCTTCCTCGCGGCCGTTCTGGGCGCCACGCCGGCCGGCGCTGGCGCCTTCTCGCCGCCGGACGCGCACGCCGTGATCGAGCGGATGGCCGCCCGCAATCCCTCCATTAAGAGTTACCAAGCCCGGGTGCACGTCGACATCCGGCTGCTCAGCTTTCCATTTCTGGCGCCGAAGCTCGACGGGACCTCCTACTTTAAGCGGCCGGATCTGTACGTGGTCGAGTTCGACCGAATGCCGAGCTATGCCCGAAGCTTCGGACGGCTCTTCAACGACGTCGGCAATCCGCTGGCTTGGGAACGCGACCAAAATATCGCCCTCGACGGAACTACGGTGATCGGCGGTCGGGAGATGCTGGTTCTGCGGCTGACAAAAGAAAATTCATAGCGACATCCTCGATCACACCCTCGCCTATGTCGACGCCCTATCGTATACGCTCACGCAGATGGAGTGGTACTACACGAGCGGCGGAAAGATTACGATGTCGGAGCAGTACCGCCTCGAAGGCAACTATTGGGTGCTCGCGCAGCAGCACGCAACGATTCACATGCCTTACGCGCGCGCGGTGGCCGACGCCGTGTACGGCACGTATCAGATCAACGTTCCCATCGGAGCCCCGGGAGCGCGAGCGCAGTGATCGAGACGCGCAAGATTCCCGAGAACGTTCGCTCCGCCTCGCCCGAAGAGACTCGCGAACGAATCCTGACCGCGGCGCGCGAGGTAATCGGGCGCAAAGGGAAGCGCGGCGCAACGACGCGCGAGATCGCCGACGTCGCCGGGGTTAACGAGGCCACGATCTTCCGTCACTTCGGTACGAAAGAGGCGCTGTTAGTCGCGTGCGCGCAGCATTTCTGCGGCTACTTGCAACTGGCCGACGTCGCGGCCGGGCTGACCGGAGATCTTTCAGAGGATCTGCTCGCGCTCGCGCGCCTGATGTTCGCCCGCTTCGAAGCGCTGGGCGACATGATTCGCTGGTCGCTGGTCGAGCAAGAGTATGAGAAGGACATCTTTGCCGAAACGGCATGGCGTCCTCAACTCGCCATCTTGGCGGTTTTGACGGTGTTCATGCAGCGCCGCATCGAGGCCGGCGAGCTTCGCGGCGAGGCGGAAAAGCTCGCACTGGTTTTCTTGGGCCTGGTCTTCATGCATGCGCTGGGGCGCAGAAAGTTTCCCGACTCGGTACTTCACCGCGGCGAGCCTGAGGCCGCGCTTCGATTCTACATCGACGTTTTTCTCAATGGGGTAAGGAACTCGTAATGGATACGCGAGAGGTAGACCAAAAAACGGTACCCGGTCAAAAGACCAACGGTCCCGGAAGCGTCGCGGACGAGGCGCGTTCGGGGCCGCGCAAGCGCATCATTTTCGCGGTCGTTGCCGTGGTCGTGATCGTCATCGCCGTGATTTGGGGCGTACCGTGGCTGACGTACTCGCTCTCGCATGAGGGCACCGACGACGCGCACGTCGCGGCCGACGAGGTTGCGGTAACCAGTAAGATTCCCGAACGCATCAACCGGATCTTGGTCGATACGAACCAGCCGGTCCGTCGCGGCCAGCTGTTGATGGTCCTCGACAACAAAGACGAGCTTGCAAGGCTTCGTGCGGCGCAGGCGCAGTACGACCTCGCGGCTGCCAATCAGCGCACCACGACCGAACAGGGGCAGGGTGGCGTCTCGCAGGCGAGCGGCCAAATTGCCAACGCGCAGGCGCAGGTTCCCATGGCGCAAGCCTCGGTGACTCAAGCCGAGGCGCAGCTGCACGCCGCGCAAGCGCAAGTTCCGGCGGCGCAGCAAGCCTACGATAAGGCGCAAGCCGATTTTAACCGCGTTAGCTCCTTAGTTAAAACCGGCGACGTCGCCGCGCAACAGCTCGATGCCGTTCGCGCGCAGAGCGCCGGTGCGGCCGCGCAACTGCGCGGTGCGCAGGATCAGGTAAGCGTGGCGCAGGCCAACGTGTTGGCGGCGCAAGACCGAGTGTCTGCCGCTGACGCTGGCGTGAGCGCCGCATCGGGTGGCGCTACCACGGCAGAAGGCAAGCTCGCGCAAGCCTCGGATCCCAGTCAAGTTGAGGCGGCCGGCGCGCAGCTCTACCTTGCCAAGCAAAGCCTCAAGTACACGAGCATTTATGCATCGACCGACGGCTACATCGGCGAAAAGAGCGCCGAGGTTGGCCAAACCATCGGTGCGGGCATCACGCTGATGACGATCGTCCCGCACACAGTCTACATCACCGCCAACTACAAAGAGACGCAAATGGGCAAGATGCGGGTCGGCCAGCCCACCGATATCCGCGTCGACGCCTATAAAGGCGTGACGTTCCACGGGCACGTCGCTTCGATCAACCCCGCGTCGGAAAACACCTACGCGCTCGTACCGGCTCAAAATGCCAGCGGTAACTTCGTCAAGGTGACCCAGCGAATTCCGGTGCGCATCGACGTCGACGACCAGCGTTCGGACCTGCCGCTGCGGCCCGGAATGAGCGTCGAAACCTACGTCAACGTGAAGTAAACTGCGATGATGCGCAGCACCTACGAGAGCCCGGTCGTCGAGCACGGCGCGCGCCGGGTCATCATCAGCATTGCGGTGATCACCGCGACGCTGCTCGAAATCATCGACGTCACGATCGTCAACGTCTCGCTGCCGAACATCCAAGGCAACTTCGGAATCGGCGTCGATCTCGGCGCCTGGATCGTTACGGCCTATCTCATCGCTAACGTCGTCGTGATTCCGCTCAACCCATGGTTTGCAGCTCGGTTTGGCCGGCGTCAGTACTTTTTCGGCTCGATCGTCATCTTCACGATCGCGTCGCTGATGTGCGGGCTTTCCAATAGCTTCGGTCAGCTCGTCTTTTGGCGGTTGATTCAAGGGCTGGGCGGCGGCGGCCTGATCTCGACCTCCCAAGCTATCCTGCGCGATACTTACGGCATCAAGGAACAAGGGAAGGCGCAGGGCGTCTTCGCGATGGGCGTGATCGTCGGGCCGGCGCTGGGCCCGGTCATCGGCGGCTGGATTACCGACAACTGGAACTGGCACTGGATCTTTTTCATCAACATTCCGGTGGGCATCATCGCCGCCACGCTCATTTGGAACTTCCTGCGCAATCCGGCGGAGCCCAAATACAGCAAGCTCGATTGGGTCGGTTTGATCCTGTTGTGCGTTGGCTTGGGCTCGATGCAGTTCGTGCTCGAGAACGGCCAGCAGTACGACTGGTACGACGACGTGCGGATTCGATGGTTCACGTTCTTTTCGATTACCGGGCTGGCGGCATTTGTCTGGTGGACGCTGCGCTCGGCGATTCCCATCGTGGATTTGCGTGTCTTGCGCCTGCGACAAGTAGCGGCCGGGAGCGTGCTGGGCGCCGTGCTCGGCGTAAGCCTCTATGGCTCGATCATCATTTTGCCGCAGTATCTGATCAACTCGCTCGGCTTTACGGCGACGCTCTCGGGCGCGACCGTCATGATTCGCGCTGGTGCCGTCATGTTGTTCACGCCGCTCACCGCCATCATGACGCAGCGCGGCGTGATCGATCCCCGTCTTTCGGCGGCAATCGGCTTCGTTTTGCTGGCCGCCTCGAACTGGATGCTGGCCAATATAACGACGCCGCAATCGGATTTCCACGCGCTGGTGCTCCCGTTGATTATCAGCGGGATCGGGCTCTCGCAGATATTCGTGCCGCTCTCGGTTGCCGTCATCGGAAGCGTGCCCGATAAGGAGGTGCCGGCAACCGCGGCCTTCTTCAACCTCTCGCGCCAGATCGGCGGCAGCGTGGCCGCCGCGATTCTGATCACCCTGCTCGTGCGCGGCTTTACGATCTATCAGACCGGCCTTGCCGGCACGCAAACGCTGGCTCATGCGCCGACCGCAAAATACGTGAACTCACAAGGCGGCGTGCAAAACCGCGCGGCCATGCAGCGGCTAACGGTTCTCGTCGAGTCTCAATCGGCGGTGCAGTCGTATGCCGACACGTCGCGCTGGACGGCGGTAATCACACTCGGCCTGGCACCCCTGGTGCTCTTGCTTCGCCGGCCGCGCATCGGCGTGGCCATGGCCGAGTGACGTGATGCGGACGCGCGCGCTATCGGCGCTGGTTGCGGCCGCCGCTTTAGCGACGGCCGTCTGGCCGCTGCAACGGACCTCCGCGCAGCTCGACGAGCCGCCGGTGCCCAGCGTCGCTCCGGGCTACCGGGCGCCGGAAGTGGCGCCCAGCGGGGCGCAGATCATCGGCGTGACGCAGCAGCCCTTCGTTGGGATCTCGCTGCAAGACGCGATCGCGATGGCGCTGCTCAACAATCCGCAGCTCGCGGTCTCCGCTTCGAACTTCAGGGTTGCGCGCTATAACATCGTGCAGGTCAAAGGCGCTTACGACGTAGCGCTGCACTTGGAGCCCCAGTCGAGTTTTTCGGTCAACCCGCCGGAAAACTTCCTGGCAGCCGGTCCGGGCCAGGTCGGTGAGTACACTCCCGGGCCCCTCTTTACGTCCGGGCCAGGCAACATCATTCAGCATCAATCGACGACTGGGTACGGATTGAGTGGACAAACGGAGAACGGCGCCTCGTATCAGGCCGGGATAACGCAAAGCCGTACCTATAACAACACGACCTTCGACGCCTATAATCCCTACTATCTTGCATCGCTGAACCTCGCCGTCACTGCGCCCCTGCTCAAGAACGCCGGCATGAACGCCACGAAGCGGCAGTTGAAGCTCGCCTTCATCAATGCCGACGCGGCGACGGCACAGGCGCTCATCGACGCGTCGAACACGATCTCGCGCGTCGAAAGCACCTACTGGGATCTGCTGGCCGCGTGGCGGGACGTTGCGATTCAGGAAGAGGCGCTGCGCGAGGCGATCGCGCAGCAGCAGAGCAACGAACGTCTGGTAAAACGGGGTGCCGCCGCGGCAATCGACGCCGTCGAGTCCGAGACCCAAGTCGCCAACTTCCAAACCGCCGTTTTCCGTGCGTTGCAGACCGTTTCCGAGCTGCAGAATCAGCTCAAGAGCCTCGTCGCTTCGCATGCCGGCGATCCGATCTGGGCCGCGAACCTGGTACCGTCGACGTCCGTCGAGCAACTTCCCAGCGCGAACGACCTCTCGACGATCGTGGCGGAGGCTAAAGCGAACCGCCCGGAAGTTCGCCAGGCGCTGGATCGGCGGCTTGCTGCCGGAGTCGACGTCGTCTTCGCCAAGAATCAATCGCTGCCGCAAGCCGACGTTTCGCCGCAGTATCAGAGCAATGGCTTCGCCGGCATCCTTACGCCGGTTCCTAAATTCATAAACAGTTTTTGTGGAAGTGGAGGCCTCGGTCTCTCCCAATGCCCCACGCCGCCGCCCAACACCCAAGGCTCGATGCCGTGGGCCTATCATAATATGTGGGCCGGCTACTTTCCGGCGTTCAACATCGCATTGATCGTCGGCTATCCGATCCAAGGTCACGTCGCGCGCGGCCTACGAGGCCTTGCGAGCGAGGAAACTACCCAAGCGAAAGTTCTTATGCAAGGCGTCGACGAGCGGATCGGCGCGGAAGCCCGCAATGCACTGCAGAGCTACCAGTCCTCGCTTTCGAAACTGAATGCCACCCGCCAGGCCCGCGAATCGGCCGAGGCTGTCTTCGCGAGCGAGCTTCGCAAGTTCCACAACGGCGCGTCGACGACGTTCCTCGTGCTCCAGCGTCAGCTCGAGCTCTCGCAGGCTCGCGGCAGCGAGCTGCGGGCGCAGACGCAGCTCAACGAAAGCATCGTCGAGATTCAACGCGTCGAGGGCACGATTCTTTCCAGCAACGGCGTCAACGTTCAGACGCTGGGAAGCCAGGCCGCCGCAATGGGCACCACGCCGTGAAACTGCGTAGCCTTCCAGCCGTCGTTGGCGTCATGGCGCTGGTGATCGCAGCGCTGCCGGTGCAGCGAACTGCCGCGCAGCTCGCTCCCCAGTTCCCGGTGGTACCGAGCGTTGCTCCCGGCTATCGCGCGCCGCAAGTCGCGCCGAGCGCGGGCCAGATCGTCGGCGTCACGCAGCAGCCGTTCGTCGGCATCACGTTGCAGGACGCCATTGCGATGGCGCTGCTCAAGAATCCGAATCTTGCGGTTTCCGCATCGAACGTGCGAATCGCGCGCTATACGATCGTTGAGGTCAAGGGTGCCTACGACGTGCAGCTCCAGCTCAAGCCGTCGTCGAGTTTCTCCGTCCAGCCGCCGCAGAATGCATTCGTAGCCGGGCCCGGAGAGATAGGAAAATATTCGCCCGCGCCCTATGGCTCGCCCGGCCCCATCTATACGACTGGGCCCGGCAATATCATCCAGCATCAGTCGGCCTTTCAGTACGGCCTCGGCGGACAGACCGAGAACGGACTGACGTATCAGGCCGGCATCCAGCAGAGCCGCACCTATAACAACACGATCTTCAACGCCTACAATCCGTACTACATCGCGTCGTTGAACGTCGCTCTCACGCAGCCGCTGCTGAAGAACGCCGGCATGAACGCGACGAAGCGGCAGCTCAAGCTCGCGTTCGTCAATGCGGACGCCTCGGCGGCGCAGGCGCTCATCGACGCTTCGAGCACGATCGCTCAAGTCGAGACGGCCTATTGGAATCTGGTCGCGGCGTGGCGCAACGTCGCGATTCAAGAAGAAGCGCTCAAGGAAGCGATCGCGCAGCAGCAGAGCAACGTTCGACTGGCAAAACGCGGCGCGCTGGCCCCGATCGAAGCGGTCGAGTCGCAGACGCAGGTCTCAAACTTTCAGGACGACGTCGTCTCGGCGTTGCAAACGGTTTCACAACTTCAGGTCCAGCTCAAAAGCCTCGTGGTCGCTGATCCCGGCGATGCGATCTGGACCGCGAACCTCGTGCCTTCGACTTCGGCAGAGCAGTTGCCGAGTGCGGGCGACCTGGTGACGATCGTCGCCGAGGGACGGCGCAATCGCCCGGAGGTACGCCAGGCCGAAGACAAACGTCTCGCCGCCGACATCGACCGAAGCTATGCTGCGAATCAGTCGTTGCCGCAGGCCGACGTGCAGGTGCAATACCTTAGCAATGGCTTTGCCGGTCTACTTACACCCGTACCAGGATTTCTGGTGGACGAATGTTTCAACGTTTCGCGGTTGAGCGCGTGCCCGACACCGCCCCCAGAGACGCAAGGGAAGATGGCATTCGCCTATCACAATCTGTGGGCCGCGTACTTCCCGACCTTTAATACCGCACTCGTCGTCAGCTACCCGATCCAGGGCCATCTCGCGCGCGGCATGCGCGGCGTTGCAAGCGAGGAAGAAAGACAGGCGACGCTCCTGCTGCGACGCGTGGACGAACGCATCGGCGCGGAGGCGCGCGACGCGCTGCAAAGCTATCAATCGGCGCTGGCGAAGCTGAACGCCGCGCGCCAATCGCGCCAAGCCGCCGAAGCCGTTTACGCCAGCGAGGTTCGAAAGTTCCACACCGGCGAATCGACGACGTTCTTGGTGCTTCAGCGCCAAGTGCAACTCGCAGAGGCGCGCGGTTTGGAGCTCCGCTCGCAGACCCAGCTGAATCAGTCGGTCGTCGAGCTCCAGCGCGTCGACGGCTCGATCCTCACTACCAACGGCGTCAATTTGCAGACGCTCGGCACGCAGACGCTCGCGCACTAAAGAATGCAGGACGTAAGAGTTCGCGCGCTTCCGGCCGTCATCGCGATCGTCGCACTCGGGCTTGCAGCTTTGCCGAGCGGGCCTACCTCCGCGCAGGTTGACGCCCGTTCGCGGCGCGCAACGATTCCGACGCCCATTCCGACCCCGAGTTTGGCCTCGATTCCGACGGTGGCGCCCGGATACCGTGCGCCCGAGGTGGAACCGAGCAGCCCCGGAATCATCGGCGTTACTCAGAAACCTTTTGTGGGGATTTCGCTGCAAGACGCGGTCGGCATGGCGCTGGTGAAGAACCCGGAGTTGGCGATCTCGGCTTCAAACGTTCGGATCGCGCGCTACCGCATCGTTCAGGACAAAGGCAACTTCGACGCACAGCTCCACGTCGAGCCCTCGTCGAACTTCTCCGTGACGCCGCCGGAGAATCTCTTCTTCGCCGGCCCGGAAACTTCGGGTATGGCTACTCTTGCAAGCCGCTGGGCGTCGGGTCGCCCTATCCCTGCGCTACCAATGGGCCCGGTAACATCATCCAGCATCAGTATTCGTTTGCGTCGGGGGTGACCGGCCAGACCGTCAACGGCCTGCAGTGGGGAGCCGGCATAACGCAGACGCGCACGTATAACAACGTCATCATCAATACGTACAGTCCCTACTATCAAGCCACCCTGAACCTCTCCGTTACCCAGCCGCTGCTCAAGAACGCCGGAATGAACCCGATCAAACATCAGTTGAGGCTGGCGATGATCGGCGCCGACTCGGACGAGGCGCAGGCGCTGGTCGACGCCTCGACGACAATCGCGCAGGTTGAGGATGCTTATTGGGATCTGGTCGCCGCGTGGCGCAACGTCGCGATCCAAGAAGACGCGCTCAACCAAGCCGTGCTACAGCAGCAAAGCGTCATTCGTCTCGCCAAACGCGGCGCGGTCGCGCGCATCACCGTGATCGAGTCCGAGACTCAAGTCGCTAACTTTCAGGCCGGCGTCTTTTCGGCGCTGCAGACGGTCTCCGAACTGCAGACCCAACTCAAGAGTCTCATCGTCGCCGACTCCGGCGACCCGCTCTGGCGCGCGAATCTGGTACCGTCGTCGCCCGTGCAGGAGCTGCCGTCGGCGGGGGACCTCGCGGAGATCGTCGCCTTAGCCGAGCAACAACGGCCGGAGGTGCGCCAGGTCGTCGACGAACGCCGCGTTGCCGACCTCGATATGGTGTATGCCAAGAATCAAGCCCTTCCCCAGGCCGATCTCGTCGTCCAGTACTTCAGCAACGGCTTTGCCGGCATCTTACAGCCGGTTCCGAATTTCGAAACCGATGGTTGCCTCCCAAACCCGGTCTGCCCGTCGCCGCCGCCGCACTCTCAGGGCAATATGACGCAGGCCTTTCATAATATGTGGACGGGCGCATATCCCGAGTTCAACATCGCGTTCGTCGTGAACTTTCCGCTGGAGAACAACACCGCGCGCGGTCTCAAGCAAATCGCCGGTCAAGAGCAAGACCAAGCCAACCTGCAGCGCCAGGGCCTCGACCAGCGCATCGAAAGCGAGGCGCGCAACGTTTTGCAGAGCTACCAATCTGCGCTCTCGCGCCTCTCCAGCACGAGCCGGGCGCGCGCCGCGGCAGAAGCCGTCTACGCCAGCGAGGTTCGAAAGTTCCATCGAGGTGACTCGACGACGTTCTTAGTGTTACAGCGTCAGGTCGAGCTTGCGCAGGCGCGCGGTGCGGAGCTGGAAGCGCAGACCGATCTCAACAAGGCGGTCGTCGAGCTTCAGCGCGTCGAAGGCACGATTCTTACCGACAACGGCGTCAATCTCAAAACTCTCGGGTCAAAAGCGATCCCGCTCACGCGATGAGCGATGCTCGTGTAAGTCCAGAGGAAGGCTTCTGTGTCTGCGAGCGTCGTTGTCGACGTATACCCTTCTGCATGCCCCCCTTCGGCTACGTATAGGACCACTGGCTTCGGGCCGGATTGAGCCCATTGAAGCGTCGCAGCGAACTTGTAGGCGTGAGCGGGGGAAACTTCGGCGTCGTTTTTCGAAGTCATGATGAGTGTTGCCGGATATGCTTCCCCCTTACGGATCGCGGGAAGAGGCGCGTAACCGTAGAGCCACTCGAACTGGCGGGCGCTCGCGATCGGCGAACCAAACTCTCCCGACATATACGCTTCACTACCATAGGTGTAGCTCCGCAGTACATCCACTGGTCCAGCCTCCTCTGCAACGGCTGAAAACAGGCTCGGATGCTGAACTTCCGTAACCCCAACGAGCAGGCCGCCACCTGAATATCCGTAAGCGGCCAACGTTGCGTGGGAGGCGAAGCCACGAGCTATCAAGAGGTTAGCAGCGCCGGCGAAGTCATCGAACGAGTGTTGCTTATTGCCGAGCATTCCATCCTGGTGCCAGCTCTCGCCGTACTCGCCCCCTCCGCGGACGCACGCGACCGCATAGACGCCTCCGCTCGCTAGCCACGCGGCGCTAAAGCTTTGCCACAGAGGCTCGATGATATCGCCAAATCCTCCGTAGCCAGTGAGCAAAGCCGGTGCACTGCCATCTAACTTGAGATCGCGCCGATGCGCTACAAAGACCGGCACTCGCACGCCCCCGGTCGAGGTGGCGAATATTTCTTCCGTTACGTACTGAGAAGGATCGAATGGCGCAGCTTTCCGCGAGTAGACGCTGCTAACATTCGTCTTTGCGTCGTAACTGTAGATGGTCCGCGGTGTCGTCGGATTTGAATAGAAGTAATACCCTATTGAGTCGTCATCGCTTCCACTCATGTCCCCGGTGCTGCCGAGCCCCGGTAAGGCGATGTGATGAAGCAGCCGACCGGAATGCCCGAACACGGCAAGCTCCGAGACGGCGTCCCGGAAATAGTGCGCTACAAAGAGCCCACCGAGTGCCGTCACACTTCCTAGGATTATCGTCTGCTGCGGAATCACGTCGACGGTTTGCTTGGGGCGCAGCAGGTCGATTCGTATGAGCTTTCCTCTTGGTGCACCGGCGTTCGTAAAGAAATAAAACTGCGAGCCGACGTTAGCCACGTAGTGATACGTCGCGCTTCCCGGCGGCTGCAACGTTGCGACTATACCGCTGACTCCGTGGAGGTTGCGAATCACGACGGCGTTAGCACCGGCAGGGTTGTCGCTGCTGGTTCGGAGGATCAGGTATTGGCCGTCTTCGCTTTCGCACGCCGACGGCAATAAATCAGGCCTGTCCGGACGTGCGTAGACGACCCGATCGGAGGCTTGAGTCGTCCCAATGCGATGGAAATATACCTTGTAGCCCCTACCGATGGGGGTGCCGGCGGGACGAGGCGCTTCGGAGCCGTACCCACCATAATAGAACCGCGAGCTATTGTGCGCCCATCTGATCGGGCTCCAGTCTGGGACTCCTCGCACGTCCCCCGGAATGTCTTGCCCCGTTGCGGTATCGAGCAGGCGCCAACGCGTCCATCCGTTACCTGCGATTTCAGTCGCGTACGCCACGATTCGTCCGTCTGGCGAGAGCTGCCAATCAACAAACTTTGTCGGCGGCTTCCAGCGTTTGCCCGTGTCGAGTAATAGCTGTGTTTGCGTGCCGTGTACGACATAGAGGGTATCTGTCTTCGAACCAGCCGCGACGCGGTCAAACACTGATGCGTAAGTTCCGCGATTTGGAACGGAAACCTGAGGCTGCGTTTGCAAGCTCAAAATGGTAGAGTTGAAGAACTCTCTGCGCGTCAGATTCGATAAAATCCCTGCACCAGAGTTCGTTTCAAGAGAGACCCAATGCTTTACGGCCGCATCGTCAACGCGCTCCATCCAACGATACGGGTCTGGGACCATCGTTCCGTAATAGCTGTCGACGGCACTGCCGCGTGGAGTCGGCGGATACGCGATCGACGCTGAACTCGCATCGGCCGCCGAAGGCGGAGAACAAGTGATGATTACTCCCAACACGAGGACGAGCAAGAAGGCAAATCGACAAGCCACAACGACCACTCCTCTGCCAGCGGACCTTATTCCAAAGGCCGCTTTCGGGTGCACCCTGCGTTTGCCCCGTGACTTGCCGCAACACAGCAGGCTCTCGTCTAAATCTTACGATCGGCAAGCTCGAAGCGTCGGTGAGGGCGACTGCGCGTAGCCAACCGTCGGACCTAGCTCGCTGCAATGAACGGCGCAGCGACGCGGCGAACGAAGTTCAGGCGCCACGACGTTCGTGCGGCAGGAGCAGAGCAAGTGAGGATTTCAAGGTTCGGGTACGCGCTAAGCATCGGCGCGGTAGCATTGCTCGCAGGCTGCGGTGGATCGCAGCCGCCGATCGGCAGTGGAGGTATCCCGTCGGCGCTCGTGCCCGCTGGGAGCAAGACTGAGACGTTTCACTACACCGGCAGGAAGCAAACTTTCATCGTGCCTGCTCACGTGAAGCATGTCACCGTAACGGTTATGGGTGCAGGGACGCCATCGGCTCACGGCGGCTTGGTCGGAGCCACAATCGCTGTTATCCCGGGAGAACCGCTAGCCGTCTTCGTCGGCGGCAAGCGCAAGGGCAGCGCGGGCGGCTATAACGGGGGTGGCGACGGCGGCTGTAACGGCTACGGCACCGGCGCTTGCGGCCCGCCCCTCGGTATGCACCAGGCGGGAGAAGGTGGGGCCGGAGCATCTGACGTGCGGCAAGGAGGCACCACGCTGAACGATCGTGTGCTCGTTGCGGGCGGCTCGGGTGGAAAAGGCGGAAAAGGCCAATATCACGGCGGTCGCGGCGGCGTCGGCGGTGGTCTTACTGGTATGCGAGGGCGTCACGGGGTGAGTAGCGGCTTCGGCAAAAGCGAAGGCGGTGGTGGCGGCGGCGGTACCGGTGGCACACAGAGCACAGGCGGAGTCGGCGGCAAAGGCGGAACAGCTACTGGTCGTGGCAGTGTGCCAGGTATGAATGGAGCAGCCGGAACGCTAGCGACCGGCGGAGCAGGCGGACCCGACGCCGACGCCTCCTGCGTCCTGGGCGGTGGTGGCGGAGGCGGTGGCGGCGGTTACTACGGTGGTGGCGGCGGCGGCAGTGGCGGCAACTACGTATGCGGTTCCTCTGCAGGCGTGGGGTCGGGGTCGGGCGGCGGTGCTGGCGGCGGGTCGTCGTTTGTCGAACCGAACGCGACGAATGTCACCATCCTAAAGGGAGGCGGGAGCGCGGGGTCCGGCGAGGTCGTCATTTCGTGGTAAGGATTCCACTACGGATGAAGTTTTCAGATTGCACAGTCGCGCGCTATACGCTCGGCTGCGTGGCCGCGGCGTTACTCGCAGGGTGCGGCGGATCGCAGCCGCCGATCGGCGCGCCGGACGCAATGCCACAGGCAATGAGGAGCCCGCCGGCGTCCAGCCAAGACTTGCTCTTCGTTGTGAGTGGGAGTTACGGCCGCTCCGATCCCGGGACGCTGCAGCTCTACACGTACCCGCAGGGGCAGCACCGAGCGACGGTCACCGGAGTCCTGTCTTACCCCGGACCAGAATGCGCCGATGACTCCGGCAACATCTACATAGTAAACAACACCTACGGCTCGGTATACGGCTACATTCTCGTCTATGCACACGGCAAAACGAAGCCCACGCGATCGATATCCGGTTACTACTTTGACTTCACTGACTGTGCCGTGGACCCAACTAGCGGTAACCTTGCGGTAACGTTCACAGGACAGGACGGCATATTGGTTTATCCCGACGCTGCGGGGACCCCGAAGTATTATGTCTATCCACCATACTTTTACAGCAGCGGCTGCACGTACGACGTTAGCGGCAATCTCTTCGTTGCCGGCGCCTGGATCGGCAAGACGAAACGCTATCCGCTACGGTTGGTCGAGTTGCCACAGGGACAAAGCAAGTTTATCAGCATCGAGCTTCCGCACATTCACTGGCCGTCGACCACTCCCGGCGATCTTCATCGGGACGATAAGAATCTCGCATTCGCTAACGGCGAGGATTCGATCTACCGTTTGGCGGTTAGCGGAAGCAAAGCAACAATCGTTGGCGTCACGAAGCTCGACGGCGCAGATGGGATCCGGACCTTCTGGATACAGGGCGGCAGGCTCGTTGCCGCGACTGGGCCGGAGGTGGTCATCTGGAAGTATCCGTCTGGAGGCAAGGCAACGAAAATCATCCGCGTTGGAGCAGGTGGCGTCGCGGTTTCCGTTCCGGAAACGCGCTAATCAGCTCGTCGCCGATCCGATCCCGCATCGACGACCAACGCGAAAAAGCCGCGTCCCATATGGCGGCTTCGACGTGCCGCACGTTTTGCAAGCGCTACTGCAACGTTTGCACGCACTTCTTGTACTTGTGCGCCGAGATAGCGCTCCAGCGATGCTGCTGGTTCAGACATCGTGGTGTCGTCTGGCGAAGACTACCGAAACGTGCGCCGGCGGCCGAACAAGCTGGCCACGCAAATTGCCAAACTCATGAAATCCCGCAGGGGAATCAGCCAGAAATCGTTGCGCCCCTCGTTAAAGACGCTGTGCCGCTGATACGCTGCGCCGATGGAGAGATAGACGAACAGGACGGCGATCCGATAGTCCGCTGACGGGCCTCGCACCGTACGTACTATGACGCCCCATAACGCGATGGCGAGACCGACTACTAGATATGCAAGACTGTAGGCCATGGCCGTATATTAGGCTCGGAACCGTTATTCCGTCGCCGCGACCCAGCGGGGATCAAGCGGATTGCCCGTATCAACCGTGTTCCGCGCTCAAAGATTCAGGCAATCGGGAACCAGGGGGCGACGCCGCATCCCTCGACAGTTGCGAAGATCGAAGCGGGCCTTTGCGATGCTCGGCGGAGGGGAACGCCGCTAAGCACGAAACGCGGAATTTCATGGCGACCCAGATCGACTCGGGGGCGCCGGCTTCGGTGCGTCCGACCGGCACGGTCGTGTTTCTCTTCACCGACATCGAGAGGTCCACTCAGCGCTGGGAATCGCACCGTCAGGCCATGGACGACGCGGTGAAGCGCCACGATGCGATCTTACGCGATGCGATCGATCGGCATAACGGTTATGTGTTCAAGGCCATCGGCGATGCGTTTTGCGTTGCCTTTGCGCGCGTCTCCGATGCCGTTACGACGGCGTTCGAAGCGCAACGGGCGTTGAGCGCGGCGGAGTTTTCTGCAGTCGGCGGATTGTCGATTCGCATGGGGCTGCATACCGGTGAGGCTTCGGAGCGCAATGGCGACTACTTCGGACCGGCGGTCAACCGCGTGGCGCGGCTCATGTCCATCGGCCACGGCGGCCAGATACTCTTATCTGGCGTCACCCGCGATCTGGCCCATAGCGATCTTCCCGCCGGCACATCGCTGCTTGACCTTGGCTCGCACCAGCTCAAAGACCTCACCGAACCCGAGCAAGTCTGGCAGCTCACAATCGCCGGACTGCCTGCAGAGTTCCCGCCGCTGAAATCACTCGGTACGATTCCGAACAACCTCCCCATTGCGCAGACGAGCTTTCGTGGTCGAGAGCACGACCTTGAACAAGTGAAGGCTTTGCTCGGTCAGCATAAACTCTTGACGCTTTTTGGTTCAGGCGGAGTCGGGAAGACGCGGCTGGCGCTGCAAGTGGGGGCGGAAGTCCTCGACCAAAATCCTGATGGCGTGTGGTTAGCCGACTTTGCGCCCATTACCGACCCTGAGTTGGTCTCAAGCGTCATCTCCAAAGAGATTGGCATGCCCCAAGTCGAGGGGCGCAGAATTGATGAGTCCATTCCGCAGTGGCTGCGCCGCAAGAAACTACTGCTTATCCTCGATAACTGCGAGCACGTCTTGGAGCCGGCCGCAGCGATCGCCGACGCGGTCATACGCAGTTGCTCCGATGTGCGGCTGCTCGCCACATCACGCCAGGCGCTCGGCGTAAGCGGCGAAGTCGTACATTGGTTGCCATCGCTCGCCATACCCGAGAAGCTTGCGGGCCTGAGTTCGGCAGAGGCCATCGAATACGGCGCGATTGCACTCTTCGTTGACCGAGCGAAGGCTGCCGACACTCGCTTTATCCTTACCGATGACAACGCGCCGATCGTTGCTGAGATCTGCCGCCGCCTCGATGGCATTCCGCTCGCGATTGAACTCGCCGCTGCTCGGGTGAAGATTCTGAGCATCCCCAACCTCGCTCGACGGCTCAACGAACGCTTCAAGATCCTCACCGGCGGTAGCCGCACTGCACTCCCGCGCCAGAAGACGCTGGGCGCACTCATCGACTGGAGCTACGACCTGCTCACTCCCCAAGAGCAGATGCTGTTCAGTCGGGTGGGGATCTTCGCCGGAGGCTTCAGTCTGGACGCGGCCATGGCGGTGTGCTGTGGCGAGGACCTCGATGAGATCGAGATTTTAGACCTGCTCTCATCGTTGACCGATAAGTCGCTGGTCGTGGCCCACACGGCAGGCGAGCAAGAGCGCTGCCATTTGCTTGAGAGTACGCGCGCCTATGCGCTGGAGAAACTTGCGGCAGCAGGCGCACACGCACGGCTGGCTCACCGTCACGCCGAGTATTTTCACGACCAGGCGCAGGTCGCCGACGAACGCTGGGGCACAGGCTCGATGGCGACGTGGCTGGAGAGCGTAGAACTGGAACTCGACAACTACCGCGCGGTGTTGGAGTGGGCGCTCAAAGATGGAAACGACCTGGCTCTGAGTGGTGCCGTGGCAGGAGCCCTAGGGCGGTTTTGGTTTGATGGTGGACTCGCGGTGGAGGGGCGCTATTGGATCGGCTTGGCGCAAGCGAGCCTTGACGAGCCGATGCACCCGCAGGTGGCGGCCCGGCTGTGGCGTGCGCTGAGTAAAGTTTCCTCCGGAAAGCGCAAGCACGACTGTGCGCAACGCGCCCTCACGCTTTACCGATCCGTCGGCGACGAGAAGGGACGGGCTTGGGCGCTCCACGATCTCGCGTTTAGTCTCTTTCAAATGGGCCAACTCGAAGAAGCGACTGAAGTGAACGCACGCGCGCTTGCAGCGCTGGGCGAGTGCGGGGATAAACCGGGAGTGGCTAACTCCCTGATCGTACGAGCGGCCATCCAGCAGCGTTGGGGCGATGTCCTTGCGACGCGCGAGTTGTACGCGCAGGCGCTGGCGGCATTCAAGGCCCTGGGAGACGAGACCGGGGCAGCTATGGTGCTGGGAAATCTCGCGGAGCTGGAGTTCGCAGATGGTCGTGTTGAGCAGGCGCTACGCTTGGCTCGCGAGGCCCTGGAGATCGAAGCGCGTGGGAAGAATGCGACGGGTTTGGCGATCTCCCACCTCAACATCGTGGCTTATCGCATTGCGCTCGGAGACGTGGATGGGGCGCGTGAGCCAGCCCACGAGGTGCTGCGCCGGGTGCAGCAAGTGCAGGATGAACTATACATCGCGGGGGCGTTGCAGCATATCGCGTTGATCTTGGCGCTGCGTGGAGAAGTGAACGATGCAGCGCGGCTCATCGGCTACGTCAATACGCAATTCAAACAACTCGGGTACGAACGTGAGGCCACCGAGAAGTGGGGCTACGAGAAACTCATGGCCACACTGTACGAGCAGCTGAGTGAGGCCGAGATAGAGAAGCTCGCAGCCGAAGGTGCGGCGTGGTCGGAAGATCGGGCGGTCGACGAAGCACTCAAGGTCTGACAACAAGCACCATAGCGCCCAAAGCAACGGCCCTGCACTTACACCCGGAGGCTGGAATCACACTCGCGCAGGTCCAAAAACCTTTATTTATGGCCTTTTCCCGCACCCGGGCGCGAGAGCCAAGACGCCCCGGCGACGCCGCGTTCCGGTTGTGACATCCCGGCGTCGGGGAGGCAAAGACTACCGAAACGTGCGCCGCCGGCCGAACAAGCTGGCCACGCAAATTCCTAGGCTCATGAAATCCCGCAGGGGAATCAGCCAGAAATCGTCGCGCCCCTTAATGCCGAGCGCCTTGCAGGCAAGCATATGAACCGTCAAGCGTAACGCTGCGACGATCCCCAGGAGCGTCAGCCCCACATTCAGATTGCGCGAAACGGCGAAGTAAACGAGCGCCATCGGCAGCGCGTAGATGAGAAACGAGAACGCGTAACCGGCCCGTGCGAGTTCGAACTCCGTGCGCGCCAAGCGTAGTTCGTGCGCCCACAGCTCGCCAAACTTCGTCTCCGGAACGGTCGTCGTGACGACGTAGCGCGACAGCTGCACGCGAAAACCTTTGCGCGTAACGAGCTGGCCCAGTTCGTGATCGTCGGCAAACGTGTTACCCAGTGCCGTCAAGCCGCCGATGACCGGGAGCAGCGTTCCCCGCACCGCCATCGTGGCCCCCAAGGTGAAGTGAAGTTCTCCGAGCCGCAGCGCGACCAAAACCGACGGCGCGAAACCGTCGTCGATGCCGAGCGCACCCAGGCGCGAGACAAAATTATCACTCGGGGTTCCCGAGTAGAGGCAGGTCACCGCGCCCACCGCTTGGCTTTCAAAATCGGCGGCAAGCGCGCGCAGATACTCCCGCCCCACGCGAATGTCGCTATCCGCAATCACGACGATGTCGCGGCTGGTTACCACGCCGTCCTTGGCGAGATTGGCGATCTTGGGATTGGTGAGGTCCGGATTCTCGCCGAAGACGATGCGCGCCCGGCAGGCCGGCGAATCCGCAATTACGCGCTCGACGATTCGCAATGCCGGATCGGTCTCCTTATGCAGGCAGAAGACGACTTCGTACAACCCCGCGTAATCCTGACTGCAGAACGAGGCGAGGTTCTCGTAAAGTGCGGGTTCGAGGCCGGCGACGGGCTTGAGAATCGCAACGCTCGGCAGGAACTCGCTCGCCAGCGGGCACGGCCGCCGGATGAACTTCGCAAGCGCTCGCGCCGCCGTCGCAAGATAGATCGCGCCGACGACGCTGATTGCGAAGAAGAACAGCGAAACGCTCAGCACGACGCCAGCTCACTATACGTTATGCGGGCAATCCCGAGGCGTTCGATCGCCGAACGCACGCCGGCGCTCGTGAGCGCGGCAAGTTCGCCGCTCCACTGGTAGCTCTCCGTGCCGGCGTCCGCACCGCTAAACGCTCGCAGCGCCGGGTGGAAGAAGATTTCGGTCACACCGTCGGGCAGCTCGGTGAGAATCTGCAGCACGCGTTCTTCGGTCAACGCTCCGGCCTCGGTCACGCCGAACGCGTAATCGTTATACACGACGCCGGCGCGCCACGCTCGAGCGCGCATCAGCACCAGCCAGGGCGCAATGCTGCGCGTGCGCCCGAACGGCTCGCGCGGAATGCGGATTGCACGGAGCCCGTATTCGCGCCCGATGCGTAAAATCAGGGCAAAGAGCGTTGGGTGCACGTGCATGTGCGATTGTGCGTCGGCGTGATCCAGTGCGAGCCCCGTCTGCGCGAAACGCTCGAACTGCGCGCGAATCTCCGCCGCCAGCTGTTTACGAACGCCCGGACGGAAGAAGAACCGCACTCCCGCACGGACCAGCTCGGCGAGAAAGTTGCCGTTGCGATCGATGAGATCGGGCACGCGCTGCGGCTCCAGCACCGGGCGCCCGTTGACCAGCACGACGTGAAGCCCGACGGCAAGCGAAGGAAGGGCGCGCGCGCGTTCGACCGCGTCTTGGGTCGCCGGTGCGCCGACCATCAGGCTTGCCGAACGTAAGACGCCGTTTCGGTGCGCCAGCTCGACGGCTTCGTTCACCTCCGTTGCAATCCCGAAATCATCGGCCGTGAGGATCAGTCGCTTCAGCGCGACCTCGAGACGAGCAGGCTCGCTGCGGCATCGTCGACCAGCCATGTCAACTCGCCCGAACTCGGCTGCACGAGTTGCGCCGGATAAGTCAACGGATCGCTCGGGCCTTCGATAACGGCTGCGAGCGCGCGCGCTTTTGCAGCGCCCACGACGGCGAACACGACACGCCGCGCGGCGTTGATCAACTTCGGCGTGACGGTTATGCGCCACATCGCTTGCGACTGCGCGTACGCGGCTTCGACCAGCGAGTTCTCCTCGATAACCTGCCCGATCCCGGGAAAGAGCGACGCGGTGTGTCCGTCTTCACCCAAGCCGAGCATAATCAAGTCGAACCGCGGATTTGCTCCCAGGTCCGCACGCAAAATCGAGGCGTACTCGTTAGCCGCCAACCCCGGATCGGTTTCGCCCCGCATTCGCGCAACGTTCTCGCTGGGAATGGGAACCGCGTCCAAGAAGGCTTCGCGCGCCATGCGATAGTTGGAACGGTCGTCGTCGGGCGGCACGCAGCGCTCGTCGCCAAAATAGATGAAGACCTCGTTCCACGGCAGGCTCGTGCGCAGCGGCTCCGTGGCGAGCAGCTCGTAGGCGGCACGCGGCGTGTTGCCGCCCGAGAGTGCCACGGCAAATGCGCCGCGCTCGGCGATCGCTGCCCGGCCTGCCGCTACGAACGAGTCAGCCAATGCTCGCGCGACCGCGCCGGCATCGGCGTAGACGCGGAGTTCGCCGCGTCGGGTCACGGCGAGGGCGTTCCAAACGCGAGAATGCCGCCCGCGGCCGCCAGCGACGCTTGAAATACGCGATCGTTCTGACTCGACAGGATCGCCCGTTCGACCAGCGCCGCGACGCCGGGGTTGTTGATTGCGCGAAGCCTTGGCGGCTTCGCGTGGCCGCCGGTCACGCTGAGGTTGATCATCTCGCCGTGCGGGTCTACTTCCGCCACGAAGGTCGAGTGAGTCGAAGTCAGCGCGACGCGCGCGATCCGCCGGGGCTCGCCTTCGCGGCGAATCGCAAACGCGATCGCTTTACCATCGGGACCGGTCAGCGTCTCGGCCGAGCCGGGTTTCCAGTTTAAGCGGCTTGCGAGCCATCCGAGGAGATACAATCCTTCGGGATCCGAGCCGCACTCGATCTCAACGCGAGTTAAATCCAAAAGCTCCTGCGATTCTTCGCCGTCAAATAGGATCGCGACGCTCTCCTGCCACGGCGCGAGCCGCAGGTAGGCGATGTCCGCCAGCGGCAACTCGGGGTGGCGTTCGACGTATTCGACGAGCTGGCGCAGTGCGGCGTTCCCCGGGTCCACCAGCGAACTGTTATACACGACGGTTCGCGCGTCGCGCGAAAGCTCGCAGAACCGCTCGTCGTCGCCGATTCCCGGAGCGATCCACAGCAAAATCACCGGGGCGTCGGGCAGTCGCAGGGCGTTCGCCGCGCCGTGCAACAGTTCGGCGGTGCTTCCCTTGGCGCCCAGCTCGATCCAGTCGTCGCCCTCGACGTGGTGCGTGCCCTCACCTTGAGTGGCGTCGAAGAGGATCACGCGCGACGGATGCTTGGCGGCCAGCGTATGGATGCGGTCGCGCGCCAAAGCGCCAATTGCCGCATCCTCGAAGAAGACGACGAGCGTCATCGTGGCAACGTAGACTCCGCCGGCTCGCTCGCGCGCGCTTTCGTCCAGTTGTTGCAAAACGAGTCCGAACGACATGGCTAGAGGCGGCGCCAGTCGGGAAAGAGTTGCTGCGCGCTCTGCGGGCCCTGGCTTCCGGCGGCGTAGTTCGGGAACGTGAAATCTTTGGTGTGCTGCCAAACATCCAAGATCGGCGTGACGATCTCCCAGGCGCGCTCGACTGCGTCCCAGCGCGTGAAGAGTGTCTGGTCGCCTTGGATCGCGTCGCCGATGAGCCGCTCGTACGCCGGCGGCGACACGACGCCAAATCCGGTGCCATAGCTAAAGTCCATGAAGACGCTGCGGATGTGTTCCTTGGGCCCGGGAACCTTGGCTTCGAAGCGCATCGAAATGCCTTCGTCGGGCTCGATCTTGATTACCAGCACGTTGGGGTCGATCTTGTCGGTCGCTTCGCCGTAGAAGCGATGCGGTATCGGTTTGAACGTCACCGCAATCTCCGATACCTTGCGCGGCAACCGCTTTCCAGAACGCAAGTAAAAGGGAACGCCGGCCCAGCGCCAGCTCTCCACCGTGAGCTTGACCGCCGCAAAGGTCTCGGTGTTGGAGTCCCGTGCCACGTCGCGCTCCTGCCGGTATCCGATGACCGCGGCCCCGTCGATCGTTCCCGCGCCGTACTGTCCGCGCGCCGAGACCGACCAGACGTCGCCGTGCGCCGGCGGCCGGATTGCCGAAAGCACCTTGTACTTTTCGTTGCGGATGTCGTCGGCGTGCGAGCTGATCGGCGCCTCCATCGCAACCAGCGCCAGCAGGTTGATCACGTGATTTTGAATCATGTCGCGCAGCGCGCCGGCGCTGTCGTAATACCCGCCGCGTTCTTCGACTCCGAGCGATTCGGCCGAAGTGATCTGGATGTTTTGCACGTAGTTGCGGTTCCAGATCGGCTCGAAGATCGTGTTGGCGAAGCGCAGCGCGATGATATCCTGCACCGGCTCCTTGCCGAGATAATGGTCGATGCGGTAAATCTCGTTCTCGGGAAAGACCGCTTCGATGGTCTGCTGGAGCTTTCGCGCCGACTCGAGATCGGTACCGAACGGCTTCTCGACCACGACGCGCGTCCAGCCTTTGGGGTCCTTATCGAGGCCGGCTTCCTTGAGGCGCTTGATGATCTCAGGAAAGACCGGCGGCGGCGTTGCCAGATAAAACAGGTGATTGCCGGCAGTGCCAAACTCGGCATCGTTCTTTTCGAGCCGGTCTTTGAGTGCCAGGAAGTGCGCCTTGTCGTTAAAGTCGCCCGTGACGTAACTGATCCGCTTCGCGAAATCGTCCCAAAGCGGGCCCTGCGGCTTCTTGTCCTGCGGCATGAAGAGGTCGAGTTGTTTGCGGCAATAGTCGCGGAAAGCGTCGTCGTCAAAGGCCGTCCGCGAAAAACCAACCAGCGCAAACGCGGCCGGGAGCATGCCGCGCAAATGCATCGAGTAGAGCGCCGGCAGCAGCATCCGTTTAAAGAGGTCGCCGCTCGCACCAAAGAAGACCGCGCTGCAGGGCGTGGTGATCCCCTCTTGGGGCAAACCCGTGCGTAGCGGGTTGGCCGGTGCTACTTCAAGCACCCGGTTCGGCCTTCACGGCATGGCCGCCGAACTGATTGCGAAGCGCCGCAACGACCTTCGCGCTGAACGACTCGTCTTGGCGCGATGCCATGCGCGCGAGCAGCGAGAGGGTGATGACCGGGGCCGGAACGTTTTCGTCGATGGCCGCGGCGACGGTCCAGCGGCCCTCTCCGGTGTCGTCGACGTATCCGCGAATATCTTTGAGGCCCGGATCGTCGCGAAACGCCAGAACCAATAACTCGAGCAGCCACGAACGAACGACGCTCCCATGGCACCACAGTTCCGCAAGCTGGCCGAGATCGTACTCGTACGCCGATTTTTCCAGAATCTCGAAGCCCTCGCCGTAGGCTTGCAATAGTCCGTACTCGATTCCGTTGTGAACCATCTTGGAGAAGTGGCCCGAGCCGGCGGGGCCGACGTGCGCGTAGCCCTTGGGCGGCGCCAGCGTGAGGAAGATCGGCTCGCACGCGCGCACTTGCTGCTCGTCGCCGCCGACCATCAGGCAGTAGCCCTCTTTCAAGCCCCACACGCCGCCGCTCGTGCCGGCGTCGATCAGCGAGACGCCCTTGGTCTTACAATCGGCGTACAGTTTTAAGCCATCCTTATAGTTGGTGTTTCCGCCGTCGATGATGATCCCGCCGCTGCCGATCGCGTCGGCGAGCTGCGTGATCGTCTCGTCGGTCGGGGCGCCGGCCGGCACCATGACCCATGCGATCTTCGGCGACGTCGTAAGTTTGGCGACCATGTCGGACAAACTTTGGGCGCCGGTCGCGCCCGCACTCGCAGCGGTCGCGACCGCTTTCGGATCGCGGTCGTATGCGACGACCTGATGTCCGCCGGCGATCAGGCGCTGCGTCATGAAGTTGCCCATCTTGCCGAGACCGACCATTCCAAGTTGCATCGTGTTGGGTCTCCCTTTCGCGCTAGACGCGAGCCGCGAGTGCGTCGTCGACCGCGGCAACCAGTGCGCGCAGCGCCGGTTCGATCGCGCCTTTGAGGTGAACGCGCACGCCGCGGCGCCCGCGTTTGTCCAGCGACATCCAATCGCCGAGGGCTTGCGCGGCGAGCAGCGTGCGAAAGCCGACCTTCATGCCCGGAATCATCGGATCGTCGGGATCGTCGGCGGTAATCTGCAGCACGACGCACGAATCCGGACCGCCCTTGTGGAGCTGTCCGGTCGAATGGAGGAAGCGCGGGCCAAACCCAACGGTCGTCGCGACGCGCCGCGCGTCGCGGATCTTCAAGCGCAGTTCTTGGAGAAGTTTCGCATGCGTTGGATTGCGCGCGATGTAAGCGGTGATGGCGTTGTAGTCGTGCGCGCGCAACTGCCCGAAGAGCCCTGCCAGCGCCTGCGTCGCGTTCTCTGCGGTAATAGCGTGGCTACCTGAAAGGTAGGTCACGCTAAAATCCGGCCCATCGACGTTAGCCTTGGGCTCGTCGAACTTGCCGTTGCGCGCGTACTCGGCGAGCAGCGCGACGGTATTATCTTTCGATTCTTGGACGTTGGGCTGATCGAAAGCATTGATGCCGAGAATCACGCCCGCCGCCGCGACGGCGATCTCCCAAAGATAGAACTGCTCGCCGACGTCGTAGGCGTCGTTCATTTCCAAGCGGATCACGGGATGACCGGCGGCCTCGAGCGCGCGCAGTTTATCGGCGACGCCGGGCTGCGGTTCGGCGAGGTTGGCGCCGACGTAAGCGAAGACGCGGTCGTCGGAATAGTCCGCGGGCTCGCCGAGCGGCTCGCCCTCGATCGGCACGATGCCGCGCCCGAGTTTGCCGGTGGATTCGGCGATCAACTGTTCCGCCCACGCTCCGAATGCCTTAACCTGTGGATGCGTGACGATGGTCAGCTTGTCGCGGCCGGCCTTCGCGAGTCCACCGATGGTCGCGCCGAAACGAACGCCCGGGGCGCTGCGGGAATCGACCGTGCGATCGTTGGCGTGCATCGCGCCGAGCGCGCGATCGAGCAAAAGATTGATGTCGTATCCCGCAGCCGCCGAGGGCGTGACGCCCACGAACGAGAGCGCCGAGTAGCGGCCGCCGATGTTCGGATCGTTCTTGAAGTCGTCGCGGAACGACTCTTCCTTCGCCTCTTTGTCGAGCGACGTTCCGGGATCGGTGATCGCCACGAAGTTGCGCCCGGCCTGCGCCGAGCCGACCTGCTTGCTGACCTTCTCGTGGAAATAGGCGTAGAAGGCGTTGGGCTCGGTCGTCGTGCCGCTCTTGCTGGAGATGATGAAGAGCGTTTCGGCGACGTTGATTTTCTCTTCCAGCTCTTTGATTTGTTGCGGGCAGGTCGAGTCGAGGACGTGCAATTGCGGGTAGCCCTCGCAGCGCCCGAAGGTATCGGCGAGAATGTCGGGGGCCAGCGAGCTTCCGCCCATGCCGCAGACCACCGCAAAATCGAAGTGTTCCTTCGCGTCTTTTGCAAACGAACGCAGGCCGGGGACCTCTTCGAGCATGCGCTGCTGGATGTCGAGCCAACCCAAGGATTTCTTGATGATCGCGACGTCGTCGGGCTGCGAGGACCACAGCGTCGCGTCGCGTGCCCAAATTCGTTTCAGGAAATCGGCGGACGCAAGCGTCTCGAGCGCTCCGTCGTAGCCCGGTTCTGACGCGCCGAGCGAGAGCTGCACGCGCTCGGCACCGCCCGACTCGAGCAGCTTCTGTTTATAGACGATTGCGCCGAGGAGTGCCGCGAACGAATCGCAGAAGAGCGTGACGCCGTCGACTTGCAGGTCGTGCGTCACGTCGAACAGTGAGATCTTCGCCTCTTGAAGCGCGCGCATCAGATCGTTGGCGGCGCCGAGGTCGCTCTCGACGGTGCCGGCGACGACCGTTCCGTGATCCAGCAGCGCCTCGAGCGTCGCGGGCGGCATCGTGTTGACCGTGTCGGGACCGACGACGGTCTCGACGTACATCAGATCGGGATAGTGCGGGTTCTTCGTCGAGGTCGAAGCCCAGAGCGGCCGCTGAACCGCACCGCCTTTAGCCCGCAGCGGCGCAAACTCTTCTCCGTAGAAAATGTCCTTGAACTTCTGATAGGTCAGCTTGAGATTGGCGATGCCGGTCTTCCCCAGCAGGTGTTCCAGTTTTTCGCCCTTACCTATGCGGTCTTGCAAGAGCTTGTCGACGGCGGTGTCGATGCGGCTGACGAAGACCGAGTTGACCGAGCGGATCCGGTCGACCGGTTTGCCCTCGGAAACGCGGCGCTGCAGGCCTTTGACGTAGGCGAGCGCGGCACGTTCGTACATCTCGATGGAAAAGATCAGCGTGACGTTGATGTTGTAGCCGCGGTAGATGGACTCTTCGATCGCCGGCAAACCGGCCTTGGTTCCCGGGATCTTGATCATCACGTTCGGCCGCTTGACGCGCCCCCACAACTCCTCAACCATCGCGATCGTGCCGGCCGTGTCGTTGGCGAGCAGCGGCGAGACCTCGAGGCTGACGAAGCCGTCGTTTCCGCCCGACGACTCAAAGACCGGAGCAAACGCATCGCACGCGCTTTGAATGTCTTGAATTGCCAGGTCCCAAAAGAGCGCGTCGGCGCTCTTCTCGGAGCCAATCAGTTGGCCGAGTTGCTCGTCGTAATCGCTGCCGGCGCCAATCGCTTTTTCGAAGATCGTCGGATTGCTCGTCATCCCGCGCAGGCCCTGATCGATCATCCGCTTCAGCTCGCCCGACGCGAACATGCTGCGGCGCAGGTTGTCGAGCCAAACGCTCTGCCCGTCGTCGAGCAGTTGCTGGATCTGGTTCTTCATCGGTCTCTCCTAACGAACGGCGAGTGCGAACTTTTCGAGGGCGACGTTGGCGACGTTTTCCGGCGTAAATCCAAAGTACCGCGCGACGTCGGCGCCCGGCGCCGACGTGCCGAACCGATCGATCCCGAACGCGAACCCGCGGTCGCCGACATACTTGGCCCATCCCAGCGTCGCGCCCGCTTCGATCGACATACGTGCCCTGATGGACGGCGGCAGTACCTCGTCCCGATACGATTGCGGCTGCGCGTCGAAAAGTTCCCAACTCGGCATCGAGACGACCCGTACGCTCACGCCTTTAGCCTCCAGAATCTTTGCGGCGTCGGCTGCGAGCGAGACCTCGGAGCCGGTCGCGATCAGAATGAGATCGGGCTTGTTCCCGGCGGCGTCTGACAGGACGTAAGCGCCGCGGCTGACCGCCGCATCCCGCGCGCCCAGGAACGGAAGCTTTTGCCGCGTGAGAACCAGCACCCACGGCGCGCCCTTGTGCGCGATCGCGAGCTTCCAGGCTTCGAGGGTCTCGAGCGAGTCGGCGGGGCGCACGACGAAGCAGTTCGGTGTGGCGCGCAACGTCGCGAGCTGCTCGATCGGTTGGTGCGTGGGCCCGTCCTCTCCAAGGAAGACGGAATCGTGCGTGAAGACGTAGATCGAGCGAATGCCGGTCAAGCAGCCTAAGCGCAGCGCGGGTTTGAGATAGTCGACGAAGTTGAAGAAGGTGGCGGCAAACGGAAGCAGGCCCCCGTGCAGCGCGATGCCGTTGGTGCAGGCCGCCATCGTATGCTCGCGCACGCCGTAATGAATGTTGCGCCCGCCATAGTTTCCCGGCTCAAAATCGCCGCAGTTCTTGAGATAGGTCTTGGTCGACGGGTCGAGATCGGCCGATCCGCCGACGAGTTCCGGTAAGCTCGTGGCGATGGCATTCATCACCGTGCCGCCCGCATCGCGCGTTGCGACGCTGCCGTTTTCGGCATTGAAAACGGGCCAGGGTAGATCGCTGGGAACTTCGTCGCGCAACGCGCGCTCGAGGGCTGCCGCGAGCTGCGGATTGGCGCGTTTCCAAGCGTCGTAAGTCTCGTTCCAGCGGGCCTCCACCTCCGCGCCCTTCGCGCCGGCTTGCCGATAGAACGCCAGCACGTCGTCGGGCACGTAGAAGTCGGGCTCGAGTGGCCAGCCCAGTTCTTCCTTTGATTTGCGCACGTTCTCCGGACCGAGGGCTTCGCCGTGGGCCAAGAAGTTGTCTTGCCGCGGCGAGCCGTAGCCGATGTGCGTCCGCACGGCGATGAACGACGGCCGGTCCGTCACGTTTTTTGCGACTAGGATCGCTTGGTCGAGCGTCGCGACGTCGTTGCCCTTATCGATTGGAACCAGTTGCGTGTGCCAGCCGCTGGCATCGAAGCGCGCGATGGGGTCGTCGGTCAGCGTGATGTCGGTCGGGCCGGCGAGCGAAACCAGGTTGTCGTCGTATAAGACGATGAGTTTGCCGAGCTTGAGGTGGCCGGCGAGAGAAAGCGCTTCTTGGCTGATGCCTTCCATGAGGTCGCCGTCGCCGCAGATGCAATAGGTAAAGTGGTCGACGATCGATTGGTCCTCGCGGTTGTTGACCGCGCCCAAATGGGCCTCGGCGATCGCCATGCCGACCGCATTACCGACTCCTTGCCCCAACGGCCCGGTCGTTGCCTCAACTCCCGGCGTGCGCTCCGCCTCGGGGTGTCCGGGCGTCTTGCTTCCGAGTTGGCGAAAGTGCTTGATGTCGTCGAGCGTCAGGTCGTAGCCGGTGAGATAGAGGAGCGCGTAAAGTAGCATCGACCCATGTCCGGCCGAAAGGACGAAGCGGTCCCGGTTCAGCCAGTGCGGGTCTTGCGGATTGAAGCGCAGGTGGCGGGTCCACAGCGTGTAGGCCATCGCCGCGGCACCCATCGGCATGCCAGGATGGCCGGAGTTCGCCTTTTGGACCGCGTCAACGGCCAGAAAACGGATTGCATTGATTCGCTGCTCGTCGGCGGGCGAGTTCGGCACGACTACTCCTTTCCCGTGGTGGCTTATGTTAATGCGAGGCGGGGGCGCGCTTCCCTGGCGCCGTAGCACCGCTACCGTGGCGAAGGAAGAACTCGAAGCGCGGATTTCGGCGCTGGCGCAGGGGGACGGTGACGTGCGCGGCCGCGAGGGGCGCGCAGTCGACCGGGTAATCGAAATGCTCGATGCCGGCCGCCTGCGAGTAGCCGAGCCCTGCGACGGCGATTGGGTAACCAACGTTTGGGTGAAGCAAGCGATCCTGCTCTACTTCCAGCGCCGCTCGAACGAGTGGATCAACAATCCCGGCGATGCGCTCGCCTACTACGATAAGCTTCCGGTGAAGCAGAACTATAAGAAGCTCGGCGTGCGCTGCGTGCCGCCCGGCGTCGCGCGTTACGGGAGTTTCCTTGGGCGCAACGTTATCCTGATGCCCGGATACGTTAATATCGGTGCCTATGTCGACGAAGGCAGCATGATCGATACCTGGGCCACCGTCGGCTCCTGTGCGCAGATCGGCAAGGGCGTCCACCTTTCGGGCGGTGTCGGGATCGGCGGGGTTCTCGAGCCGCCGCAAGCCACGCCCGTCATCGTGGAAGACGGCGCGTTCATCGGCTCGCGCTGCGTCGTCGTGGAGGGCGTGCGCGTCGAGCGTGAGGCCGTTCTCGGAGCCGGGGTCGTCGTGACGGCCAGCACGCCGATCGTGGACGTGCGCGGCGAGGAAGCGGTTCGCAGCAAAGGCCGCATTCCGGCGCGCGCCGTCGTCATCCCCGGAACGCTGCCGAAGCAGTTTCCCGCCGGTGAATATGCAACGCCGTGCGCGCTCATCATCGGAACTCGAAACGAATCGACCGATCTAAAAACCTCGCTCAACTCCGCGCTCCGCGAATACGACGTCGCCGTATGAGTAGGACGAAGCACTAAGGGTGATCACGCAAACCCAAGCGGTTTTCGTAAAATACGCCGTATCTGCAAACGATCTGCAGTGGACGGGCCGGCCTCCGACGGGCCTGCGGCTCCATAGGGGCGACGTGTTCCAGATTCCGTTTAGCCTAATGTGGGGCGGGTTTGCAGTCTTTTGGGAGTACTCGGTGGTTGTGCGGGGCAGCCCTTTGATGTTTAAGCTCTGGGGAGTTCCGTTCGTCGCGGTTGGCATCTATATTACCGTGGGTCGCTTTTTCTGGAACGCATACGTTCGCAGCCGCACCTATTATGGTCTGATGTCGAACTCCGCGCTCATTCTCGTGGATAGGCCTGGCGGTGGCATTACGCGCTTCCACCTTCCCGCATTGAAGTCGATCGGTTTTGAGCTGTGTCACGACGGGAGCGGTACGATAAGCTTTGGCGATGGCTCGACACGTCGTAACTGGGATTATTGGTCCGGCGGCACCTTAGCGCCGTCGTTCGAAGGAATACCCGATGCTCGACACGTCTACGAACTTTGCGTGGCCGCCCAGCACGCGGCTAGCTGAGAGGAAACTTCACGTAAGCCAAAAACTTGCGGTAGGCGTATGAATCCGCGTGTTCCCGAAATTGCGCCCTCGCTCATCAGGCAGCTAGCCGCCCAAAAGCGTTCCACGTCGATCGATTTGGGGCTCGGGGAGCCGACGCTGCTGCCGCGTATCGAGTATTTTGAGCGCGCGCTCGAACGCGTGCGAGAGAGCGGCGTGAAGTACACGGCCAACGCCGGCGACCTCGAGCTGCGCGAGCTGATCGCGCGACATTATGCCTATCCCGCAATGGACCGAGCCGAGAACGTTTGCATCACGATCGGCTCGCAAGAAGCGATGTACGTGACGCTCAAGACGCTGCTCGATCCGTCACGTGACGAGCTGCTCGTGGTGGAGCCGGCCTTTCCATCGTACGTAAAAATGGCCGCGCTCGAGGGAATCGCCGTACGCACCGTCGCGATGAGCGATGACGACGACTTCGAGTTCGATGCCGAGCGAATCGCCGCCGCGATCGGCGAACGGACGCGCGCGATCGTCATCTGCTCGCCCTGCAACCCAACGGGCCGCGTCATCTCGCGCGATGCGGCCGAGGCGCTCGTCGCCGCCCTATCGCGGCGCCCGGGCGAGCCGATCTGGCTGATCCACGACGAGATCTACCGCGAGCAGATGTTCGTCGACGACGCAGCCGATCTCGCGCGGCTCTATCCGAACACGATCGTTGCGAACTCGTTGAGCAAGAGCAATGCGCTGACCGGGCTGCGCCTTGGATGGATCCTCGGGCCCGCGGCGTTCTTGGAGCAAGTGATCAAGGTGCATGCCTGGGCGGTTTCGTGCGCCGATACCTTTGCCCAGTATGTCGCGCTGGAAGTCTTTCGCTCACCGGCTAATCTGAAAGAGCACGTGCCGTGGTACCGAAAGCACCGCGCTTTAATGCGCGAAGTGCTCGAAGATAGCAGCCTGCCCTTCGTCGATCCCGAAGGCGCCTTCTACGTCTGCGTGCGATTGCCCAGAGGTACGTCGTCGCTCGACGCCGCCAACGCCTTGATCGGGCGCTTCGACGTCGTCGCGATCCCGGGCATCGCGTTCGGCGAATCTATGGAAGGCTGGCTGCGCCTGAGCTGGGTGGCAAGCGCCGAGCGCGTGCGCGACGGAGTCTCGCGGATCGCCGAACTCTGCGCCGAACTCCCGGTGTCGTGCTGAGCCTGTCGAAGCATGAGCGTACTTACCTTTGGTCCGCCGGAGCTGGCGCCGTTCCTTGGAAAGTGGATTCGGGACGAAATCTCCGTTTCGCGCAAGGTCGCGAACTTGACGTTCGGCAAGGAAGCCCTCAAGAAGCTCGTCGCATGCAGCTCTTACGCCGAACTCCAACGGTGTCTCGCGGAGGATCCGGAGCTGGCAGAAAAATATAAGCGGCGCCTGGACGTTTCCAAAGGCGAAAGTTCTTTGATTATCGGCCCGAGAGAGATTACTTCGGACAGAATTTCGCCGAACGGGGCAAACCGCACCACGAGATACCCGGTGCTGGGATTGCGCAAGGAAGGCCGCACCACCGTCGTTACCAGCACCTATCGCGGCGGTCCCATGGGCCTCGAGCTGCGCATGCGAAAGGAATGGCTGCTCGTGAGCGAGCGTTACTTCGGCCGCGCCGCCTCACTTTTTCCGCGCTCACCCGTGTTTCGCTACTACCGCGCGCCAAACGCTTGAACCAAGGAGACGACATGACACACCTTCCGCCCCAAGCAGATGAAATAAAAGAATCCACCGAACGCGCGAATCGTTCGCAAGTGCGGATTACCACTGCACATGGCGACATTGTATTCCGCCTCTTTCCCGACGACGCGCCGCTCCATTCCGCGGCCTTCATGAAACTCGCCGATGCGGGGTTTTACGACGGCCTCAAGTTCCACCGGGTCGAGCCCGGATTCGTCGTTCAGGGGGGAGACCCGAAAGGCGATGGAACCGGAGGGCCCGGTTACAATTTAAAGGCCGAATTCAACGCGCGGCCGCACGTGCGTGGAACCGTCGCGATGGCACGCTCCTCCCGGCCCGACTCCGCGGGGTCGCAGTTTTACATCTGCCTTGGCGACGCGCCCTTCCTCAACGGGCAGTACACGGTTTTTGGTCAGATGACGGACGGCTTCGAGGCGCTCGACGCGATCCGGCGCGGAGACGCGATGGTCAGCGTGAAGATCGAACCACGCTGACCGTTCGCCGAGCTCGCTAAGCCGTTTACGCCTTTTCGCGAATGTCGCGTTTGGTCGCGTCGTACTCCGCTTGCGCGCGATTCTTGGCCTCGTTGACCGCCGAGCCGAGCTTTTCGCCGGCCGTCATTTCGTTGCCGAGCGTTTCGCGCTTGGCGCGTTCGCTATCCGCCACCGCGCGATGCTGACCTTCGTGAACCGTGTCCTTGATATTGTCGACGCTGCCCTTAACGACGTCGGCTGCTTTGTCGAGCGTATCTTTACTCACGTTAACCTCCGTTTCGTGAGCAGGTTTACCCGCCTGCGACTTCGCTAAACGCTAAAGAACATTAGCGCCCGCTGCGCATCTCATCCAGGTCGCCTTCCCACCTTACACGGCCGCGTAGCCGGCGAATGCTGGCCTGCGCATTCGTTTCAATCAGCAACCGCAGCCCTGCCTCGACGGTGGCCCGCCTCGTGCGTGCGCCGCTAGTGCGCATAGCTTGCCGCAGCAACGCAGCGTCTATTTCTATGTTCATCCTTACCGTCTTACCATAACGAGCGCGAATTGTTAAACGATTTCGAGTCAGGCGATCCAGACGGTTTGGATATTAACAAACTCGTGGATGCCGAATGAGGAAAGTTCGCGGCCGTAGCCGCTCTTCTTGACGCCGCCGAAGGGTAAACGCGGATCGCTTGCCACCATGGCGTTGATAAAGACGTTGCCCGCTTCGACTCGTCCGGCAAGCTCTTCGGCCAGCGCGATATCGCGCGTCCATAAGTTCGCACCGAGTCCAAAGCGCGATGCATTGGCAAGCTCCAGCGCATGCTCGAGGTCGTTCGCGCGTACGACTGCGGCCGCGGGCCCGAAGACCTCTTCGTCGAACATCGGCGCGCCGGGCACGACCCCCGAAACGACGGTTGGCTCGTAAAAGAAGCCGGAGCGCTCGATAAACCGGCCGCCGGTGACGAGTCGCGCGCCGGCTGCGACCGTCGCGCGTACCTGATCGTCGACGGACTGCCGCAGATCGGCGCGCGCGCACGGCCCGAGGTTCACCCGTTCGTCCATCGGGTCGCCGACGACTTGCGCGGCGGTAAGCTCCGCAAAGCGCGCCAGGAACTCGTCGTAGACGGCATCTTCCACGATGAAGCGCTTCGCCGCGATGCAGCTCTCGCCGTTGTTCTGAAAGCGCGCGGTGACGGCCGTTTTCGCGGCCGCTTCGAGATCCGCGTCGGCGAGCACCACGAATGCGTCGGAACCGCCCAGTTCGAGCACGCACTTCTTTAAGTTCTCGCCGGCCGCGCGCGCGACGGAAATACCGGCACCCTCGCTTCCGGTGAGCGTCACGGCGGCGATCCGCGGATCGGCGACGATCGCGCTCATTTCCTTCCCTGGAACCAGCAGCGTGCCGAAACAGCCTTCGGGCGCACCGGTCTCGTTGAAAATGCGTTCGATCTCCAGCGCGCACCGCGTGGTATTCGTCGCGTGCTTGAGCAGCACGACGTTGCCCGCCGTCAAGGCCGGCGCGGCAGCTCGGATAACCTGCCAGAACGGAAAGTTCCACGGCATGATTGCCAGCAGCACGCCGAGCGGCCGAAACGCGACGTAGCTGCGCGCCGCCGAAGACCGAGTGAGCTGTTGCGCGAGCAGCGCTTCGCCATGCTCGGCAAAGTACTCGAGCCCCCAGGCGCATTTCTCAACTTCGGCGCGCGCCTGCACGAGCGGCTTGCCCATCTCGCGCACGGCCGTCGCCGCGAGTTCGTCACGTTCCAGGCGAAAACGAGCGGCCACGGCTCGCAGCAAGCTCGCCCGGCCGGAAAAATCCTCGCGTCCCCACCGCGCGCGCTCCGCGTGCAGCCGCTTCGAGCTTCGCCTCGATCTGCGGGGCGTCCATCAGCTCGATGCGCTCGATCACTTCACCGGTCGACGGGTTGCGCGTCTCGATCATAGCGCGCGCGTCGCCCACGGCCCCGACGGGCCGGCGTAAACTTCGACCAGACTTTCGGGGCGCAAATACGTGCGCGCCACGCGTTGCACGTCGGCGGCAGTAATGCGCGAGAAGCGTTCGTTGAGCGTGCGGTAGTAGTCGGGCGGCAGACGATAGACCAGGATATCGAGCAGTTGTTGGGCCTGCCCCGTGGTCGAAGCCTCGTCTAAAAGCGCGTTGCTGATCAGCCGTACCTTCGCCTCTTGCAGCTCCGTCGCCGAAACCGGTTCGTTCTGCAGGCGGCGCAGCTCTTGGCGCACGATGCCGACGGCTTCGACAACGCGCTGCGGCGACGCGTTCAGCTCGACGCGCAGATCGCCACGATCCGCCCCGGCCTCGAGCGAACTGTTGACGCTGTACACCAGGCCTCGCTTTTGCCGCAGCTCTTGCCACAGCCTGGATTCAAATGCACCCGCGCCGCCCAAAATTTGATTGAGCACCGCAAGCGTATCGTAATCCTGGCTCGCGCGCGAGAGCGCCGGTTGCCCCAGCCGAATGAAGACTTGATTGGCTTGGGTGCCGATATAGTCGTGGCCGCTCGACGCGGGCGGCATCGCCATCAAACTTGCGTTGGGCTTCGTCCCCGCCGCATTCCACGATCCGAAACTCGCCTCGAGCGCCGAGCGCACCCGCTCCGGCGAAAGATCGCCGACGACGGAGATCGTCGTGAGATCCGGACGCCAATAGGCCGCCGCGTATGCCAGCAAATCTTCGCGCGTGATCGCCGAGACGCTTTGCGCCGTCGGCTGGCGCAAACTCGGGTCGGCACCGGCCAAAAGCAAACGGTTGTAGGCGCGATCGATCAGCACGCCGGAGATGCGGCTTTCCGACTGTAAGCTGTTGGCCAACTGCGATCGCTCGACGCTCAACCACGGATCCTCAAAGGTTGGATGCGCCTCGCCGTCGGCCAAGATCGCCACGACCCGGTCGAAATCGCGCGACTCTGCCGTCGCCGAGAAATCTTGGCCGGTATCGATGAAAACGCCCATCTCGTCGGTGGCCTTGCGGCGTTGTTCGAATGGGTACTGCGGCGCTGCCATAATCGGCGACCGAAGAGGCGAGCCGCGAAATGCCCTCCTTCCCAGGCGGCTCGAACGCCGGAGAACTTCGCGATCGTACCTTTAATAACCACCGTCGGATGGTCGGTCTTTGGTTGCACGATCACGCGCAATCCATTGGCCAGCGTGAACTCGACCGGTGCCAGCGTGCTGCGTTCCGTCGTCGGCGTCTCGACGGACTTGGCGATCCATTTTGGTTCGACGATCGGACCATTTGGAACGCGTTTGGAAAAATCGTCGCTGGCCTCCGACGTGCTCTTCTCCGAGCTGCCTTTCGGCGGACTGTCGTTGGGGCTCAGGTGGCCGACGACGGTTGGGCGGCTCAAGTATTGACGCGTGGCGGCGAGCAGATCGTCGCCGGTTAACGCCTCGAGGCGGCGGTCCTCGTCGGCCACCCGTTCGTGAACGATGCCGTAGGTATAGCCTGCAAGATCGCCGATCCCGTCGATGGAGTCGGCGTCGTAGAGCCGCTCCGCGATCGTCATGTGCTTCGCCGCGACCACCAGATCGGGATCGAAACCGTTATGCAGCACGGAGTTGAGCGTCGTCGAAAAAACCGACGCGGCTTCGCTGCTGCTGTGGCCCGGGTTGAGAACGATAAAAACGTGCAGCAGACCGCCCTTGAGCTGCGTGTCGGCGTCGGTTTCGATCGCGAGCGCGATGTTGCTTTGGACGAGTGCTTTATAGAACGGGGACCGCTGGTTTTCCAACAACGTGGCCAGCGTGCTGATGGCCGGCTCGCCGTGCTGCGTATCGCCTGGAATCGCATAGGCGAGATCGAGAATTTCGAATGGAAAAGGAAACTGCGCTTCGACGGTGCCCCCGGGCGCCGGCTTTGGGTCCAGTTCCGACCACGGCGGAAGCTTTTTGGAAGGAATCGCACCGAAGATGCGCTGCGCCTTGGCGAACGCCGCCGCATGGTCGATGTCGCCGGCGATCACCAACGTCGCATTGTTGGGCGCGTACCACTCGTGATAATAGCGAGCGATATCCGCGACGGTCGCTGCGGCAACGTCGCTGCGCTCGCCCAGGGGAGTGCGGCCCGCCGGTTGTCCGGGGAAGGCTGCGGCGCGGACCCGCGACAATAGGTTGAAGAACGGCGAGCTGGCATCGCCGTCGATTTCGTTGAGCACGGCATTGCGTTCGATCGCCCAGCCGGCCGCACTCAGGGAGGCATGCTGCATCCGATCGGCCTCGATTGCCAGCGCCACGTCGAGTTTATCCGCCGGCATCTCGAAATAGAACTGCGTGTAGTCGTAGTTCGTCTCGCCGTTCATCTGCGCGCCCAAGCGCGCGACGATGTCGTCGAGGCCGCCCGACGAGATCTCCGGCGTTCCACGAAACATCATGTGTTCCAGTGCGTGCGCCAGGCCGGTCTTGCCCGGCGTCTCCTGCAGCGAGCCGAAGCCGTACCACATGCTGGTTTGAACGACCGGCGCCGCGCGATCCTCGACGACGACCACTCGCAATCCGTTGCGTAGCGTCGTCGTGAAGATTCCGGCATCGCCGGGGCCATTTTGCGCCGGCGCAGCCTGCGCGGTAAAAAGCGCAAGCAGCAGTGCAAACACCGTCGTTCTTATTTTCACAGCGTAGTGACTCCCAAGTAATATGCGGCAGTCGTCTCGACCGCGGCGAGTGGAAGGCAGCCGATAAGCTCGCACCCGAGCACTTCGATCCCTCGTTCGGCAGCCAGCTCGCGAACCAATTCCACGACGCGATAGAGCGGCGTTGCAGCATAGTCCGTAATGTTGAGCGAGACCTGCACGCGGTCGTCGCCGCGCGGCAGGGCGAGCGCGCGCAGCGAGCGCAGGCCGCCGTCGCGTTCGCGGATCGCCCGGGCAATCGCTCGGACCGCCGCGAGATCGCTGGTTGCCAGCTCGATATTAAACGCGATCAAGATATCTCGCGCTCCGATCGCAATCGCTCCGGCGCTGGCATGCCGGGCGACGTCGCCTTCGTCCGGCATCCACTCGGCGTTTGCGCGAATTGCCGGTAAAAACTGGCGCTCGGGCGTTCGCGCCGCTGCGCCGTAATAAAAGGAAGGCACCCGATAGCGCTGCCAGATTTCGGCACCGGCGCGGTGCGCCAGCGCCGCGGCGTCGGCCAGCGTCGCGCCCTCTAGCGGAACGAAGGGCAGTACGTCGAGCGCGCCAATGCGCGGATGCACGCCGGAGTGGCTCCGCAGATCGATGCGCTCGAGTGCGACGCCGGCGAGGGCTACCGACGCGCGCACGACCGTGGTTTCGTCCCCGGCCACGGTCAGCACGCTGCGATGATGGACGGCGTCGCTGCTCCAGTTCAAGACGCGCGCGCCGGCCGCTTCCACTGCCGCAATGGCCGCCTCGATCGTTGCCGCATCGCGTCCCTCCGAAAGATTCGGCACAATCTCAAACATCTCTGTCATCCTGAGCGCAGTCGAAGGACACTAACCAAGGCACGTTTGGATTGCGGCGACGATGTCGCCGGTATTCGCCGGTGAGATAACTTCGGAGTAGCCGAGTTTGCGGGCCTCGGCTTCGCGCCGCTCCGCTCCGGCGACGGCGCGCACTTCGCCCGATAGTCCCAGTTCGCCGAAGACGGCGACGTGCGACGGCACCGCAACGTTGCGAAACGACGAAGCGATTGCCAAGGCAATTCCCAGATCCGCTGCGGGTTCGCCGACCCGCAGCCCCCCGGCGACCGAAGCGTAGACGTCGCGCGTCCCGAGCAGAAAGCCCGCGCGCCGCTCGAGCACCGCGAGAATCATCGCAAGGCGTTGCTGATCGAGATTGTTGGCCAGCCGCCGCGGCATGCCGTAGCTGGTCTCGCCGACCAGCGCCTGCACTTCGATGAGCACCGGACGCGAGCCGACGATCGACGCGACGACGCACGAGCCGCTGGGATGCTGCGTGCGCGCCCCCGCAAAGAGTTCCGACGGGTTCGAGACTTCGCGCAAACCCGAGTCGTGCATCGAAAAGACGCAGATTTCGTCGACCGATCCAAAGCGGTTCTTATACGCACGCAGGATGCGGTACTCACCGTTCGTCTCGCCTTCGAAATATAACACCGTATCGACCAGATGCTCGAGCAGCCGCGGTCCGGCGATCGCGCCGTCTTTGGTAACGTGCCCGACGATAAACGTCGCGCAGCCCGTGCGTTTGGAATATTCCATCAGCGCTTGGGTGCAGTCCCGAATCTGCGCGACGCTGCCGGCGTATGCTTCGCCCTCAGGCAGCCAAACCGTTTGGATCGAATCGATCACCAGCGCAAGCGGTCGCCGGCGCTCCAAACGATCCAGGACCGCGCGCAGGTTTGTTTCGGGATAGACGAGCAACTCCGCCGGCGTTTCCGCGGCCAGCGTACGGTCGGCGCGGAGTTTTACTTGTGCCGCCGACTCTTCACCGCAGACGTAGACGACTTCGCCGCCGCGTGCGAGGCGCGCGGCGATCTGCAGCATCAAGGTCGACTTGCCCGCACCCGGCGGTCCGCCGACCAGCGTCAAGCTTCCCGGGACCGTTCCACCGCCTAAGACGGCGTCGAACTCCGGCATGCCCATGGTTAAACGGATGATGCCGGCCGAGCCGATCTCGTGCAACGGCAGCGGTGTAGCCGACTGCGCGGCCGCAGGCCTCTCGCGTGCGGCTCGCGGCGCGACGGTGAAGGGGCGTTCGTCAAACGAGTTCCAGCCTTCGCACTGCGGGCAGCGTCCCAGCCAACGCGTCGATTCGAATCCGCACGCCGAACAGAAGTAGACAGATCGTGGTTTTGCCAAGCTAGTCTAGCCTTCTGCGACGCGCTCGCTTCGCCTAGCAACAGCGTCCAAGCGAGGAAGCGGCGCGTTTTGCGTCCAAGAGAGCGCCGGCGTCGCCTTCCGTTGACGATTGTATGGACTAGTCTGTATACTAGTCACATGAAGGCCATTGGAATTTATGACGCGCGTGCGCAGCTTGGCGAGCTCGTGCGTCGAGCCGCGACGGGCGAGCGAATCGTAATCGAGGTGAGAGGCCGCCCGATGGCGCAGCTTTCGCCCGTTGAGATGCCGGCGGAGGACGCTGACGACGCGGTCGAGTGGTTCGTCGCGCGCAGCAAGCAGCGAAAACCGTGGAAGGTGACCGCGCGCGAGCTGATCCTCGAGGGGCGGCGCGAGTGACGCTGGTCGTCGACGCCTCCGCGGCGCTCTCATGGTCGATCGCCGACGAGAGCGATACCGAGGCGCTGGCGTTGCTGAGAACGGTAAGGACCGAAGGCGCGGTTGTGCCTGCGCTGTGGCTCTTTGAGATGGAAAACGGATTACGAAACGCGCTGCGCCGTGGCAGAATCACCGAAGCCGAGGCGCAAACCATTCAGGCAAACCTTTCGCGCTTGCCGATCCGCGTTGCCGATTCGTCCGAGCGGATTGCCTTTTATGGCGCGCTCGCCTTAGCGAATAGGTTCGACCTGAGCGTGTACGACGCGGCGTACCTGGACGTCGCGCTTCGCTACAAGGGTTACCTCGCGACTCGCGACCGGCGGCTCGCCGAGGTCGCGGGACGGCTCGGCCTCGCGCGAAAACCGGTTAAACGTCGCCGGTGAACTCGCAATCGCCGCTCCAGATCGCAATTGACGGCCCAGCCGCATCCGGGAAAACCACGGTCGCCCGCGCTTTGGCGCGGCGCTTGCGCGTACTCTACCTCGACACCGGAGCGATGTATCGCGCGCTCGCGTATCTCGCGTTACGTACTGGTACCGATGTCGATAACGGTGCGGCGCTCGCGCGACTGGTTGCCGCGCAACCAATTGAAGTGCGTTTAGACCAGTCGGCGCCCTTGGGTTTTCGTATCACTGCCGGCGGCCAAGAGCTCGACGAGGCGGCGCTGCAGAGTAAAGAGGTTACCGCCATCGTTTCGGCGGTCGCGGCGCACGCCGAAGTTCGTTCGGCGATGGTGCAAGCGCAACGCCACATCGCGCAAGGTTCGCCGGTCGTCATGGCGGGGCGAGACATCGGCACCGTCGTGTTGCCCGGCGCGCGCGTGAAGATTTACTTGACCGCGTCTCCGGAGGCCCGCATCGCGCGGCGGCGCCGGCAACTCGAAGAGTCCGGAGTCAACGTGGATGCGCGCAAGCTCGCCGCGGAGATCCAGGAGCGGGATCGCCTCGACGAAACGCGAGCGGTTTCCCCGCTCGCGCCGGCGCACGACGCGCACGTCATCGATTCCAGCAATACCGACGCAGCCGGCGTGGTCGACGAAATCTACCGCCTCGCCTGCAACCTCTCATGAATCCGGCATTTTACGACTTTGCGAAGACGACGGTACGCGTCGCGGCCCGCGTCCTCTGGCGCGCGCGGGTCTTCGGTGCGCAGAACGTTCCAGCCGCGGGGCCCCTTATCGTGGCCTGCAATCACGTTTCATATCTCGACCCGCCGCTGATGGGCTGCCTCTGCCCGCGGCGCATCAGCTATATGGCCAAAAAGGAACTCTTCGAGGTTCCCGTGCTGGGTGCCGTGATTACTGGGCTCGGTGCCTATGCCGTGGACCGGAAGGGCAGCGCGACGTCGGCCATCAGGCGCTCGCTGCAGGTTTTGGAGGCCGGCGGAGCCGTCGGAATCTTCCCCGAGGGCACCCGTAACCTCACCGGTGAGGTCCAGCCTCAGACTGGAGTCGCACTCCTAGCCTCACTGGCGCAGGCTCCGGTCGTTCCGGCATGCATACTCGGCAGCGACCAGGCGCTGCGCCTCAAGCGAATTGACGTTGCTTTTGGGCCGCCGATCTCATTGCAGGCCGGCCGGAAAGCAACCCGAGAGGATTTGGCGAAGTTTACCGGCGAGATTATGAACGCGATCGAACTGCTGGCGGGGAGTATTGGTGGAAATACGTAAGGCATCGGTTCAAGGATTCTGCTTTGGCGTTGCCATTACCGTAAAGAAGGCGGAGGAGGCGATTGCCTCCCGTGGCGACGTGACGACGCTCGGACACGTCGTGCATAACCCCCAGATGGTCGAATCGCTTTCGGCGCGCGGCTTGAAGAATGCCACGACGGTCGATGACGTCGACTCGGGTGCGCTCTTCGTTCGCGCGCACGGGTTGCCGGTCGACGTTTTCGAGAAGGCCAAAGAGAAGAAGTTGGAGATCATCGACGCCACCTGTCCGATGGTTACCAAGATTCACGTGCAGGCCAAGAAGCTCAAAGGCGACGGCTATAAGATCGTCGTGATCGGCGATCCCAATCATCCTGAAGTCAAAGGAACGCTGAGTCACGTGCCAGGCGCGTGGTGCATCCAAAGCCCCGCGGACGTAGAGAAGCTCCCACGCTCCAGTAAAGTCGGCGTCGTCGTTCAGTCGACGTGGTCGGGCGAAGGGTTCACCGAAATCGTTCGCGAGCTGTCGGCGAAGTATTACGAAGTGCGCGCGGTCAACACGATCTGCACCGACACGCACAATCGGCAGAACGAGGCGCTCCGGCTGGCAAAGGACGTCGAAGTGATGATCGTCGTGGGCGGAAAGACGTCGGCCAACACCAAGCATCTCGCCGATCTCTCCGAATCCCATGGCGCGCGAGCCTACCATATCGAAGGACCTAACGAGTTGCGTCCGCAATGGTTCGAAAACGTGCACGTGGCCGGCCTGATGTCGGGCGCCTCGACGCCCGGCTGGCTCGTGGACGAGGTCGAGGCTCGGATGGAGGAGCTCGCAGCCTCTGCATAGTCCGGCCGATCTTGCCGAGCGCTTTGAAAGCGCCCTCGAAGAGCGAATTACCGGATATCGGGGATCGGAAGAGATCTCCGATATGCTTTTGCGCCACTTTGGGTATGGCGGCTATGGGCCGGCGCGCCGCGGCAAGCGCCTGCGTCCGCAAATGGTCATGCGGGTTGCAACCGGTGAGGGCGCGCCCCTCGAGCACGCACTCGACGCGGCGGTAGCCGTCGAAATCTTTCACAACTATTCCCTCGTCCACGACGATATCGAAGACCGTGACGAACTCCGCCACGGGCGGCCGACGCTGTGGAGCCAGTACGGGGTCGCCGCTGCGATCAACGCGGGCGACGCGATGTGCGCGCTCAGCTTTCTGAGTTTGGAGCATGCCGCGGCCTACCTCGATGCGGCCCGAGTCTTGCAGATGATCGCGCTGTTGCATGAAGCGCATGCCGTGATGTGCGAGGGGCAGTCGCTCGACTTGGATTTTGAGTCGGAACGCGCGGTGGACCGGCCGGGCTACTACCGCATGATCGAGTGTAAGACCGCCCAGCTCTTCGATGCTTCCTGCCGTCTGGGCGCGTACGCCGCCGGCTGCGATGCGGCGACGGTGGAAGCCTACGGTGCCGTCGGGCGCGCCTACGGCATGGCCTTTCAAATTCGGGACGACGTCGCCGGAATTTGGTCGACGCTCGACGAGACCGGCAAGACCGCCGGAAGCGATATCGCGCGCAGAAAATGGACGTTTCCGGTCGTGTGGGCGATTTCCCAGCCGCCGTCGGCCGCGCGAAGCGCCGTGGCGCAGGCCTACGCCGGCGGTTCTTCGCTCGACGATGCCGCGGTCCGAAGCGTCGTCGAGGCGCTCGACGAGCTCGGCGCTCGCGAGGCCGCTACCCAAAAGGCGGCAGAGCATGTCGGCGTGATCGAACGCCATCCCAATCGAGAGTTCGGAGAGTATTTGGCAGCGACGCTGGGCCTCACCGCCGCATGACGCGTGAGCCGGCGCGGCCTGCGTTGCAAGTGTGGGGGCTTCCCGCACTCCTCCTCGTCGCGTTCTTCGTGCGGCTGTTCTTCGTCGGCAACGAAGGCTTTAAGACCGACATAAACACCTACGTAGCGTGGGCGCTCTCGTTGACCGAGCATGGCTTCCGAACGTTTTACTCGACCTCCGGCTTTGCCGACTATCCACCCGGCTATCTCTACATCCTCGCCATCATCGGCCGGCTCTGGCACGCACTCTTCGCCGCGCACGACACCGGCTATGCGGTCCTTCGCGCGCTCGTTAAGCTGCCGGCGATACTGGCCGATCTGGGAGTCGGCATTCTGCTCTTCGCGCTCGTTCGCCGTTTCGCCGGGGTCGGCACCGCCTTTGGCGTGGCCGCCTTTTATCTATTCAATCCCGCGACGATCTACATCTCGGCGTCGTGGGGACAAGTGGACTCGATCGCCGGCGGCCTGGCGCTGCTGGCAATCTACGCGCTCTTGCGCAGCGAAGATGCGGCGCCGCAATCGCGGGCGCACACGGCCTGGATCGTCTTTGCGTGGCTCTCGTTTGCGTATTCGATTCTGATCAAACCGCAAGCAGCGGTCTTGCTGCCGCTGCTCGTTGCCTTTGCCTTCGTGGACTCAGCGCGGCGTCGCGCGCGCATCGTTGCGACGGCGCTCGGCATCGGCGCGGCCCTGCTGCTCGCGCTGCTCGTAACCGAACCGTTTCATCCCAGCAATCCGGTCGCTGCGCTGGTGTGGCTGTTCCAGCAATACGCCTTTGGCTCGAACGTCTATCCGTACAATACGGTAAACGCCTTCAACCTCTGGGCGCTGCGCGGCACGATGTGGGTGTCCGACACGCAGCCCATCTTGGGGCTGCCGCAATATCTCTGGGGCTTAGTGCTCGTGGTCGCCGCGATGGGCTTGGTCGTCTGGCGTTACGTCCAAAGCCGCACGTCGACAGCGTTGCTCGAAGCCTGCGCGATCGCCACGCTCGCCTTCTTCATCCTCGCGACGCGGATGCACGAACGCTACCTCTTCAACGGCTTGCTCTTTACGATCGCGTGCATCCCGTTCGCGCGGCGCTACCTCGCCGGGGCGATTGCGCTCTCGATCGTGCTCTTCGCAAATCTCCTCTATAGCCTGCAGTACCTGCACGCGGTCACGGGCAGCGCGCCGGGCGTCAACACGCAAAATCTCTGGGGTCTCTGGACGACGCTCTTTTCGCTGCTCGCCGTCGGTACGTTCTTTGTGCTCGGGTATCAATTCTTGGGCGGTGCCGAGGTGCGCATCGGCTAAACCTTCGTCGAGCCCCGCGCCCGCGCCCCAAGCCGGTGCGTCCGTTCTCCCCGCCTCGCGCCATTGGTTCGATCCTCGCGAAGGTTTGACCGCGATGCGCGCTCCGCTCGACTATGCGATCGTGGCGGTGCTCGGCATCGGAAACTTCATCCTGTCGTTCGTCGGCTATTGGTGGCCGCCCGACAAGATCTTCGACGAAATTTACTTCGCGCGCGCCGGCGAAGAGTATCTCCAGAACCTGCGGATCTACGAGAATACCCATCCTCCGCTGACCAAGCTGATGATCACGCTCTCCATCATGCTCTTCGGGGGAATGCCGCACGGCCACGGTCTTGGCGGCTGGCCGGGCCTCAATCTCTTGGTGGGCCACCTGCCCAACGGCGACAACTCGTACGGCTGGCGTTTTCTCGACGTCGTCTTCGGGGCGCTCGTCGTCATGCTGCTCTACGTTTTCGCCAAGCGCGTCACCGGCTCGACCATTTTTGCCACGATCACCGCCCTGCTGCTGACCTTCGACGGCATGCATTTCGTGCAGTCTCGAATCGCGACGCCCGAAGGCTTCGTCGTCTTCTTTGCGACGTTGGCGGTCTATGCGTTCTACCGTTTTTGGATCAACTCGCAGGTCGGCGAACGAGCGCATGTGACGGTTCCCACTTGGGGTCTGGTTGCCGGCGCTGCCGGTGCGTTGTTCGCGGGCGTGGGAGCGGCCTCGATCGGTCGCGCAGTGTGGCACTTTGATACGGCCTCAACGGTCGTCGTATCGCTCTATTGCGCGAGCGGAATCTATCTTTTCGTCCGTTACGTGCTCTTCGCGCGATTCTTTGGCGACGGGCGGCGGGAGCTTTCGTACGCCGAAGGCTCGTACGCGCTGCGCGATGCTGCGGGAACCTCGCTCTTTGCGGCTGACGGTGGAACGATCGACTCGCGCGGCAAGATCGCGCGCGGCGAGCTTTCGCAGGCCAAGGGAGGCACGCTGGTCTATCGCGACGATCCCCTGAAGATCGACTACTCGCGCGACGGCAGCGTTATCTACGATACCCCGGCGGGCAGCGTCACCTATGCCGACGACGAAATCCGCGACCGAAGTACGACCGCCGTGGAGAACGGGCACACGTCGCGGCGCTGGCTGATTCTCTTCACCGTTGCCCTCGGGCTGCTCGTAAGCTCGAAATGGTATGGCGTCATGGGCTTCGGCGTAAGCTTCGTCGTGCTGATCGCCGTCTGGCTCCAACGGTATCTGTTCGAGCTGAGGCCGACGCTCTGGGGTAATCCGCGCGGCTTTCGCATCGACGGCGCGCTGGCGACGATTCTCTTCGTGAGCGCGACGGTGTATGCTCTGGTTTGGGTGCCGGACCTCGTACGGCATTCGCCGGATCCGGGTGAGGTTCACAGCGTCAACGACGTCGTCTACCGGCAGTACACCATGTATGAGTATCACCATAACCTGGTGGCCACGCACCCGTACTCCTCGAAGTGGTGGGAGTGGCCGCTGGACTACGTGCCGGTCGCATACTTCTACCAAGATCGCCGCAACAATCCGACCAACGACAAGGGCTGCTGCGTCTACGAAATTACTTCGATGCCGAATCCGATCATCTTGTGGTTCGGCTTGTTCTGCGTGCCGTTCGTCGGCGTGCTGGCGTGGCGAGAACGAAACAAAGCCTACGCGCTGATCGTCGTCACCTACCTCTTGCAGTGGCTGCCGTGGATTGGGTCGCCGCGCCTGATCTTCGCCTATCATTTTTACGTCAACATTCCGCTGATCTGCCTGTGCAACGCGATTTTCTTGCAGCGGGTCTGGGTGTGGCTGCGCGCGCGCGAGAATCTCCAATGGCTAGGAGGGCTGGCCGTCGGCTCCTACGTCGCGGCCGCGGCCGTGGGCTTCATCTATTTCTACCCAATTCTGGCGGCGCATCCGATTCCGTGGGACGCATGGCACCAGCGGATGTGGTTCCCAACCTGGGTAATCGGACCAGGCTAGCGAAGGCTCTCCAGACGAGGTTTGGCATAAAATGTCGGGACATTCCAAGTGGCACAACATCAAGCTCAAGAAGGGCAAGGTTGACGCGCAGCGCGGCGCGCTCTTCACCAAGCTTAGCAAAGAGATCATTCTCGCGGCAAAGGGCGGCTCGCCCGACCCTGAGGCCAACTACCGGCTGAAGATGGCGGTCGAAAAAGCCCGCGAGTTCAACATGCCGCAGGAGAATATCAAGCGCGCCATTGCGCGCGCCTCGGGACAAGACGGCGAGCGCGAGATCGAGGAAATCCGCTACGAGGGATACGGCCCCGCCGGGCTGGCAGTCGTCGTCGATGCGGCGACGGACAACCGGAATCGAACGGTCGGGGAGCTGCGCTTTCTCTTCAGCCGGCACGAAGGCAGTTTGGGTGAAACCGGCAGCGTTGGGTGGATGTTCGACCCCGTCGGCATCGTCGAGATCGATCCCGCGGGTAAATCGGAGGACGCGGTGATGGAAGAGGCGCTCGTTGACGGCGTCGAGGACATCGAGTACGACGCCGACGTCGCCGTCATCTATACGCAACCGACGATGCTGGCCGGCGTTCGCGACGCACTGCGCACCCGAGGCGCGCGAATTTCCGACGCGTACCTCGGCATGCGTCCAAAAACCAAGATCGAGTTGAGCGGCGGCGAGCTTAGCGCGGCGCTGGGGTTTCTCGATGCTCTCGACGAGCACGAAGACGCGCAACGGGTCTTCAGCAACCTCGACTTTAGCGCAGTTCCGGTGGAGGCGCTTACCTGAAGCCCTACACCATCGTCCTGGTGATCTTCGTTGCGTTGGTCGTCTGGTTCGGGCATCAGATCTACGATTTCTTGATACCTCCCTCCACGACGGTGACCGTGCCTTCATTTGTGGGGCAAACGCTAACCGACGCCAACGCCGAGATCGAGCGACTAAAGCTTAGCGCGGCCGTCGTCGATCACACGACGAGCGATCGCTATCCTCAAGGCGTCGTGATCACGCAGCGGCCCCCGGCCGGCGATCAAGTGCGCCAAGGGCGCCAAGTTTCGTTCGTTATCAGCGACGGAATCATCGCCCGTCTCATGCCCGACTTACGCTACCAGTCCATGCGCGAGGTGCAGCTCGACCTGTCTCGCGCGCGCCTAACGCTCGGCAAGGTCGCGTATGCAAAAAGCGACGTGATCCCGGCGGGGCACGTAATCTCGCAGGCGCCGGCACCGGTAACCAGCATGCACGAGGGTGATTCCGTCTCGCTGGTCGTTAGCCAAGGCGGCCGGGCGAACGTGCACGTTCCCGATTTTGTCGGATTGACGATCGATCAAGCGCGGACGGTCGCGGCGGATGCCGGCGTTACCCTCGGGCAGATCGTGTGGACTCCGCTGGGTGGAAGTGGTCCCGCACACGGCGTGGTCGCGCGACAGCTTCCCTCGCCGGATGCAAAGATCTCATCGTACGAGCCCGTGTCGCTGCAGGTCAGTGCAGGTCCGAACGAATCGGGCTACATCATCCATCAGGCCCGCGTGCTGGTCTCGGTTCCCGAAACCGACAGCGGCCAGCCAACGACGCAACTCGACGTGCGCCTCGCGCTTACGGACGCAACCGGGCAGTACGATCTCTACCACGCCTTCGCGCAGCCCGGCCAGAAGCTCGATTTTACCGTTACCGCGGTTGGAACGTCGGTGCTCGACATGTACGTCAACGACACGCTCGTGGGCGAAACGCGCCTCGGAACCGAACCGCCGAACGTCTACAGCGCAAAACCCTCCGCCTCCCCGTCGGTGTCACCCTAAGGGGGTGTAACCTTGAGCGGTGTCATCCTGAGCGGAGTCGAAGGACGATACGATGACGATCCTTGCGCCTTCGCTGCTTTCGGCGGATTTCGCGCGGATAGCGGAGCAAATTGCGTGCGTGGAAGCGGCGGGCGCGGAGTATCTGCACCTCGACGTGATGGACGGGCGTTTCGTTCCCAATATCACCTGGGGGCCGAAGATCATCGGCGATCTGCGCAGGCTGTCACCGCTGACCTTCGACGCGCACTTGATGATCGTCGAGCCGGAGCGCTACGTGGACGATTTTCGTGCGGCGGGGTGCGATCGCATCACCTTCCATTTGGAGGCGACGTCGCACGCGCAGCGGCTGCTCGTGCACCTGCGGTCGATGGGAGTGAAGGCGGGAATCGCGATCTGTCCCCAAACGCCGGTCGGAATGCTGCAAGACATCATTGAAGATTGCGACACCGTGCTGGTGATGAGCGTCAATCCCGGGTTCTCGGGCCAGAAGTTCATCCCGCACGCGATCGAAAAAGTACGCGAGGCGCGCGCGCTGATCGACGCTCGTAATCCCGGCTGTTTGATCGAAGTCGACGGCGGCGTTGGTGAAGCGAACGCACGCGCGTTGGTCGATGCCGGTGCCGGCGCGCTCGTGATGGGTGCAACGGTCTTCGGCGCGCCGGATCCCGCCGCAGCGTTGTGCCGGATCCGCTCGCTATTGGCGTGACCGAAGACGAAATCGTCCAGGCAATAGCAAAGGCTTTGCCACCCTGACAAGAAGATTACCCTCGGGATCGGCGACGATGCTGCGCTCTGGCAGCCCTCGCGTTCTCATCGCAGCGTCATTTCGACGGACATGCTCGTCGAGGGCGTGCACTTCACACGCGCTACGATGTCGCTCGAAGATGCCGGCTGGCGCGCGATGGCCGCGGCACTCAGCGATTTGGCGGCGATGGGCGCGCGCCCGGTACTCGCGACCGTCGCTTTGGGCGTGCCGGCGGCCGGCGGCGGCTCCGAGATACTCGAGCTCTATAAAGGCATCGCCGCCTGCTCCAAGCGTTTCAAAATTGTCATCGCCGGCGGCGACCTCTCCCGCAGCGACGCGGTCGCGATCTCGGTGACGGTCGTCGGCGAGGTGCGCCCGTCGAACGTCAAAACGCGCGCCGGTGGCAGGCCCGGCGACGTTCTCGCGGTTACGGGCGAACTCGGTGCGGCGCGTGCCGGACTTGCTAAGCCCGGATATGAAGGCGCGGTTGCGATGCGGCGCTGCAGCCTTTCGCCGCCCGGTGCCGCGAATCGATGAAGGACGCTTTCTGGCGGCGAGCGCCAACGTGACGGCGATGATGGATTTCTCCGACGGCCTCTCCACCGATATTCGCCGTCTCTGCGCGGCGAGTGGGTGCGGCGCGGAGATCGACGTGATTCCGGTGGCATCGGCGCGCGCGGTCGCGCAAGGTCTCGGCGAGGACCTGCCGCGTTTCGCGCTGGCCGGCGGTGAGGACTTCGAGCTAATCGTCGCGATACGGCCGCGCGCGTTCCGCTATCTCGCCGGGCGCTATCAAAAGCGCTTTAAGGGAAGCTGCTGCGCGTCGGCGCGCTTGAAAAGGGCCGGCATCGCCTGGCGCGGAACGGCGCTCGATTCCCTGGGCTGGGATCACTTCGCGTGGGGCGCCCTTAGGCGCGGCGGGTGACCTTTTTCGAACGCAAACAGCGCGTGCAGACCTTCGCGGTACGGTGCACGCCGCGGTCGTCGACCCGAACGGACTGCAGGTTCGGCAGCCAGCGCCGCCGAGTCTTATTCATGGCGTGGCTGACGTTATTGCCCGCCGCAGGTCCTTTTCCGCAAACTTCACAGCGCTTGGCCATAGCCGGCAGATAGTACCACGGGGCGCAATCCAGGGCAAGCCCAAATGTTGACCCCGGGCAAGGATTCCAGGGATGGCCCCCAAAGACGGCTCCCGTGAAGCGAGCGCGCATCGCAGTCGACGCGATGGGAGGCGACCACGCGCCGGAAGAGATTGTCGCCGGAGCGCTGCTCGCCGCGAAAGAGTTCGATGTCGAGGTCGTGCTGGTGGGCGATGAGGCGCGCGTCCGCTCGCTGCTGCCCTCGCCGGTAATCGACCGAATCACGCTCGTCCACGCGCCCGAAGCGGTTGCCATGGATCTCTCGCCTTCGACGGCGGCCCGCTCCTGCGAACGCACGTCGCTGGGGGTGGCGGTGAATCTCGTCAAGCAGGGCGAGGCCGATGCCGTCGTCTCGGCCGGGAACAGCGGGGCGTTCGTCGCGATCGCTTTCATCAAACTGCGTACGATCGAAGGGATCTCGCGTCCGGCGATTGCGACGATCTGGCCGGCGCTCAACGGCCCAACGATCCTGCTCGATTCAGGCGCGACCGTGGACTGCCGTCCAGAGTGGCTCGAGCAGTTTGGCGTCATGGGATCGGCCTACGCCACAGCCGTGCTTGGAATCGCCGAGCCTCGCGTGGCGGTGCTCTCGAACGGCGAGGAACGCAGCAAGGGGAACCAGTTGGTCCTGGAAGCCGCGCGCCTGCTCGAGGCGGCGCCGGTCCGATTCATCGGTAACGTCGAGGGCCGCGATCTCTTTCACAACGCCGCCGACGTGATCGTCGCCGACGGTTTCGTCGGCAACGTGGTGCTCAAGACCGGCGAGGGCCTGTTCGCTGACCTCGCGGGGGTGATGCGCGACGCGCTGCTCGGCGGCAATCTCGCTACCAAAATCGGCACGTACCTATTGGCGCCCGCCTTAAAGCGGCTGCGCCGGAAGTTCGACTACGAAACGTACGGCGGCGCGCCTTTGCTCGGCCTTCGAGGAAACTGCATCGTGACGCACGGGCGCTCCAATCGCAATGCGATCAAACACGCCATCAAGGCGGCGGCCGAAGAAGTCGAACACGACGTCGTCGGAAAAATCAGCGAGCTGATCGCACCGCAACTCGCGGCCACGTAAGGGCCGCGCCGCAATGCTCGGCGTTTACGTACACTTGCCGTTTTGCGCGTATCTCTGTCCCTATTGCGACTTCGCAAAGTGGCCGCTGCGCGCTTCGTCGGCGGACCGGTATTTCGAAGCGCTTTCTTCGGAGATTGCACGCGAGCCGCAAATGGCGGCGGCAACCCTCTACCTCGGCGGCGGAACGCCCAACGCCTACGACCGCGAGACGATCGCCCAGCTTCTCGGCGCGCTGGAGGATCGCTTTGGCGTTTCGGCGGAGCGCTCGATCGAAGTCAATCCCGAGTTAGTACGTGATGGCGATCTCGCTGCCTATCGCCAAGCTGGAATCACGCGGCTTTCGATCGGCGTTCAGTCGTTCGAGCCCGACGAGATTCGCACGCTCGGGCGAAAGCACACCGGCGAAATGGTCGACGCGGTGGTCGCCGCCGGGCGCACCGCGGGAATGGACTCCGTCTCGCTCGATTTGATGTACGGTGTCCCCGGGCAGACGCCGTCGAGTTGGGAGCGATCCTTGCGTCGAGCCGTGGGGCTAGAAGTGGATCATGTCTCGGCCTACGGTCTTACCGTCGAAGAGAACACGCCGTATGCGGCGTGGCGCGCGCGCGAGCCCGGGGCCTTCTTCGACGACGAGCGTGAGGCGGAGCTTTATGCCCTGGCGATCGACCTGTTGCAGGGGGCAGGTTATCAACAATATGAGGTCAGCAACTTCGCGCGGCCCGGGCATCAGTGCGCGCACAACCTGAACTACTGGGCGAACGGTGAGTACATCGGGTTGGGCGTCGGGGCCGCCTCCTATCGCGACGGCGTTCGCTCGGTTCGTACGCGCTCGCTCGACGAGTACGTGGCGGCGGTCCTCGAAGGCCGGCCGGTTCCGTCGGAGGCCGAGCGCCTGGAAGGCCGCCGTCAGGTGGGGGAAGCGATGATGCTCGCACTGCGAACCGTGCAAGGGGTTCGCTTGGCCGATTTCAAAGAGCGTTACGGCATCGACGTGATCGAAGATTACGATCCTGTCGTCAGTCACCTTGCACGAACGGGATTGCTCGAGCGGACGGCCGACACGCTACGGTTAACGCGCCGAGGCCGTTTTCTTGCCAACGACGTTTGCGGAGCCTTTATAACATTCGAATAGCAAACAATCTATCGGGGACGGTCTTACGCGTCGCATTTATCGTGGTCTTCGGTGTGACCGGATTCTTGCTGGGCCGCGAGGCCTACTTCAGCGTCTTCTCGCCGCACTTTGCCAGCGAGACGATGCAGCTGATCTTCTTGATTGGCTCGCCCGTTGCGGGCGCGGTGCTCGGAGCGCTGATCGCGCCGGTCGCCCAAGCGCTCTTCGAGGGTCAGCTCAACCAGGCTGAAGGCGCGATGGAGGGCTTGACGCCGGCCGAAATTGCCGGAGGCGCGGTCGGCCTCGTCGTCGGCCTTTTGATCGCGTTTTTGATCAAGGGCATCGTCTTCGAGCTGATCTCCGACGTCGGCCGCGCCGGAACCTATATCGCGATCGTGCTGTATCTCATCGTGTCGATCTTCGCCGCCTATCTCGGCGCGCGGATCGGCGCCAAGACTCGAATCGTTCCGGTGGCTCGCGGCGTGGCAGGCAGCTCGGCGGCGGTCGCCCCGAAACTGGTGGACACCTCGGCGATCGTCGACGGCCGGATCGTCGACATCCTCGAGAGCGGCTTTCTCGACGGCGTGCTCATCGTTCCCCGGTTTGTCTTGCGCGAGCTGCAGTCGATCGCGGATTCGGTCGACCCGCTCAAACGAACCCGCGGCCGCCGCGGTTTCGACGTGCTCACGCGGTTGCAAGAGCTTACGATCCTCGAGATTAGCGAACGGGATTTCACCGACATGGCGCCCGGAAACGTCGACGCGCGGCTCGTTCGGCTCGCGCGCGAAGTCGGAGCCAAACTCGTCACCAACGACTACAATCTCAACCGCGTCGCACATGTCGAAGGCGTCGCCGTACTCAACGTCAACGAGCTTGCCAATGCCGTTAAGCCGGTCGTGTTGCCCGGCGAGGAGCTGCACGTTGCGGTCATTCGCGAAGGAAAAGAAGGGCATCAAGGCATCGGGTACTTGGAGGACGGCACGATGATCGTCGTCGAGCACGGGCGTCGCTTGATCGGCGAGGATACCGACGTCGTCGTCACCAGCGTACTCCAAACGGTTGCCGGGCGAATGATCTTTGCGCGTCCGAAACGCGAAGGCTCGAACTAGTGCGATGGGGCGCGGTCATCGTCGCCGCGGGGCGCGGCCTGCGCTTAGGGCGACCGAAGCAGTTTATCGAAATCGCGGGAGTGCCGATGGTCGGATGGTCGATTCAAACCTTTGCCGCAATGCCGGAAATCGTGGAACTCGTCATCGCGACCGAACCCGAATCCGTTGAGCCGATGTCCGCCCTCGCCCAGCGGCTGGCGCCCAACCTCCCGCATCGCGTCGTGCGTGGAGGCGAGTTGCGCCAAGATAGCGCGCGAGAGGGCGTCATGGCACTGAGCGAAGGTTGCGATGCCGCATTCGTTCACGACGGCGCCCGCCCGCTCGTCACCGCGGCGGACGTGCTCGCCGGAATGCGCGAAGTGCGCGCGGGACGCGCATCGCTCCTGGCCGAGCCGGTCGTCGATACGATCAAACTCGTCGATCGCGATTCGCTCATCGTTAGTGCGACGCTCGATCGCGGCACGCTTTGGGCGGCGCAGACGCCGCAGTTCGCTTTGGCCGCCGAACTGCGCGCCGCGCACGAACGCGGCCGTCTCGAAGGCATTGCCGTCACCGACGATGCGGCGTTGCTCGAACGCATCGGCGTCTCCGTCGTCGTCGTTGCCTCCACCAGCGACAACTTCAAAGTCACGCGTCCCGGCGACGTGATTCGCGCCGAAACAATTTTAAACGCCCGCCCGGTCGCCGTGTGATGCGCGTCGGCCACGGATTCGACGTGCACCCGCTGGTCGAAGGACGCAAGCTCGTGCTGGGCGGCGTCCATGTTGCGTTCGAGCGCGGTGCGCTCGGACACTCCGACGCCGACGTTCTCGCCCACGCACTCGCCGATGCGCTGCTCGGCGCCGCCGGATTGAGCGATCTCGGGACTCGCTTTCCGGCAAGCGATCCGCGCTGGAAGGATGCCGACTCGATGGAGCTGCTCGCGCAGTGCGCCGCGGCCGTGCGCGCGGCCGGCTTCGAGATCGTCAATACCGATGCCACGATCGTCGTCGATCGTCCGCAAGCTCGCGCCGCACATCGACTGGATGCGAGCGAACCTCGCGGTTCGGCTGGAGATCGACCAAAGCCGCATCAGCGTGAAGGCCAAATCGAGCGAGGGCTTGGGCTATACGGGCGACGGAACCGGCATCGCCGCCTTCGCAGTGGCCCTGATCGACTCGCCCCCCTTGTCACCCTGAGCGCCCCGGTGTCACCCTGAGCGCAGTCGAAGGGTTACACTACTCGAAAATGGATGAGCCGTTCGAAACGCTACTAGCCGACCTGCAGGCGCCGCAAGACCGCGACCCTGCCGCGCGCGGCTGGCTCGACGTCGTCCTCTCCTATCCGGGCTTTCACGCGCTCGTCGCGCATCGCATCAATCACGCCCTTTATAATGCAGGGATTCCGCTGCTGCCGCGCTTTTTCGCAAACGTGGCGCGCTTTCTGACGGGAATCGAGATCCACCCGGCGGCTCGCATCGGCAAGGGCGTCTTCATCGACCACGGTTCGGGCGTCGTTATCGGCGAAACCTCGGAGATCGGCGACGGCTGCACGATCTATCAGGGTGTCACGCTCGGTGGCACGAGCCTCTCGCACGGCAAGCGCCATCCAACCCTTGGGCGCAACGTCACCGTCGGCGTGAACGCCAGCGTGCTGGGCGCCATCGTGCTGGGAGATAACGCAAAGGTTGGCGGCGGTTCGGTCGTCGTGAAAGACGTGCCGGCCAATGCGACCGTCGTCGGCGTTCCGGCGCGCATCGTCGCCCAAGACGGCAAACCGGTTCGCGTCGTTTCGACCCGCCCGCAAGTCGAGATGCCCGATCCGACGGCCGACGCCATCGTTCGGGTGCAACGCCAACTCGAGCAGCTCGAAAAGCGCTTGAACGAGCTCGAGCAAGGCGAAGCGGCCGGCGACGAATCCTGGAGCTGGGTGATTTAAAAACGGTGCCGTTAAAGCTTTACAACACTCGAACGCGAACGGTCGAGGAGTTCGCGGCGTTGTGCGAAGGCGAGGTGCGCATCTACGTTTGCGGCCTGACGCCCTCCGCGCAAGCCCACCTTGGGCACGCGCGCTCGTTTCTTTTCTTCGACGTGCTGCGCCGCTATCTGGCGCATCGTGGCTATCGCGTGACCTACGTGCAGAACGTCACCGACATCGACGATCGCAGCATCAAAGCGGGAATCGAAACCGGCCAAGACTATCACGCCATCGTCGAGCACTTTTACGCCGAGTTCAAGGAGTCGATGCGAAAGCTCGGCATTCTCGAATACGATCGCGAGCCGTACGCCACGAAGTATATCGGCGAGATCCAGCAGATGATCCGCGAGCTCGTCGACAGCGGACACGCCTATGTCACGCGCGACGGCGTCTACTATCGCGTTTCGACGTTTCAAAACTACGGCCGCCTGGCAAATCGAAACGTCGCCGACCTCGAGTCCGGCGCCCGCATCGAGGTCGACGAAAATAAGGAAGATCCGCTCGACTTCGCGCTGTGGAAGTTCGCCAAGCCGCGCGAACCGAGTTGGCCGTTCGAGCCGTACGGCGATGGGCGCCCGGGCTGGCACATCGAATGTTCGGCGATGGCGCGCGCGCTGCTCGACCCACCCGGGGTCGGCTTCGACATCCACGGCGGCGGCGCGGACCTCATCTTTCCGCATCACGAGAACGAGATCGCACAGAGCGAACCACTGATGGCGCAACCGCCGATGGCAAACTTCTGGGTGCACGGCGGTTTGCTGCTCTTCGACAACCGCAAGATGGCAAAGTCGCTGGGAAACTTCGAGCCGCTTTCGGATATGCTGCTGCGTCACGATCCCCAGGCGATCCGGTGGCTCTTTCTGCAAACCGGCTATCGCAAGGTGATGAACTTTACCGAAGACTCGATTGCCGCGGCCGCACTGGGCCTGACCAAAATCAAGGCTGCCTATCGGCTCGCGCTGGCGCGAGCCGACCGCGAGCCGCCGCAACGTTCGGCGTTTGACGAGCAGATGGAAGCCGCGCTCGACGACGACGTGAATACCGCTGCTGCTCTTGCCGCGCTCTATGAGTTTGCCGCAACCGCGCCGGTCGAACGCCTGCGCTACTGGCTGACGATTCTCGGCATCGAGCCCAACGACGCGTGGGTCGCGGAGCCCGTCGTCGAGCTGACGCCGCAGTTCGTCGAACGCCTTCAAGCCACGCTCGACGGCGAACGCGCAGCCGGCGAGATCGAAAATCTTCAGCCGCACGAAGCGATCGAGCGAGTCATCGCGATGCGCGCCGAAGCTCGCCGCCAAAAGGATTGGGCAGGCTCCGATCGCCTTCGCGATGCTTTGCAGCGAGCGGGCATCGAACTGCACGATACGAAAGAGGGGACGACTTGGACGACGTCCTGAGCTCGTCGAAGGGCCGCCGTGGGCTAAGACAGCGAGGGCGCCGGACCGAGCTCGATTTCGACGACCTGATCTACGGAATTCATTCCGTTGAAGAAGCCCTGCTCGCCGGCGAGAAACTACGTTCGATTGCGGTCGCGGCCGATCGCACCAAGGATACGGCGCTGCGCGTGCTGCTGGCGCGGGCGAAAGAGCGCAACGTGCCGGTTCGCTTCGAGCAGCGTGCCTTCTTCGATCGCGTTCCCTTTAAGGCGCACCAAGGGGTAATCGCGACCGCGCCACCGTTTCCGTACGCTTCGCTGGGCGACGTGCTCGCGCTTCGCAGGTCCGACGGCTCGCCGCGCCTGCTGGTCGTGCTCGACCACTTAACCGATCCGCACAACGTCGGCGCGATCGTGCGGACGGCCGAGGCCGCGGGCGCCGACGGCCTCATTCTCCCCGAGCGCCGTTCGGCGGGCATCAATGCGACGGTTCGCAAGGCGGCCGCCGGGGCGGCGGCCTACCTGCCGATCGCTCGAGTTGCGAATGTCGCCGATACCATCCGGGTCCTCAAGAAAGCCGGCATCTGGGTCGTGGGCGCCGATGCCTCGGCGGCTGGAATCGAGCTGGGCAAGGCCGACCTCAACCGGGACCTCGCGCTGGTCGTGGGAAGCGAAGGAAGCGGGCTCGCGCCGCTGGTCAAGCGGGAATGCGACTTTCTCGTGAGGATCCCGATGCACGGCCGGGTCGCCTCGCTGAACGCCTCGGTGGCCGCGGGGGTCCTGATTTTCGAGGCTCTCCGCCAGCGCATGCTAGCCTCGTCCTTGACGGGGGAGGGGGGACCTCCTATATACTAAGCCTCGACGTGCCGTGCCAGACGGGCTCCGGCCTGCGCATGCGGCACGTCTACTCACGAGGCAGACAAAAATATGGCAATGACCCACCCCGTCTCGGATGGCGTGGAGTACCAGCAGCGGGTTGACGAAGATTTAGTGGCTATCGCGAAGACCGGCGACAACCTCGCGATGGAGTACCTGCTTAACAAGTATAAAAATTTCGTCCGTATTAAGGCGAAGAGTTATTTCTTAATCGGCGCCGACCGCGAGGACATCATCCAAGAAGGGATGATCGGCCTCTACAAAGCCGTGCGCGACTTCAAAGCCGATAAGCTTTCAAGCTTCCGTGCATTTGCCGAGCTCTGCATAACGCGCCAAATCATCACTGCGATTAAGACGGCGACGCGGCAAAAGCACATTCCGCTCAATCAATACATTTCGCTCAACAAGCCGATCTACGACGAAGACAGCGAGCGCACGCTGCTCGACGTGATGGCTTCCCAGAAGACGTCCGACCCCGAAGAGCTGGTCGTCACGCAGGAAGTCTCCGACGATATCCGCCAGCGCATTCGCCAGAATCTCTCTGAGCTGGAGTCGCAGGTGCTGGAATCGTATCTGGAAGGCAAGAGCTATCAGGAAATGGCGCGCGACCTCGGCCGTCACGTAAAATCGATCGACAACGCGCTTCAGCGCGTCAAGCGGAAGATCGAGAAGAATCTGGCAGAGTTCGAGTTTCAGTACCCCCCCCCACCCTCATTTACCTACGTATCTCAACATATCCCCAGTAACTCACGTAGTAACGTCACGTCATAGCCCGCAGTTCGTCACGTAAGAGTGTTCGAATCAGCGGATGACGTGTCGCGTCCCCGCTATCATCAGAACGGCGGCATTCCGCATGAGAGTATCGCGGGAGCCGCTTCGATAGCAGGCGGGTTGCAGCTCCGGAGTGCCGCCGCAGAGATCTGCTAGGACGTGACGCTGGTCGATTACGTCGGGCTGGGGCGGGTATTCGTAGCCGAGCCGCAAATCGACCGGGCTTTCGTACGTTATACCGCGCTGATGCGGTGCGGCCGCAGCGCTGCAGCGATGAGGGCCAACTGCGCGCCGGACGAATGTCCGAGCACGACGATGCGGCCGGCCGGTAGAGAATCTATCTGCGCCAGAACAGCGTCCCGTTGCGCCGGCCACCGCGATCCTGCGCGTGAGGATAATCGAGCGCGATGACCCGATATCCCCAAGAGCGGATGATTGCATTGAGCCGTGCGTCGTTCCGTGGCGAACCATGCTCCCACGCCCCGCCATAAATGACGAGCACGACCGGTGCGCCCCGGCGTTCGGCAACCGCCCGCTCAGGCAACGGCGTCAGCAACGCCGACAACGGAACGTGAGGACCGCGTACGGCTACCAAAGCGGCGGCACTAACGTGCACGACAGCGCTACGAGCGCGATCGTTACGGTCACGGGTCGCGTGCGACAACGCGAGCGCAGTGCGACACGAGGGCGACGCCGTCGAGAACCGTCAGTACCGGCCACAGTCCGTACCGGCAACCGTCAGAATGAAGAGCGCAGCGAAAGGGCCTGGAATCACGATCCAAATCGAGAAGAAGCCTCCCAATAATGCCAGTGCGAGGCCAACGTGTTTCCCCTCTTTACGAGCTATTCTCCTCAGCTTCTCGACGATCGTCTTATAAAGTTCTTCGCGTTCGGCGAGCGGATCGAGAACCATCACCGTCCGCTCGCCGTCCCGCGGTTCGATGCAGACGGTCACGCGCCCGAGCGCAAACGTCCATACAACTCGTGCTGATGGCGCGAATCGCGCCCCAATAACCGTCTTGCTTTAGCCGTTCCTTGAGCCAATTTCGAAGGTGAAAGTCGCCGATGCGTTCGGCGACCTCCGGGTCTTCTTCGGGAATGCGCTCTTTGAAGCAGCGCTCGCAGACGAGCACGAGGCCGCCGCGCGCCCATTTGGGACTAACCTTTTGCATGATGGGTTGTCGCGCTTATACCGGTTGCAATGCTCCAAAGATGTTCCCGTCAAGGTCTTTGAAGTACGCCAGCGTTCCGATGCCTGGTATCTCATTTTTTGCCACGGCGATATCCCCGCCTTTGGCGATTATTGAATCCAGCGTCTCATCGAGCGACTCTACGCCAATCGTGCAAACGTAAGCGTTGACTGCGGCTCCCGTAGCAGGCGCGTCGCCTTGGCGCCGAACGATCCCGCCGTCGATGCCGGGGCCGTCACCCGTCTGGACGAGCCAGTACTCGACGGGCCCGTCCCATTTGAAGATCTTCCAACCGAAGATCGAGCTATAAAACTTTGCCGCGGCGTCGGGATCCGCGGAATGGATTTCGAAATGAACGACTCGAGGCATACTTGTTAATCTCCGGATGAGTAATGAGAGCCGACGGCCGGAATCGAACCGGCGACACGGAATTACAAATGTGAGCTCTACCATCTGAGCTACGTCGGCGTTTGCACTAGCTAGGTTGCGCCGTGTGCGCCTTGCTCCCTTCACGTTCCTGGTGCGCCACAGCGTTTTTCCACGTCCCCCCCCCGGCCCGACCTCGGCCGCAGTTCAGCGCCCGGTAGGTTGGGGTCAAAGAGTGACAGTTTGGACAGAGCAGCGTAAGGTTTCCAACCGATTGTTCTCCCAGTTCCCATCGATGTGCTCGACTTCGATCGGCACCTTCTGCGTGATCGGGTTTCTTTCAGCCCAACCGCATCGTGTACAAGATTCACCGAATCGCCGAATAAGGTGCCTTCGGAGGAACCCCGCCCAGTTTGCTGTGCGGTATAAACCTTCCTCGATAGCTTCGACACGGCCCTCGTAATGGTGCTGCTGCATGCACTCTGGGGAGCAGTACTTAGTCGCGCCCCTCTTTATTTCGTTGCCGCAACCGTTCAAACACAATCCACGAAACTTCTTTGGATTCATGCACTGATGCTATAGTTCGAATGTGCCATATGTGTGGCAGTCAGCGCGAAGAAGATGCAAGTTTTTCTTCTTGCAACGCGGGCGCTAGAAAACGAACGGACGGGCGCGCTACGGTGTTCCGGTTACGATCCAATCGGCGATGGCGTATTGCGCACCGGTGCTCGTGATCGTGAGCGTGCCTTTGCCATAGGCATTGGTGTGAAACGTCGCTAGGTCGTTGCTGCCCCTCGTGATGAAGCCGGCGAGTGACGGCGGCCGGCCGGAAGACATCGCAACGTCGACGCTCTCGCCGCCGGCAAACCTTGCATTGCTCACGCTGAGGTTCCACAACGTCCCGTGACGATACGTCAGCATGATGGGAATCGAAAACGCCTCGTTCTCAGTCGCGCCGCGCACGGAAAACATCGGCGCCATCATCGGACAGCTCGCGTTCCCCTTGCGCACGACCGAGAGTCCGCCGATCGGGGCCTCGACGGCTTCACCGCTCGTATTTGCGGACCACGTTGAAAACCCGTGGTCTCCGCTGATGCGCGCGCCGCTCGAGTAGACGCCGCTTTGCCAGCCGAACGTTTCGTCGAGCGAGGGAATTCCTTTGAGGCTGTAGCCCGCCGAACTTTGGCAGTAGCCGGAGATGCCGCCTCCGCCTGGGTTTAACACCAGCAGCGACTTGGAGAAAACGCCGCCTGCGCCGGCGTGCTGCTTCGCCGAGTGCGCGCTGCCGGAGAGAATGCGCTCGGTATTGCTGACGTCGCGAATGATCGAGCCTAGTGCGTCGGTGACGCCGATGGCCGCCCTGGCGTTCTGCGAGGCGGAGCTGCGGTTGGCGACGAGGGAATCGGCCGCGTCGCTGACGGTCTGGAGGTCGTCACCGCCGGCAGCGGGGAGCGAAGCGGCCGCTTGGCCGAACCCTGCACTGCACCCGGCAAGCAGAAGCCCAGCGAGGGCGGGAGTCGCTAGAACCGATAAGCGCGCCATCCTGTCGAGACTCCAAAAAGCGGCGAGTTTGCTATGGCTTCCATGGTAAGGTACCCGCGTCGGGGGCACATGAGAAGGCGGTGAGGACGGCTTTGGGGAGTGACCGGCGTTACCTTGCCGAGGAGCGGATAGCTAGAATATCGTACCCTCGTCAGCCATAAATTGAAAGAGACTTCGGGGGTAGGTGGCCGAGTGGTTAATGGCACCAGACTGTAAATCTGGCGTGCGAAAGCGCTACGCTGGTTCAAATCCAGCCCTGCCCAAGTCTCTGCGGGCGTTGCATAGTGGTAATGCCCTTGCCTTCCAAGCAAGAGTCGTGAGTTCGATTCTCACCGCCCGCTCCAGAGCCGTTCTTGCGATCCTCGTAATTGGGCTCGTTGCGGCGGCCTCTCCGGCGCCCCCGCCGCCGCCCACCGTTCGCGACGTTGATACCGTATATTACGGGGTTACCGTGCCGGACCCGTACCGCTACTTTGAAGATCCAAAGGATCCCGGCCTGGCAACATATTTCCGCGAGCAAAGCGCCTACACGCGGGAGATTCTCGACGCGCTACCCGGTCGAGAGGCGCTCCGCAAGCGCATCGCGCAACTCGATAACACCAACGAGAGCCTGAACTCCGTTCGGGCAGTCGGTTCGTTCTATTTCTACCTGAAGCGAGCTCCGGGAGCGAATACGTCGAAGCTCTACCGCCGAAGTATTGACGGCGGCCCCGAACGTGTCGTCTTCGACCCGGGCACGTTTGCCCGCTCTCCCACGCAGCACTACACGTTCGACTACTACTCCGTATCGCCCGACGGACGCTACGCGGCGATCGGGGTTGCCGAAGGCGGCTCCGAGAAGACCACGTTGCACGTCGTCGACACCCGGGACGGACATTTGCTGTCGGACGTTATCGAAAACGCGATTTACTTTGGTCCGCAGTGGCTTAACGACTCGCGCTCGTTTTATTATTTTCGAACGCCGGAGCTTGGCCCCGACGCTCCCCAGAGCGCGCGTGACACAAAGGGCGTCGTTCGATTGCACGTTCTGGGGCGCAGCCCCAATCTCGATCCGGCCGTCTTCGGCTACGGTCTGTCGGCGCGGATTCCGTTTGCGCCCGAAGATGCGGCCATGATCACCGTATCGCCCAGAACGAAATGGGCCGTCGCCGCGATCTACCATGGCGTGCAGAACGAGATCGCCCTTTATGCCGTGCCCGCCTCTCACGCAACCAACGGGCAGGGACCCTGGCGCAAAATCGTTGGCTACGAAGACGACGTCACCGATTTTGAAGTTGTCGACGATACGCTCTACGTGAGCTCGCACTTGGGCGCTTCGCGCCATCGGATCCTCGCGGTTGACTTAACGGGCCCCTCGCTGGCAAATGCGCCGGTGGCCATCCCCGAAAGCGGGCGCGTGATCGAAGCTCTGAGCCTCGCGGCGGATGGCATTTATCTCCAAGATCTCGATGGCGGGATCTCGAAGCTGCGCCGCCTCGCGCTCCGCTCCGACGGAACTCCCGGAAGCACGTCGGAGGTGGCGCTTCCATTCCCCGGTACTATTTCAGAGATTGCAACGGATCGGTTGCGTCCGGGCGTGACCTTCGACATGGAATCGTGGACCAAATCGCCGCTGTGGTACCGGGCTTCGACGACGACTCCAGTTCGCGACATAGGGCTGCGAAAGGAGTCGCCGGTCGATTATTCCGGGATCGTCGCTCGCGAAGTCTTTGCGAAGAGCGCGGACGGGACCGATGTCCCGCTTTCAATCGTTATGCGCGCCGGCCTGACCCGCAACGGAGAGAATCCCACGCTCGTGGACGGCTACGGCGCGTACGGGATTTCCGTCTCGCCATCGTTTAGCCCGACTCGTCTCGCATGGCTCGAACGGGGCGGAGTTTACGCGGAGTGCCACGCCCGCGGCGGAGGTGAGTTCGGAGAGGATTGGCATTTTGCCGCTCATATCGCCACCAAGCAGCACACCATCGACGATTTTGTCGGTTGCGCGAAGTACCTGATCGATAACCGGTACACGACGTCGGCAAAACTTGCGGGTTCGGGGACGAGCGCCGGTGGCGTTACGATCGGCAACGCCATCGTTCAGCATCCCGAGCTTTTCCGAGCCGCGCTCGACATCGTCGGCGATACGAATCCCACTCGCGACGAGTTCGCCGAGGGCGGTCCGGCAAATATTCCCGAGTTTGGAAGCGTCACCGACCCGGTCGGATTTAAAGCGCTCTACGAGACCGACCCGTACATTCATATACGCGATGGGGTTGCATATCCGGCCGTTCTCGCAATCACGGGAGCGAACGACCCGCGCGTCGCGCCGTGGATCGTAGCAAAGTTCGCGGCCCGCCTGCAGGCGGCGACGTCGAGCGGAAGGCCGGTACTGCTGCGCGTCGACTACGACGCGGGGCACGGGGCCCGGGAGCGTCTCGAACGCAAACGCAGGCACTCGTCACCGACGAGTACGCCTTCCTGTTCTGGCAGCTGGACGCGCCGATACCGGGCAGCTGAGCAAGCAGACCTGTGGGGGCTCGATCGATTCTTTCGCCTTGATTGTTTTGGCGAGTATCCCTAGCGAGTCCAAATAAATCGCTGATGGACCCGAGTTTAGACCGAACGCAACGAAGATTTATTTGCCGTATTCGCTCGCGAGCCGATTTTTTTTCATTTTGTTAAGCCCTTAACAGGGAGGGCCCGCTCGTCACCGAACCCTCGCCAGCCTACCCCGGGCACGCTGTTGAGAGATAGCGGAGCCACGTTTCTCACTATTCAAAGGAGAAATTCGACGACATGCGATTTTCGTTAGCTACGGCGAGCTGTGCTGTTGTCATATCCGCACTTCTCGCAGGATGTTCAAGCAATCCTCAAGGGTCTGCTCCCCCGCTATCGGGGTCGGGCCAATCAATGGCATCGGCCCACTACACGGTCGTGCTTAAGCCCCACCTCATGGCAAACGTCAAACAGAGGTACATGGGGCATAAGGGCAAGTTGCTCACCACGCTGCAGCTGATGAAGCTGGAGCTGGCCGGCAAGATCCCCAACCCGATGTCGCACAGCCTGATGGCCAAGCAGGTTCAATATGTCGAGCACCACAAGCGCCCGTTCTTCCGCCCGATCACCCCGGATAGGAAAGCCGGCGGCGTCACCGAGTGGAGTTCGCTCCTCGACTACGACTATCTCCTCGGGCAAGACAAGAAGATGAACGCGACCGTCGGCGCCATCGACACCGAGACCAACGAGTGTTACGAGCCGTACATGGTCAAGGTCGACCACGGCCAGAATGTCTGGGTCACGTGCGACGAAACCGAGCCGGACTTCTATAGCGGCGTTCAAGAATACAGCAGTAGCGGAAGCCTGGAAGGCACTTACGGCGGCGAATGTACGGCCGTGCCTGCCGGATACGCCTATTGCGGCTTCTACGAAGGCTATGGCTACGACTCGGCCCAGAACGCCAACAACGTCTTCCTCTCGCTGGAGTTCTTCGAGGAAGAGTTCTGTACGAGTGGCGGGAGCTGCGGAATCTACGATGGCGGCGGCTTCCTGTACTGGCCGGCGAACGACCCGTCGGCGACGCCAACGCTGATCGGCGGCGCGGACTGCGACCCGATCTGCGACGCGTACTACATGGATGCCGACGCGAACGGCAATCTGTGGTTTGACTACTACGGCGACGACAGCGCCGAAGGTTACGGCGTTGCCGAGATCGAGAACCCAACCTCCAGCACCCCGACCTTCGTCTCGATCCTCAAGCCAGGTACGATGCAGTGCGCGGGCGGCGTTTATGTAAGCACGAAGGGCGGCACGCAAACGGTCAATGCCCTCGATGAATGCACGCGTCAGATCTATACGTTCACCACTGGCGGCGTACAGGGAAGCAACCTTGGACCGGTCGACCTCTTCGGAGAGCCGTACGGCCTCGGTTTCAACTCAACCGACACGGACGCGGTCAACGCCGACTGTGAACTCGACTGGAACAACGTCGGCAACCTCGCAACCAACAAGTGGTCGCCGAAAAAGAGCCCGTACGAAGTCAGCTGTGTCTACGGCGCGGCGTACACGCCTTCGGATAAGTAACGTTCTAGCGACCAACTAGTGTAGCGTTCCATAAATGGCGTGGCATTTCTTGATCTTGTGAAGGATTTTCTTCGCAGACTTCGTCCAAACGAACGGCTTGGCGCTGGCATTGTATTCCTCGACGAAGCTGTCAATCGCTTTGATCAACCGAGGAACGCTCGGGAATGAACCTCGGCGAATGCGTTTAGTTGTGATCTCGGAAAAGAATCGCTCCACCGCATTGAGCCATGAAGAGCTGGTTGGCGTGAAGTGAACGTAAAATCGTGGATGGGCGTCGAGCCAAGCGCGCGTCGCCGCGTGCTTGTGGGTAGCGTAGTTATCCATAATGATGTGAACCTCGAGTCGCTTGGGCACGTTGCGATCGATATGCTTGAGGAACTCGATAAACTCAACGTGGGTGTGGTGCGGCTGGCAGTTCTGAAGTACCTTGCCGCTAAGCGTGTTTAGTGCCGCAAACAGGGTCGTCGTACCATTGCGCCGGTAGTCGTGTGTTTGGCGCGCTGGGAGATCAGGACGGATCGGTAGCATCGGTGCGGTTCGTTCCAGTGCCTGGGTGCCGCTCTTTTCGTCGACGCTGAGAACCACTGCATTTGTTGGCGGATTCATGTAGAGACCCACGACGTCGCGCAACTTCGAGGCAAAGTCCGGGTCCTTGCTGAACTTGAACGTTCCCCAGCGGTGTGGCTTCAGGTTGTGGGCGCGCAAAATGCGCTGCACGCTGCTCGCTCCGATCCCGTATCGCTCTGCCAGGGCCCGCAAGCTCCATTGCGTCGCGTTCTTCGGAGGTCCCTTGAGCACCGCGTCGACGATCTTGGCGGCAAGCGAGTCGCGAATTTGTCGCGGCCGGCCGCGGCCTGGAGCATCGCCTAAAACGCTGGCCATGCCACGCTCCTCGAATCGCCGACGAATATCTGCGACACGTTGGCGCGATATGCCCATCCTACGCGCGATTTCGGCATTGGAAACGCCATTAGCGGCATCAAGCACAATGCGCGCTCGTTTCGTTGCGCGTTGGGGAGTCGTCGGCCTGGACAGAAGCGCAACAAGTTCTCTTCGCATTTTCGGTTTGGTTTTCAATGGCGCGGCCGGCGGAAGTGGCATGATTCACTGTATCACAAAATCGTCATATTAGCAACGGCATTTATGAAACGCTACACTAGTGTAATGAATCGCAAATAGCGTGACAAGTGCTCTAGATTCCGCTAGAATTGGAACGTGCCATTTCAGCCAGCTCCTTCCTTACGAATCTCCCCAAGAGCGCGTCGAAATTGACGACGCTGTTGAGAAAGTCAACGGCTCCGCAGCGAACCATCCAGCGGGCGCGCATCCTGCTCGATCCAGCCAGTGGTTTTTCGAACACGGAAATCGCCAGCCGCGTCGGCATGGCGCGTCAGAACGTCGTTGCGGTGCGCCGACGCTTCGAAGAGCGTGGATTGGAGAGCGTGCTACAGGATGCTCCCGCCGGGGCCGATCCAAAGACGTTCTCCGAGGCGAAGATTCAGAAGATTGTCGAGTCAACGCTTCACACGACTCCGAAGAACGCGACGCATTGGAGCTCGCGCGAACTGGCCAAGCGCCATCGGTGAGCTTTAGTACGGTGCAGCGCGCCTGGCGTGCTCATAATCTACAGCCGCACCGGGTCCAAAACTTCAAGTTCAGTAAGGACCCTCATTTCGTGGAAAAACTGCGTGATATCGTCGGGCTTTACATGGATCCCCCGATGAACGCGATCGTATTGAGCGTCGACGAGAAAAGCAGCGTGCAAGCCTTGGAGCGAACCGCTCCGATCCTGCCTTTGCGTGACGGTGTCCCGGCGCGCCAAACGCACGACTACAGGCGCAATGGGACTACGACGTTGTTTGCGGCGCTTAACACCTTGAGTGGTATAGTTCTCGAGCAGTGTCTGCCGCGTCATCGGCATACAGAGTTCCTTGAGTTCCTCGAACACATTGACCGCAACGTCCCGCGCAAGCTGGATATCCACATCATCATGGATAACTATGCCACGCACAAGCATCCAGCGGTCAAAGCATGGTTCGCGAAGCACCCGCGTTATCACGAGCACTTCACCCCGACCTCTTCGTCCTGGCTCAACGCTGTTGAGCGCTTTTTCTCAGAGATTACGGCCAAACGCATCCGGCGCGGCACCTTCCCCAGCGTCAACAAACTTGTCAGCGCCATCTCGGCATATGTCGCCGAGCACAACGCTAACGCTAAGCCCTTCGTGTGGACGAAATCCGCGCGAAAGATCATGGCGAAGATTCGCAAGTGTCACGCCATTTATGAATCAGGACACTACAGGTCAAAGCAGAACGGGATCCTCTCGCCTGAGAGGGTCCCGTTTTCATTATGGCCCGGCATGGGCGCTGACTTGAGGGTGAGAATCGACGTTGCCGGCCCTGGGTTACCGGCATTGCCTCATCAGAGTTCGCCAGGGCGCTCTCAAACGAAAGGGCCCTGTTTTCGATTCCGAAGGAAATAGTGCGTTAATGCCAGCCAGTTGGCACGGTCGTGTGCGAGGATTCGCTCATGCGGCTCGATCTAAACTCATCGGCCTTCGCTCCCGGCGAGATCCTCGACGTTAAACCGAGCGACGGCAACGGTACTCTTCGACGGAATACCAAGGCCATAGGAAACTTTTCGGAGATCATGGTCAGGGCGGCGCTCGCTCGCGCCGGATACTTCATTGCTGTGCCGTTAGGGGACAACAACCGTTACGATCTGATTGCCGAAAAGGACAACAAACTCTTGCGCGTGCAAGTGAAGACCGGCCGCCTCAGAAAAGGAGCGATTCTCTTCGCGTGCTACAGCTCGCATGCCCATCGGAAAGGCCCCTCATGTCGGCCATACGTAAACGAAATCGACTTTTTCGGAGTCTATTGCCGAGAGCTCGATTCCGTATATCTCGTTCCGATCCAAGATGCAGTTTGCCTGAGCGGCTCGTTGCGAGTCGATCGGCCTCGAAATGGCCAGCTTAGGAAAGTACGGTGGGCTTCAGGGTATCTGATCAGGGAGCCCGTCAGCGAGTGATAGGATTGCCCGCGAAGCGCCTCGTACCAGCAAGGGTCCTAGGCCGATTGCCGTCGTAGCTTAGTGGTAAAGCACCTCGTTGGTAACGAGGAGATCATGGGTTCAATCCCCATCGACGGCTCCATCCCCATCACAGTTCGTCGCCTGCTTGATGAACGCATCGGCCGCGTCGCTCCACGGCCGCTTGAAGTCCTTCGGCCAATGCGTTTGGTCCGACCACAGGCGATTCAGACCGCGCCGAACCTCGCCATCGCCTTGCGTGAACGATCCGACCAAATTGCGCCAACGTTGTGCGAGCGCTCGAGCCTCGGGCCCCGATGGCCCGATGCCCGCGCAAACCGCGGCCTCGACCTCCGCGATAAGAGCAGTCCAATCGCGTTGTCCTTGCTCGATCTGCTCCGGCGCCACGCTGCGTCGGCGTTCGTCGATTTTTTCACGTGCCGCTTGCGAGTAGTACTCTTGGGTCCACTTCCAATCGTTTTGCACTTTGAATGCCTCCATGACGGTGCGGAGACTTTTCCAACGGTCGGCCGATGCGCCGGCGATCAGCGCGCGTTCGGCCTCCTCGATGAGGGTAAGCGCCGATTCGAGCCGCTGCTTCTGCCGTGCGATCACCTTGCGCTGCATACGTAACACCGCGACCAGCGGCTGGTCCGGCCCTCCGAGCAGCTCCTTGATCTGGTCCAGGCGTAAGCCGACGAAGCGCAATGCGAGAATGTGCTCGAGGCGTTCCAACTCGGCTTCGCCGTAGAGACGGTAACCGGAAGGGCTCACCGCCGCCGGCCGCAGCAGCCCAAGCCGGTCGTAGAGGTGCAGCGTCCGAACGCTGACCCCGGCTTCGGTTGCGAAGGCTTTGCTCCGGCGCAATCCGCCGCTCGGCATTTGCATCGTCGTTCCTCCGGTCGAGGGTAAACCCTGACGTAGCGTCGGAGTCAAGACCCGGAACTGCGAGAGCTTCGGCCGCTTGTCCTATGAGGCGAGAGAGCATGATTTTGCACATTTTCTAACCCTGCGGGCGCGGCTGCGGAGTTATAATGGTGGCAACATGCGGATTGCAACATCGTTCGTTCAAAAAACACTTCTCTGGACCGTGTTGCCGGCGGTCCTCAGCCTTTCCGTGCCGGGGGTCGCCGGCGCGCAGCAGCCGGAGCCAAGCTACGGGACCCAAGCGGTTCCGAGCTATGGCACGCCGGTAGCGCCTCAGGACGCGATCAAAGGCACGGTTACCGGGTTTGACGGAGCCTATATCGTCTACATGCGCGACGACCGGGGCTTCGACGACCACATTTCGATGCACCAGGGCACCGAGATTAATCCGATCGGCACCAGGCTCGTCGAGGGCATGCCCGTCACGATTTATGGCTATGCCAACGGCCCGACGTTCGAGGCTAACCGTATCGACGTCGCCGTAGCCTATACGCCGAACTACAACGGCGCCTATTATGCCGGCGGCGGCTACGGGGACGGCTCGGGCTATTACGGCGCCGGCTACGGTTACGGCTCAGGCTACTACGGCTCAGGCTATTACGGCGGCGCCTATCCCTGGGGTATCGGCATCGGAATCGGCCTTGGCTTTGGCTTTGGCTGGGGCTGGGGCTGCTGCGGTTACTGGGGTGGCTGGGGTTGGGGCTATCGTCCGTACGGTTACGGATATGGCTACTACCGCGGACCCTACGGCTACTACCGCGGGCCCTATGGCTACCGCGGAACGGCTTACGGCAACCGTGGCTACTACGGCCGTGGCGGCTACTATGGCCGTGGCGGCTACTACGGCGGCGGCTATCGCGGCGGGTACGGCGGCGGCTACCGAGGAGGCGGCACGGTGCACGGCTCCGCGGGAGGCGGCCACGCCCCCTCTGGCGGCGGCGGGCACGGCGGCGGTCGACCGCACTAGCGGGCTACTACCAGAGCGTGCCGTCCGCTACTAGCAGGTAAAGAATTGGGCCGAGCCCCCAAATGATGCTGACGACGAACCAGATGACCTTCTGGAACGTCGTCAGCTCGTCGCGGCCGATAAGATTGATCCACATCAGGATCATGGCGATCGGGTGTAAGAAAACCGACAGCAGGATCTCGAGGAGCAGCTTCATGGGCTGCTCTTCGTTCTTGCATCGCTTTGCCGCCTCCGCTCGTTATGGTAGCTACAGATGAAACACGACGTTACACCCGAGATTCAGAAGAGCGAGGACGAGTGGAAGGCGCAACTCGGTCCGCAACGCTATCACATCCTGCGCGAGGCCGGCACCGAGGCGCCGTTCACCGGTTCGCTTCTCAAAATTCAGGACGACGGCACCTATCTCTGCGGCGCCTGCGGGCAGCCGCTCTTCACATCGAGTGAAAAATTTGACTCGCACTGCGGCTGGCCGAGTTTTACTCATCCCGAGGAACGGGAAAACGTAAGGCTGCTGGACGACAACAGCCTCGGCATGCGTCGCATCGAAGTACGTTGCAAGCGCTGCGATTCGCACCTCGGCCACGTATTCGACGACGGTCCGGGACCGGAAGGAACCCGCTATTGCATCAACTCACATTCGCTCGACTTTCAGCCCTCGCGGCAAGCCTAAGCCTCGCGTTCTCGTTTACTGCGATGCACGCGCAGGCGGCGACGCCCGGCCCCGGCCTCGGCGTCGTCTCGGTTCTTTACGCGGGCTCTCTGGTGACGCCGATGGAGGGTCCGCTCAAAGCGGCGCTGCACGAACGCGGAATCGAGTTCGAAGGCGAGCCCGGTGGGAGCAAGGAGCTGGCGAACCTCATCGCGGCCGGCATTCGTTCGCCGGACGTTTTCATCAGCGTCAATCCGGCGCTCGTAACGAAGCTCGGAGATCGCGTCGCCTCGGCGACGACGTTTGCCGGGACGAGCCTCGGCATCGCCTGGGCGCCAAACTCCAAGTACGCCGCGCTCTTTGACGGCGTCGCCAAAGGCGCGACGCTGTTGGAGCGCGCGCTCGAAACGCCGGGCTTGCGGATCGGCCGCACCGACCCGCAACTCGACCCGAAGGGGACCTACACGATCGAGGGGATGACGATGTGGCTGGGCCACGACGGTGAGGGGCGCATACTCGGCGCCGATGAAAACCCGGCGCAAATTTTCCCCGAACAAGACCTGCTAGCGCGCGTCGACACCGGCCAGGCCGACGTCGGATTTTTCTACCGCACCGAGGCCATCGCGCGCAGTTATACCTTCGTCCCGCTCCCCGGCGCCGCTGCGCTCACCGAGCGCATCACCTACACGCTAGCGATCATGAAAGCCGCGCCCCATCCGCAAGCCGCGCGCGCCTTTGCCGATTTCGTTCTGACCGGCCCCGGGCGCGCGATCCTCGAGCAAGCCGGCCTTACCTATCGGTGACCGCCAACGCGCAGTTCCCGGACGAACAAGCCACCGACGGCAGCTTCGAGCGGCAGGAAGATGCTTTTCGCGATTGGGTGACCGCTGACGGCGGCTCGGGCTATCCCGCCGCAGCCGGCCGCTATCATCTCTATGTGTCGTTGGCCTGCCCGTGGGCATGCCGCACGGTCATCGTTCGCAAACTCAAAGGCTTGGAAGACGCGATCGGCATGACGATCGTGGACCCGATTCGCGACGAGCGCGGTTGGCGCTTCACCACGGCGGAGCCCGATCCGGTCAACGGCTGGCAGTTCTTGCGCGAGGCCTACACGGCGAGCGATCCAGCCTACGCCGCACGGGTGACCGTGCCCGTGCTGTGGGACAAGCACCGGCGGCGCATCGTCAGCAACTCCGACGACGATATCATGCGCATGTTGGAAAGCGAGTTCGATGCCTTCGCCGCCGACCCGAAGCTCGATCTCTATCCGCCCGAACTGCGCGCCCAGATCGACGAGCTCAACGGCTTCATCTACGAGACGTTCAACAACGGCGTCTACCGCGCGGGCTTTGCAACCTCCCAGAAAGCATACGAAGACGCTGCCTACGAAGTCTTTACGGCGATCGACGCCATGGAAGAGCGCTTAGCGTATCGCCGGTATCTCTTTGGAGAGCGGCCGCTCGAAACCGACTGGCGATTCTTCGTGACGCTCGTCCGTTTCGATCCGGTCTACTACGGTCACTTCAAGTGCAACTTGCGCCGGATCGTGGATTATCCGAACCTTTACGGCTATCTGCGCGACCTCTATCAGATTGACGGCATCGCCGAGACCGTGAACTTCGATCACATCAAACGCCACTACTACATGACGCACGACGACATCAACCCGACCCGGATCGTGCCGATTGGGCCGTTGATGGACCTTAGCGCGCCGCACGACCGGGAGAGTCTCTGATTTTGGCCTGATGCCCGCTTCCCAGCCGCGGGAGGGGGTTCGAATCGGCTTGCCAGAAGGCGCCTCGATGGAGCTTCGTCCCCTCGGATTCGGCGAGATTTTCGACCGGGCCGTGACCCTCTACATTCGCAATCTCGTGCCGTTCGCGACGATCGTCGTCGTATTCGTCTTGCCGATTTCGATAATGCAATACCTGCTCGATCTGGGCTCCCAGCCGGAGTTCTCCACGATCGTCGAGATACTTCGGCACCCCGCGCGCGCCCAAACCCAACACATCCCAACGATCTTCGAATCTCCGGAACTGATCGCGATTTCCATCGCAATGGTATTCCTAACGTATCTGCTTTGGCCGTTTGCGCTTAACGCGGTGGCGGTGGGTGTCGCGGCATTATATCGCAACCGGCCGATCGTGTTTGGAGCCTGCTATCAGATCGTGCTTCGCCGGTGGCTGCAGATCGTGGGGCTGATCCTATTAGACCTCGTCGTGGCGCTGGTCTGGTACGTCGCCACCGTGCTGATCATCGTCGCAGTCGTCGTCGTAGCCGTGCTGCTTGGGAAGGTTTCGGCGGTACCTGCGGTATGGTTCTGGTTCGGCTTTACCGGCGCAATCCTCGTTCTCTGCATCTCGATTCCGTTGGTCGCGCCGTTATACGTTGCGCTCACGTTTTCCATGTACTCGGTCGTGATTGAAGAGCGGGGCGTCTTCGAGTCGCTTTCGCTCGGTTTTCGGCGCATCTTTAACCGGGCCGAGTTCTGGCGGGCGCTGCTCTTCGCGGTCGCCGCCGGGGCTACCGTGTTCGGCGGATCGATGATCTTCGGCGTCCTTGCAATTGGCGCGGCATTCTTGCACTTGCCGTGGCTGCAGGCGATCATCGAAGGGCTCGCGCGCGCCGTCATTACCCCGTTTGCCGTAGTGCTCTTGGCCGTCTACTATTTCGACGTGCGAATTCGGCGCGAAGGCTTCGATCTCGAAGCCAGCCTCGAACGTCTCTCCGCCCCGAACGTCGCATGATCGTCGCGATCGCGGCTGCGGTCGCGCTGGCCCCTTCGAAGGATGCGCTGATCGAGCGCTGGTTACGGGCCAATCGGGCTCACGTCGTCGCGCGGCTTGCGCCGGTCCCTGCTCCCACCGTGCCTTCACCCGATCTTCGGGCGCTAGCGCAACGCGAGTTCGCGGTTAGGGGCCGGTATCGAATTGCCGAACGTGCCGTTGCCCCCGCTGCCGAACCCTGGTGGTCGCAAGCCTGGCAATGGGTTTATAAGCGCTGGCAGGGGTTTTGGGATGTCCTGTTTGCGCGCGTCAAAGTCGGCCCGCAGGGAGCCGCAAGCCTCGGCGACGTGCTGCTCGTGGTCGTCGGCGCGCTGCTGATTTTCGTCGTGGTGCGCTTGTTGAGAAACCTGCAGATCCAACGCTCGGCGTCCGGTCCTCGGGCTGCACCGTTGCAAGAACCGCCGGCTCCGCGCACGCTCTACAAGCGGGCCTGCAACGCGGCGGCTCGCGGCGACTACCGCGCCGCGGCGCTCTTGCTCTTTGCGGCGATGGTCGCGCTGCTCGACCGGCAAGGAGCGGTGCACGGAAGCGCCAGTGCGACGGTCGGAGATTTGCGGCGCGAGTTGCGCGCCCGCAATGCCGGGCTCGTCGCTCCGTTCGATGCCGTTGCCGCACCGTTCGTCCAGGAGGCGTACGCGGAACGCGCGGTTGACGAGCCGCAGTGGCATCGCGCCCGCGATGCATTTGCCATGCTGCTCCAAGAGGGGGCGCAGCCGTAAGACTCCGGCTCGATCTCATCCTTTTAGGGAGCTGTTCGATGCTACTCGTGCTCCTGAGTTTGGAGCGCAGCTCGTTGGAACACCAACAACGCCCCTCGGTTTATTCGACCTACGACACCGGGCCGAACGGCTATCGCGCGCTCTACGAGGTGCTCCGCGCCGCCGGCGTTCCGGTGCAGCGCTTCGAGAGCGAACTCGGCACGCTCGATCCTGGCGTGCAGACGCTGATCGTAACCGGATACGAACACGATCCCTCCGCCAAGCCGCTCGACGGGCGCGATGCGGCATTCCTACGCCATTTTGTTGCCGCGGGAGGGCGCCTCGTCGCGATCGACGCCGAGTTCGCGGGGCCGCAGGACGTGACGCCGAACGCGGGCACGACCCTCCAAGCCTCCGGCGGCGGCGATGCGATCGCGCTGGTCGCAAACGCGTACACCGCAGGCGCCGCTCGCGCGAGCGGGACGATCGACTCGGTCTTTCCGTTCAGCGAGCCGCGCGGCACTCCGTTGCTGGCCAACAATCGCGGGATGGTCGCCATCTCGTATCGCTACGGACGGGGGGATGTCGTTGCAATTACCGCGCCTTCGCTCTTTGGTAATGCAGAGCTGCGTAACGCCGATAACCTGCGCTTCGCCTACAACGCGATCGCTAACCATGGCGTGGCGGCCTTCGACGAGTACGTCCACGGCTATGACGAACGCCAAACGATGTGGGCCGCGTTGCCGCGGCCGGTTCACGCCGCGGTCTGGCTCGTCGTTGCCATCGTCGGCCTGGCTTTGATTGGAGCCAACGTCCCGTTTGCACCGCCATATCTTCCCGAGCCGGCGGACGAGCGCGACTCGTCTGCGTACATCGTGGCGATGGCCGAACTGATGCGCCGTTCGCGTCGCCGCCCATCCGACGACGAAGTACTGTGGCGGGCAGCGATCGATTTTCAAAGACGAAAGGAGCACGCGTGAATACATCGGTGCAGGAAGTTGCCGCCCGGCTCGCGTCCGGAATGGAGCGGATCTTGGTTGGCTCGGATCGGGTGACGCGCGGCCTCAGCATCGCGCTGTTCGCGCGCGGCCACGTACTGATCGAAGGCGTGCCCGGCACCGGCAAGACGCTGGCGGCCCGGGCGCTCAGCGTGCTTCTCGGCCTAACCTTTCGGCGGATCGCATTCACGCCGGATTTGATGCCCTCCGACGTCGTCGGCACGACCATCTTCAATCCGCAGACGGCGGAGTTTTCCACCCGTACCGGTCCGATCTTTGCCAACGTCGTGCTGGCCGACGAAGTGAACCGTACGCCGCCCAAAACGCAGTCGGCGTTACTCGAGGCGATGGAAGAGGGGCGCATCACCATCGACGGCGTTTCGTATCCGCTGCCGCAGCCATTTCTGCTCTGTGCGACGCAGAACCCGATCGAGTACGAAGGAACCTATCCACTCCCCGAGGCGCAGCTCGACCGGTTCACGATCAAAGTCGAGACCACGTATCCGCTGGAGCGCGAGGAGCTGGAGCTGTTTGCGCGCGCAGCCGCCGGCTTCGACGCTCGGGCGTTGGAGACGTCGCACATTCCGCCGGTGACCGACGCCGCGGAACTGCTCGAAGCGCAAGCGGCGGTTCGGCGCGTCCATCTCTCCGACGCCGTGCGCGACTATGCCTACCGGATCGTTGTGGCGACGCGAACGCACCTGCGACTAACGCTGGGTGCGTCGCCGCGCGCCGGCATCGCGCTTCTGACTTCGGCGCAAGCCGAAGCGGCGATCGAAGGCCGCGATTTCGCGACACCCGACGACGTGAAGGGCGTTGCCGATTTCGTGATTCCCCATCGCCTCATCGTCGCGCCCGATGCCGAGATCGAAGGCGTCTCCGCGGGCGACGTGCTGCGGGATATTCTCGCCGCCGTTGCGGTCCCGCGTGCCTAGACTCTGGGTGCCGGCGTGGGTCACGCCGCGTTTTCTCTGGACCCTCGCCGCGATCGCGCTGCTTCTTGCATGCTCGCCGGGCGTCGCACTCTTCGTATGGCTGGCCGCGCTCCTGAGCGTCGCTTTGGCCGTCGCGACGCTCGCCGATGCCTTGCTCGGACCGCCGGCAGCGGCGTTGCGCATCGAGCGGCTACCCCCAGCCCACTTTGCGCTCGGCGTCGGAGCCGAGCTTTCTTACACGGTTGAAAACCGGTCGAAACGCACCGCGCGCGTCGGCATCGTCGAAACTCCCGTGCCGGCGTTGCGTTTTGACGTCGACGAGTGCATCGCTGAAGTTCCTGCGCAGAGCCGGGTGACGTTGGTTCGCGCGGTGACCCCGATCGCGCGCGGCGCCGGCGAACTGCAGAGCCTCTACTTCTGGTACGAAAACGCACTTGGCCTGGTGCGACGCCGGCGCCGTACCGACGCGCCGCAACCGATCAGGGTCTATCCCGACCTGGCGGCGGTGGAGCGATATGGCCGGCTGCACGTGCGCAACCGCGTCATCGAGGCAGGGCTGCGCCGAATGAAGCTGCGCGGCACCGGAACCGACTTTGAGTCGCTGCGCGAATGGAGCGAGGGTGACGCCTTTCGCACGATCGATTGGAAAGCGAGCGCGCGGCGCGGAAAACTGATGGTTGCGCACCACGAAGTCGAGCGCAGCCAGAACGTGCTGCTGCTGCTCGATTGCGGCCGGCTGATGACGCCGCGGCTCGGCAGCGGCCGCAAGCTGGACTATGCCGTAACCGCGGCGCTCTCGCTGGTGAAGATCGCCGGACTCGCCAACGACCGCGTGGGCCTCGTCGCATTCGCGCACGAGATCCTCGCCGCGCGAGCGCCCCGTTCGACCCGATCGTCGGTCGCCGGCCTCGCCGGCACGCTCTACGACCTCGAGCCGCGGTTCGAGGAAGCAAACTACACGCTAGCCTTCACGTACCTTCGCCATCACCTGCACAAACGTTCGCTGATCGTCTTTCTCACCGACGTGATCGATCCGCTCGGGCAGGCGGCGACGATGGCCGAAGTGGCGTCGTTGGCGGCGCACCATTTGCTTATTTGCGTCTTCATGAACGACGCGGCGGTGAGCGCGGCGTTAAGCCAAGAGCCGCATAACGCCGCGCAGGCGTATCGCGCGAACGTCGCACTCGGCTTGGCGAACGAACGCCGCGTCGCCAAAGCGATGCTGGAGCGTACCGGGGCCATCGTAATCGACGTGCCGGCCAAGCAGCTCACGACGAGCTTGATCGACGAGTATCTCCGCGTTAAGCGGCGCGGTCTGTTGTAACGCCCTCGTCACGCCGGCCCGCGCCGGTAAAATACAGAACGAGTACGAGTGCGGTGAACAGACCGATCGCGATCCGCAGCGAATCCGGCAGGCGGCGCGGCGACACGAAAGCCTCGATCGTGCCGGCGATCACCAGCAGCGAAGCCACCCCCAAAATTAGCGTTCCGGCCCGTCGCGCATTGGCAACCAGGATGTCGCGCCGCCGCCGGCGCCCGGGAAAGAGTGCGCCTGCGGCGATCAGCAGGCCGGCCGCGCCGGCAATCTGGATGGCGGTTAGCTCGATGACGCCGTGCGGCGCGATCGTCGCCCAAAAGTCTCTTCCGAACCCGGCATTGGTGAAGAGCGCGGCCATCCCGCCCAGCATCAATCCATTGAAACCGATGATATAAACGGTCAGCGCACCGAGCGTGATCGAGCCCGCAAAGGCAACGATCGCGACCTTGACGTTATTTGCGATGATCGTTGCCGACATCGCCGGCGCGAACGTTGGATCCACGGCAAAGTTCGAATCGTGCAAGCTCTTGCGGATCGTCTCGGGGATAAGCGCCTTGGGCAACATCGCGTAGGCATCGGCCGGATGACTGCGGACCAGCGCGTAGGCGACGACCGCACAGGCTACCGTAATCGCCGTGCAGATGGCGACGTAGGGGAGCGACCGGCGGAACTCCCGGGGAAAGGCCCGCGCGTAAAAACCGGCGATTCGCCGGGTGCTGCTCTCGGGCGCTCGAGCATAGACCTGCGCGTGCGCGCGCGCAACGCAGCGGTTCAGATACTCCAGCAAACCGCGGTCGAAGCCGCGCCCTTGGGCGTAAGCAAGATCGCTGGTCGTTGCCCGGTAGAGGCGGCCGAACTCCGCGACCTCGTCCGGCGAGAGCGCGCGTACGCCGCGGCGCTCGATGCGCGCCAGGAATGCATCGAGATGCTGCCATGTCTCCGACCGGCGCGTGATGAAAGCGGCTTGCGTCAACCAGCGGGAGTTGGCGAGTGGCCGCCGTCGAACCTCGGTACTGTGGATCGCACCGTCGAGGTTCGTACGCCCGAGAGCATCGCATTTCAATACGAACTCGCCGGACTGGGAAGCCGTTTTCTCGCCCTGGCCGTGGATCAAGCGATTCAGTTCGCAACTTTGGGCGCCATATTTGCCGGAATCGTTCTCGCGGCATCGCGTTTGCCCAAGCACCTCGCGCCCGACGCGGCCGAGAAGCTTGGCGAAAGTTTCGCCATAGCGTTCATCATCACGGTCGCGTTCGCGGTCCTGTTCGGATACTTTATCCTCTCCGAAGCGGTTTGGAACGGGCAGACTCCCGGCAAGAGGCTCCTCGGCCTTCGCGTGGTGCGGGACGGCGGCTACCCAATCGACTTCGGCGCTTCGCTGATTCGCAATCTGATTCGCGTTGGGGAAGCGCTGGTGGGCTACTATATTCTGGCGGCGATCAGCGCGCTGATTTCACCGGAGAATAAGCGGCTCGGCGATCTCGCGGCCGGCACCATCGTCGTGCGCGATGCGCGTTTAGCCGCGCCGCGCTCTTTGAGTGCGCGCGATGAGGAGCCTGCGTCCGTTTCAACGGCCTACCTCACCGGCGAAGAACGAACCCTGATCGAGCGCTTTCTCGAGCGTCGCGACACACTGGCGCCCGATCGCCGAAAGGCGCTCGCAGCGCACCTCGCGGCCCGCGTCCGCGGTCGAGTGTCGGCCGACCTGGCGGGCTTGGAGGACGAGACTCTCTTAGAACGCCTTTGAGCGCCGCGCTACTCACGTTTTTCCGCTTGCGGCACCGTACGTGGGTCGAGGTGGTAGAACCCCTTAACCCGCATTCCCCGGATGCATTCGCAAATCCGCTGCTGATGCACAGCGGTTCTGCTATACTACATATGAGGAATCGCGCTCATGATGTGAGGCTGGATTGACGAACCCGACGGGTGAAACCGAAAACGACGTTTTACGACTCGATTTCGACCGCCGCATCATGGTGCAGTTTCGCGGCTCGGTCGTCACCTCGGATGCAGGTTTGCTCGCATATCGCGAACTTGACGATGCACTTGGATTGACAACGTCGGCCGGGGATCTTCTCGCCGATGCGCGCACGGGCAAGAACGGTCGTCACGCCCTCGTCGGCATGTTGCGGCAATCACTCTTCGGCAGGCTTGCCGGATATGAAGACGTGAACGACGCGCTCCGTTTGCGACACGACCCCGCCATACGCTACATCATCGGCGGTAAAGCAACGAAAGGGTCGGGCGCGTCACCGAGCCAGATGGGCCGATTCGAAACGAACTGTCTGGCAAGGACGGAGAACCTCGCAACGCTCGCCGATCTCTCCGGTCACTGGATTGACCAGGTTGCGAAACGTCGTCCACGCGGTCGCGCCGTACTCGACATGGACTCGAGCGTCAGCCCAACGCATGGCGATCAAGAGAGCAGCGTTTGGAACGGACACTTCGGCTGTACGTGCTACCATCCGCTCTTCGTCTTCAATCAGGATGGCGATCTGGAACGATGCGCGCTTCGCCCTGGCAACGTCCATAGCGCTGACGGCTGGGAAGCGGTGCTCAAGCCGGTCGTTGCGCGCTACCAACAATCTGCCGAAAGCATCGCGTTTCGTGGCGACGCTGCCTTTGCGCAGCCGAGCATGTACGAGTACCTCGAATCGGAGGGCATCGAATACGCCATCCGCCTTCCCGCCAATCAGATACTCCAGGCGGAGATCGCTGACTTGCTCAAGCGGCCGGTCGGTCGGCCGGCGCACTACGTGCAGCGCTTCTACAGGAGCTTCCGCTATCAGGCTGCGAGTTGGTCGCGGCCGCGGCGGGTCATCGCTAAGGTAGAATGGCATTTCGGGGAGCTGTTTCCTCGCGTCGGATTCATCGTTACGAACCTGCGTCGCAAGTCGAAGCATGTCGTCGAGTTTTACAATCAGCGCGGAACGGCTGAGCAATGCATAAAAGAATGGAAAGGCGCATTAAAGGGGACGCGGCTCTCGTGCCAGTCGTTCGACGCAAACGCAGTCCGACTCCAGCTTCACGCGCTGGCGTACAATCTTGGCAACTTCCTTCGGACGTTGGCGATTCCCGAGGCGATTGCCGAGTGGTCGTTGACAACGCTGCGCGAGAAGCTGATCAAGATCGGCGCGAAGGTCGTCAGCCACGGCCGGTATGTCGCGTTTCAGATGGCGGAGGTCGCGATCCCGCGCAAGTTGTTCGGCGCCATCGTCGAGAGAATCGCTTCGCTTCGATCGCCGCCGTTGGCGATGGTAACATGATCACCCCGGCCGACTACATGCGCCGGAAACCAATGGGAGAGGTGTGTCCCTATGACCGTGCTGCGAAGCTTTTGGCGCTACGTGGCCCGACGCAGGCTTCAACTCGGGCCGAACTGACAACTTGGCTTGCCAAACGCCCAGAAAATCGACGGAGTTGCCCGCCGTGGCTCGAAAAGGACGGCCATATGGGGAATCCCGGCTTAGATGTATTTTCGTCAAATCGTCAAGTGAATCCGGGCTAAAATGAACGAAGGAGAAAAACCCATGTCGTGGATACCGTGCTCGGGGTCGGAGAGGGTCGACGGAATGGTCTGGGTGAAGCGCATGGCGCAAAAGGCCCGCCGCGCGCAGCAGAGCCGCGAATCGGGAAACGATTTGATGAACGGATATCTCTATGGTGATAACGACTTCATGGACGGCAGCGTACTACGTTTTCTCGGGATGAGCGACGCGGAGTTTTCCGCGGACATCTGCAGCGAGGCCGACGATGAAGCCGGCATACGCCGGGCCCTTGCCAACACCAGCCGCAGCGCCGCCGAGCGGCTCGAGTTTAGCACCAAGATGGAAAGGCAGCTGAAATCTTTCCCAATTATCGATGCAGACGAGGGACGTCTGCCGCCCGGTTTCCGGACGAGTGCGCTCAAGTTTTTCTATAACTCGCTCATGATGCCGATCGTGTATCCGGTCTTTCGCCGAGCCGAGCGAAAGCGAAGAGCCTAGCAAATCATCCGGCGAATCCGGCTTTAATTGGTATTCCTAGAATCAACTCGACGATGTTACGCGAGCACTCGACGTTCTTCGGTTTCGCATCTGCGCTGGTTTGCGCGATTGTCGCCGGCAGTGTATCCCATTGGTCTCCTATCTTGATGGCCGCGACTGCTATTGCGGGCATTTTGTTTTTTCCGCGCTTCTTCTATGGGTTCAAAGAAGCGCGGGCACTTCGTGATGCGGACTTCGAACTAGGTTCTGGAAAGTCCGTCAGCTGGTACGTCGAGCCGCCTCCGAATCAGCTTAAAGCGAAAGCCCATGCTGAGATGCGCGAGGAGGCGGGTGACGAACCAGACGACACCGAGTGGCGGCGTTTTGCCGGCGAAAACGACACCCGTCGGGGCGATACATGCTTAAACGTACCGCGTAGGGGAGCATATACTTGACGAATAACTAAGCCGGGGACAGCTTGATATGAGCGGCTGGGCGACCTTGGTCCACGTGCCATAGCCATTGACTTTCACGCCACGAATATTGACTTTGGAGCCAAGTCAAGTAGGATTGACCCTGGGTGAGGCCGTCGAGGGCCAATAATATCCCACCTGTCGCGAATCCTGAACGAGATCGTAGGCCCCCTCGGGCCCAAAGTGGATTCGCGGCCCGCAGAGGACGAGGGTCCTGACTGCTTCTCCTCGACAAATTAGACCGGCAAGGGGGCATCTGGAAACGGGGCCCCCTCGGCCATTTGTAGCGGCGGATAGACTTGGGCGTACCCAACGTACAGCAGTCTGCCGAAGCGCTTATGATTGGCAGTTGCGGTACCTTGAATCGTACGTTTATGAGCCTATTGCCGCTTACGGCGATCACTAAATGTGTCGTCGTACCTGTTGGCCCAACATAGGCCCCTAAATAGTGGCGCCGAGGCGACGGGTCGGCGGACCTTGGATCGGGGTGTTCCCACACCTCAAGCGGATCGGCGATCGTTGCGGCGATCCATCCCGCATACGCTGAATGGTTGGCGTACGTCGCCAGTTTTCTCACGAATCCAGGCGTAACCCGACAGTCGAAGCCCTTCAAAATCCGTCAGATAACGGCTGCCGTTAACGCGTACGCCTAGCTCTAAAGCGACCCTCACAAGAATCTGACCGTGCGAGAGTACGCGAACCGTAAATGGGCGGCATGGTTCCGGTTTAGCGTAGGCGTTCACGATGTCTCGCCAGTCCGCCATCCCAAGCCCCTCGTAGGCAAAGTCAACCATCGCGCCTCAACTTCCCGCGGAGCAAAGCGAAGAGCTAGCCCCCGTCGAAGGCATAGCGCAGCGCATAGAATACGTTCTGGAGGCCTCCGACCTCGCTGATCGAACCCGTAGGCCAAAAAACTTCAGGGCTACTAAGCGGCCAAATAATGTTCAGTCGTCGTGCCACCTCGTCGCTCAATCTAAGCGGGACGGGAACCTTGCGCTTGATTCCGACCCACATGACGACGGCGAGGTATACCGCTCCGACTGCGAAGTGGATATGTTGAATCCCGGCGTTATCGTCGCCGGTGAACTGCCCATTGTATTCCAGAACGTTCGCTCGACCCTTATGGTCTGCGGCAATATGGCGCGCGCCCAGAACGACAAGGGTGTTGCTCGACGGCTGCTGCTTCTTGTGGAAATCTCGGTAACAAGAGCCTGGTACGCGGCTTTCGGATGGATAAAGTTGCTGAAATACTAGTGCGGTTTTAGTCGCCCATGATGCTACGTTGCTTTGAGCCACGTAGCCCATTTTTACGCCGACACGTTCGCCTCTAAGCATTGGGCGCATTATTAGCGCTGTTTTCTCTTCGAGCTGACTCATCCAGCCGTTATTACAGGCCGCACAAAAGGCCTTGACGCCCTGCTCTAGCGTTCTGCCCCTATACTCCCACAGAATCGAGTCGTCCGACGTGAACTCCATGCCTCCAGGCTCTTGTCGGTACTCGTCATAAGTGTCCCGAACCCACTTTGCAAAAAGGTGTTCTTTAGTCACCTCGCCTTTGCCACAAAAAGCACAGGTTCGCGCCACGCTGCCTGGTAGGAGATTATGAGGTGGATGTCCTTTGCGTCTAGCGAACAGAGAGGATATCAAGTTGGAGTCGTTTGAGATCGAATACAACGCTAACGGCCAGGTTACGGCCGGAAGTTTTTTCTACGCCGCGCCCCGTGAGCGTCTTTGGCCGGTAGGCGTCAAGAGTTCGATTCCTTTGCGAAACTCTCCGACGGTCAATATGGAAAGATGAAGCCGCGCATCGGGGAGGGTTTGAAGGAACCGAACGATACGAGCATCTGCGCGTTTATTTCCTAAAGGTTGCGCTTATTATGTTTGTGTCGAGCACCTAGCCGTCGGGGAATTAGAATTTCACGGTTCGTTCGAAGTCGGAGCGATCGCGTTGCGGGACTTTGAGTTCGGGCCACGTGCGAAAGAAGTCCAAGAGCGAAGGGCGCTCGTTGCGGCCTTGAAGCTGTTGGTACTCGATATAGGACAAGAGAACCGCAACCGCCGTGCCGTGGCGGGTGATAATCTGTGGTCCTTCCTGCGCTGCCTTGATCAAAGCGCTGAACTCAGCCTTAGCTTCCTGCACCTGCCACACGGATTTCATTGGGCTTAGGATAACAGAATCTGACCATGGTAGTGAGCAGGATGTGAACGACGCCGTCGCAAGGTCCGGCGATTCAGGGTCTGCGGGCCGAGGTGAAGCGAGAGTGGCGTAGGGATCAGCACGAACGACGGTCTCTTGACAAGATGTGTGTGCCAGGCATATGGCAGTCTCGCGTGATAGCGTGTAATTTGTCGACGGGAAAGCGAACGTTCGCGCCCGGACGACAGCCGCGCTCGAAGGCGCAAGCCAGGGTGAGGGCGGTGAGCAGAGTCGCTGCTCATGAGTGAGCCGCATGCCGGTGAGGAGCCGGTTACCGCGCAGGAATGCCCGGTAAGGCACACACGACGAAACTAACCATAAATTCCCCCCAAAATGCTGCTTGACAATCGAACATATGTTCGATTAGCATGAATCTCCCATGGTGGCGCTTGCGGCTTCCCAACCCTGTCATCCTGAACGCCGAGAAGCCTTCCTGGCGCTGAAGGCCGAGCTGAGCGGCAGACCAAGCCTGTCCCCTCAGCCGGTCGAAGGCGCCCTTCCCACTAGCATCCCCGAGCTCGACCAGCTGCTTGCCGGCGGCTTCCCTCCGGGCAGCGTCGCCACACTCGAAGGAGCGACCGGGCGGTGGAGCGTCGCGGCCGGACTCATTGCCGCGATGACTCGGAAAGGCTTGGTCGCGATCCTCGACGATGGGGCGCTCTACCCGCCCAGTCTCGCTGAAGCCGGTGTCTGCCTCGAGCGAGTTCTCATCGTTCCCGTTCGCAAAGCGCTCGAGGTTGCTCGCGCGGCCGACATTCTGCTCCGCTCGCGGATCTGCCGGCTGATTCTTATGCCGGCAATCGCTCTGCGCGACTCGATCTGGACGCGATTGGCCACGCTCGCGCATCGCAACGGGGTACTCTTGATCGTCATGGCGGCGCGCGCCGGCGCCGCATTAAGCGCGGCGGCGGAGCTGCGTCTGCACTGTGCGCTCGAGCGAATCATCATGCGCGGTACGCATGGGCTCTGGGGTAGCTTCGCCGGCTTCGAGCTCTGCATCGGCTTACGCAAACACAAGCACATTCTCCCCGGGCGCCAAGCTCGCGTGCGCGCCGCCTTGTAGTGCTGCTCTGCGTTGAGGTTGAGGCGCCCGCGCTATGGGAGGAGATGCTCGACGCGCTCGATGCGGTCTCGCCGCTGATCGACGACGTTCGCCCCGGCTTGGCCTTTCTCGAGATGCACGGCATCACCGGCGACGCGCGCGCGTGGATCGCGCAGACGCGAGGCGTGCTCGCCGTTTTCGATGCGCCGCTGCGGCTGGGCGTTGGATCGAATAAAATCGTCGCGCGCGCGGCGGCGTACGTTGCCGACGGCAGCATCTGCGAGCCAGGTTCGGAATGCGAGCTGCTCGCGTTGCTTCCCCTGACGCTGCTCGACATCGAAGCGGAGATCATCGAGCGATTGACGCTGCTTGGAATCGAGCGGCTCGGCGATCTCGCGCAGCTGCCGCACGGACCCTTCGTACGCCGCTTCGGCGCCGCGGCGGCAGGCTGGCACGAGCTCGCGCGCGGCATCGATCGCCGGCCCTTCCTCCCGCGAAGCCGCGCCGTTGCGATCGAGGCCTCGATTTTCGGCGAAGGGCGCGCCGTCGATGAGGCGCAGGTCTTCTTCGCGCTGCGCATGCTGCTGACGCGCGTCTGCGCCGATCTCGAGCGCTGCGGCAAACGCGCGGGCGCGCTGCACCTTGCCCTCGAACTGGAAGATGCGCTAACGTGTACGTTCGACGTGCCGCTTGCCATGCCGACCGCGAACGAGCGCACGATGTTCGACATGCTGCGAGCAAAGCTCGAAGGCGCGACCTTCGAAGCGCCGATCGTCGGGCTGCGCGTGCAGGCGCGCCAGCTCGAAGAAGGAGGAGAGGCGCAGGCGCTCTTTAGCAGCGTCGACTTCGACCGTCACCGCGTTGCCGTGACGATCGCGCGTCTCGAAGCGATGCTCGGCGAACGGATCGCGCGGGCCACGACGCGGGAAGCGCATCTCCTCGAAGAGCGCTTCGCCTACGAGCCATTCGGGCCGGCGCGATCGCCGCAGTTCGTCGAACGAGAAGCGAACGCACCGCAGCAGAGGCTTGTTCCGCAGCTGCGTTTACTTGAAGTCCGCGAGATCGCGGTCGAGCTGCGCGCCGGCGAGCCGGCGATGGTCGACCGGCAAGTGGTGATGCAATGCACCGGTCCCTGGCGCATCGCCGAACGTGCGCATACGCCCTCACCGGTCGCGCGCGACGAATACGACGTCGTCCTCGCCGACGGCACCTTCGCCCGCATCTACCGCCAAAACACCCATTGGTACATGCGCGGCGTCTATGAATGATGAGTATGCAGAACTCCACGCTTGGTCCAACTTCAGCTTTCTGCAGGGTGGCTCGCATCCCGAAGAAATCGTCGAGCGCGCCGCCGAGCTGAACCTCGCCGCGATCGCGCTGACCGATCGCGACGGGCTCTACGGGGCGGTGCGTTTTGCGAGCTGCGCGCGCAAGCGCGGTGTCAGCGCCATCATCGGCGGCGAGCTGACCTTCGAAGACGGCGCGCATCTCGTGCTGCTGGTCGAGAACGAGCGCGGCTACGCGAATCTCTGCCGGCTGATCTCCGCGGCGCAAATGCGGGGGAGCAAAGGCGATGCACGCTTGCGAATCGAGGATCTCGAGGCCTACAACGCAGGGCTGGTCGCGCTCTCCGGTGGTCCTAGCGGCCGTGTGGAGCGCGCGCTGGCGCAGCGCGGGTTGCACGAGGCGGCAGAAGAAGCGCAACGCCTCGCCGCAATTTTTCACGATCGCTTCTATCTCGAGCTCCAACAACACCTCACCGCAGCAGAGACGCGACGCAACTTGCAGCTCGTGCGGATTGCGCAGCGCTGCCGCTTGCCGTTCGTGGCAACCAACGCGGCCGTCTATGCGACCGGCGACGATGCGCTGGTTGCCGACGTGCTCGCCTGCGTTCGCGACGGTACGACGATCGCGCAAGCGCGTGCCGCCAATAAGCTGCGCCCCAACGCGGAGTTCCATCTCAAACCGGCGGCCGCGATGCGCCGGCTTTTCGCCGAATACCCGCAGGCAATTGCGGGCAGCGTCGAGGTCGCGCAGCGCTGCGCTTTTAGGCTCGAGCGGCTCGCGGGACAGTTTCCGCTCTTTCCGGTGCCGGAGGGAAGCTCGCCGCAGCGCTATCTGCGCAAACTCGTCTATGAGGGTGCGACGGGACGCTATGCAACGCCGCTGGAGACTCGCGTCGAGCGGCAGCTCGAATACGAGCTCGGCCTGATCGCCAAGATGGATTTGGCCGGCTATTTTTTGATCGTCTGGGATATCGTCCGGGAAGCGGCCGCGCTCGGCGTGCTCTGTCAAGGCCGCGGCTCGGCGGCAAACTCGGCGGTCTGCTATGCGCTGGGCATTACGGCAGTCGATCCGATCGCCATGAACCTGCTCTTCGAACGCTTCATGTCCGAAGAGCGCCGTGAAATTCCCGACATCGACATCGATTTCGCGCATCAAGATCGCGAGCGCGTTATTCAATACGTCTACGAGCGCTACGGCCGAACGAACGCGGCGATGGTCGCGGAGGTCATCACCTATCGAACGCGCTCGGCCATTCGCGACGTCGGCAAGGCATTGGGATTGTCTCTCGAGCAGGTCGATGCGATCGCGCGCGAGTTCGACGTGCGCGAGGAGCTGCCGCAAGAGGCCGGCCCCGAGTTGCTCTTTACCCTCTGCCGGCGCATCGCGAACTTTCCGCGCCATTTGGGCATCCATTCCGGCGGCATGCTGATCACGCGCGATCCGCTGGTCGGCGTGGCGCCCGTCGAGTGGGCGACGATGCGCGATCGCACGGTCGTGCAGTGGGACAAAGACGACTTGCAAGAGTTAGGCTTGATCAAGATCGATCTGCTCGGCTTGGGGATGCTCTCGCTCTTGCGGGAAGCCTTTACGCTCTACCGGCGCTGCCTGCAGCGTAACGATGCGTGGCTGGAGCCTGTCCTGAGCCGAGCTGGGGTGCCGTGCGATCTTGCACTGCACACGATCCCCGCGGACGACGAAAAAACCTATGCCATGATGCAGCGCGCCGATACGATCGGCGTCTTTCAGATCGAATCCCGGGCCCAGCAATCGATGCTGCCGCGATTGAAGCCGGCCTGTTTTTACGACATCGTCATGCAGGTTGCCATCATTCGTCCCGGACCGATCCAAGGGCAGATGATTCATCCGTTCTTACGCCGGCGTTCGGGGCTGGAGCCGGTGACCTATCCGCACCCCAAGCTTAAAGCGGTACTGGAACGAACGCTGGGCGTGCCGCTCTTTCAAGAGCAGGGAATGCGTTTGGCGATCGAGGCGGCGGGGTTCTCGGGAGGTGAAGCCGACGAGCTGCGCCGCGCGATGGGGCACAAACGCTCGCGCGAGCGAATGGACGCGATCCGCGCCAGGCTGGTTGACGGCATGATTCGCAACGGCATCGATCGTACCGCTGCCGAGCAGCTCTTCCATATGCTGGAGGGATTCGCCGATTACGGATTTCCGGAGTCGCATGCCGCCAGCTTTGCGCTCTTGGCCTATGCGTCGGCCTACCTCAAATGCCACGTGCCGGCGGTTTTTGCCGCGGCCATTCTCAACGTACAGCCGATGGGCTTTTACTCGACCGAAGTATTGGTCAACGATGCCCGGCGCCATGGGGTGGCCATCCGGCCCGTCGAAATCAATGCCAGCGAATATTGGTCGCACGTCGAGAACGATGGGGCGCTGCGCTTGGGCTTTCATCTCGTGCGTGGTTTAGGCGAAGCGCAGCGGCAACGGCTGGAGCGAGCCGTCGCCCAAGGGCCGTTCGCCGGCATGCTCGACTTCGCGCAGCGAACGCGGCTGGAACGCGAAGCCTTGGAGAATCTGGCGATTGCCGGCGCATTCTCTCCGTGGCACGCATCGCGCCGCGAAGCGATGTGGGCGCTGCGCGGTTTGGACGAGCGGGAGGCGCGCGGCGAGTTGGGAGCGCTGATGGACGTTGACGAGCCTGCCGTGCGCTTCAAACCGCTGGCACACCGCAGGCTTGCCGCCTTCGATCTCTGGTCGACCGGTATCACGCCCGCCGGTCAGGTGATGGAACATTTCCGCGAGATGCTGACGGCGCGGCGAGTCGTCGTGGCCGCACGGCTGCCGGCGCTGGCGCCTCATGCGCGCTGCCGAGTCGGGGGCCTCGTCATCACGCGTCAGCGGCCCGGTACCGCCAAGGGCTTTGTCTTTCTCACGCTCGAAGACGAGACCGGCGTCGTCAACGTCATCGTACGGCCGAAGGTCTACGATGCGTTTCGCCGTCCGATTCGCACGTCGTCAACCCTGATCGTCGAAGGCCGGCTGCAGAAGGAGAGCGGCTGCATCGACGTTCTGGCAGAAAAACTCTGGAGCTTCGACGACGACGGCATCACCGCACCGCTCTCCGTTCATAGCTTCCAGTAACGTTACTTCCAAATCCCCGTGAGCAGCGGTGCGTTGCACTCTTTGGCAATGCAGGCGACGCCGAGGATGTCTTCGATCGTGTGAAGCACGGCGTAATGATCGACGTTCTGCGTGTCGTTGACGCCCGCGTCGATCATCGGTCCGACGAGCACGGTGGGAATGTGGTTTTTGCCGCTCTTGTCGGGATCGGCTTCGTCCCACGTGAGGATCAGAAGCCCGTCGTTGGCCTTGTCCCAGGCGATGATCGGCGGCAGGTTCTTCGAAAGCCACGTGTCGCCGGCGTGGACTGCGCAGTCGTGCGTGTCGTGGCACAGGTTCGGCGTGATCCAGACGAACGTTGCGACCGTCGACGGCCAGCCGTCGTAGACCAGATTATCGGTGTCCGGAACGTTTTTAAACTCGACCCATGGGTTATGGTTACGATCGTAGAGGCCGTGGTAGCACCCTTTGTAGCCGTCTCGGGGCATCGACTCGGAGTAGCCCGCGAAGGTCTTGCCGGCGGCGATCAGTTCCGACGCGATGTCGGCGCTCTTGAAAGAGACTGGGCACGGGTCGCCGTGAATTCCCTGCGTCGAACCCGAGAAGAGTGCCAGGTAGTTGGGTTCGCTCGGATGACCGATGGCGTGGCTGTTTTGCAGAAGTACGCCTTGCGGCACGAGCGTTTTGTTGAAGTACGGCGCATGCGAGCTTCCGGCGACCAAATCGTAATCTTTGTTCTCCATCACCACGATCGTCACTTGACTGCCGGATGGCCCCGAGGTCGCCGCTATCCTCGCCGGTCGAACGGCCGCAGGTTGAAGGGTCGGCGGCGCGGATGCTGCGCCGGAACAGGCCGTCGAGAATGCCGTTACGCTTGCGCTCAACATCGCAAGCATGCGCGATCGTAAACTCATTTTGTGTGCCTAACCCCCAGCTCTGGGTATTCCGAAGAAGCCGGGAATGTCCATCCCTGTTGAGCCAGGCGCCTGCCCTCTTCTGCACGCCGCAAGCGAAGCGGACGCTGCCGCGTGGCAGAGAACGTGGACTTGCCATGCACAAAGTTAATACCAACGAGCTCGAACCGATGAAATGGTCGTCGCCCAAAGGGACCATGGCGGGCGAGGGAATTCAAGTCTCGGAGGCGCTGGGCCGAAAGCGCGACTCGACGGACATTATGGAACGCCATCCGTTCGACGTCGAGATCCTGCGTATTCCGCCGGGCAAGGCGCCTTATCCGTATCACTCCCATAGCGCGCAATGGGAGTTCTATCACGTGATTTCCGGCAGCGGCAGCGTGCGGCACCGCGACGGAACGACGCCGGTCGTCGCGGGCGACGCCTGTATCTTTCCTCCCGGCGAGCCGCATCAGTTCGTCAACGACGGCGCGGAGATGCTCGCGATCTACGTTGTCGCCGACAATCCGATCGGCGAGGCCTGCTATTATCCCGATAGCGGCAAGTGGAGCCATCCGCTCCCCGAGCGACGAGTGATGCGCGGTGAGCCGCTGGACTACTTCGACGGCGAGGAGTGAGCGCCGCACGTAAAAGCGGCGGCCCGCGCTCTTGCTATAAGCGCAACGGTGCGCCTAAGGCCGTCTTTGAAACCAGGAAAGAAGCCGAACGAGCGATTCCGCGCACGGCGACGGGGTTAAAACCTTATCGCTGCGAGAAACACGGTTGGCATCTCGGGCATTAAAGGCTCTTCTGCCGCAGCGAAAAACAGGCCGGTGATGCCGAGCCCCATTAACGCGCCGTTGATCGTATCCTTGGCGTTTTTGGCGGTCGTGATCGGCGTGTTGGTCGCCGGCAGCCTCTCCGTTCAATCCACCGTCACCAACTCGTTTCGCGAGGCGGAGACCATCGGCACGGCGCGCCTTCTCGTCGAGGACGTGCTGCGGCTGCAGCTCGATGAGGAGACCGGTATCCGCGGGTACGCAGTCGCCCGCCGGCCGAGTATGCTCCAACCATATCACGAGGCCCGCACGGTGCTGCCGGCGACGATGAAACGCGCTATGGGAGTGCTCGAGAACCTGACTTTACAAACCGCACAGGCTGCGCTGCAAGATGCCGCCAGAACGAATCGCCGGTGGCTCCGAACGGTCGCATTTCCACTCTTGGCCTCCAGGACCAGCCGGCCGGCGCTCCAGCTCCGCGGAAAAAAACTGGTCGATCGCTTTCGAGCCGATATTGCGTCGATCGAAACCGTGCTGGCGGGCCGCGAGGCGCGCGGGCGCATAGGTGCACAACAAGCGATTGCGTGGGTCGATCTCTTTGCGATCGGCGCCATCTCGGCGTTCCTCGTGGCGGCGATGCTCTTTGCGTACCAGCAGTATCGCCTCGGTCTCCGGGTCGAGCAGGAGCGCACGAAAGCCGAAGAGCAGCGCCGGCGTTCTGCCGAAAATCGCGCCGCGTACTTGGCGGAAAAACGCATCGCCGACACCCTGCAAGGCGCTTTCGTACAGAACGTTCTGCCGGAGCTGGCGATGCTGCGGCTGGGCGCGACCTACCTGCCGGCCAGCGAAGAGGGGAAGATTGGCGGCGACTGGTACGACGCGCTCGAGCTGCCTGACGATCGTGTGCTGCTGGCAATCGGCGACGTCACCGGACACGGCATCGAGGCGGCGGTCACGATGAACCGAACGCGCCAGCTCCTGATCTCGTGCGCGCTGATCGATCCGAGCCCCGGGCCCGTGCTGGAACGTGTTAATAACGAGCTTTTTCGGAATGATTCACCCATGGTTACCGCGATTGCCGCGCTGGTGGACGCCCACAACTGCGAGTTTGCCTATGCGGCCGCCGGCCATCCGCCGGCCGTCCTGTTGGAGCCGGGGAAGCGGGCCCGCTTCCTGGAGGTTGGTTCGCTTCCGCTGGGCGTGCTGCATAATGCCGCCTACCAAACTCATCGGGTTCGAAGCATCCCGGGCGCGCTGCTGGTTCTCTATACGGATGGCGCGATCGAGCACTCGCGCGATGTCGTACGGGGAGAGGAGCTGTTACTCGCGGCCGTCGAATCCGCCGCGCACGCATCGCAATCCGACGTCGCCGCCGTAATCTGCAACCGTATCTTCGCAGACCGCAAGGCCGCCGACGACGTCGCGATTCTAACGGTGCGTTTCGCCGACGGGGCGCTTGCGTGAAGGAACGTGCGATGATCCAAACCATCCAGCTGGCCGGCGAACTCGATCTGAGCCGCAAGCGTGAGATTCGCGATGCTTTCGCGTTTTCAAACGGCGCGCGCGCGGTACTGCTGGACCTCTCGGAGGTCGTGTATGCCGACTCGACGGCGCTGACCGAGCTGCTACGCTTCTGCGCAATGGCACAAGGCGCGAACATACCGATCGCGATCGTTATTGCGGCTCCGCAGTTCTTGCGGCTCGTCCAGTACGCCGGCCTGGCGACGGCCTTCAAGGTTTTCCACGACCGCGGCGAGGCGCTGCAGTATCTCTCGGAGTGCGCCGGCAGCTGATGGGCGCCTCGGAGTTGCGTCTCTCCCGTCCCGCGCAGACGCGTTCCGTCGCGCCGATACGGCGTGCGTTACGGACGTTCTTAGAAGCGCTCGCCTTTGACGGCGAGGCGCTCGACGACATCACGACGGCTGCCGGCGAGGCCCTGGCCAACGCAGCCGAGCACGCGTACGCGCAAGAAACGAAGCATCCGCGCCGGGATGTCGAGCTGCTCGCCCGTTTCGAGCGCGGAGAGCTGATCCTCGAGGTCTCCGATGGCGGCTGCTTCATCGAGCGCTCGCCGTTACCGGGTCGCGGCTTCGGCTTGCGCATCATTCGTGCGATCGCTCACCAAATGCAAATCGAAACGTCGCATGGCACGCGCGTCCGGATGCTCTTTCCCGGCCCACTCTTGAAAAGTTGACGCACGTCATCGTTGTAAGCAACTAGAGGGCGGGGAGTTTTGTCGCAGCGCGTCGTAATCGCCCCTTAATCACAGGCTACCTTAAGGAGTACGCGGATGCGGAGTTCACCAACGGCGATCCGGATATTATCGGTCGCCTTCTTTGCGCTATTATTTTCGGCATGTAACGGCAACGGCGGAGTCTCCGCGGTGCCGCAAAACGCCCAAAACTTCGTCGGACGCTTTCATCGTCACAGCACCGGCGGCAAAATCCAACACGTCATCATCATCGTTCAAGAGAACCGAAGCTTCAACAATCTTTTCTACGGATTCCCTAAGGCCAAAACCGTTACGTACGGATACAACACGAGCGGGCAGAAGATCACGCTGGGGCCGATCGGCCTGGAAACGTCGTGGGACATCGAGCATCAGTTGGGTGGGTTCTTAGCGGCTTGCAACGGCACGGGCAGCCTCCCCGGCACCGATTGCCAGATGAACGGCTTCGACAACGAGTCGTGGGGATGCAGGTCGTGCTCGAACGCGCCGTACAGCTACGTGCCGCATACCGAAACCAAGCCGTACTTTTATCTGGGCAAGCACTACGTGCTGGCCGACGAGATGTTCGCCTCGAACCTCGATGCCAGCAGCTTTATCTCGCATCAATACATCATCGCCGGCCAGGCCAGTTCCGCCGTCAACTTTCCCAACTCTGCGTGGGGTTGTCCGGGCGGCTCGGGCGATCACATCTCGACGATTACGCAGGAACGCGGGTACGGTAGCTCCATCCCAATGTGTTTTAACAATAATACGCTGGGCGCCGAAATGGACACCGCGGGCCTCTCGTGGGCCTACTATGCGTCGTCGGTCTACGGAGACGGCGGCATCTGGAGTGCTTACCAGAACATCGCACCGATCTACAACGGCCCCGACTGGGCAAAAGACATTATCTCGCCCCAGACCAAGTTTTTCACCGACGTCTCCAACGGCAATCTCCGCGATCTGAGCTGGGTCACCCCGACGTGCGAAAACTCGGACCATGCCGGCTGTGGCGCCAAGACCGGCCCGTCGTGGGTGGCTTCGCTGGTCAACGCAATCGGCAACTCGCAGTATTGGGACAACACCGCGATCTTTATCATGTGGGACGACTACGGCGGCTGGTACGATCCGGTTGCGCCGAAGATGCTGGACTACGACGGCCTTGGGATGCGCATTCCGATGCTGATCGTCTCGGCGTATGCCAAGAACGGCTACGTTTCGCACACGCAATACGAGCACGGCAGCATTTTGAAGTTTGCTGAGGAGACCTTCGGCCTTCCACCGTTGGCCGCCAGCGATACGCGCGCGACCGCTCCCGACGACGCTTTCAACTTCAACAAGCCGCCGAGAAAGTTCAAGACGGTCCCGGCCGAGCACGGCATCAACTACTTCATGCATCAGGCGCCCGACCATCGCATCCCGGACGCTGAGTAAAGACTACGCTTCTCCGTCGCATCGTTCTCCAACGCGCGTGGCGGCCGGTTGCGGCCGCCGCGCTGTTGCTCTCGGCCTGCAGCGGTAGCGGCGGGTTTTCGTCGTTTCCGCGAGGAGCCGAGCCGGCCGTCCGCGGCATTGCGGGCGCCTCGACCGGCAAGATCCGCCATATCGTCATCATCGTGCAGGAGAACCGCAGCTTCAACGACCTGTTCTACGGGTTTCCCGGCGCGCGCACCGTGACATACGGCTACAACTCCAAGGGGAAGAAGATCGCGCTTTTGCCGGTGGGCCTGGATACGAAATGGGACCTCGATCACAGTTCGTATTCGTTCTTCTCGGCGTGCAACGGCGCGGGCGCCTACCCCGGGACCGATTGCCGGATGAACGGCTTCAACAACGAGCACTGGTACTGCGGCCACCAAAGCGAGCCGCGCTGCCCAAACTCCAATCCGCCTTACAGCTACGTGCCGCACTCCGACACCAAGCCGTACTTCTATTTGGCCAGAAAGTATGTTTTGGCCGACGAGATGTACGCCTCGAACTTCGATGCCAGCAGCTTTGTCTCGCATCAGTACATCATCGCCGGCCAAGGGAATTTTACCGTTAACTACCCCTACACTTATTGGGGGTGCAGGGGCGGCTACGCCGACGACATCGCCACGGTCTCTTTTACGCGTCAGGTCGGCAATCCGGTCCTCGCGTGCTTCAACAGCCCGACTCTGGGCGACGAGATGGACGCGGCCGGCCTGTCGTGGGCGTATTACACCTCGAAGCTTGTCAACGAGGGCGGCTTCTGGAGTGCGTATCAGGCGATCAAGCACATCTACGAGGGTCCCGATTGGAAGAAAGACGTCTTCACGCCGCAAACGCGTTTCTTTTCCGACGTCAAGCAAGGTAAGCTTCGCGACCTGACGTGGGTCACGCCGACCTGCGAAAACTCCGATCACGCCGGCTGCCGCAGCAAGAGCGGCCCGTCGTGGGTTGCGTCGCTCGTCAATTCGATCGGGGAGTCGAAGTATTGGAACTCCACGGCGATCTTCATCTTTTGGGATGATTACGGCGGTTGGTACGATCCGGCTCCGCCGAAAATGCTGGACTATGACGGCCTCGGGATGCGCATTCCGATGCTGATCGTTTCGGCGTACGCGAAGGAAGGCCACGTTTCGCACGTCCATTACGAACACGGCAGCATCCTGAAGTTCGTTGAGGACACCTTCGGTCTGGCAAGGCTGGCTCCCAGCGATACGCGCGCGACGTCGCCGGAGGCCGACGCCTTCGATTTCACCGCGCCTCCGCGAAAGTTCGAGGCCGTTCCATCGGAGCACGGCATCAACTTCTTCATGCATCAGCCCCCCGATTATCGGATTCCGGATGCCGAGTAAATCCCTCGTACTGGCCGCAGCCGTCGCGCTGCTCTTCTGCGCTTGCAGCGGCGGCGGGGTTTCATCGGTTCCTCAGGGCGCCGCGAGCCTCGCGCGCGGCAGCAAAATCCAGCACGTCGTCATCATCGTCCAAGAGAACCGCAGCTTCAACGACCTGTTCTACGGATTTCCCGGCGCCCGTACCGCTACCCACGGCTACGACACCAAGGGCGATAAGATCACCTTGCAGCCGGTTGGTCTCGAAACCACGTGGGATATCGAACACGACTTGAACGGGTTCCTCGCGGCGTGCAACGGCAACGGAGGTTATCCCGGAACGAGTTGCCGGATGAACGGCTTTGACGGCGAGTTCTGGTACTGCGGAAAGTTCGGCTACCCGGCCTGCCCCAACGCCGACCCGCCGTACAGCTACGTGCCGCACTCCGAAACCAAGCCGTACTTTTACTTGGGCAAGAACTACGTCTTGGCCGACGAGATGTATGCCTCAAACCTCGATGCCAGCAGCTTCATCTCGCATCAGTACATCATCGCCGGTCAAGCGAACTCGGCCGTCAACTTTCCTTCGGGCTGGTGGGGTTGTGAGGGCGAAGGGGGCTCGAGCGACTACGTCGGCACGATCACGCAGCAGCGACAGTACGGCAGCGAGATTCCGCTGTGCTGGGACGACCAGACGCTGGGCGACGAAATGGACGCGGCCGGTCTCCCATGGGCCTTCTATACGTCGAGCTACAACGAAGACGGCGGCATCTGGAGCGCCTATCAGAACGTCAACCACATTTACAACGGGGCGGACTGGGCCAAGGACGTCATCTCGCCGCAGACCGACTTTTTCAGCGACGTCTCGAACGGGAAGCTTCGCGACCTGACCTGGATCACGCCGACTTGCGACAACTCCGACCACGCCGGCTGCGGCAGCAAGACCGGCCCGTCGTGGGTTGCATCGCTGGTCAATGCGATCGGCAAATCGAAGTACTGGGATTCGACCGCGATCTTCATCTTCTGGGATGACTACGGCGGCTGGTACGATCCGGCGCCCCCCAAGAAGCTGGATTATGATGGGCTGGGGCTGCGCCTTCCGCTGCTGATCGTCTCCGCCTACGCAAGGAAAGGCGTAGTTTCGCACACCCACTACGAGCACGGGAGCATCTTGAAGTTCGTCGAGGAAACCTTCGGGCTTCCGGCGTTAGCGGCGAGCGATAAGCGCGCGACCGCGCCCGACGATGCTTTTGATTTTAACGCGCCGCCACGAAAGTTCGAGGCCGTTCCATCGGAGCACGGCATCGACTACTTCAAACACCAGGCCCCCGACCACCGCATTCCCGACGCTGAATAAGGAGAACCATTTATGCATCCCATCTTAAGCACGTTTCCCCGAGTGGCGATGTTGGCTGTCGCGCTCGGGCTTTGCGCCTGCAACGGCGGCGGAGTTTCGCCGGTTTCGCCGGCCGCGGAAAGCCTGCTGCGGATCCAGCACCATACCTCGAGCAGCAAGATCCAGCACATCGTCATCATCGTTCAAGAGAATCGCAGCTTCAACAATCTGTTCTACGGCTTTCCCGGCGCGAAAACTCAGACGTACGGCTACAACACCAGCGGGCAGAAGATTACCCTGCAGCCGGTCGGGCTCGAGACGACCTGGGACATCCTGCACGACTTTGGCGATTTTGTCGCGGCCTGTAACGGGACCGGCAGCCTTCCCGGGACCAACTGCCAGATGAACGGTTTCGATAACGAGTACTGGGGCTGCGGGCACCGGTACCAACCGGGTTGCCCCAACTCCAACCCGCCGTACAGCTACGTGCCGCATACCGAAACCAAGCCATACTTTTACCTGGGCAAACACTACGTTCTGGCCGACCAGATGTACGCGTCCAACGTCGATGCCAGCAGCTTTATCTCGCATCAGTACATCATCGCCGGTCAAGCCAGTTCCGCGGTGAACTACCCGTCATCGTCGTGGGGCTGCGAGGGTGGTTCCGGCGATCGATATCGGGACGCTCACCTCGACCCGTCAGTACGGCAGCAACATTCCGATGTGCTGGAACAACAACACGCTTGGCGCCGAGATGGACGGCGCGGGCCTTTCGTGGGCCTACTATGCGTCGACGGTCAACGGCGACGGCGGCATCTGGAGTGCCTACCAGAATATCGCGCCGATCTACAATGGCAACGACTGGAAGAACGACGTCATCTCGCCGCAGACCAACTTCTTCAGCGACGTCTCCAACGGCAAGCTGCGCGACCTGAGCTGGATTACGCCGACCTGCGCAAACTCCGACCACGCCGGCTGCGGCAGCAACTCCGGCCCGTCGTGGGTGGCTTCCCTGGTCAACGCGATCGGCGAGTCGCAGTATTGGAACAATACCGCGATCTTCATCTTCTGGGACGATTACGGCGGCTGGTATGACTCGGAGGCACCGGCGATGCTCGATTACGACGGCCTCGGCATGCGCATTCCGCTGCTGGTCGTCTCGGCGTACGCCAAGAAGGGGCACGTCTCGCATACCCACTACGAGCACGGTAGCATCCTGAAGTTTGTCGAAGACACCTTCGGGCTGGCGGCGCTGTCGGCCAGCGATACCCGAGCCACGGCGCCCGACGATGCCTTCAACTTCAACAAGCCGCCGAGAAAGTTCGAGACCGTTCCGTCGGTACACGGCATCGACTACTTCCTGCACCAGCAGCCGCCCGACCACCGGCTCCCGGATAACGACTAAGGAAAACGACGATGTGCTGGATCGGAATGAGGGCCGCGCTCTTCCCCGCTGCAGTCGCCGCGCTGATGCTCGGCGCTTGCAGCGCAGGAGTTTCGTCGGTCCCGCAGGCCGCCGGCGGCTCGACGGGCATTCATCCCCCGAACTCGAGCAGCAAGATCAAGCACATCGTCATCATCATTCAGGAGAACCGGAGCTTAAACAATCTGTTTAACGGCTTTCCCGGCGCCAAGACCGTGAAATACGGCTACGACAGCAAGGGTCACAAGATTGCCCTGCAGCCGGTGGGGCTCTCGACGACCTGGGATATCGAGCACAACTATATCGACTTTCTCGCGGCCTGTAACGGCACGGGAAACTATCCCGGGACCCATTGCCGGATGAACGGTTTCGACAAGGAGTCGTGGGGCTGCGGCGCCGGCACCCAGCGCTGCCCCGACCCCGAGCCTCCCTACAGTTACGTGCCGCACAGCGAAATCAAGCCGTACTTTTACTTGGGCGAACACTATGTCTTGGCCGACCAGATGTATGCCTCCAACGTGGACGCCAGCAGCTTTATCTCGCATCAGTACATCATCGCCGCGCAAGCCAGCTCTGCGGTGAACTATCCGTCATCCTGGTGGGGATGCGAGGGCGGTTCCACCGACGATATCGGGACGCTCGACTCCGAGCGCCAATACGGCAGCGACATTCCGATGTGCTTCTCCAACAATACGCTGGGTGCCGAGCTGGATCACGCGGGCCTTTCTTGGGCGTATTACGCGTCGGTCGTTAGTGGGGACGGCGGCTTCTGGAGCGCGTACCAGAATATCAAGCCGATCTACGAGGGTTCCGACTGGAAGAAAGACGTGATCTCGCCGCAGACCAACTTCTTCAGCGACGTCTCGAAAGGCAAGCTTCGCGATGTGACCTGGATTACGCCGACTTGCGCAAACTCCGATCACGCCGGCTGCGCCAGCTCGACCGGCCCGTCGTGGGTCGCTTCGCTGGTCAACGCGGTTGGGAAGTCAAAGTACTGGGACTCGACGGCGATCTTCGTCTTCTGGGACGACTACGGCGGTTGGTACGATCCCGAGCCGCCGGCAAAACTGGACTACGACGGCCTGGGCGTTCGCATTCCGATGCTGATCGTTTCGGCCTACGCGAAGGCGGGCTACGTCTCGCATACGCATTACGAGCACGGCAGCATTCTGAAGTTCGCCGAAGATACGTTCGGCTTGGCGAGCCTATCGGCGAGCGATAAACGCGCGACCGCGCCCGACGATGCCTTCGACTTCAACAAGCCGCCGAGAAAGTTCGAGACGGTTCCGTCGGAGCACGGCATCGACTACTTCATGCGCCAGCCACCCGACCACCGGCTCCCGGACAGTGACTAGAAGGGCGCGCTTGCCGGCGGCGGCCGTCTCGCTGCTCCTGTGCGCCTGCAGCGCCGGCGGACCTTCGTCGGTTCCGCCGGCCATGCGAACTCCGGCCGATATCCACCACAGCGGTTCCAGCGGCAAGATTCAGCATATCGTCATCATCGTCCAGGAGAACCGCAGCTTCAACAATCTGTTCTACGGCTTTCCCGGCGCCAAGACGGTGAAGTACGGCCACGACACCAAGGGCCGGACGATAACGCTACATCCGGTGGGGCTGGAAACGACCTGGGATATCGTCCACGACTTTAACGGCTATCTCGCGGCCTGTAACGGCACGGGAAACTATCCCGGGACCGATTGCCGGATGAACGGCTTCAACAATGAGTACTCGGGCTGCGGTCACAACAGCAGTCAGCCGCCGTGCCCCAATGCCAACCCAACGTACAGCTACGTTCCCCCGAGCGAAACCAAGCCGTACTTCTACTTGGGCGAGCACTACGTCTTGGCCGACCAGATGTACGCCTCCAACGTGGATGCAAGCAGCTTTATCTCGCATCAGTACATCATCGCCGGGCAAGCCAGCTCCGCGGTGAACTATCCGTCAGCCTGGTGGGGGTGCGAGGGCACGTATAGCAACTATATCGCGACGCTCAACTCCGGGCGTCAGTACGGCAGCCAGATTCCGATGTGCTGGACCAACAAAACGCTGGGGGACGAGATGGACCACGCGGGGCTGTCGTGGGCCTACTATGCGTCGAAGGTCTATGGAGACGGCGGCATCTGGAGCGCATACCAGAACATCAGCCAGATCTACAAGGGCTCGGACTGGAAGAAGGACGTGATCTCGCCGCAGACCGATTTCTTCGGCGACGTTTCCAGAGGCAAGCTTCGCGACCTGAGTTGGATCACGCCGACGTGCGAAAACTCCGATCACGCCGGCTGCGGCAGCAACACGGGCCCGGCGTGGGTCGCGTCGCTCGTCAATGCGATCGGGAAGTCGAAATACTGGGACTCCACGGCGATCTTCGTCTTCTGGGACGACTACGGCGGCTGGTATGATCCGGAGCCGCCGCAAAGTGGACTACGACGGCCTGGGCGTTCGCATTCCGATGCTGATCGTCTCGGCCTACGCGAAGGCGGGCTACGTCTCGCATACGCACTACGAGCACGGCAGCATCTTGAAGTTCGTCGAAGACAATTTCGGGTTGGCGACCCTATCGGCGAGCGACAAACGCGCGACGGCTCCCGACGACGCTTTCGATTTCAACAAGCCGCCGCGAGCGTTCGAGACGGTTCCGGCGGAGCACGGGATCGACTATTTCATGCATCAGCGGCCGGACTACCGGCCGCCGGACAACGACTAAGGAGAACGACCATGTATTGCATCAGAGTCAAGACCGCCCTCTTGCCCGTAGCAGCCGCCGCGCTGATGCTGGGCGCTTGCAGCAGCGGAGTTTCGTCGATCCCACAGTCGGCTAGGGACCTGACGGGTATCCATCATCACACCTCGAGCAGCAAGATCCAGCACGTCGTCATCATCGTCCAGGAGAACCGCAGCTTCAACAATCTGTTCTACGGCTTTCGCGGCGCCAAGACCGTGAAGTACGGCTACAACACCAGCGGGGAGAAGATTGCGCTGCAGCCGGTCGGGCTCGAGACGACCTGGGACATCCTGCACGACTACTACGACTTTCTCCAGTCGTGCAACGGCACGGGAAGCTATCCGGGGACGGACTGCCAGATGAACGGTTTCGACAACGAGTACTGGGGCTGCGGAAGGTACAGCTATCCGCCCTGCCCCAACTCTAACCCGCCGTACAGCTACGTGCCGCATACCGAGACGAAGCCATACTTTTACTTGGGAAAACACTACGTTCTGGCCGACCAGATGTACGCCTCAAACGTCGATGCCAGCAGCTTTATCTCGCACCAGTACATCATCGCCGGCCAAGCCAGCTCTGCAGTGAACTACCCGTCGTCGTCGTGGGGCTGCGAGGGCGGTTCCGGCGATTATATAACGACGCTCAACTCCGAGCGTCAATACGGCGGCTACATTCCGATGTGCTTTAACAATAACACGCTCGGCGCCGAGATGGACGGCGCCGGCCTTTCGTGGGCCTACTATGCGTCATCGGTCTACGGCGACGGCGGCATCTGGAGTGCCTACCAGAATATCGCGCCGATCTACAATGGCAACGACTGGAAGAACGACGTCATCTCGCCGCAGACCAACTTCTTCAATGACGTCTCAAACGGCAAGCTGCGCGATCTGAGCTGGATTACGCCGACCTGCGCAAACTCCGATCACGCCGGCTGCGGCGGTAAGACCGGCCCTTCGTGGGTGGCTTCGCTCGTCAACGCGATCGGCGAATCGCAGTATTGGAATAATACCGCGATCTTTATCTTCTGGGACGACTACGGGGGCTGGTACGACCCGGAGGCGCCGAAGATGCTCGACTACGACGGCCTGGGCATGCGCATTCCGATGCTAATCGTTTCGGCGTATGCCAAGGACGGGCACGTCTCGCATACGCATTACGAGCACGGCAGCATTTTGAAGTTCGTGGAGAATACGTTCGGGCTTGCGGCGTTAGCGGCTAGCGACACGCGCGCCACCGCGCCCGATGACGCCTTCAACTTCAACAAGCCGCCGAGAAAGTTCGAGACGGTCCCGGCGGAGCACGGCATCGACTACTTCCTGCACCAGCAGGCGCCGGACCACCGCCTCCCGGACAACGACTAAAAAGGGAAGCCCTGGAAGCGTACCGCCTTTACAGTGGCCCTGGGCCGATGGCGACTCCGGTAGGCGGATCGAAGAACGAGAGGCCGGCAAGAATCTTTGCCGATTCCTTTCCGGTCTTGACGTCGATGCCATAAAGTCCCGAGCAGTAGCACTGATAGTTGCCCGGATCGTCGATCCACACGTCTGCGAAGTTCGACGAGAACTTCACGTATTGCGGATTGACAAAGGCGAGTTTGGTGAAGGCTAGGGCGCACGATTTTACGCCGGAGCAGACGTAAATGCCCCTGCCGGAGGCATTATAGCCGGTGTAATATAGGTTCCCGCTGCCGTCGAACGCGATGCCGTAGGGCGTTCCGGGCGAGATCTTCAGATTAACGGGTTTCCCCTTGCAGCCTTTGAATTCGTCAACGGTCGCGCCCCCCTTCCTGGTAAAGCTCCAATAGCAGTTTCCCGCGCTATCGAATGCCGCTCCGCTCCCTTGGACAGCGGTCGGATCCTTGAGCGTCAGCGTCGGCTTCGTGGCGCCCTTCTTGAAGAACGTCAACGTATTCTTGTTGGCTGCCGCGACTTCGTCGTTGTAGACGGCGACGTCGACGGGGGCGTTGCTTCCGTCGCTGAGTGTAGCAACGAGCTTCGCACCGCCGGCGGAGTAGACGAAAATGTCTTTAGCCGACTGGTCGGCGATGTAGAAGAGCCCGTCTTTTCCGGCCGCCACGCCGAGGGGTTTCTTTAGACCCTTGGTAAGGGTGCGCACTGTCTTGCTGCCTTGGTAGACGAGGCAATCAGCGACGTTGCTGGTCGAGCTTTGGCACGTATACGAGTACGAAGCCGCGCCCTTGGCGTCGGACGTTATCGGCGCCGCTGCGGGCGCGTTCGGCGCAAGCTGCTGCCCGCCGCACCCCGCGACGACCAGAGCGGGCGCGCCGAGAGCGATGAGGAGTACGAAGGATTTCAAAGTCTGCATTATTCTGTGTCGACCGGCACGTGCGTGGGCCCCCTGTGTATGAAGTAAGCTTGACTATGCTTTGACGGAATGACTGAGAAAGACCTGTCGGGAACCATTTGACGCACGCGGCGAGTAGAAGTGCGTTCAAAGGAACCGCACCAAATAACTGAGGCTGAGCCGGGGCTTTTTTGCTACCGGCCCCATTCCCATTTTTCGCGGCTCGGCGCGAAAACCGGGCGGAAGGGTTTAGCTTCCGGTGTTCACCGTCGCCAAGAAACCGTCGATGTTTCCACTCGCATCCTGATAGTAACCCGTCATTGCGTGGTGGTTGTTTACGCTTGTCACCACCGTCTCTCCGGTGGCGCTCGGATCGTCGATCTGCGCCCAAATTTGGGTCTTCAGGACGTCGGTCAAAAGGAAGCCGTGCGTGTTCCCTGAGGTGTCTTCGAAAGAACCGACGATATCGTCGGACCAGTTGACGCCGGCCGCTTGCGTCTGAACCCCGGCGGGGTACGCAAACTCGGTGAATATGCCGTCCTTGAGAAGCCAACCTTCGGTGGCTCCGCTTGCGAGGGTTAGCCAGCCGACGATGTCGCCCTTACCATTGATGCCGGTCGCGGCCGAGTTTGTGGCGTTGGGCGGTGTTATGTTTACGAACTTTCCGGTGGGCAGATTCAGTTCAAAGCCGTGGTCGACCCCATCGAGCTGGTAGGAACCGACCGCCAAGTCGGCATCCGAAAGGCCGAGGAGCTTCGTGGTCTGTGACTGTGGCGCGTGGAGCAGGTGGTTGTCTTGGTACGTCGTCCAGATGCCTTGCCACTCGGTGAACCCAAAGATCCTCCCCTTGTTGTCCGAATACCATCCCGCGATGAAGTTGGTGTTGTTGATTGACGTGACGACCGTATCGGCGGCTCCAGGGTAGAGATACTTGTGGAACTGCGTCGCCAGATATGGCGGGCGGGCGATGAATCCCACAGTGGGACTGCCGTAATACCCGCAGATTTTGCCCAGGTTATTAATGCCCAGGATTTCGGTGGTCGGATCCAACGGGTCGTTGATCGTTGTGAAGTTGAACGCTGAGTTGGGCTTGACGCCCGCGTTGTGATGGGCCGATACCGCCGCGGGTATCGCGTTCGCCATCTGTGAGGAACCGCCGCAGGCGGAAATCGCCGGCAGCCCGAGCGCAACCACGATGGCGACCCCAAGCCGCCTTGGCGCCCATAAACAGGTAAAGGACATGATGAGACCCCTTCTTGTATAGCAAAAAGCAAGCCCATCGCGGGACCGCGATCGGTAAAGCGAAGTTCCGGGGGGTCTAAAGAGCTTTTTCGCCCCTCGTGTGTGCCCTAATAGCATCTAAGTACCCGCTAGGCTTATAAATAAAGTGCATAGTTTACCAAGCAGACCTATCTTTGGAGGCGATTTCGTACTAGTATATTCGTACTAGTCCCTAAGCCTCCTAGCGCCTTCTGGGCGCCGAAGGGAAAAAAAAGAGATGCGTGCGATCTTACTCGCCATTACGATGGTGGCGCCGGCGTTGTTCTTAGGCGGTTGCGCCTCGGGGAACCTAACCGGCAGCTCCCTCTTACCTAACGCTACATCAGCCTACCACGTCTCGCCTATTTCCCACAACTCCGTTGGCGGATCAATTCCATCTTCGGTGGGCGGCTCGATCCCATCCTCGGTCGGCGGCTCGATCCCATCAGTAAAGCGCCATCGCCACTCGGTCGGCGGCTCGATCCCGTCCTCGGTCGGCGGCTCGATCCCGTCCTCGGTCGGCGGCTCGATCCCGTCCTCGGTCGGCGGCTCGATCCCGTCCTCGGTCGGCGGCTCGATCCCGTCCTCGGTCGGCGGCTCGATCCCGTCCTCGGTCGGCGGCTCGATCCCGTCCTCGGTCGGCGGCTCGATCCCGTCCTCGGTCGGCGGCTCGATCCCGTCCTCGGTCGGCGGCTCGATCCCGTCCTCGGTCGGCGGCTCGATCCCGTCCTCGGTCGGCGGCTCGATCCCGTCCTCGGTCGGCGGCTCGATCCCGTCCTCGGTCGGCGGCTCGATCCCGTCCTCGGTCGGCGGCTCGATCCCGTCCTCGGTCGGCGGCTCGATCCCGTCCTCGAGAGGCGCCGCGAACCCTTAATACCCCCCTCCAGGGCCGGCGAATAATTATTTCGCTTGGTCGGAGGGTAGTATAAAGGTACAGTAGAAAAGGCCTAGTCCGGTGGGAAACCGCCGGATGATAGACCCTGCATTTTACAACTAGAATCGGATACATGCACACAACCGTTCGACCAAATCCGAACTTCGACGGCGTCGATTTTGAACGCGCGCTTAAAGCGGCGGACTTTGATCGTTGCCATCAACTCGTTCACGGAGCCGAGACGCTCGATGGTATCATCGCGTCTGCACGGCTAGCTTCGCGCGAGCGACGCTTTCTTGACGTGATCGGTTTGCTCTCCAATTTTCCCGAAGATTCGGAGCTTCGCGTCGCCCGCGACGTCTTTCTCGGAGCCGCGCTGGGTTATACGAGGGACTACGTCGCCGGGCAGAGGTTGATCAACCGCGCCCTGAACGACCTGCTACCTGGTGATGCACTCTATGATGAGGCGTACTTCTATACTGCCGCTATCGCGTGGATGCAGCACGACCATAAGGCTGCCGAAGAGGCCGCTATGGTCCAGCTCCGGTCGAGCGACTCCAACAACCGCGCCAGAGCACACATTATGCTCTCCTGGATTGCGCTGCGCCGCAGCGACGTCCTCCGGCAGGTCGAAGAGTTGGAGAAGGCCCTCGACGAGCTCGACAGCTCGGAAATGCCCGACGAGTATCTCCGCGGCAACGCGCTTCTAACGCTATCGCTGCTGTGCCGCGAAATGCCGCTGCACGACGTTGCCAAGCGCGTCCGCGAAACGTACGATGCGCTTCCCTGGACCACGGGTCTGAAGCTGGAGCATTTCCAAGTCACTCGGTTCTTGGCGTCGATTGATGAACTGCAGGGCAACGAGTTGGCCGCCTTCGGCTCTTTCAAAAAGGCCGGCAAGATGGCGCCTTCCGATCACTGGAGCGTGCTCTGTTATTTAGACCGGGCGCTGTTGGCCCGGAACACGGGCGAAGCGGCCTTTGCTTCCGAGCAGTTGCAGGAAGCCAGCGAGATCGCTCAGCGCATTTCGTGGAGTGAAGTGACCGGTGAAGAGCGCGAGGCTCTGCTGGTCCTCGCCGAGCTGTACGCCAACGAAAACCCAGCGATCGCAGAGCAATATTTGGCACGTTTCCGCTCGCTCAAGTCGTCAGTCACTCCGATGTTCTCGTACGGAAGTGACCCTCGCGTTCGCGGTTTCGAAAGCTACTCGCAGGGCGTCGCCTGGCTGCGGCTGGGCGATACGCAAGAAGGAAAGGCCGCGCTTACTGAAGCGTGGTCGATCTTCGAAGACTTCAACTACGGATGGCGCGCCGCGTTGTGCGCGCTGGGTCTGTTCGAGGCAACCAACGACAAGCGCTGGATCGAGCGCGCGGCACGAAAGATCGCGCCGTGGCCGAAGAGTTGGATCGCGCGCCGCATCGCCGAGTCAAAAACATCGACCGTCGTTCCGCTCGAGCGCATCCCACCTGCAAAGCGCGAAGTGCTCGAACTGCTGCGCGAAGGCCAACGCAATGCCGATATTGCCAAGAAGCTCGGACGCAGCCCGCACACCGTGCGCAATCAGCTCGCCCAGCTTTTCCAGACGTTCGACGTAAAGAGCCGGGCCGAACTGGTCGCCGTGCTCTCCAAGCAGGTCGTTCCAATAACGAGCCTGACGAAATACCAGCGCAAAGACCGCTAGCCCGACTGCAAAAAAGGGGAAGCCCGACCGCGTCGCGTTGAACCTGAGCGCCCGTGGAGAGTTTGGCTCTTCCCACGGGTACGGTCGCATTTTTATTCTCCGACATCGAGGGAAGCACGCGGCGCTGGGACGCCTATGGCGACGCGATGCGCGACGCCGTGCGACGGCACGACGAGATCCTGCGGTCCGAGATCGAGCGGCGGCGTGGGTACGTCTTTAAAACGATCGGCGATGCGTTCTGCGCGGCGTTCTGGAGCGTCGCTGAAGCACTAGAAGCCGCCGCCGGCGCACAGCGCCAACTCGGGCACGAGAACTTTGCCGACGTCGACGGGTTGCGGGTGCGGATGGCGATTGCGGCCGGCGAGGCCGACGAACGCTCGGGCGATTATTTTGGTACCCCGGTCAATCGCGTGGCGCGGCTGCTGTCGGCCGGCCATGGCGGCCAAATCCTCGTCTCCGGAGATGCCGCCGATCTCCTGACCGGAAATCTCCCGGCCGGCATAACGCTGCGAAACCTCGGCACGATTCCGCTACGCGACCTCAAAGAGCCCGAGCGCGTCTTCCAAGCCGTCGCCGTGGGGTTACGCTCGGATTTTAAGACGCTGCGCGCGCTCGAAACGCCAGCCAACAATCTTCCGCTGCAAACGACGAGTTTCGTCGGAAGGCAGCAGGACGTTCTCCGGATCGAACGGCTTTTGGAGAGCGAAGCCCTGCTCACCGTCGTCGGCGCCGGCGGCATGGGAAAGACGCGTCTCGCGCTCGAGGCCGCCGAGTCGGTGCTCAACGATCGGAAGGATGGAACCTGGTTCGTCGACCTTGCGTCCATCTTCGACGAATCGCTCGTGATCAGCGTCGTGCTCTCGGTCCTGGACGTCGATCAGGCAAAAGATGCCGCGCCTCTCGAGGTGCTTCTCAAGCATCTCGACGAACGCGAGTTGCTGCTGGTGCTCGACAACTGCGAGCATTTGATTGGCGAGGTTGCGCGCGTCGTGGTCGCGCTGATACGCCGTTGCCCGCACGTTACGATTCTGGCAACGAGCCGCGAATCTCTCAATGTTTCCGGCGAGCATGTCTATCAAATGTCGGGACTCGATCTCGATTCTGCTGCGCAACTCTTCAACGAACGCGCCCGCGCGGCAAGCCGCGACTTCTCGCCCGAGAAAAACAGGCCGTTCGTTGATGATATCTGCCGGCGGCTTGACGGAATTGCTCTGGCAATCGAACTCGCCGCGGCTCGTGTCCGGACGATCCCCATTCAAAAGCTCGCCGAGCACCTGGAGCTTCGAGTGCTCGCGGGCGGCCGGGATCGTCAACCTCGCCAGCAAACGATGCACGCGCTTATCGACTGGAGCTACAATCTTCTGACGCCGCAAGAGCAAGACTTCTTGCGGCGCTGCGCGCCGTGCATGGGCGGGTTTACGCTCGAAAGCGCGATCGCGTTCTGCGGTACGGACGACGTTGGCATAATCGATCTCGTCTCGTCGCTGGTCGATAAGTCTTTATTCGTTGCGGATATGGAGGAAGCCGGTCCCCGTTACCGTTTGCTCGAGCCGATCCGTCAGTTTGTCCGCGAGAAACTCGAGCAGCTCGGTGAGACGCACGGGGCTGTGGAGCGACACGCACAAGTCTATGCGGCCGTCGCCCGCGACGGTTACCAAGAGTGGGACACGAACCCGGCCCCCGATTGGTTGGCGCGCCTCGAAAAAGAGCTTGCAAACTTCCGCGCCGCTCTGAGTTGGACGATCGGTGAAACGAACGATCTCGCGCTCGGCGCTGCGATCGCAGGCGATACCGCCCCGGTCTTTCTGAGGCTTTCGATTTTGGCCGAAGGTACGCAGTGGTGCCAGCGGGTTCTCGGAACCGGTGTCTCATTGCCGGCGGGCATCGAGGCTCGGCTGCGCTACGCTCTGTCTATGCTCTACAACAATCAGGGCGCAACGAAGAGTTCGCTTGCCGAAGCTTTGGCCGCCGCACCGCTCTACCGGCAAGTTGGCGATGACCGGGGGCTGGCGCGCGCGCTCTCGCAGGTTGCGAATCAGAACGCGCGAGAGGAACGTTTTGATATATCGAGAGAGGCCGCGGAGGAAGCATTGGCGCTCGCGCGCGCGATTGGCGATCGGCGATTGCTTGCCGACGTGCTCCGACGCAGCGCGCGCAGTTTCTGGGCCGACGGCATGGAACGCGTCCGGAGCATGTTTGCCGAAAGCGTTGCGCTCTACCGATCGCTAGGCCGCGCTGATGAGACGGCGCGAGCATTGACGTGGTTGGGATTGTTCGAGGCCGAAGTTGGAAACTACGACGAGGCGGCGAAGTGGCTCATTGAGGCGAAGCCGCTTGCAGATGACGAACTCGTAGCATCGATCGTGGGGGAAGTGGTCGCCTGTTACCTCGCCATGGGCGACCGCGCTAAGGCCGCGCCGGCTGCACGCGAAGCGCTCGCATTAGCTTCGAAGTTTCGTCAACCAATCGAAATGCTGTTTGCGATTTCCTATGTCGCAACTCTGGCGGCCGAACGCAATGCAGCTGAGGCGGCCGTCCTCATCGCGTACGCCGAGGAAGGGCTTCGCGTGGCCGGCTGGCAAAGGCTCGATTACGATCTCGCGATAGTCAAGGGCCTCGAGCATGCACTCAAGACGACGCTCGCCGATACGGAACTGGCACAACTCTTTGCCGCAGGGGCGGCCATGGGCGAAGAAGAGGCGGTCGCTCGCGCGACCGCCCTCACGTCGTTATTCTAACCCCCGCCCAGTAGGACGAAAGGTTAGCAGTGGGCCAGGCCGCCACCCTCGCGCCGCACGCTGTGCTCTCTGCCGCTGCTGTAGTAACACTGCTGCGTCAGCGTGAAGGTGCCGGTTTCACCCGAGCATCCGTTCACCGCTTTGTAGCTGCCGGTGAGTGCGCTGTCCGACGTGCTATACGAGGCAGAGTAAGCAAACTCACAGGCGGTGCTGGCGATCGTCGATTCGAAGATGCCGAACACGTTGTTGCCGCCGCCGCCGCGGTAGTGGTTGCCCTGCAGACCGTCGCGGCCGCCGCCCGCGATCGTCGGGTTGTCATAGTTCGCGCTTCCGAACGTAAAGACGAAATAGCCGCCGAGGGCGACTCCAACGCCGGTTAAATTCGCGACGGCCGTGCCGGTTCCGAGAACGCTGTCGCTTACCGATCCGGAGTACTGGCCGGAAAGGTTTTGGCCGCCGCCGTGCTGCCATGCCGGCGTTTGTAGCGCGGGCGCCGGCCCGGCGCTCATCGCGATGAGACCAAGCGCAAAGAGTGCTGCAATACAGCGAGGTAAATATTTCATCGAACGCTCCTCTTAAAAGTAAAGCGCGGCTCCCGCGCACCTAGGACTCCAACACTTACGCCCCCGCTTGCCTGGCGCCCTCTGGATCGTGGCGCTCCAGACCGGACGAAGCGTGCTTCATCGAGAAGGCGCTCTTCTTGCTTGACAATAGGAGTTAGCGAATGGAACCGATCGATCGACGCGGCTTTCTCTTGGCCGCCGGCGCAGCCACGGCAACTCTGGCCGCCGCGCCGCCGGCCGCGGCGCAAACCAGCAACCCCGGCGGGGTCTTTATTTCCACGTGGGATTTCGGCGTCGAAGCGAACCGTCGCGCCGCCGAAGTCTTCTCCGGCGGTGGCTCGCTGTTGGATGCGGTCGAGAAAGGCGTCAACCTCGTCGAAGACGACCCTAACGTGACCAGCGTTGGGTACGGAGGTTTGCCCAACGCCGAAGGCGAGGTCGAACTGGACGCCGGCATCATGGATGGAACGACACACCGCGCCGGTTCCGTCTGCAACCTGCACAAGATCAAGAATCCAATTTCGGTGGCGCGCCTCGTGATGGAGAAGACGCGCCACACGACGATGGCCGGGGACGGCGCGTTGCGCTTCGCAATCGAGATGGGCTTTGCGCCGCAACAACTGCTTACGCCGAAGAGCTTGGAAGCCTGGCTGCGTTGGAAGAACGCACCCAACCACGAGACCTTCTGGCTCGACGGGCGGAACCACGATACCATCGGAATGCTCGGCGTCGACGGACGCGGCAACGTCGTTGCCGGATGTTCGACCAGCGGCTTGGCGTGGAAGATTCCCGGACGCGTTGCCGACTCTCCGCTCGTCGGCTGTGGTTACTACGCCGACGCCGCGGCCGGCGCGGCGTCGGCCACCGGCAACGGTGACGTGATGGCGAACTACTGCACGTCCGTGTTTATCGTGCGCCGCATGGCACAGGGCGCGCATCCACAGGAAGCCTGCGACGACCTCATGCGCCTGATGGCCAAGACCGCCCCGAACCTGCGCGACGACATGTACTGCGTCATTGCAATCGACCCGCGCGGTCAGATCGGCGCGGCCTCGATGAACTCCAAACAGCCCCTACAGTATGCGCTTTGGAAAAATGGAACGGGCGCGCTTGACACGGCCCCAGCATTTCTGGGTTAGGTTGGGCGGCCTATTTCTTATAACCTTGGACGCACGACTCCGTGGCGTCGCTGAGCATGGGTTGGGACGTGTACGATTTCGTTCCGAACTTGTCGTTGGCGATGTTGTGCCAGGCGCAGTAATCGCCGATCTCGCCGGAGACGCCGTTCCAGCCGCTAAAAGGCTCCGGATCGGTGACGGCTTCCCCGAATTCGTGGCCTTCTAAGATCGTCACACCTTCGTCGGCTGCGGTTTCGTCCGCGGGTGGCTTGATCGAATTCCCGCCGCACATGCTGCCTGCGTCGGGCATGTACGGGATGTTGGCGTACGGCAGAAGCTGGTTCTTGTCGTAGTACGTGTAGCTATGATACGAGCACCAGTGGGTGCCGAAGCCCACTTCGCTGTGACCGCGCGGCGTGGCGACGACGTATAATCCGTTTGCGTCGTACCCGAACTGCGCGATCGACTTTAGGGCCTCGGCCGCTACGTCGGCATCGGTCGGCGTTTTTGGAGCCGCGGAGTCGTCGCTCCAGACGCCGCCGAACTGTCCGGGCACGTTCGTGATGTAGATCTTCTGGCTGTCGGAGATTTCGTAATACTGGGTGTAAATGTTGTTGTGCGAGCTGCCGCCCATATTTTTGGCAAAGAGTTCGAGCAAGCTTGCGACGTTGTCGGGATCGCCGTAGCGCTTGTAGCCCCAAAGGATGAGATACACCTTTGGATTGACGAGCACCGGTCCGTTGGCATACGTGACGTACGCGTTGGCCGGAAATGGCCCGCGCTGCGCCGCGGCGCGGGTGAGGGCGTAGTGAATTCGGCCGCTAGGAGCGGACGGCTGGAACTGCGCAACCGGCGCCGGGCCGCCGGCGCCCGCGCAGCCGGCCACAATAAAAGCGGCAACGCATCCCAACCCAGCGGTTAGTCGGCGCACGTGGTCCATCGGTATACTCTCCTTTTGCGAGGCTTCGGTAATTTGGGCACGAAGGCGGAGTTCTCTTGCCCCTCTGCTTCGGAGTTGCGGCTATGCTACTCGCAGTTCTCTTGGGATTTCTCGCCGGATTGCGAACCTTCACGGCGCCGGCGGTTTTGTTGCTGATACGGCGCGGTACGCCTTTGGCCTATGCCTTAGGCGTACTGGCGCTCGCCGAATATGCTTTGGATCTTTATCCCAAGACGCCGGCGCGAACGGCTCCCCTCGGTTTGCTGGCGCGCGCCTGCAGCGGAGCCTTTTGCGGATGGACGGTCATGTCGTTAAGCGGTTCGTCCGCCGCGGCCGGGGCGCTGGCCGGTGCGGTCGCAGCCGTCGTCGGGGCTTATGCCGGGTTGGCTGCTCGTTCTCGAGCGATTGGGCGCATTGGCCGCGTACCGGCCGCCCTGCTCGAAGACGTCGTCGCGGCGGCCGCGTCGGTGGCCGTCGTGGCCCACCTGTAGGCCGGGCTCTAGGCCGAGCTTCACGTTGCGGCGAAGCCCGGCAGAGTTCCGCTTATATCGTTCGTCAGGAAAGGGCTATGAATGCCGCGCTGCGGGTTTTTTTATCCAGGATTGCTCCTCACGTTGCTGGTAGTCGGGTGCTCCGCGAGCAAAGAAGCAGGGATTCCGCCGAGCGCCTCGCTCGCTCGCACCGCGCCGCAAGCTGGAAGCCTCTCGAGTCTCGTCAAGAGCGGAACGTTGTACGTCGCCAACTACTACGCGAGCACGATTTCGGTTGTTGCCCCCGGCAAAGAGTCGCCGAGCCGTACGATCTCCAGCGGCATCTCTTATCCGAACTCGCTCACGCTCGATAAATCGGGAAACCTGTACGTCGGTAACTACGGCACGCCTAGCGGCAGCCGGACCAGCTCGATATCGGTCTATTCGCCGGGCAGCAGCCATCCGGGCCGGGTGATCGTCAACGGCGTGTTCGGGCCGTTTGCATTGGCGATCGATCGCTCGGGCAAGCTGTACGTCGCAAACAATGGCGGAAATACGGTCACCGTCTATGCGCGAGGATCCGCGACGCCGGCGGAGACGCTCACGGACGGCATTCGCGGCCCCGAGGCGCTGGCATTCGACAGCAGCCGCAACCTTTACGTTGCGAACTTTGACAGTAATGCTGTCACGGTGTACGCGCCGGCGAAACTCAAGGCGCATCAGACCATTAAACGAGGCGTGGCGGCTCCCGCAGCGCTGGCAGTGGACTCGGCCGACAACCTCTACGTCGCCAACCAGGGAAACCATTCGATCACCGTTTATCCGCCCGGCAAACGAAACCACCCGCGGGCGATCGTCAAAGGTGTGGCCAGGCCCATCGCCCTTATCTCCAGTTCGGGCGAACTGTACGTCCTCGACTATAAGAACGAGACGCTGAGCGCCTTCGATGAAACAACGCTGGGGCGCGTCGCCGTCACGTCGCAGGGCATCCACTGCCCGAGTGCCATGACTCGTGGCGCGACCGGCGATTTATTCGTGACCAACTCGTGTCCAAGCGGCGTTTCGATCTACGCTGCTTCCGACCTCAAACTGAAGGGTTCGATTACCCACGGGATCAGCTATCCCGTCGCCGCGAGCATTACCCCGTAGTCCTGAGGGTCTTGTCGCGGAGATAACTTTGTGATACAAAGTAGGGAATGGAACTTCAGCGGGCGCTCTCCGATCTTGCGGAAGTCCGCGATCGCCTCGCTGCGCTGCAGCGGTTTGACGGCTACTCAGGTCTAGCCGCCGCCGCCAGCGGCATCGCCGCCTTCGTCGCAGCGTTTCTTCAGTTGCGAATCGCTCCGATGCCGGCAAGCTCCGAGGCGGTGCAGGCCTATCTCACGATCTGGCTCTCGTGTTTAGCCGTCGCGCTGGCGCTCAACTATGGTGCCGTAGCCGCGTGGCTGCTCGAGCACCGCGCACCCGGCGCGCGCAGTCGTTTTCGCACCGCCGCGTTGTCGATTGCGCCCAGCATCGTCTTGGGAGGCGCGCTTACCTTCGCGCTCGTCGGACACTCCGCGTACGCGCTCCTGCCGGGGACCTGGTTCGCCTTCTATGCGATCGGACTTTTCGCTTCACGCGGTGCGATCCCGGGTTCGACGTTTGGGGTAACGATTGGGTTTGCGCTGCTGGCTCTGGCATTTCTGGTTACGCCGCTCGTCGCGGTCGCACTCGCTTGGTGGGTGATGCCGATTGGATTCGGCGCCGGCCAGGTGGCAATCGGTTATCTCATCTGGCTCGATCGTGCGTCGTGAGTACGCCACCGCAAGCACAGTTTGCATACGCCGGACTCGAGCGAATCTTTCACGAGCGAGGGCGGCTTGCGATCTGCACCTGTTTAATCGCCCATCCCGACGGGCTGAGCTTCACCGAGCTGCAGAGCGCGTGCGACTTGACCGACGGCAATCTAAATCGGCATCTGCATGCGCTCGCCGAAGTCGGAATCGTGGCGACGGATAAGCAGCGCGGATCCGGGCGTCCGCTCACGATCTATCGTATCAGCAAGCGCGGGCGCGAGCGATTCCTGGCCTACGTTGACGAACTGGAGTCGGTCGTCCGCGACGTGCACGAACGATCGGTGAGCTCGGTAACCCGATCGAAGCTGGCAACGACATGATTCCGCATCACGTCGCGATCATCATGGACGGCAATCGACGCTGGGCGCGCGAACGAAAGCTGCCGATCGCGTTCGGCTACCAGCGTGGCGTCGCGGCACTGCGCCGAACGCTGCGCGCCGCCCGGGCGGCAAAGATTCGGATCGTCACCGTATTTGCTTTCTCCGAAGAGAATTGGAAGCGGCCGTCCGGCGAGGTCGAGCTGCTGATGGGCCTTTGCATTGCGGCGGCGAGCGGCGAACTTCGCAACCTCGCGCGCGAAGGCGTCCGCGTGCGGCTCTGCGGGCGCAGCGACCGGCTTCCCGCCGCGGCGCGCGGCGCGCTGGCCGACCTCGTCGAAAAGACGGCCGGCAACGACGCGGTGACCCTCAATCTTGCCATCGACTACGGAGGGCGCCGGGAGATCGGCGACGCGGTACGCGAGTTGGTGCGCGAAGTGAACGCCGGGCTGCGCGACCTCGACTCGATCGACGAGCACGCCGTTGAAAGCCGCCTGTACACGGCAGGTCTTCCGGATCCCGATTTGGTGATCCGAACCGGCGGCGAACTGCGGCTCTCTAACTTCTTGTTGTTCCAGGCCGCCTACGCGGAGTTTTGGGCGACCGATACCTACTGGCCGGATTTTGGCGAAGTCGAGCTGCAGGCCGCGCTCGACGACTACGCGTTACGCCAACGCCGCTACGGCACTTAGTTTCCCTTAGACGGGCCCAGCTCGCCGCGGGCTTCGAGCCGGGCCAGCAAAAGATGATAGTAAAGCATCCCTCGCTGCGAACCGAGCGCGTCGAGCACGCTCTCGATTTCGGGGAGCGAGCCTCCCGCGAATGCAATACCACCGGCGACGCCGGAGTCGTTCCTCGGAAAGACGTCGAGCCGGCCGAGTCCCCGCAGCAGGATGACCGTCGCCGTCCACGGTCCGATGCCTTTGATCGCGGTCAGCATGGCCGCTGCTTCAATGCTGGAGCGTTCTTCCAACATTCGCTCGTCGAGCGTTCCGGAGACGAGAGCCTGGGCGACGCGGCGCAGCGTCGCAACTTTGTTCGCGCTCAGACCAGCCGCACGAAGCGCATCATCGTTTGCCCGAAGCGTCACCTCGGCGTCCGGAAACGCGTGCAGTGGAACTCCCTCGCACGACTGCGGGGCCGAGCCGAGCGCGACGACATACCGCTGTAGGATGGCGCTGGCCGCGTGGATGCTCACCTGCTGGAAGACGATCGCGTTCACGCAGGCCTCCCAAAGCGTTGGGTACCGTGGCGGCTTGACGCCGCGCATCCGCCGCGCAAGCGGCCGCAGCCACGGGATGCGCGCGGCGGCACGGTCGAACTCTTTCAGCGTCCGGTCGGTGCCGAGCATCCGGCGCACCGTTTCCAGGGCGAGCGGATGGCCACGCCGCGCGCCCTCGAGGGTTACCGCGAGCGCGCCGGGCTTCTCCGAAGCGACGCGCACCAGTATCGGATTCCCGGCCACTGCAAGCACCCGCCGGTAGACGCCCTCGGGAGCGAGCACGTCGACGACGTTGGTCGACAGGCGTCGCAGCACGCTCGCGGTGAGATCCAGCCGATAAGGTTCGGCTACGGGCAGTTCGTACCGCGCAACGGCAAGCGTCATAGGTTTCTTTGTGTTATTCGGCGCTCGAGGGGCGCACCGCTGCGCCAAACGGAACGACGAGGTTCGGGTCGGTCGCGCTCGGCGTTCCGCCGGTGCCGCCGGCCGAGAACGAATAGCGCTGGCCCGCGTCGGCCGTAACGTTTGCGCCCCACAAGAACTTGTTGGTCTTGTCGAGTCCGATGCCGAAGATCGCTCCTGAATACGGCGCGAGCGTGAAGCGTGCCGTCGCTTCCGACCGAAGCACGTTCAACCCATAGCTCGTGATCCTATCGGTTCCCTGGTCGTTGACGACCAGCTCGTTGTGCTTGTCGACGATCATGCCACCGGGTTGGCTGAAGGCGGTGCCCATCAGCTTAGTTCCGACCTCGCCGGCGGCGATCGGCGTGACGAAAAGCGTTACGTACCCGCAATAGTTGTTGCTGTAGACGTCGCCCTTTCCATCGGTTGCGAGCCAGTCGACGGTGCCGCACGGATCGGTGATTGAGTATGAGGGCGAGCAGCCCGAGGGATAGATGCAGGCGCTAAAGGGCGGCGTGAATACCGCAATGTTCGGTGTGCCGTATTCCGCAACGTAAACGTTGCCGAACATGTCTTGCACGACGTCCGAGGCCGCGCCCCCGGCGTTGAACTGCCACTCCGGAACCGACGCGTTGGTCAGCGGCGTCTTATAAGCGACGGCTGTCCCGTTGCCCGCATTTGCGGCGAAGAGGTAGTTGTAGTAGGTGCCCGCGACCGGCTGTACCCAGACTCCCATCGGATTGGAGAGCCCGCCGGCGGTGACGGTGCATGCGTGGGTGCCCCCGAGGGCGTTGAAACTGTCGATCGTGGAGTTCTGGTTGTCGGAGAAGTAAAGCGCGTTCCCGGCACAGGTTCGATCGGGCGCAACGCCGTGCCGCACGGCTGGCGCCGCGGCTCGAGTTGCCGGAATTGGACCGGAGGGAGCGAAGGCCGGCGCGGCGCCGGCGCTGCAGGCGGCGAGGAACGAGGCAGCCACGGTTGCGGCAGCGGGGTACTTGGCTAGCGACGAAAGATTCATTTTCAACTGCTCCATTTCGGGTGGCGATGTGGTTGAGACCGGACAAAACGTCCGGCTCAGCGGTGCAACGCGAAGATGGGCCTACCCGAGAAGACCCATCTTGCGTTCTCGGACGTCGCTCTAGCTGGACCGTTCGAGACTGTTACAATCATGCTGCGAAACGGCGATCGCCGTAACCGACAGTCGGACAAGTGGCTCTGACAAGTGATTCTGCCGGGTTCGCGAAAGCTACGAGCGCGATGGAAGACGAGGGGCGAGCCTCCGGTTCTTCGGACTTCGGGAAGCTGCTGCGCCGCCATCGGCTGGGCGTCGGGCTGTCGCAAGAGGCCCTTGCCGAGCGCGCCCGGATGAGCTCCGACGGAATCAGCGCGCTCGAGCGTGGACATCGCCGCACACCACAACGCGAAACACTTGCGCTCTTAGCCGGCGCGCTCGCGCTCGACGACGACCAGCGTCGCGCGTTCGAAGCGGCCGCGGCGCACGCGGCACGGCGCAGCGCACGCCGGACAATAGTAGTAGCGTCCGAAACGGAGCGGGTCGCCTCCGGCCAGCCGCTTTCGTTGACGAGCTTCGTCGGACGCGATGTGGAGCTCGAGCAAGTCCTGACGCTCGTGCGCGAGCATCGGCTCGTCACGCTTACCGGTGTCGGTGGAATCGGCAAGACTCAGATGGCGCTGCAGGCCGCAACGGTGCTGAGCGGAGGCGCCGAGGAGGCCTGCTTCATCGCACTTGCGCCGCTGGGGAGTCCCTCGCCGGTCGCGCCGGCGATCGCATCGGCGCTGGGCGTGCAAGAGCAGCCGAATCGTCCGTTGCTCGAAACCGTTGTTGCACACCTCGAGAAGCGATCGATGCTGCTGATTCTGGATAACTGCGAGCACGTGATTAACGAAGCAGCGATCGCCGCCGCGCAATTGTTGGCCGGCTGCCCGCGCGTTCGTATCCTCGCAACCAGCCGCGAACCACTGCGGGTCTCGGGCGAACGCACCTATCGCCTCCCGTCCTTGCGCATTCCGACGCCCGAGGTGGCTGCCGGGTTGAGCGCAACCGATGCCGTAGGGTACGGCGCAATCGCCCTCTTTAGCGATCGCGCTCGCGCCGTCGATTATCGCTTCGCGCTTACCGGCGAGAATGCACCGGTCGTCGCCGAGCTTTGCCGGCGATTGGACGGCATTCCACTGGCGATCGAACTGGCCGCCGCGCGTGTCAACGTGTTATCGGTAAACGCGCTCAACGACATGCTCGACGATCGCTTTCGAGTTCTCACGGGCGGCGAACGCGTCGCGTTGCCGCGACAGCAGACGATGCGCGGGGCGATCGATTGGAGTTACGATCTTCTAAGCGCGCCCGAGCAGCGCACGTTCGAACGGCTTTCGATCTTCCCCGGAGGCTGCACGCTGCGCGCTGCAGCCTTGGTTTGCGGCGAAAAAACAAGGGAAGACGACATGCTGGATATGCTCTCGTCGCTGGTAGACAAGTCGCTGGTAACGACCGATTTCCAAGGGAGCGAACCGCGCTATCGTCTCTTGGAGTCGTTCCGGCAATACGCGCTCGAAAAGTTGGCGGTCCGCGGCGAGCGGGACGCCGTGTCGCGCCTTCACGCCCTTGCGTCGCTCGAGCTCGCCGAGGCGCTCGATCGGGCGTACGATCCAAGGCCCGGCGACACGCGCCTACGGGCTTCCGCGACAATGATCGAGCCCCGGGCGGATGACGTCGAGCCGGAGCTCGAAAACGCTCGAAGCGCGATCGCGTGGGCGCTATCGGCGGGTGAGGTATCCATAGCGTCGCGGATTACGTGCGGATTCGCGCGAACCTGGCGCATTCACCCTGGCGACGCCGAGCCGCGTCGTTGGCTCCATGCCGTGCTTGCTCGACTCGATGGGGCGGCCGAACCGGGCGTCGCAGCGCAGGCCTGGCGCAACTTGTCGTCGCTATCGTTCGGAATGGAAAAGATCGAGGCGGCACAGCGGGCGCTCGAACTTGCCACGGAATGCGACGATCCCTTTGAAAGGGTGGCGAGCCTCTACCAAATCACCGTCGGGCTTCTGCATGCCGGACGCGCGCAAGAAGCCGAAGCCGCAAACGATCTCGCACTGCGGATCTGCCGGGAAGGCGGACCGAAGTCGTCGCGCCGATACGCTGCCGCACTCGCAATGCGGGCGACCATCGCGCAGCGTGCCGGCCGAGTAGACGAGGCGCGGCAGTTTTACACCGAAGCGCTCGCGCTCACGATGTCGCTCGGCAGTCCCTCGAAGTGGCCGCGTTGCGCGGCGACCTCGCGGAGCTCGAGTTTCGAGCGGGGAATCCGGCGCGAGCGCTCGAGCTAATTCAGGCGGTGGCAGCGGTCGCGCGGGAAGCGCGCGCAAAGCGTATTGAAAGTTCCGCACGGGCGAACGCGGCCGCGTACCAGCTCGTGCTCGGCGACATCGACGGCGCCCACCTTGCGGCGCGCGAGGCCCTCGAGCTGGCGCGAGGCACGCACCCGATGGACGTTGCTATTGCGACGCAGCATCTGGCCACCGTTGCCGCGCTACGCAGCGACGCCGGCTGCGCCGCTCGCCTTCGCGGGTACGTTGACGCCTGGTATTCCAACGAAGGCTGCGAACGTGACCTGACCGAGCGTCGCACGAACGAAATCCTGACGAAGGCGCTGCGCGAACGACTCACTGACCCCGAAATTGATGCGCTGGCCGCCGAAGGTGCGCAACTGTCGGAGGAGCAGGCGGTTCTGGCAGCGTTCGCGGTTACGTGCTGACGGCGTTGGCCGATCTGATGCTCTGGAACGAGGCTTCGCCGGTCTCGGCGGTGCCCGGGAGCGTGATCTCGCCGGCCTTGGAAAGTGGACCGCGATAGGCGGTCAGACATCCCGCCGTGCGAAAGACCTCCTCGAACAGAGTCATCGCGTCGGCATCGTCGCCGCAGTACGGAATGTTCGCATTCACCTGCGGAGCGACGATCAGCGCGCGGATGACGCGATGCGTATCGAGCTTGTGGGCCAGCAGCTCCGGACCTCCGCCGTCGGTGCCTTCCATGGCATCGACGACCACCGCGTCGGGCGAAATGCAGCCCGTCGCCGTCAACAGGCCGTCGAGCTCGCCTCGCGAGCCGGCAAAGATCAACATCTCGCATGAGGCCGCATCATTATAGGGGGTATCCGCGACCCCGCCCGCCTGCCGGGCGGCCGCCTCGGCGCGACTGGCGCCGGCCGCATCGCCGAAACAGACGTGATATCCCGCATCGGCTAGAAGCTTCCCGATGGCGACCGCGCGGGTGTCCGAGCCAAAAACTGCAATCTTCATTTGGACCTTGTACCCACGGTGGCGGCGATTCTTTCCAGGCGGCGTTAGGGCGTTAACAGGGATTCGCATGCCTTTTTTCCTTGACAGCCGCCCGCCCCGGATGCTAACCTTCGGTCCATGTCTGGTCCTGCGAGCAGTATGATGTTCTCGATGTGCGGCATGCGTATGCATGTGGCAGGGTCGTCGTGAAGCTCGTAAGTTAAGTCCGGAAATCAAAAATGCTTCTCGCGCCCCTCGCCACCACGGCGGGGGGCGCGTTTTTATCCTCGCTTTCCCATCGCAACAGGAGGCCGGGAAACTATGAAAACGACCGTCGGGGTCGGACTACTCGGGTGTGGAACGGTTGGCTCAAACGTCGCCGATCGTCTGCAACGCGAACGCGATGCCATCGAACGCCGTAGCGGCGTGCGATACGAGCTTCGCGCGATCGCGATTCAAGATTCGCTAAAGCGGCGTTCGAACGCGCTCGAAAGGCGCCTTTTCACGCGCGACGCTCGCTCCGTCGTCGACGATCCGCAGGTCGATCTCGTTATCGAGGTCATCGGGGGAACGACCGACGCGGCCGAGCTGGTCGAGCGCGCGCTCGAGCGCGGACGGCACGTCGTTACCGCCAATAAGGATTTGCTTGGCGAGCACGGCCCGCGATTGAAGGCCTTGGCCGCATCGCGCCGCGCGGCGCTGCGCTTCGAGGGCGCCGTCGCGGGCGCGATTCCGATCGTGCGAACGCTCGACGAGGCGCTCGCGGGAGACGAGATTCTCTCGGTTGCGGGCGTCGTCAACGGGACCTGTACGGCGATTCTCTCGGCGATGGAAGAAGGCGCGGGATTCGACGATTCGCTGGCTCGAGCGCAACGGCTGGGTTATGCCGAAGCCGATCCGAGCAACGACGTCGGCGGAGTCGACGCGGCGCACAAGCTTGCCGTTGTTGCGCAACTGGCTTTCGGTCTTGCGGTGACCTCCCCGCGCATCGCGCGCACCGGGATTACGGCGGTTACGCAACGCGACGTCGCGCGTGCCCGGATGCTGGGATATAGAATCCGTCACGTTGCCGCGGTTCTGCGCACGCCCCTGGGCGTTTTGGCCGAGGTTGCGCCGGTTCTCGTCGAGGAGAACCACGAGTTCGCGCGCACGGCGGACTCGGAGAACGTCGTGCAGATTGCCGCGCGTGACGCCGGACGGCTCGTATTGCGCGGCGCGGGCGCCGGCGGTGCCGCGACGGGCTCGGCGGTGCTCGGCGACGTCGTCAGCATCTTGCACGCGCTAGGTCAAGGCCGCGGCTTCGACCTGCGTGGCCGCTCGAGCTCGCTCGAAACGGGGATCCGCATCGAGCCGTTCTTCGACCGCCTTTCCCGCACCGCCGAACTTCCCAACTACGCGATCTGGGACGATGCGTTGACGAACGCTCCGTTGCAAGAGCTGGTGAACGCCTGATGAACGAGCAGACGGTAGCTATCGGCGCGCTGCGGCTCGATTGTGGGCAAACGCTTGCGGCCGTCGAGCAATGCGTGACCATTTACGGCACTCCCGCCGCAGACGGCTCAAACGTCGTCCTGGTGGAACACGCGCTGACCGGTTCGAGTCGCGCCGCCGACTGGTGGCCCGGCATCGTTGGTGAGGGCGCACTGTTTGACCCGCGCGAGTGGTGCGTGGTGGGCATCAACGCGCTGGGCAGTTGTTACGGCTCGACGAGGACCTCGCACCGGATTACGGTTCGCGATATCGTGCGGGCCGAAATGCGAGCCCTGACCGAGCTGGGGTTCGAACGCGTCGAGCTGGCCATCGGCGGATCGCTCGGCGGCATGCGCGCGCTGCAGTGGGCACTCGATGCGCCCGAACGAATCGGCGCTGCAGTCGTGGTCGGCGCACACGACCATCACAGCGCGATGGGCATCGCGCTCAACTCGCTGCAACGGGAAGCGCTGGCGCTCGATCCCGTGCGAGGTTTGCGCCTCGCGCGCAAGCTCGCGATGCTCTCGTATAAGAGCGAAGACCTCTTCAACGAACGCCACGGGCGCCGCAGCGACCGCCAGGGCCGGCCGTGCTTTGACGTCGAGGGTTATTTGGACCGTCAGGCGGCGCTCTTCGAGGCGCGCATGGATGCCGTGAGCTACGTGGCGCTCACCCATGCAATGGACTCTTTCGACGTGCGCGCCGGCGAGGTGTTCTTGCAGTTGAGCGGCACCAGAAAACCCGCGCTGACGTTCGTTGGAATCACCGCCGATTGGCTGTTTCGTCCGCAAGACGTGCGGCGAGCGGCGCAGCGGTTCGCCCTGCGCGGCTTCGACGCGCAGTACGTCGAGTTAAAATCGCATCACGGTCACGACGCGTTTCTGGCCGAGCCGGCCGCGTTACGAGCACTTTTAGAACCACTTATCAGCACGCCCGTTACGGCGGAACTCAGGAGCAGCTTATGTTGAATGGAAAATCGCACCGCTCGCCCGCGCTCGGATTTTCGACGCGAGCCATTTGGAGCGGCCAGGACGCGTGCCCCGCTACCGGGGCGACGATCGTTCCCGTCTATCAAACCGCGACGTTTACCCTGCCGGAAATCGGCGTGACAAAGGGCTTCGACTATTCGCGCACCGTCAATCCGACGCGGTCGGCGATGGAGCGCCAACTCGCCGCGCTCGAGGGCGCGACTTTCGCTTCGGGCTTTGCTTCGGGCATGGCCGCCGTCGCCGGCGCCACCTCGCTGCTCTCCTGCGGCGACCACATCATCGCCACCCGCGACATCTACGGCGGGACGCATCGCCTCTTTACAACGGTGCTCTCGCGCTACGGCATCGACGTGACGTTCGTCGATACCAGCGACGCGCGCGCGACCTGGGCGGCAGCCCGGCCGAATACGCGGCTGTTGTGGCTCGAGACGCCCAGCAACCCGCTGCTGCGGCTGTGCGATATCGAAGCGCTCGCACGCCTGCGGCCCGCGGGAGTGTTGATCGTCGCCGATAATACGTTTGCCTCGCCGTTTCTGCAACAGCCACTCGCGCTGGGCGCCGACATCGTCGTCCATTCGACGACGAAATATATCGGCGGCCACAGCGATGTCGTCGGCGGTGCGGTGATCACCAACGATCGCGAGATCGCCGAGCAAGTCGCCTACCATCAGAACTGCGTCGGCGCGATACCGGGCCCGTGGGACGCCTATCTCACGATGCGCGGCGCGAAGACGCTTGGTTTGCGCATGCGCGCGCATTCCAAGAACGGTCAGGCGGTTGCGGAGTTTCTCGCCGGGCGCGACGACGTCGCCGAGGTGTTCTACCCTGGCCTCGCGACCCATCCACAGCACGAGCTTGCGAAGCGGCAGATGAGCGGTTTCGGCGGCATCGTCTCGTTCCGTCCCAAGGGGGGCGCCGAGCGCGCACGCGCGATTGCAACTGCAACCTCCGTCTTCGCGCTCGCGGTCTCGCTGGGCGGCGTCGAGTCCCTGATCTGCAGTCCGGCGCGGATGACGCACGCCTCTCTAACGCCCCAGCAGCGTGCAGATCTCGATATTACCGACGATCTGCTGCGCCTCTCGGTTGGCATCGAAGAGGTCGAGGACCTTATCGAGGACCTCGGCTGCGCGCTCGACTCGGTTCCCGAGTTAGCGCGTCTTAGAACCGCATCGTAAGAATCTTGAGCTGTGAGTTGACGATTGCGACCGGTCGCGCGCGGGACGACTCCAAATAGATGAACTGCCGGTCGTCGGGCCCGATGCCGCCGAACTCCCACTCGGTCACGCGGGCGTCGGGAGACTTTGATTGGGCGATTGCATCGCGCGCCGTTTGCGTCAGCCGCGCGAATGCGATCGCCTTTGGGTCAAAGACTTCGCCATCGACCTTCTCCGCGGTGATTGGACCGCCGCCCATCGACATGAGTTTAACGGGCGTTGGCCCCGAAAGCGTACCGTCGGGCGCAACGACATAGTGGTCCACGTTGATGTGGTTCTTGGGCTCCTGCACGTCGGCCATCAACCCGGTCATCCGGTCCGCGCTTAGGGAAGTTACGCGCATCGGGCGTCCGGAGTGCTCCGCAATCGCATCCAATGCGCGCAGGACCGCTTGACCATCGGTTAGGAACGGATCGATCGGGCCGCCCCCGAGATTCGGCGCCGCCAGGTTCGGATCGCCCGAACCGTAGGAACCGCGAGTGGAAGAGGAGCCCGAACAGGCCCCCAGCGCAAGTGCAAGCATAAGCACGATCAAGGCGTTTTTCATAGAGCAGACTCGGTTCCGCGGCCGGCATGCTTTCTCCGCCGGCCAGGTTAGGCGGGCGCGTTCGACGCCCTTGCATTCGGCAAAGGCCTGTGGTAGATTGGCCTACACATGTTCGTTCTGCAGTCCTACGCGTACTATTATTATTACGGCTACTTCGATCGAAGCCGGCCAGGTACGCTATTGCTTTAACGAACGAGTTCGTAAAAATGCAAAGCCGCCTCGCCGATGCGAGGCGGCTCTTTTTATTGTAGGAGCATCATGAAGGCAGTCACGACAACCAAGGATCTTACGGAGTTCGAACGTGCCGTCGCCAGGAGCATCGACCGCCACCCAATCGTGAGCAACAACGAATATACAAAGTGGTTCGCATGTGGTGAGGCCACGGTGGAAGAGCTGCGCGACTTCACCGTGCAGTTTTCCGTCTTCAGCCACCTCTTCATCGAGGCGCAGCTGCGCAAGTGCATCAACGCACCCGATCTTCAAAGCTACCGCGCAGGCAAGGAGATCTTACTCAACGAGCTGGGCGTCACGTTCGCGCCTTCCGGCAGCGTTGAAGGCGGCACGTTTCGCTTTACGGCCGGGCACTTCGAATGGCTGGCGCATTTCGCCGCGACGCTCGATCTCGGTTGGAGCGAGATCGGGAAGCGCCGCCTTGGAAGAGCCTCAACCCTGGACTTTTGCGACGCATTGATGTCTTGGTATAGCGCTGAGGATGAATCGACTGCCGCGGGTGCATCGTACGCGATCGAGCACTGGGCGGCCGCCGGATTTTGGAAGGAGCTGATTGCGGGGTTGCGGGCGATCAAGAAGAGCCGAATTCCCGAGCTTCCGCTCGGATTTTGGACGTGGCACGACGCCTTGGAGGAGAACCACGCCGCGCATACCTCAGACGAGTTACGAGAGGCCTTTGCCAAGCCAAGCTTCAGCGCGCAGCGCTTTCTGGCGGCAGGCGAAGCGATGTTGGATGCGGTGGCGGGGTTTTGGAACGGGCTGAACTCGGCGCGCAACGCAAGGCTAATCGCCTCTTAGGAGTTCGAGGCTGCAAGAGGGGCGCCCGAAAACTCGGCAAACAAGCAAGTTCCTACTACCTCTTGGAAAGGAACGAATATGAAGAAGGTTCTTTCGCAGGTCGTGCTTGCAGCGTTTGCCGTCGCGCTTCCGTGCGCGGCGCAGTCTCAGATGATGTCTTCGGCAATGCCGGGCGTCGGTCCGCACGGCTTTGATTGGGCCGTTGGAACCTGGTCGTGCACCAACATGATGCCCTCGGCAATGGGTGGCCCCAGCCACCAATCGATGACCGTCACGCGTACCAACAGCGGTGCAATCATGTATCATGCCACCGGCACGAACTTCGATAACACGTGGTACAACGTGTATGCGGCCAAGACGCGGACGTGGTGGAGCCCGCTCATCGTCTCCGACGGAACCTACGGCACGGAGTCGTCGTCGATGAGCGGAAAAAAGATGGTATGGCTCGGCTCGGCAACCAATGCCTCAGGCACGAACATGCAGATCCGCGATACCGTCAACTACAGCGCGACGAAGACCACCGACCTCGGCGAATACAAGTCTGGCGGCGCCTGGAAAGAGCAGTACAACGTCACCTGCGTGAGGACTTAGAACACCTCACTATAATCAATGCGGCATCTCCTCGTCGTGGAGGCCGAAGTAGTGCCCCAGCTCGTGAATCACGGTCTCGCGCACTTCCTCGACGGCCTCCTCCCGGGTGGACGCGACTCGGTTGATGGGTCCGCGAAAGATGGCGATCTCGTCGGGTAACAACGGCATGTCGTGCGTCCGCTCGGTAAGCGCCACCCCGCGGTAGATGCCGAGAAGTTCCGAATCGTCCTCGCCGTCGTCCTCGATGCTGTCGAGGTCTTCGTCGCTCGGTTCCTCTTCGACAGCGATGACGACGTTCTCGACGAGGTCGGCGAAGCGCTTTGGAAGCGATTCCAACGCTTCGCCCACCACGAGTTCGAACTCCCGACGCGTCAAGTCTTCACCGGCCATCTCGACCACCGAGCTTCGCGGCGATGGAAAGAGTCCCGCCCCTCGGGCGGAAATCTAAGCCGGTATGAAGAGCATTTACGCGGCTATGGCACTACTTGCCGGCTGCAGCGGCACAGCGTCGCAGATGAGTCCCGCAGAACCGCTTCTGCGAAACGGTCCGCCGCTCGTGAGCCCGGATCGCGCCGCGCCGGCGCGCCACCACGACGGCCGCGCTTCGTGGATGGCTGCCGACGCCAAGCGAATGTCGCTCCTTTATGTTACCGACGCGAATAACGGTACGGTTTCGGTCTTCTCGTATCCCAAGGGCGCGCTCGAGGGTACGCTAACGGGCTTCGAAGAGCCGTATGGCGATTGCACCAACAAAGCGGGCGATATTTGGATCGTGGACGATGAAACCGCAACGATCGCGGAGTACGCGCACGGCGGCACGAGCCCGATCGCAACCCTGAGCGACTCGGGATACTACCCGGCGGGGTGTTCGGTCGATCCGGGCACCGGGAATCTCGCGGTTACCAACTACGAAGGGCCGGGCGGCGGTCAGGGCAGCGTATCGATTTTCAAGAAGGCCAAGGGCAAGCCCGTGATATACACCGATTCCTCGATTTCGCGAGCCTGGTTCTGCAGCTACGATAACAGCAGCAACCTTTTCGTTGATGGCGACAAGAACGGCACGAGCGGTTTCCAGCTCGCCGAGCTTCCCGCAGGCAGCGGTACGTTCACGAACATTTCGATCGATCAAAGCATCACGGTTGCCGGCGGCGTCGCGTGGGACGGCAAGTACGTAGCCGTCGCCGAAGAGAACGAGGGTCCCGACTCGGTCTATCAGTTCAGCATAAGCGGCAGTAGCGGAACGGAAGTTACCTCGACCTCGCTCATCGGGTCGAAGAACGTTCACCAGTTCTGGATCGACTCGGCGCGTAAGCGAGTCATCGCGCCCTCCGCATCGCTGGGCACCGCCGGCTACTGGAAGTTTCCGGCAGGCGGCGACGCGACCAAAACTTTGACCGGCCTCGACATACCCGAAGCCGTGGTTGTCAGCCCGCGTTAATCGAGGAAACTTCGTACACGCCGCCGAGGAAACTCCAAAGCGCTTCGCACGCCTCGCGCGTTGCGTCGAGAACCTCGGCTCGCTTTGCCGGAACATCGGCGGCCCGTTCGATCAAACGCCACTCGGCGGCGGAATGAAAGATGTCGGCCTCCTCGTGCACGGTGAAAAAATCGTACGCGCGCGGGTCGGTAAAACCGTAAAACCGCCGGAGCCCGTCGATCTTCACGGCCGCGATCGCCGGTACTTGCGATTCAAAAGCGTGCAGTGCCGCCAAACCCGCGTAGTACGGGCGGTTCCGGCAGAGATCGGTGAAGGTGCTCACCAGGGATTGCGTCGCGGGCAGCGGAGCGGCTGCGGCGAGGTCGTCCTCCGACACTCCCAACGCCGCGGCGAAGCGCTTCCAAAGCGCGGGATGGTTCTCGGGCCCGAACTCTTCGTCGATAAGGTTTTGGAGGATCACCTGGCGCGTGCTGAGGTCGCTCTTTCCGTCGCTCGCAAAGTGCGGCGTGTTCGAATGAACGGCACTCAAATAGGTGGGCTCCGCCAACACGTGATGCATATACTGACCGGCATATTGCCGCAGCCGCTCGAGGGAGAGTTCACCCTTCGACCACGCGACGTAGAAAGGGTGCCCCAGCAGATGGCGGTCCTTGATGATCGAATGGACTTCCTCTTGGAATGGCGACGTCATTGCTTGCATCGCCGTGGCTTCGATTTTTTCGAGAGAATGTCCGCTGCGAGGCCTCCCAAACGTCTACGCCACATTACACTCTTTCTAGGAGGTACGATCATGGGTGATTTTCTCTATCTCTATCGCGGCGGCCAACGAAACCCAAGTCCGGAGCAGTCGCAGCAGATCATGCAGAAATGGCTCGCCTGGATGAAGGAGCTCACGGTCAGCGGCAATCTGAAGGACCCGGGGCAGCCGCTGGAACTCGAGGGCAAGGTCGTCAAAGGCAAAGGGGGCACGGTGACCGACGGTCCCTTCGCCGAAGCCAAGGATCTCGTCGGCGGATTCACGCTCGTCGTCGCCGACAATCTCGCGCATGCGGCAAAACTCGCCGGCGGTTGCCCGATTCTCGAAGTGGATGGCTCCGTCGAGGTGCGGCCGGTTATGAAAATGGATATGTAAAATGGAGCTGAGCGACCATCTCTTTCGCCGAGAGGCGGGACGCATGGTCGCCACCCTCACGCGGGCATTCGGCCTTCACAATCTAGCGCTGGCAGAAGACGTCGTCCAAGACGCCTTCTGCCGGGCGTTGGAGGTTTGGAAACTCCGTGGCGTTCCTGAAAACCCATCCGCGTGGCTCATGAAGACGGCGAAGAATCGCGCCATCGACGTATTGCGCCGCGAACGCACGGCGCTGACCTTTGCGCCGGATCTGGGACGATTGCTGCAGACCGAGTGGACCTTGGCCAATGTAGTCGAGGAGATCTTCGATCCAATCGGTATCACCGACGATCAGCTTCGCATGATGTTCTCGTGCTGCCATCCCCGGCTTTCGGCGCCGGCACAGGTGATGCTCGTCCTGCAGCTCGTCGGCGGCTTTGGCGCTCGCGAGGTCGCGAGTGCGTTCGTTACCAGCCCCAGCGCAGTTGAGAAGCGCTTGAGCCGCTCCAAGAAGACGCTGGCGGAATCGGGCGTGCTCTTCGATATCGCCGACGCCGCCGACTTTGCGCAACGGCTCCCGGTCGTTCAGCGGGCGCTGTACCTGATCTTCAGCGAAGGTTACCATGGCGCGTCGGCCCACGCCGTCGTTCGCACCGACTTGTGTCGCGAATCGATCCGGCTCGCGCGCCTGCTCGCCGAACATCCGTTGGGCGCGGTGCCGTCCACGTTAGCGCTTTGCGCGCTGATGTACCTCGATGCCGCTCGTTTGCCGGCGCGTCTCGACGCCTGGGGCGACTTAAGCTCGTTGTTCGATCAGGATCGCTCGCGTTGGGATCGCGCGATGATCGAGCAAGGCCGGGCGTGGCTCGAACGCTCGGCAACCGGCAGCGAGCTGAGCCGCTATCACGTCGAGGCGGCGATTGCCGCGGTTCACGCCGGCGCGCCGCGCTTTGAAGATACCGATTGGACGGCGATCGTCGCGCTTTACGACACCTTGATGAAGATCGCACCCTCCCCGGTCGTCGCGCTCAACCGCGCGATTGCGGTCGCACAGTTGCGTGGCCCGCAAAACGGACTGGAAGCGCTCGACGCCGTGAGCGATCGCGATCGGCTGGCGCGGTATCCATTCTATTATGCTGCTCGGGGCGAACTCGAGTTGCGCCGCAAGAATAATGCGATTGCGCGCGAGCATTTTCAGACCGCGCTTGCGCTGGCCCGCAACCCGGTAGAGCAGCGCTTTCTCAAAAAGCGCATCGACGCTTGCGCCCACGGCGCTAGCTGAAGGATCGCCGGGATTCTGGAGTTGGGAAGCTCGGTCGTGTCGAAGTGAAGCCGATACCTCGGACACTAACGAAATAAAAGGAGCTCCCGTGAATAGCCAAATCAGGTTCTTTTTGCCGATGCTGGCGGTACTCGCCGTCGCGGCATGTAGCGCCGGCGGCCCTTCCAATATGCCGTCGTCGCCAAGCCAATCAAGCGTTTCGACCGGGCCAATGCCGCAATGGCAGGCGCAGCACCTCGCGCGCCGGGCTTGCCCCGACACCCCGGTGGGATATATGCACTGCGACGTCTTGATCGAGTCCATGAACAACGCCGGCCCCGACGTCTCTGGGTTGAGTGCGGCAAACTTGGAGGCCCGTTACAATCTGCCGTTTACTAAGGATGGGGCCGGTCAGGTGGTCGCGGTCGTCGACGCGTTCGACAACCCTGACGCCGCGACGGACGTCGCCGCCTACCGCACCGAATTCGGCCTCCCAAAGGCGAAGTTCACCAAATATAACCAGCTCGGCCAGAAGAAGAACTATCCGCAGGGTAGCTCCGGTTGGGGCGTCGAGGAAGACCTCGACATCGAAATGGTTTCGGCAAGCTGTCCGAAGTGCACGCTCTATTTGGTCGAAGCCGACGACAACAGCGGAACCAATCTTTATGACGCGGAGATCGAAGCCGTGAAGTTAGGCGCCACCATCGTCACCAACAGCTGGGGCGGCGGCGCGGGATCTTCGTCCGGGAACGCGTTTGCGACCAAGGGAATAACCTATCTGGCTAGCGCCGGTGACGGCGGCTACGGGATGCAGGATCCGGCCGATTATCAAAGCGTCGTCTCCGTCGGCGGCACGTTTCTTAACATCACGAGCGGCTCGAAGTTCCTCGAAACCGTCTGGCCCGACAGCGGCGGCGGCTGCTCCGTCGTAAAGAAGCCTTCGTGGCAAAAAGACAAAGATTGCACCTTCCGAACCGGTAACGACGTTGCGGCGGTCGCGTGGAATGTCGCCGTATACGACACGTACGGCAACTCGGGTTGGGGCACCGTCGGCGGGACGAGCGTCTCCTCACCGCTAGTCGCCGGCATGTTCGGCTTAGCGGGTAACTCCAAAAAACAGTACGGCGGCGAGAATCTCTGGAAGCTTTCGAAGACCGATATCAAGAAAGACTTCCACTACATCAAGGACGGAGAACTTGGGGGTTGTCCCACGAGCTTGCAGAGCACGTATCTGTGCAAGGCCGGGACCAAACAGTTCGGACAGTACTCGGGGCCGTCGGGTTGGGGCACACCCAACGGTGTCGGCGGTCTCTAACTAGAGTTGCGCGAGTGGGCGGCGCGATCGAACGTCGCCCGCTCGCGAAACGATATGCCGGCCATGTTTTGCGCGCGCTGCAACAAACCCAGCAGCGATACCGACAAGTGTTCGACGTGCGGCACTCGGCTCAAGACGCTGGAAAGCGCGAAGCGCCGAGGTTGGATAGGCTTTGGTGCCGGCGTCTTTTTGGTGATTTTCCCCACGGCCATCGCGATCTGGGTCGATCGCCTCATGGCCGGTCAGACCGCCCCCGGGACGGCCGGCTTCATCGGACGGCTCAACTTGGCGTTCCTTCTCATCGCGCTCTCCGGAGCGCTCGGAATGATCAACGGTTGGTTTCAAGGCCACTCGGGCCGCACAAACCGCGCGATCGTCATCGCGACGGTCGTCGTGTTTGCCATCGCATTCTTCCTGGCATACACCGCATCGAGCGCGTACAACCCAGCCTGAGGGTTCCGAGGACCCACACCGGTAGGAGGCGGCCGCTTGGCTCCGAAGGGGCCTGGCGAAATGGAGGGTCCATGAATGAAAAGTTTTCAGCGGTTCTACGCCGCGTTGGCCGTGTTGCTCGTGGTGACGGGCGCGTCGGCCATTGCCGCCACGACGAAGGTCGAAGGAACGCCGGTGCCCATTGGAGCGAAGCCCGATTTTTCTGCGCTCAAGTTTTTGGTCGGCACGTGGCAGTGCTCCGATCTCAGCTCCCGCCGTCCGGGACCCTTCAGCGTCACCCAGGTCTATTCGATGGACGCGAGCGGCTACTGGCTGCTGCGCGATGAGACGACGCACAAGGCATCCTGGATTCCGCGAGATTTTCACAGCCAATCGAAAGTTACGTACGACGCGCTGGCAAAGCGCTGGGTTTGGATAACGACCAGCGACACGGGAGGCTATAGCGTAGCCACGGCTCCGATGCCCTCCGGCGCGAAGAAAACCTATACGTTCGTGATCCAAAGAAGGGCGCCCGACATCGCGTCTTACGGACCGCTTATCTTGACCAAAGTGAGCGACACGCAGAAGATCATGACGACTTCGTTCACCGAAACCACCGGTCGCGACGTCACCGCCAAGGAGAGCTGCACGAAGTCGTAGCCCGTCACGGGCCGGCGTTGCCGGACGCTCAATGATCGTGGGTTTCTTCGAGCGACCCGACCCTCGATTAATCCTAAGCGCCGACCCAACTCCGCCTGCGGCGGTTGCCGTCGCTTTGAGGCGACACGCGCTGGCGTTTGCCGTCTGCTTGCTGGCGATCGCGGGCGCATATGCTGCGACCGTCGACGCAGGATTGCACGCGACCGCCACGACGCGCGGCACTATCGTCGCAAAGGGACTCTACGCTCCCGTCTCGATCGTGCGCGACCGGCGCGACATCCCGCACATCAAGGCTGCAAACGAGCACGATCTCTACTTTGCAGAGGGCTACGCGCAGGGGTCGGACCGGCTCTTCCAGCTAGACTTGAGCCGTCGCTACGCCTACGGCCGGCTTGCCGAAATATTCGGGGCAAAGGCGCTCGCCTTGGACAAAGCGCAGCGAGCGGTAGATATCAACGGCATCGCCGCGCGCCAACTGCGGGCGCTGTCGCCGGGCGATCGCGCGGCAATCGTCGCGTTCAGCGAAGGGGTTAATGCGGCCGCGGCCTCGCAACCGCTGCCCGTCGAGTTCCGCATGCTGCTTTACCAGCCCGCGCCGTGGACGCCGAAGGATTCCCTGGCGGTCTCCATCGTCGTCTCGCTCGAACTCGCCGACTCGTGGCACGACGTCTTCGCGCGCGATGCCGTTTGGCGGCAGCGCGGGCCTCGCTGCTTCGATACGCTCTTCCCGTTGTCGGATGCCCGGTACGACGTCACGATCGACGGCACGCGCAACGCGCGAGCTGCTCGCGTTCGTCCGAGCGACTGCGACGCATCGGAAGTTGCCGTGCGGCCGCGGCGCGATGCGATCGGCAGCAATGCTTGGGCTGCGGGTTCGGGGCGGAGCATCGACGGGCATGCGCTTATTGCAAACGACCCGCACCTGATTTTGACGATCCCCGGCATTTGGTACCTCATCGATATCGATTCGCCGCAAATGCACGCCGCGGGCGCGACGATCCCGGGGATGCCGGGCGTCGTCCTCGGTCACAACGCGGCTCTCGCATGGGCGGTGACCAATGCCGAGATGGCGACGACCAGCGTATTTGCGGGCGGGCATCTGGACCGAAGATTTTGGGTTACGGAGCGGTTTCACGTGCGCTTTGCGCGCGACGTAAGCGCGTCGTACTATCGGACGTCGCGCGAATTCTCCGTGCCGAACGACGGTTCCAACTCGGCGGTTGCGCTCGTGCGTTGGCCGATCTACGCGGAAAAGCGTTCTGCGATTGCGACGGTGCTGGCGCTCGATCGTGCGCCGGATGTCGCCGCCGCATTGCGGATCGTCGCGAACTACCGCGGGTCGCCTCAGAACTTCATTCTCGCCGATCGCAGCGGGCAGGTCGCCTATCACGTAGCGGGCCTCGTCCCGGACGATCCGGCATGGGGGCGTTACGTCCACCCCGCGCGCGATTTACGCGCGAACTTCCCGCCGATTCCGTTTGCGCAGCTTCCACGTAAGGGTCCGGACCGCGACGCCGTCTTGGTCTCGGCAAATAATAAGGCGTATGCATCCGCCTACCCGTACCGGCTGTCGGCGCAGTTCGAACCGCCATACCGCGCGTATCGCATCGCGGCGTTGCTTCACGCGCGTTCGAGCTACGATGCCGCGTATTTTGCGCGAATGCAGCTCGACACGCTGTCGCCGATCGATCTGGAGATCGCACGCGACGTCGTACGCTTCGCCCACGCGCACCCCGAGGGGGAACCCCGAGCGGACGTGCTCGGGGTGCTCGGGCGTTGGGACGGCCGTTTCGAACCGGATTCGCGGGCGGCCGCGCTCGAGCACATGCTCCGCGGGTCGGTGCTTGGAGATGCCCCCGAGTTTAGCGCGCGGCTCGACGAGCTTCGCGGCGTCGACGGCGCTGCGGCGCGCGATCTCGAATCCGACCTCGACGGGTGGTTTTCGTTTGCGTTCGAGCAGCGCCGCGCGTGGCGTGAGGCCGGGGGTATGCGCATCGAGCATCCGCTGGCGCCGATGAACTTCGCCTTTCTCAACGGTGCGTGGCTGCCTGGCGCCGGAGACGAGTACACGATTCATCTGCAGGAGCCGGGATTTGCGCAGAGCTTGCGTGCCGTGTGGGACGTCGGCGATTGGGATCGCGGCGGCATTGCGATTCCCAGCGGTGAGTCGGGCGAGCCGGGCTCCTCACACTATACGGATCTCACGCGTGCCTGGGTTGCCGGCAATCTGCAACCACTGCCGTTCGGTTCCGCCGCGGTCGCGAAGAACGTGGCGGCCACGCTCGTGCTCCGGCCACGGTAAGGAACGGCGCGCCCCTGGGATGACGGAACGTTGCGCCCCCGAGCCCCGTTATTTAAGGGTGAGACGCTACGGTTCGCCGGTATTTCACAACGCGATCGTGGGCGCGTTCGATACGCTGCCCAAGGCCGTTCGCGAACGGCTCGACCACGTCGACTTTTTATGCGGCGTCGATCCCGTGTGGGCGGGGTTAACGTCTATCGAGACGAGCGACGACGGGCGGAGCCTTCGCGATATCGCATATTGCGACTATCTTTACACCCAGAAGCATTTGCCTGCCGATCGGAGACGAACGACGATCGTCCTGCCGACCGAGTGCGCGGCGAACATTTGGACGATCAGGCACGAACTCGGGCACGCCCTTCACGAAATGCTGGGGTGGTTTGGTCCGGTCAAACCAATTACGGAATACGCCCGGACCAACGCCTACGAAGCGTTCGCGGAGGCGTTCTGCGCCTGGCGAGAACCGGGCTATTGCGGGAGAGACCTTCGTCGCGAGGACCCGCGCGCCGACGCGCTTTTCACCATGGTATTTCGGGCGCCCGGTCGGCAAGGCAGGAAGTAAGCGGCGATTTTGCGGATTCTACGAGCAAAAGGAGTCCGTCAATATGCGCTCGCTGAGTATCGCCGTGTTCGCCATGGCGCTTTATCTCGTTGTACCGGCTGTGGCTTTGGCCGATGGTATGGTTCGAACGTACTACATCGCGGCCGACGAGGTCACGTGGAACTACGCTCCAAGCGGGCTCGACGAGGTGACCGGCAAGCCGTTCGACGCGATGGAGCGACCGTATGCGGTCCACGACTCGGACCACATCGGCAGCGTCTATCGCAAGGCGGTCTACCGCGAATACACTGACGGCACGTTTCAAACGCTCAAACCGAGGTCGCCAAGCGATGCTTACCTCGGCATTCTCGGTCCGATCGTTCATGCCGAAGTCGGCGACGTCATCAAGGTGGTCTTCAAGAATCAAGCGTCGCGCCCGTATAGCATCCATCCGCACGGAGTGTTTTACGCGAAAAACTCAGAGGGAATGGCGTATAACGACGGCAGTTCCGCGACCGACAAGATGAGCGGCGCCGTCGCGCCCGGGCAAACGTATACCTATACGTGGCAGGTTCCGGAGCGCGCCGGGCCCGGCCCCAACGACGGCAGCTCGATCGTATGGCTCTACCACTCGCACGTTGACGAACAGAAGGACGTGGACTCAGGGCTGGTCGGAGCGATCGTGGTTACCGCGCGTGGGATGGCACGACCGGATGGAACTCCCAAAGACGTCGATCGCGAAGTCGTCACGCTCTACCGCGTCTTCAACGAGAACCAAAGCTGGTATTATAACGGGAACGTCGCCACCTACGATCCGGCGCTCAAAAAGGCGAAGCGATCGGAGTTCATCGGAGTCGACTCAAACGGCGCGCCGACGCTGACCGGCTTAGGTTTTGCCGACGGAAACTTTAAATTTACGATCAACGGCTACATTTATGCAAATGGGCCGAAAATCGTCATGGAAAAAGGCCAACGCGTGCGCTGGTACGTGATTGACGTTGGCAACGGCTTCGACTTCCACACTCCCCATTGGCATGGGAACACCGTGTTGTGGAGCGGGCAACGCACCGACGTTATTACGTTGATGCCGGCTCAGATGACGACGGTCGACATGGTGCCCGACGACCCCGGCACTTGGCTGTTCCATTGCCACGTTGCCGACCACATGGACGCCGGCATGAGCGCTTATTATCAGGTTCTCCCTTAGCGCCGCTGCTGCGTGCCGCGCCCGATCAAGGGGTGTACTCGAATATCGTCCCGCCTTTTCTCCCTTGGCTCCACATGGTGATGCCATAGATTACCCCGCTGACAGCGGTAAGGCTTGCATCGGGAACCTGACCGCCGGATCCACCTGGGAAGCTATGGACCACGGTCTCCGACCCCGACGGCGTAATCGTGTAAAGCGTGCCTAGGTTTTTCGAGCCGCCAAAAGCCGTCGTGCCGTAGAATTGGCCGCTTAAGGCCGTAAGGCCCGCGAAAGGTTCTGAGCCGTCCTTTCCACTGCCGAAGTTGTGGAGTACGTTCTCCGAGCCCGACGTGGTGAGGGTAAAAACGGTTCCCTTGTTGTGACTGCCGCCTTGCTGCGTGGTTCCATAGAGCGTACCGTTCATCTCCGTGATTCCCCCAAAGGGGTAAGCGCCATCGGTGCCGCCTTGGAAGCTATAGAGAACGTTGTAATTCGAACCGTCCGGATCCATCTCGAAGACGGTTCCGTAGTTGTTCGCGCCGCCCGAGGAAGTCGTGCCATAGAGCACGTTGTTCGCATAGGTCAGGCCCGCAAGCGGCAGCGAGCCGTCCGTCCCGCCCGTAAAACTGTGGAGCACTTTTTCTGCGCCGGAAGCGCTGACTGTGAAGACCGTCCCCGTTTCCGTTGAACCGCCGTTGTAGGTGGTACCGAAAAGCGCGCCGTTCACGCTCGTCAAAGCCGCGCGGGGGTCGTTCCCGTCTTTTCCGGAGAACGCGTGGACCACGCTCTCCGAGCCCGCCGTCGTGATAGAAAAGACCGTTCCTTTCATGTGCTTGCCGCCTATTTGCGTGGTCCCGTAAAGCGTGTTGCCGACGTTGATTAGGCCTGCATACGGGCGCGCACCGGTCGAAGGGCCCTTAAAGCGGTAAAGGACGGTATACTTATTGGACGCGCCCATTTCGTACACGGTTCCGCATCCCGGATTCGGATAGCACTCTTTGTTGGGATCACCACCGAAGTTCGTCGCGCCGTAGAGCGTGCCGTTTAGACCGAGCAAAGCGCCAACGGGAATTACTCCGCTATGGTTCACTTTGAACACATAGAGCGTTTTGAAGCTCGAGCCACTCGATGTAGGCTGAATCGTCGCGGGGACTGACGAAGTAGCCGGCATGCGCGAGCAGCCGATTAGAATGCTGATACATAAAGCCGAACCAACTCTTCGCATGACGGTAGTCTCCCGAATCGACCTGCTGGTATTATGAGTGCGACGTTCTCTGATGGCGTGCTGAGTCCTCGCCGCAGGGCGTTTCGGACGCGATGCTGCAGGAGTGCCTGCTTGCCCCGGTCTGCCCTGGACCTTCGGAGAGGATGAACGCCGGTAGGTGTGCGATACGGTATCGGAGAAGGCGAGATAGCACCACGCTTCGTGCATCATTGTTAAGCGCTCCCCAACGGAGGTTGTAGCATGGCGCTTCGCTTTTATCGACCGATAATACCCGCAGCGGTGATGGTCTTGGCATCGTCGGGTTGTGCGGCACACGCAGTCCCGCCTGGCGGAGCTAACCCCGGCCTGCAAATCCCGAGCGTTCGCGTAAGCGACGGCAGGCCGGCCGACACGACGTCGATTTTGAAGAAGCTCACGAAGGACGCCGTCATCGGATCGACCGTCGACGCCAAGAACGGCGACGAAGGACCGCGCGCGATCTCCATCGTCCCCACCAGCACCGGTAAGTTGATCAAGGGCCAACTGCTTGTCTGTAACTTTGAGGACTCGACCGGGGCGCCCGGCAAAGGAACCACCCTGGAAACCCTCAGTCCGAAGCCAAGCTCGGCGCCGGTGCGCTTTTTCCAAAACAACGTAATTGAGGGCTGCGACGGAGACGCGATCTTCCATAACGACAGCGTGTATGGCGCAGGACTTACCAGCGGCAAGATCGCCGCGATAACCAAGAAAGGGACGTTGGCGAAAACCTACAGCGGAAAGACGATTACCGCTCCGTTTTCGGACGCCGCCGCCCAAACCACGCAGATATTCTCTCCGTTATACCTATACGCGGGTACTACGACGTCAGGGGGTTTACTGAGCATCAGCCTCGGCTCGTACGGTAACGGGTTGGCAACGCAAGTGGCCAAGGGCTTCGGCGTGAGCCATAGTTCGGGAGGTGAGTTGGCGGCGTCGGGAATGCAGTACGATCCGAACACCGATACCCTCTACATCGTTGATGGCGTAACCAATACGGTCGTGGCGTTTTCCAACTCGAGCAAGCTTTTGGATAAAGATGAAATCATCGTCGAGCCCGGCGGAAAGACCTTCAGCTGCGAATATCCCAAGACGACGTGTGGGAGCCTCGTTTACAGCGGGTCGCCGCTGAACGCACCGATGGCTTCCGCGTTGCTTCCCAACGGCAATCTCGTCGTCGCCAATACACAAGGGACGGCGAATACGCTGGTCGAGCTGACTCCTTCGGGTCAGGTGCTCGATACGGAGGTGGTCGACACTAGCTCGACGCAAGGCGTCTTCGGGCTCGTCGCCAGGGGGACGAACGATTCCAACACCGTCATCTTTTACACGGATACGAATTCGAACACCGTTCAGGAACTCGAGCCGTGAAGCGCTAACACAATTCCGTGTAGCCTCCTTACTAGCCGTCGCCGGAGTATTGGCAGGCTGCAAGGGACCGGCGCCGGCTGCGTTCGACGTCATCCCGGAACGTCCCGAGGCCGTGCGCGTACACGAAGCCGTGCGGGTTAAGGAATACATTCGCCACGTGGTGATCCTCATCCAAGAGAACCGCAGTTTTGACAATTTATTCGCGACCTACCCCGGCGCCGACGGAACGCGATACGGGATGATAAAGAGCGGATCCAAGGATGTTCGGATCGCGCTTAAGCGCGTCGCTCTCGACGGCCTCTGCGACTTCGGCCACGGGTATGGAAACTACCTCACCGATTACGACCGCGGCGCGATGGACGGTTTTGCTTTGGAAGGCGGCAGCAAAAAATGTCCGGGTCCCGCCGGAAAGAAGCCCTATCAATACGTCCGGCCGTCGCAAGTTCGACCGTACTGGGCTATCGCCGATCGATACGTTTTGGCCGATCACTTATTTACAACGCAAGGCAGCGGAAGCTTTACGGCTCACCAAGACCTGATCGCCGGGGGCACCACGATCGACGCATCGCAGACCGAAGCGTTGGTGGATTTTCCCACGCACATGCCGTGGGGATGCGACGCACCTGCGGGAACCGTGACGTCCCTTCTGATCGCTGGAAGTCCCCCGAAATATGAATCAGATGCGGGCCCGTTCCCTTGCTTGAAGTATCACACGCTCCGCGACCTGCTCGACGCAAAAGCGGTTACGTGGAAATACTACTCTCCTCCCGAGCCGCACGGGACGGGGGCGCTGTGGGACGCTTTCGATGCGATCAAAGCCGTTCGCGAAGGTCCGCAATGGCATACGAACGTCACTCACCAGCCCACGGTTATATTCAGTGACATCTCGGGCGGCACGCTGCCGGCCGTCTCGTGGGTCGTGCCCGACGACGTGAACTCGGACCATCCGGGAGCCTCCTCGGATACCGGCCCCTCCTGGGTTGCGAGCATCGTCAATGCGATCGGTGAGAGCAAGTATTGGGATTCGACGGCCGTAATCGTCGTATGGGACGATTGGGGCGGCTTCTACGATCATGTGAAGCCGCCGTTCTTCGATCGACTGGGGGGATTGGGTTTTCGAGTCCCGATGCTGATCGTTTCGCCGTTTGCTCGCGAAGGAAAGTCGAAACGCGGTTATATTTCACATACGCAGTACGAGTTCGGTAGCATCTTGAAGTTCGTGGAACATATCTGGGGATTGGGGAGCTTAGGCACGACCGATTCGCGCGCAGCGAATATCGTCGATTGTTTCGACTTTTCGCAACCACCCCGGACGTTTCAGCCGATCCCCGCGAGGTATTCACGGGAATACTTTGCGAAGCAACCGCCGTCGTACCAACCCGTCGACACCGAATAGCGGGGTCATCCGGATAACGCGCCGGAGCGTTCAATAAGTATGCGCCTCATGATCTTTGCGGTTCTAGCGTTCGTGGCCGTCGGGGTGGCCCAACTGGTGCAGAGTCTGCCCGGCGGCGAACGGGGTCTGCTGCTATTTGAAAAAGCTTGTCCCATTCATAACAGCCCAACCACAGCTTCGGCGCAACGACGCTATTGAGTGATGATCTCGCGAGCGTTTCTTGCATTGCTGCTCGGATTGCCCAGCCCCGCTGTCGGCGCAGCCCCGGCAGCGCTTGCGACTCCGACATTGGTGAAGTCGGTTTGCGCGGTTCGTCTCCCAAGCGATGAGAAGATAGACTGCTATCTTCTCTCCGTCCCCGAAAACCGATCGCGAGAGGGCTCAAACCTAATACATCTTCCGGTCATCGTCTTTCGAAGCAGAAGCGCGACCCCGCGGCCGGACCCGGTTATTTTTACTGCTGGTGGGCCGGGAGCAAGTTCTCTCGGCGCGTTTTCATCCGGCAAGACTATTCGTCTCTTGGACCAGCGTGATTTCATCGTCTTCGAACAGCGAGGCACAAAGTACGCGCAACCAAGCTTGGACTGCCCGGAGGTCGACGCGGAGCACGAAAGCTCGTTCTTGTCCGGTCTCGGAACGCGGGCCGATGAAACCAAGGAGCTTGAGGCGGCGAGAGCATGCTTTCATCGGCTGACCGGTTCCGGCATTGATTTAGCGGGATATAATAATCGCGAAATTGCTCAGGACATAATTGACCTGCGGAACCTGCTCGGAGTTAAATCCTGGAATCTTTACGGCTTGTCGTACAGCACGTGGATCATGATGGACGTAATGCGAATGGATCCCGCGGGCGTCCGCAGCGCGCTTTTGGAATCGCTCGAGCCGCCGGACGTTCCGTATGATGAGATGGGGAATGCAAACCTGCAACGCTCGCTCGATGTACTGTTCGATGCCTGCGCGTCGGATCTCGAGTGTTCGCGAGCGTATCCCGACCTACGGTCGGGCTTCGCACGAATGGTGCGGTCGCTCGATCACCGGCCGATTCAGATTGTTGTAAAAGACGTTTCCGATGGAAATCATCCGCGTCCGTTTACCGGACGTAACGCAGTGGACACCGTCTATTCCGAACTCAATAACGCAGCCGCAATACCCTTGTTGCCCAAGGCGATTTACCGCGCTTCAAAGGGGAACTACGCCCCGCTGACCGCCTTAGCCCAAGATGGGCTATCGCCTGATTCCCTGAGTTGGGGCATGCGGTATTCGGTGTGGTGCGCAGACGGCCTACCTTTGGACGATCCGGCAATCGTCGATCGGCAAACGCACGCCGCTTACCCACTGTTCGACGGCGAGATATCGGCGGCTTTCAACCCGGCCATATGCTCGTTCTGGAAAGTCCCCGCTGCTGACCCGTCTGAATGGCTACCATTGACGAGTTCCATTCCGACACTCATTTTCGCGGGGGAGTACGACCCCAATACTCCGCCATCTTGGGGCCGGCGAGCCCTTAGGACTCTCACCAACGGCTACCTTTACGAGTTTCCAGGCTACAGCCACACCCCTAGCCGCTCGGCATGCGCGCGGGAAATGACGATCGCATTTTTCGATAGTCCGACGAAGGCGCCCGATGCTGCTTGTTTTGCGAAGATCGAAGAACGGCCATTCACATCACAACGATAACGAGAACACCGTCCCACAGCCGTCTGGGCCGAAGTCGTTATAGCACGATTCGCTATTGCCGCCGACGTTGGTCGTGCCGTAGAGCGTGCCGTTCAAATCGGTGAGGCCTGCTGTCGGCGTTTGGCCGTTGGACGGGTAGCCTGTGAAGCTGTAGAGCACGGTTTCCGTGCCGGAGGTCGTCACTTTGAAGACCGTACCGACATTCGTACTTCCACCTTGGCCGGTCGTGCCGTAGAGCGCGCCCTTTACATCGAGGAGGCCCGCATACGGCTCGTTGCCGTCCCCCGAACTATTTTTGAAACTGTAGATCACGCTCTCCGCGCCGGACGGCGCGACCTTAAAGACCGTTCCGATGTTGCTGGCGCCGCCATTTACCGTAGTGCCGTAGAGCGTTCCCTTTACCGCGGTCAGGCCCGCAAACGGGAACTCGCCATTGGATCCTGTGCCCGGGAAGGTGAAGAGCACGCGTTCGGCGCCGGATGTGGTGACCTTAAAGACTGTCCCGCAGCCCGCGCCTTGGAAGCCGCTGCACGATCCCGTGCCGCCGACCTCCGTTGTGCCGTAGAGCGAGCCCTTGAGGTCGACCAGCACGGCCAGCGGGCTTGCACCGTCCGCTCCGCCGGCGAAGCTGTGGAGAAGCGTCTCCTTGCCCGCGGCTGTGACCTTAAAGACCGTCCCGAAGTTGTCCGCGCCACCCTCGATGGTGGTCCCGAAAAGCGTCCCGTTGACGTCCGTTAGGCCCGCTTGGGGGTACTCGCCGTCCTTCGCGCCGCCTTTGAAGCTGTAGACCACGCTCTCTTTGCCCGACGGCGCGATCTTAAAGACCGTCCCGCAGCCGATTGAATAGCATCCAGAACCACCGCCGCTTAGGGTGGTGCCGTAAAGCGTGCCGTCGACGTTGACCAGGCCGCCATAGGGATTAACGCCGTCGCTCGTCCCGCCGGTGAAGGCGTGAAGGACGCTCTCCTTGCCGGATGCCGTGATCTTAAAGACCGTCCCGAAGTTGTCCGCACCACCGTTGGTGGTGGTGCCATAAAGCGTGCTTTTGACGCTTGCGAGTCCGGCGTACGGGAGCGCGCCGTCCGCCCCCGAGGTAAAGTCGTGGAGAACGATCTCCTTGGCGACCGGCCGTGCGCCGGCGAAACCGTCGTGCAACTGCCGCTGCGCGGCGGTGCCGGGGCCAGGGATTGCACCGGTCTGCATGCCCGAGCAACCTTCGGCTATAAGCACGAAGGCTGCGGTGCTGAGGATACGCCACGCTGATGGTAACATCGGTGCGACTTTAAGCACAAGGCGCGACATGGCCTGGCAAAGACGAAAACATGGAACGAATCTGCGGCAGCCGACGTTACCGGTTAGATCAAACACGTCAAGATACAGCTGCGTTCCCGCCGAAGGAATCGCAAGGAAGGACACATGAATGCTAGGATGTCTTAAGAGACATGGCCTTTTTATTTCCGCATGCGTTACCGCCGCCACGTTGTTGGCTGCATGCTCGGGTCCCGGTAACGTCTCGTCGTCGCCTGGTGGAGCGTTCGCTCCCGCGCAGTCCGCGCACTCGCAGTCGAAACACACGGTTTTCGCCGTTCACCCCGAGACGAACGCCGCTTTCGTTCACGCGATGCACGTCACCAAGAACACGGTCTTCGACAGCATCGTCACGCTGAAGGGGAATGAGGTTAGCAGCCATATCTCCAGCGAAGGCTTTGAGTGCTGCTCGGTCAAGGAGCTCGGCGACGGGCTGGTCTTCACGCACGGCGCGAATAAGCTCAAGCGAGTCGCCGTCGTCATGAACTCGTGGGGCTGCGAGAGCGGTAACTGGTATTCGGACAACTGTCAGTCGACGCCGGGCGATACGTTCCCCGTTCCGATCACCCTGAACGTCTACGCGGTAACGAATCCGCCGAGCGGTCCGCCGACCGTGGGGCAGCTCATCGCTACCCAGACGCGGACGTTTAACATCTCGTATCGCCCGTCGAAGGACGACGTAAATTGCACCGGACAAGACCTCGGCAAGTTCGTCGGTAAGGTCGACAAACTGTGCGACAACGGGATTTCCAACACGATCTGGTTTAACTTCAACCCGGTAAAAACGGCGCTTCCCGCCCAAGCCGTGGTTACCGTCGCGTACGACACCAGCGACGCGGGCTACAATCCGATCGGCCAGAACACGCCGTGCTACACCTCATCGGGCGGCTGTGGATACGACTCGCTCAACGTCTCGGCCGACGGCAACGGCGGCTTTGTCGGCACCAACGTCGACCTCAACGGCGTCTTCGTAAACTACGGCGACCCTTCGTTCTACTGCTCGGGATCGGGCTCCGGCCTCATCCTGGACACTCCGTGCTGGACGGGTTATCATCCCGAGATCCAAGTAAACGCCAGCCTAAAGTAGAGCGCCGAACCGAGACTAAACTCGGTTATCGCCGGCGCCCCCGCAGGCCGTGGAACCACGTCGTTCCGCGGCCTCGCCTTTTGTGCTCGACGCGAGAATCAGCGATTGAACGGATGTTCGCTGATCCAATGAAATCCGCGATGTAAGAGCAGAAACTTCGATGCGTCGACACGCTGCAGCGAGGCGACGATTCGCCGGTTTCCCAGATGCCCCCAAAGGCGCAACTGGCTCGGCGAGATCTGGATGAACCGTAGAACGCCTTTAAAATGTTTGTCGCGGTAGCTGGAAATCGTAATGGTCCGTCCCGCGGCGTTGGTTTTCTGAAGATAGTACTGCATCGATCCCTCGCGAGACTGCAGTACCAAGTAGCCGTAGTCGTCAAAAACAACCTGTTGCCAATCGACGTTTGCGTGCTCGACGGACCAAACGCCGTAAAGGGCCGAACGGTCGACCCCCGTTACCTGGTTTTGCAACGATGAGTAGATATCGGTGCCCACCAGAAACGCCGCGAAGAGCAGTTGCAATATGAGACCGGCTAGATTCAAGCGCTGGTTGGCAAAGAACGGTCGATCGATCGTCAGCCGTGCGGCGCGCTTGCAAACGAAAAATCGCGCCACATTACTAAGATCGGGACCGGCAAGGATGAGCGCTGCCACCAGGAGGTGGAATGAAAAGAGCTTGACCGGAACGTCGTAGCTCATGTTGAGCATAAAGACGTTGCTCATGACGGCGACGCAAAGGAGCGCGCCGAGCGTCGTGAATCGCGGAACCAGCAGAAGAATCCCCGCGAGCATCTCTGCCGAACCGGCAAAGACGTTGTAAGCCTTCGACATTCCCATGAACGTCCAGAGCAGCCCCATCGGCGAGTGTTGCCCGTACGGCACGATCAAAGTCGACAGCGCCGGCGGCGGAAACTGCGACTGAATTACCTTGCTCGCGCCGTACGAGCACAAGATTGAGCCGAGCCACAACCTCAAGTACAGCCGCGACCAGCGATAGAGGCGGTCGTAGTTTGGGCGTTTGCGATCGAGAATCGACCAGAGGACCGTCGCCAGCGCTGCGATGACTAGGAAGCAGCCAACTTGCACCCAGTTGAACGTCGTATCGCCGCTGCCGTTTTCAAAAATAGTAATCGGCCGGGGAAGGTGCAGCACGTGGAGCCCGACCCACGGGACGACGGCGTGCCAAAAGCCGTCAACCCACTGGCCGGCTTGGTCTGCGTACGGAATCCAATCCAACGGAAACGGAGCGCAGTAGAGCAAGAAGTACGCGAACGCGAAGCGGAACGCGATGCGCAGCGAAAGCGGCCACCTAGGCACCGAAACGCCTCCGCTCGTCATGGGAGTCCGTTATATCGTCTCGCCGCCGGTTCCCCCGGCTCGCTCGATGCGGGCGGCGGTCGAGGGTTACGTGGGCGCGAGCGTTCCGTCAGACCAGTGAGCGACGGGGACCATGAAGACCGTCTCCGGCTCCGGCACGACGCGGCGTGACGTGTCGAGCACGACGGGCGACGCCGGCAAGTTTGCTCCCCAGCTTGCCCCGTTTTTCGCGCCGTCTGTTTTAGGAGCGTAGAACATCAGGTGCGACAACCACGGCCCGACGCCGTCGCCCAGATCGCCGTGTTTGGACATCATATACGACATGGAGCCCGCCTCCGGCGCCGGCAGCTGCTTATCGGCAACCTCGGCCTTCGCGCGATCGAGCATTTGTGGTTTGCTCAGTCCCGAGAGTGCCATGTCGGTTCGTTGGAGCGTGTAGAGCAGAACGGTGCGCGCCGCCGCCGGATTGTAGCAAATTGGCCCGCGCATTTTCCAGTTCCAGAACTCGTTGGAGTCAAACGGTGACGTCCACGATCGTTCCACGAGGCAGGTAAAGCCGTTCGTGCCCTTTTCCGCGGTTTCGTAGCCGCGCTCGCCGAGCACGAGGATGGTCGCGTGGAGCGATATCGCCGGGGGCGCGGCGCTTCGCGCCAGATCGATTTCCGCTTGACGATCCGTCACGAGATACCGGCCGAGTGGGGCCATTTTCTCGTAGGCACTAGTCCCGGCCCGGCCGGCGGTGGGCGGAGCGACGGCCGTGACGAGGACCAGCATCACGGCAAAAAGGATCTGACGCCGAGCGGACTTCATGAGAGTATACCTCCGGCTGATGTTACTTTCTCTTAACAAGTGAGGGCACGCGCTTGTGACGCTCCGTCTCGAGCAGCGGCGACGTTGGGCGTTCGGATGCCTACAAGTATAACGATACTGGTCCGGCTCGGCTCGAGCGCGAGACCGGAGCCGGGCGGCCACGCCTGTTGGCCGCTTCAAGCGGCGTACCCATCCCCCTCAAATGTCTAGAAATTTCGTGGTTTGGTGCTTGGCGAATCGATAGGGTTGAGGTAACCTACTTCGCTTGAAAGGTTCTTCAATGAAAAACGCTACCTTGACCTTGCGCGCTGCTGCGGGCATCGCGATCGCTTCCTTGATGGTCGATTCCCTCGCGGGCTGCAGCGGTTCCTCATCCGCTCTGCCCGTGGCCGCGCCGTCAGCTACAACGGCGCGAACGAGCGCGCAGTCGAACGACGACTCCATCGGTTCGGGCGCGCGGATGGACGGTCGCAGCCGGAAGCCGCAACTCCTCTTCGTTGGTGACAATCAAAACAGTCGAATCGAAGTATACGACGCGACCACAAAGAAGCAGAATCCACCGCCGATGCGGACGATCACCGATGGTATCGATCAGCCCTATGGCATAACGACCGACGAGTCGGGAAACCTGTACGTTGCCAACCTCGGCGACAGCACGGTCACGGTGTACGCCGCGAATTCCAGTAAGCCCGAGACGACGATTACCAACGGTTTGAACGACCCCTTCGACGTGAAGGTCGACGGGTTTGGGAACGTCTACATTGCCAATAACCCGGACGGGGCCGCTCCGTTTATCCAAGAGTATGCCAAGGGCGCGTCTCAGCCGAGTTCCACCTGGACGGCTCCCGTGCTGGGCGTCATCACGGGAATCGCATTGCTCGATCCGATGCAGAAGGGTGAGACGTCGATCTACGCCCTCGAGTTCGCCGCAGTCCAGAGCGGCGGAACCGGTGAGGTTCTCTCCTGTTATCCTGGGAACTCAACCTGCAAGTCGGCTGGTTACACGTTCGGGGTGACTGGCGGCATTGCTGTTGCCGAGTCACCCGGCAAAAGGAAGCCGTTTGAGTTCCTCGTCGCCGACAACGCTATCCCCGGCGTCGACACCTTCGTCTCCGGCCAATTAGTCGGGCAACTGATAACCGGCGGTAGCCCAGAGGGCATCGCGCTCAATGCGACGGACGGCCGGCTTTATGTCGCAAGTGGATCGTCTGAGAGCGTCGTCGAGTATAGCTTCCCTGGAAACAAAGTGCTCAACACCTTCACTCCTCCCGAAGCAAATGTGTATGGCGTCGCCACCACGCCGGCCGGTACGTATCACTAGGCGAACCCCTAAAAACCGAACTTTTTCATCAGCGCCGATTGCGGTCGAACCGATGGCCGCGGTCGGCGCTATTTTGATTGCAACGATAACGAGAAGAGCGGCCGAGCTGTTTTTGAAGTTGGTAGAGAACGCTCTCCGTGCCGGACGTAGTGATCTTGAAGACGGTCCCGCACCGCTGCTGCTCGCGCTCGAATCGCGGGTGACGACTGAGATCCGCGCCACGCAGGCGAAGCTCTTCGATTTCGACCGTTCGCCATCCGGCCAAACGACGGACGGCGGAGGCCGCCCCGTCGCGGCGTAGAAGCGGCGAGACCTATGGGCTGGTCATGAGCGTATATCGCGATGAGTTGTTAGTCGCGCAGCGGAATGGACTCGCGGCGTACGAGGCGATGGAGCGGTGGGTGAGCCGGCCGCCGGAGGCGCACGACGACACGCCCGGCGCGGCGCTCGAAGGTTACGCGCGGGACCTGCGCGAGAGCCGCGAGCAATTGTTGAAGCTGCTGGCCGATCACGGTAACCGCGACGACATCGTGGAGGCGCTTGCGAACAGCGAGCGATATCACGTCAGCTTAGGACTGTCGATTCGAGATAAACCGGAACCAATCGAACCGGAGTGATTAGCCTGCGGCGCCGGCCACGTCGAAGCAGCGTGTTGCTTCGACGAAGGCGGTACCGTAGCGCTCGAGCTTGACGTCACCAACGCCACCGATCTGCCGGAACGCATGAAGCGTTACCGGTTGGCGCACGCACATTTCGCGTAAGGTCGCGTCGGCCAGGTACTTGCTCTGTAATGGGCAAGCTGAGCGAACGTGAGCCCGGGACCTGAAAGCCCCGCAAGCCTCTAGGCAAAAGCAAACTGATGACCCGAGCACAAAGAAGAGAACGAATGCTTAGTCCGCTGTGAAATCGTCGCGAGTCGGGGAAGAGTGCCCGCCGAGGAGGTGGCCAAAATGTGTCCGAGAAAGCCAAACGGGAACACTCGCTTTTGTAAGATCAGCACAGATTGAGAGAATGCATGCGAATGAAAACTTTCGTTGCGGCCGCCCTCTTGACATTGCTATCGGCGTGCGCTTCGCTCGGCACTTCGCCGACCGGCGCGCCGAACTCGTCGGCCGGCACCATGTCCTCGAGCGTCGGCGGCCGTTCGCCGGCGTTCCTCGCCCGCCGCGCCGGCACGACCCCGATTACCAACGTGATCATCGTGATTCAAGAGAATCGAACGCCCGACAATCTGTTCCAGGGTTTGCCCGGCGCCAATACGCAGAACTATGGCCTCGACTCCAACGGAAATCAGGTTCTGCTGCACCAAAAATGGTTGGGATGGCCTGGCGACATCTCTCACGAGCATAGCAACTTTATCACCGAATGCAACGCCCTTCCAAGTAACCCGGCCGTATGCCAAATGAACGGTTGGAATCTCGCGGCTGCTACCGGCGCGGGTTGCGCAAGCCGGCCCAACGACGACTGTCCGTATGCGTACGTGCCGCGAACCGAGGCGCAGCCCTACTTCGACATGGCCGCGCAGTTTGCGTTTGGCGACGAGATGTTCCAAACGAACCAAGGCCCGAGCTTCCCGGCGCACCAGGAGCTTATCAGCGGAACCGCATCCGCCGCGCCGACATACCCGACCCGGCAGATTATGGACAACCCCATGGTAAAGGGCGGCGCTGGTTGCGACGCTAAGCCCCAGTCTCGGGTTGAGACGATCCCGCTCGAGCCGCTCGGCGCGCCGTCAGGCAAGCCGTTGTACCCATGTTTCGACCGTCAGACGCTCGGCGATCTGCTGACGACGGCGGGGATCACCTGGCGCTACTACCAGTGCGGCACCGGCGCGGGGTTGTGGCATGCCTACGATGATATTCAGCATATTCAGGAAGGCAGCAACTATTCGACCCTCGTCATCCCCAAGCCACAGCAGATTCTTAGCGACATCCAAAACGGCACGCTGGCAGCCGTCTCCTGGGTGACGCCGGACGGCGAGCACAGCGACCATCCCGGCAGCGGCAACACCGGCGGCCCGTCGTGGGTGGCAGCCATCGTCAACGCCGTCGGGCAGAGTTCGTACTGGGATTCGACCGCCATCATCGTCACTTGGGACGACTGGGGTGGGTTCTTCGATCACGTCGCGCCGGACCGGCGCAACAACTACGAGCTGGGGTTCCGGGTCCCGCTCCTGCTGATTTCACCTTACGTCGTGCAACCTGGTTACGTTTCGCACGTGCAGCACGAGTTCGGCAGCATTCTGCATTTCACCGAAGAAACGTTCGGCACCGGAAACCTCGGCACGACCGATGCGACCGCCGACGACCTTCAGGATTCGTTCGACTACACCCAGTCGGCGCGCCCGTTCACTCCGATAAGCGCACCGTCCTTCGCGCCGGCGTGTAACGGCTCGCGTACGGTGGAAGATCCTTAGGCGCCGTAATTTACCGGGTTCTCTTCGGCGAGCTTTGCGTAGATCGAAGCGGCCTGGGCGAAGTTGCCGGCGTCAAATGCGGCCGAGGCGGCACTGATGCGTGCCTGGTGACCCGAGGCCGCCGTCGTTTGAGCTGAAGCGCCTGCTCCGAGCAGGGTAGCCAGCAACAGAGTCAAGTAAAATGGTCGCATGAGCGCTCGCCTTTGTCAGCGATGGTGCGACGACCTTTTGCCCGCGTGCGTGTGTGTCGGGATCGGGAAACGAGCGAGTTTCGAGAAGTCACGATTATCCTATCAAGAATCATCAAATAGAGAATTGTTCCACGGCTGCGTGCAGTTCTTGACAGCGCGAGCATGCCTGACGTAGCCTGAATAAGCATCACCTAGGAATTTAGTTTCGCGGAGGTAAGGTGGCTTTCAGACCGTTTGGTTCGGCAATTGGCCTGGCATTTACGATGTCGCTGGTGTCTCCATTGCTTACAAATGCATCGCAGATGCAGACCACGTTCCGAAGCGATTCGGCGCGAACCGGCGTTTTTGCCGCTCCCCCTGGGTATGCATTTGGCGGCTTCGCTTGGCGTTTCCAAACGCACGGAAGCGTACGATCCACGCCGGCGGTTTTCGGACGAACCTTGTATGTCGGCAGCGGCGATGGTGCACTGTACGCGCTGGATGCCACCGACGGACGGTTGCTCTGGAGATACGATGCTGGAAGCTCCGTAACGTCGAGCCCCGCGGTCGCCGGCGGAGCGGTGTACTTTCAAACGCGCGCGGGCGCGGTCATCGCGCTCGATGCCTTGCGCGGCAGGCTGCTGTGGCGGACGGCGGACCACACGGATGCGCCGCTTGTGTGGGGCCACGAAAGTGGGGATTTGTATTCGTCGTCCCCGGTGGTCGCCGGGAACGCGCTCGTCGTCGGAAGCGGAGACGGTGCCGTCTATGCCCTCGGTACCGCGAACGGACGCGTACTGTGGCGTACGCAAACCGGCGGCCGCGTGCGCTCCTCGCCGGCGATCGACGGTAATAACGTCTACGCTGCAAGTTTCGACGGCAAGCTGTATGCGCTCGACCTCAGGACGGGCGCGGTTCGATGGACTTTCGCCACCGAAGGTACCGGACTCGACTCCTCGTACTTTGGCTACGACCGGCGATCGATTCAATCGTCACCCGCGGTACGCAACGGTACCATTTACGTCGGCGCGCGCGACGGCTTTCTCTACGCAATCGATGCGAGAAGCGGCAGACTCCGCTGGCGCTACGATCACAAGCTTTCTTGGGTGAACGCATCGCCGGCAGTGGATGGCGGTGTTGTCTTCGCGGGAAGCTCTGACGCTCGTTTCGTCCAAGCCGTCGAAGCAACGACCGGAAAAGAGCTGTGGCGCACGCCCAACCGAGCGTTGGGCCTGGTATGGTCGTCGCCCGCGGTCGCCGGCAACATTGTCTTCGATGCGGACTGGGACGGTCGCGTTTTCGCAATCGACCGTGCGTCGGGAAGCATTTCGTGGATCGAGCGTCTTGGCGGGACGCGGATCTTTTCATCGCCGGTTGTCGTTGGCGATCGCCTCTACTACGGCAGCGACGACGGCGCAGTGTACGCGGTCAACCTCGTTTCCGGGCCGGGCCTCGCTCGCGCGGTCTTCTTCGACTCTTCGTACTCGAAAGCGACGACGGTTGGCGGTGCGCCGGACGTGGCCGCGTACTTCGCTCACCGAGGCTATACGACGTTGGACTCAAGTTCGCTCCAGACGTTCCTGACCGATAGGCTTCGCGACCGTATTCCCAGCGTGATCGTATTCGCGCAAGACGTCCTGCCCGACGCTTCCAGAGACGCGTTCCGCCGCTATTTGGCGATCGACGGCAAAGCAATCTGGCTCGGAACGCCGCCGTTCATTCTACCGATCGACATCAAGACCGGCAACGCGAGTATCGCGACGATCGACCGCGGACGAGCGGGGAGATTCCTAGGCGTTAGCTTCGAGCACAGTAACTTCGACCTGGCCGCAAGTAGCGCGACACCCGAAGGGCGCAGGTGGGGCTTGAATGCTGACGGATACTCAGCGTGGCCGGCAGACCCGCAGTCGGTAACGAAGGTGCTGGCGCTTGACGAGGACGGGTTGGCAGCCGCATGGGTAAAGAACTATGGCGGACCGCCGGGGTCGGGGTTCGTGCGTCTTCCCATCAGCCAACTCGCCGGCGGCGCGCCGGGAAATCTCGTCAACATCCAATTCGCGGCCGAGTACGAGCCATGACACATCGCGCGGGGCGCTAGGCGCAAGGCCCCACTCTTTGCAGAAGGCTTTTGAAGCGGCGAGTAGCAGAGATCGGCTCGAACCACGGCAAACTCTTTAAGAACGGTAGCGTAGCCTCGCGCTCCTCGTAGGCCGCTTCGAGATGCGACAGCGCTTCGTCGAGCCGCCCGAGGCCACAGGCCACAATTGCGAGATTCCAGAACGCGACGTAGTCCGTCCGCGCCAGCCACTGCAACGTTTCAAATATGTTTTGAGCGCGGGTGTTGTCCCCTAACTCAGCGTAAGCGCGGCCGAGCATGGGAAGGCGAAAGCTAGGGTCTTCGCTGCGGTCGTCGGGCAAAAGTTGCAGGTCCGCCAGAGCTTTGTCTACTTCTCCGTTCAGAAGGTACGCCTGGGCCCGGTAGCGGCGCGCAATGTAAAAGGTTGGGTCCGTCTCCAAGAGATTTGACATTATGTCGGTGGCGTTGCGGTAGTCCTTGGCATGCACGAGCACACGAGCTAGCAGGAGTTGAAGTGGAAGCGACGATGGGTCCATCATCAGCGCGACTTGCGTCTGAGCAAGTGCTTCGGGGTAGTTCCCCGTGCAGACGTATAGCCACGCCGCATTGTTTCGAACGAATATCGAGCCGGGGTTCAGCCGCAGCGCCAACTCGATTGCATCTTTTGCCCCTTTCCAGTCCCAATCGGCGAAACATAAGAGTCCGGAAACCACGGCATGGGCCGCCGCGGAACCCGGTTCGATCTCGAGCGCCCGGGAAATCGCCCGCTTTGCCGCCGGAAACGACAGATTCGACGGAGCGTGCCAATATTCGCCGAGCAGCGCATGCGCGCGAGCCACGCCGATAAGAGCCGGAACGTAGTCTGGGTTCTCTAGCAAGGCGGCTTCGAAAAGCTCGATCGCTCGTCGAATATGCGGCGCGGTGCGCTGCTCGAGGAAGAAGCTCCCGCGGCAATAGTTGCGAAAGCATTTGAAGCCGCCTTCCGTCAGGACTTTCCCCAGGCTCGCCGCCTCCGCCGTAAAAGATTCGTCTAGCGCCGGATGAGCGAAAGCTACGGGAGCCACAAATCGGTACCCACGCCCCTGCGCCGAAAGAATGTAGAAATGATCGCGAGCGCGGTCGCCCAATAGGCGCCGGAGCATGTAGATATGTTGTGCGAGATTCCCGTCGCTGACCGCTTCTTGGGGCCATACGTTCGTGGCCAGCGCTTCTTTGCTGACGACGGCTCCGCCCGCCTGAAGCAACTGAATCAGAAGCAAAGCAAGCTGTTCGGGCACCGGCGTGACGGCCGAGCCTTGGAACAGCAACCGTCTGACCGAGTCGAATCGGAAGTCGCCGAAGCAGTAGATCGTCAACGGTCTCTCCGCCGGCGCGTTTAGGGTACTAGCGTTTTCGATATTTACGGCGCTCCTTCGGTAACGGAGAGCGGAGCCACGTTCACGCGGGCGTCAGCTCGGCAGCGATACCGTACCTCCTTGACACTACGTGGCGCGATGTAGTACGTCTGACGTATTATAGCATACTTACTCCGTGGTTGTGAGCCCCTCTTCGTTAGCTTCGCTCGACCACGGTGGCCGACAGAGGAGCCGCGCCCTGGACCCGGGAAGACACTGTAGTACGTGGTACGTACTACATTGCCGTTGTGGATCAAAATGAGATTCCATTTTCAAATTGCCGGCAAACTAGTTGCCGTGCTGTTGCTTGCAAGCCCTCTCGCCGGTGCGAGCGGAGCGGCTCGGGCTTGCTCGACGCCGATGCGCAGAAGTTAGTTAGCGAGGTTTTTGGCCTGCTGACGCAGACGTTCATCGCCCTATCGCCGGCGATGAAATCCAATCGGGCGCCGACTCGGCCATCCTTTCCTACGCACGACGGCGAGGCGCGCGCAACCCGAGCCTCTCCGCACATACGACTGCCAGTCCGGCAAACATCATCGCCGACGTGGAGGAGGCCGCCGGTAAGTATCGTCTCGATCCGCTCGAGACGGCGTACGCTGCGTTGCACGGCATGGCGTTGAGCACTCATGACCGTTGGAGTGAGTTCTTCACGCCCAAAGAGTTCGCGTCTTTCGACGCGCCCTTGGATCCGAAATCGATTTACGGCATCGGGATCCTCGTCGGCGCCGATGCGACGACGAAGTTCGCGCGAGCGATGTACGTGATCCCCAAGGGCCCCGCCGACGCGGCTGGAATCGCCGAAGGTGACGTGATTAGGGAGGTTAACGGGACGTCCACACGTGGCCTATCGCAGCGAGCGGTAACGCAACTGTTGCGAGGCGGCAATGGAAGCGCCGTGCACCTGGTGGTCGGGCGAACGGGAGAAGCGGACCGGGAGGTATCGGTAAATCGGGCGAGCGTGCACGCACCTACCGTGATCGTCAGGAGTCTACCGGGAAAGGTAGGTTATATTTTCGTGGCCGTGTTTGCTCAGCCGACGCCCAACGAGTTTGCGGCGGCACTCGAGCGCTTGCAAAAGCAGCAGGCTCGAGCAATCGTCATCGACCTGCGGGACGATGGCGGCGGCTACGTGACGGCCGCGGTCTCGCTCGCATCTCATTTCGGTGCGGGCACCGTGATGACGAGCTTGCCGCGCAGCGGCCCGGCAGTGACCCAAGATTCCGACGATGAGTCGCCTCAAGTAACGCTTCCCGTAGCGGTGCTTGTAAATGGATACACCGCTTCGGCATCGGAGATACTCGCCGGTGCGCTGCAGGACAACCATGTAGCAATGCTCTTTGGGAGCCGAACATTCGGGAAAGGCGTAGAGCAAACCGTTTCGCGATTTCCCGACGGCGCGGCGATCAAGATTACGAGTGCACGCTATCTTACGCCGGCCAACCACTACTTAAACGGAAAGGGCATCGAGCCCGACGTTTCCGTCAGCGTAAACGGCAACGCCGTCATCGGCGACCCTCAAAGGGATCCGCAGTTGGGCGCGGCTCTGCGCTACCTTCTCCGGCAGGTCGCAATTCGAACAGACTCGACCGGCGCGACGTCCGGTGGGATCACAACGTGGCACGGAAAGTAGACCCTGCTGCGAGGATCGGCGCATTGGGCCGATTTTCGGAACCGGCAATGTTGGTCTTAGCCTCGTTGAGCGCGGGGACCAAGCACGGTTACGCGATTATTCTGGACGTCGCGCAGCATTCGGGAGAGCGCCTCGGTCCGGGTACGCTTTACGGAGCGCTTTCGAGGCTGGAGGAAATGGGACTCATCGCTCCGCTGGCAGTCAAGCAGCGAGGGCGCCGCCCGTATCGCATTACCGAGGCCGGCCGTAAGGCGCTCAAAGAGAGGCTCGATGAGTTCGCGCGCTACCAGGTCGTTCTCGCACGGCTCAGCACGCGATGAGTCCTTCACTAGCTCGTCTCCTGGTGCGGTTGCACGCACCCGCCTGGCGTCAGCGTTATGGCGAAGAATTCGAAGCGCTTCTCATCGACACTCCGCTGACGGTAGCAAACCTCTTAAACGCCGGCGACAGCGTCGCAGACTCTCGAAAACTGGCGATCGTAATCCCCTTTTTAGCGATCGCGGCGGTTGTCGCCGCGGCATTCATGATTCCCGCTCATCGCTCGCTTCTGCCGAGTCCAACCCAATTGGCGTCGACTAAAGCCCCTGCGGACGACCTGCGGCTTGATCCTTCATTCCAGCATGCGTTGCCGTTTGCCGGTGATCCTCGCTTACGCCGTTTCTATGATCGATTTGAATCGTCAGTAGGCGTCCCCGAACTTTGGCGAGGCCGCCTTTCTCGCGGGCGTTCTTAATCCATGTATCGAAAGCCACAACCTCCAAGGCGCACTCGTGGCCGTAGCGACCGTTCCTGACCGTTAGCTCCTGCGCTAGCAGGGCCGGGCCGTCTCCACTGGTATCTTTACAGAAGCCTACTTTCGGAGGAAGGAACTATGTTTAGATACATCCTGAGCGGCCCGCTCGTTGCCGTTGCCTTTATAACTTGTCTGGGCAGCGTTCAAGCCCAGCAAATGTCCGATTCGGATTACGTCGCTGGCGTAATGACCGCCGCTCCGGCAGCGGTTGTGAAAGGCGCGACCATTGTTCAAATGCAAAAGGGCGGAGGGACGCGGACACTCCAGACGGGCACGAATGGCTTTACGTGCATGATGTTGGACCCCAAAACGCCAATGTGCGCCGACAAGAACGCGATGGCGTGGGCGCAGGCATTAATGGCTCACACGACCGCGCCCGGCAGCGTGGGCTTCGTTTACATGCTGGGTGGAGATGACGGGGCTAGTAACACCAACCCTTACGACACGGCTCAGACCGCGACCAATCATTGGGTGACGACCGGCCCGCACGTTATGATAGTCGGTCCTGACGTCGCAACGATGGGGTACCCGACGACGGCCGACCCTGATCCCACGAAGCCATACGTAATGTGGGCGAACACGCCCTACGCCCATCTTATGATTCCGGTGACGACGCAGCCGTAGGACTATCTCGCCGAATAAGCGTCGAGCGCGATACGTTGTCGGCGCCGGGAGCGTACAACCCGGTGCCGGCGCCCGGCTAGGGCTACTCCGGCTGGTGTGTCTGTACGGGAGCGGTGGTGCTGCGTTCGAGCCAGTCAATGGCCGGTCGAGGATGCGATATAAGGCTTGAGGCGGGCACGAAGTGCAGCGGGCGAACGGTTGAGCCCGTTAGAATCCGTGCACCCGCCGGAAGGCCCGCACGCATGTGAACGACGATGCCTTGCATCTGGCCAACATACTCGGGCAGCGGTTTGTATACGACCTCGGCAAAGTGTACGTTTCCGTCGGGTTCGATCCAAGTTGGAAAGAAATGATAAGTCCTTGCGTCTATGCCGCCCTCCGAGTCGTTTTGTTCGTAGCACCCGGCCGTCTGATAGTCGCCATACCAATGCCATCCTGCCCCAAGCAGCGAGAACTGACGGATCGTCCCATTCCCGTTCATTCCAACGTACATACTGGTGCCGATGGGGAACGGTGCGTTTGCGAAGGGACGCGGGCAACGTCGAACGACTTCCCAACTACTTTATTACTACGTCGCAAGGAGAGTTACCGCATGCGTTTGTTTACTTCGGCGATCTGTACGGCGATCGCCATCAGCCTCCTCGCCGGTTGCGCCGGCAACATGGGGTCTAACAGCACTTCGCCGTTGGGTCTTAGCCCACAAGTGCGAACCGCTCCAATCAGCGTTTTTGACGATGTTGCGCCACCGCGCGCAGTCTCGGTGATACATTCACTGATGCTGCCGGATAAAAACACGAAGATGCCCAAAAAGGGTACCTACGTGAGTGAATTCGACACGACATCTGTTTTCGGCTACGCCGACAACAACAAGGGAAGCGGGGGACCAATCTGCATGGTTCAGAACGTTGCCTTCGTTAACGACGTAGGGGTCGACGGAGAAGGCAACCTGATGCTGCCTAACCCAGGTAGCGGATCAGAAAATACTCTCGACATCCACGAAGGCCCAACAATGTGCGGCAAGCTGATCGGTTCGATTGCCGATTCCGTATGGGCAGCCCTCGGACGCCACAAGCCCGAATGCCGTAACAGGCCAGATCGCTCTGGTAATCTGGTAGGCAACGCCTCAAGCGCCGGCAGCCTTTCGATCTGCACGTTCGAGGGCGGCTGCACCGTGAATCTCACGAACAGCGCTTACTTCCACGTGGGCGGCGTTGCAATGTCTAACGCCGGCGACTGTTGGATCGACGTAAAGACCAGCGCCTCGGGCGGTGCAGAGCTGGTATACTATAAGGGTTGTGCCGGGAACGGCGCCGTCGCCTCAGGTTTTAAGCAAACCTACTACGGCGGCATGGACATCGACAAGAGCGGCAATCTGGTGGTTATCGATGACATGGCCGAGGACGTTTACATTTATAGCGGCTGCGATCCAAACTGCACGGTCGTCGGCGGCCCATTCGCCCTTAAAGGCGAAAGCTTCTGGGGGAAGCTCGATCAGCCGAATAATCTGTTTACGGCGGTGGACCGGACCGACGGCCTGGTTGACGTTTACTCATACAGCACGAAGAGCCTTAAGTTCATGTACAGCTACAACAGTGGTCTCTCGGCGGGCTTACTTCCGAACGGGGTCGCGATAAATCCGCGTTTAAAGCAATAGTACGACGAGCGAAGCTATCGCATAGCCTACGTCGCTGCGGAACAGGGGTGGGAACCGCCCCTGTTCCGTAACGCATTTTAAAGCCGACCCCTTATTTATAATATCCGTTCGACGGTTCGAGCGGCCCGCCGCTGCGCGAGCGGATCAAAAGCGGCGGCTCCCCTTCGTAGAGGTGTTCTTTACCTCAGGCGATCTGCCGTCGAGCTTGTCAGGATGACGTCGAAAACCAACGAAGCTTTCGGCTGCGAGTCCGTACGAGCCGGTCCTTTGCCCTCGCGAGGTGCTGTTTGACTTCGCAGAGGAAATCAACGCCAAGCCCCTTTCGTGCGCGCCGAACGTCCGGGTCAGATGCAGGTGGGCTTCGCGGCTTTCCGCCGGTTCCTCGCGGCGTAGGTCTCGGTCTGACTATGGCAGTTGGGACATAGCATGCGAAGATTTTCAAGCCGATGATCATCGTTTATGCCATTACGATGATCGACCTGGATCGCCAGCGGACGCCCCCTCCAATTAGCGAGACCGCACTCTTCACAGATATTCTTCAACAAGCCGGCCGCGAGCAAACGGCGCTTGACCGTGTAGCGACTCTTCGAGTCTCGCAGGATGCGCTCTAAAGGCCACTGCCTTGGCCGTACGATGATTCTTCCGCACTGGATGGCTTTGATCCATGCGTCCTTCGCAAACCCGAATCTCTCGCGGCAACGCAGGTAGCCGTTCCCTTCGTCGTAATAACGTTGGACGGCCGACCAATCGTATTTGTAACAGCCCTTTGCCATCGTTGGCAACGCTCGCGAGCTTTTGCACCCCTCCGCTCGCCAAAATTGAACCCCTCCGCAAGCTAAGCGGGGCCTCCCTCGAACGGGTGTTCGCAACAGTCCAAACACCACCCGAAGGAGGCCCACGGAGGGATGATTTCGATGGAACATTGGGAGGACATTCGGCTGCGCTGCGTTCGCGATCGTGAACCGAAAAAGCGCGTTGCCCGCGACCTGGGGCTCTCGCCCAACACCGTGCGCAAGTACTGCGCGCAAATGGAAGCTCCTGAACCGCCGCGATACGAGCGGCAAAGTAAACTTGACCCGTTCGTTAAGGTGATCGACGCGCTGCTAGAATCGACGCCGAAGATCACCGCCAAGCGCATCGGCGCCATCATTCGACAACAGTACGATCCCGAGCTGAGCATCAGCGGGTCGGCGTTGCGCAAATACGTCGCTCGTCGCCGCCGCGAGCTCAATCCCAAGGAAGCCTTCGTACGTGCGCAGCACGTGCCGGCAGATCAAGCCCAGTTTGACTTTTCACCGATGGAGGTTTTCATTGCCGGCGTGCTTACGGTCGTGCACGTTTTTGCAATGCGCCTGAGCTACAGTGGAGCATTCTTCGCCCGCGCGTCATTCACCGAAGATCGACCTGCGCTCTTTGCCGGACTGTTGGGCGCGGTCAAGTTCTTCGGCGGTCTACCACGCGTCGCGATTTTTGACAACGCGAAGACCGCAGTGAAGCGCATCTTGCGCGGCCGCAATCGCCTCGAGAACGATCAGTTCCGGCGCTTTTGTGGCGAGCTGGCACTGAAGGTAGAGTTCGCGGCACCACGCCGCGGCAACGAGAAGGGCGGCGTGGAGGGCGCGATGGGGTACATCGAAGACAACGCCTTTCGTCCGACCCCATCGTACGCCAGCATCGAGGCGCTCAACATCGAGCTGGCGCATTGGAGCGGCGCGAATCTGAGCAACATCCACTCGACCCATCGCGAGCTCATCGGCGATCGATTCGATCGGGAAAAACATGCCTTGCGGGCCCTCGCCGAGCGGCTGCCCGACCCCTGCGTGTTCGAATACGCACGTGTGAACAAGTTCCAGGAAGTGACGGCTGAAACCAATCACTACTCGGTGCCACCACGGTACGTTGGCCGTCACTCGATCGTCGAGATCTATGAAAACAACGTGCGCGTCGTCGTTGGTGACCAGTGCGTCGCCGAACATCGGCGGGGACGCGGTAAAAACGAGTTTATCCTTGACCCGATGCACTTCATTGAGGTCATTTCGCGCAAGCACCGTGCGGCGACGCGAGCATTGGCCTTGTCCGACGAGCGGTTACCGCAACCGTTGATCGTGCTACGAGATCGGCTCCTCGAACGGGACGGTCCAACGGCGACCAAGGCGTGGATGGCGGTGCTTCAACTCGCGCTCAAAAGCTCGCTCTCAGAGCTCGGTGAAGCGACCTCAATCGCACTGGCCAGCGGAACGCTCGACCCCGAGGCCATATCGCTGATCTTACACCAGCGCGATGCTCGTGCCGCCACGCTGCTCGATCTCGCCCACCACCAAGGTGCTCCCGCGTTACAAGCACAGATCGTTAGCCTCGACTCGTATCGAATGACCGGTTTGGTTGAGGGCTTGCTATGAACACCGCGCTGATCGAGGAGCACCTTCGCATCCTCAGGCTTCCCGGCGCACTCAGTCACTACCGTCACTTGGCTGAAAAGGGCAAAGACCCGCTGACGTATCTCGGCGACGTCCTGGCCGCCGAGGTCGAACGCCGACACGAAGGCAGCATCAAACGACGCATCGCCGAGGCGCGCCTGCCAACGCTCAAGACGCTCGAAACCTTCGATTTCACGCTGCAACCCAACGTGCCCAAACTCAAAATCCTTGAACTCGCCAGTGGCGCATTCATTGGCGATCGGCGGACGCTGGTTTTCTATGGGCCACCAGGCACGGGCAAAACTCACTGCTTGATCGCCATTGGCCTGGCGGCGTGCACGAACGGCCATCGCACCTTATTCACTACCGCTGCCGGCTTGCTAACCAGTCTCCTGGATGCCAAACGCGACGGGACACTTGCGCGCAAGCTACGGTGGATCGATCGCTTCGCGCTCCTTCTCGTCGACGAGTTGGGATACGTCCCCTTCGAACGAGAAGCGACGGACTTACTGTTCCAAGTTATCTCGCAACGTTACGAAAGATCGAGCATCGCGATTACCACCAACCTTGCCTTCGAACAATGGACGCAGATCTTTCCAGATGCGATGGCTGCTCGTGCTGTGATTGATCGACTGATTCATCATGGTTCAGTCTTCGAGTTTAGCGGTGAGAGCCATCGTCTTCGGAGCCGCCAAGGAAGCTCGGCCAAGGGGCGCAAAGCATGAGGGACGGGGTTCAAGATTCACGAGCGCAAAGGTTCAGTTTCTCGCGAGCACCGCCACCAAAGGAGCTGCACCACCGTTCAAAGGGGTGTTTTGGTCGTTGTAGCCGGCGCAGTTCGTGATGTAAAGGTTACCTGGAGAACCCATGACGACACTGGGGTTCCAGCGAAGCCGGTCATGGGGGAGTTGTTCACCGTTACGTACGTCGGGTCGCCGGTAATGAGAAGCGCGTATTCTGATGCTGCCGATCCAGTGCTGCCGGTATAGCTGCCAGAATTTGTACCGGTATAGACAGGGCTCAGGTTAACGCTGTCGATAACTACCGTGGTTGGATTTCCCGAAATACAAATGTTCGCCGTGCCGTCACTGCCAATTGCGTGCCGACCTGGCTTATCTGGCCGCCGATAATACTGACGTATTCGCAAAGGCCAATCTGCACCCCGTACTGATCGAGTTGGGCGACTCCCGTGTTGTAGGGTGGTGGCCCCACCTGCCCGCTGCCTCCTTGAACGTTGGAATAGATGAGGTTGTTAGCGAGAATAATAGGCCCGATATTTGAGGCCGGGCCGCCATTTGAGTCGATGAAAACTATTGGTAAAGGGTTGGTAGCGTTCGGGCTTTTGGCGATCTGGCAGTTGCCCAATCGTCTGGTTGAAAATAACGTCGCTTGACGATTGGGTCGTCATGTTGATGCACGTCGTAAAGCACTCGAACTGGCAACCGTCGATGAAATTGTTTTTGCGTTCCGCTCCCGATACCCGCCCCGTTTATGTCCGAAAAGTCAATCCCGTAATTCCAGCCGGTGATATGAAGATTGCGAAACGTATTGTGAACGGAGTTTTGGACGCCGCCGCCAATGGCGATGCAGGTCGCTAGCGTAGCCCCGTAGCAAGGACCCGCCGATGAACTCACTTGGGCCGGAAATCTCAGTTTGGATTCCCCCCACGAGAATGGCGGTCACGTTTGTTATCGTGGGGGCCGGGGGTGCGCCATAGTCAATAACGCAGCGAATTGCCGCACCGCCCAGCGGTTCCCCACTGCCCACCTTTAAGATTCATCGCGGTCGGGCAATTGGTAAACGTACATTCTTCGGCTACGAAGCCCCAATAATCCGAAAGGTCGAGGACCGTATCTTGAGCGCAGGCGGCCTTGTTCCAGACCAACGACAGATTACGGAATTATTCCTGCCTGAAGTAGTGCGACCCGCTTACACTCCAGAAACTATATGGACCGGCTAAACCGCCGTCCGTAATCGAAAAGTGAAAGCCCTTGTTTGTGCCGCTTTGACCGCCTGTGCCCAGGCCCTGGATAATCGACTGATCCGGGAGCGTGAGCGTCGAGTCCGCGGTGACCGTGAAGTTGTATTGCGGGATCCGAGCCATGCCCCCGCTCAGGGCGTGACCGGTTACGGTAGCCATCACCATAAACAGCGAGGAGAGCGCGCCTGTGCTTGTCCGAGGCGCTTCCGCCAGCGGCCAAGCCAAAGTCCACGGCGTTGTAAATGGTGTTATTGTCGATTCCAACCCAACTGAAGCCCGAAGTTACGTTGTTGTTCCAGTAGTAGTGGACAGACCCATCGGGGTTCTGGACCGTCGCGTAGGCGTCGGAAACACCGGGCGTGATGGTTGTCCAGGCCGGTAACGGTATTGTACTGCGCATTATACGTGCGGTACATGTGTGAGTTACCGGCACCATCGGTGAACTCCTGATTCGTGTGATATACGCTACTCGCTTCCCCTGGCTGAAACTCAACTGCAGGATAGCTGTTGACGACCGGAACATTTGGCATTCAGTTCACCTTCGTTATTCGTTTCGGCTGCTTAAACATGACAGACGTTACACGCTCTTGCAAGTCTTCGTCTTGCGTGCCTCGGCTATTGGACCGGTCGCCAGCGCGGGTACCCTCGATGGCTGCCAACGTGGCCAGATCGTGATCGGCGTGACAACGAACAGAGCGTTTTCGCCAGTTTGCGTAAGCCCCGTCATTTCAGCGCAAGTAATGTGGACGAACCTGTTACCGTTGCCGGCGCTGCTTGGTCCGGCACATGTCGCACCCGCAAACTCGGAGTCCCCACCACTGGGAACGTAGATATTTTCCGCGGCCAGGGCCTCCGTTTCTTTGCAGTGAACGGTGACTGTGATTATTTCCCACACGAAATGCTGCGGATTTGTGCCTTCTGCATCCACGGTTTCCCCCAATCGGCGCTTTCAAAAAGGCGTGTTCCTGCGGCAATATATCGGCTCCGCCCTGAAGTCGGTCGGCGGCGGTGTTCGCTATCTGATTCTTCTCAGGCGGCGCGCTAGGCACGGTGCCTTGGCCGGTCGATCACGGGTGTCCTCGTGGATAACTGGCTATTACGCGCTAGGCTGCTTAGCTACTAAACACCCGGATGCAAGGTGTGCCTTCGAAGGTCGCCTTTTTTAACACCTGAAGCACGCGTTTAACGCACGTAAAGCACGCGCCTAAGGATCGCGGCCGATAAGGTTCAGCCCAGAAGATCTTTCAAACATGCATTTGGTACTAGGTGATTTAGGGCGAGCTTAAGGCTTGCCGCCTATCCCTGGGTTCTTCGGCTGAGCGCCTCAACTCGACCTTGCCCTATCACTCCTCGCGGTGAAGTGGAAACCGGCTAGCCATAAAATGTCTTAAGGTAATACGGCGGGTAATAGGCGAGCCCTACAGGATGGAAGAGTCCCTTTGTAATCTCCCTAGAAGACGGCTTCAAGGAACGCGGCGGAAACTCAAGGATTGCCGTCTGATCTGAATATTTGCCCATATTCGCGACGTAGAGCCAACCGTTCTCGCCAACGACAGCGCCTGCCGGGTAAGAGAGCCCATCCGTTATGGTCCGGTACGGCTTACTCTGTCCGAATCGATACTCTTCGACATTACTTGATGATAATTGGTCACGTAGAGTGTATCGTGAGCGTCAACGGCAATCCCGTCCGGATACGTTACGCCGTCGGTGATCGTCCTTGACGGTGACTTGCTACCCGGAGCATACACCTGGATGCTCGAGGTTTTGTAGGGCTGGAGATTCCCGACGTAAAGGTTGCCCGCACGATCGATGGCAATACCCGCAGGGTATGTCAACCCCTTCGTGATCGTCGCATGAGGTTTTGTCGACCCCTTTAAGTATTCGGCGACATCATCGAGACCAGGATTCGTCACCCAGAGGTTGCCCGACGCATCGATCGCACAAAATGCTGGAGTGTTGATGCCCTGGGTGATCACTCGCAGCGGTTTGGTTTGACCAAGGGCATATTCCGAGACCCAGCCCGCGCTTCCCGGGTCGTTAGTGACGTAAAGGGTGCCATTGCCGTCAACGCAAGCGCCCAAGGAGTTATCGATGTCCTTGCTTATCGTAGCGATCGGCTTGGGTCATCCGCATTTGCAAGGTAAATGGCCAGTGGCGTAAGAGTTAGGTCGTAGTTAGTCACGTAGAGCAGAGGCCCGGATACTTTGTATGTCGGCATAACGGGCGGCCGCTTGCCGATTTCCAGATTTGGGGTACTCTTCTGCGAGATGCTCGACGGCCCGATCGGCGGCTGCCATCCCCCGCACCCTGACAGCAGTCCCGCAGCCACGCAGCAGCTAAGCGCGCAGCCCCCGAAATCCAAACCCTTCATCTTCCGTGCCTCCCGAAGGCTGAACGATCACCCGGCCAAAAATGTTCGGCACAGGGCTTAATTCCATTTGCGGGCACAGCTGGTGCAGCCCCGGGAGCCAACTGCGTCCTCTTCACCAGCCGGCGCATCGCACCCATGGTGCCATCTCCGGTATTGCGGCCATCGACGATGCACGAGCCTTTGCGGCAG
>CAWGMX010000002.1:0-284863 GCA_963823795.1 Vulcanimicrobiota bacterium | reverse complement strand
AGTTTGATCCAAACGTAGAAAACGCTCTCCAATGGTACGGCGCGATCGAGCGAGACGAGCGAGGACCATCCGCACAAGTTGAGGCGTGGCGACGGATCGCGGGACTTCGCGACGGCTGGCGCCCCGTCTATTCCTTGCGCGCGACGCGTTAGAGGCGGGAAACCTGCAAGATGCTCTTGCGCTCTACGAAGAAGCACTGAAAATGGTGGGAGATCCGCCGCCGGCCGATGTCCTTATGATGATAACCGGTGATCTCGGGACCCACGGGCACATGCAGGAAGCGCTAACGATCGGAGCGGCACGCTTTTCGCTGAGCACCACGGCTTAACGGTCGGGAACAATCTCATAAAGGCTCTCTTTGACCTCAATCACTTCGATGCGGCGCAGAATATCCTTGACACGCTGTACGCGCAGGGTCGTCCCGACTATAAACGCACCTTGGATTATTGGGCTGCGGAGATTTCGAAGGCTCGCATCGCAAAAAAACGTGCGCTAGGTTTAGTGGAGCCAGTACCTGTGTCAGTGGTATCCCTTTCAGAGGCCCTTGTGGCTTCCCGATCGCTACCGGTAAACCGTCTTTTCCCCACACCGCCCCGCGCCGCCCGGTAATCACAATTTCTCGGCTCAACCGCTAGCTTCCAAGGCGAGTCACCAACGATCGTACTCGAGGGCCTCTAACAGTTCCTGGAATGGTTAGCAGAGCTCTTCCGCTATTTCTCGGTCAAAAACTATTCTTAGAACGTCTCTGCCTGTAAAGGCACTCGTTCCATGGGTTACCGGAGAGTCGCAAGCATACATGCTCGGCCAAAAACCATGGACGAACGATTACGCGGCGGAGATCGCGGCAAGAGCGGACGTGGGTGCCGAGTGGATTCTAATCCTTCACTTGAATGCCAAGAACGATCCATGGACTATCGGATTTTCACCTCGTCCGGTCGATGGGCGCAACGTTGTTGGAAAGGCTCCGTGACTCTCCGAAGGGATGATCCGGCGCTTAACCCGCAGGACCTAACATCTGGAATGCGGTCCGCTATACTCAGGGCGACCAGTACTGAAGCGGTGTGCGCTCCACCACTTTACGACATCCCGGCAGGAAAGGCGTTCTTCCCGTATTTGATGTCGGTGGAGGGTCTGATGACACTGCAGCTCACGAGCAAGTTTGAGGCAAGAGAGTCTTTGAATTCTCCTCGCGATATCGTCGATCGCGTACTGGCACTTGCGGTGGATTGCCATCAAACGTCGCCGCCCGTATACTTCTAGTTCAGACCGTCATTGCGATGAAGAAGGTGGATCCATCGATCGCCTCAGAGTATCAGCAACAGCTGGAGCGAATACGTACCGAGTTCCCGCTTCAACCACCGGTTAACGGTGCGTTGGTGGGCATGACGGCCGAACTTACGTCAGACTAGCGTAGTTAGAGTGCCTGAGTCGCGATTCGGTTCGCCTTACCGCCACCGTGCTGGACGCCCGCGGCTGTTCGCCGCGTGCGATGCCACAGAGGCGGACGGCTCAGGGGGGCGCCACCGTAGCCGACCGGCCAAAAGATCGGCCAATCGATCGGCCAAAACGCATGGCCTTTTCGATAATATACCGTAATATAAGGCCAATATGGCCCGCGAGATTTCGGCCAAGGTGCCCCTTGAAAGCCCCCAGCGGATCGAGCCCGCCCTGCTCGAGTTTGCCCCGCCACGCGTTGCCGACCTTATTTGCAGAAATCTCGGCCACCTCAGCGAGCCTTACTGGGGCGCTCCACCCGCGGGCGGCCGCCAGCTTAGCTCATCTCGTGCGCATCATGAATGCCTACTACAGCAATCTCATCGAGGGGCACAATACGCGCCCCGCGGAAATCGTGCGCGCGTTGGCGGGCGAGTTTGCCGATGATGAGTCGCGACGCAACCTTCAGGAAGAAGCCGCGGCGCACGTGCGCGTACAAGCCCGCATCGACGAATTCGCAGCCGAAGGAGCGCTACCAGACCCAACCTCCGGCGAGTATATCCGGTGGCTTCACGGCGAGTTCTATCACGGCGTACCGCGTGCAGTGCTGATCGTTCGAGGCCGCGACGGCGACTACGAGATGGAACCCGGCAAGTATCGCACGACCATCGCACAAGACGTTACGGTCGGCAGGCACCAGCCGCCATCGGGTCCGTACGTCGCCGATTTCATGCGGTACTTTTCGGAACGATACCGGCTTAACGACCTCGGAATGGCGATGCGCATCATGTCCATTCCCGCAGCTCATCACCGCTACAACTACATTCACCCATTTCCCGACGGGAACGGTCGCGTTAGCCGCCTCATGAGTCACGCGATGGCTCACACTTCCGGCATTGGCGCCCACGGGTTGTGGTCGATTTCGCGTGGATTAGCGCGCGGTCTCGGCGATCGTAGGCAGTATAAGCCAATGATGGATTTTGCCGACTCGCCGCGCGAAAATGATCGCGACGGCAGAGGCAATTTGTCACTGCGCGCACTCATCGATTTCACGACGTGGTTTTTAGAAGTCTGCCTCGACCAGTTGCGGTTTATGAGCGAACTATTCGATCTGGATATGCTGGCCAAGCGGCTCCGCACCTGGGCGGAACGTGACGACCGTTTCAAGCCTGAAGTCGGCCGTCTCTTGGAAGAAGCTGCCATTCGCGGCGAATTCGATCGCGGCGAAACAGCCAGAATCACGGGATGCCTGAACGAACGGCCAGGCGGGTTTTGAACGACGCTTTTGCTGCCGGTCTGCTGGCTTCGGATACACCCAAGGGACCAGTCTCGCTGCGCTTCCCACCCGATGATGCGGAAGCGATGTTTCCGCGGTTATTCCAAACGGCATCATAATCGTTGATACGGCAACACCCATTCGTAACAGCTCTTGGTCGGATCTGCCACGACATACAGTCTAGGAAGTTCTAGGAGATAACTGTGACAACCCCGGCCTGGGACGTTTTCATTTCCTATGCATCGGAAGACGAGGCATACGCGCAGCGTTTAGCTCAAGCACTGACCTCGCGAGGGATGAGTGTTTGGCTGTTTTTTCAAATGTCGTTCTGCTCGGAGAGAAGCTGGTTTCGAAGATCGATGATGGTATTCGACGGTCTCGACATTCGATTCTTGTACTCAGTCCAGAGTACTTGACAAAGGTTTACACAAAGGCGGAATTTGATGCCATCATCAAGCGCGCAGTCGATAATCGCGGCGGATCTATCATTCCGTTGCTTCATCGCGGGCTCTCGCAGACAGATCTTTCATCGTTTAGCGCCTTCGTCTCCGAACTGCGGAACATGTCCACGGCCGAACCTTTCGAAAACGTACCGTTACGGAAATTTTCCGAAGCTGTGGCCCCGCCGGCCGTTACGGTCGCGACGCCGGCAGCAACACAGCCGGTGGCGGTGGCTCCGATCGTGCCGACCTCGGTAAACCCCTCGATGCGTTGCAAGACGACGTACGACTGTATGCATTTAGGCCTCGCTTGCACTTTGGAAACACCGCTTTTCGCCAAGACAAGTTGGGGCATACCGCAATGACTTACGAGATTCAGAATATCGGACAAGGGTCCGCGAACAAAATACGCGCCTTCATGCCCGGTCTATGGGTGGATTCACCTAGCGAACCGATTCCGGCAGGTCACTCACTTCCACGTAGCGTGATGCTATGCGAGCGCGAGGCTTACACCGAAATAATGCCGATTTATGCGCAAGTTATCGTTGAATTCGAGGACCATGCTGGAAACGTATACCGGCAGTACGGCAAAGTATGGCAGCCTCGCACTCAAGGCGACGACGGTTTCCTCTATAAGAGGTGCCTCCCCTGGAAAGACCGTATCTCGTACCACAACGTATTGTGCAGGAAGATTCCACAGGTCACCGCTTCGCCCGGTGACGATTCGACTACTCTAAGGCTTGGTCAGAAGTGCTGTGCGCACCAGCAATCGCGCTCCCGTGTAGCCCGGCGACCCGGCAGCTATCGCCAGGTTCATCCTACAGAACAAGCAAGACGGATTTTGAACGATGCTCGTGTCCTCCGCTGCCGGCTTCGGGCGCCCAAGGACCAGTGCTCCTGCGCTTCCGCGCCGAAGCGATGTTTCCCCGATCATTTCAAACCATGTAATAACTGTGATAAGGCGCAGCATTGGCCGAGAGGCGTCTCGCGATAAGGCTCCGCAGCGCCTAGCTCAGGTGATTCTGTGTAGCAAACGGTGCAGTGAAAACACCGTCGCCCCGCAAACCCGCGTAAAATAAGGCGGGGATCGAACCAAGTGGCGGGAGCGTATATTGTTGGCGGGAGCGTGTAGGAATCGAACCTACCAGTCGCCTTGCGACGACCTCAGCGATTTTGAAGACCGTGCGAACCACCAGATCCGTACGCTCCCACGATAGAGGAAAGCCTCACTTTACGAACCCCTAACCTCGTCAGGGTGCGTGCCGAAACGACCTGCATCCTCTTCTGCCGCCAGTCTCCCGGTAAAAGCGCGCATCTCCATGGCGGCCAAGACCTCGTCGACTGCGGTGCGCTCTTCATGCTGCACCTGTTTTTGTTGTCGCGATACTCCGACAAACTCGTGAGTGGAGGCGGAAACCCATGTGGCTAGAATCCGACGTCCGGGAGGGCTCTGACGCATGACCAAGCCGCAGGTCGCTAAGACCACTCGGACAAGGATCACAACTCTGGGACTCGTTTTTACGATGCTCTTCACAGCAATGGTAAACGCGCCCGTTGCGATGGCACAAGACGAACGGTATGTTCCAGGAGTGTGGCACTATCGCTCCGCGCAGTGCGTGGACACAACCGTCAGATCCGTCGAGCCTCGGCTAACGTCGGACTCTCAGAAGACTTTCACGCCTCAAGATTTCCAACAAAGCGGCGTCTTCGTAGTGTTCAATACTACCTTGGGATCAGATCCCGCCAATCCAAATATGCGAAGCGCCGTAGCTCACTACCAGAATACCCCCGGAAACGACGTTATGGCTAAGGAGCGTCCAGGTGATAAGGTGCAGGTCTGTTTCCTATCAAGGCCCGCACCTACGGCATACTGCGATCCAGATGAAGACGGCAGAGGGCGAGTGTTCCGTGTTTACGACTATCGTCAGCACGCGCAGTTCGCGGGGATGAACAGCGAGCACGACTGCGGTGGCGCCTGATGCTGCACTTCCTTGCCTGGAATGCAAGGAAGCATATAATGCCAGTAACAGATATGAAGGGGCGCTCCCGTTGATCGCCAATCGCAGAGGTCCCGATCGCTCGGAGTCGAGCACGTTTCTGGGCCGCGGCATGCTCGATACGAGATTTGTTAGGCTCGCTTTATCGAAGTCTTCGCGGGCTCAAATGCGACAGGTTTCTCGTGCAGCAGAAACACCTCGTTACGCAAACGTTATCGGTGCTGGGGATTGCCGCCTTTGCGGCGTGCTCGAGCGAAGCCCCCGGCTCGCAACCGCTCCAGCCGCAAAGCCGGTTAACCAGCGCCGTCGAGTACGTTTATGTGGCAAACTCTGGCTCCAGCAATATTTCCGCTTTTCAGATCCAGAGCAACGGTGCGCTCGCGGCGGTAGCCGGATCGCCGTTTGCGGCCGGCACCGAGCCGGCTCATCCGGTCATCGATCCTAGCGGCAAGTTTCTTTACGTCGCCAACTTCGGCTCGGGCAACGTTTCCGGCTACTCCATTGACGCGAGCACCGGCGCGCTCATCGCTGTGGCGGGTTCGCCGTTTTCGGCGGGTCAGGACCCTTCGGGGATGGGAATCACTCCCACTGGCAAGTTCGCGTACGTATCGAACTATGATTCGTCTATCCTAACTGGCTTCGCGATCAACACCACTACCGGCGTCCTCACGGAGCTCGCATCGTCGCCGTTTAAAACCGGCACTGACCCCGTCGGGGTAGGGGTCGACCAAAGGCTGCCGTTTGCCTATGTGGCCTGCCGCAGCGGCGGCGGCGTTTATGCGTATAAAATCAAAAGTACCGGCGCTCTGACGCTGATAGCCGGATCGCCGTTTGCGGCGGGGACCCATGCAGTCCTGGCGGTCGTCGGTCCTTCGGGCTCGTTCGCCTATGTCGCCGACGGCGGCTCCGCTAATGTTTCCGCCTATAAGATCAACGGAGCCAGTGGAGCGCTGACGGCGGTCACGGGCTCGCCGTTTGGAGCCGGCACCGACCCCACCGGCGCGGCAGTCGATCCCAGTGACCGATTCGTTTTCGTTCCCAACATCGGTTCTCACAACGTTTCCGTCTATTCGATCACCGGGAGCACCGGCGCGCTGACGCCGGTGACGGGCTCGCCGTTCGGCACGCGCATTAAGCCGCAAGGCCCGGTGGGAATCGATTCCGAGGCCAAGTTTGCCTACGTGGCCAACGCCGGCTCGAACGATGTTTCCGCTTATAGCATCGCAAGCAATGGCGCGCTCACGCGGGTTTCAGGGTCACCGTTCGCGGCCGGCACCAAACCCGTTGGCGCAGCGACGTGTCAAACCGTTGGGACCAGATGCACGCCACCATGATGCAACGCATCGCTCTTGCCGCAGTCGCCGCCGCGTTGATCGCCGGCTGCGCCGGGAACGGCACTTCCCAATCACTTCCTCGCGCGGCGACGCGCGCGGTAAGCGCACACGCCACCGAAACCGTGCTGTACTCGTTTACCGACGGGACCGACGGCGGGGGACCCAACGGCGGCTTCGTCTTTGATTCTTCAGGCAATGCGTTTGGAACGACGCACTTCGGCGGGAACGACTCGTGCGGCGGCAGCGTCGGCGGCGGTTGCGGTGTTGTGTTCGAGCTGTCGCCGAATAAGACCGGCGGCTGGACCGAGACACCGCTCTACACTTTTGACGACGGCGCCGACGGCGGTTTCCCCAATGCTGGCGTCATCCTCGACAAGAATGGGAACGCCTTCGGGACGGCGAGCACCGGCGGCAGCACGCAGTGTTCGATCGGCTGCGGCGTCGTATACGAGTTGAGCAAGAGCAGCGGCTGGACCGAGAGCGTCTTGCATACCTTCATCCAAAGCGACGGTGAGTTTCCCAACGCGGTGCTGCTGCCGAGCAAGAGCGGCACGCTCTACAGCACGACGTGGTACGGTGGAAGCAGCGGCAACGGCACCGTATTCTCGCTCGCGCCGGGTAGTAGCAGCTGGACGGAGCGCGTGTTGTACAGCTTCGAAGGAACGACCGACGGCAGCGCGCCGGCGGCCGGCGTGATTGCCGACCGTGCCGGCAACCTCGTACGGCACCACCTATAAGTACGACGGGGATAACGACGGCGTCGTCTACGAGCTGCAAAAGAAGCCGGCATGGAAAGATCGCGTCCTGTATACCTTCACCAACAACAGCGGCGGGGAGAACCCGTATGCGGGCCTCGTCATGACGGCGAAGGGCACGCTCTACGGAACGGCGATCGAGAGCGGGCCGGACGACGGCGGCGTTGCGTACGAACTCGTTCGCGGCAAGGGGCACGCAGTGGACGGAGACCGTGTTGCACGCGTTCGGCGCGACCGGCGACGGCAACGCGCCGTACGGCGGACTCATTGCCGATAAGTCGGGCAACTTGTTTGGAACGACGGTTTTCGGCGGCGCGAACAACGCGGGAACCGTCTACGAGCTTAGCCCAACCCACAGCGGGCAGTGGAAGGAACGAATCTTGTATTCGTTCACCGGAGGCGCCGACGGCCAATACCCGAGCGGGTCGTTGACGCTAGACGCGTCGGGAAATCTCTACGGCGCGACGAGCAACGGGGGAACGAAAGGATACGGCGTCGTCTTCGAGGTCAAGCGTTAGCCGGCGCGAACGCGCCTTGTCGCAAGCACCAGCAATAAAGCGCGACCGCGAACCCGGCGTTAAGCAGCAGTCCGAGGACTCCAATCTCCGGGGCCATAGATCGTGGTATTCGCAATCCCGAGCGCACCGATGTGAGAGCCGAAACCAAAGAGCACGTAGGCCAGACCGTTCCAAACCCCGTGGCTCACGCTTGCAACGACCAACGATCCTGAAAGCAGGCGCAGCATTCCCCAAATCGCACCGAGCACTGCCGCGTTGAGCATAAAGACCGGAACTTGCCCGATCGGCGGATTGAATCCGGTCGGCAACACGACCGACGACCAGTGCCAGAGCGCGAACGCGATGCTCGTCAGCAGCAGGACCGCAATCTTTCCGTAGTTGGCGCGCCGTAACGACGCCCACAACCAACCACGAAAGAAACCTTCTTCGGTAAGCAGTGCGACGGGAATCGTCGTTCCGCCGACGAGTAAGAGATTGCGCCACAAGGAGTGTGCATGGTGCGGTGCGCCAGCCGGATTGAGGGCCCCCGTCAACGCCGCTATGCCCGCAATCGCGCCCATCACGGCGAGCGGGTACAGCACGGCGAGGCCGTAATACCGCAGCGCGAGCAGTCCACCCCAGGTAAAGCCGACGTCCCGCGCGGAAAACCCCTGCAGGTACCAAAACAGCAACAGTAGCGGAAATAATGGTAACGAGCTGAATGCCGACGCGCCGGTCGCGTCCATCGTCGAGGTAATCGCGATGGCGACGAGCACGCCAACGACCGGCCAAATCCAGGATCGGTTCGTTTGTGAGCCCACTCGCACCAGCTACGCAACCTAGGAAGCGAATGTTTCGCGGGACCGCCGGTCCTTCATTTGCGAATAGGGAGAAGCAATGAAAGCCACAGTTTATCACGGCAAGCACGACGTTCGCGTCGAAAACGTTCCCGATCCCAGCCTTGGGGATCCGCAGGAGGCCATCGTCCGCGTTACGCGGGCCGCGGTCTGCGGGTCGGACCTCTGGTTCTATCGCGGTGTCACCGAGATGACGCCGGGGAATCGCACCGGCCACGAGTTCGTGGGCATCGTGCAAGAGATTGGCAGCGCGGTGCGCAGCGTTCGTCCGGGCGACGCGGTAATCGCCCCGTTTGCCTGGAGCGATGGCACCTGCGAGTTCTGCCGCGCCGGTTTGCAGACGTCTTGCGTGAACGGCGACTTCTTCGGAAGCGAAGGACACGGCGGCCAAGCCGAGTTCGTCTCGGTGCCGTACGCCGACGGAACGCTCGTCAAAATGCCGGATGCGATTGCCGGTGACGACCGGAAGCGCGACGCGGCGGTGACGCTGTGCGACGTCATGGCGACCGGGCATCACGGCGTGGTACGCGCGCAAACGACGGCCGGCGCGACGGTCGTCATTATTGGCGACGGCGCGGTAGGGTTATGCGGCGTTCTTTCAGCCGCGAAAGTGGTGAAGGCCGAGCGGGTTATCGCCGTCGGGCACAACGCCAAACGATTGGAGATCGCCAAGCGCTTCGGCGCGACGCACACGTTCAACTCACACGACGACACCGTGCACCAGGAGATTCTCGAGTTGACTTCCGGCGGCGCGCCGCACGTCGTGGAAGCCGTCGGCAATCAGGAGAGCTTGGACCTCGCCGTCGGCGTGGCGCGCCCCGGCGGTACGGTCAGTTTCGTCGGCGTGCCGCACAACGTTAAGGCGCCGCCGCTGAGCGACATCTTTCACAACAATCTGGCGCTTGTCGGCGGGGTCGCGCCGGCGCGCGCCTACCTCCCGCAGCTCATCGCAAGCCTCGAGGTGGGGAGCATCGATCCCTCGCCGGTACTCGACCTCGCGTTGCCGCTCGATAAAGTTGCCGACGGGTACGCGGCGATGGACGAACGCCGGGCCGTCAAAGTGCTGCTCACCGTTTCTTAGGTGCGACTCAGGCGTACTTCGTTATTAAACGTTCGGCGTACCAGGCCGGCCAGGGTTGCGGCGGCGACGCGCTCGTGTACTCTTCGTCGAGCTCGACTAAATCGCGAGTGAGATGGCTGCGGACCGGGCGCCGCGCGAGCAGCCGCGGGAGTTCGGAGTGAGCGAGAAGCCAGTCGGAGTAAAAGGTAGCCCAGTCGTCGTCGTTGCCGTCGGTGTCCGAGAATACGACGTGGTGAATCTCGCCAACCTGATGCAGCAGCTCCGCCACCCGTTCCGCCGTGTCTGCGTTCACCTCGACCTCCTATTGCAGTGGTTAGCCTCGGGGTTCGAGCTTCCGCTCGGCTCTCCCGGCGCACCGGCGCGGTTTTTGGGGTGCCCCCTCTGTGGTTGCCATGCGCCACCGGTTCGCGCTACGCTTGGCCCTGACCACTTATGAAGACTCGCTCGGACATCCGCAACGTCGCGATCATCGCACACGTCGACCACGGCAAGACGACGTTGGTCGACGCTATGCTCAAGCAGAGCGGCGTCTTTCGAGAGGGCCAGCACGTCGCGACGCGGGTGCTCGATTCCAACCCGCTGGAACGGGAGCGCGGCATCACGATTCTGGCAAAGAATACCGCCGTCCGCCACGGCGACGTCAAGTTCAACATCGTCGACACGCCCGGCCACTCCGATTTCGGCGGTGAGGTCGAGCGCGTGCTGCAAATGGTTCAAGGCGTGTTGCTCCTCGTCGACGCTGCCGAGGGCGTCATGCCCCAAACCCGCTTCGTTCTGCGCAAAGCGCTCGAGCTCGACTTGCGCGCGATCGTCGTCGTCAACAAGATCGACCGCAAAGATGCCCGCGCGCAAGAAGTCGTCAATCAAACCTTCGACCTCTTCGTCGATCTCGGCGCCAACGACAAACAAGCCGATTTCCCGGTGCTGTTCACCAATGCAAAAGCCGGAATCGCCAAACGGTCGTTAGAGGACCGCAGCGAGAACCTCGAGCCCCTCTTCGAAACGATCGTTTCGAAAGTTCCCGAAGCGCCTTCGGAAGAGGGTCCGTTTCAACTGCTGATCTCGGCGATCGATCACAACCCCTACGTCGGGCGCGTCGGAATCGGGCGCATCTTTCGCGGAACCTCCCGGCGAAACGACCCAATCGTAAAGATCGCACGCGACGGCGTCGTGACCGGCGGCCTCCGGCTTACGACCCTGCTGACGTTCGCCGGCCTCGAGCGCATCGACGTCGAGCAGGCCAGTGCGGGCGACATCGTCTGCATCTCGGGGATCGACGATTTGAACATCGGCGACACGCTCGCCGATGCCGCCATGCCCGAGAGCATTCACGCCGTTGCGGTCGACGAGCCGACCGTCTCGATGTTCTTCAGCGTCAACAACTCGCCGTTTGCCGGCCGCGAGGGACGCTATTTGACGTCGCGCCAGATACGCGACCGGTTGACGCGCGAACTCGAATCGAACGTGGCGCTGCGGGTTACCGAGACCGGTTCCGCCGACACGTTCGAAGTGCGCGGCCGCGGCGAGCTGCACTTGGCGATCCTCATCGAAACGATGCGGCGCGAAGGCTACGAACTGGCGGTTTCAAAGCCGCAAGTCATCGTAACGGAGCGCGACGGCGAGCGCTGGGAACCGGTCGAGTACGTCGTCGTCGACGTGCCCGAAGTCTACGCCGGCGCCGTGATCGAAGCGCTAGGGCGGCGCAAGGCGATGATGTCCAACATGCTGCCGGTTGGCGACGGCCAAAGGCTCGAGTACACGATGCCCACGCGCGCCATCTTCGGGCTGCGCGGCGAACTGCTCACGCTCACGCGCGGGACCGCGGTGCTTTCGCACACCTACTACGACCATCAGCCGTGGCAGGGCGAGCTTCCCGAGCGTAACGTCGGGGCCTTGGTAGCTAGCGAAACGGGACGAACCACGGCCTACGCACTGGCCGGCGTCGACCAGCGGGGCCGCTTCTTCGTGGGTCCCGGCATCGACGTGTATGAGGGGATGATCGTCGGCCGGGCCAACGACGACAAAGACATCGCGCTCAACGTCGCCCGCGAAAAGAAGATGACGAACATGCGCGCCGCGGGTTCGGACGATAACGTCAAGCTGTCTCCGCCCGAAACACTCTCGCTGGAACGAGCGATCGAGTTCATCGAGGACGACGAGCTGGTCGAGGTCACGCCGGAATCCATTCGGTTGCGAAAGCGGCTTCTTAATGAAACCGCTCGATTGCGGCTGCGGAAGCGGGAAACGGTTCCCTAACGCCCCCAGGAAGCGTCCGCCCGAATCCGAACAGGAAGTTAGCAGCGGTTCTTTTTACCGCGCGAGAAAGGGCAACTACCATGAGCGACGACAAGCAAATGCGGGACGACGAGCTGGATCAAATCAGCGGCGGCGTGAGCTCGCATCCGATGCCATTCGACCCGGTTCGTCCGGGCACGCCCCCGACCCATCCCGGCGGTGGAGCTCAAAACCCGATTCGCGTCCCCAGCAATCCCGTAGGGAACTAGGTCAATCTGCGGCGCCTTCACACAGGCGCGGCGAAGTTCTGCGAAGGGGCCGGGCGGCGCTCTGGCCCCTTTTGCAGGTCCATCCTTCTTCAAACCGAAAGAAATTCGGACAAATAACCAGGGTTAACCCCTAGGAGTCGCTCGAACTGCCGAGAAATACTTTCATATGCGCGGTTCTTTTGCCGCGTAAAAGAAAGGGAAACTATGAGCGACCAAAACAAACCGATCCAGGACGAAGAACTTGATAAGGTAAGCGGCGGCATCGGCACCCATCCGGTTCCGATCGACCCGATTCGGCCAGGCGGCCCCCCGACCCATCCGATCATCCCAGGCGCCCCGATCAAGGGCAAGACCAACCCGGTCGGCTAAAGCCGAATCGAAGCAGCGTTCAGTCTATATCGACTGGCGTTGCGCGAGATCAGCGAAGGGGCCGGGCGTTGCGATTAGATCGGCATAGTTCCCGTCCTGCAGGATCCGGCCCCTCTCCAACACCACAATCCGATCCGCATTCTGGATCGTAGAAAGCCGATGCGCTATGACAATGCGCGTCGCATCTAATTTCTCCAGCGTCTTCATAACGATCGCCTGCGTTTCGTTGTCCAGCGCGCTCGTCGCTTCGTCGAAGAGCAGAATGCGCGGCGAGGTAACGATCGCTCGCGCGATCGCAATGCGTTGACGCTGACCGGTCGAAAGCCCACCGCCGTCCGACCCTAAATACGTTTCGAGCTGCATCGGCAGACTGGCGATGTCGTCGGCGATGCCGACGCGCCGCGCCGCGTCCCATGCCTGGTCGTGGGTGATGAATCGCGCGCCCGAAATGTTCTCAAAAATCGACGCTTGCAACGCCCCCGTCGATTGAAGCACCGAGCCAATCTGCCGGCGGACCGCCGCGAGGTCGAGCGACGCCAGGTCGTGCCCGTCGTACAGTACCGAGCCATGGCTTGGCTTCTCGAAGCCCAGCAGCAGCCGAAACAACGTAGATTTGCCCGATCCCGAAGGCCCGACCAGGGCTACGAACGAGCCCGGTTCGATCTTCAAATCGAGGCGGTCGAGCGTTGCCGCCGACGCGTTCTCGTACCGGAAGCTCAGGTTGCGCAACTCGAGCGCGCCGGACAGCGTGCCGGGGTCGCCGTGCGCCTCCAGGATCTCGGGCATCGCGTGCAGCAGCGGCCGGGCACGCTCGTAGAGCGGAATGATCCGAATCACTTGGACGAAGGCATCGCCCAGCCCGAGTAACCCGGCCAGCAACTGGCCGAACGCGGCGCTCGCGGCGATATAGATGCTCGCTGGAAACGCACCCTGCCGGATGATGAAGACGTAGCCGATGATGGCAAGCCCCGTTGCTGCCGGCCAGATTGAGTCGAAGATGCCGAATCGGTAGACGATGGTGCTCGCCCGGTTCGAGATGCGGCGCATCGTAACGAAGCGGTGAAGCCAGCCGACGAAAGCACGCGTTTCGGCTCGCGCGATCCGCAGTTTTCCGATGCCGTTAAAGACTTGCAGGACGAAGCCCGCGATGCTGCCGGAACGGTCAAATATCTGGCGCCGCAGCGGAAGCGTAACGAAGGCTTCGACGACCGCCACCGCGATGGCAATCACCGCCAGGCCGGCGCACAGCCATGCGAGCCCAACGTCGTAGATGAAGAGCAACGCGAAGCTCACGAGCGAGAAGACGCCGCTGAGAGCCGCTGAGATCGTGATGTCGCTGACGTACTGCTCGATCGCATCGACGCCCATCAGACGATTGGCCAGATCCCCGATTTCGTATCGCCGGAAGAACGACGCCGGCAAGGCCAGCAGCCGTTCCATGACCGCCGATTGCAGCGTCGAACCGACTTGCGCCTGAAGGCGCACGATCGCTAAGCCGCGCACGACTTCGGCCACCGCCGCCGTCAGCGCGATCGCGAGCAGCCCGAGGCCCATCGTCAAAAGTTGCGGACGCATGGCGCCCGGGATGATCGTGCCATACAGGATGGCCGTCGCCAGCGGAATCATGCCGGCGAGAATGCCGCCGAGGAGCCCAAGCCCGAGGATCTGGCCGGCGTCGATACCGCTATGGCGCAGTCCAAAACGCAGCAAGTCCCAAACGCCGATCGGACGCTCCGGGAACGGACGAAGGAAGACGTACGCCAAGGTATCGAGTTGGGCGGCGACTGCGTCGTCGACTTGCACCGGCTCGATCGGCGGCGTTGGGTCGACGAGAGCATATCTGGCGTGACGCCCACCCCGTTGGGGCAGCAACGCCACCGGTTCGTTTCTCGGACCGCGAAACGCGAGCATTGGTCCGTGCTCGCGCCGTTGCCACCCGCCGCGCAACCGGATGCGGCGGATCGAGAGCCGCGACTCGATCGCAATTGCTTGCACCGCCGCTTGCGGCTCGCTGTGCGACTCACGCGGAGCAACGATCGTGATGCCATCGGCCTGCGCGACGATCCGCGCCGCCGCGACCACCGGGTCGTCGCCGGGTTCGGTCGCAATTCGATTGCGCTCGAAAAGGTGCGTCGCTTCTTCGAGGCCGCTTCGCAGCGCGCGTTCGTCGAAGGCTTGGGTGGCGCGGCGCATCGTCTCGCGGCGTTGATCTTCTTCCGCGGAGCGAGCTTGCCAACGGCTCCAGAAAGCGTCGTGCACCACGCCGACGCCGGCGGCAACCTCCGTTGGGTGCAAGCTCGCGCCGTGGACGGGTTCGATCCGCACGTCGTCGTGCGCACGCAAGGTAAACTCGCCGCCTATTGGGACGATGCCGGTCCCCGAGTCGCAGAGATACGAGTTTAAGAGCCAGCCCTTGCCGCTCCTTATCCGGACGTACGTGAGCTTGCGTGATGAGTGCGCGTGCTCGCCGGGCGCGAGCGCGACCGTCTCACGCGTGGCCACCGGGCGCGCCATCTGCACGTCGAGTTCGATCGAGTCATTGCCGACGAGCGTCGCGATATAGCGTGAGAGCGCTTCGTCGCGCACCGCCGGCTCGCTGCCCGCCAGGTCCCAGGGCTCCAAGACCGACGGAACGACGCCAACGGCGATCAGCGCGAGCGTCGTGCCGTCCGACTCGCGCGACGTGCCAAGCACGATATCCCCCGGACGAGCCGCACCCAGAAACGATCGGCGGCCGACGGGGTGTCCGTCTGCGTCCAACTCGACGACGAAGAGCGCGGCCTCTCCCGAGCGCACGCGATAGGCGTGCTCCTGGTGGCTGAGCACGAGAACTTCGTCGCCGGAGATCCGTACCTCGCGATCGGCGATCATTGCGACCTCACGAGCGAGAGGTAGCGGCCGTTCTGAGCGACGAGCTCGTCGTGCGTGCCCCGCTCCGCGATGACGCCGCCGTCGAGAACGAGGATCTCGTCGGCATCGCGGATCGTGCTGAGCCGGTGCGCCACGATGAGGCACGCGCAGCCGCGCCGCCGCAGACTCTCGTCGATCAGATACTCGGTGAGCGGATCGAGCGCGCTGGTCGCTTCGTCGAGGATCACGAGCGCCGGATCACGCACCAGCGCGCGGGCGATCTCCAACCGCTGGCGCTGACCACCGCTAAAGTTGATGCCGCCCTCAGCCATCACGGCTTCGTAACCTTCCGGCCGGCCGACGATGTCGGCGTGAATGCAGGCATCGCGAGCCGCGCGTTCGACCGAAGCATCGTTGACGGCGGGATCCCAGAGCGTGAGATTACTGCGAATCGTGCCTGGATAGAGTGATATCTCTTGGTCGACGAAGGCAACGTCGGTCCCGAGCAGCGCCGGATCGATCGCCTCGCGTTCGATGCCGTCGAACAAGACGGTCCCCGACCACGGCTCGAAAAGACCGGATACCAGCTTGGCGATCGTCGATTTGCCGCTGCCGGACGGTCCAACGAGCGCGACCCGCCGGCCCGGCGCGATGACGAACGAGATATCGCGAATGGCGGGCGCGCCGTGTTTGTTATAGCCGAAGGAGACACCGCGCAGCTCGAGCTCGCCGGCAAGGCGGGTGCGGTCGACTCGCTCTATCACGCGCCGCTGGTCCATCGGATAGCGCATCACGTCCTGAATGCGCCGCAGGTCGCCGTCCATCTCTTGCACGTCCGCGCCCAACTCGACGAACGTCGTAAACGGCGAAATGAAGAGCTGCATCAGCATCGTGTACGCAAACAGCGTCCCGATCGAGATCGCTCCCTCGATGACGCGCAGACCGCCGAGCGTTAAGATCGCCGTGACGTTGATCGTGATGAGGAGCCGCGGCACGGCGTTGAGAACTTGCGACGGCACGGCGAAGCGTTGGCGCGCATTGATCACCCGCGCCTGGCGTCCGAGCCACTTCATAAAGAATGTGCTCTCGGCACCGCCGGATTTGAGCGTCTCGATCCGCTCGAGCCCCGAAACCGAGCTTCCCAGCAGCATCGCTTCCTCTTGCAAGAGCGCCGCATTGGCATCCGAGCGGAAGCGAGCCACGATCCGAAGCGCGAGGATGTTCAGCCCCGCGATAGCCAGTGAAACGACCGCGAGAAAGCGATCGTAATGCGCCATCAGCGCGAGATAGAAAAGCGCCGCAACGACGCCGATCGCGCTGGCGGCAAGCCGGCTCGAGAGCAGCTCCGCCACGCGATCGCAGATCGCGACGCGGTTCGAAACTTCGGCAGGAGACCGCTGCGCGAAGAACGTCATCGGCAGATGCAAAACGTGCCACAGCATGCGGCTCGCGTTGGCGAGCGCGAGTTTTGCCTGCAGCCGAACGATCGCGTGTTGTTCGAGCTCCAGCAAGACGATCTGCAGCACGATGCTTCCCGCGATTCCGGCGACGATCCAGAAGACCCACGAATAACTCTTGCCGACTAAAACTTCGTCGATGAACGTCTTCGTAAACGTCGGCAAGGCGATGGTTGGGATGACTAAGGCCAAGCCCGCGAGGATTACATAGAGGACCGATCCCCACGACCCCGCGAGCTGCGCGCGCAGGATGCTGGTCGTCGCCGGGATTTCGTTGCTCGGCTTGAAATCCGGGCCGGGCGAAAACGTAAGACAGACGCCCGTATAGGCCCGCCCGAACTCCTCCCAGTCGCAAAGCCTGCGCCCGCCGGCGGGATCGTTGAGGACCACACCGTCTTTGGTGAAGCGCTCGACGACGACGAAGTGATAGAACTGCCAGAAGATGATACAGGGCATAACGGTCTTGCGCAAATCGTCGAGATCGTACTTGTAGCCGTGCGCGTCGAGGCCGTAGCCGCGCGCCGCGCGCAACAGATTTCCGGCAGAGCTTCCGTCTCGCGTGACGCCGCACGCGACGCGCAGCTCTTCGAGCGGAACGTGGCGACCGTAGTAACCCAGAACCATTCCAAGCGACGCCGCGCCGCATTCGACGGCTTCCATCTGAAGAACCGTCGGCGTACGGACGACTTTCTTAGTAGAACCGTTCTTGTGGATTTTTTGTTCGAGGAGTTTCATCCGTGTGTCGGGGGAAGCACAAACGAGATCGGCGGGCGCTCCTCTACGACGATCGTCGCGTAGCAGGGCATGCCCGGCGATAAGGTCCGCCCTGCGTTCTGCAGGCCGGACCAGATCAGATTACCGTTTGCGTCGACGTCGAGTGCGATGTGAACCTCGCGCATCGGGACGTCAGGTGAGAAACCGGCGGCGACGGCGTCGGTCTGAAGGGCCGCTCGGATGCGGTCGGCACTTGCGGGGAACGGTGCCGCATAGGTGACGTGACCGCGAAGGAAGCCGAAAACGTCGGGCCGGGCATCCGCCGGCGAAAGCCGTACCGGCAGGCCGACCGTTACTCGACGGTCCGTTTCGACCGGCACGAAGACGACGGCCGTTGGATTTGCGCCGGCCGGCTCGATGGTGGCGATCGCATCGCCTTGGCGGACGAAGCTGCCCACCTGGGGCGAACGCTGCGCCAACACGCCGGCCACCGGTGCCCGCAACGCAACGACGTCGCCCGCCGTCGTGCGCATGCGCGCAACCGCGGCTCCCAGCGGAACCGTGTCGCCGACGTGGGCGGGCAGCTCGATGATCGTCCCTTCCGCCGCCGCGACGACCGGCGCAATCCCGCTTCCCGCGACGATCACGCCACGCCCTTGGAGACCCACAGGAATTCGCCCGAAGACCGACCATCCGATCAGTAAGAGGAGCAAGCCTCCGATAATTGCCAGCGCCAGAACGCTGTGCGATGAGACCACCGCGATCGCTTCGTCGAACTTCTCGACCGAATCGATTGCCGAGATGGCCTCTTCTCTGAAGAGCCCGCCGTGCTCGCCCTGATTCGGTGTGCTCACGAGTGCCCCGCTGGAGTGGGCGGCGCCGATACCGCGGCGCCGTCGGTCAGCCCCACGACGCTTTGCGCGACGACGACGTCACCGGCGCGAAGCCCCGAAACGATCACCGTACTCGCTTCGTTCGAGAGACCGACGCTCACCCGCCGGCGATATGCGGCGTCGTTACGAACGATGAAGACGTAGGTTGACCCGCCGTCACGCCCGAGCGCCTCATTCGGCACGACGATCGCATGCTGCAGGTCGGTCGTGAGAATATTGACGTTGACGCTCATTCCGTCGTGCAGAAAGACCGGCGACCCATCGATCGCAATCGTCGTCGCAACCGTGCGCGAGGTCGACGTCGAGTCTTCGGAGCGCTGCGCGATCGGCGAAACTTCAACAACGTGGCCGCTGAGAGTGCGTCCCGGGAAATCCTCGCCGGTGATCAGCGCACCCTCGCCGACGCGAACGTTGATGACGTCTTGTTCGTCCACTTTCGTCCGGACGACAAAAGCCTGCCGCTGCGCGAGCGTGATCAGCGGCTGTCCCTGAGTAACTGCATCACCCGGTTGAAGCGGTCGTACAGAATCGCTCTTCTCCGTTGCAACGCTCAAAACGATTCCGTCGTACGGCGAGTGAATTTGCGTGGCATCCGCCTGCTCTCTGGCAAAAGCGTACTCCGAGCCGGCGCGCGCGGCCTCCGCCGAAGCGGCCGCGACGTCACCGCTGCCCGACTCGACCTCGGCCGCGGCCAGCGCGGCTTGAGCCTCCACGTAGCCTTCCTGCGCGGAGCGCACGTTATCTTCAAGCACCGTGCGCGACCGAATCAGCTGACTGTAGGCCGCCTGCGCTTGTTCGTACTTGGCTTCGGCTTGGTCGAGCTGATCGCGCGAGATCGCCTTGTTGGCGTAGAGATCCCGATAGGCGGCGTACGTCCGCTGGGCCTCGCGCAGCGTTGTCGCCGCGCTCACGTAGTTCGCGTTCGCGTGCGCCTCCAGCGCGGCGGCGCTCGACTCGCCCAAACCGTGACCGGAGCCGCTGATCAAGTCTTGCCGGGCCTGCGCCAGGCGCGCTCGCGCAGCGCCCAGGTTCGTCTGCGCCTGCGCAACGTTCGTCGTATCCGTTACCTGGGTGCTCTCGGCCCGCGCGGTCGCCGCGCGATACGCCGCCGCGCTGCTGCGCGCGTCCGAGACGATCTGTGGATTCTGAACTGTCGCCAGCAGTTGCCCCGCGATCACGCGATCGCCCGTCTTGACGAAAATGTGCCCAATGTTGCCGGAGATCTCTGTCGACATCGTCTGGATCTGCGGATACTGAACGACGCCGCTCTCGGGGAGCGAAATCACGAAAGGCGCGTTACCAACGGTCAGCTCGCGCACGGTTCGAGGCTGGCCGCGCATCTGGAGCGCGACGACGATGACGACGAGCGCGAGGAGCAGCGCGCTCCCTGCGATGATAGCGAACTTTCTACGGCCTGCGTCCACGGTCAGAGATCCGCGACGATCGCGATCGGATCGAACGTGCCGAGTGCCGATCGCAGCTTCACTACGGCATTGATGTAGACGATCTGGGCGTTGAACAACTCGGCCTGCGCCTGAAGGGAAGTGGCCTGCGCGGCCTTAGTATCGGTGAGCGAGATCAGTCCGTTCTTATATTGCAGCGCCGCGATGCGCGCCGCTTCCATTCCCAAGTCGAGGGCTCGGCGTTGATACGACAACGCTTCGCGCGCGGTCTGCGCGCGACGCAGCGAGTCGGTAACGTCGGCCTCCGCCCCCGACTTTGCCGAGTCGAGCGCGAGCTGTGCCGAATCGACGGCTTTGTTCGCCGACCGATGGGCGGCGGCACGCGTTCCGTAGTCGACGATTGGGAGCGAGAGCGACGACGTCGCCCCGATATTCCAGAAGCCAGGCGTGCCGCGAACGACGTTCGCAAACGGAAAGCCGATGCACGCGATCTCGTTGGGATACCGCGCGCATTCCTGATTCGTCTGCGTGATCTGATTCTGCTGGTCGACGAAGCCCGTCGGCGACGTTTGGTTGCCGAAGGCGGCAAAGACGTTGATTTGTGGCAGAAGATCCGTGTCGATCGTCGCCCGCGAGAGCTGGGCGATCGCTACGTCGGCCGAGGCCGCCGCGACCTCCGGGCGATTCCGCTCGGCGATCTGGATCAAGCTTGCCGGCGGAAGCGCGGGAAGCGGCGGCTCCGGCAGCGCTTGCGGAACGGCAAAGTTGGTATCGAGCGCGGCGCCAATCGTTTGCGCGAGCGATTCGCGGGCGGTTTCACGATCCGATTGCGAATTCGAAGAGAACCACCTGCGTCTGCTCGACGCCGACCTCGGCGCGCAGAACGTCGACCTCGGCAACCATACCGGCTCTTTCCTTGGCTTGGGCGACCGCCAGCAACGCTTGCTGATAGGCGAGGTTGGCTTGCGCCAAATCCAAGAGATGCTGGTAGTTTGCGATGGCAAAAAACATATCGACCAACTTGGCAGTGGTCTGGGTTTGCGTTTGGCGTAGCTCGGCTCGCACTTCTTCGACCTTGCGATAGTATTCTTTACTCAGAATCTGATTGAGCGATCCGTTGTAGAGGGTCCACTGCGTGCCGATTTGAGCCGTGTTCTGCGAAAAATTCGGTATCGGAGCGATTCCGTACTGAGCCAGGCTACCGGCGTAGTTGCTCTGCTTCTCGAGCTGGTTCGACACGCTGGCGGCGACCGGCGGAAACTCGGCGGCGTGCTGCCGGGTGTAGTCCGATTCGGCTTGCGCGAGGGCGGCCTGCTTTGCCGCAATCGTCGGATTATGCGCCAACGCGTAGGCTACGGTCTGCTGCAACGTTAAGGTACCGGCCCAGGCCGCGCTCGCCGTAGACAGCAGGCTCCAACACACCACGACGCAACCGGTCGCAATGCGCGCTGCTACGGATGGGCGCTTCGCCGCGATAGGCTCTTTCCGGGGTCCGGGAGGCTCCCATTGATGCCGGTCACACATCCCTCTTTTACAACAGGGCGATGCGCCGCCTGCAATACACGGGCATACGCTTTGCATTCAACGCTGGGCAAAGCTTGACCCTGTCACGCAATGCGCCGGGCCGAGCTGCCCCCCAGACGGACAGGGCGAGCGCAGGGCTCGGGTGAAGGCGGCTCGATGATCGCGTCGGCTAGCGCCGGAGCTCGCTCGCCTTTCGCGGTGCTTGTAGCTGCCATCGTCGCCTCGAGTATGAGCTACATTGACATCACTGCCCTGACGGTTGCTCTCCCCATCGTTAAGGCCAAACTCCCGGCGAGCGATTCCCAGGCGCAGTGGATTGTCGAAGGATACCTCCTCTTTCTGTCGGCGCTGATTCTGATCGGCGGCGCTCTCGGCGATCGCTACGGCCGGCGCCGCCTGTTTATTTTGGGCATCTGGATCTTCGCATTATCCTCGATCGCCTGTGCGAGCGCGATGCACCCGGGCTTCCTTATACTCGCACGATGCGTGCAAGGCATCGGCGCCGCGCTGATGATTCCCGAGAGCCTCGCACTGATTACGGCGAGCTATGGCGCGCGCGAGCGCGGGCGGGCCATCGGCATCTGGGCGGCAGCATCCGCAATCACGATGACGGCGGGCCCGGTCCTGGGCGGATGGCTCACCCAGGAGTTCACTTGGCGCCTGGTCTTCTGGATAAACATTCCGCTGGCCGTCGTCGTTTTGTTGCTGGCATACGCGCGCGTGCCCGAGAGCCGAAGCGAAGACGTTGCCGGCAAACCCGATCTTCTTGGCAGTGGTCTGATCACCGCGGCGCTGGCACTCATCGTCGGGGCGCTCATGCAGATGCAGCACCGGCTCGCCAACGCGCTCTCGCTTCCGCTCGCAATCGCTGGACTAGCGTTCTTCGCCGCGTTCGTTATCGTCGAGCATCGCAGCTCCGCACCGGTCGTGCCGCTGCGCCTTTTTGCGTCGCGCAGGTTCCGAATCGCGAACGCTTACGCGTTTCTTTTCTATGCGGCAATCGGCGGAGAGCTGTTCTTCGTACCCTTCGAGCTGCAGCACATCATGCTCTACACGCCGTTGGCGACCGGCCTCGCACTCTTGCCGACGATCGCGCTTATTGCCGTGGGCTCCCCGATTTCAGGAACGATTGCGTCGCGTCTTGGCGAGCGATTGCCGTTGGTTGCGGGAGCGGCAATAACGGCGCTTGGAATCGCGCTTTTCGCAAAGCTCGGCTTCGGCGCTTCGTATAGTGCCGACGTGTTGCCGGCCACGGTCGTTCTCGGGATTGGGATCGCCATCACCGTACCGCCGTTGCTGACCGCCGTGATGGGAGCGGCCGATGCCGATGACGTCGGGGCCGCGTCGGGAGTCAATAACGCAATCTCCCGCGTTGGAAACCTGTTCGCCATCGCGGTGCTTGGAGTCGTGGTCGCGACCGCGGGCGGCGGCGCCCTGCCGGCGCCGGCACACCCCGAAGGTTTCCGAAACGCGATGCTCGCCGCAGCGGTGATGGCGCTGGCGGCCGCGCTCGTGGCAATACTTCTACCGCCGAGGAGCGAGCCTCGGCTTCGCGATCAGGGTTAAGTCAGAGCTTTCCTACGAGCCGGCGGCCGTTGGGGGGTTGCCCGGGTTCGCCGTGCCCCAGACCGAATTGTTGCCGCCGCCGCTAACGCGATCGAGTTCTTCGTCCCGGATGTCCGGCGCATTGGCCTCGTCCCGGATCTCGACGTTGGTTTTGTCTAGCTTGCGCATGTTCTTACTATCTTGGTTCATGGCCCAGGTATTTCACGCGCGATAGCCCATCTCTTGCCGCCCGGAGGGACTTTAAGCAAATCAAATTGCGAGGCCCTCGGCGACGGCTCGCTCCTCGCTCCACGCCACGCCTTCTGCCGCAAGCCTGCTGACTTCCGAGCTCCCGAGGGCATCACTTAAAACGCCCATCACGTTCTCGTAGAGCTGCTGCTCCCCGGGGTTTCGGCGGAAGTCGAGCCTTGCAACGCAGGCATTGATGTACCCGATCAAGCGCGCGGCTTTGGCGAACCGTGCCGACGAGCCCTCGTCTTCACCGGCCGGCTGCAAGACGACGACGGCGGCGAGGTGCTGCAGCGCCACGGCTTGGTGGGTCTCGAGCTGTTCCCGAGCGGCGAGCGCGACCGCCTCGCGGGCGCGCTCGCGCCCCAAGTCGTAGCGCGCGAATGCGATCAAATACTCGGCCATGCTGGTAAGCCCGTCGACCAGGTTGGGCATATCGTTGAGCTGTCGAAAGGTGGAGATCGCGTCGCCCAAGATTCGCACGGCTGCGTCGATTTTGCCTTCGGTGAACTCGATCCATGACAAGTGGGTCGCGACGACCGCCGCATCGCGCTCGTCGTGGACGGAGTTAAAGGTGGCCAGCGCCTCGGCGTACATCGAGCGAGCCGACGCATAGCCGCCGGCGTGCTCGCATGCCATGGCAAGCGTTCCAAGCGTGACGCCGGTGAGCCGGCCGGCACCGAGGCGGCGAAACGTTGCCAGCGCCGCTTGCAGCATCGATTCGGCTTCGGGGATGCGGTCGAGTGCGACGAGCGCGCGTCCGGCCATGTACTGCGCGGTCGCGATCTCTTTCTCGTTGCCGATCTCCTGATAGCTGCGAAGAGCCCGTTCGGCGCACTCGCGAGCCGCCTCCCATCGCAGGAGCGACGTGTTGAGGAAAGCCTCGACTCGCTGGAGATCGGCAATGACGCTGGGCTGCGTCCGCTCGTCGACCATGTCGATGGCGATCCGCGTCCAGCTCCAGCCCTCGCTTACCGAGAAAGCACGCCAGACCGCACCGAGCCCTCCCGCCAGGCGCTGCCCGAGGTGCACGTCACCGCGCCAGCCGAGCGTCCATTTGAGCGCGACGCGCCAGTTGCCCAGCTCCGACCCCGCAAGCTCGAGCCAGACGCGATCCGGCGTGTCCTCGCGAAGCCGGTCGAGATGCAAGGCCCTCTCCAGGAATGCCACCGCGTGGGCGCGGGCGATGACCTCGTATTCCCCCTGCTCGACGAGCTGCCCGTGCGCGTACTCGCGCGTCGACTCCAACAAGCGATAGCGGGTCTCACTTCCAAACTGTTCTGCCTGCACCAGCGACTTGTCGACGAGCGACGACAAAATATCGAAGACTTCCCACGATTCGATCGCATCGCGAAACTCGCGCTCGTTGTCGCAGCAGACGGCCGTCACCGTCTCTAAAGTCCAGCCGCCGGCAAAGATCGTCAGGCGACGGAAGAGCCGCTGCTCCTTTTCCGTGAGCAGATCGTAGCTCCAATCGATCAGCGCGCGCATCGTTTGCTGGCGCGGAAGCGCCGTACGGCTCCCGCCGGTCAGCATCCGGAAGCGCTCTTCCAACTTCTCTGCGAGCCGGCGCGGCGACAGCACCTTCACGCGTGCCGCCGCCAACTCGATGGCCAAGGCGATTCCATCGAGGCGGCGACAGATCTCCGCCACGCTCGGCGCGTTCTCGTCCGTCACGCGAAAGTTTGCATCGGAGGCTGCAGCACGCTGGATGAACAATGCGATCGCACCATAGTGTATCGCATCATCCGCGGTCACCGGGCCATTTTCCGGCGGAAACGAAAGCGAAGGCACCCGGTAGACGTGCTCGCCGTGGATTCGCAACAGCTCGCGGCTGGTCGCCAGCATCCGCACCTCGGGACAGCTGCGCAGGATCGCATCGGCGATTCGCGCGACCTCGTCGATCACGTGCTCGCAGTTGTCCAAAATCAGCAAGAGATGCTTGCGGCGCAAGTAGTGCAGCAGCGTATCGAGCATGGGACGCTGCGGCTGCTCGCGTACTCCCAGGCTCGCGCCAACCGTAGTTTCAACAAGCGTCGGGTCGCTCAGCGGACCGAGGTCCACGAACCAAACGCCGTCACCGGAGCCGTCGAGCAGATCCGCGCCCGCCTGGAGGGCGACGCGCGTCTTTCCAACACCCCCTGTCCCGACCAGCGACACGAGCGCGTGTTCGTTGACCAACGCCTCGACTTCCGCCACGACCTCTTCACGCCCGATCAGCGGGGTGAGCTGGCGCGGCAAGTTGTTCCGCATCGAAACGAGCGAGGTCAGCGGAGCAAAGACGTCCGGTAATCCCGATGCGAGCACTTGCCAAACGTGTTCGGGCTCGACGAGGTCCTTCAACCGGTGCTCGCCCAAGTCGCGCAGATCCACCGCTTCCGGCAGCGCACCGCGCAAGAGCTGCGCCGTCGCACCCGAGACGACCACTTGTCCGCCGTGCACTACGGCCAAGAGTCGCGCAACGCGGTTCACGGCCGGTCCGAAATAATCACCGTCGCGCTCGTCGGTCGCGCCGCTGTGAAGCGCCATCCGTACTCGCAGGACACCGTCGGCATCGTCAGCCTCGAGCGCGCGCTGCGCGTCGATCGCGGCGGAGACGCCGTCGGACGCGCGCCAAAACGCCGCGCAGAACGAGTCGCCGCCCGTCTTAAAAACGTAGCCGTTGTGGGATTCGATTGCCGCGCGGATGGCGTCGTCGTGCCGCCGCAGCACGTCGGGCATCACCGAACGCCGCTCTTCCCAGTGCTGCGTGCTTCCTTCGATGTCGGTGAACAGCAGAGTAACCGTCCCCGTCGGAAACGGCGATTTAGTTGCTTGCGTCGACGTAGCGCTCAACTCGAATTCGTTTGCAATCTAATATCATATTGAAACGTTGCTCGGACTGTGGTCCGGCTTTGAGGCGTTGGGGTTCTCTCTGTTCCGCGGCATATCTTGCGTGACGCGAATCAAATTTTTGCGCCGTCAAACTTCGATCGCTCGTTCTCGGTACAAAAGTACCATCTATAAGCGTAGTAAGTAAGCTCCTTTGCGGCGGCTAACTCAGAGCACCGTTGCGGGCACCCGCTCCCCGATTAAAAAGGTTAGCGCGCCGCGATTTTCGTCGAAGCCGACGTCGACCGTGGTTCCGTCCTGAATCTCGCCCGAGAGAATCTTGCGCCCCAGCGGCGTTTCGAGCTCCTTTTGAATCGTTCGCTTAAGCGGGCGCGCACCGTAGTGCGGATCGTACCCGACCTTCACGATGTGCCGCCTTGCCTCGCCGGAGAGCACGAGCGTGATTCGCCGCTCCGCCAAGCGTTGACGCAAACGCGTCAGTTGCAGGTCGACGATGGTCAACAGCTCGTCTTCGGTTAGCGCGTGGAACACGATGATCTCGTCGACCCGATTGAGGAACTCCGGCCGGAAGTGCTGGCGCAGCTCGTCGAGTACGGTCGCACGCATTACGGCGTACTCGGCGCCATCGAGCGACCCATGGTAATCGAGAATTCGGTGGCTGCCGATATTGGAGGTCATGATGACGATCGTGTTCTTGAAATCGACGGTGTGCCCCTGACCGTCGGTCAAGCGCCCGTCGTCGAGTATCTGCAGAAAGACGTTGAACACATCGGGGTGCGCCTTCTCGACTTCGTCGAATAGGATCACCGAGTACGGACGCCGGCGCACGGCTTCTGTAAGCTGGCCGCCTTCTTCGAAGCCAATGTATCCCGGAGGCGCGCCGAGCAATCGCGCGACCGTGTGTTTTTCCTGGTACTCCGACATGTCGATGCGGATCAAGGCGCGCTCGTCGTCGAAGAGATACTCGGCCAGCGCGCGCGCAAGTTCCGTCTTGCCCACGCCGGTAGGCCCGAGAAAGATGAACGAACCGATCGGCCGATTGGGATCGGCGAGACCCGAGCGCGAGCGCAGCACGGCCTCGGCGACCGCATCGACGGCCTCTTTCTGACCCACGACGCGCCGGTGCAGCTCGTCTTCGAGATGCAGCAGCCGTTGTTTCTCACCTTCCAGCAGTTTGGAAACCGGAATGCCCGTCCAGCGGGCGACGACGGCAGCGATGTCGTCTTCGTCCACCTCTTCTTTCGAGAGCCGCGCTCCGTCCTTATGCGCCAGTCGGGCTTCCTCGGCCGCCAACTCTTTCTGCAGCCCGGCGAGGGTGCCGTACCGCAGCTCGGCCACGCGGTTCAGGTCGTACTGGCGCTCCGCCTGTTCGATCTGGACCTTCGTCGTTTCGATCTGTTCGCGAAGCTGCCGCAACTTGATTGCGGCGTTCTTTTCCGCATCCCAACGAACGCGCAACTTGGTCTGATCCTCGCGCAGCGTCGCCAACTCTTTCTCGAGTTGCTCCAAACGCCGGCGGCTCGCGCCGTCGTCTTCCTTGCGCAATGCTTCGCGTTCGATCTCGAGCTGCATCACGCGGCGCGAGACTTCGTCAAGCTCTTGGGGCATCGAATCGATTTCGGTGCGCAACGTTGCGGCCGCTTCGTCGACGAGATCGATTGCTTTGTCCGGTAAGAAACGGTCGGTGATATAGCGATTGCTCAGCGTGGCGGCAGCAACCAGCGCCGCGTCTTTGATGCGAACCCCATGGTGCGCTTCGTACTTCTCTTTGAGCCCGCGCAGAATCGAGATCGTATCCTCGACGCTGGGCTGATCGATCATCACCGGCGCAAACCGGCGTTCCAAAGCCGCGTCCTTTTCGATGTACCTGCGGTACTCGTCCAGCGTGGTTGCGCCGATCATATGCAGTTCGCCGCGCGCCAGCATCGGTTTGAGCAGGTTGCCGGCGTCCATCGCGCCCTCGGCTTTTCCGGCCCCGACGACCGTGTGCAGTTCGTCGACGAAGAGGACGATCTGCCCCTCGGAAGCGGCCACGTCCTTGAGCACGGCCTTGAGCCGCTCTTCGAACTCTCCACGATACTTTGCGCCGGCGATCAGCGCGCCCATGTCGAGCGAAACGATCCGCTTATTCTTGAGGCCTTCGGGAACGTCGCCGCGCACGATGCGCTGCGCCAGTCCTTCGACGATGGCCGTTTTGCCGACACCCGGATCGCCGATGAGTACCGGATTGTTCTTGGTACGGCGCGAGAGCACTTGGACGATGCGGCGAATCTCTTCGTCGCGGCCAATTACCGGGTCGAGTTTCCCGCGCTCGGCTTCGAGCGTCAAATCGCGTCCATAGCGCTCGAGCGATTTGTACGTGCCCTCGGGGTCCTTGGTCGTCACTCGCTGGTTCCCGCGGACGTCGCGAAGCGCTTGGAGCAGCTTGTCTTTGGTTAGGCCGGCATCTCGCAGGAGACGGCCGGTCGCGCCCGACGATTGGGCCATCGCGAGCAGCACGTGCTCGACCGACACATAGTCGTCTTGCAGCGCTTTGGCCTCGTTCTCGGCGGTGCTCATGATCCGCGCCAGCTCCGGCGAAAGGGTTACTTGCGCCGAGTCGGCATTAGCGCCGCTCAGCCGCGGAAGCTGGCCGATCGCCTCGTCGACTTGGCGGGCGAGCGCCTTGGGATCGGTGCCGGCCTTCGCTAAAATATCCGGTGCGATGCCCCGTTCTTGCTCGAGCAAGGCCGCCAGCATGTGCTCCGGCGCCGTCTGCGTGTTGTGTTCGTGCAAAGCGCGCGCATACGCGGCGTTAAGCGCGTCGCCGACGCGCTCCGTCATCTTCTCTACGTTCATGTTTCAATTATATGACAAGGCAAGGTAGCGCAATAGTTGCAGGAGAGACCTTTTGATGCCTTTCGTCGCACCACAGGAGCGCGGCGGACAAAGCCGTAAGGCGGCGGTCGGATGCTCGACATCGCCAGCGGCGCCGTACGGGCCTACTACTTGTTCGACGTCGCCGACACGATCGATCTGACTAAGATCAGCGCCCTCGGCGTCGAGAGCCGCGCGCCCGCGGCGTTGCCGCTGCGGTTGCACGCGCCGCCGTACCTCCAGTTTCCCGTCCCGCCGCTGGTCGCGAGCCTGCCGAGCGGCGACTTCGACGGTTTGCGCGCGTCGGTGCGGCTGAAGTTCTACGACTACGGCGTGCTCTCGCTGCGCTTGAGCTTCACCGCCGCCGGGTCGTGGAACGACCTGTTGTCAACCGTCGAGCGCGCGCGCAGCGACGAATCGATCGCGCGCTTTGCCGAAAAGACGGCGGAACGCATCTGCGACGAGTACGCCGGCGCTTTGGACGATCGTCACGCGCCGTTGATCGAGGACTACCTGATCGTCGAGATCGATCGCTTCGGCGAACCCGTCGACGCCGAGACGCTCTTGGACGATCACTCCCCCGCGCTCGCGGGGCTTTTGCTCGGCGAGCGCAAACAACTGGCCGCCGCCGAGGCGCAAGAAGCCTTGCGAATGCGCTTCTCCTACCACGAAGACGACTTGACGATCGTGCAATGGGATACCGCGTTCGTCTACGACCGCACCGAGAGCGCCCGCGCCATCGAAGATATCTTGGAGTTTGCCAACTCGCAACTCCTCGAGCTGCGCACCTACGACGCGTTGCTCGATACCGAGCTCGACGGAATCTACAAAATGCAGCCAGGTGGGCCACCGCGGTCGCTGCGCGGGCGCCGCGAGGCAGAGCAGGCCGCCACGCTGCGCTATCTGATCGTCGACGTTCTGGAGCTGATGGATCGCTCGAGCAACGCGCTCAAGGTGGTCGGGGACGCGTACTACGCGCGTCTCTACCGCGCGGCGGCGACGCGCCTCGGCCTATCGGATTGGCAGCGCCAGATCGACACGAAACTCGCAAGCGTCGGCGAGATGTACCGCTTCTTCAGCGACCAATCGCGCAGCCGGCGCGATCAGTTCCTCGAGGTTACGATCGTGGCGCTCGTCGCAATCGAAGTCGTGATCGGCATCCTTACGCTACTACACGTTTGACGCGCGCCGCAGCGTTCGGAAGTCGCCGTTGCGGATCGTTACGCCGCGAGCGTCGAGCCATTCGAGTAAGGGGACTGCGTATTTGCGCGACGTGCCGATCAAGTCGCGGAAATCGGCGGCCGTCATCCGCCCGTTTTCGTTCAAATGCGCTTCCACGCGCGCCCGGATTCCGGCAATTTGAGAATCGCGATAGAGATCGTCGCCGACCTTCACGAGTTTACCCTGCGCGAGCATGGTGTCGAACGCTTTGGAGCAGCCGGCGAGGCGGGCGAGCTTGACGGCGGCAGCCGCACCTGCAAAGGGTACCGGCAAAAACGGCTTGGCTTCGTCCGTGGAGACGAGATCGTCGAAAAACGCTCGTTGCTCGGCAGTCAGCGACGGCCGGTAGCCCAGCGCGGCATAATAACCGCCGCGGTTGACGAGTCGTCCCTCCTCCACAAAATGTTCGAGGATTCGCACCAGCAACGATTCAGGTGTTGAAAGCGCGCGCGCCAATGCAATGGACGTCACCCCCATCGCCCACGGCTCGTCGTTGTGCGCTTCGTCGAGCTGGTCGAGCACGCGAGCGAGCAACGCCGCTGCAGCCGCCGCGCTCACGTAGCCGCGCGGTCTCGATACCGCGATGGCGTCGCCCCGTTCGACCAGCCGCTCCAGCGCGCTTAGGACGACCGCTTCGCGCAGATTGGCTGCGGCGGCAATCGCCGCCGGCTCGATCGCGTCGGGCGCGCTTCGCGTAAGTACCGCGAGCACTGCCGATTCGTCGGGACTCTCCGTTTCGGTCGCGATTGCGGACTCGGTTCCTTCGACGAAACCACCGCCCAGCAGCACCATCGGCGACGGGCGCCGCAATACAAACGCAACGCCGGGAAAGGCGACGACCGGCTCGCGCAGATACAGCGTTGCGCGCAGTTCCCGGCCGGACCCGGGCGCCTCCTCGGCGACGAGCGTCCCAAGCACTTCGGCCGAACCGACGTAAGCCCGCACCGGCGTCCGGCGCCGAAATAAAGCCGCCGCACCCTCCAGCGGCGTGAAGCGGACGGCGAAGCTTTGGCCGGCCGAGAACTCCTTGCCGACGACGGCTTGGCCGCGAGCGATCTCGCGGCGGTCGATGCCCGACAGGTTCAGCGCGACGCGCGAACCGGCCTCGACTCGATTTCGCACCGAGCCGAAGACGCCGATGCTGCGAACGTGCGCCCGCGCGCCGCTGGGTTCGAGCTTGAGGTCGTCGCCGGTTTCGATACTTCCTTGCATCAGCGTCCCGGTTACAACGGTACCGATCCCGGTCAGCGTGAAGGCCCGGTCGATCGGCAGATAAACGGGTGACGCGACATTGCGCGGCGGCATCTCCGCCAACTCTCGATGCAAGCACTGCCGAAGCGCCGCCATGTTTTCACCCGTTACTGCGGAGACCGGCAAGACCGGGGCACTCGCTGCGATGGTTCCCTGGAGTTGGCGTTCGATGCGCCGGCACGCATCATCGCGTTCCGCCGGCTCGACCAGGTCAATCTTGCTCGCGACGGCGACGACGCGACGCACGTTGAGAAACTGCAGGATCGCGAGGTGCTCCAGCGTCTGCGGCATCACGCCTTCGCCGGCGTCGACGACGAGCAGCAGAAGCTCCATGCCGGCGGCACCCGCCAGCATGTTATGGAGGAATCGCTCGTGGCCGGGAACGTCGACTATCCCGCCCTCGACGCCGTCGGGAAACCGCAAATGCGCGAAACCGAGATCGAGCGTCATGCCGCGCGCCCGCTCCTCCTCCCAGCGATCGGGGTTCGTTCCCGTTAAAGCCGCGACGAGCGCCGACTTCCCGTGATCGACGTGTCCGGCCGTTCCAATGACGTGCAAGAACTAACCCACGGGTCGAAGTTGAATTCGATGGTCCGCGAGGATCTCGCCGGCGGCGCGAATCCCCGACTGCGCGCCGCCCTCCATGAAGCCTTGATACTCGACCGACGTGTGCTCGCCCGCGAAATGCACGCGACCTTGCGGGCGCGCCTCATGACCGGCAATCGTAGTGCACTGTCCGACGAGCCAGCACGAGTAGCTCGCCAAAATGTTCGGATCGGCTTGCGCATTGCCGAACGTTGCGCGGCCGTTCCACGTCTGCGCGACACCGGGCCAGATTTGCTCGAGCTGCTCGAAGAAAGCGCGCACGTGCTGCTCGACCGCGGTGGAATCGCCGATTCGCGTGTACGGCGCCGGGGGCACGTCGACCATACCCGGTGCCCCCGCGGTAAAAACCTCGATCAGTCCGTCGCTGCCGTGCTGGCCGAGCGAATAATCGAGCGCGCTCTGCACGCGCAGCGTCGTCCAGATCTGACCCGTGGTGGGCTCCGGCCACGGATGCCGGACGCGCATCCATTCACGCCGGTCGAACTGCAGGTGGAGCTTCGTATGGTAGCCGTAGCCGAGGTTCTCGATCGCGTTGTTCTTCGCCGCGTCGAAACCGGCGCCGGAATAATCGACGGCGCGCAGCGCGATGAACGGCAGCGCCAGCACGACCCGGTCGGCGAGCACGACATCGGCCGCTCCGTCATTCCTGAAGGTCAGCGCGTAGGCGCCAGCCTTCGTCTTCCCGATTGAGGTCAGCCGCCGGCCAAGGCGGATGCTTCCAGCCGGCAGCGTTGCCGCGATCGCTTCGGGCAACGCCTGGCTGCCGGCGGCCATAATATACCGTTGATCCGAGTAGCCGAGCACGTTGAGCTCGTGGTTCTCGGCGTACCAGCGCTGCTGGCCGAGCTGCAGCACGAGGTTGAGCGCGCTGAGCTCCTCGATGCCGCGGCCGTATTCGTTGCGATACGATTGCGCGATGAGCCGCCCCAGCTGTCCGTCGAGCCCGCGCGGCACGTATTGGACGATCCAATCGCGCATGCTCATCGCATCGAGCTGCCGCGCCGCCGGCGTCGCGTTGGCATAAGTGGTCGTGGGATCGACCTTCGCCAACTGCGCTTGAAGCACCGGATAGATCGCGGCGAAATCGCGGTCCGCATCGCTCATCGCATAGTAACGGCCGCCGAGAAAACAGGTATCGCGCGCACGCGGCGGCCGGCCCGCATACGTGTCGAGCAAGCCGAGATTGAATCGACGCGCGAGCGCGTGCATCGCGAGATGGGTCGAGTCGATCATTGCGCCGCACCACTCGGTGTGCTGCCCGTCGTCCCAATACGCGCGCTCCGAATGCATCCGCCCGCCGACGCGGTTGGCGGAATCGTAGATGGTCGCTGCGATGCCGGCATCGCGCAGACGACGCGCGGTCACCAGTCCGGCGATGCCCGCCCCAACGATGACGATGCGCTCCTGCCGGCGCGGACCGGCGCCCACCGTCCCGAGCACCGCCGCCGAACCTGCAATAAAGGCCTGCCGTTTCACGGCCTTACAACTTGACGTTCAAGTCGGCGAAGAAACCGAAGGGCTGCAGTACGGACGAGATGCCGACTTCGGTAATGTTGTAGAAGGTTCCGTAGGGATAGCGCAGTTGCGCGGGCGGATTCTTGACGAAGTTTCCCGCGGGAGCGAGAATGTTCGACGGCAGATTCGAGTAGACGCACGTCACCGAGTTGTCCCACACGAAGCCGCGCTGGAAGCAGTGGTTGTAGAGATTGACGGCCTGCAGCGTCAGCGTCGCGCTCGGCGTTACGTCGAAGCTGGTCTGCAGATTGAGCGAGATCTGTGCCGGCTGCATGAAGGCGCCAAGGTTGTCGAAATGCCCGCTATATGGATCGGGAAGGAAGATTGCGCCGATCGTGCTTCCCGGACAGCTGACTCCGGGCGTTAGCGGCGTCTTACTGGGCTGCGACGAGCACGATTGGGGCACGTATCCGGGCCAGACCAGTGGCGACCCGTAGTTGGAGCCGTCTTCGTAGTGCAACGAAGGCGTGACCGCGAACTTTCCATGGCGATAGTTCACGATCAGCGAAGCAACGTCGGGCACTTCGTACCCATTGGCGGCGTTGAACGCGCTCGGAATCACGTCGTACGGCGTGTACCAAGCGTTGGTGTCGAACAGCGGCTGCAAGGCGTTGTGATAGTACGGGTTTGGAATTTTCAGCGTGCCTTGGTTCTTCGTGCCGGATAGCGTGTTCCGCAAAATCGGCGCCGCATTTCCGGGGTCGGTGCCGCCGCCGCAGGCCTGCCAGTTCGCCGAGTTTTTCCCCACGGCGGCACAGGCCGACGTGTACGAGTTATACAGCTCGATCTGCGCGTTGAGCGCGTCGATGACGCTCACGCCGTTGATCGGATTGAAACGAATCTGATTCTCCGTGTGGGTGTAGGAGAGAATCTCCGAAAGACCGTCGCGGCTGAAGTCCCCGTATTGCAGCGAGAACTCGGCGCCGTACGAACGCTGCGTCCCGACGTTGAGGCCTGCCAGGGTTCCCTCCACCGGATTGATCGCCTGGAACTGCAGTTGGTTGCTCGTATCGCGATAGAACGGCGTCACCTTGTACGAAAGCTTCGTGCCGCGCACGTGTTTCTCGAGCGAAAGGTCGAAGTTGTCCGACGTATCCGGATAGATATCGTGGTCCGGCGTGTGGTAACCGTATGGATAGAACTGCGCGATGAACGATGCGAGATTCTGTTGGTAGGTGTTGTATTGGTAGTACGACGAGCCTTCGGCTCGCGCGTACTTGCCGGCCGAGCCGCGAATGACGGTGTCGGGGTCGAGCGTGTACGTGAAAGAGACGCGCGGCTCGAAGATGTTGGAGACCTGCGTGCCGGCACCGACGTTATACAGGCCGGCCCCGGCAGTGCTCATCGGTTCGAAGCCGGGTGCGCAGGTGTTGAAATCGCGCATTTGTGCGTTCCAGGTCCACACCGGCGCTTGACCGGGCGCACCGCAATGCTCGTTGTTATAGGCGTCGAACCAAAACTGGCGCGCCGGATAGCCATCCTCCAGATTGTTGGTGTCGTAGGCAAAACGGTCGAAGCGCGCGCCGATATTGACGACGATCCGGTCGCCGGGCTCCCATACGTCCGTCAAGGCCGCCGAACCGAATCGCGGCGTTACGTTGTCGACTTGCGCGCTCTCACCGTTCTCGGTCATCATCCAGCGCGCGCCGGCCAGAGCCGCCGGCGTCCCGGCCTTCGGGTATCCGGGCGTCAAGTTGAAGCGGTACTTACCTTCACCCGGATAGCAGCCCCCGGGCGACAAGCACCCACCCTGGCTCCCGATGTCAAAACAGCTCCAGAGCTGACCCGTCTTATAGTTGTAGCACTTGCCGTTTGGCGTGCCGTAGCTGGAGAGAATCGTCCCGAGTCCGGTCGGCGCGCGGCTCGTCGTGAAGGGATCGGTCGAGGAAAATCCCGCGTTGTACGTCTGGAGTTTCTGCGTGTTGTACGACACTTCGGCCGTTAGGAGATGTTGCGCCGACAGCTGATTGGAGTAGATCAAGCCGGCGCCGTATCCATGCTCGAGCACTTCATAATCCGCCGGGTCCGAACCGAACACGAGCTGCGCGCTGTTCGGACCGTTGATGAACCAATCCGAATACTCGCCGTACGTCAGCGCCCGCAGATAGGAGTGCGAGTCGAAGTTCTTTTGATACTGAAGCTTTTCGATCGAATACCCGTTGTAGTTGCCGTCGCGGTTGCTGGGGTCGACCGGCGATCCCGGAGCGCGGCCGCCTGGGCTGCTGGGAAGAAGCCGGTGACGACGTCCTTGACGTCGGGAGCCTGCATCAGCGGACCGCCATAGTACAGCGAATCCAAGTACGGCATCGGGTATCCGATGCCGGTCTTCGCGCCGACCGCCGGCGTGTACCCGATATCGTTCGCCGAGCTGTAAAACTGTGCCGCAATGCCGCCCGTCACGTACAGCACCTGCACGTCGTCGCGCAGCGGCGAGTCGCGGTGTGGAATGCCGATGTGCAGATTGATCACGTTCTCGCGATCGAAATCCGCCGCTTGCGCGTAACTATATCCCGGCTGGGAGATGAATCCATAGTTCGGTGCCTTTCCGCCCGACCCGTCCAGGATGTTATACACGTTGTTATTGCTCGGGACGGAAAGCGGGTAGAAATACAGCGGTTCGCTGGCGCCGCCGAACTGGTCTCCGTAGCGAAACGTTTGATTCGTCCCCGACAACCCCACGTAGTACGAGAACATGCGGTCGGGCGTCGCTCCGGCGACTTCGACGGTGGCTTGATGGTAGAAGGCCGGGCCGCCGATGCCGAAGTCGGCGCTGGCGTACCCGGGAAAGGTTCCCGTTTTAATCACTTGGTTGATGTAGCCCGCGAGCCCCGACGAGTTGGAGGTGGCCGGCGTGCCGCCCGTATAGACTTGCACCTCCTGATTGCCCAACGACGTCAGCGTGGCGATCGGAGCGAGATCCGACTGGCGCGTCGTCGGCAAACCGTCGAACTCGTAAGCAACTTGGTCGACGTCGCCGCCGCGAATGTAAACGCTCTGATACCAGCCTTGCTGGTTCGAGGGAATGTTGACGCCGGGGGCGCTCGCGATCGCGCCGTACGCCTGCGTCAACGAGCCGGAACCCGAGAGCGTCGAGGCCGCCTTCTGGCCGGCCGAGTTAATCGAAAAGACGTCGCTGGTTACCCCCGAGTGCACCAGCGACTGCGCCGACCGCGACGTCGTGCGCGCGATCGTTCTCAACGTTTTTTGCAGGGTGAGCGCGACGGTTGCCGACTGGTCGGCTACAATCGTTACGCCCGGGGCGGATTGCGGGTCGTAGCCGGGCTTTGACGCGTTGACGGTATAGGTGTCGGGCTCCAGCGATATGAACGAGAAGGCGCCCGCGGAGTCCGAAACGGTTTGCGCGGTTTGCGAGGGCGAGACCGCGGTGACGGTCGCCCCGGCGACGGGCGCGTGGGTTGCCGCGTCGACCACCCGGCCACGCAGCGTACCCGTCGTTCCCGCTCTCGCTTCGATAGGCATGGCAACCAGGATGACGAGCGCGACAATTCGCTTGAGCACGTGCCTCCTCGACGGCCAACCAGGGCCCTAAAGATGACCGCCTTTACATGCGCCGAATGTAACTTCCTCGCCATCTCCAGAATCGACACGTGAGGCTTTGAACACCGTTACGCAACCATCGCTCGAGCAGCGGCGCCACGACAACGTCGCGCGCGGCGTCGCGACCGCCCATCCAATCTGGGTGGAACGCGCGGCCGGTGCGACGCTATGGGACCGCGACGGCCGCCGCTACCTCGACTTTGCCGGGGGAATCGGCACGCTCAACGCCGGCCACGCCCATCCCAAAGTCGTCGCGGCGATCGCCCAACAGGCTGCTCGCTTCACTCACACCTGCTTTCAAGTCGCGGCGTACGAGCCGTATCTTCGCGTCGCCGAAGAGCTTAACCGGCGCGCACCCGGCGCAGCCCCCAAGAAGACGCTGCTGCTGTCGACGGGCGCCGAGGCGACGGAGAACGCGATCAAGATTGCGCGCGAGTATACCCGCCGTCCGGCGGTCGTTGCGTTCACCCATGGATATCACGGCCGAACGCTGCTGGCACTGACCATGACCGGTAAGAACGCGCCGTACAAGCAGCACTTCGGCCCCTTTTGCAGTGAAGTCTATCACGCGCCGTTTCCGTTCGAACTGCATGGAGTATCCACGCGCGATGCGTTGTCGGCGCTCGACGAACTCTTCGAAGGTGTCGTCTCCCCCGATCGTGTCGCGGCAATCATCATCGAGCCGGTGCTCGGTGAAGGCGGCTTCGTGCCCGCGCCCGCACCATTTCTCAAAGAGCTGCGGCGCATCACGCGCGAGCGCGGCATCGTTTTGGTTGCCGATGAAATCCAGACCGGGTTCGGCCGCACCGGACGGCTCTTTGCGTGCGAGCATTACGACCTCGAGCCGGACATCATCACGGTTGCGAAATCGCTGGGCGGCGGTCTTCCCTTGGCGGCGGTGATCGGGCGAGCCGAGATCATGGACGCGCCCGAGCCTGGTGGGCTCGGCGGTACCTTCGCCGGAAATCCGGTCGCGTGCGCAGCGGCGCTCGAGATCCTCGAAATCATGGACGAAGCGTTCCTCGCGCGGGCGCGCGAGGTCGGGGCGCGCATCGCGTCCGCGCTGCGTGCCATGCAGTCCCGATTTAAAGAGATCGAGGACGTCCGCGGACTGGGAGCGATGATGGCGATGGAGCTTTCGCGCGACGCCGGAGCGATCGTCGAAGCCGCTCGCGCGCGCGGACTTCTCCTGCTGCTGGCCGGAAAGCGCGACGTCATTCGGATACTCGTTCCACTGGTGGTAAGCGACGCGGAACTCGACGAAGGTTTGGCGATCCTCGAGGCAGCCGTGGCGGAGGCGTACGCGGCATGAGCAACGCCGGCGGGGAACGCGAGCGCGCCGTCTACGAATACACGCAGCGCGTTCTGGCGCTCATCGCCAAGACCGACGACGTAACTCCCGAGGAAGCGTCGTGGATCACGCGCGAAACGGTCGACTCTTTCCGCGACCACGTCAATCCCGGATTTCTCGAATACCGCAAAGCGACCGACGCACGCGAGGCCGGAGCGGTTGTCGAATGGTCCGATGCCGGGCCCAACTCCTACCGCGACGTAAACGGGCGCAAGTATCTCGACTGCTTGGGCGGCTTCGGCATCTTTAACGTCGGGCATCGCCATCCCAAGGTCGTCAAAGCGGTGAGCGATCAACTGCGCCGCCAGCCGCTTCACAGCCAAGATCTGCTCGACCCGCTGCGCGCGATGCTGGCGAAAACGCTGGCGATGCTCGCGCCGGCTGGGCTCGATCACAGCTTCTTCTGCAACAGCGGCACCGAAGCGGTGGAGGGCGCGCTGAAGCTCGCGCGCGCCTTCAATCCCGCAAAACAAACGATCGTTGCGGCGACCAAAGGCTTTCATGGCAAGAGCTACGGCGCGCTCTCGGCAAGCGCCAAAGCGGAGTTCCGGCGGCCGTTCGGCCCGATGCTGCCGAACATCGAGCACGTGCCGTTCAACGATCTTCTCGCGTTGCGCGACATGATGACCTCGTGCCGCGCCGTCGGCGAGGACGTCGGCGCGGTGCTGCTGGAGCCGATCCAAGGCGAGGGCGGCGTGAACATCCCTGACGACGATTACTTGCCGGGCGTACGGGCGCTCTGCGACGAGTTCGGCGCGCTCTTCATTCTCGACGAAGTGCAGACCGGGATGGGGCGGACCGGCAAGATGTTTTGCTGCGAACACTACGGCGTAGCGCCCGACCTGATGTGCTTGGCCAAAGCCTTCGGCGGGGGCGTCGTACCTGCGGGCGCGGTCGTCGGACGGCGCGAGATTTTTTCGCGGCTCTTCGATAACCCATTCCTTCACACGTCGACCTTCGGTGGAAACCCCTTAGCCTGCGCGGCGGCGCTGGCCACCATCAACGTCTTGATCGAAGAGCAACTCCCGCAACGCGCGGCGCGGCTGGGGAGCGATCTGCTCGGCGGAATTCGCGCGGCGGTTGCGGGACACGACGACCTCGTCGCCGGCGTTCGCGGCAAAGGGTTGTTGATCGCGATCGAGTTCCACGATCACGCGACCGGCTTCGAACTTGCAAAGCGCATGCTCGACCACGGTGTGCTCGTCTCGGGGACGCTGGTCAATGCGCGCGTCATTCGCGTCGAGCCGCCGCTGACGATTACCGAGGAAGAAGCCGACTACGTCTGCCAAGCCCTTTCGGAGAGCCTCACGTCAATGGCCGCCCCAGTAAGAACAGGAGTCTAACATCATGCAAACCGCCGCGCGCACGGCAAACAGCTCCGACGAAATCCTCGCGCATCTTCCCCGCATCGGCGGCGTCGTTCCGATGTACGTCGACGGCGACTGGCGCCTCGCCGCGCAAGGCGGAACGCGCGAGCTCTACAATCCCGGCAAACGGTGCCGCGATCGCGACGATCGCCGAGGCGACCGAGGCCGACGCCGAGGCCGCGATCGCGGCCGCCCGCAAGGCATTTGACGAGGGCCCCTGGGCCACGATGAACGCGGCGGAGCGTGCGGCGCTGCTCTTCAAAGTCGCGGACGCAATCGAGCGCGTTGCGACGAGTTCATGCGCATCGACACGCTCAACAACGGCAAACCGCTGCGGGAGACGCAGTACGATGCGATCGACGCGGCCAACTGCTTTCGCTACTACGCCGGCCTTGCAACTAAGCCGCACGGCCAGACCTTCGACGTTCCGGCGCCATCCCAGACGTTTACCGTTCGCGAGCCCATCGGAGTCTGCGGGCAGATCGTTCCCTGGAACTACCCGCTGCTGATGGCTACGTGGAAGCTTGCGCCCGCGTTGGCCGCCGGTAACGTGTGCATCCTCAAGCCGTCGGAGTTGACGCCGCTCTCGACGATTGCCTTGGCGGCTATCTTTGCCGATCTCGAGTTCCCACGCGGCGTGGTCAACATTGCGCCAGGGCCCGGCGCTACCGTCGGTCACGCGCTTGCGGCAAGCACGCGCGTAGACAAGATCGCCTTTACCGGCGGCACTAAGACCGGCCGGAGCATCATGCAAGCCGCGGCTTCGAATCTCAAGAAGATCTCGCTCGAGCTGGGCGGCAAGTCGCCCAATATCGTCTTCGCCGACGCCGACTTCGATACGGCAATCGATTACGCGCTCTTTGGGATCTTCGCCAACGCCGGGCAAGTCTGCTCGGCCGGATCGCGATTGGTCGTCGAGCGTTCCTTGCGCGACCGTTTCGTCGAGCGGCTCGTCGAGCGCGCCCAAAAAATTCGCGTCGGCGACGGATTCGATTCCCAAACGGAGATGGGGCCGATTATCTCGCCGCTGCATCGCGAGCGGGTTGAAACCTACATAGCGGCCGGCATCGAAGAGGGCGCGAAGCTGCTCTGCGGGGGAGAGCGCCTCGGCGGTTCGCTGGCGAGCGGAAACTTCATCGCACCGACGATCTTCGACGGGACGTCGCCCAGCATGCGCATCGTCAAGGAAGAGATCTTCGGGCCGGTCCTCGTGGTGCAAACGTTCGACGACGAAGCGGAAGCCGTCGCCATCGCCAACGACACGGTCTACGGTTTAGCCGGAGCCGTTTTTACCGGCGACGTGGCGAAGGCACATCGCGTGATTCGCAAACTCCGTGCCGGCATTACCTGGATCAACACGTACCACCCGACCTATAACGAGGCGCCGTGGGGCGGCTACAAGCAGTCGGGGATCGGGCGGGAACTCGGCACGTACGGTTACGACGCCTACACGGAAGTCAAACAGATCAACGTAAACCTTGACGTGTCACCGTCGGGGTGGTTTTCCGATACCTAGCGATCTTCATCGCCTTACGTAAAAGGGGGCCGGCCCTCCGACCCCCTTTCGCCGATCCTTGCGGAAGCGGCAGTGGAGATGCCGCCACGCGCGTTAGTTGGGGCCGACGGGATTGGTAGGACGGGTGATGGGAAGCTCGGCTCCGCCGCCGGGATGGGTCGGGGGCATAGGACGAATCGGGTCGATCGGAATGGTTGCGGGTTCGTGCGCGCGCCGCCGCTTACGTCATCCAGTTCTTCGTCTTTCTTCTGGTCGCTCATTTTCAACCTTTCTCGCGCAGCAGAATCACCACGCTTTACGTAGCGTATCAGCCAAGTGAGAAATCTCTAGGAAAAGATTGGGAACGACTTATCCGCTATTATTAGCAGTGCAAAAACCAACGCCCGCGAAATTTTCACGGGCGTCTTATTACAGACCGAGCGCGGCTTTGGGACAGTTTAGCCGACCTTGGTCTTGCCTTTGATCGGGGCGCCTGGGATGATCGGGTGGGTGTGGGGAATAGGCGGGTCGATCGGAATCGGTTGCGTCGGATTCGTTCGTACGCCGCCGCTTACGTCATCCAGTTCTTCGTCTTTCTTCTGGTCGCTCATTTTCAACCTTTCTCGCGCAGCAGAATCACCACGCTTTACGCAGCCTATCAGCCCAGTGAGAAATCTCCAGGAAAAGATCGGGAACGACTTGTGCAAAAACCAACGCCCGCGAAATTTTCACGGGCGTTTGGGAAAGGGGGCGGGTTCTTGCAGGACGGGAACTACTCCGGTGAAGCAACGCCCGGCCCCTTGCCGAACTTGGCGCAACGCTAGTCTTCTGCAGACCGAGCATCGCTTTGGGACGGTTTAGCCGACCGGGTTGGTCTTGCCCTTGATCGGGGCGCCTGGGATGATCGGATGGGTCGGGGGGCCGCCTGGCTTGATGGGGTCGATCGGAATCGGATGGGTTCCAACGCCGCCACTTACCTTGTCCAGTTCCTCGTCCTGAAATTTCTTCTCGTCGCTCATTTTTACCCTTTCATGCCTGGCAAAATCACCGGGCTTCGCATAGAGTAACAGCCAAATGAGAAATCGCTAGGAAAAGATTGAGAATAAATTTTCCCCGTACCTGCGGTGAAATTTCGGTCACGAAGGGCCAATTGAGAAGACGGCCTTCTCAATTAGGCTAGAAATAACAAGCTGGTCCTCCTCTGGAGCAATGGTGCGAAGGTCCAGCAGCACTCGCCCGCTCTCGATACGCGCGACGATCGGCGGATCTCCCATGCGCAGCTCCGCCGTTAAATCCTGCGGTCTCTCCGTCCCGATCGCAACCGCAATCGAAGGTATGCGCGCCCGCGGAAGCGCGCCGCCCCCAAGATACGCATCGCTCTCGCTTGCCGACGCGCCGGGCACGTCGCTTACGTACGCTTTCGCGCGCTCGCGCAACTCGTCGAGCGTTGCCGCAAGCATTCGATAGATCGGCAAACGCTCGCGCAAGCTGCGATCGCGATGGCAGCGCAGCGTCGCCGCGAGCGCCGCGATCGTCAGCTTCCCGACGCGCAGCGCGCGCAGCAAAGGGTTCGTGCGAAGCCGCGCCACCAAATATGCGCGGCCGGCGACGACACCGGCTTGCGGGCCGCCGAGCAGCTTGTCGCCCGAGAACGTTACCAGCGTCATGCCGTCGCCGATCGCTTCTTGCACCGTGCGCTCGTGCGGCGGCTCCGTACTCCGCGAGATCGCAGAGAGCGCCGCTGCCGAGATCTTCGACGACCGGAACTCCGGCGCGCTGCCCGAGTGCCGCCAGATCGCGCGGGCTCGGCTCGTGCGTGAAGCCTTCGATACTATAGTTCGATGCATGCGAGCGCAGGACCAGAGCCGTTCGCGGCGAGAGCGCGCGCTCGAAATCTTCGATGTAAACGCGGTTGGTCGTTCCAACCTCGACGAGTTGTGCTCCGCTGCGTTCCAGCACTTCGGGCAGGCGGAATCCGCCGCCGATCTCCACGAGCGCATTGCGAGCTACGATGACTTCGCGGCCCTTTGCGAGCGTATCGAGCACGAGAAGCACGGCGGCGGCGCAGTTGTTGACGACGAGCGCATCCTCTGCTCCGGTGAGCCGCGCGCAACGCCTCACCGATTGCCGCATTGTACGCGAGCCGCGCTCGCCGGTCGATAGATCGTACTCGAGATTTGAATACCGGCCCGCGGCCACCGACACGGCCGTCGCGGCATCCGGACTCAATGGGGCGCGTCCGAGATTGGTATGCAAAATGACGCCCGTCCCATTGATCACGGGAACCGGCGACTCGATGCGTAGGGCGTCGAGCCGGTGCGTATGGCGGCGACGATCGCATCGTACTCCCGTTCGTCACCGGAAAGACGCGCGCGGCCGATTACCTCTTCGGCCGCGCGTTTGATCCGTTCTCGTCCTAGCTCCGGCTCGTGGGCTGCGATGCGTCCGGGTCTTCCAGTATCCGGTGCATCGCGGGCGGACAGAGCTGCCGCTCTCCGCAACTCGCGCCTAGGCGACGTGTTTGCCGAGCATTGACGTCACCGTGTTTTCGGGAACGTAGCCGACGATGCGATCGACCGGCTGACCACCCTTGAAGAGAATCAAGCACGGGATTCCCGAGACTTGGTATTGACCGGCGATGGTGGGATTGCTCGTCGGTATTCAACTTGACGAACTTCGCCTTGCCGGCGTTCGCCGCGGCGACCTTTTCGACGATCGGCCCGAGCATGCGGCACGGACCGCACCACGGTGCCCAGAAATCCACGAGCACCGGCTGGCTGCTCTGCAGCACCTCGGTCTCAAAGTTGGTTTGCGTCACCTCTGGTAATGCACTCATATTTCTCCTAACACTTCTAAAGCTCGGGTTGTTGCGGCTCGCCGGTGATCTCGGTGATCTGCTTGGCCTGTTTTCCAAGGTTGGTGATGGCGATCACCTCTTCGCCCTCGCCCAGACGCTGCAGGCGTACGCCTTTTGCGTCGCGTCCCGTCTTGCGGATGTCGCGACCTTGAGGCGAATCACCTGGTTGCCGGACGTAATCATCAGAACTTGGTCGTCGGGCGCGACGAGAATCTGGTCGACGACTTGACCGATGTCGTCGCGCTGGCGCGCGAACGCCTTGACGCCCTTGCCGCCGCGGGACGTGTGACGGTACTCTTCGATCGGCGTTCGTTTGCCGAAGGCCAGCGACGTCACGAGCAAGACCTCCCGGCGCTCGTCTTCCACGACGTCCATCGCGACGATCGTGTCGCCTTCGTCGATCGTCATCGCCTTGACGCCGCGCGCCGGCCGCCCCATCGGCCGGACGTTCTTCTCGTTGAAATGCACCGCCATGCCGCGCGACGAGGCCAAGAATGATGTCGCGCGAGCCGTTGGAGAGGTCGACCGCCAACAGCTCGTCGCTCGCATCGAGGTTGATCGCCATAAGACCGTTGCGCCGAACGTTGGCGAACTCTTCGAGCTTCGACTTTCTTGATGACGCCGTGCCGCGTGACCATGACGAGGTACTTCTCGCCCTCGAACCGGTCGATGGGAAATGCCGCAGTTACCTCTTCGCCGGGCGGAAGCGTCAGCAGATTGACCAGCGCCGTGCCGCGAGCTTGGCGCGTGGTATCGGGGATCTCGTACCCCCGCAAGCGATAGACACGACCCTTGTTGGTAAAGAAGAGAACGTGGTCGTGCGTCTTGGTGATGAAGAAGTTGCTCACGACGTCTTCGCGCTTGAGATTCGAGATGCCGGTCACCCCGCGGCCGCCGCGGCTCTGCGTTCGAAACGTATCCAAGGTGACGCGCTTGATGTAACCGCCGACGGTATAGGTGACGACCACGTCGATGTTCGGGGTGATCTGCTCGATCGACATCTCGTCTTCGGCCGGCTCGATGCTGGTGCGCCGTTCGTCGCCGAAGCGCTTCTTGACGTCGAGCGTCTCGCTCTTAACGATCTGCGCGACCCGCCGCGGGCTGCGCAAAATGTCTTCCAGCTCCGCAATCGTCTTGATCAGCTCGGCGTATTCATCCTCGATCTTCTGACGCTCGAGCCCAACGAGCGTGCGCAGGCGCATATCGACGATCGCTTGCGCCTGAAGCTCGCTCAGCTCGAATCGTGCCGATAATCGCTGCTTGGCCTCGTCGGTCGTTTGGCTTCCGCGAACGATCTCGATGACCTCATCGATGTTGTCGAGCGCGATACGATAGCCTTCGAGAAGGTGCGCGCGCTCTTGGGCTTTGCGAAGATCGTACGTCGTTCGCGCGACGATGACGTTCTTGCGGTGCGCGATGAAATGCTCGAGCAACTGCTTGAGGCTGAGCACCTGCGGCTCGATCGCGGCCGAGCCGTTGGGACGCGCGGTCCCCACCGGCACGAGCGCCAGCATGTTAAAGCCGAACGTCGCCTGCAGCGGCGTGTGCTTGAAGAGCTGATTGAGCACGATTTTTGGCGTCGCGTTCTTCTACAACTCGATGACGACGCGCATGCCCTTGCGATTGGACTCGTCGTCCATCCGGGATATGCCGGCGATTCGCTTCTCCGAATAGGCTTCGGAGACGGCCTCCAGGATGCGGCTCTTATAGACTTGATACGGTATCTCCGTGATGACGATCTTGTGCTTGCCGCGCTCCTCGACGATCTCGGCCTTGCCGCGAATCGTAATCGAACCGCGACCCGTCTTGTAGGCTTCGCGAATCGCTTCGTGGCCCAAGATCGTTCCGCCGGTTGGAAAATCCGGCCCTTTGACGATGTCGCAGAGGGCGTCGTCGGTCGTTTGCGGATCGTCGATCAACGCGACGATCGCGTCGGAAATCTCGTTGAGGTTGTGCGGCGGAATATTGGTCGCCATGCCGACCGCGATGCCGCTGGAACCGTTGATCAAGAGCTGCGGCAAGCGCCCCGGCAAAACGCTCGGCTCGACGCCCTGGTTGTCGAAGTTGGCAACGAACGGAACCGTCTCTTTATCGATGTCGGCGAGGATGTCGAGCGCCGTCCGGGCCAGGCGCGCCTCGGTGTAGCGGTAGGCAGCGGGCGGATCGGGGTCGATCGACCCAAAGTTTCCGTGGCCGTCGACCAGCGGATACCGCAGCGTAAAATCTTGCGCCATGCGAACCAGCGCATCGTAAACGGAGCTGTCCCCGTGAGGATGATAGCTCTTGAGCACGTCGCCGATGACGCCGGCACTTTTGCGGTGCTGCTTGCTGGGATCGAGCCCCATCTCGCGCATCGCGTAGAGAATCCGGCGCTGGACCGGCTTGAGGCCGTCGCGAACGTCGGGGAGCGCCCGCGAGGCAATGACCGACATCGCATACGAGAGATAGCTCTCCCGCATCTCGTCTTCAACATTGACCTGCGTTACGGTATCGTTGTTCAATACTTACCTGTATTCATGAATAATGCCCTTCGACTCGGCTCCGGGCCCCACTTCACTGTAACTCTTCACTCCGAAGAGGCAACCTACGCATTTGCGGCGACGTTTGCGCGGCGCCTGCAACCTGGCGACGTCGTCGGTCTTTCGGGGCCGCTGGGTTCCGGCAAGACCACGCTGGTGCGAGCGATCGTGCGGGCACTTCATGGTTCCGATCCGACCCTCAGTCCGACCTTCACGTTTTGGCACCGCTACGACGGCGACCCAACCATCGACCACATCGATCTTTTCCGGATCGACGATCCACGCGAAGTCGTCGAGCTAGGCCTCGACGAAGCGCTCGACGGTAATTCGGTCGTGCTCGTCGAGTGGTGGCGCAACGCGCCCCACATTCTCCCGTCGCGCCGGTACGAGATAGAAATGGAAGGCGCCGGCGACAATCCTCGCACTCTTTCCCTTCGCGAACCGGAGTGAACGTTCTTGCACTAGACGGAGCGCTGGGCGGCTTCTCGGCCGCGATCGCTTGCGGAAATCGAGTGGCCGCCGCCGCGCGGGAAACGGGAAATGTCGCACTCGAGCGCGGCCTCATCCTCGTGCAGAGCGTCCTGGAGGAAGCGAGAGTGCCGGCCAAGAGACTCGATCGTCTCGCCGTCGGCATCGGCCCGGGCGGCTTCACGGGGTTGCGCATCGCGATCGCCTATGCAAAAGCGCTCGCGGCCGCCTGGAGACTCCCGCTGGTACCGGTCTCATCGTTCGATTTGCTCGAGTACGGCGGGAGTTTCGAACGAGTTCTTACCGTCGTCGTCGGCCGGCCGGGCGTCATCTCGGCGCGGTATCGCTGCGGTAACGAGATCCGGCGCGCCTCGGGAAGAATCGCCGAGGTACTCGACGAGCTGCTTGCGCCCCCGGCTTGCCCTCCCCAGCCGGGCCGAGCGGCGCTCGACGTTGTCGGCGCGTCGAAGGACGTGCTGGACGCGCTCGCCGAACGCGGTTATCCGGTGCGCTTCGTCGATCCGGCCGTCACGCCCGCAGCCGCAGCAGTAGCTCTGGCCGCCTGCTCGCGCGCGCCGGCGACAAGCCTGCACCAGCTGCGCGCCGATTACGGCGAGCTGCCCGCCGCCAAGCCTCCGAAACTGTAAGGGACGTCTAGACGTGAAGATGGAGCTTCACCGGCCGGCGCACCGGCCCGATCGCTTCTCGATCGCGCCGATGACGACGCCCGACGTCGCGGCGGTCGCGCGCATCGAGCGGGCTTGCTTTTCCACGGTCTGGCCGAACGACGCCTTTTACAACGAGTTGAGCACGAACAAGCTGGCGCATTATTTCGTCGGGCGTTTGGAAGACCGCATCGTCGCCTATGGCGGCATCTGGGTGATCTTAGAAGACTCCCATATAACGACGCTGGCGGTCGATCCCGGTTTCCGCGGCCGGCGATTCGGCGAAGTGCTGCTCATGCGGCTGATCGACGAAGCGATCGATCGCGGCGCCGGCTGGATGACGCTCGAGGTACGCGAAAGCAACACGGTCGCGCAGCGGCTCTACCGCAAGTATGGTTTCACGACCGTCACGATGCGCGCCGGATACTACAGCGACGACAACGAGAGCGCGCTGATCATGTGGGCCGGCAGCCTCAAGAGCGAGCTCTACCGCAACCGGCTCGGAGTCTTGCGCGCGAGCTTGGGGGATTGATGCCCTCGTTCGCACAACTTATACGACGCGTTGAAGAAGATTTGGGGCAACGGCACCGGTTCGCGCACAGCGTGCGCGTCGCGCGCGCTGCCGACCTCCTCGCGCAGCGGCACGGCGCCGATCCGCGAAAGGCACGCCTGGCAGGTCTGCTTCACGATCTCGCGCGGCTCTACTCGCCCGAACGGCTCGTCGCCGAATGTGAAGCGCGGGGTCTCCCGATCGACGCCGCGGAGCGCCTCCATCCGATGCTCTTGCACGCGAAGCTCGGCGCCGCGATTGCGCGCGAGCGATTCGGGGTAGACGACGCGCAGGTGCTATCGGCCATTGAGAAACACACGACCGCCGCGGGCGAGATGTCCCCGCTGGATTGCATCGTCTATCTCGCGGATTCGCTCGAACCGCACCGCTCGTTCCCAGAGCGCGCCGATCTTTGGCGGCTCGCGCTGGGACGATCTCGCGGCAGCGATGCGAGGAGTGCTCCTTTTGACGATGCGCCACAACGCCCGCAAAGGCGTGGCAACCGTTGCGGCAACGTTGGCGGCGGCCGCGAACTTCGGGCTGACGGCGGCGGACGGAGTTCCGCCGGAGGTGCGCGCATCAGCGAGCTGATCGACGTCGTTCGCGAGAGCGCGCTCGACAAGAAAGGAGAGGGTTTCACGGCAATCGATGTAAGCGGCCGGACCATTTTGGCCGACACTTTCGCGATCGTAACCGGACGATCGAAGATCCAGACGCGCGCCATCGCCGATAGCGTGACCGAAGGCGCGCGCGCGTCCGGCTATGGCGTTTCGCGCATCGAAGGGTACGCCGACGGATCGTGGATCCTAATCGATCTCGGTAACGTGATTCTTCACGTCTTTACGCCCGAGCAGCGGGAGTTTTACAACCTCGAACGCCTGTGGGGCATTCCCGCCGCCGCGAGCAGCGCATCGTGAAGGGGCGGCGGCCGACCCATACGACCAAAGCGGCTCGCGCCCGGCGCGACTTATTCAAGCGTCTTGGCGTCTGGATTTTTATCTTCTTCTTCGCGCTGAGCGTCGCCGGAGGGCTGATCGTCATCTCCTCGTCGCTGCGCGCGCGCTGACGCAGCGCGAGCGAACCCCAGCCACCCGACAATCATAAAGCCGGCGAAGTAGTAACCGAACCAGCGCTGCGGCGGTGCCGGAACCGAATAGAGCAGCGAGACCGCCGGCACGCCCAACAGCACGACGGCCAGTGCGGAAATCGCGACGTCGCTCCAGCGCATCGCGCCGATACGTTTGACGTACAGGCACGCCGCGACCGAGATCGCGGCGTAGATTACGATGAATCCGAACGAGCTGAGCGTTCCGCAGTTGTTGAAAACGTCGATCGGGAGGACGCCGGCCGCCAGCGATGCTGCCGCGATCGATACGACGGCAACGGTAACCAGCGTCACGGCGACGTGGGGCGTGTTGTGCCGGGGTTCGATTGCGGCGATCGCGCGCGGGAAGAGCCCGGACCTCGCAACGGCATAGGCGATTCTCCCGGCGGTCGTGATGCACGCCAAAGCGACCGAGAATGCGCTGAAAAGCGCGCCGATTGCAATCGGAACGCGCAGGTAGCCGAGATTATAGATGCCGACGAGGGTTCCCAACGGGAACGTTTCCCGGTCCAGCGGAGTCGATGCGTGCGCTAAGCCGACGATTTCGGCGTAGGTCGCGAGGATGAAAAACGCGCTCGCGAAGACCACGCTGGCAATCACCGCGCGGGGAATCGTGACCAGCGGCCGCTTGGCTTCGGCGCCAAATGCCGTCGCGCTTTCGAAGCCCACCAGACTAAAGACGGCGGTCATCACCGCCAAGCCCCAGTTGGGGACCCCGCCCTTAATCGTCAGTTGATTCGGATCGAGTGCCGGCCCGTGTCGCACCAGAACGATCGCAACGACCACGAGGATGATGAGGACCGAGAGCGCTTCGAGCACGAGCATGACGATTGCCGAAACTTGCACGCCGCGATAGGCGGCCTGCCAGCAAACGACACCGAGAACGATCGCGATGGCGACGTAGATCGCCGGAGTCGACGCGTTGAGAACGCCGGCGTCCTGCAGCAGCAAGCCGACGAAGAGCGACATCGCACCGACGACGGCCGCCGCCACGAAGACGTACGCCCAGAGCAGGCTCCATCCGGCAAGCGCACCTAAAACCGGTCCGAGATTTTCGGCGGCGTACTCGTACATCGAGCCCGCGCCGGTAAAGCGGCGCGCGAACTGATTCAGGTTGAGCGCCACCACGACGAGCATGCCGGCGCCGAAAAGATAGGCCAGCCACGTGCCGTTGCCCGCGTTGGCGAACATGTACGGCGCAATCAGGATCGGAGTCATGCTCGGCCCGATCAAGGCGATCGAGGTCGCGAGCACCTCGACGAAAGTTAGCGAGCCGGCTCGCAAGGAGCTCGAGGCGCTACCCGTCTCTTCCATAAAATGCGATGCTCGGCGGCCGGCTCCCGAGTTCCCCCGCGCCTCCGAAACTTCGCCGCTCGAGCGCGGGTAGGACCGGTCGCAATGTTCTGGTGGGTTATCGTCGCCGTTGCGGGTTTTTTGATCTTGCGCTCGATCGTACGCGCCGCTGCCGCCTCGCGCCATTTCGGCGGAGCCGCGTCGCCGGGGCCTGCGGAGTATGGCTATGGTGGTTTTGGCGGTGGCGGCAGCTTCTGGAGCGGTCTGCTCGGCGGCTTGGGCGGCGCGTGGCTGGGTAACGCGAACGACTCCGGCGTCCGGAAGCGCGATTCGGGCGGCGACGATGATGCCGGTGGGGGAAGCGGCGACGGCGGCGGCGGATGGTAGGCACCTATGGTACGCCTGCTGTCGTTGATTCTCGCCACGGTTTTTGTCAGTCCATCATATTTTGGTAACCTGCACTGGCGGCTGATTGGGCCGTTTCGCGGTGGCCGCGCGCTTGCGGTCACCGGCGTTCCCGGCGAACCGCATCACTTTTATTTCGGCGCCGTCGAACGGCGGCGTCTGGGAGAGCAACGACGCCGGTCGCACCTGGAAGCCGATCTTCGATCGCGAGGATATCGGCTCGATTGGATCGATCGCGGTCGCGCCGAGCAATCCGCGCGTCGTCTATGTCGGAACCGGCGAAGCCGACATGCGCTCCGACATCGCCTACGGCGACGGGATGTACAGATCAGCCGACGGCGGACAAACACTGGGCGCACATCGGACTGACCGACACCAAGCAGATCGGCGCGATCCTCGTCGATCCGAACGATCCCAACGTCGTGCTATGTCGCGGCGCTGGGGCATCCATATGGGCCCAATGCGGAGCGCGGCGTCTTCAAGACCACCGACGGCGGCCGAACCTGGAACAAAGTTCTCTATAAAGAACGCCGACACCGGTGCGACCGCGCTCGCGATGGAGCCCGGCAATCCGAACGTTCTCTACGCAGCGCTGTGGCAGACGCGGCGGCCGCCGTGGAACGTCTATCCGCCCTCGAACGGCCCCGGCAGCGGCCTCTATAAGATCGCAGCGACGGCGGCGCAACGTGGACGCAAGTTGACGCAAGGTCTTCCGGCGCGCGTCGGGCCGCATCGGGCTGTCGATCGTCTGCGGCAGCGCCGATCCGCATCTATGCCAATGTCGACAGCAGCCCCGGCATGGGCGGCATCTATCGCTCCGACGATGCCGGCGCGACCTGGACGCATGAAAACGGCGAAACGCGGATCTGGCAGCGCGGCTGGTATTTTAGCGGCATCACCGCCGACCCGCACAATGCCGATGTCGTCTACGTGATGGATACGGCAACCTATCGCTCGACCGACGGCGGCAAGAGCTTCGATGCGATCCTCGGCGATCCGACCGGCGACGATTTCCATACGCTGTGGGTCGACCCCGGCGATTCTAACCGCATGATCTTGGGCAGCGACCAGGGCGTGGTCGTCAGCCTCAACGGCGCGCAGACGTGGAGCTCGTGGTACAACCAGCCGACGGCGCAGTTCTACCACGTCGCAACCGACGACGCGTTTCCATATTCCGCATACGGGGCGCAGCAAGACTCGGGTGCCGACATGCAGGCGGCGTGGAGTAAATACGGGACGCTCTCGCAGCAAGACTTCCGGCCGCTGGACGTCGGCGGCGAGAACGGGTATCTCGCGCCCGATCCCAAGCATCCAGGGTTGGTCTACGGCAGCGCCGGAGGCGCCGGCGGCCCGGGCGCAACCAAAGAAGTTACCGCTACCGGCTCGGAGCTGAACGTCGACCCGGTCATCGCCTATCCATCGACGGTTTGGCGCAACACGTGGACGGCGCCGCTGTCGTTCTCGCCGGCCGATCCCACATCGCTCTACATGGGACACCAGAACGTCTTTCGCTCGCGTAACGGCGGCGACAGCTGGCAGGTCGTCAGCCCCGATCTCTCGCGACCGAACGAAGGCACGCCGTCGAACCTCGACGCAGCGACGCTGGCCGACAGCAACAACGTGCAGCGCCACGGCGTGGTGTATGCCATCGCGCCTTCGCCGATCGTCGCAAACCTCGTCTGGGCCGGCACCGACGACGGTAACATCTGGGTAAGCCATAACGCTACCGCGAATGCGGCGGCGGTTCGCTGGCAGAACGTCACGCCGCCGCAGCTTTCGGCGTGGAGCAAAGTGGGAATCATCGAAGCCTCGCACTTCGACGCCTTAATGGCCTACGCGGCCGTCGATCGCCACCGCCTCGACGATTACGCACCGTACATCTATCGCACGGCCGACGGCGGCGCGACGTGGACGCCGATCGTCAACGGCATTCCGAACGGCTCGTTCGTCAACGCGGTTCGCGAGGATCCCAAGCGGCGCGGATTGCTCTATGCCGGCACCGAGCGCGGGGTTTACGTCTCGTTCGACGACGGCGCGAACTGGCAGCCGCTGCAACTCAACCTTCCGGTTACCTCGATTCGCGATATCGCCGTGCACGGCGATGATCTCGTGCTCGCGACGCACGGGCGTTCGTTCTGGGTGATGGACGACGTTGCGTCGCTGCGGCAGATGGCCGGCGCGCGCGCCGCCGGCGGCGACTATCTCTTCGCGCCCAGCGCCGCGTATCGCGTCCGCGAGGGCAATGAAGAGGGAACGCCGCTGCCGCTCGACGAGCCGCAGGTTGACAACCCGCCCGCCGGCCTTTACATCGACTACTATCTCGCGCGGGAGGCGAGCACGCCGGTCGCGATCGAGATTCTCAACGCCGGCGGGCGCGTCGTGCGTCGCTGGTCGAGCGCCGAGCCGCCGAAGGCCGCCGATCCAAAATCGGTCGACTACACGACGCACTGGATTACCAAGCACCCCGTGCCCGAGACGTCGGCCGGCGCACACCGCTTCGTCTGGGACTTTCATCAATCCGATTCACGAGGGCCGTTGTTGCCGCCGGGAAGCTACACCGTGCGCTTGAGCGTCGACGGGAAGACGTACGACCGCACCGCAGGCGTGATGCGCGATCCGCGCATCGCCGCAACCGACGCGGACCTCGTCGCACAGTACGAGCTAGCAGAACGCGTCATCGCGCTGCGAGCCGAAGTCGCCGCGTCTCGCGCGAAGGCGCAAACGCTCGGCGAAAGCTCGCGCCTCTCTGCCGCTCAGAAGCAGACGTTACAACGCGACGTTATCGGCGGAGAGCCGGCCGATAACCCCGACGACTCGATGGGCGCCTACTCGCACGACCTCACGAGCTTCCGGTTCGTCGAAAACCAGCTCGACTATCTCGAGAGCGCCATCGAAAGCGCGGACGCCGCGCCGACGTCCGACATGCGCCTCGGGTACTCGAAGCTCGACGGCATCTATCGCGCAACGCTGGCGCGCTTTACCGCAATCGAGACAACGGGGCCGGTAGAACGAGAGAACCCCTAGCGGCCGGCCTGCAGCGTCTGGACGTACCAGCGCTCGAGATCGTCGTGGAACTGTGCCAGCGCCGGCGTGTGGAGATAGACCATGTGGCCGGACTCATAGAACCCGTAGCTGATGTTACCCTGGAGCTGCGGTGAGAGGGTCAGGTGGTTGAGCGTGTAGACCGTTGCAAAGAACGGGGTCGCAAAATCGTAGTACCCGTTGCCCGAGAAGACTCGCAGGTTCGGATTAAAAGCCATCGCGCTGGCCAGGTCTTGGGCGGTATTGGTCGGCAGCGCGCCGTTGTGTTTCCAATCCCATTGCCGGAAGACGTTGATAGTCGGCAGATAGATCAGGTTCGTTCGATAGCCTAACGCCTGGCGCATATAGGCGTTTCCGGTCGCGACGAACGCCGATTCGATCGCGGAGTTGGTCGCATCGAAGTCGGGAGCCTCCTGCAACCGATCGAGCATATACGAGGTGTAGCGTGCGTCGTAGCGGCCCAGCATTACGCCGCTGTCGCGGAACAGCTCGGTCGCGTAGCGCGTGTATGGAATCCGCAGGTTCGACTGGCGGATGTAACTTTCCGATAGCCCGGTATACTGGTGCAACTTCGAAACGACGTCGGCATAGGTTGACGGCGAAAGGCTCGCCCCTTGCGCCAACGCGTTGAGATACTCGTTCATCGCAAACGCTTCGACGCGCGGCAGCAGTTCGGCCAGCGGCGTTTGCGGACCCGGCAAGGCGTGATGATACCAAGCGGATGCGGCCTCCGTCGGAAGGTACAGGGGAAAAGCCCAGTCGCCGCCGCCGATTGCCGCAGTGGAGAAGTTCACGTCCCAGTCGAGGCTGAAGTCGAGAATCGAGGAGAGCAACACGACGCCGTTGACGCCGATGCCTTGCCGCTGCTGCAGGTAGTTCACGAGCATCGCCGAGCGCGGCGTCCCGTAGGATTCCCCGAAGAGAAACTTCGGTGAGTTCCAGCGCCCAAACGCGGTAATGTAGCGGTTGATGAACTGACCGAAGGCCGCCACGTCGGGGTCGACGCCGTAAAACTCCTTCGGCGTTCCCGCACCCATGATTCGGCTGAAACCGGTGCCGGGCGCATCGATGAAGACCATATCCGTGCGATCGAGCAGCGAGTACTGGTTCTCAGCCAAAGTAAACGGCGCGCCGGGCGTCGTAACGCCGTCGCCGACTTGCACTCGCATCGGCGCGAACGAGCCCATGCGCAGCCAAATCGTCGAACTTCCCGGACCGCCGTTATAGAAAAACGTAACCGGTCGGGTTCGCGGGTCGGCGCCGTCGAGAGTGAACGCCGTATAGAAGATCTGCGCCGTCGGCTGATCCTTGTCGTTCTGCAGCGCAATCGTTCCGGCGCGTGCCGTATAGGCGTAGCTCTTTCCGCCGAGCGCGAGGACGTGCTGCGTCACCGCATCGGGAGTTCCCGCGGCAGGCGCGGCGGCAGCAGCGGCAGCCGCCACCACGGCGACGGCCAACGTCGTTACGATGCTAAACATTTCTCAGCGCCTCCGCGTACCAGCGTTCGAGGTCGTCGTGGAAGCGCCCGAGCGCCTCGGGATGAAGATAGACCATATGCCCCGAGTCGTAAAAGCCGTAAGTAATATTTCGCTGGATTGCGGGCGCGAGATAGAGATGGTTGAGCGCGTAGACCGTTGCGAAGAAGGGTGTTGCGAAGTCGAAATACCCGTTCGCGGAAAAGACCTTCAAGCTCGGATTGTACGTCATCGTCTGCGCCAGGTCGGGCGTTACGTTGAGGATCTGGCTGTTGGTGCCGTGTTTGAAATCCCAACTCTGGCCGTCGGCAAAAATCAAGTCGTAAATGTTCGCCCGGTAGAGCAGCGGCGTGTTGTAGTGCAGGACCGCTCGCAGATAGTAGTTCGACATCGAGGTGAAGACCGAATCGATCGCCGCATCGGTGGCGTCCCAGTCGGGTGAGACCTCCGGCTTGTCCAGCACGTAGGTCTCGAAGCGCGAATCGATGCGACCGACGGTGCGCCCGGACTGACGCAGCAGCTCGTTCTCAAAGCGATCGTAGGGAATCCGTAGGTCCGAGCTGCGGATGTACTTCTCGGAAAGGCCGGTGTAACGATGCAGCTTCGCCACGACGTCGTTGTAACGAGCCGGCGGTGCCTGCGCGCCCGCTGCGAGGACGTCGAGATACTCGGTGAGCCCGAAGTTCTCAACTTCCGAGATCAGCGCGGGCAGCGCCGGCGCGTCCGGCAGCGCGTGATGGTACCAAGCCGTCGCGGCCTCCGTCGGCAGGTAGAGGATGAATCCCCAATCGCCGCCGCCGATCGGCGCGCCGTCGTTATAGTCGATGTTCGAGTTTAAGAACGACGAAAGCAACACGACCCCGTTGAGGCCGATACCTTTGTCTTGCAGGTACTTCGCGAGCACCGCGGAGCGCGTGGTGCCGTACGACTCGCCGAACAGGAAGCGCGGCGAGTTCCAGCGGTTGAACTGCGTGATGTAGCGCTGGATGAACTGGCCGAAGGCGGCAGCATCTTCATCGACGCCCCAGATATCTTCGGGCTTGCCGGCACCGATAATCCGGCCAAACCCGCTTCCGGGCATGTCGATGAAGACCAGATCGGTCTTGTCCAACAGGGAGTACTGATTATCGACGATCCGGTACGGCGGAGGCCCCGTCAATCGTCCGTCGCTGGTCTGAACGCGAACCGGTCCGAAGGACCCCAATCGCAACCACATCGTCGAGCTGCCGGGACCGCCATTGTACGCGAACGTCACGGCGCGTTTCGAGGGATCGGCGCCGTCCAGCGTATAGGCGGTATAAAAGACGCGAACGATCGGCTGGTCGTCGCCATTGCGTAAGGTAATCGTTCCAGCGCGCGCGGTATATGCCAACGTCCGCCCATCGAGGGTAAGCCGGTGGTGCGTGACGCCGTCGGGCGTTAACGCAGGGATAGCCGGCGGCTTCGCGGCGCCGGCGGGCAAAGCGATGGCGAGCGCCACCAAGGCGAACGGGAGAACGCGTAGTGATTTAAATTGCAATCCGGGCCTCCAGTGAACGCCGATTATCCGCGGTACGGTTCCGGGCTCCTGCCTGTTTCGGCGATCGAACCGCCGTATGCTTGCTCGATTTGGTTTGCATAACGGCTCTCGACGACGCGCCGCTTGATCTTCATTGAGGGCGAAAGCTCGCCGCCTTCGACGCTAAACTCCGTGGGGACCACGACGATGCGGCGCACTTGCTCGTAGCTGGCCAGCGCGCCCGTCTGCCGGTGCACTTCGTGGGCCAAGAAGGCACGCACGTCGTTGCGGACGGCAAGCTCCTCGGGCGTAGCGCCGGCGGCCAGCTGCGGCAGCTCGAGCGCAAGCAGCTTCCAGTTCGGGCAGATCAGCGCGATCGGGAACGGCCGGCCGTTGCCCACGACCAGCGCCTGGGTGACATAGATCGAGCGCTTGATGTTGGCCTCCACCCGAGCCGGCGAAATCCACTTGCCCGTGTCGGTTTTAAAGATCTCGTTCTTGCGGTCGGTGATCCGCAAGAAGCCCGCGCCGTCGAGCTCTCCGACGTCGCCGGTATGCAGCCATCCGTCGCGGATCGCGGCCGCCGTCGCCTCGCCGTCGCGGTAATAACCGAGCATGACGTTGCGACCGCGCACGAGCACTTCGCCATCCGGCGCGATCGCGACGTCAACGCCGGTGATCGGCCGGCCTACCGCACCATATTCATTTGCGGACAGACGGCTCACCGAGATCACCGGTGACGTCTCGGTAAGGCCGTAGCCCTGCATGATCGGAATGCCCATCGCCAGGAACGTCATCGCGGTATCGATATGCAGTGGCGCGCTTCCGCTGGTGAGGAACTTCACGCGGTCAAGGCCGAGCGCGAGCGGAATCTTGCGAAGCACGAGGGCCTTGGCGATGGTGTATTGCAGCCTCGTCCACGGCGTGGGCACCTGCTTGGAGATCGTCGTCGCGCGCATGTACTCGCGTCCGGCTTCGAGTGCCCACGGGACGAGCCGCCCTTTGAGTCCGCCGGCTGCCAGCGCCTGACCCTTCACGCCGGCAAGCACGCGATCGAAGATGCGGGGAACCGACGTCATCTCGACCGGCCGCACGTCTTTGAGATCCTTGAGCAGCTCGCCGGGATCGTGGCAGATGAAGTAGCGCACCTTCGCCAGCAGGTAGATGTAGATCAGTATGTGCTCGTAGATGTGTGAGTATGGCAGCACCGAGAGCACGTCGCGCCCCCCTTCGATGCCTTCGAAGCCGCAATCGAGGGAAACCCGCGCATTGAAACCGAGGTTGTCGTGCGAAAGCATGACGCCCTTTGGCGGACCGGTCGTTCCGGAAGTATAGATCAACACCGCGAGGTCGTCGGGGTGCAGCGCCGACTCGTAGACCACCGGCAGCTCCGGATTCGCGAGGCGCAGCACCGCGCCGCACGCTTCGAACGCCTGCAGCCCGTCCGGTGCGCTGGAGTTTAAAACGACGACGCGCGGCAGCGCCACGTTCGTCGCACGCAAGCGTTCGAACGTCTCCGGGCCGTCGACGAAGATCAATCGGGCGCCCGAGTGTTCGAGAATGTGGGCCGTGTGATCGAGCGCTTGCGTCGGATAGACCGGCACGACGACGCAGCCCGCGAAAAACGTTGCGAAATCGCAGACGATCCAATCGACGCTGTTATGCGAAACCAGCGCAACGCGGTCGCCGGCATCCAAGCCGGCGTCGCGAATCGCGCAGGCCACATTTTCGACGCGCACCAGCAAACGTTCGCTCGAGGTGGGCGTCCAGGCGCCCGCGACGCGCTCGACCAGCGCCTCGTCGCGCTCGTGCGCAAGCGCCGCCCGGATGAGGCTGGGCAACGTCTCCTTCACGGGAAGCTCCACAGACATGAGGAGATTCCCAATGCGCAACGCGCCTAGATGAGCCCTTCTGCGGCACAAACGACGGCCTCGTCGAGGGCGTCGAGATCTTTGAGGATGCGCGATGCCAGCGCGAGCGCGCCGGCATCGGGCGGAAACTCTTTATTCGGTATCGCGATAACCGCAATTCCGGCCGCGTGCGCCGAGCGGATGCCGTTCGCGGAATCCTCGATCGCCGCCGTCAGCTCGGGCTTGGCGTGCAGCAGTTCGAGCGCGCGAAGGTAGACGTCGGGCGCGGGCTTGCCGCGCGCGACGACGTCGGCCGAAACGACGACTTCGAAGAACCGCTTCCATCCCGTTGTTTCGAGCACGCTCCGCGCGACCGGCAGCGAGGCGGAGGTTGCAAGACCGAGACGGAACGCGGACGCAAGCCGCTGGATCGCCGCGTTCGCGCCCGGCAGAACGGGTGGGCGTCGTAGCCGTACGATCATCGCGGCGACCACCTGCTGCGCGATCGCCGCCGGCGGCAACGCGACGCCAAGGTCGTCGTGGATGTAGCGGGCCCACTCATCGGTGCGCATGCCGATCATCGCCGCTTGAGCGCCGTCGTGCCAGCGACCGCGGTGCGCCTCGACGAACTCGCGCCGGACGTCACCCCAAATCCCTTCACTTTCGATCAGCGTGCCGTCGAGGTCGAAAACCACGCAACGCTTTGGGCCGGCGTCGAGCACTTCCATGCCAAACGTATCTTCTCGACCGGTTGGAGCCTACCTTAAGGGTCGCGCAGGTATGGCCGAGCGCGCTCCAAGCGGCTCTGCGTCATTCCGGCAACGTCCAAAAGCTCGTCGAGCGACGCAAAGTTGCCTTCGCGCTCTCGCAGCTCCACGATGCGCGAGCCGACGGCGCGCCCAATTCCCGGGACGGCAGCAAGCGCCGCGGCATCGGCCGTGTTGACGTCGACGCTGCCATCGGGCGGCGGTGACGCACGGTGGCGCCGCGTGCGCGGTTCGTGCAGCCGGGACCGCGGCGCTTCACCGGCGGCGGGAACGTAGATCTCTTCGCCGTCGGCGGCCCGCGCAGCGAGGTTGACGCCCCCGGCCTGTGCCGATACCCCGAATCCGCCGGCCAAAGCAACGGCTTGCGCATAGCGGTCGCCGGGGTGGAGATGATACAGACCCGGCTTCCGGACCTCGCCGGCCACGTAGACGACGAGGTCGCCCGACGGCGCAGCATGCCGGAAGTGCCGATGTCGTTCCGTACCGGAAGCGAGGGGACCGGGATCGGCGTTTGGCGTGGCGAGCGAAACCGATTGGACGACGGCTCTTGGAGCCGGATGCCAAAGCGCGAAGGCAGCGAGGGCGAGCGCCGCCCCCGCCGCCAAAACAATTCTCACGATCATGGTGCTCCATCACGCCGAGGGCCTGCGGTGCAAAGGGTAGCGGCGGGCCCCTCCCAGCGTGTACCATGCTCTTCATGGCCGGGAGCTACGACTTCGCATCGATCGAGCACAAGTGGCAGTCGCGCTGGGAGCGCGAGTCACTCTATCGCGCGCCCGACGAAAGCGAGAAGCGCAAGTACTACGCGCTGGAGATGCTCCCGTATCCTTCGGGCGATCTCCACGTCGGGCACGCAAAAAACTACACGATCGGCGACGCGGTGGCGCGCATGCGGCGGATGCTCGGGTATAACGTGCTGCACCCGATGGGCTGGGACGCCTTCGGCCTACCGGCCGAGAACGCGGCGATCGCGAACAACGCCGACCCTGCCGTCTGGACGACCGAGAACATTCTCAACATGCGCCGCCAGCTGCACCTGCTGGGGGTCGGCTACGACTGGTCGCGCGAGATCGCGACGTGCGAACCCGAGTATTACCGTTGGAATCAGTGGCTCTTCTTACGCTTGTACGAAGCCGGACTCGCCTATAAGCGTGAGGCCCCGGTCAACTGGTGCCCGCAAGACCAAACGGTGCTGGCCAACGAGCAGGTCGTCAACGGCCGTTGCTGGCGCTGCGATCACCTCGTGGAACGGCGCAATCTGTCGCAGTGGTTCCTGCGGATCACCGCCTACGCCGACCGTTTGCTCGACGATCTCGAAAGCCTGACCGGCTGGCCCGAGCGCACCCGGGCAATGCAGCGCAACTGGATCGGCCGCAGCGAAGGCGCCACGTTCTCTTTCGGCATCGACGGGCTCGATGCGCACGTCGACGTCTTTACGACGCGGCTGGACACGCTCTTCGGCGCGACCTTTCTTGCCATCGCGGCGGAACATCCGGTCGTGACCTCGCTGCAGCGGATCGTCTCCCCCGAACACGCGGCGCAGCTCGACGCGTTCGCCGAGAACCTGCAATCGAAGTCGGAGCTGGAGCGAACCAGCTTGATGGAAAAGCGCGGCATCTTCACCGGCGCGTACGCGATCCATCCGCTCTCTCGCGAGCGCATTCCGATCTGGGTCACCAGCTACGTGCTCGCGGAGTATGGAACCGGGGCCGTGATGGGCGTTCCGGCGCACGACGAACGCGACTTCGAGTTCGCCCGAAAATATGCGCTACCGGTGGTCACCGTCGTCGTCCCGCCAAACGCGCCGCCGGACGCGATGCCGCCCGAACCTTACATCGAAGACGGTCGCCTGATCGCCAGCGACGAGTTTAGCGGGATGAGGAGCGAGCGCGCCCGCGAAGCGATCGCACAACGCCTGACCGCGCTCGGTCGCGGGAAGACGAGCGTCAACTACAAGCTGCGCGACTGGCTGATCTCGCGCCAGCGGTATTGGGGAACGCCGATTCCAATCGTCTACTGCGGTGCGTGCGGCGAGGTGCCGGTGCCCGAAGCCGACCTGCCCGTGCTTTTGCCCCTGGGCGTGCGTCTGCGCGGTGAGGGGTCGCCGCTGGCCGGCGTTCCAGAGTTCGTCGAAACGTCGTGCCCGAAGTGCGGCGCCCCGGCACGCCGCGAAAGCGACACGATGGATACGTTCTTCGAATCGTCGTGGTACTATCTGCGCTATCTCGATCCGCACAACGATCGCCTGCCGTGGTCGGCGGAGCGTGCCGCGCAGTGGATGAACGTCGACCAGTATATCGGCGGCGCCGAACACACGGTTCTGCATCTGCTGTACTCGCGGTTCTTTTACAAGTTCTTCCACGACCGCGGCTGGGTGCAAGGCGCCGACGAGCCTTTCCAAAACCTCTTCCACCAGGGGCTGGTGCTACGCGACGGTGAGAAGATGTCGAAGTCGCGGGGCAACGTCGTCGGCATCGACGAGACCGCGCAGAAGATCGGCGTCGATGCGATGCGCCTCTTCGCGCTCTACGTCACGCCGCCCGAAGAGACGAGCGACTGGACCGACGAAGGCATCAGCGGGCGCGTGCGCCTTTTGAACCGTATCTGGCGCGCCTGCGAGCCGGTCTTCGAAGCGCCGTCCGATCGCGGCGCGCACGGCCTGCCGGCGGCTCAAACCACCGCGGACAAAGCGCTGCTGCGAGCGGTGCACGTCGCCGCCAAATCGGCCGTCGACGAGACGCTGTCGCACCGCTTTCATTACAATACGACGATCGCGAAACTCGACGAACTGGTGAACCTGATAACGGTATCGTCCACGCCCGACTCGCCGGTAACGGTCTACGCCGTGCGGGCATTGCCGATCCTTATCGCGCCCTTCGCGCCGCACATCGCCGAAGAGCTTTGGGAGCGCTTCGGCCACACGACCTCGGTGCACCTCGAGCCGTATCTGCAGCCCGACGAACGCGCGCTGGCGGTCGACGAAGTTACCTTGGTCGTGCAGGTCAACGGCAAGGTTCGCGCGCGTCTCGTGGTTGCGCCCGGCATCGACGAGGAGCGAGCCTTCGCGCTGGCGCTCGAGGAAGCGAACGTTCGCAGCCATCTCGACGGCAAAGAGGTGCGTAAACGTATCTACGTTCCGGGTAAGCTGCTCAACATCGTCGTATGACTGCGCCGCAAAAGATTTCGACCCACGTCTGCATCGTGGGCGGGGGCCCGTGCGGCGTCATGCTCGGCGTGCTGTTGGCGCGAGCTGGCGTCGACGTGGTCGTGCTCGAAAAATATAAGGACTTCTATCGAGACTTCCGCGGGGACACGATCCACCCGTCCACCCTTGATTTGCTTTATGAGCTAGGCTGGCTCGATGCGTTTCTCGCGCTCCCGCATGACGAGATTCACTCGATCGGCGTCACGATCGGCGGCGAGAGCGTGCAGCTTGCCGACCTCACCCACCTTCATACGCATTGTAAGTTCGTCGCCTTGATGCCCCAGTGGGATTTTCTCAACTTCCTAGCAGAGAACGGCCGCCGCTACCCGACCTTTCATTTGATGATGCAGACCGAAGGCATCGCCTTCGTCGAAAGCGGAGGCGAAACGACGGGCGTGCGTGCTATGACGCCTTCTGGTGAAATCGAGATCGACGCCAAGCTCGTCGTCGGCGCCGACGGGCGCCATTCCACCGTTCGCGCGCTCGCCGGCATGACCGTTGAAAATCTCGGCGCACCGATGGACGTGCTCTGGATGCGCATTCCAAAGCACCCGGGAGAGGCCGAGCAGCGCCTGGGCACGATCGCCACCGGACATATGCTCGTGATGATCGACCGCCGCGACTACTGGCAGTGCGCCTACATCATCCGCAAGGGCTCCTTCGACGAACTGCGCGCCCAAGGCATCGAGGCGCTGCAGCGCGGCCTGGTGGAACTGATTCCCGAGCTAAGCGACCGCGTTGCGGCGCTCGACTGGTCGCAGATCTCGATGCTCGAGGTTCGCGTCGACCGCCTCGAACGCTGGTACCGTGCGGGCCTGCTCTGCATCGGCGACGCCGCCCATGCGATGTCGCCGATCGGCGGCATTGGAATCAATCTTGCAATCCAAGATGCGGTCGCGGCGGCGAACATCCTAGCCGATACGCTGGCATCTGGCGCAACGCCGAGCGAGGCGGAACTGCATCGCGTTCAAGAACGGCGAGCCTTCCCCACCAAGGTGACGCAGGCGTTTCAAATTTTCGTGCAGGACCGCGCGATCGATCCGGTCTTGAGCGGAAAAGAGATCGACGGGGCGCCGTTGGCGATGCGCCTGCTCGACGAGTTTCCGCTCCTTCGCCGTCTCCCCGCGCGCTTGATCGGCGTCGGCGTGCGGCCCGAACACGTCCGCACTCGCGACGCCTTCTATGCGTCCGAAGCGAAGAGCATGTTGTAAAGCTTGCCGCCGATCGCGCCGCCGACGATCGGCGCTACCCAGAAGAGCCAGAGCTGGGCGATAGCCCATCCGCCGACGTAGACCGCGACCGCCGTCGAACGCGCGGGATTCACCGACGTGTTCGTCACCGGAATGCTGATGAGGTGAATCAGCGTGAGCGACAGGCCGATCGGAATCGGGGCGAAACCGGCCACGACCCGCTTGTCGGTCGAGGCCGCGATGATGAAGATGAACATCAGCGTCATCACCACTTCGCAGACCGCGCAGGCGAGCAATGTAAAGTGTCCGGGAGAGTGCTCCGCGTAGCCGTTGCTGGCAAAACCGTTGGCCGTCGTGAAGCCGGCTTGGCCGCTCGCGATGACGTAGAGCACGCCGCCGGCGATGATGCCGCCGACGACCTGCGCCACGATGTATGGAATGACGTCGCGCCCGTTGAAGCGGCGCGCCGCCCAAAGCCCCACCGTTACCGCCGGATTGATGTGGCAACCTGAGATGCCGCCGATCGCGAAGGCCATCGTGAGCAGCGTGAGGCCGAAGGCCAGCGCCACGCCGGCAAATCCAATCCCGAGGTTGGGAAAGGCGGCCGCGAGGACGGCGCTGCCGCACCCGCCCAGGACCAGCCAAAACGTACCGATGAGTTCCGCCGCGAGTCGCTTCGAAAGAGGCATGTTCGAGCTCCTGACTCGTCGCCTCGACAAACCAAGGCGAGCGTCCGCTCGACCTTCCTAAGACGCCCCTTTTACCCCTTCCCGCTCCAGCATTTCGCGATAGATTTCGGCGACGCGGCCGATGGTGTCGATCTCATCGGGCGGTTTGTCGTCGCGGATGCGAACGATGCGCGGAAAGCGCAACGAGAAGCCGCTCTCGTGCAGCTCGCTTCGTGCGATTACGTCGAACGCGACTTCGAGAACGATCGCCGGCTCGACCGGAATCTCGTAGGGACGCGCCTTCGCCCGCTGCTGCTCGACCGGCAGGCGGTGAGCGAGAAACCACGGCGTGAGCGTTGCGATCTCGGTATCGGTAAGGCCGGAGTACGCCTTGCCGATCGTTAGCAGCTCGCCGCGCTCGCCGCGAACCGCGAACGTGTAGTCGGAGAGCACGCCGGAGCGCTTCCCGTGCCCCCATTCGACCGCGACCACGACGACGTCGAGGGTGGAAAGCTCGCGCTTGAGTTTGTGCCACCACTTCCCGCGCCGCCCGGGCAGATAGGGCGCATCGGCCCGCTTGAGCATCAGTCCCTCGTTGCCGCGCGCACGCGCCGCTTCGAAGCGCTCGTTCAGCCACGCAGGCACAGGTTCGTCGGAGCGTTCGAAGGGTGAGAGCTTGACGTGCGGACTCGCGACGAAGAGATCCGCCAGTTGCGAGCGGCGAGCCATCAACGGCTCGTCGATCAGCAAATCGCCGTCGAGTGCCAAGAGGTCGAAGACCACGTACGCCACCGGCACCTCAGCGCGAAGCGACTCGTCGACGACTTTGCGTTGAAGGCGCGCTTGGAGCGTCCGGAACGGTTGCACGCGTTCGTCGCGCATCGCGACGATCTCACCGTCGAAGATCGCATCGCGCGAGAGCGTGGCCAGCTCCGCGGTTACTTCGGGATAGGCAGCGCTCACGTCGTTGAGCCGCCGCGAGAATAGCGTAACGTTGCCGGCGCGCACGTGCGCTTGCACGCGGATGCCGTCGTATTTGTCTTCGACAAGCCACGCCTCGCCCGCGAGATCCGCGTACGTTTCGCCAAACGGAATCGGCGTCGCCAGCATGAAGCCGATCGGCGTGCCGTACTCGACGCGCAGCTCGTCCAGCGTGCCGTTTTTGGCCGCCAGCGCAACCGCGCCGACGTCACCGCAGGCCATCAGCCCGCGGCGGACCACGGCGGCATCGGCGTCGAAGGCCGCCGCGATTGCATCGAGCACGAGCCCTTCGCGCAATCCGACGCGCAAATCGCCGGTGATGATCTTGACGACGTAGGTTGCGACCAACGAATCGTCGCAGGCGCGCAGGATGCGCTCGAGTACGGCCTCGCGGCGCCGGTTCGCACGCTTGCCGGACGCCTCCGCGATCTCGCCAAACAGGACGTCGAGCGTCGCGGGCGTGAGACTATCGTGGAACAGCATCGAGTCGACCGGTGGGCGCACCAGCGGCCCGAGCGCGGCACCGAGATCGCCGGTCGCGCGATAGCTCGAGCCAAGCGCGGCATCGTCGAATCCCCAGACGCGTTGCGCGACCTCGACGATCGCGCGTCCGCCGACCGAGAGCGTTCGCCGGTCGCGAGCCGCGAACGGGTTTCCGGTGAAGAAGCGCGCCGCCGCAACCAAGTCGGCGTCGTCGAGCGAGCGAAAATACGACGCCAGCGTCGCGACCTTTTCCAGCTTACCGGGAGTCGACGCGATCCGCTGGGCGGTTAGCGCAAAGCGCTCCATCGCTCGAAGTATTCGTAGGTTGCGCGGATCCCGTCGGGCAGAGCGATCTCGGGCGTCCACTCGAGATCCAAGCGCGCGCGCGTGGCGTCGAACTGGGCGTCGCGCGCGTCGCCCGGGCGCTGCGGCCCGCGTTCCACCGGCGCTTGGAAACCGGTCAGCTCGACCAGCCGCTGATAGATCTGATTGACGCTCGTGCGTACTCCGGTACCGATCACGTAACAGCCGCCCGAACCGCGCTCGAGCGCGGCGAGGTTCACGCGCGCTACATCTTCCACGAAAACGTAGTCGCGGGTCTGTTCGCCGTCCCAGTCGATGCGAACCGGCTCGCGCGCGAGAAACTTTCCGATGAAGATCGAGATCACGCCGGCCTCGCCGTTGGGATCTTGACGTGGGCCGTACACGTTTCCGTACCGCAAGGCCGTGAAGTCCAGGTCGCGCGAAGCCTTATAAAAGCGCAGATAGTCTTCGGCAACCATCTTGGTGATGCCGTACGGCGAGGTGGGGTGCTGGGGCGTGTCGTCGGTGATCGGAAGCTTGTCGGGCGTGCCGAAGGTCGCACCACTCGACGCGAAGATCACCTTTCGGACGCCGGATTTTTGCGCGAACTCGAGCACGTTGAGCAGCCCGATAACGTTGATTTGCGCGTCGTAGACGGGATCGCGCGTCGAGATCGCGACGGAGTGCTGGGCCGCATGATGGCTGACGATCTCCGGCGCGAAATCGGCAAAAATCCGGCCGATCGCCTCGTCGCGAATGTCCATATGGACCAGTGAAACGTTCTCCGGAAGGTTGGCACGCCGGCCGCCGCCGTGCTCCCAGAGGGAATCGATCACCAACACCTCATGACCCGCCGCGCAATAGGCGTCGGCGATGTGCGACCCGATGAAGCCGGCGCCCCCGGTAATAACTATGCGCATCGCGTTGCCTTTCTAGATTACGCCGGCTAGCCGGAAGGCCAAGTCGTCGCAGGGGAACGGCGATGCCATCGTGGGGACTCCTTTGTTTTGCGAGCGTTTGCGTGCTGGGAACGCTGGCCGTTATGCCGTTGGGGCCCGACCTTCGTCCCTTGGAGATTCTTGGTTTCGTCGCACTTGCGGTTTATGTTTGTTTCGGGCGCGAATCGCCGCGCTTTCGCGCCGCGTTGCTCGTTGCCCTGGTCGCCGCGGCCGGTAACGCCGCGCTGCATCAGCACGATCGACCGGATGTCGTGGAGCGCCGCACGGCGCGTTATGCGGCAACGTTGTTGGAACGCGCGAACGAAGGTGACGGCACGTCCACGCTTACGCTCGAGCTCGACGGCGGCACCGTGGTGCAGGCGCGCGCGCGCGGCGAGGCTCCTCCTCCGGGCGCACGATTGATCGTGCGCGGGCGGTTGGAGCCGTTCGACGATGCGCGAAATCCAGGCGAGCCGAGCGAACGCGAAATGGAGGGCGAACGCGGGCTGGCGGGCCGGCTAGATGCGGCCGCCATCGAGTCGGTGCTCGGATCGCGGTGGAACGCTCGCGTTGCGCTGGCACGCGCGCACGAGTGGGCGCACGAACAACTGCGCGAACGTCTTGGCGAACCGGCAGCATCGGTGCTCGCGGGCGAACTATGGGGCGAACGATCGTCGCTGCCGCCGGCCTTGCGCACCGAGTTCCAGGAGACCGGCACGGTACACATCTTAGTCACGGCCGGTTTGCACATGGGTGCGGTAGCAACGCTCTGCCTTCTCGTACTGCTTTTTTTCGGATTGCCGCGCTGGTCCACGTGCCTGATCGCCATCGCGCTGCTTTGGGGCTTCGTTTGGTGGAGCGGTGCCCAGTTGCCCGCCGAGCGCGCCGCAACGATGGCGACGGCGGCACTCGCGGCGCGCGCTTGCGGTCGCGCCACGCTTTCGTGGAACGCGCTGGGACTCGCAGCGATCGTTATTGCTTTGCTGCGCCCCCAGAGCGTCGCCACGGCTTCGTTTGCCCTGTCGTTTTCCTGCGTCGGCGCGATCTTCGCGTGTGCCGGCCCCGTGGAACGCTGGATCGAAGAGCGCGTCGCGCTGCCGCAACGCGTGCGCGAAGCACTCACATTAACCCTCGCAACCCAACTTGGAACCTGGCCGCTAGGAGCGGCGGTTTTCTTGCAGTTTGCGCCCTACGCCGTGGCGGCGAACTTCGCCATCGTTCCGTGCGTGGCGGTAACGATGGCGCTGGGCGCGGCGACGCTCGCGTTGGCGTGGTGCGCGCCGCTGGCCCAACTCTTCGCGAATCTCGCCTCATGGCTGTTGGCGTGGATGCTGGGCGTCGTGCAAACCGTGAGCGGGCTCCCATTTGCGGTGTTGCCGATGACGCCGGCGCCGGCCTGGTGCATCGCCGCTTACGACGCCGCGCTTCTCGCAGCGCCGGCGTTGTGGCGCGGGAACGCGCGCACCGTCGCAATCGCTGCACTGGTTCTGGCAACTTCGTACGTGCTGTGGCCGCCGCGTGCCCTTGACGGACGGCTACGCGTTACGGTGCTCGATGTCGGACAAGCCGATGCAATCGTAATTCAAACGCCGCGCGGTCACGCGTTGATGGTCGACGCCGGCGGGCGACTCGAGCGCGGCGGCACGCCGGGCAATGACTCCGTCGCCGAGCGCGTGGGCGAACGTACCGTCGTGCCGTTTCTGCTCCGTAACGGAATCCATGAGATCGACGCACTGATCCTGTCGCATCCGCACGGCGATCACGCCGGCGGCATCGCGCCGGTGCTGCGGCACCTTCGCGTCGCGCAGTTCGACGACGGCGGTCAGCGCTATGCCGGCCATGCCTATCGCGACGCCGTTGCCACGGCGGCGAGCGAAGGCGTGCCGATCGTGTATCCTCGCGCCGGAATGGAGTGGCACACCGACGACGGCATAGAGCTGCGATTCATCGGGCCTTCGCTTCCGTTCATCGAAGGCGGCAACGCGATCAACAGTAACTCCGTGGCGTTCGTCCTGCAATACCGCGCCTTTCGCATGCTCTTCACCGGGGATGCCGGCAGCGAATCGGAGGACCGGTTTCTGCAAGAGGGCGTCGACCTTCACGCCGACGTGCTCAAGGTGGGGCATCACGGCTCGGCCTATGGCTCGTCGCCGGGGTTCATCGCCGCCGTCGCGCCCCGCTACGCGATCATTTCGGTGGGGCGGCACAACCTCTTCGGGCACCCCGCGCCGTCAACTTTGGCGACGCTGCGGCGCTTCGGCGCACGCGTTTACCGCACCGATGAAGATGGCGCCGTCAGCATCGCTACCGATGGCTCGAACATCGCGGTCTCGAGCGTGGTTTCCGCCTCGGCCGGACGACCGCCCGCGCCGCGGTAGGGGTCCGAACGTTTTGGTACGGCCGCGGCGCTACGATGGGGACCTCAAACCAAAGAACTTTTATTTAAGGAGAATACCATGTCCATTTCCACGATCTGCCGGCGCTTCGTGCCGGCTCTCGGGGTGCTCTCGGTCGCCGGCGTGCTCGCCGCCTGCAGCGGAGCGTCACAAAACGCCGGCGTGGGAGTGCCCCAGGCTGCCGGAAACGCCTTCCCCGGTCCGGCGCTTCGATCGGGCGTCTACGCCCGTTTCGCGGGCCCGGCAAAGGCCCAGGCGGGCTTCAAGGCATCGCCGCTTACGAAAATCGAAAGAGACCTTTTCGTCTCAGGCGGCGGCAACAACGTGCTCGCGCTCAAGGACGGAAGTTATAATCCCATAGGCGAGATTACGTCCGGCGTCGACGGATCCGACGGCATCTGGGTCGACAATCACGGCAATCTGTACGTTTCAAACTTCAACAGCTCTAACGTTACGGAGTACGCTCCCGGTGGCACCTCGCCGATTTGCACCTATAACTCCGGGATTCTCGACCCGACCAACGTGACCACCGACAACGCCGGCAACGTCTACGTCGTCGATTTCTATGTCGACCAGAACCCCGGATATATCGACAAGTTCCCGCAGTGCGTCAACACGATGTCGGCCCAATACCCCATCAGCAGCGGGCCGCAGGGCGTTGCCGTCGACCGTCACGGTGACATCTTCGTCTCCTATTATTCCAGCGGCGGAGCCTTCGTGGAGTACAAGCACGGCTCGAGCCAGGCGACGCCCCTAAGCGTGAAAACCACCCTCCCGGGCGGCGTAGTCCTCGATAAGAACGAGAACCTCGTCGCCGAAGATCCGGCGGGTTCGATCGACATCATCGCACCGCCGTACACCTCTGCGACGCCGATGGTAACCGGAGTCAACGGGCCATTTCGCAACTCGCTCAACCGCAAAGAAGATCTGCTCTTCAGTGCCAACACCGGTTGGAACACGGTAACGGTCTACCGGTACCCGTCGGGCGAGCAGTTGACCACGCTTGGCGCCAGCAACGGCATCACGTCGCCGCTCGGCGTAGCAGAGTCACCGAACGCCACGTTCTGAAACCTATCTCAATCAAAGAGGCAACGAATCGCGGCGCTTGGCGCCGCGATTCTTCTTTTGCAGTCCAGCGCTGCACCACCACAATATCGCCGCGGTTCCATCGATGCAGGGGCTAATCGCGAGCCGGCACTCCGTTGCGGCGTTGGCGCGGCGATCTCTCCTCGAATATTAGATGGACGAAGCGTATTTCCGGCAGACGTCAGGCGGAAGTATGCCGTACTCGTGCGCGATTTGCGATGCTCGAATGCGCTGGTCGCCGGCCCATAGGCAGAGACTGCGTTGCCATTCCGCTGGGCTTGACGCATAGACGACGAGCTCGTCGTGAGCACCGGCGATTCGATATGATGCGATAAGGAAACGATCGTCATCGCTGAAGGCGAGATTTGTCACGAACTGAGCGCCGGCCGGCGGGGGTAGTGGCGGACCGATCGGCGAGTTCGCGGCAAGGTCGAAGAACTGGATGTCGGTTTCGCGAGCTTCGGAGGCTCCCGTCGCATAGGCGATGGTTGCATCGTCGCGCGAAAATGCGGCCATACTCGTAGGGGACAAATCGATCGCTCGCACGCGATCGGCTCTAGGCAGGCGATAGAGGCCCCAGGCTGTGTCGCTATCGGTCGTCGACAGGCCGATGAGGAAACGTTCGTCGGTCGAAATAAACGGCGGCGCGACGAATGACGCGATTGGTCCGCCTCGGCTCGAAACGATTGCCACGTTGGTGGATGCTGCGTTCGGAGTGCCGTTCGAGGGCGGTGTTAATCCCACGTACGCGCCCCGCGCGGACAGCAAATACGTTAAACCCGGGTACCAACTCGGCAGCCCAGCGGTCGTCGCGAGCGTTTCCCACGGTGTCTGGGCTACGACTCCCCCGCCGCGCGCGAACTGCGTGATTCCGCCGGCCCACGCTTCGGTGGTTGCACCTGCGGGGTCGTAGGCGATCTCGGGGTGATTGGTGAACGCGCCGCTGAAGCTCGGCGCGGCATGCGCTCTGAACTCGTCGACAACTTCAGGGGCCGGCGCAAAGGAGAAAATACGCACGACGCCAGTTTGATAATCGAGCGCTACGGCGTGTACGCCATCGCCGGGATCCGCGATGCGGACCGTTTGCCCAACGTCCGGTGCGCTTGCGCGCGCGCTACGATAGCGATTCAAGTCCTCGACGCGCACCGTATGCGCGCCGGCCAAGACCAAAAGGCTGCCGATGCTCGCGAACGATCCCGGCCACACCGGCGCGAGTTGTTCGCCCAAGGCCGGTGCCACGATGCCTTCGCGCGCCCGTTCCTCCAGCACGCCGTCGCGATACGTCGCGTAGACTTGCGTTGCGGGATCGTAAGCCGGCAGAGCGCCGCTGCGCGGGTTTCGCAAACACAAGGTGGATCGAGCGCCCGCCGACGCGCTGGTCGGCAACTGCGCGCCGCGAACGCCGTCGTAAATCACGACGCGCCGCCCGTCGGAGAGCGCGAAGATACCCCCGGAGGGCGAGCCGCAGAGAGACGCAACCTCCTTCATTCCGGTGACGGCGTGGTGGACCAGTACGCTGAGGTTCGCCGCATCGAGGACCGTAAGCCGCGGGCCCGCGGCGGACTGAGTTACGACGCCTAACAGTGCGCCGTGCTCGGCGAAAGCCGCGCGCGTTACGTGACTCGTTGCAGTGCTGCGCAGAACGTGAAGCTTCAAGAGCTGTTCCAGCATCGCGCCGGCCGTTCTCGGGGTTTTGACCATTGCATACGCGTCGGCGGCAAGGGCGGCGGCCGCGCGCGGTTGGGTGGATTCTTGCAGGCTGAGATCCGCGAGGCGCTCGGCGCGCTCGACGCGTAGACTTGCATCCGCGACGCGCCACTGGGCAAAGGCGACTACCGAGAGGCCCAAGAGCAAGACGGCAACGACGGCGAGTGCCGCAACCGTCGCGCGAACGCGCGCCGCGCGTTGCCATCGCTCACGCGCACGCTCTGCCAGGCTTTCGTCCAGGAACTGCATCGCCGAGTCAAAACCCGGCGCGAGGCGCTCGCCCCAAGCTGCGATCGGCCGATTTTGCATCCGCCAATTGACGGCGATCGCGAGATCAGGATCTCGCCAAAGCGCGGCTTTCCCTTGACAGTAGAGCGCGGCCGCGCCGGCCAGCCGGCGATAGATCTGGGCGCTTTGCGATTCCTCCTCGACCCACCGTTGCAGGCGCGTCCATAGACGCATGAGGCTCTCGTGCGCAATATCAAGCACGCTCTCGCTTTCGATCGGATGCGGCGACGGCGGCGTGAGGAAGGAGCAATCCGCTGCGCGAAAGGCGTCGGCAACCTCGCGCGCTTCATCCGACGGCGCGTCGACGATCGCGCAAAGATCGGCAAAACGCGTCGGACGCCGAACGCCGCGATTATCATCGCCGAGGTCGGTCAAGCACTTGAACATTTTTTCAGCGACGTAGCGCAGGCGGTCGCCATGCAGCGAGTCGTACACCTCGTCGCCGTGGCGTGAGAGCGCTTCGGAGAGCGCTCCGATCGCTTCCAGATCGTCGACGTCGAGCGGCCCGCGAGCCGACGGGCCGGCAGCATGAGCGTCCCACGTTCGCATCAAGGCGTGTTGAAGCACCGGGAGCTGGTTGACATCGTCTTCGAGATCGTTGAGGAGGCGATTGGTCAGGCGCGGCCTGACGATGCCGCCGGCCACACGGGCCGGACCTTCGATGGCTCGCGCGAACTGCGCGCGCGTTAACCGCGGGACGAGAAACAGCGCTTCGCTGATCAGCTCTGGAAGCTGACGAAAATGTGATACGTCCCCAAGGAAATCGGAGCGCATCGTGATGACGACGTAAATCGGTTGCGCCGTCTGTGAAACCCCGGCTACGAGCAACCGCACGAACGCAACCGCGTCTTGCGCCTTGAAGCGCACGAGCTCTTCGAACTGGTCAACGACGACCAATAGGCTTTCATTGGAGCCGAGGCGCGCCTCGCGCACCACTTCAATCAACCCGAGCGCGCCGCGTTCCAAGATCGCCTGAACCAGCCCCACGCGCAGCACACCATCGCCCCGCCGCGCGCCCAGCACGCCACTTGCGTCGATGGCGCGAGCGAGACTCGCAATCGGCGTACGGCCGGGATGCATGATCGCGACCTGCCAGTGCGAACCGGCCGCCATGAAACCGCCGTGCAGGGCCGGCAAAAGGCCCGCCCGCACTAGCGACGACTTCCCGCTGCCCGACGCGCCGACGACGGCAACAAAGCGCTTTTGCGTGAGACGCGAAAGCAGATCGTCGACTTGGGTCTCACGTCCGAAAAAAAGATGCTCTTCGTCGGTTTCGAACGGGCGCAAGCCCGGAAACGGATTGCCGAAAAAGCGGTAGTCGCGACTCACGAAGCCCGGCGCTAACTCGCGAGCCGCTCGAAGAAAGGCTGCAGTACGCTGGGCAGATAACCGTCGAGCGCGTTGATAACCAAAACCTCGTTGCTGCGAAAGCGCCGCTTATCCGGCGTATCAGGAGGCCCAAGCACTACGGCCGTCGCGAGGAACGGCCGCGCGCGGCCGTAACCGAACGCCTTCTGCAGATCACGGAGCTTAGTTCGAAGCCAGAACTCGGTCGTCGATCCGTGATAGATCGTGATCGCGTCGCAGTTCTTGAGGTTTTCTTCATGGTCGAGCCGCAGCTCGCTCTCGGTGCCGTTCGAAAGCGGCGTGACCACTTCGCAACCGCCGGCGAAGAGCGCGTCTTCGCAGACCTGCGACGCGGCAGCGTCGCAACGGTCCGCGATCAAATAAACTAAAATCGCGCGCCCTCTATCGGGCGCTGCGATGACAGGCACGTCCTTCTTCGATGTCAGTAGATCCGCGATGGTCATTTTCAAACTGTCCAGCGACGTTATCAACAATTGCGGATCATTTTGCAGGCTTGCAGCGAAGGCTGCGAGACGCTCGTCGCCGCCTGCGGTCCCGGGGGGCATCCAAGGAATCCGGCAAATTCGGGCCGCGTTTGCGCCTCTCGGCCAGCCAGATCGTATTGTAGTTCGAGAACCGAGCGTCGCTCGCCCTCCGGGATCACGCCGTACGACGCGCCTACCGGATGGATCGAGAGGTCGGCTTGCCGCAAGCTCTCGGCAACGCGCGCGACGTAATCCGACGCATGTCTGAATGGCCCTTCGGGCAGAACCGCGTGACCGTATTGTTCCAGTTCGCGCCGCAGCTGCTCCGTAAATGGCTCGAGATCAGACGTGCTCTCCGCGAGGTAAACCCGAGATCCACTCGGGGGGGCGACGCGACCGGCGGACTTTCCGGTAAGCTTCTCCAGCATCGCGCAGACATCGTACGCGAGCTCGTTTACGCGCTCCAGGAAGTGTTGCCGCGCTCGTTCGCCGAATCGAACGTCGAACTCCAAGGGTACGCCGCGTTCGTCCAACCGGAAAAACGGATAGCCAACAGATTCTGACAACGCGCTATAGGAAGCCTCGACGCTGCGTTCGACCGGCGTTTTAATGACCTTGACGACACGCGATCGAGTGCCGACGTGGAGTCCCGCGCCCTTTTCGGCCGCACCGCAGAATACGCTCAGCTCTTTCGTGCACCAGTCGGAACGTACGTATCCGGGTGAAAGGACGGTAATGAGGATCGATGCCTCCGCTACTTGCTTTTCGATCGCAGCGTCCAACACGTCGCTACCCGCCGTCTTTAGGTCGCGCCAGATATCGGCATGCTGTCCCCAAAGGCTCGTCAAGCGCATCTCTAGCGCCTCATGAAAACGATCAACCCAGCCCTGCTGCTCGTCGCTCAGCTTCGCGTTGTCACGATGCGTGTAGCTGATGAATATGTCGGACACTACCCCCGCTGGACTGCCACGGCGCCAGCCCGCTGTCCTGCGTTCCGAGATTCTCGCTCCCCTAGTTTTCGAACGAGGGCCACACCTGCCGTGGTCTGGGCCCGCAACGTCTAAGGCGGGCTTCCATCTGTCCGTTCCAACGCGGGCCGATCCCACTTCGCGAGATTCGCCGCCGCCTCATACGTCGAGTTGAAGAAGTCGAGCACCGTGCGATCGGGGTCCGGCGAAGTACGCACGCTCTCGTACGGGAGCAGAAACTCCCGCAGTTGATCGGTCCAAAATCCCGGCGGCGCGACGGGCGCTTGCGCAAAGCCCGGCGGCTCGGGATAGGCATAGGCATAGAACGCCGCTTCCGCGCCGGGGCCGCCCGGCCAAAAACCGACGCTCTGCTCTTCGCGATTGTAGGCTTCGCGCGTGACCCAGTCGGGCATATTCGGAATGCCGCCGGGATGCGGCGGCGCAGGGCGCCCGGAGAAGCGCGTAACCGCCAAATCGAAGCTGCCCCAGAAAAAGTGCACCGGACTCGCTTTGCCGAGAAACGGTGCACGAAACACCTTGCAGAGGCGATCGGCCTGCAGCAGCGCCCGGAAGAACCGCTCGATGTATACCTTGTCGTATGCTGCGTGTAGCGTATCCTCGTCGAACGGCACCGCGCCGGCGATTTCGTTTGGCATCGTGTTGATTCGGACCTCGAAGTCGAGCGCTTTCATCTTCTCCATGATGCGGCGGTAGAACTCTGCGACGGACATCGGCTCGAGCGCGAAGCCGTCGCGTTCGTCGTCGCAGCCCGCGATCTCGAGGCGATGGCCCAGAAAGTCGAAGTCGATCGCGAGCCAGCGGCCGCCGCTGTACGGCATCGCCGACGTCGTCAAACCGCGCGGCGTGACGTACAGTGTGACGTTCCACCAATGGTTGAGCATCGGCTCGAGCCGCAGGCGAATCTTCCCGACGATCTGCGTCCAGAGATGCACCGTTGCCAGCGTATCCTTCCATTCGTCATAATTCAGCGGGGGCCAGCGATCCATTGGAACTACCTTTGCTCGGCGGGTGCGATCGGCAGCTCGATCTGCTTGGGATCCGTTTCGCCGTCGAGGGACGGCGCGCGGTATTGCTGCGGCGCAAAGCGCAGATACATAATGGGAATCAAAATCAACGTGAGAACCAGCGAGCTGGACAAACCGCCGATCACGACGATCCCCAGCGGTCGCTCGGCCTGCGAGCCGGGATCGAGCGCCAGCGCGAGCGGCAGCATACCCGCGATCATCGCGACGGTCGTCATCACGATCGGGCGGAATCGTGCGTGCGCGCTCTCTTCGATCGCTTCCAACTTGCTCATTCCTCGTTCTCGCAGCTGATTTGCGAAATCCACGAGCAGGATTCCGTTTTTCGCCACCAGTCCGACGAGCAAGATCGCTCCGATCATCGAGAACAAGTTCAGCGTCTGGTGCGTCAGCGCCAGGGCACCCAGCGCGCCCACGACCGCTACGGGCACCGTGAACATGATGATGAACGGCGTCACGTAACCGTTGTAGAGCGCCACCATCAACAGGTAGACCAGCAGGATCGACAGCAACAGCGAGATCCCCATCTCGGTGACGGTATCCGAAACGTTCTGCTGGTTGCCGCCGGCGACCGGCGCGACGGTGACGTTCTTGGGAAGGTCGAGCGCGCGCAAGCGCCGCTCGAAGCTTCGCTGCACGTTCGAGAGAATCGCTCCAGGCGCGACGTTGGCTCCGATCAGGATGACGTTGCGCCGGTTAATGCGCATGATCATCGGCGGCGCGGGCGACATGACGAGCTTCGTGATGTCGCCGACGCGGACGATCGAGCCGTTGTTCGCTCGAATCGGAATCGCGCCGATCGCACCGAGGGAGACGAGATCGCTCTCGGGATAGATCACTTGCACGTCTTTGAGGCCCTCCGGCCCGGTGAACTGCGTTGCCGTATCGCCGCCGAAGGCGGCGCGCACGGCGGTCGACGCCGTACCGATGCTGGCGTCGAGCGCGCGCGCATTCCCGCGTTCGAACTCCACTTCCACTTGGGGCGCGTTGTCGGTCAACGACGTCGTTGCATCGACGGCGCCGGGCGTTGCGGCCAGCGCGGCGAACGCGCGCGCGGCACTGGGTCCCGGATCGACCGTCAAGCTGGAGACCACGTACGAAATCGGCTGCGCGATGCCGCCTGACGGATCGGTCGCGGGTACCGCGACGACGTTGGCGCCGGGCAAGAGCCGGCCGATCCTCGAGCGTAGGTTCTCAACCCAGTAGGAGGTCGAGTGCGACCTGCGATCCTTCAAAAACAGATGAATCTGGCCGATGGCGCCGTTGTTGATATAGCCGCTCACCTCGCCCTGATAGGCACCGGCAATCGACGTCTCCGACTGCAGGTCGGCGACGCGGTTGACGAGCCCCTCCGCGCGCAGGACGGCTTGCTGCGTGGTCGTCAGGGGCGTTCCGGTCGGGAAGCCGATGTTCACGAAGATCTCTCCGCGGTCGACCGGCGGCATGTACTCGAAGCCGACGATTCCCAGTGGAATGAGCAGCAACGCTAAGACGAGGCTGCCGAACGCGATCCACACGACCAACGCGCGATTTTCGAGCCCCCATGGCAGCGCGCGCTTCGTGTACCAACTGCGCACGCGATCGAATCCATGGCCGAAGCGGTCGACGATCCGCCACGGCTTCCAGGTAGAGTAGAGCGCCCAACGCCCGGCCAGCGACGGCGTGACGGCAAACGAAACGAAGAGCGACGTCAGCGTCGCGACCGTCACAACGAGGCCGAACTCGCGCAAGAACAGGCCGACGGAACCGGGCAAGAACGAGATCGGCGCAAAGACGACGACGATCACCAGCGTGATCACGATCGTCGCCACCCCGATCTGCGTCAAGCCGTTGATCGCGGCCAGGCGCGGCTCTTCACCTTCGGCGCGGTGGCGTTCGATGTTTTCCAGCACGACGATCGAGTCGTCAACGAGGATGCCGATCATCAGCGTCATCGCCAGCAGCGAGACGGTGTCGAGGGTAAACCCAACCAGTCGCATCGCGGCCAGCGTCACCAGGAATGAAGCCGGCACCGAAATCATGACGACGACGGCGTTGCGCCACGAGCGCAGGAAAAAGAACATCACGATCGCCGTGAAGATGATGCCTTCGATCAGCGTTCGCGTGACGCCCGAGAGCAGTTCCTTGGTGTACGTCGACTGCACGCTGAGCACCGAGAAGTTGATGTCCGGGTACTGCGCGCGCAGGGCCGGCAGCGCCGCGAGAACGGCATTCGAGGCGGCAACTTCGCTCGCGCCGGCCGCCTTCTGCACGTCCAGCTCGACCGTCGGCTTTCCGCCGGTGTACGCGTAGACGCGCTGCGTTTCGTAGGCGTCCCGCACGTTGGCCACGTCGCCGACGCGGTACAGTCGCGCCGAGGCGCTCCAGGGATAGAGCGACCCGGTCGAGGACGAGCCCCCGGCGGTCGTGGAGTTGCCGAGCAACAGATTCGCGACCGACGGCACGTCGGTGATGTCGCCGCGAATGTCGAGGTTCGTCTCCCGATTTTTCTGATAGACGATGCCGCCGGGAGCGCGAACGTTATTATTCGCGACGGCGTTGATCACGTCGGTCAGCGTGAAGCCGGAGGATTGCAGCGCCTGCGGATTGACGTTGACCTGGATCGAGGCGGTCACGCTGCCGTTCTCCTGAACGTACGATACGCCGGGAACTTGTTCGATGGCGGGCACGACGGTGTTGGTAACGATCGCCGAAAGATCGCCGAGCGAGAGCGTTGCCGAGGAAGCGGCCAGCGAGACGACGACGGCTTCGCTCGGATTGTAGATCGAGATCTGCGGGGTTGGCAGATCGTTGGGAAGCTGGTGCAGCGAGTTCTGAACGCGCCCCTGGACCTGCACGAGATCGGTGTTCTGGTCGGACGTCAACGAAAAGACCGCTACGATCGAGGCTTGTCCCGGTTGAATCGAGGTTTCGATGTAGCTCAAGTCCGGAGCGCCCGCGATCTGGTCTTCGAGCGGACGCACGATTGCGTCGCGCATCTCCGTCGTCGAGGCGCCCGAATACGTCAGCAGCACTTGAATCGAGGGAACGTCGTAGTTGGGGAGCTGCTGCTTGACGAGGTTGAAGCCCGCAATCGAGCCGGCGAGCAAAACGAGTGCGAGAAAGACCGTCACCAGCGTTGGCCGCTGCACGAAGAGCCGCGTCAGCCACATGGTTAAGCGCCCGCCGCCACAGGGTTCCGCATCGCCGCTGAGGCCGGCTGCGTCGTTCCGCGCGGTTTCGGCCCCAGCCACATGAACATCACCGGCACGAGCAAGAGGGTGAGCAAAAGCGAGCTGATCAAACCGCCGATCACGACGATGCCCAAGGCTTGGCGCTGCGCGGCGCCGGGATCGAGCGCCAGCGCGATCGGCGTCATGCCGGCGATCATCGCGCACGTCGTCATGACGATCGGGCGGAACCGTTCGCGCGCCGCCTCTACCATCGCATCGGCGCGGCCCATACCGCGCTCGACCATGTGATTGGCAAAGTCGACCAGCAGGATGCCGTTCTTGGAAGCCAGCCCCACGAGCAGCACGGTGCCGATCAGTGAGTACAGATTGAGCGCCTGGTGCGTGATTGCCAGCGACGTCAGGGCGCCGACGGCGGCAACCGGCACCGAGAACATGATGATGAAGGGCAAGCGATAGCTATCGTACAGCGCAACCATCAGCAGATAGACGAGCAGGAAGGAGAGCACCAACGCGGTGCCCATGCCGCGCACCGTATCCGAGAGATTCTGCTGCTGCCCGCCGACGTTGGCCTTCACCGTGACGCTCGAAGGTAAATCGAGGGCTGCCAATCGCCGCAAGAAGTTTTTTTGAACGATTGACTGCGTCGCTCCCGGCGCGAGATTGGACTGCACGTGGATCACGGTTTCGCGGTTGGTGCGCGTCATCAACGGTTCGGACGGATCCTGCACGTAGCGGGCGACGTCGCCGACGTGCGCCAGCGATCCGCCAAGCGTGCGGATGGGAATGTTGCTAACCGTTGCGATACTGGTCTGGAAGTCGCGCGGATAGAGCACTTGCACGTATTTCGTACCGCGCGAGGTGTTGAACTGCGTCGCGAGCGTCCCGCCGAATGCGGCGCGAATCGCGGCGGCCGCCTGCCCGATGTTGATTCCCAGCACGCGCGCGCGGTCACGATCGAACTCGATGTCGATCTGCGGCGCCAACTGCTCGGCGGAGCTGTTGACGTTGAGCGTTCCCGGAGTCTCGCGCAGCGCTTGCGCAACCCGCGGTTCGTAGGCTTCGGGGTGATCGTCCGTGGACGTGATTAGATAATCGATCGGTTGCGCGTTGCCGCCGCCGGTGCCCGTTGCCGGAATCGAGACGACGCGCGCGGTCGGTGCGATCTGCTGTGCGATGCGCCCGAGCATCGGCGCCCAATAATCCGTCGAACGGCGCCGCTTGGGCTTCAAGAAAACGTGAATCTGCCCGACCGATCCCTGTACGAGCAGTCCGCCGAAGTTCGACTGCGTCCCGCCCGCGAGCGCCGTTTGCGATTCAACGTCGGAAAGTTTAGCAAAGCGGCCCGCGATCTTCGCAATCGCCGCGTTGACGGTCGTCAGCGGCGTACCGGTCGGATACGTCGTTTGCACGAAGACTTCGCCGCGATCGACCGGCGGCATGAACTCAAACCCGACCGCGCCCAACGGAACGAGCAGCAGCGCGCAGACGACCGCCGCGCCCGAGGCCGCGGCAACCGTCACCGGCCGGCGCAGCGCCCACGGAAGCGCCCGGTGCGCGTACCACCGGCGTAAGCTCTCGAAACCGTCGGCGAACCGTTCGATCGGCTTTGGCGCCTTCCAGCGCGAAAGCAGCGACCAGTTGCCCGCGAGCGACGGCGTGATGGTGAACGAAATGCAGAGCGAGGTTAAGGTCGCGGTCACGACGACGAGTGCGAACTCCGAGAGAAACTTTCCGACGGTTCCGGGAAGGAAAGCGATCGGGAGAAAGACGACGACGTCGACCAGCGTGATGACGACGGCCGCCGGGCCGATCTGCGTGCGGCCCTTGATGGCGGCTTCTTTCGGCGGCTCGCCGTTTTCGTGGTGCCGTTCCACGTTTTCGAGCACGACGATCGAGTCGTCGACGAGAATTCCGATAATGAGGGTCATCGCCAGCAGCGAGACGGTATCGATCGTGAAGTTGACGATCTTCATCGCGGCCAGCGTTACGCATAACGAGGCCGGAATCGATATCAGCACGACGACGGCGTTGCGCCACGACCGCAGGAAGAAGAGCATCACGATGGCGGTGATCGCGATCGCTTGGATCAGCGTGCGAAAGACTCCCCAGATCTGCTCTTTGGTGTACGCGGCTTGATTGTTGAGGATTTGGAAGTCGATCGCAGGGTACGTCCGCTCGATGGCCGGGAGGGCTTGCAACACGTTCTGCGCGGCCGTCACTTCGCTGGCGCCGGTCGCTTTCTGGATGCTGAGCGAAATCGTCGGCACCGTCCCGACGTAGCTGTACTGCCGCTGCGGCTCGAAGGAGTCGCTCACGGCGGCAACGTCGGCGACGCGAATGACCCGAGCGGAGGCGCTCCACGGATTCAGACTCGAGAGCGCCGGCCCAGCGTAGCCGCCCGAACCGGTTGAAGAAGCGTTGCTCGTACTCTGCGCCGGCGCGGAACTCGGCGCTGCCGTTGCGCTGGTGCGCGCGATGACGCCGGCGGCGAGATTCGGCATCGCTGCCGGCAGCGGTGACGGCGATGCGGACGCCGGCGGCGACGGGATCGGCGTGATCGAAGCGGCCGGCCCCGGAGTTACGGCGGTCGCCGGTGCGCCGGCTGCCGGTGCTAGTGCCATCGAGGCGGCCGGCACGGCGGCGGATTGCGATGCTGGTGACGGCAACGCTATTGAGCCGGCGCCACCGGCCGAAGAGCTGCTCTCCGCGCTGATGGGGGCGCCGGGAGAACCCGGCAGCGCCGGCTCGTTGTACGAAGCGTTTCCGAAGGTCGAGGTAAACGGCGACGAGGCAAAGACCGGCAGGTCCGCGACCGTCGCGGCATTGCGAACGTCGCCGCGCACGTCGATCGTCGTTTCGTGATTCGGAAGGTAGGCGATGCCGCCCGGCTCGCGCAGATTGTTCTGCGAGATCGTGCTGACGATGTCGTTGAGGGTCAATCCGGAAGACGCGAGCAGATTGGGATTGACCGCGACCTCGATCGCCGGCGTCACCGATCCACCAACGTTGACGTTGCTGACGCCTTCGACTTGTTCGAGATCGGGAACGATGTTGTTGGTCACGATGGCCGAAAGATCGCCGCCGGTCAGCGTCGCGGAACTCAAGCCCAGCGTCAAGATCGTCGCTTCGGCGGGATCGAACGTGCCGACGGTAGGCGCCGGCATGTCGCTGGGAAGCTGCGATTGCGCCACCAGAATCCGGCGCTGCACTTGCACGAGATCGGTCGTCTTGTTCGAGCTGAGCGAGAAGACCGCGGAGATCGTCGCCTGGCCTTGTTGAACGGTCGTGTTGATGTGGTCGAGATCCGGAGAGCCGGCGATTGCATCTTCGATCGGCCGCACCACCGCATCGCGGATTTCCGTCGTCGAGCCCCCCGGATAGCTGGCGCGCACGGTAATCGTCGGAAAGTCGATGTTGGGAAACTGTTGCTGCACGATCGTCATCAGCGCGCCGGCGCCCGCGACGGCGATCAGCGCCAGGCTTACGAAAACCAGCGCCGGCCGTAAAACAAAGAGACGGGTCGGCCACATATGTCGTTAAAGCTTACGGCGCGGGACTTTGCGGCCCCGAACTTTGCGGCGCGGGGCTTTGGCCCCCGATCGATTGGCCCGGCGTAATGCCGAGCTGTCCGTTGGAGATCACCTTGGTTCCCTGCGCGATACCGGTGACGACCGAAGTCTTCCCGTCGCTGCCGCGTTCTTGCACCTTTGCAAGCTTCGCGGTGCCGTCGGGGTTGACGACCATTACGCTGTCGTGCGAGTCGTCCAAGAAAGCCGTCGTGGGGACGCCGATGCCGGTGACGACGGGAAGGTTGATGGTTCCGGTCACCGCCATTCCGGACTTCAAACGATATCCGGGGTTTGCCAGGATCGCTTCAACGGTAAAGTTCGTCGAGCCGGGCGAAACCTGGCCCAGGACGGCGTTGACTCGTCCACGGTAACTGCCGGTGTTGACGCCCGCGACGGCAACCGAGACGTTGGCGCCGCGTTGGATTCTAAAAACGTCTTCGGACGACGCGTTAAGCTCGGCATAGACCGGGTCGAGCTGTTGCACGGTAAAGATCGTGCGCGAGCCCGGATACTCACCCGGATTGAGATTGCGGTTCACCACGATACCGTCGACCGGCGAGGTCACGAGTGCCTTGTCGATCTGCGCTTGGATTTGGTCGGCCTGGGCGTGCGCCGAGGCGGCGTCGGCCTGCGCCGATGCGACGTTGGCGGCTTGAAGACCCTGCGCATAGTTGCCGTTGACGTTCGAGTTGAGCATGGCCGACTGCAGGCTGGCTTGCGACGAAAGCACCTGCTGCTGATCGTTGTGCACGGTCGTACGCTGCTGGTCGACTTGCTGCTGCGAGACGTAACCGCTGTTCAGGAGCGTCTGGTACCGCGTCAGGTTCACCTGATCGAGCTTGAGCGTCTGCTGCGCCTGAAGCAGCGTTGCCCGCGCGTTACGAACTTGATCGCTGCCCTGCCCGATATTGAGCTGCGCTTGATATTGCGTCTGCGAGACGCGAGCGTCGGAAGATGCGGCGCTACGCAACGCCGCCTCGAGACTCGCCCGCAAGTCGGTCGTATCGAGAACCGCCAGCAACTTGCCGCGCGCAACGTAATCGCCTTCGATGACCGATACCGAATCGGTGGGCTCCGAGAGCGCACTCGAAATCGAAACGTTTTGATACGGCGCGACGATGCCCGCGATCTGCACCGTCGGGTGGACCGTCACCGGCGCCGCCGCCGCCGTTGGAACGGCCGCGGGGCCGGGAGATCCAAAACCGTGGCCGCGGCGATGGCGTGCGCCGGCGCAGCCCGACGCAAGGAACGCAACCAACGCGAGCGATGCTACGAACCTCATCTTAAGCAAAGATCCTACCTCGGCAATGCACAGCTTCGGCTGAGAGTTCCCGCCCAGCGGAAAAGAGCGCCGGCCACCAAGACGAATGCGGCGGCACCGAGCGCCGTCGATGCATTTGCGAAAGCGTCGCCGACCAATGCAAGCGGTTCGGCTCGGCCGGTCGACACGATGAGCCCCGCCAATAGCACACCAAAGAGGCTTTCCCCAACGATAAGGCCCGAAGCAATCAGCACGCCGATTTGCTTGGCGCGATCGTTACCTTCGCGCGCGGCCCAGCGGTTGTATAGCCATCCGATCACGGCGCCGGCGACCACGGGCGCGGTCGTGGATGCAGGCAAATAAATTCCCAACCCGACGGCTAGCGGTGGCAGCGCCCCGCGTTTGGTTTTGCGCAAGAGTTCGTCGACCCCGACGATAAGCGCTCCGACCAGGGCGCCCGTTCCAATGAGGCGCCAATCGATCTGGCCGCCGATCACGCCTTTTGCAAGCGCCGAGATCAGCGTTGCTTGCGGCGCCGGAAGCGGCTGCGCAATCGCATTGTGAAGATTGGGCGCACCGGCGAAGCCGTAACCTTTGTTGAGCAAGTTGAGGATCGGCGGAATCACCAAAGCCCCGACGGCAACGCCGAAGACGAGCGCGACCTGCTGGCGCCACGGCGTCGCGTCGACGAGCTGCCCGGTCTTGAGATCCTGCAAGTTATCGTTTGAGATCGTGGCGACGCACAGCAGTACCGCCGTGACGAAGAGCGCATACGCGATCAGTTCCGACGGCGCCGAAATGCCCGCAAGCTTCGCGATGAGCAGCAGCATCAGCGATGCGCCGATCACGACCAGAATCGCCAAGCCCGACACCGGGCTGTTCGAAGAACCGATCAGGCCCGCCATGTAGCCGCACGCCGCCGCTACGAAAAAACCAGCGATGACGACGTAGATCACGGCCGCCAACGTGAGCCACCCGGCGATCGGCGTCAGCCGGCCGCCGCCGAGAAAGTTGGCGAGCAGCACGGCCAGCGGAATCAAGCAGCAAAGGCTGATGAGCCCGACGATTCCAATCGGCAAGTCGCGCTCCGTTCGCGGCTCGTCCTGAACATCTCCGGCCCGGCGGCGCCGAGAGGCCGCCAGCGCCGATGCGACGCCGGCCGCGACGGGGCGTGCCAGGCGCCCCAACGACCACAACGCCGCGATACCGATGGCACCGGCGCCGATGAAGCGCACTTGATGCGAAAAGACCGTCGTCGCAACGTCGGCTGCGGGACCGGCGGCGGGATGCAGTGCGGTCAACACCGGCGTTGCGACGCCCCACGCGATGAAGAGTCCGGTTAGCATCGCGAGGCCCACCGTGATGCCGATCAGCTGCCCTGCGCCGACGAGTGCGAGCGAGAGCGAAAAACCCAGGCCGGTCGTCGCGCTCCCAATACGAAAGTAGGCGGCAATCTGGCCGGCAAAAATACGCGTCGCGACGAGTATGGCGAAGCCGGCCGAGGCCAGCGTTCCCCCGACGAGCGCCAGCATGCCGGCACGATTCGACTCGCCGGTCGTGCCCGCCGCGGTGCCGACCTTGAGGACTTCGGCCGCGGCCACGCCTTCGGGATACGGCAGAGTCGACTGCGCGACCAGCGCTCGCCGCAGCGGCACGCTGTACATCACCCCGAGGATGCCGCCGATCGCGCAAACGCCAAAGCACTGCGCGAACGGAAAGCCGCTCCACCATCCGACCATGATGAGGCCGGGGAGCACGAAGATGACGGCCGAGAGCGTCCCTGCAGCCGACGCGACCGTCTGCACGATGTTGTTTTCGTAGATCGACGAGTTCTTGAAGGCGCGCAACACGGCCATCGAAATGACGGCGGCGGGGATCGTGGACGCGAACGTGAGCCCGACTTTCAAGCCGAGGTACACGTTTGCCGCCGTGAATACCAGCGTCACCACGGCGCCCAGGATCAGGCTGCGCGCGGTGAGCTCCACCCGATCTTTCACGGCTCTTATTGTTGCCCGGCGGCGTGCGTACGGCCTTTTTGAAGAATTGAGCAAAGCCCGTAACAGACGCTACGGGCTTTGCATATCGCCGGTCATTCTCGCCTGTTTGAAGCCGTTTCCGGCTTCCCACCGACGTTTCGATCCGGTTTTCGATCGGTCTCACTCGGATTTGTCGCGTAGTTGCGACGCTTCGTCTACGTGGGTCCAATCGCGGCTCGATACTGTCCGCGCTTCGTCATTGGGCGAAGTGTTTGCATGCTAGCAAATGCACGACGGCAGTTGCAATACCTTCGGCGCATCGTCCACAGGAGGTCCACAACAAACTGCGGTTACCCACAGTTTATCGACACGCGGAAAGCGATTTAGGGGTGCATTGTCGACATCGGCGACGCCGACGCCATCGGCGACGCCGAAGGCACCGGTTGGGCGGTCGCGGCTAGTGTCGTGGCGCTGGCTACAAACGTTCCGACGAGAATGAGGCCGACGAACCATCGGTTCATGAGCGGGTCCCTCCTTATGCTTAGAAAATGGTCGGGTGCCATCGTCCTACCCAGAGCCCCCCGGGCTCTAACGCCAGGCCCGGCTCGGGAGGGCGTGCAAACCAGCCTCAGGGCAGCGGGTATTAAAGAAAGGATGGGCGCCATCGACCTAGCCCTGGAAGGCAGCATCCGGGCCGAAACGGACCCGATTTTCGAACGCGTGGAGCGCATCATTCCGCGAGTCGAATGGCCATTGCACGCTCCCTACGTGGCGGCCATCAATCGCCTCAAGCGCGAGCGCAATGCCGTTATCCTGGCCCACAACTACCAGGTGCCCGAGATCTTCTATACCGTCGCGGACATCGTCGGCGACTCGCTCGCCCTGGCGATGAAGGCCGCGGAGACCGACGCCGACGTCATCGTCCTGTGCGGCGTCCACTTCATGGCCGAGACCGCGAAGCTCGTCAATCCCAGTAAAACCGTCTTGGTTCCCGACCTGCGAGCCGGGTGCTCGCTGGCCGAATCGATCACGGCAGCGGACGTGCGCCTCCTTCGTTCCGCCTATCCCGACACGCCGATCGTTACCTACGTCAATACCTCGGCGGAGGTCAAGGCCGAGTCGGACGTTTGCGTAACCAGCGGCAACGCCGTCCAAATCGTCGAGGCGCTTCAGGCGCCGCGCGTCATCTTTCTTCCCGACGAGTACCTTGCGAAGTACGTCGCCTCGCAGACCAACGTCGAGATCATCGCCTGGAAGGGCCACTGCGAAGTACACGAGCGTTTCAGCGGGGCCGACATCGTTCGCTTTCGCGAAGGGGATCCGTCGCTGACGGTCCTGGCCCACCCGGAATGCCCGCCCGACGTGCTCGCGGAGGCCGACTACGTGGGTTCGACCCAAGGAATGACCGAGTACGTCGGGCGCCTTAGCGAGACGGGCGGCGCACGCGTACTGCTGATGACCGAGTGCTCGATGGCCGACAACGTCGCGGCGCGCTACGCAAACGTCGAGTTCGTGCGGCCGTGCAACCTCTGTCCCCACATGAAGCGCAATACGCTGCCGAAGGTGCTGCACTCGCTCGAGGCCATGGAGTATGAGGTGACCATCGCTCCCGAGATTGCGCAGCGCGCCCGCCGCGCGGTCGAACGAATGCTCGACTTCAGCCGCCAGCCGCGAGACTAGGCCTCTTTAGAATGGAAATCGTGCGCCGCGACGCGCTCGTCGTCGGCGCCGGCATCGCCGGCTTGATCGCGGCGCTCAAGCTTCAACCGGCTCAGGTGACGGTCTTATGTAAGACTCGGCTCGGCCAAGGCTCCGCGACGGATTGGGCGCAAGGCGGGATCGCCGCGGCGATGGGCGCCGACGATTCGCCGCGGCTTCACGCCATCGATACGCAGCGAGCCGGCGCCGGTATCAGCGATTCGAAGATCGTCGAGATCCTCACGCAAGACGCCCCCGCGCGCGTCGAGGAACTCCTCGAGCTGGGAGCCGCCTTCGATCGCACCGACGCGGGCGAACTCGCCCTGGGGCGCGAGGCCGCGCATCAGCGCCGCCGCATCGTCAAGGCCGGCGGAGATGCGACCGGCCACGAGATCCTCAAGACGCTGATCGAAGCGGTCCGCACTCACCCTTCGATCGAGGTCGTCGAAAACGTTACGGCCGAGGATCTGATCGTCGACGGCAACCGCGCCGCCGGCGTCGTGGCGCGCGACAACGCGACCGGCGAGCAGATTGAGTTCCGCGCTCGTGCCACGATCTTAGCAACCGGCGGAATGGGACGCCTCTATCGCTTTACGACCAATCCGGTCGAGGCGACTGCCGACGGCATCGCGATGGCGGCGCGCGCCGGAGCGCTGCTCGCCGACATGGAGTTCGTTCAGTTTCACCCGACGGCACTCGCGATCGGACGCGATCCGATGCCGCTGGTGACCGAAGCGGTTCGCGGCGAGGGCGCGATGCTGGTCAACGACCTCGGCGAGCGTTTTATGACGGTAGTTCATCCGGATGCCGAGCTTGCGCCGCGCGACGTCGTCGCGCGCGCCATCTTCGAGCAGCAGCAGCGTGGCCGAACCGTCGGACTTGACGCGCGATCGGCGCTCGCGGCGCGTTTTCCACAAGCCTTTCCGACGGTTTTTCGCTTTTGCATGGACGCCGGCATCGATCCGCGCGTGCAGAACATCCCGGTCGCGCCGGCGGCGCACTATCACATGGGCGGCGTCGCCGTCGACGAATGGGGACGCACGACGCTGGAAAACTTGTGGGCGTGCGGCGAGACGAGCGCCACCGGCGTTCACGGCGCAAACCGGCTTGCGAGCAACTCGTTGCTCGAAGCATTGGTCTACGGCTCGCGCGTTGCAACCGACGTTGCCGGCGCTGCGCCCTGGAAGCCTTCCGGTCACGTTCCGCCGGTTCGAGCGCGATCGGTTGTGGCGGCGCACACCGGCGCCGCGCAAGCTCAGGCGATTACGGATTTGCGCAACGTCATGTACGCCAACGTCGGTTTGGTTCGCAATGCCGTCGGTCTGCGCGAAGCGCTCGCCCGCATCGCCGAGCTGGAAGCGGTCGCCGGAGAGGAAGGCCCGTTACGCAATCTGCTCGTCGCGGGGCGATTGATCGCCGAGGCCGCGCTGGCACGGCACGAAAGCCGCGGCAGCCATTATCGCAGTGACTACCCGGAGGCCGATGAAGCCCTTGCAAAGCGATCCTTCAGCCGACTGCGCAGCGTCGCTTGAGCTGGTCGCCGCGCCGCTGGTGCGCGCGGCGCTGCTCGAAGACATCGGCCGGGGCGGAGATCTGACGACCGATGCCATCGTCGACCCCAAGCGCCTGGGGCGCGCGCGAATCGTTGCGCGGCGCGGCGGCATTCTGGCTGGTCTCGATTTTGCGGCGATTGCCTTTCGACTGCTCGACGAGCGGGTCGAGATCGTGCGATGCGTCGACGAGAGCGAGCGCTTCGAAGCCGGGGCGGTCGTCGCCGAGATCGCGGGCCGCGCGCGCGCACTGCTCACCGGCGAACGAACCGCACTCAACCTGCTCTCGCGTCTCTGCGGGATCGCCACCGCGACGCGGACGCTCGTCGAACTGGTCGCCGGAACTTCGGCCCGAATCGCCGACACGCGAAAAACGACGCCGGGCCTGCGCGCTCTCGAACGTTACGCGGTGTGGCGGGGCGGCGGCGCCAATCACCGTTTCGGCCTCGACGACGGCGTGCTGATCAAAGACAATCATCTCGCGCTGGCCAGCTCGATTCACGCGGCCGTGGCCGCCGCGCGCGCTCGCGTGGGCCACATGGTGAAGATCGAGGTCGAGGTCGACACGCTCGAACAGCTGCGCGAAGCGATGGCCGAGCCGATCGATGCCGTGCTGCTCGATAATATGGCGCCGGCGCAGCTTGCCGAAGCGGTCGCGATCGTCGCCGGACGCGTCGTTACCGAGGCCAGCGGCGGCGTGACGAAAGAAAACGTCGCCGCCATTGCCGCCAGCGGCGTCGATGTCATCAGCGTCGGCTGGCTGACTCACAGCGCACCTGCGCTCGATCTCTCGTTGGAGATCGACGCGTCGCTAGTTGACTAAAAGCAGAGCGAAGGCCACGATCGCGCCGACGAGGGCTACGAAGAGCGACACGACGTAGCCGGTCACGCTCGAGAGCAACACGACTCGGCCTTCGCGCAGGCCACGATCGGTCGTCGCATAGCGCCGGGCACCCAGCAGTGCGACGAAGATGCCGAAGACTGCCATCGCCGTTCCGAAGCCCGCTGAAAGGCCCGGCCCTTCGACCTTTTCGTGAACCAGCGCGGCGAACTCGCGCGCGAAGAGCGAGAAGCGTGCGATGACGAAGCCGAAGGCGATAAACGCGAGGGCGGTTCTGACGTAGGCCAAGTAGGTGCGCTCGTTGGCCAACACGTCGGTAGCGTGCAAGGCCGCCGTCGAGGGGTTCTCTGGCTCGTGCTCCGGCATGACCCGTTCGCCGTTAGGCGAAAGCTGCTCGAACCATGTCTGCCGAACAAAACACCCCGCTGCCGGCCGAAGCGGTCGGGCCGAATCAAGCCTTCATACCTCCCGCGTCCTTGGTCGAGTTCATGGGGACCGGCTGGATTGACCGGGCCTCCGTGGCGCAGCCGCACCCGCAAGCGCAACGCTTCGCGCAGCGGCGCGCCGCGCTTTCGCAAGCCTACCGCGGCACCTACGTGGTCGTTCCGGCCGGGCCCGAGCGCGTCCGCGCAAACGACACCTTCTTTAGATTTCGGACGTCCAGCGACTTCGCGTATCTCGTCGGCAACGGCGAGCCGGGCGCCGTCCTGGTGCTCGAGCCCGACGGCGCGAGCCATCGCAGCCTGCTCTTCGTTCTGGATCACAATCGCGGAACGCCCGAGTTCTTTACCGACCGGCAGGCGGGAGAGCTATGGGTCGGGCGCCATCGCGGGGTCGCCGAGAGCCAAACTTATTACGGCGTCGACGACTGCCGTTCGCTCAAACAGCTCGCCGGCTACCTCGACGAGCTGCGCGAGGCGAACTATCCGCTGCGCGTCATGCGCGGCCACGACGAAGCAATCGATCGAGTCTTCGAGCGCAGCGACGGCGACGCCGAGCTGGCCGAGCGCCTCTCGGAGACGCGGCTGATCAAGGACGAGTACGAGCTGGCCGAGCTTCGCAAGGCGTGCGCGATCACCAAGGTCGCGTTCGAGGATGCTGCTCGAGCGATGCGGACGGCGCAGAGCGAACGCGCGATCGAAGCGGCGTTTTGGGGCCGCGCTCGGATCGAAGCCAACGACGTCGGCTACTTGACGATCGCGGCCGCCGGCGACCATGCCTGCACGCTGCACTGGACTCGCAACGACGGCCGGTTATCGCGCGGCGACTTGCTTCTGCTCGATGCCGGCGTCGAATGCGATTCGCTCTACACCGCCGACGTCACCCGAACGCTTCCGATCTCGGGACGGTTTTCGCCCGAACAGCGGACGATCTACGATCTCGTCTGGGAAGCCCAACGCGCGGGCATCGAAGCCGTCGCGCCGGGGGCCGATTTCCTCGAACCGGGCCGGCGCGCGGTGCGCGTGCTCGCGCAAGGTCTGATCGACCTGGGCATTCTCAAGGTGTCGCTCGACGAAGCGCTCGATCCGGAGCGGTTGTCGCACCGGCGGTATACGCTTCACGGCGTCAGCCACATGCTGGGCCTCGACGTTCACGACTGCGCGAACGCGCGAGAAGAAGAGTACCGCTACGGGCGGTTGCGCGAGGGCATGGTGCTCACCGTCGAGCCCGGGCTCTACTTTCAGCCCGACGACGCAACCGTTCCCGAGCGCTTCCGCGGCATCGGCGTCCGCATCGAAGACGACATCGCCGTCACGAGCGGCGGTGCCGAAAATCTCTCCGCCGCTTTACCTTCGAAAGCCCCCGACGTCGAAGGTTGGTTGGAGAAGCTCTCCTAGGTTCCGAGAGTCGCTTACGAGGTCGGCATGACTGACGTGCCCGGCGGAGTTGGGCCCGGCGGCATTGGGCCTGGCGGCATTGGGCCCGGCATTGGTGCCCCTGCGCGCAGCGCCGCCAGTTCGTCTTCGATCGGCCAACGGCCGAACGCCAAGATCACCATGACGACCAGCGGGCCTACTCCGGGAACGAGGTTGAGCAGCGACAGGGCGCCGTTATATCCGGCTTTCACGAAGATCCGCCAGTATATCCAGACCGTGAACGCCATGATCGCAACCAAGACGATGCCGTACCCGATAATCATCCCACCGATGAGGCTGGCAGCCGTCGCCGTTGCCGCAGAGTTATCGTTCATCTTTGAAAATCTCCATTCGTAGCAGCGTTCGAGAACGAAATCGCGCCGACCGGCGCGTCAGTGTACCGTTCAACCTCGCGGCGGCGAGCCCCACCCGGATTGCAAATACGCGCCATCGACGATAATGACGGGTACGGTGGGATCGCCGGCGCTATAGGCCAACATTCGCTGTCGCGCCTTGCGGTCGTTTTGAGCGTCGTAGTGCTTGTATGAGGTTCCCTGCGAATCGTAGTAGGCCATGGCGCTCTTGCAATACGGACAACTCGGAGAAATATAAAGCTCCACCTTCGCGCCCGGAGGAAGGTGCTCTGCGTCGAACTGCACTGCCATGCCGCTGATCTTCGTACCGACACCGCTGGGGAACCTGCGCGATGTCACGCTGCGCGCGATCGACGTGTTGCGCCGGGCGGAGATCGTCGTCGCGGAAGATACGCGCGTCGCGCGCAGGCTGCTGCGGGCGCTGGAGATCGAAGTCCGGGAGATTTGGAGCTACCGGGAACAGAACGCCGCGCGCGTGACGCCGGGAATTCTCGAGCGCGCGCAGACCGCAATCGTCGCGGTGACCACCGATGCCGGAATGCCGGGGATTTCGGACCCTGGAAGCGATCTCGTCGCGGCAGCTCGGCGTGCCGGCGTAGCGATCGACGTTCTTCCCGGCGCCAGCGCCGCCACCAGCGTCGCGCTCTTGTCGGGTTTTTCGCTGCGGCGCTTTGCGTTCGAGGGATTTCCGCCGCGCGCCGCCGCGGCGCGGCGAGCGCGCTTTGGCGCCGCATTGCAATCCGATGCCACCTCGATCTGGTACGAGTCGCCGCAGCGAATTCGCGCGACGCTAACCGACCTCGCCGCGGTGGCGCCCGACGCGCAGGTGTTCGTCGTCCGGGAATACACCAAACTTCACGAACAACACTATTGGGGAACGCCGGAAAGCGTCGCGGCGCAGTTCGCCGATCCGCCTCGCGGCGAGGTGGCATTCGCGATCGCCCCATATCGCTGCGCGACCGCGCCGCGCGACCCGCATGAAGATGTGAGCGGTGCCATCGACGCCCTGCTCGACCGCGGCCAACGTGTCGGCGACGTCGCCAAGGAGCTGGCGGCCCACGGCTTCGGCGACCGGCGCGAACTCTATGCGGCGGCCGCGGCCCGGAAGGCCGGGCGGAAAACATCGTTAAAACAGCCTTGAAACCTATGGAACGCCCGTATTACGTCACGACGCCGATCTACTACATCAGCGGCAACCCGCACATCGGCCACGCGTATACGACGGTCGTCGCGGACGTATTGGCGCGTACGGCGCGCACGTTTCGACCGACGTTCTTCTTGACGGGCACCGACGAGCACGGCCAAAAAGTCGCCAATGCCGCCGCCGCGGCCGGCAAGTCGCCGCAGGAGTGGTGCGACGAGCTGGTGCCGCGCTGGAAAGAGCTGTTTGCCGCCTATCACGTGAGCTACGACGATTTCATTCGAACGACGGAGCTCCGCCACGTCGAAAAGGTTCGGCGCGTCTTCGAGCGGCTGCGGGCCAGCGGCGACGTCTATCTCGGCAAGTACGAAGGCTGGTATTGCGTCAACGACGAGACGTTTTGGCTCGAATCGAAGCTGGTCGAGGGACGCTGCCCCACGTGCGGCCGCGAGGTGCAGTGGATTTCGGAAGACGACTGGTTCTTTCGGCTCTCCGCGTACCGCGACCGTTTGCTGGAGCATTTCCTGGCAAACCCGCAGTGGGTTGGGCCGCGCAGCGTTTACAACGAGATGATGTCGTTTCTCAACGAGGGTCTCGACGATCTGTCGATCTCGCGAACGAGTTTCGATTGGGGCGTTCCGATCGACGGCGGCGGCGTGATCTACGTTTGGCTAGATGCGTTGCTCAACTACATCACGGCGATCGGTTGGAGCGAGGACGACGCGCGCTTTCATACGTGGTGGCCGGCGCAAACGCAGTTGGTCGGCAAAGAGATCGCCCGCTTTCACACAATCATCTGGCCGGCGATCTTGTGGGCCCTTGGGGAGAGCGCTCCCGACCTCGTCTTCGCGCACGGTTGGATTACCGTTGACGGGCAGAAGATGGGCAAAAGCCTCGGAAACGCCGTCGATCCGTTTGCGTTGGCGCAACGGTTCGGCGCCGACTCGCTCCGGTATTTCCTCTTGCGCGAGGCGCATTTCGGCAGCGACTTTTCGTATTCGGAAGAGAAGATCGCACAGCGCTACAACAGCGATCTCGCCAACGACCTCGGCAACCTCCTGCAGCGCACGCTTTCGATGCTGCAGCGTTACCGCGACGGCATCGTGCCGCCGCCGGCCGGCGCTTCGGACGCGCAGCTCGCCGGCCGTTTCGCGCCGTTGCCGATGGCCGTCCGCGAACGCATTCTCGATCTGCGATTTCGCGAAGCGCTCGAGGGCGTTTGGGAGCTGGTTACCACCCTTAACCGCACGATCGACGAACGTAAGCCCTGGGCGCTGCATAAAGAGGGGCGTGCCGGCGAACTCGACGGCGTGCTCTACGATCTCTGTGAAGGGCTGCGCTGGATTGCGATCCTTCTTTACCCTTTCATGCCGGAGCGCACGAGCGAGATGTGGCAGCAGCTCGGCACACCCGGCCGCCTCGATGAGGATTGGTCGACGTCGCTGCAATCGTGGGGCGCTCTTGCGCCGCATACGAAGACGGCATTGGCTTCGCCGCTCTTTCCGCGCATCGAACTGCTCGCGCAAACGTGATCGATACGCATTGCCATCTGCACGATCGCGCTTTCGAGGACGATCGTGCCGAAGTCGTCGAGCGCGCCCGGGAAGCGGGGGTTGGAACGATGCTCACCGTCGGCACCGATTTGGCCGACAGCCGAGCGGCCATCGAGACGGCCCGGCGCTACGGGCTTTTCGCCGCCGTGGGAATTCATCCGCACGAAGCTGCGAGCGCGCCGCCCGAGCTGGCCGCCGAACTCACGCCGCTCTTGCTGGAAGAGGGCGTCGTCGCGGTCGGCGAGATCGGCCTGGACTACTGTTACGATCGCAGCCCTCGCGACGTTCAAGCCAACGTGATGCGCGAGCAGCTTCGCCTCGCACGCGAGCGCTCGATCCCGGTGATCTTTCACCAACGCGACGCGTTCGACGACTTCACGCGCATCTTACGCGAAGAGTGGACGCCGGGGATGCGCGGGGTCGTGCACTGCTTTACGGGCTCGCCCGCTCAAGCGCGTGTCTACTGTGACGAGTTCGGTCTGTTTCTGGGAATTGGCGGCGTCTTGACGTTTCCAAAGGCGGAGCCGGTACGCGACGCGGTGCGCGACGTCGGCATCGGAGCGCTGGTTCTAGAGACCGATTGCCCGTACTTGGCGCCGGTCCCCAAGCGCGGTAAACGCAACGAGCCGGCCTATCTAACGCACACTGCCGATAAGCTCGCGGAGCTGCTGGTGCTGTCGCTCGACGAAGTCGCCTCGGCCACCGACGCCAACGCCCTCACGCTGTTTGGTATCTGAGGAGCCTTAAGAGCCCGCGCGGCCTGCCATTGCGTCTCGAGGCGCGAACGAACCGCAGCAACGATCGTCGCGTTGCACGTATCGAGCCCCCAATCCGTGCTGTCCGTACCGGGCGCTGCGATCGTTGCGTTGGCCGAGCCGAGCCACGCGGCATCGCCGGCGACCGCAAGTTTCTCCGAGTCGTCGCAGACGCGCACGCTAACGCCGTCTCGCACCAATGCTTCGACGACCTCGCGCTCGCGCGCGTTTCCGGAGAGGTCGCGCGACGACACAAGCAGCCTTGGAGCGGCTCCGGCGAGGGCGGCTTGGCGAAGCTCGCTGTAAACCTTGTTGCAGCAGCCGAAGGATTCGCTTTCGACGATCACGCGGTCGGCGCTGCTGGCGCTGCCGATTAGTTGTCCTTCGCGCGCCAGCGCTTCGTGTTTGATCATCGGAATTGTCGCGGCCTCGGCCGGGTCGTCGACCCGCAACACGAGATCGCCGGAATGCCAGTTTTTCTCGTCCAGATAGAGCGTGCCGTCCACGGTAAGCGCCTTGGCGTGCAGCGGATGCCCCAGGGTTACCGTCGCACCGGCGGCACGAAGCTGGGCGGCGACGTTCTGGTTTTCCTTCGCCAAATGCGGATTGTTAAATGGCTGGCCCTCGAGGTGAACGGTTACCTCGGCCCCGCGGCGCGCCGCAGCTTCAACGGCCCGCAGGGCTGGGCCAAAAACCGTGTATGCCTGAAGATCGATCTGACGGGCGCCGCTCAGCGCCCCGCAGACTTCCCCCATCGAGCTTAATTCCGCCATGGCGCAGGCCATCACGACGCCGGCGGCCGATGGCTAGGCCCGCAGGGGGAGAGCGGCGCGACACTTGGAAGCAGCCGTATCTGCAATGAACTCCACCGCAAAGGGTGCCTTCGTTCGCGAGATGTTCGCCCGCATCGCGCCGCGCTACGATCTGGCAAATCGCATGATGACCGGGGGCCTGGACGAGCGCTGGCGCCGCCGGGCCATCAAACTGCTGGCGCCGCCGCCTCATGCGCGAATTCTCGATCTCTGCTGTGGGACCGGCGATTTGGTTTTCGGACTGCTGCGGAGCGACCCGACATTGGAGGTCACCGGCATCGACTTCTGCCGTCCGATGCTCGACCGGGCGGAGGCGCGCGCCCCAAAGGCGGCCCGCGGCAGCGCGCAATTCGTCGAAGGCGACGTCATGGCGATGTCCTTCCCCGACGAAACGTTCGATGGCGCGACGATGGGCTTTTCGCTGCGCAACGTCGTCGACGTCGATGCGACACTCCGCGAGATACTTCGGGTTCTTAGGCCGGGTGCGCGCTTCGTCAACCTCGACGTCAGCAAAGCGCCGAACAAACGCATGAAGCAGTTTTTCGACCTGTACTTCTACCGCGTCGTGCCGGTGCTGGGCGGAATCGTCGGAGGCTCGCGCGAGGCGTATCGCTATCTGCCGAACTCGCTGATTCACCATCCCAACGCGCCGGAGTTGCGCGACCGGTTTGCTCGCGCGGGGTTTGTCGACGCCGGCTACCTGCCGCTCGTGGGCGGCACGATCGCCATTCATTACGGGCGACGGCCATGAGCCTCGCCCGGCCGTCGGCGAGCACCGACGAGGATTTGGAAGCGCTCGTCGAGCTTTTCTTTCGCGAACGCTTCTCGACGGACAACCCGATCATCACCGAAGCGGTCAAACGAATGCTGCGCGCCGGCGGAAAGCGATTGCGGCCCCGCATCACGCTGCTTTCGGCGGCGGCCTGCGGCGGAAATCCGGTCGAGCATCTTCACTTGGCCGCGTACATGGAGCTAATTCACGTCGCGACGCTGATTCACGACGACGTCGTCGACAACGCGCAGACCAGGCGCGGGGTCAACGCCACGGCGGTGGATTACGGTAATCGCGTGAGCGTGTTGGCCGGGGATTATCTCTTTGCATGGATCTTCAAAAACGTGACGCTCAACTATCCGCATCCCGTCCCGCACGTGCTCTCGGCGACGCTGGCGGAAATCTGCGACGGCGAGGTATTGCAGCTGCAGGCCCTCGGCAACCTCGACCTTACGCTTGAGACGTACGTCGAGATCGCACGCAAGAAGACAGCGTCGCTGTTTGCGGCTTCTGCGCAGTGCGGCGCGGTCATGGGCGGCGCCGGCGCGGCCGACATCGGCGCGCTGCGCGCGTTCGGCGAAGCGTTCGGCATCGCGTTTCAGATGAAGGACGACCTACTGGACGTGACGGCCGACGAACGCTCGCTCGGCAAACCCGCCGCCAACGATTTGGTCGAGCGCAAGACGACCATTCCGCTGATCGCCGCGCTGGCATCCGGAGACGGCGATTTTCGCGCGGAGGTGCGCCGCTTCTACGACGAAGGCCGCAACGACGGCATTCCCGAGGTCGTGCTCGGGATCGAACGCGAAGGCGGGCTGCGCGCGACCCGCGCGCAGATCGCGCTTTATGTGGACCTCGCCAAGCAAGCGCTGGAGCCGATTGCCCCGAGCGCGGCGAAAAAAGACCTGGCACAGCTTACCGACGCCCTTCTATACTGAAGAGCGAAAGGGAACCGACATGACGTTACATCCGCTTCTGGCCATCATCGACGCGCCGATCATCATCGGCATCCTCGTTATTGGAGCGCTGCTCTTCGGAGCCGATAAGCTGCCGAAGCTCGCCCGGAGCGCTGGGCAGGCAAAGAAAGAGTTTCTGATGGGCCAAGTCGAGGCCGACGAGGCAGCGAACAAGGCGCGCGAGGAGGCCCGCTTACGGGCGGCCGCCGCGCAGGCCGACGTTATGGATAACGTCGAGGCCGGCACCTTCTCCGGCGAAGCCGTTCCACCGCCGACCCCCGGCAAAGGGACGCTCAGTTCGTAGCGAGATGCCCAGCGATGCCCCTCCTGACAGTGAGGCGGCCTGGGATCAAAAGGAGATGCCGATTACGGAGCACCTGAGGGAGCTCCGTAATCGTCTCTTGATCTCGATCGCAACCGTCGGCGTTATCGCCGTCGTGCTCTTCTGGCCCTCGCAGTTCGTGATTCGTTCGATGATGCGCCACTATTTCGGGGGATTGCAGCTCCACGCGTTCGGGCCGGCAGACGTCATTCTTACCGAGTTGAAGTTCTCGGTCGTCGGCGGAATCGTCATCGGCCTGCCGGTGCTGTTGACGCAGCTGTGGCTCTTCGTCGTGCCAGCGGTCAATCCGCGCACGCGGCGGATGGTCTATTCATTCGTCGTGCCGTCGGTGCTGCTGGCTGCGGTGGGCCTGGCGTTCGCGCACTTCGTCGTGATTCCGCGGGTGATTGCAGCGCTGTTGCAAATCACCGACGCCGTGGCAACGCCGACCTTCGGCGTGGCTTCAACGCTGAACTTCGTCATCGTGCTGCTGGCGCTGTTCGCCATCATCTTTCAAACGCCGATCGTTCTGATTGGGTTGGCGCGCCTGGGCATCGTGAGCGCTTCCACGCTGAAGCATTACCGGCGCCATGCGATCTTCGCGTTCTTCGTCGCCGGCGGACTCGCCGCGCCCGACGGCAATCCGGTTACGATGGCGCTTTTGGCCGTGCCGATGTACTTGCTCTATGAGATTTCAATCTGGATCATCGTTCCGCTGGAACGGCGCTGGAGGCGGTCGTGACGGCTGCGGTACGCGGACTCTACGCCGATTTTATACGAACCTTTGGCAGCGTACTCTTCGCCGTCTGTCTCTTTCTCGTGTGGGGAGTGCTCACGCTGTTCGGCGTGGTCATCGACCAGGGGCGGGATCCGAGCGACTATTTCGCGGCGTACGCCGCTCCCATCGCGCGCGCGATCTTGCGCCTCAACCTCGACAACGTTTATCACTCGCCGTGGTACGTCGGCATCATCGGCCTGATCCTCACGTCGCTGGCGGTCTGCACCTTCAAGCGAGTCATTCCGGCCCGGCTCCCGGTATTGCGTCCGGTCAAGATCGAAGCCATTCCGCTCCACGCGCGCATCGAAACCGCGGGCGACCCCGATGCCGTTCGCGGGCGGCTCGCCGCTTTCTTTACATCTCGCGGCTGGCGCGTTCGGGAGCGAATCTTCGGAGGCACGGAGTGGAGCTTTGCCGATAAACACAACTGGGCGCGGCGCGGGGTGCTGGTCGCGCATGCCGGCTTTGTGATTCTCGCAGCAGGCACGACGCTCTATTGGGCCCGCGGCTTCTCGGGCGACCTCGCGCTGCTCGACGGCCAAACCTCGCAGGTCGCAAAGACGGGCGCCGTCATCCGGCTCGACGATTTTGCATATCGCATCGCGCCGACGCAAACCAAGAGCGGAATGGTCTACCAGCCCATCGACTACGTTTCGCACGTGACGGCCAGCGGCAAGGACGGGGTTCCCAAGCACATGACCGTGCGCGTCAACCATCCGATCGACATCGACGACACGCTCTACTATCAGGCCAGCTACGGTTTTGGGATGCGCTTTGCGATCACGCACAACGGACGGCGCGACGCCGCGCTCTCCGGCCGCACGCTGCTTGAAGGCGATTCGTTCGACCTTCCCGGAACGCAGCGCAGCGTTCTCTACGAGCGTTTCGCGCCGACCGTCGACAAGCAGAGCGGCATGCCCACCGCCGATCCTCGCGTCAACAATCCCGCCGTCGTGTTGGGCGTCTCGCAAGCCGGCACGCCGGTCGGGGATGCGCTCGTGCCGCTGCGGACGTGGATCGACCTCGGTGACGGCTGGCGCTTGGTGCCGCAGAAGTACGTGATGTACAGCGGATTTCAGTATCGCCACGATCCCGGCGCGCCGCTCGTCGGCATCGGCGCCTTCGTGCTGCTGGCCGGCTTGATTATCTCCTTTTACTTCGTGCCGGCCCGCTTGTACGTCCGCGTCGACGACGCCGGCGAGCACCGCTCGAGCGTCGGCTTGGCGGCGACCACGGTGAAAGGCTACGACGTTTTCGAGAGCGAGTTTGCGCGGTTGGTGGTAGCCTTGAAGGCGAACGCTTTATGATTCTTCCCTGGGACGAAATCCTCATCGGCATTGCGCTGGGCGCCTACACGCTGGGCGCGCTCGCGCTGGTAATCTATTTCTTTTCGCAAGACGACGCGTTCCGCAAGGCCGGCATTCCGCTGGCGATTCTCGGATGTGTCGCGCAGTTTGCCCAGCTCGTGGTGCGCTTCGAAACCACCCACGTTTGGCCGCTGCTCAACTTGTACGGATCGCTCTCGCTCTTCTCCGCGATGTCGGTCGCGATCTACATCGGCTTTGCGTTTCGCTACCGGCTTTGGTTCGCCGGCGGTTTCGTGCTCGCGCTGGCAGCGATCTTTCTTGCCTACGGCGTCACTTGGTACGAAGGCACGATGCCGCCGGTGCCGTCGCTGCAATCCTACTGGGCCAAGATTCACGTGCCGATCGTCGTTTCGTCGTACGCTGCGTTTTTGGTCGCCTTCGTCTTCTCGTGCATCTATTTGTTGAAGTACTACGGCGCGCGCTCCGGCCAGGGATCGATCGCGCGCTGGCTGGCGTCCCTTCCGAGCCTCCCGCAGCTCGACGCGATCGTCTATCGCGCCGTCGCGATCGGTCTGCCGCTGATCTCCATCGGCATCATCACCGGCGCGATGTGGGCGCACGAAGCGTGGGGCGCCTACTGGCAGTGGGATCCCAAGGAGACGGCGGCCTTGTTCTCCTGGATCGTCTATCTGTCGTACATGCATCTGCATACTCGCCACGCGTGGCGGGGGCTGCGCACGAACTGGGTCAGCGTCATCGGCTTCGCGTCGATCATCTTCTGCTATCTCGGGGTGAACATCTGGATCTCGGGATTGCACAGCTACAAGGTGTGATTGAAGTCCTGGCAGGCTGCTGCAGGCCGGGCTTACAATGTGGGCAAATGAGCCTGCGACCCGTACCTACACCCTTGGGGAGAAGCTACTTTGTCTGACTTGAATGCCGGCGCGGCCAGCGACGCTGCGGCGCAAAGCGCCGACGAAGTCAGCCGCCGCACCTTCATGGCCAACGCCACGGTGACCATTGGCGGGATCGTCGGGCTCGTGCTGGCCGTTCCGATCGTGGGGTCGCTGCTGCCGCCTAAGAACGCCTCGAGCGGCAGCTGGTCGCCGCTGAGCTCCGACGAGCTCGCGGCCTTGCAGAAGGCGACCGATAAGCCGGTCAAGCTGACCTTCACCCTCAAGTATAAGGACGCGTATCTGCCCGAGCAGAGCGCCCCCGAGTCCGTCTGGGGCATCAAAATCGATCCGGCAAAGTTTAAGGCCGCGCGCCCCGACATCTTCAACGGCCCTGGCGGAGCCGCCAACGTCCCGTTCGACGTCGTCACGATGGGCTTTGTGGTCTTCAGCCCGATCTGCCCGCATCTGGGCTGCTACTACAACTGGAACGACGCGCAGAACCGCTTCATGTGCCCCTGCCACGGCTCGCAATATACTTTTGACGGAACGCACGTTGCCGGTCCCGCGCCGCGCGGATTGGACCCGTTGCCGCTTCGCGAACAAAGCGGCGCGGCCGAGGTAACGTGGATCGTCTATCAGTCCAATACGCCGCAACGCATCGTCGTCTCGTATCAGGCATAGGGAATCGCTGATGCTGAACTGGATCGAAAAACGAACCGGCTTCGTCTCGATGGCGAAAGAGTTTCTCACCGAGGACGTGCCCGGCGGCGCGAGCTACTGGTACGTCTTCGGGAGCGCGACGCTCTTCACGATGATCCTGCAGATCACCACCGGGATCTTCTTGACGTTCTTCTATGCGCCGTCAGCGGCAACCGCCTGGGAATCGACGCGCGCGATCTATCTTAACCCGTACACCCATCTTCTGCTCTCGCTCCACTATTGGGGCTCCTCGGCGATGATCGCCCTGGTCTTCTTGCACCTGCTGCAAGTGCTCATTTTTGGCGCCTATAAGTCGCCGCGCGAACTGCAATGGGTCGTCGGCGTGCTCTTGCTGCTCGTCACCTTGGTGCTCGGTCTCACGGGGTATCTGCTGCCGTGGGACATGGATGCCTACTTCGCATCGCAGGTCTCGCTCAACATCACTGGCCTCGCTCCGGGTCTCGGTCCCGTCATCCAGCACATCGCGCAGGGCGGCGGTGGAATGGGCACGGCCACGATCAACCGCTTCTTCGGGCTGCACGTTTGGCTCATGCCGGCCGTACTCGTCTTGCTCGTCGGCGCGCACCTCGCGATCTTCCGTCATAACGGCGCGGCGGGTCCGGTCGTCGACGATCCGCGCAAGCTCAAGACCGGGCGGTTCTGGCCGGATCAGATGTTCATGGACGGTGCCTTCTCGTTCATCATCTTCGTGATCATCTGCTTTCTGGCGTTCGCACTTCCGCCGTATTTGGACGCCAAAGCCGATCCGACGAAGTTCTTCGTCCCTTATCCGGCGTGGTATTTCTTATCGCTCTTCGGCCTGCTGGCACTGGTGCCGCCGGAGATTCACATGGGCCCGATGGCGATCGGCACGGAGCTCATCGCAACGATCGTCGTTCCGACGCTCTTCCTGGTGGTGGTTTTGTTGCTGCCGTGGCTGGATCGCAGCCGAACGCGCAGTTTCGCCGCGCGCTCGGGCATCTTATGGACAACTACGATCGTCATTTTCACGATCGTCGGATTGTCAATCTACGCGCAAGTCACCACGATGGCCAAACAAGCCGCAGCGCCCGCGTCACCGCCGGAGTCGGTGGTGTTGAGCTCAGAAGAGGCTTCGACGGCATCGAGTGCCGCCGCGCCCGCAGCGTCGAATTCCGGCCCAACCAATGCCAATGGCGCTAAAGTCTTTGCTTCCAACTGCGCGAGCTGCCATGGAGCACAGGGTCAAGGAATGCCGGGCGCATTTCCGCCGCTTGCCAACAATCCGGTCGTCACCGGCGATCCGAATAAGGTAATCGGTATCGTGACTGCTGGGTTGCACGGACAGATTTCCGTGTCGGGCATGAGCTACAACGGACAGATGCCGGCGTGGAAGGGCCAGCTCTCCAATAAAGACATCAGCGACGTCATAACATACATTCGCGGCGGCCTCGGAAGCAATCACGCCTCGGCCGTTACCGAAGCGCAAGTCACAGGCTACAAACCCTAGGGTAAGGACACCTAGCCTTTGCTTGGCGGCAGAGTTCCCCATACAGATTTCGCGAACGCCACTGCGAATGGCGTATATCGGGCGTAGAACCGAACCGATGCTCCCAAGTAGAACAGCGTCGTGATCCTTCCAGGCGCGCCGCGTGCGCCTCAGCGCGAGACCGAAACGATCTGCGGGGCCTTAGCGAGCTCGTTTAAGAGTGGGATTGCTAGCAGCACGGCCGCGGCCTTAAAGAGGTTTGAGTCGGCGACGTCAAAGTGTCGCCAGAGCAGAATCGCGAGGTTGAGCACCACGGCATCGTCGACGCCCGCAACACCGAAGAGTCTCGAATCGCGCCGCCGGCGTCTGCGACAACACCGGACAGGGCACCATGGGCTCGATGCGTTTTGGCTGGTGAAGAGGGCGCAGTAGGCTTGCGAACCCGCACCCAGCTCTGCCCTGGAGTGGAACAGATGGCTCGCACCGAACGTTTTTGGCCGAACGATCGTTCAGCCTTCGGGAGGGCAGGGAAGATGAGGAGTTGGGATTTTAGCCGCTGCGCGCTTAGCTGCTGCGTGTCTGTCGCACTGCTGGCAGGGTGCGGTGTATCGCAGGCGCCGATCTGGCCGCCGAGCTTCTCGCAGAAGGGTTCCCAAGACCAGGAAATCGTCAAAGAGTCGCCCGTTATGCCGACATACAAAGTGTCCAGCCCGCTGCTCTACGTTACCAGCCCCGATTTGGGCATCACACCGCTGGCCATTTACGATGCGAATAAGGACGACCCCAGGCCGCTCGCCACGATAAGCAAGGACATCGACAACTCTACCGGCGCTTGCATCGACGGCGATGGTACTCTCTACGTCACTAACGAGCCGGGAAGCGCGGGCTGGGTTTCGGAATACGCCCTTGGTCAAACCAAGCCGCTGCGAATAATCACAAAAGGCATCAATACGCCAGCATTTTGCGCGATCGATGCGTCCGGCAACCTCTGGGTGACGAACATCGGTCTCGCTGACGTTGTGGAATATTTAAAGGGATCGACAAAACCTCACGTCACGATTACGAATGGGTTGACATACCCCGACGGCATTGCCATCGATCATACGGGCAATCTTTACGTCGGGAATACGCAGCCCCATAGCGCGCCGAACATTCAAGTTTATACTCCGGGTAGCAAGTCACCCTCAAGGACGATCACCGACGGCGTGACGTGGCCGATAGGCATCGCCGTTGACTCGCACGATACACTCTACGTGGCCAATGGTACTGTATCAGGCAATATCGAAGAATATCGATCAGGGCAAAGCAAGCCGTACAGGACCATCACGGATCAGCTCATTAACCCGGTCAACGTCATAGTCGACAAGAACGGTTGGCTTTACGTCGCGAATGACGGCCAACATACAGATGAGATGGCCATCCTTGAGTTTCCGCCGCATTCCTTGAAGCCATCTTCTAGGGAGATTACCAAGGGATTCTTCAACCCTCTGGGCCTGGCTTACTACCCGCCACTATTGCCGTGAGGTATTTTATGGTAGTCGGTTTCCACTTCAGGAAGCTTCAAGCCTTAAGCTGGCCTTAAATCAGCTGGTCCCTAAAATAAGCGCATGTTGAAAATTCTTTCGGTTGAATCCTATCGACCGTGATCTTTAGCTCCCGGATCAGTCGATTATCCAGGGCTTGGGCACGGGCGGTCAAAGCGGCACAAACAAGGGCTTTCACTTTTCGATTACGGACGGCGGTTTAGCCGGTCCATATAGTTTCTGGAGTGTAAGCGGGTCGCATACTTCGGGCGGGATAAAATTGCGTAATCTGTCGTTCGTATGGAACAAGGCCGCCTGCGCTCAAGATACGGTCCTCGACCTTTCGGATTATTGGGGCTTCGTAGCCGAAGAATGTACGTTTACCAATTGCCCGACCGCGATGAAATTTCTAAAGGTGGGCAGTGGGGAACCGCTGGGCGGTGCGGCAATTCGCTGCGTTATTGACTATGGCGCACCCCCGGCCCCCACGATAACAAACGTGACCGCCATTCTCGTGGGGGGAATCCAAACTGAGATTTCCGGCCCAAGTGAGTTCATCGGCGGGTCCTTGCTAGGGGCTACGCTAGCGACCTGCATCGCCATTGGCGGCGGCGTCCAAAACTCCGTTCACAATACGTTTCGCAATCTTCATATCACCGGCTGGAATTACGGGATTGACTACTCGGACATAAACGGGGCGGGTATCGGGAGCGGAACGCAAAACAATTTCATCGACGGTTGCCAGTTCGAGTGCTTTACGACGTGCATCAACATGACGACCCAATCGTCAAGCGACGTTATTTTCAACCAGACGATTAGCAACTGCCAGATCGCCAAAAGCCCGAACGCTACCAACCCTTTACCAATAGTTTTCATCGACTCAAATGGCGGCCCGGCCTCAAATATCGGGCCTATATTTCTCGCTAACAACCTCATCTATTCCAACGTTCAAGGAGGCAGCGGGGCGGTGGGGCCACCACCCTACAACACGGGAGTCGCCCAACTCGATCAGTACGGGGTGCAGATTGGCCTTTGCGAATACGTCAGTATTATCGGCGGCCAGATAAGCCAGGTCGGCACGCAACTCGGCAGTGACGGCACGGCGAACATTTGTATTTCGGGAAATCCAACCACGGTAGTTATCGACAGCGTTAACCTGAGCCCTGTCTATACCGGTACAAATTCTGGCAGCTATACCGGCAGCACTGGATCGGCAGCATCAGAATACGCGCTTCTCATTACCGGCGACCCGACGTACGTAACGGTGAACAACTGCCCCATGACCGGCTTCGCTGGAACCCCAGTGTCAGTCATGGGTTCTCCAGGTAACCTTTACATCACGAACTGCGCCGGCTACAACGACCAAAACACCCCTTTGAACGGTGGTGCAGCTCCTTTGTCAGCTCTGAGTGCCGCGACGTGCTCGACTCGCTATTTCGGGCCATCCGTGTTTACATGGTCCAACCCCACACCCGTGACCGTGCACGTCTTCGGGCTAAGCTATACCGCGAACTCGGGCATCATTTTCTTGCCGAGTCCGTACGATACGTTCTCCATGAGCGTCTCGCCACTGGTTTTCTCCTGGATCGGCAAATAGCGTGGCAAAATGATGTACTGTTGGATCGCGTAGACTGATCTATCGTGGGTGATTTAGGGTCCTGAGCTAAGTCAGAGCCTCCCTAGGCAGCGTGGTCCCTCGTAAAGTAACAGGGCTGCTTTGCGGTCGACGGTAACCAGGCGCAACTCGCGCCCGTACGAGGGATCTGTCGGTACGCCCGAAGCCGGAACGATCACCCACGCGCGCGATGCCGCGCACAGAATCGTGCGTGGGTCGGCGCCGTCGCCTTGTGGATCGCCGTCGCTGGGCGAGGCCAGCACGCGCACGACCGGATGCGTATAAAAAAGCAAGGCATTGCCGCCCGAAACGTTTTGGATCGCGACGACGTCACCCGGCCGCTGCTCTTGCTCGATGACCGCGGCCAATCGCGGCACCGGCTTGAACGCTTCGGCGTGCGGTAGAACCGTCACGGCCAGCACGTCGGTCGCGACGACCGCCGCAAAAGCCAGCGCGTAGGGAGCCGCGCCCACGGTGCTGCGCCGCGCGACCAGCAGTGCGGTCAACAACGAACCGGCGAAGATCGCCAGCGCCATCGCCAGCAAGGGTGGAACCGCGATCGCGATTTCGGCCGTCAGGCGATTGTTGCTCATAAAAAGCGCGATCGCAATCGCCAATGCCCCGATCGTCACAGGCACGGTCGCGGCGGAGAAGACCGCCGAACGCGTGCCGCCGCGGCGCACGACTGCTTCGAAGTAGAGCGCCGTAATCAATGCCAGGGCGGGAAGCTCCAGCGCGATATAGTTCGGAAGCTTCGTGCGCGCGAAGCTGAAAAAGATCAACGGCATCACGATCCAGGCAAATGCGAGCCGCACGAGACGCGACGATCCCGGATCTTCCGACGCCGCATCGCGCAGCCGTCGAATGCCATAGGTTACGGCCATCGGGAGAAACGCAATCCACGGAAAGAACCCTAGGATGATGACCGGCAGGTAATACCAAAACGGCCCAGCCTGATTTTCAACGACGGCGGTGTAGCGGCCGATCGTGTACTCGCCAATGAGTTTTTGGAGCGGAAAGAAGTGATAGTGCAGCACCAAGGCGATCGGCCACGGAGCGGCGATCGCGAAGAACGCCAGCAGCCCCACGATCCAGGCTCGCGCCGACGGCGCCTGCGTCGCTTCGAAACGCCGGTTCCAAAAGAAGAACGGCACGACGACCAACAACGCAACGACCGGCGCAACGAGCCCCTTGGCCAAGAACCCGAAGCCCGCGGCAATCCAGCCAAAAATCGTGTACCGGTCACGCCCGCTTTCCAGGCCGCGAAACCACCAGAAGATCGTCATTGCGACTGTCAAGTCGAGCAGCGCGTCCATGATCGCCAGGCGGCCGATCACGGCCTGCATCAAGCACGTCGAAAGAATGACGGCGGCGTAAATGCCGGCGCGGGCTCCCGCTTGCCGAGCGACGGCGTAGCCGGTGAAGGCGGATAAAGCGATGGTTGCCAGCGCCGAAGGCAGTCGCAGCGCTAGCGACGTCGGGCCAGCCAGCAGCGAAAAGAAGGCACCCAACCAAAAATATAAGGGCGGCTGAACGAAATACGGCACGTTATTGAGGTGCATGACCACCCAGTCGTGCGTGAGGAGAATCTCTTTAGCAACCTCGCCGTACGCCGTTTCGCTGTTGTCCCAGAGCGTGCCGACACCCAAGCCCGGAAGGGTGATGAGCGCTGCAACGACCGCACCCACGGCGGCGGCACGAACGGCTCCGTCCGCGGTTCTCTTCATGACGAAAGGCGGTTTTTGGCTGCCGGGCGCTGAAGTCTTTTATGTTTCCATGTTGACCATCTCATTGCGGCCGAACGGCCACCGAGCGCTTATAGTCGGCGGAGGAATCGTCGCGGCTCGAAAGGCGGAATCGCTTGCCGAGGCCGGTTTTGCAGTTTGCGTCGTCGCGGATCGGATCGGCGATCCCTTGCGCGACTTTTTACGCGCACATGCAGGAACGTGTATGCAACGTGGTTACGAGCCCGGCGACCTCACCGGAGCGGTGATTGCGATCGCTGCGACCGACGACGATGCAGTCAACGCTCGCGTCGTTGCCGACGCGCGAGAAGCGCGGATACTCGCGTGCGATGCGTCCAATCCGGACCGAGGAGATTTTACGATGCCGGCAGCATTTCGCGTCGGCGATCTGACGATCAGCGCCGACTCCGCGGGAAGCTCCCCGGCCTTTTCAAAACGCATCGTGCGCGAGCTGTCCGAACAGTTCGGGCCCGAGTACGGCGACGCGCTGCTGGCGCTGCGGCGCATGCGCGCGCATGTTAAAGACGCCTTTCCGCGAGAGGAAGGCGCGGCCGTCTTACGTGCGCTCGCGGAGCGGCCGGTCTCCGAGCTTGCGGCAATGCAGGATGCAACCGTCGTCTGCGCTTCACGGCGCAGCCCGCTCGCGATCATTCAAAGCCGCACGATTGCGGCGCGTTTGGCCGAGCGCGGCATTGCGACGACGATCCTCGGCGTCACGACGAGCGGCGACCGCGATGCGGAACGCGCGATCGATCGGCTCGGCACCGTCAACGTCTTCATCACGGAGCTGGAGAACGCGTTGCGCGAGCGCCGCGCCGATTATGCCGTTCACTCCTGTAAGGATCTTCCTAGTACCTTGCCCGACGACTTGCAGCTCGCAGCGATCTCACCCCGGCAAGACGCGCGCGACGCGTTCTGCAGCGAGCGCTATCCCGATTTCGAAAGCCTCCCGGCCGGCTCGGTCGTGGGAACGTCCAGCCCAAGGCGGCGCGCGCAGCTCGCGGCGATTCGCCCCGACCTGCGATACGAAACGCTGCGGGGCAACGTCGGCACCCGGCTTGCGAAGTTATGCGACGGCCGTTACGATGCAATCGTGCTGGCAATGGCGGGCTTGAATCGATTGGGGATGCGCGCGACGCATCTGGTGCCGTTTGAAGTCGAACGCATCGTTCCCGCGGTCGGTCAAGGCGCGCTCGCCGTCGAGACGCGTGCCGGAGACCAATGGCTGGCCGGCGTCCTGCGAGCGGCCGTCAACGATAGCGAGAGCGAGCTGTGCGTCGTCTGCGAGCGCGCAGCGCTTGCGGCGATGCACGCGGGCTGCAGCGCACCGATCGGAATCCACGCGCGTCTTGGCGCGGCGGGCATGATAGTCGACGCTGCAGTCGAGACCGAGCCCGCCGTCGTAGTCCGGCATCGGCTGCAACGCGCCGTGTCGACGGTCGAAGAAGCGGCGGCGCTAGGGATTGCGCTCGCCTCCGAACTGAGCGATCGCGGCGTCGCCATCCACGTGAGTTCGACGTGATCGCGTTGCGTCCGCGGCGTCTGCGCCGCAGCCAAGTCATGCGCGAGCTCGTAGCCGAGCATCGCATCGGCGTCGAGCATCTCGTGCAGCCGCTCTTCGTTGTGGAACGCGGCGAAGATGCGGGCCCGATCGAATCGATGCCCGGAATCTCGCGGCACTCGCTCGATGCGGCGGTCGCCGAGGCACGCGAGCTGTTCGCGCTCGGCATCAAGAGCGTGCTGCTCTTCGGCATTCCGGCATCCAAGGACGCCGCCGCGACGAGCAGTTACGATTCCGACGGAATCGTCCAGCGGACGATTGCCGCGATCAAGGCGACCCTACCGGAGATGCTGGTGATGGCCGACCTGTGCGCGTGTGAGTACACCGATCACGGTCACTGCGGAGTTCTCGATTCGGCCGGCGACGTCGACAACGATGCGACGTTGGAACTGCTCTGCCGCATCGCGCTGACGTACGCGGATGCGGGAGCCGACGTCATCGCTCCGTCCGATATGATGGACGGTCGCGTCAAAGCGATTCGCGGCGCGCTCGACGCGCACGGCCGCACGAGCATCGCCATCATGGCCTATAGCGCGAAGTATGCGTCGGCCTTTTACGGACCGTTTCGCGATGCGGCCGGTTCGGCGCCGCAGCAAGGCGATCGCCGCGGCTATCAGATGGACGCGCCCAACGCGCGCGAAGCGATGCGTGAGATCGCGCTGGACATTGCCGAGGGCGCCGACGTCGTGATGGTCAAGCCGGGGCTGCCGTATCTCGACGTGGTGCGCGCCGCGCGCGACCGCTTCGACGTGCCGATCGCGGTGTACAACGTCAGCGGCGAGTATGCGATGCTTCAAGCCGCAATTCGCAACGGCTGGCTCGACGGCGACCGCGCCGTCGACGAGATCTTGACGTCCTTCGTACGAGCCGGCGCCGACATCGTCATCACCTATTTCGCCAAGGAGTACGCGCAGCGCCATGGGTGAGGCGATCCTGCTCCTGGCCGGCGGCTCCGCGACGCGCTTTCCAGGAAAACTCGAGCATGACATCGAGGGTCAGCCAATGATCGTGAAAGTCTTTGCGAGATTGGCCCAGGGGCGCTGGCCCGTCTATATTGCCGGCAAGGGGAGCTTCGCTCCGGAAGTCGATGCGGCACTTCGGGCGCCGCTGCTGATCGACCGCTGGTCCCCGCGCGGTCCGCTGCACGCACTGCTCTCCGCCTGTCCGTTTATCGCGGCCGATCGTATCTTTGCCGTCGCGGCGGATCAGCCGCAGCTCGAGCCCGAGGTGCTCGAACGTTTGGCGGCCGCGTGGCGGCCGGGCGACGAAGCCGTCGTGCCCGAACATGCCGGTGGCGTCGAACCGCTGGCCGCGCTGTACGATCGCATCGCGCTTCTTCGGGAGGGTCTGCGGCTGCGCCGGGCGGGACGCGCGGCAATGCGCGATCTGATCGCCGCCGTCGCGACGCGCTTCGTGCCGATGGAGAGCGGCTACTTTTGCAACATCAACAGGCGCTCCGACCTCGGGCGTGGACTGGAACCAACGTGAAGCTGGAACGCTCGATCGGCGCATTCGCACGCGCCCGTAACGTGATTGCCGGTGGCGTAAACTCGCCGGTCCGCGCGCTGGGTTCGGTCGGCCTCTCGCCGATCTTCATGAAAAGCGGCGCCGGCGCGATGCTCTATGATTTAGACGGTCACGAGTATCTCGATTTCCTGATGTCGTGGGGCGCCTTGCTGCTGGGCCACGCCCATCCCGCAGTTACGCGCGCGATCACGAACGCCGCCGCGAGCGGAACTTCGTTTGGAACGCCGACCGAACTGGAGACGCAGCTTGCCGAGCTAATCGTGTCGATGATGCCGTCGATCGAACGCCTTCGCTTCGTTTCCAGCGGCACCGAGGCGACGTTGAGCGCGGTCCGGCTGGCGCGCGGTTACACCGGGCGTTCGAAAATCGTCAAGTTTGCGGGCTGCTATCACGGTCACGGCGATTCGTTCCTGATTGAAGCTGGATCGGGCGCGCTGACCGCGGGCATCCCGAACTCGCCCGGCGTCACCGACGGTGTCGCTGCCGACACGATCGTCTTGCCGTTCAACGACGTCGCGGCCGCCGAAGCGGCGTTCGACGCAAACCCCGGAGCGATCGCCGCGCTGATCGTCGAGCCGTATCCGGGAAACATGGGACTGGTTCTGCCGCGACCGGGATATCTCGCCGAGCTTCGCGAGCTGTGCACCCAACACGGCACCGTGTTGATCTTCGACGAAGTGATGACCGGCTTTCGCGTGGCTCGCGGCGGCGCGCAAGCGCGCGAAGGCGTTCGGCCCGACCTAACGACCCTCGGTAAAGTGATTGGCGGCGGTTTGCCGGCCGCGGCGTTCGGGGGCCGAGCCGAGATCATGGCCGCGCTCGCCCCGGACGGCCCGGTCTACCAAGCCGGAACGCTCTCGGGCAACCCAATCGCAATGGCCGCCGGCATCGCCACGCTGGGAGTGGTCGCCCAAGACCCAACGCTCTACGAACGCCTCGAAGCGCTCGGGCTTCGACTGACTGCCGGTCTCAAAGCCGGCTTGGACCGCAACGGCGTTCCCGGCTTCGTCCACTGCGCTGGGGCGATGTTTTCCATCTTCTTCACCCCCGACGAGGTGCGCGACTTGCGCGGGGCCCAAACCGCCGACCGGCGCCTCTTTGCCAAATACTTTGGCGCCATGCTCGAGCACGGCGTCTACTTCGCGCCATCGCCCTTTGAGTCGAACTTTCTTTGCGCGGCCCACACGCCGGCAGAGATCGACCGCACGGTCGCGGCCTCGGACACGGCGCTGGCCGACCTGCGGGCGACCGCATGAGCCCCCGGTGCGAGGGATGCACTTGCCGGGCGGCGCGTTTGGGCCGTAAAATTACCGCATGCCCCTGACATGCATCGGCCTTTCGCACCACACGGCGCCGGTAGAAGTCCGGGAGCGGCACGCCTTTCCGGCGGCGCGAATGGCCGAGGCCCTAGTCGCGCTGCGCGACTACGAGGCCGTTACCGAAGCCGTCATGCTGCAGACCTGCGGCCGCTTGGAGATCTACGCCGAGCTGTCCGACTACGAAAGCGGCGTCGCGCAGATCAAATCGTTCTTAACCAACTTCCGCCACGGCACGACCGGCTACGATATCGAGTCGTATCTTTACACGCGGCTCGGCCACCAGGCCGTCGAGCATCTGTTCCGGGTCTGCACGGGCTTGGATTCGATGTTGATCGGCGAAGCCGAAATTCTCGGGCAAGTCAAAGAAGCGTACGTCGCTGCGACGCAAGCCGGTTCGCTCGGCCGAACGCTGCACCGGCTCTTCCGCGAAGCGATCGCGGCCGGCAAAATCGCTCGCGCAAAGACGCACATCGGCAGCGAATCGGTCTCGATCGCCACGGCGGCGGTGGAAGCCGCGCGCGTTCGTTTGGGAACGTTGGAGGGAAGATCGGTTCTCGTCGTCGGCGCGGGCAAAATGGGCCGCGCCGCGGTCAAACGACTGCGCCAAGAAGGCGCGGCGCGCGTGATCGTCACCAACCGGACGATGGCGCGTTCGCGCGAGCTGATCGCGGAGGGCGGCTTCGGTGAAGCGCTCGAGTTGCCCGAACTCTCCGACGCGCTTGCGATTGCCGACGTCGTCGTCGCATCGACCGGCGCATCCGATTTCGTCCTCGACGAAAAGCGTGTAGCCGATGCGATGGCGTTGCGCCCGCAGCGCCCGCTCTTTATCGTGGATATCGCCGTTCCGCGCGACGTCGATCCGGCGGTGGCACAGGTCGACAACGTCGCGCTGGTCGACGTCGACGGCCTCAAATCGGTCGTGAACGAACGCCTCGAGTCGCGGCGTGAAGCAATCCCCGCCGTCGAGAAGATCGTCGGCGAACACGTCGAGCGCTTTGAAAGCTGGTACCGTTCGCGCGCGACGCTGCCGGTAATCGCTCGGCTGACGCAAAAGGCGGAGGCGGTTCGCGCGAGAGAGGTCGAGCGGCTTTTCGCACGCTGCCCGGACTTGACCGAACGGGAGCGTACGCTCGTTGTCGGCATGAGCATGACCATCGTGTCGAAGCTGCTCCATTCGGTGATTCTGAAGATTCGCAACAAGGCGATCGTCGATCGAGCCGGAGCACTCTCGCACGCGCGCGTGCTCGACGAACTTTTTGAGCTGAATATCGCCGGCGACATCGCCGACTCGCTGGTCGCGATGACCCCCGATGGGCACTAAGGAGCCTAGCGCCCGAGGACGCGTGTTCTTAGTCGGCGCAGGCCCGGGCGATCCGGGCCTGCTGACTTTACGAGCCGCCGAAGTGCTCGAATCGGCGGAGGTCTTGCTCTACGACGCGCTGGCAAGCGACGCGATCGTTGCGCTCGCACCGGTGTCCTGCGAGCGAATCTACGTCGGGAAGCGCGCGGGCGATCACGCGATGCCTCAAGACGAGATCGAGCGGCTCGCGATCGAACGGGCGCAAGCGGGATCGCGCGTCGTCCGCCTCAAGGGCGGCGATCCATTTATCTTTGGACGCGGCGGCGAAGAGGCGCAAGCGTTTGCGGCGGCCGGCGTTGCGTTCGAGGTCGTTCCGGGCGTAAGTTCGGCGTATGCGGCGCCGGCCTACGCGGGAATCCCGGTAACGCATCGCGACTATGCCGCCTCGTTCACCGTCGCCACCGGACACGAGGATCCGGGCAAAGCCGTCTCGAGTTTGGATTGGGCGAAGCTGGCCGATCCGCAGCGGACGCTCGTGCTGTTGATGGCGACCGCGAACTTGCGCGAAATTGCGGAGCAATTGATGGCGCATGGATTACCGCCGGAGACGCCGGTGGCCGTCGTGCAGGACGGGACGCGACCGAGCCAGCGAACCGTGCTTGGCCGGCTCGACTCGATTGCCGGCGACGTCGTAGCTGCGAAGATCGGCCCCCCGGCCGTCGTCGTCGTTGGCGGCGTGGCGGCATTGAGGACGCAGTTGCGCTGGTTCGACACCGGCGCGCTCTTCGGCAAGCGCGTCTTGATCACGCGAGCCGGCGAACAGTCGAGTGAGTTCGCACGCGCGCTGCTGGCGCGTGGGGCGCTACCGATCGTTGCGCCGACGATTGCGATCGTGCCGGTCGCCGACACGAGCGATGCCGACCGTGCGATTGAGGCTCTCGCATCGTATGCGTGGTTGATCTTCACATCGCAAAACGGCGTCGACGCATTCTTCGCCCGCCTCGTCGCAAAAGACGCCGACGCCCGGACGATCGGGGCAACGAAGGTCGCCGCGATCGGCGAACGAACCGCGGCGCGCTTGCGCACGCACGGCGTAATCCCCGACCTGATACCGGCGGAGTTCATCAGCGAGGAGATCGCGCCGGAGGTCATCGCCCGCAGTTCTCCGGGCGAGCGCGTACTGCTCTACCGCGCGCAAGACGCGCGCGACGTGCTGCCGCAAATGTTGCAAGATGCCGGGCTGACCGTCACGATCGTTGCGGCGTATTCGACGGTCATTCCGCCCGACGCGCAGTTCGCGGCCAAGGTTTCAGACGCCGACGTCCTCACGTTTACGAGCGCGAGCACGGTTCGCGGCTTCGTCGCCCTCCTCGGCGATATCGAAGCGTCGCAGGCAGCCAGCGGCAAGTGCGTCGCGTGCATCGGGCCGATCACCGCGAACGCCGCCGCGCAAGCCGGATTAAAAGTCGACGTCGTCGCGCCGGTTCACACGACCGCCGGCCTGCTCGACGCCCTCGAAATCTATTACGCGACCAGGACGTGATCCGGCTCGCAATTGGTGCGCTGCTCGCTGCGGGCGTCGCGCTGGCGGCGTATCGCGCGCGTGCGCTCTCGCTCGACGGCGCGATCGCGGCGTTCGTCGTCGGCACGATCGTCGTCGACGCCGGAGGATGGAGTAGCGCGGCGGTTCTGCTGGCGTTCTTCGTCCCGTCGTCGCTTCTAACGCGATTAGGACGCGAGCGAAAGCGTTTGTTGCGCGGCACGCACGAGGCAGCGCCTCGCAACGCGTGGCAAGTACTCGCGAACGGCGGCGTCGCCGCGCTCTGCGCGATTGCGGCAGTCGATGCGAGCGTCCCGTTCAGCGCCGCCTTCGCCGGCGCGTTTGCCGCAGCGTCGGCCGATACGTGGGGCACGGAGATCGGCACTCTGGCGCGGCGGAGGCCGGTTTCTATTCTGACCTTTCGGCCGATGGAAGCGGGGCTTTCCGGCGGCGTGTCACTGCTGGGCAGCGTCGCGACGATCGCCGGCGCGCTCTGCGTCGCCGTTATCGCATCGTCGCTGCGAGTCGCACCGCTATTTCCGGTTGCGGCCGCGGGTATCGCGGGCGCGCTGCTCGACTCGATCGTCGGCGCAAGCCTTCAGGCCCGTTACTGGTGCCCGACTTGCTCGTGCGAATGCGAAACACCGCAGCATTACTGCGGAACGCCGACGACGCTGAGGCGAGGCGTGCGGTGGATCCAAAATGATGCCGTCAACCTGATGGCGACGCTCTTCGGCGCAGTGGTGGCAGCGGCGCTGGTCGCGCGGTGACGCAGCCAGCAGCCTGCGCTTTTCCTGGTTGGTTGCGACTGGCGCCGGCGTGATTCGAGTTTTTGAAGCTGCCGACACCGAGGTGTGGGCAATTCTTCGCTCTCGATTGTGGCCAGATGCCAACCCGCAAGTCTTGGCACTGGAGAGCCGCAGATTTGCTCAAGGGCACGCATTGGCGAACATAACGGCGGTGTTCTTGGCAGAGGACGGGGTGTCGATTCCAGTGGGATTTCTCGAACTGTCAGTTCGGGCGTTTGCGGACGGCTGCGAATCAATGCCGGTGCCTCACGTCGAAGGTTGGTACGTCGAGCCAGCCGCCCGGGGAAAAGGCTTTGGCAAGGCCCTCATGCTGGCGGCAGAAGGCTGGGCGCGCTCCAAGGGGTTCGTTGAAATTGCATCGGACACCGAGGTCGAAAATCAGGGATCGCGGCATGCTCATGCCGCCTGCGGCTTCATGGAAGTCGAGCACGCCGTAAGGTTTCGCAAATCCCTCGCCTAATCTGATGGGCTTTAGGAGGCACAGCAAGATAAGCACAATAAGCTCTGGCCGTTGCGCGCTTGGTTTCTGCGCGGGTGCTGCGATACTCGTAGGGTGCGGCGCCCTTCCCCTTAGCCTGTCGAAGGGTCAGGATCACCCGCAGGCGCCGATCGAGGCGCCGGGCGCAGTGCTGCAGAGCGATGCCAGGAGCGAACTAACTCCCTTAGCTTCTCGTGTGATGAATGCGACGATGGTGCGGAGCGTTCTGGGACCGACGCATACGGACCACCTAAAATCGTGGATGTCTCCAGATGCAAGGAACATCAAGAAGCTGCTCTACGTCTCGGATTTAAGTACCAACGACGTTTACGTCTACAATTATCAGACGGGTAAGGCGGTGGGGACGCTTGCCGGTTTTGACGAGCCCTACGGACAATGCGTCGACAAAAAGGGCGACGTTTGGATTACGAATTTCGAGTCGGCGTCTGTAGTCGAGTACGCGCACGGTGGAGCAGAATCGATTAAGACGCTAAGGACCGATGGGAGCAGCGACGGCTGCTCGATCGACCCGACGACGGGGAATCTTGCTGTTTCCAGCTGGTCACCTGGCGAAATTTTAGTGTTCAAGCACGCGTCCGGGACTCCGATCGTCTATACGAGTCAGATTTGCTCGAACATGATGCCGCCGGGCTACGATGATGATGGAAACCTTTACGTCCAGGCCGACAACTCGGGCCCGTACGTATGTGAACTTCCTCACGGCAGCGGCTCGATCAGAGGCCCGATGGCGCTCAGCGGCTTTTCTATTAACTTTCAAGGTTCTGTCATGTGGGACGGTAGGCACATCACGTTGAGCGATCAGGAATATAACGGATACGAAACTGGAATTTACCAAGCAACCGAAGATGCGTCGGGCAATCTTACGAAGGTTGGGCAGACCGCTTTGACCGACGATTGCAACGGCGACGAAGCCGATGTGTTTCAGCCTTTTATCGTTGGAACAAAAAATACACCGAGCAATAAAACACTGGGGAAGGTGGTCGTCGGCGGAAACCTCTCGTGCACGAACCGCTTCGATTACTGGACCTATCCCGCTGGTGGCAATCAAGTGTCATCGCTCAAAGCTGCAGCAGGCGAGCTATACGGCCAGTCCGTTAGCATCATCAGGTAGCCTGCCCGGCTACCCTGGGGACGGCTTCACGAATCGCGGAGTCCATGGGGTATTTCCATCAGAAACGATTTCCATAGCCGGCGATCGCTGCGCAATCCCCTCTCGCTGCCGCCCGGCGGAAGGAACAACGTTCTAGCAGGTGTCACCGTATCGGGAGGTATCCAGCAGTGGCCTTTAGACTTTCGACAATCGCCAGCGCTCGTCGCGCCATTCTCCCTCTCGCGGTGTTGACGCTTTGTGCCGTTACCCTTGCCGGATGCGCACGCGAAAGTGAGTCGCAGCTTCCTGCAGCCGGGCTCCCGATCGGCTCACCGCTGCTGAGCACGGGGCAGCCGCAATACCGAGGTGGAATAAAGTATCGAGTTGTTTTCAGCTTCGGAGATAACCCGTACGGGTACGACGGAGCCGGTCCAGTAGCGGGCTTAATCAACGTGAACGGGGCGCTCTACGGCACCACTTCCAGTGGCGGCACACACACGTGCAGCGCCAGCGGCGTGGAATGCGGAACGGTCTTCGGCCTCAGCACCACGGGGCTGGAGCATGTGCTGCACGACTTCAGCGGCACTCCTGATGGAAACTTTCCCTATGCGGGTCTGGTCGCCATGAACGGCACGCTCTACGGCACGACGGCTAACGGCGGTACATACGGTTACGGCACCGTTTTCAGCATCACTACGGGCGGAACGGAAACTGTTTTGCACAGCTTTGGCTATGGCTCGGACGGAGCGCAGCCTATGGCGGGTCTGATCGCCGTGAAAGGCGCGCTCTACGGCACAACGCTCTATGGCGGAGAGGCTTCATGCAGCCCCAGTACCGACGGATGCGGGACCGTCTTCCGCATCAGTCCGAGCGGCGAAGAGCGTGTCTTGCACATTTTCCAAGGCAAGACTGACGGTTTATTCCCAGCAGCCTGCCTGCTCGATGTGAAAGGGACCCTTTACGGAACGACCGAGTCCGGCGGTGAGGGCGGGGGGACGGTCTTCACTGTCACCACCGCCGGCAAGGAAACCGTGCTATACACTTTTCCCGAGGTCGCCGACGGAACTGCCCCCGAAGCGGGCCTGATCGACGTGAGGGGAACACTTTACGGCACGACGGAGGGCGGAGGTTCAGCAGATTGGGGAACGGTCTTCAGCGTCGGCGAGACCGGCACCAATGAGCGCGTGCTGCACAGCTTCAGCGACAGCGGTTCTGATGGATTCCGGCCGGTGTCCAGCCTGGTCGCCGTGAAAGGCATGCTCTACGGCACGACGCCGAAGGGCGGCATCGCCACCGTTGGAACCATTTTCAGAGTCAACGAGAGGACCGGTGCCGAGTCGGTCCTGCACAGCTTTAACATTGGCTATAGAGATGACGGAGTCTACCCCGAAGCGGGCCTTATAAACGTGAATGGCACGCTTTACGGAACGACGGCTGAAGGAGGCGTTTCACTCCCAAGTTGCCCGAACTCCGGGCCTTGCGATTGGGGCACCGTCTTCGCATACAAGCCGTAAGAGAGCAACGTCCCAGCAGCGCAAAAGCTCCGGGAAAGCGTAGGCCCCTTGCAAAACACTTTTTTTGCAAGGGGCCCGAAGATCTCCCGCCGATGCTGGACTGGAACCAGCGACCTACCGCTTAAACAGAGTTATTGAACCGTTCCGCTCCAAGTAGCGGGGCCGGCTTCAGTTTGTGCGTTCCAAACATTGATTGTTATCGGGTCGCCGGAGTTGAGAGTCCAGCAAGTGTAACCGTAAGAGCCGGTGAAGCCCGTAATTACGATTTCCTTATTCGTCCACTTTTTCACGTTCAGGGTCACTTCGTTCGCGCCCTTCGTGCCACCCGACCAACCGGCGTTCCAGACGTCGTAAGAGCCGTAGTAGTAACACTGAGAGTTGGTAACACTAATTTCGACGCAGCACGAGTCGCCGTCATAAGGCTTCATCTTGCCGAAGCCTCTACCTTTTATGACGATTTTTTGCGTCTGTTCCGCTTGGATTGGAGTCACGCTTTTGATAGTCGGACCTTTGAGCGGCGAAGCCAATCTTGCATTAGCGATCGAAACAGCATTAGCGCTCGAAGCAGCACTAGCGCCCGAAGCAGCATTAGCGCCCGGAACGGCGCTTGCGCCACAACCCGCTAGGAGCGCCCCGGCGAATGCAAAAGCCAGGACTTGACGTGCAAACATAATCACCAGGATTTCCTTTCAGCCTCTTGAGGCTCTTGATGAGGCGCCTCATCTAGCGGGCGCCTCCTTAGATAGGGTTTGAGGCTTCCCACCGGTTACCTGCTGATTTTTCTAGAGCCTCCGTCCGCCGTGTTAAGTTTTAGGGCATTGTAATCGCATCGCATAATCTTCGGATAAGTACGAAACGGCGCAGTACTTCATCCCGAGTACGATATCGACTGTGGAAAGGTCTGGGTCTGGAACATGATTGCGCGGAAACTCTCGGCGAAGAATGCCGAGCAACTACGGCGTCTTGCACGGCGGTCGGTCGCAACGCCGCACGCAGTGCTGCCTCCGCTTCCAAACTCGCGGTACGACATCGTGTATTTGGATCCGCCTTGGTACTACTACGGCAGCGCTATTAAGGATGCCGCCGCAGGGAAGCACTATCCGCTGATGACGGTGGATCAGCTCGCAAACATAGACGTCCGGCAAATCTTAAATAAGAACGCGGCCGTCTTCATGTGGGCGACGTGCCCGCGGCTGGACTTCGCGTTGAAGTTGATCGAAGCGTGGGGCCTTACGTATCGGGGCGTCGCCTACGTGTGGGTAAAGACCAACCGCCGGGGCGAAATAATCTCCGGTCAAGGCGTCCCGCCGACGTTCACCAAGCCGACGACGGAGCTCGTGCTTGCCGCCACGACGAAGCCGACCGGGCGTCCCTTCCCGATCCTGGACCTCGCCCAGCCGCAGGTCGTTCTTCATTCAAGAGGTGCGCACAGCGAAAAGCCCGCGGTCTTCCGCCGTCGAATCGAACAGCTCTGCGGCGATCGCCCCAGGATCGAGCTTTTCGCCCGATCCAGTGCGGCAGGCTGGGACAGTTGGGGCGCCGAGGTAGGGAAGCTGGACGGAGCAAGGGGTCACGAAGGCAACCCGCTGGGCGTTGGAGGCAAGGGACAATAAACGAAATGACTGCGGCATTCGGCGCTCGGATACGCATGGAGCGGGCGACGCTCGGCTCGCTCGCTATTCATGTGCTTGCCGCAATCTCGATCCCGGCATTGGCCTGGACGGCCTCCGGGGCGCCCGTCGAGACCGTCAGTTTCACCCACATTCTTCACATCCAGATCGTTCGGCCAAAAGCGGCCCTCCCACGCCCCCGCGCCGTCGCGCCGCATTATAAAGTCTCGCCTTCGATGAATTTTGCGCGCCATGTCGTGCTGGTGAAGGTAACTCAGCGACGCCAATCGACTCGGGCCCCGATCGCAACCAACGCGCCTGCGGCGCCGGCCGTTGCGTCCGTCGCCCAAGCGGGCGATTCAAACGCGAACGGTGATGCTGCGCCGGCGTCGAGCCCAACGCCTACAATTCGCGCGGTTGCGAGCGTTGACACTAGTCACGCCGGCGGATATCTACCGTTTGGCGCCGAGCAGCCGGTTCCGGTTCTCGATCCAGCCGTTCGCAAGGCACTCGACGGCCTCGGCGTTCACGTTACGCTGATCGTCACCGTCGGCGACGACGGCCGCACGACCAACGTGGTCTTTACGCCACCGCTCGACTCGCAAAGCGAAAATCGCATTCGCTCGCTGCTCGCCGACGCGAGTTGGGATCCGGCCGTTTGCGGGGGCGGCGTCTCTTGCGAAGCCCAAGCCACAATCAAGCTCTGATCTACAGAATCGACTTTCCGAGCGCGGAGCAAATCAAACCGACCGCCAGCGATGCGGTTTGATTGCGGTCGTCGAAGATCGGATTGATCTCCACCATCTCGATCGAGCCGAGCTGACCGCTGTCGTAGAGCATCTCCATGATGAGATGCGCTTCGCGATAGCTCAAGCCGCCTTTGACCGGCGTTCCGGTGCCGGGCGCTTCGCTCGGGTCGATTGCATCCATGTCGAACGAGACGTGAATCGGCCGGCCTTGGCCGCCCGCAATGCTTCGCGCTTCGTTCATGACGTGCACCATGCCGAGCTTGTCGACGTCGGTCATCGTGAACGCTTTGACGCCGAACTCGCGAAGCAGTCGCTTCTCATCGGGATCGACGTCGCGCAGGCCGATTTGAACCGAGCGTTCCGGTGCCGCAAGCCCCTTTCTCAAGGCGAAGTAGAGCGGCATGCCGTGTACGTTGCCCGATTCGGAACTGTCGGGGCTGTTGATATCGGCGTGCGCGTCGATCCAAACTAGCCCTGGCGGCTCGCCGTAGGCGCGCGTCAGCCCGTCGAGGGTTCCCATTGCGATCGAATGATCTCCGCCGAGAACGATCGGCAACCCGCCGGCATCGATCGCCTCCTTGACCAGCACGGCAAGATCGTCGCAGACCTCGGTGATGACGTCGAAGAACTTCGCGGCGGAATCTTGGGACGTCGGCCGATTCACGAATCGGGACCTGCAGGTTTCCGTGGTCCACGATTGTCGGCGATGCCCAGCGATCGCAACTTCTCGTGCAGTTTGGCGTAGCGGATCGCCGAAGGACCCATGTCGACGCCGCGACGGCTTGCGCCGAGGTCCATTGGGACCCCCACGATGTCCACTCGCCGCGCGGGAGAAAGAATTGGGCTCACGAGGCTGCCTTTCACCGTGCCCTCGACCCAGCCCCGTAGCGAGCCCTGGGGAGGAATGCCGTCGCGCGGCGTGCCAATCGTCCGCCATGCTCGGCCGTGCGGCATTGCTTTGCGCTCTTGTGCTTGCTGCTGCCTGCGCCTCGGTCGCTCCGGCGTTCGCCTATCTGCCGCCACCGATGGCACGACTGAATCACGACGTTCGCACCTTGGCACGCCACGTTCCCGGCGCGATCGCGCTCGACGTCCTCGATCTCAACACGGGCTTCGATGCCGGCTTCAATGCGCGCAAGAGCATGCCGGCGGCCTCGACGATCAAGCTTCCGGTGATGGTTGCGGTCTTCGAACAGCTGGCAACGGGCCGCTTCGACTTAAACCGGCGCGTTACGCTGGAGGCACAAGATAAGGATGCGGGTCGGGCGACCTCTGCGATGCGCCTGACGGCAGCGTCTATCCGGTCTCCGAACTGCTCGACAAGATGATCGACGTCAGCGACAACACCGCCACCAACATGCTGATCCGGCTCGTCGGGCGGCGCCACATCAACCTCGAGATGGAGCGAGCTCGGATTGGCGACGACGCATCTCCGGCGACGTGCGCACCGATGCGTGGTCGATCCGCGCGACGCTGCGGACCTCACCGGCCGATCTCGTGCACCTTCTCTCGCTGATGGCAAGAGGTGAGCTGGTGGACCAATGGTCGTCCAACGAAATGATCGCGATCTTGGAGGCCGACCAGTACAACACGCTGCTGCCCGAACCGCTTCCCGCGGACATTCCGATCGCGCATAAGACCGGCTCGTTCTTCGACACGCTCAACGACGCCGGAATCGTGTACGCAAGCAACGCGCCCTACGTGATCGCCGTCATGACGACGGCCCTGCAATCCCAAAACCTCGGCAGACAGTTCATCCACCGCATCTCGCGGCTCGCCTATTCAGACGAGCTGCGGCTCGCGCACTGGCGCGAAGGACACCCCGGTTACGGCACCTCGCCGGACTTAACGTATTGGACCGGCGATACGGAGCCGGTCAGCCCAGCCTCGCCTATACCTTAATAGGCGCCGACGCGTACGCCGGCGTCAGCCACTCCAGATAACGCGGCTCCCGCCCCATCACGATCCTCGAGTAGAGGCTGCTCAAGAGCTTGGTAATCGGTCCCATTTCGCCGTCACCAACTGGGCGGCGATCGACCGACGCGACCGAGGCAATGCCGACGGCGGTCCCCGTTAAGAAGACTTCCTGCGCGCAGTACAGTTCGCCGCGATCGATCGCGCGCTCCACGACCTCCAACCCCAGTTCGTGGTGCGCGATCGCCATGATCGCCCGACGCGTGACGCCCTCGAGAACGTTCTGCGACGGATCGGGCGTGTAGAGCACGCCGCGCCGAACGATAAAAATGTTTTCGGCCGAGCCCTCGGAGACGTGGCCGTCGTGCGATAGCAGAATCGCTTCGTCGAAGCCGTTCTGCACGGCTTCGCTCTTGGCCAGCGCCGAGTTGACGTAAAGCCCGGTTATTTTGGCGCGGGGGGAGCCATCGTGTCGTCCGTTCGCCGCCACGAACTCACGCAGACGTGCAGCCCGCGGGTCGGGTCGAGATAGTGCGTGAAAGGAATCGGAACGATTGCAAAGGCGTCGGGAACGTTATGCAAGCGCACGCCCACGTCTTCGGCCGCCTTGTAGACGAACGGCCGAATGTAAATGTCGGTCTTATAGCCGTTGCGGAGAACGAGATCGACGGTGATGTCGATCAGCTCCTCGACGCTCTTGGGAAGCGCCATCGTGAGAATCTTTGCCGACTGTTCGAGCCGCTCGAAATGGTCGCGCAGCAGGACCAGAAAGAGCTCGCCTTCTTCAGGCACCCAGTACCCGCGAATCCCCTCAAAACAACCGGTGCCGTATTGCAGGCCATGCGTCAGCAGCCCGACTTTGGCATCCCGGTAGCGCGCGAAGCCGTCCTTCGCATAGACCGTAACCTCAGACAGCTCCATTCAAATCGGCTCCTTTCGGTCCACCGGAGTTGACCTCGGCGCCCGCCGGCTCCTTTGGCCATCGACCGTACGGCGGCGTCACGGTGGGGACTCGCCCCCCGCCCGCGAATTCAGCGGGCGTGAGCACCAACTACGTTCGATTGACGCACCCGCTCGTACGTGACGGCCGCGAACTGCGGCGGGCCACCTGGGACGAAGCGCTCGACCGGGCCGCAGCGGCGTTGCGTGACGCCCGCGACCGAGGGCCGACCCGCACGTACGGGATGTTCAGCTGCTCGAAGGCTACCAACGAGATGAACTACATCGCGCAGAAGTTCGCTCGTTGCGTCATCGGCAGCAACAACATCGACAGCTGCAATCGAACTTGACACGCCCCTAGCGTCGTCGGTCTGACGGCGGTCTTTGGGGCAGGCGGCGGTACCAGCTCGTACGAGGAGATCGAGCATACCGACGCGATCGTCTTGTGGGGATCGAATGCGCGCGAGACGCACCCGATCTTCTTTCACCACGTCCTGCGCGGCATCCACAACGGCGCGAAGCTTTATGTCGTCGATCCGCGGCAAACGTCGAGCGCGCGTTGGGCCGACGGCTGGCTCGGGCTCGACGTCGGTTCCGATATCGCCCTGGCCAATGCCGTCGGCCGCGAGATCCTCGCCGCCGGATTGGAGAACCGCGAGTTCGTCGCTCGAGCGACCGAAGGCTTCGAGGAGTACCGAGCTTCCGTCGAGCCGTACACGCTCGAGTATGCCGAAAAGACGACGCTGCGTTCCGGCCCACGCTGATTCGCGAACTCGCGCATGCCTATGCGAGCGCGCCGAGGGCCGAGCTATGTTGGACGCTGGGAATTACCGAGCACCACAACGCGGTCGACAACGTCCGGGCGCTGATCAATCTCGCGCTGCTGTGCGGCCATGTCGGCCGTTACGGCTCCGGCGTCAATCCACTGCGCGGGCAGAACAACGTGCAAGGCGGCGGCGACATGGGCGCGATTCCCAACAAGTTTCCCGGCGGCCAAGATGCCGAAGATCCCGCCGCCCTCGCCAAGTTTGAAGCGGCTTGGAACGTGACGCTTCCACGCAAGCGCGGCTGGCATCTCAGCGACATGTTCGCCGCAATGGAGCGCGGCGAGCTCGACACGCTGTACGTCATCGGCGAGAACCCGGCGCAGTCGGAGGCCGATCAGAAACATGCGAACGAACTGCTGCGCGGCCTGCGGCATTTGATCGTGCAAGACATCTTTCTCACCAAGACCGGCGAGCTGGCGGAGGTCGTCTTTCCGGCATCGGCGAGTTGGTGCGAGTCGGAGGGAACCGTTACCAGCAGCGAACGCCGCGTGCAACGCTGCCGCAAAGCGTTGGAGCCGCCTGGGGAGGCGCGCGACGATATCGCAGATTATGTGCGAGCTGGCACGGCGTTTGGGTTCTCCGTGGCCGGACTACACGGCCGAACAAGTGTGGAACGAGTGCCGTTCGCTTTCACTCTGGCACGCCGGCATGAGCTACGCGCGGCTCGACGAGCTCGACGGCATCCCTTGGCCCTGTTATGACGAGCAGCACCCGGGCGAACGCTTTCTGCACGCGCGCCTCTGGGAGAATCCGGTCGGCGGGCCGCGGGCGCCGTTCGCGGCCGTCGCGCACGATCCGCCGGTGGAAGCGCTCGACGACGAGTACCCGCTGCGCCTCACGACCGGGAGGCGTCTCGACTCCTTCAACACCGGCGTGCAAAGCGGCGGTTATCATTCGCCAATGCGGCGGGGCGAGCGGCTCGACATGTCGCCGCAGGACGCGCGCAGCCACGGCCTGCGCGAAGGCGATCGCGCGCGGGTCAGCTCGCGCCGCGGCTCGGTCGTCGTGCCGATTCATATCGACGCCGGACTTCGTCCGGGCCTGGTCTTTACGACGTTCCATTTCAACGACGAAGTCGCAACCAATCTCTTGACGATCGACGCAACCGATCCGCAATCGGGAACCGCCGAGTTCAAAGCCTGCGCAGTGAAGGTGGAGTCCTTGCGTAAGTGGATCTCCATTTTAACTCGGCGGCGCCGGATGACGCCGAACGGGATGCCGTCGATGCGTTGCTCGGCGCTCGATCCGAGCAACGCGGGGCCGATGCGCGCGGTCGGCGGAACCTATTGTTGCCGGCGCTGCATGCGGTGCAGGAGCGAGTGGGTTGGATCAGCGCTGGCGCGGTGAATTACATCGGCGAGCGCCTGACGGTTGCGCCGGCGGACATCTATGGCGTTGCGACGTTTTACCACTTGCTGGCGACGGCGCCGCGGCCGCCGGTCGTCGCGCACGTCTGCGACGATATCGCGTGCATCGGCGCCGGCGCGGAAGAATCTGCGCGCACCTCGCTCGAGACGCAGCGGCGTAACGTGGGAGCGCAGCCCGTGCCTCGGCCTCTGCGACCGGGCGCCGGCGGCGCTCGTCATCGCGGCGGGCGAGTCGCCGACCGCCACGGCGTTGGCGCCGGTGAGTACGGCGGCGCTGCTGGATGCGGTGCGCTCCGCTTCGATCGAACCAACGACTGGCGTGACGCACGTCGGCGGATCGGAGCAACGGCTGCTACGCCGAATCGGTCGCGTCGATCCCGAAAGCCTGGACGATTATCGCGCGCACGGCGGTTTTGCGGCGCTGGCGCGCGCACGCGAGCTGGGGCCCGACAAAACGATTGCCGAGATCGCGGGTGCAAAACTGCTGGGTCGCGGCGGTGCGGCCTTTCCGGCGGCGCAAAAGGTGCAGGCGGTTGCGGCGGCGCCGGCCCGGCCGCACTATCTGGTTTGCAATGCGGATGAATCGGAACCCGGGACGTTCAAAGATCGCGTGCTGATGGAAGGCGATCCGTTTGCGCTGGTCGAGGCCATAACGATTGCGGCCTATGCGGCCGGTTGCGAGCATGCCTACGTGTACGTGCGCGGCGAGTACCCGCTGGCCGCGCGGCGACTCGAGGGCGCGATCGCCCAGGCGCAGGCCGCCGGTCTGCGGCTCGGAAATCCTTCGAGATCGAACTTCGTCGCGGCGCCGGCGCCTATATTTGCGGCGAGGAGACCGCGCTCTTCAACTCGATCGAAGGCAAGCGCGGCGAACCGCGCAATAAGCCGCCCTTTCCGGCGCAAGCCGGTCTCTTTGGCAAGCCGACGCTGATCAACAACGTCGAGACGCTCGTCAATTTGCTCCCGATCCTGATCGAAGGCGGCACCGCCTACGCTCGGGTCGGAACCCCGCAGTCAACCGGCACGCGGCTCTTCTCGCTCTCCGGCGCAATCGCTGCACCGGGTGTCTACGAAGTCGCGCACGGAACGACGCTGGGCGCGCTGATCGAACTTGCCGGCGGCGTGCGTTCGGGGTCAACACTGCAGGCAATTTTGCTTGGCGGCGCGGCCGGCGTGCTCCTCGGTCCGCAAACGTTGGATTTGCGCTTAACGTTTGAAGACGCGCGCGCCGCCGGTGCGACGCTGGGCTCCGGGGTCGTGATGCTTTTTGACGAGAGCGTCGATCTGGAAGCAATCGTGCTGCGCATCGCGCGTTTTTTCCGCGACGAGTCGTGCGGGCAATGCGTGCCGTGCCGCATCGGCACGGTTCGCCAGGAGGAAGCGCTGGCGCGGCGCGAGGTTTCGCTGCTCGGCGACATCGCCGGCGTGATGCGCGACGCCTCGATCTGCGGGTTGGGGCAGACGGCCTCGAGCGTCGTTGAGTCCGCGCGCGCCAACCTCGGGCTCTTCGCGGAGCGGCCTGCATGAGCGCGGAGAAGCTCGTGCTGACCGTCGACGGCATCGACGTGACCGTCGAGCAGGGCGCGACGATTCTCGATGCGGTGACGCAAGCCGGCACGCAAACCCCAACGCTCTGTTTCTTACAGTCGCTCACGCCGGTCAACGCCTGCCGTGTCTGCGTCGTCGAGCTGGAAGGGACGCGCGTGCTCGTTCCGGCCTGTGCGCGCCGCGCGGAAGCCGGCATGAAAGTCAGAACCAATTCGGAGCGGGTGCGCCACAGCCGAAAGATGGTGCTCGAGTTTCTCGCGTCGACCGTCGACATCTCCACCGCGCCGGCGATGCAGGAGTACTGCGCCCAGTACGGCGCCCAACCGCAGCGCTATGGTGCGCAGCCCGCGACGGTCGCGCAGCCCGTCAAAATCGACAACGCTCTCTACGTTCGCGATTACGCGAAGTGCATTCTCTGTTACAAGTGCGTCGAAGCCTGCGGAACCGACGCGCAAAACACGTTTGCCATCGCGGTCGCCGGTCGCGGATTCGACGCCCACATCTCGACCGAATATGACGTTCCGCTGCCCGATTCGGCTTGCGTCTACTGCGGCAACTGCATCGGCGTCTGCCCCACCGGCGCGCTGATGTTCTCCTCCGAATACGAGCTGCGCGAACGCGGCGAGTGGAACGAGGCGGATCAAAAGCAGACCGACACGATCTGCTCGTATTGCGGCGTGGGCTGCACGCTCACGCTGCACGTCCAGGAGAACGAGATCGTCAAGGTTACCTCGCCGATCGAAAATGCGGTTACCAGCGGCCACCTCTGCATCAAAGGACGCTTCGGATTCAGCTACGTGCAGAACCGCCCGGAGGCGGGCGAGTAGGCAGCGTGAGGATAGTCAGCCGGCGACGTCTTCGCGAGTACTGGAACGCACACGCCGACGCTGAAGATCCCCTCAAAACGTGGTTTTCGACCGCCAAGCGGGCGCGGTGGGGTAGCCTGGTCGATATCCAACGCACATACTCAAAAGCGGAAGCCGTCGGCGACTACACTGTCTTCAATATCAAAGGGAATACGTACCGGTTGATCGCCAAAGTTGAATATCGGCTACAGATCATCTTCGTCAAGGAAGTACTCACTCAGGCAGAATACGACAAGGATAAATGGAAATGACCGCCACTGATGTTGCATACAGAAATTTGCTGAGCGAGGAGCTTCCGCGTGCGATCCGCAACGACCGGGATCATCGCAGGTACGTCGCGCGAGTGGAGGATCTGCTGGATCGAAAGAAGCGCTCTGCAGCCGAGGAGCGGTATCTCGAACTATTAACGGTTTTGATCGAGCGCTACGAAGAAGAGCATCATGTAATCGTTGCGCCTCACCCGCTAGCGGCGCTCAAGGAACTTATGCTCGTTAATGGGATCTCCCAGGCGCATTTGGGCCGGCTTCTAGGTTCTAGCGGGATCGCGTCCGAGATATTATCGGGCAAGCGCGCATTAAGTAAGACGCATATTAGAAAGCTCTCTGAGATTTTCAGTGTCTCGGCTGATCTCTTCGTCTAGTGGCTAAGCGCGAACGGTCGCCGTACTGGCAGAATCGACGATTGCTCTACGGCCGTCCAAGGGACGACGCGCAGTGAAGGCGGTTCGCCCTGGGCGCAGCGTTCCGCTAGAGATCGTTACTCTCGACGGAGCGATACGAGCCGGAAAAGCGGACGAGGTTGCCTCCGAGGAGCCGCTCGAGCTGCGATTGAGTGACGGGCACAAAAACCGGACGCTAGCGGTAACCATGCGCACACCGGGCAACGACTTCGAGCTTGCAGCAGGCTTCGCGTACGACGAAGCTATCGTGAGCGTGCGCGAAGACATCGTCGAAATTACATACTGTCTCGACCCCGGGCTTGACCCGGCGCAGCAATACAACGTCGTCACGATTGAGTGTACGGGTGGGGCCTTCGTCCGCAACGCCGCGCGCCTCGAACGTCACTTCACCATCGGCAGCGCTTGCGGCGTCTGCGGCCGGGCGCAACTCGATTCGCTGCGCGATTTGGGAGTGACGCCGATCGACGACGCGGTGCGCGTAACCGCGAGCCTGCTCTACGAGCTGCCCGCGCGGATGCAGGAAGCGCAGCGCGTCTTCGCTGCGACCGGCGGCCTTCACGCGGCCGCGCTCTTCGACGAGCAGGGCGAACCGCTCGCCGTCCGCGAAGACGTCGGCCGCCACAACGCCATCGACAAGATCGTGGGCTGGGGTTTGCTCAACGGACGCTTGCCGTTCGCAGGGTGCGTGCTCGTCGTCAGCGGCCGCGCGAGCTACGAGGTCTTGCAAAAGAGCGTCATGGCCGGGATCCCGATCGTGGCTTCAGTCTCGGCGCCCAGCAGCCTCGCGGTCGATCTGGCGCGCGAGTTCAACGTAACGCTCGTGGGATTCTTACGCGGCAACCGCGCGAACGTCTACACCGCACCGGAGAGGATTCGATGAACGACCGAGGCTTTCGCTTAGACTTCTTCATTGCGGTCGCCGCCGTGTTGATCAGCGCCGTCACCGCAGCAGCCCTGATCTATCAGACGCGTGTCATCGGCGATCAGTTCGCGGCGACCATTTGGCCGTACCTGAGCGTGGGAACCACCTACGTTGCAGGCGGCGAAACGATCGAAATCGCCAACGACGGAGTCGGTCCCGCATTGGTGCGGTCGGCGCAACTCGAGGTCGACGGCCGCGACGTCCACGCTTGGAACGACTACGTCAAAGCGATAGCGCGCGATCCGGAGTTACGAAAGCTTTTTTTACGCGCGCAAGCCGCTGTCCAAGCCGGACCGGCCGGCAACGCGACGATTACGATGAGCTCGATAGGGCCGTCGTCGACGCTTCGTCCGGGAGAATCGAGAACGCTCCTGAAGATCTCGATGCCTTTTAACGTGCCCTTACGAGCGATGGTCAAGCATGCCGTCGCACTCGAGTTCTGCTACTGTTCGCTTAACGGCAGCTGCTGGACGCTCCATGCAATTCCCGGACAAATAAGCCCCGACCCCGTGCCCGTTTCGCACTGCGCGAACGGGGCCGCGATCCAATCGAATGCGGTTGCGGCTACCGTTCCCACCGCGCTGCCTACGCAATAACGAGTTAGAGCGGTCCGGCCAGGAACGCCGACAAGATTGCAGTTTGCGCCGCGCGCAGTTGAGCGGGCCCGCTGGAACGGTCGTCTCCAAGCCAATTGTTGACCAGCAACGAAAACGTAACCGGGCCATGATCTTCAGTCTGCAAGTAACCCGAGAGCGTGCGCGCGTGCCGGTGAGATCCGGTCTTAGCGAAAACTTTTCCGTCGAGCACAGTTCCGGAGAAGGCGTCCTTCAAGGTGCCGCGGACGCCGGCTTCGGGCAGCGCATCAATTATTACGGAACGGTGCGCGCCGTTCCAATCGCTTTGTAGAATCGCAACGAGATCCCGCGGCGTGATCCGATCGTACGCCGAATGTCCGGAGCCGTCCGTGATCGAGAGCGTAGTGGGGTCGACGCCGATCGAGCGCAGATATTCGTCCTCGACGGCGATGCCGTTTGCAAACGAGCCCGGCTCGCCCGAACGCGCGACGCCGAGTTCCTTGAGGAACATCTCGCCCATCAAATTATCGCTCGGCAGCCAAAACTCCGAGAGCAACTGCGGCATCGCCGCAGAGTCGAGTCGCCACAGCACTCCGGCGCTGCGCGGCGCAACCCCGGCGTGGACTCCACCGGCAACTGTAACTCCCGCGTCGCGTAACGCGCGCAGCAGCACGTCGCCCGCGTACAACTGCGGGTCCGGCACGCTCGGTTCGAGATCGTCCGATTCCGGCGCCCCGGCCGGGTAGCTTCCGACGATCTCGATGTTTTGCGAGCCGAGTGACCGCACAACATCGGTAGTGTCTTCGGAATGGGGCGCGCCGGTGACAGCGCGATTCTCAACCGTGAAAACACCGCTCGCAGGCTCGACGCGCAGCTTCACCGGCGCACCTACAATGGGTCCGGGCGAGACGTAGACGTGCACCACGCCGTCTTCCAATTCGAGCGCGCTAACGAGTGCGCCATATTCATACGGAAGGTCGTCCACCGTCCAGCCCGGTGCAAAACGTTGCGCATCGTAGTGCGAGTCGTCCACCACGATCTCGCCGTCCACGCGCCGGATGCCGGCGCGGGAAGCGGCAAGCGCTGCCGCGCGCAGGTCCGCGGCGCTCAGATGCGCGTCGCCGCCGCCGTGCAAGTACAGATTGCCGGAGACGACGCCGTCCTTCGGCGGCGCACCGCTGGAGAACGTCGTTACGAATCGAAAGTCCGGACCGAGATACTGCAGCGCCGCCGAACCGACGAGCAGCTTGAAGGTCGAACCCGGCGTGAACTCGTTGTCGGCGTTGCTCGAATACAGCACAGTGCCGCGAACCGCGTCGACCGCAAGGAGCCCGACGTAGGCGCCCCGCAACGCCGGCGCTTGGAGTGCGGCGTCAACGTTGTCGTGCAGGCGCGCGATCTGCGCATCGCTCCACGGGGTGCCGCCGGGCTGCGGTTCGGAGGCGACGCCGAGCGTAACGAGCAGCGCGATCGCACAAAACTGACGCCACGCGGTCATCGGATGAAATCGAGGCGAGTCAGAAAATCCTTGAGAAGCTTGTCGAAGGCCGCCGGATTATCGGCGTTGGCGACGTGGCCGGCATCTTCGACGGCCTCCAGCTGTGCGCTGGGAATTCCGGCAGCCAGCTCCTCTAAGAGCGGCAGCGGAACGACCGGGTCGCGGTCGCCATAGGCGACCAGCGCCGGAGCCACGACGGACGAAAGCATCCCGGTGTAGTCGCCCGTCCACGTCGCCTGCGTGGATGCGACGTACGACGCAACCGATTTGCAGGCCATCTGTTCGATGGTCTCTTCCATACGCTGCGGCGGCAAACCAAGTTGCGCGGCGCGCCGCTGCGCGAAGACCGGCATGCTTCCCGCGTCGCGAACCGCTGCAATGATGCCCTCGGCCACGCGCTCGCCGTCGGGATACCGGGCAAAACTCCCGAGCGTGACGATTGCGTCGAAGCGATTCCCAACACGCGTATACAGTTCGAGCGCAACGACGCCGCCGAGACTGCACCCTACCAGCGTGAAGTGCTCGATCTCCAGCGCGTCGAGCACCGTGATAACGTCCTGCGCGAAGCCGCCGCGGGTAATCAGCGACGGGTCGGGATCCGGGACGGCGCCGTTACCGCGCAGTTCGATCGCGACGCACGCCAACTCGCCACCAAACGCTTCGAGTTGCCGGTCCCAAATTGCAGCCGTCGAACCGACGCCGTGCACGAAAACCAACGCCGTCGACGTCGAACGCGCGCTCGCGCTAGCGACGCGCGCGCCGGCGATGGCGCCGTCGGGAGTCGTGAAGCGAAGGCTTTCGATCACGCGGCCAGGCGCTTTCGAGCTACGAACGCGAGCACGTCGTCCAACGGACGCGCATTGAGGACGTCGCCGGCGACCAGGCCCGCACGGCGCGCCTGCCCGACGGCGAACTGCGTTGCCCCGAGGTCGCCCGTGCGGTGCGCGTCGCTGTCGAGCGAGAAGGTCACGCCGAAGCTTTTGGCCCTTCGTGCCAGCGCCGCCGGAAGATCGAGCCGCGCCGCCTGTCCGTCGATTTCCAGCGCCGTGCCGGTCCGCGCGGCCGCCGCGAAGACCGCATCGTAATCGAACTCGTAGCCTTGGAAACCATCAAATCGCCGCCCCGTCGGATGGCCGATGATATTGAGATACGGATTTTCGCAGGCTCGAATGAGCCGCGCCGTCATCTCGTCGCGACTCTGTCGAACGGCCGAATGCACCGAACCGATCACGATGTCGAGTTCGGCGAGGACGCCGTCGTCGTAGTCGAGCGAGCCGTCGGGGAGAATGTCGACCTCGCTGCCGCAGAGTGTCTGGATGCCAAAGCGTTCGCTTAAAGCGCGAATCTCTTGACGCTGCGCGCGCACGGCGGCCGGGTCCATGCCGAAACGCCGGCCGCGTCCGGCGGAATGGTCGCTGATGGCGTGATATTCGTACCCGCGAGCCGCAGCGGCCGCGATCATCGCGGCGAGCGTATCGTCGCCGTCGCTGTAGGTCGTGTGCATGTGGAAGTCGCCTCGTAGATCGCCGCTCTCGACGAGAACCGGAATTGCGTTGTCGAGCGCCAGATCGATTTCGTCGAGCCCGCTGCGCAGCTCGGGCGGAATGTACTGCATGCTCAGCGCGACGTACACGCCCACCTCCTCGCCACACGCGGTCACGTCGCCGCTCTCGAGGTTCAGGATGCCGTTCTCGCTCACGCGCAGACTCCTGCGGACGGCGAATTCGCGCAGCTTGATGTTGTGCTCGCGCGAGCCGGTGAAATGCTGCAAGAGGTTTCCGTAAAGATGGTCGGGCAGCACGCGCAGATCGATTTGCAAGCCGCCGCTCAACCAAATGCTGGCCTTGGTCGGGCCCTCGGCAAGAACCGCTTCGGCGCGCGGCCAGCGGGCGAAATGCGCGACGACGCCGGCGGCGTGATGCGACGTGCAGACGATGTCGATGTCGCCGACGGTCACCTCGCAGCGGCGCAGACTGCCCGCGAAGGAGAGGCGCTCGAGCGGCGGCCCTTCTTGAAGGTAGGCAACGGTCTCGTTGGCGATGGCCAGGGCCTGCGGCAACGGCGTGCGGCGCTGGCGCCCGCGATAGGCCAGGATGCCGCGCTTCCAGTTGTCGATCGTCTTGCTTCCCAAGCGCGGCACCCCAAGCAGCGTTCCCGCAGCAATCGCCGCCTCGAGGTCGGCCAACGACGCGATTCCATAATCCGTAAAGAGCATGCCGGCCGTTTTGGTACCGATCCCGCTGACGCCGAGCACTTCGAGCAGCGTCGGGGGAAAGCGAACGAAAAGCTCCTCCAGCTGATCGGCCGTTCCGGTTTTAACCAGCTGCTCGATGACGCCGCCGATCGTTTTCCCGACTCCCGGCAGCTTGAGATGTTCGTCCGCGGCGACCAAATCGGCCAGCGGCGGAGCGTTCTCGACCGAAGCGGCCGCCCGTTCGTAGGCGGTGTACTTATAGAAAGATTCTCCGGCCAGCTCCATGAGCGTGCGAATTTCGAGAAGCTTTTGGGCGACGGCAGTGTTGGAAAGCACGACGGAGTAGTGTAGTTGGCGCAACGCGTGGAATGCTCTTGCCGCGATGGCGCTGTTGCGGATGAGGGATGCGTCCTTTGCCAATGCTACGGCGCGTGCCGGGCCGCTTACGCTCCATCTCGAGCCGGGCGGCCGGGTCGCGTTGGCCTTCTCAACGTCGCAGGAGGCGACGATCGTCGCACTGATGGCCGCCGGCATAGCAAAGGCAACGACCGGAAGCGTGCTCATCGGCGACTACGATCCGCGGGTGCAATCGGTCCACTGCAAGCGGCTCGCCGGCTTCGTGCCGCACGAACCGCTCGAGCTCGACGAGCGAGACTTTCCCCGCTACATCGCCTATCGGGCGGCACTGTGGAATATCGAGGCGACGGCGGCGCAGGAGTACGCGCGGCTGCTCAGCGAGCGCCTCGAAGGAATGCACGAAGCCTTTTCCTATCCCTTGATCGGCGCACTGGTCGCGTCGCCGCAGCTCATCGTGCTCGATCGCCCGCAACCGGCCTATGCCGCGCAGATTCTGCGCGCGGTCGAGGGTCGCGCGCTGCTTTCCACGCACGCGCAGCCTTCAAACGCCGCGGCATTTACGTGACGGCGCGCGCGTTTGCCGGCATGCTGGAGGCGCGGCTCTACGTTTCGCGCCGTCTGGTTACGTACTCGTGCGGTTGCGCGGTCTTGGTCGCGCTCGCCGCCCCCGCAGGCGTAACCGCGCCGCTCTTCCTCTGCTCGCTGCTGGCAATCGTCATTGCGCTGGATCAGACGCCCGGGCGCCATCGGCATCTCGATCGCTGCGAGCAAAGCGCGCCGCTGTTTGGACGCGAGCTCGCGCGCGCAAAAGCGTTGGTTCCTTGCATCGCCGCCACGCTTGCGACGCTGCTTTTCGCGGGCACGCAGTTCGCGCGTGGCTCGCCGGACGCCGCCGCGACGCTGCTGCTGGTGCCGCCCGCGGCGATCGCCTGCGCGCTAACGGCTCTGTCTGCGACGACTCGCCGCGGCGCGGCGCGAGCGTTGTACGTACTCCTGGCGGTTGCAACCAGCGGCGGCGCGTACGCCCTCGCGGTCGTCGCGCACAGCTACGCGGGAGAACTGGCGTTTTGCGTTATCGTCGCCTTTCTCGCACTTCGCCAATATGGCGAAACGCTGGCGCGATTCGACCCGATTTAGGAGCCCTGCAGGCTCCTAAGGGACGGGTTGAGCGGGAACGGCCGTCGCGAGCTTTTCGAGCATCGCGCGATTGAACTGCGGCAGATCCTCGGTGCCCCGGCTCGAAACCCAGTTGGAGTCCGTGACGGTCGGCTGATCGCGGTAGAGGCCGCCGGCGTTACGGATATCGTCGGCGATCGAGTGCACGCCGGTGACTTGACGGCCACGAACCAACTGCGACGAAATGAGCACTTGTGCGCCGTGCCCGATCGAGAACATCGGCTTCTTGAGCGCGTCGAACTCTCGTACGAAGCGCTGCACTTCACGGTCCATGCGAATGCGGTCGGGCGACGTCCCTCCCGGCAGGAGCAGCGCGTCGAAGTCCTCGCCGGTGCAATCCCCGATCAGCTCTTCGGCCTTCAGGCTCGCACCGTCGTCGAGTCCCCGCTTACCGCGAATGCGCTGCCGCGCCCGCTCGTCGATGCCGACGATCGTTACGATGGCGCCTGCCTCTTCGAGCGCGCGCCGGGGCTCTGCCAGCTCGACCTCTTCAAACCCGTCACCGATCAGCGCGGCTACCCGCTTTCCATCCACTCCTTGCATATCGGCCCGTTGATTCGCGCCGTCCTGAAGCCCACCTTCGCTCGTCGTTACCCGAAGAGACCGCGGGTAAGGCCGCCGTCGACCGAGATGGTTTGACCCGTCACGTAGCTTGCCGGGGCGCCGCACAGGAAGACGGCCAGCGGTGCGAACTCCTCCGGCGAAGCGATGCGGCCCATCGGAACCTCGCTCGAGGCGGCAAGCAGCTTCGCGTCGTCATCGCCGTAGATCGCCCGCAGGCGTGCCGTTTCGATCCTTCCGGTCGCGATCGAGTTGACGGTTACGCCGTCGCGCGCGACGTCGACCGCGAGCGACCGCAGTGCCGAGACCAGCGCGGTGCGAAAGACGTTGGAGAGCGCGAGCGTGTCGATCGGCTGCTTCACGGACGTAGACGTCAGCGCCACGATTCGGCCCCAGCCGCGGGCGCGCATCGGCGGCACGATCGCGTCGAGCAACTGCAACATTCCGCGCAGCAGCAGGCCATAGGCGTCGTCCCAGTCGGCCACGGCAAGCTCCGTGAACCGTGCCGCTTTGGGGCCGCCTCCGTTGAGAATCGCGATGTCGGCATCGCCAAAGGCGTCGCGGAACGTAGCGTGCATCATGGAGATCGACTCGGCATCGCGCAGGTCGAGGGCGAATCCGCGGGCCTCGGGAGCACCTGCCTGCTTCGCGCGTGCGGCGACCTCGTCGAGCTGATCGACCCGGCGCGCCGCCAAGCCGAGCTTTACCCCCTCGCGCGCAAGGGAGAGGGCAATCGCCTCGCCGAGCCCAGAACTGGCGCCTAATACAAGCGCGGTGCGTCCCTTAATCCCTAGATCCATGCCGTAGCGGCTTTTCCGCCGGCGGCTTCTCACCTTGCGCTGCCCGCGGCCCTTTGCTATCCTAAGCCCGTCGCCGGGACGGTTCGCACTCTGTACCCGAGCGAGACTATCCTGTCAAAGGAGTTTCATTCGTGCCACTGAGCAAAGAACGCAAGGCGGAGATTGCCGCAAAGTACGGCCGCGGGACCAACGACACCGGATCGGCCGAGGTGCAGGTCGCGGTCCTGACCGCATCGATCAACTCGCTCACCGAGCACCTCAAGATTCACAAGAAGGATCATCACAGCCGGCGCGGCCTGCTCTTACAGGTCGGGCAACGTCGCCGCTTGTTGAACTATCTGCACACGACGGACCTCGAGCGCTATCGCTCGCTTATCGCAGATCTAGGACTCCGCCGCTAGACGCGTTCGGGCGTTCGGGCACCCGACATTCGGACTCGGACACATTCCTCGCGCCACATCCATGTGGCGCTCCTATCGTCTGCCTCGCGCCTTCCGCATCCGGCTCCGGCGCTCGGTCAGACGGTCCTCCGTCCGAACGCCGGGTGCCCGAACGTTTTTTGCTACTTCTTCCTGGAGTGGGCGCGGCGGGCGGCTTCGACGATCGAGCCCGCGCCCATCCCGTAGTACTCGACCAGCTCGAAGGGATCGCCGGACTGTCCGAAGCGATCGTCGACGCCGATGAACTCGATGGGCACCGGATGGCGCTGTGCAAGAATCTCGGCGACGCGCGAGCCCATGCCGGCTTGGCGCTGGTGTTCTTCGACGGTGACGACCGCGCCGCAGCTGCGCGCCGCGTCGACGATCGCGGCCTCGTCCATCGGTTTAACCGTGTGGTTGTTGACGACGCGGCATTCGATGCCGTGCTGCGCGGAAAGCCGGTCGGCCGCAATCAACGCGTTGTAGACGAGAATCCCGCAGGCGACGATGGCAACGTCGCCGCCCTCGCGGAAGATCTGTGCCTTGCCGATTTCGAACGGCGTTTCGCCGGTCGTAATGACGGCCGACTTCTCGCGGCCGAAGCGCAAATAGACCGGCCCCCACATCTCGGAGAGCGCGATCGTCGCTTTCTTCGTTTGAACGGAATCGCACGGCACGACGACCGTCATGTGCGGGATAACCCGCATGATGGCGATGTCTTCGATCGCTTGATGCGTCGCGCCGTCGGGACCTACGGAGACGCCGGCATGGGCGCCTGCGATCTTGACGTTGGTTTCGTTGAGCGCCATGATCGTGCGCACTTGCTCCCACGAGCGCCCGGGGTTGAACATCGCGTAGCTTGCGATCCACGGAGTCTTTCCGACCGCCGCAAGTCCGCCCGCCATCGCGACGAGCATCTGCTCGGAGACGCCGATCTCGATATACTGCTGCGGATGCGCCTTCTTGAAGCCCTCGAATCGCGTCGATTCGGCGAGGTCGGCGCAGATGCCGAGCACCTCGCGACTGCGCGACCCGGCTTCAATCAGTCCCTCGCCGAAGCCGTTGCGCGTCGGGACGAGCTTGAGATCGGCGGCGCGATAGTCGGCCAGCTGCATGCGCTGCGCGGCGGCGTCAAGAACCGGCGTTCCGCTACTCATGGGCCGCAATCCGTTCGCGCTCGGCGGCCAACTCGCGCAAAGCTTCGTCGGCTTGCGTCGCGTTGGGCGGCTTGCCGTGCCACAGATAGTCGCCCTCCATATAGGACACGCCTTTACCCGGAATCGTGTTGGCAATGATGACCTGCGGCTTGCCCTTGTAACTCCGCGCGCGCTCTGCCGTCGCGATGAACTCCGCAATGTCGTTGCCGTCGCACTCGAAAACTTCCCAGTTGAACGCGCGATACTTTTCTGCAAACGGCTCGAGCGGCATGACGTCCTCCGTGCTGCCGTCGATTTGAATGAAGTTGCGATCGACGATTGCGGTCAGGTTATCGAGTTTGAACTTCGCGCCGGTCAGCACCGCTTCCCAATGCAAGCCGCACTGGTGCTCGGCATCGGACGTAACGACCCAGGTATGAAAGTCCTTGCCGTCCATCTTCGCGCCGAGCGCCATTCCGACGCCCTGCGCGAGACCTTCACCCAGCGGACCGGAGGTCGTCTCGACCGACGGAAGCGTTACGCGTTCCGGGTGCCCTTGCAGCCGCGAACCGAACTTCCGCAGCGTCAGCAGCTCCTCGACCGGAAAATACCCGAAGTTCGCCATCGCGGAGTAACGGACGGGCGCAATATGTCCGCACGAGAGGAGCAGCCGATCGCGGTCGGGCCATTCCGGATTGGACGGATCGTGCCGCATCAAGTGCCCGTAGAGCGCTGTAAAAACGTCCGACATGTCCAGCGGGCCCGCCGAATGCCCCGATCCGGCCGCCAGCAGCGAGCGAATGATCCCCTGGCGGACGTCGTTGGCCTTGAGCTTTAATTCGGTCAAGTTCTCGGCGGTAAGGCTATGCATGGGAGCCGTTATACCAGCCCTAGCGCGCCGGACCCTATTACCTGTAGAGGCCGCCTCGGCAGGGCGCACCTGGGCAAAAACCGAATGGCGCGCGGTTAATCAAAAACAATTACGATAGAAAATTAGGAGAAACTGTGCCCGAATCCGTTACTTTGACGGTCGGCGGGCGCACGATGGTCATCGAAACCGGCGAACTTGCGAAGCAAGCAAACGGCTCCGCGCTGATTCGTTATGGTGACCAAAACGTCGTGCTCTGCGCCGTGACCGCTTCCGAAAAACCCCGCGAAGGGATCGATTTCTTCCCCCTCACCTGCGACTTCGAAGAGAAAATGTACGCTGCCGGAAAGATTCCGGGCGGCTACATCAAGCGCGAAGGACGCCCCTCGGAGCATGCGGTGATCAGCTCGCGTCAGATCGATCGCCCAATTCGCCCGCTCTTTCCCGACGGTTTCCGCAACGACATCCAGATCGTCGCTACCGTGCTCTCGGTCGATCCGGAGCTCGACGCCGACGTGCTCGGCGTGTGCGCCGCAGGCGCGGCGCTCGCGCTCAGCGATATTCCCTTCGATAAGACCGTCGCCGCGGTGCGCGTCGGACGCGACGAGAGCGGCAACTACGTCTGCAATCCAACGCTTCCAGAGTATGAAACCGGTGGCATGGACATCGTGATCGCCGGGACCTCCGATGCCGTGATGATGGTCGAGGGCGAGGGCAAGGAGATCGCCGAGGAAGACTTCCTCGGCGCCGTCGAGTTCGCGCACGCCGAGATAAAAAAGATCGTCAAGGCGATCGACCAACTCGCGAAAAAATCCGGGAAAGCCAAGCGCGAGTTTCCCGTGGCGAAGCTCGATCCGACGCTCGACAAGTGGGTGCGCAAGGCGTTTGCCAAGGACGTTGCCGCCGCGATGCGCGTCGTCGACAAGCAGAAGCGTGAAACCGCCTTCGCGTCGATTACGGTTGCCGAAGCGCTGGAGCGTTGCGGCAAGAAGGACGAAGCCGTCAAAGCGCTGCTCGAGCTTCCGGCGGCCGGCAAAGAGTTTGCCAAGATCGTCAAGACGATGGAAGAAGAGGAGCTTCGCACCATGGTCGTTGACGAGCGCATCCGTCCTGACGGACGCAAACCCGACGAAATCCGCCCCATCTGGTGCAAAGTCCACTACGTGCCGCGCGTTCATGGCTCGGGCATTTTCACCCGAGGTCAAACGCAGGTCTTCACCGCGGCAACGCTGGGCTCAACCAGCGACGCGCAACGTCTGGACGGCATCATGGCGCTGGAAAACAAGCGCTACATGCACTTCTACAACTTTCCGCCGTACTCGGTCGGCGAGACGCGCCCGATGCGCGGTCCGGGCCGTCGCGAAATCGGTCACGGCCACCTTGCCGAACGCGCGCTTGCGGCGGTTCTTCCGGCCAAGGAAGAGTTTCCGTACACGCTGCGGCTGATGAGCGAAGTGCTCGAGTCCAACGGTTCCTCGTCGATGGCCTCAGTCTGCGGCTCGACGCTCGCGCTGATGGATGCCGGCGTGCCGATTCGCGCCCACGTTGCCGGCGTGGCGATGGGCTTGATCCTCAAAGGCGACAAGTACGCCGTGCTTACGGATATTCAGGGGCTCGAAGATGCCCTCGGCGAGATGGACTTCAAAGTCGCGGGGACCAAGAACGGCATCACCGCGATTCAGATGGACATCAAAGTGCAGGGCATCACGATTGAGATCATGCGCGAAGCGATGGAGCAGGCGCGAAAGTCCCGCCACTTCATCATCGACAAGCTCGCCGAAACGATTGCCGCTCCGCGCGAGGAACTCTCGCAGTTCGCGCCACGGATGATCGTGATCAAGATCGACCCCGCCAAGATCAAAGACGTCATCGGGCCCGGCGGCAAGATCATCAACAAGATCATCGCCGACACTGGCGTCGAGAAGATCGATATCGAGGACGACGGCAGCGTCTTCATCACCTCGCTCGACGGCGCTTCCGGCGACAAAGCCAGGCAGATCGTCGAAAATCTCACCAAAGAGATCCGCGTCGGCGAAACCTATCTCGGCACGGTCATGCGTATCATCCCGATCGGCGCGTTCGTGCAGATCCTGCCCGGTAAGGACGGGCTCGTGCACATCAGTCAGCTCGCGCCCAATCGCGTCGAGAAAGTCGAAGACGTCGTCAAGCTCGGCGACGAGATCATGGTGAAGGTCATGGAGATCGACGGCCAAGGCCGCGTCAATCTCTCGCGAAAGGCGCTTCTCGGAGGCGGTTCGGGCAACGGTGAGTTCACGCCGCGGCCACCTCGCGCTCCGCGGGGCGACGATGCTCCCGCGCCCGTCGCGGCACCCGCAGGTCCGCCCCGCCGCCGACGCACCGGGCGCTCCGCCCATGCGCCGGCGCCGTCGCCCGCACGGACGGCACGACGAAGAGTAAACCCGGTGACGGCAGGCGGCTGCAACGCTGCCTGCCGTCAGCTGACCGCCGAAGCGCAGCCCGACGTCGAGGAAGGTTCGTCGCATCCGGTCTTCAACGCCGGAATACCAGCGCAACCGATTTGGCGATCGGTCCCGAGAGATCGCCGTCCACGTGGTAGAACGGCGTTCCATTGAGCAGATCTCGCCGGTAAATCGTATCGAGCCTGATCCCGCCGTTAAGGTTGTACGTCAGCCAAAACGCGTTGACGGTGGGAGCCATGTTTCCGTCGTACGCCGTCGTCTCTCGTAGGCCGGAACGGTGTCGGTCACGTGCATCGTCCAGGCGCGAAGCACGAGTCGCCGGCGCCACTTGCCAGATTGCGGAAAACCTAAGGACGTTATCGTGCCGGAGATGCAGCCGGCCGACGCTTTCTTTGTCGCCTCTCGAGCGAGCTCGGAAGCGCGAACCATCGGTATAAGTAAGGGCCTCCGCGAGCAGCGCGTTCGGTCGTACTCGACCGGCTTGACCGCTTCAGAGTACAGCTATTCATCGACGAACGTCGGGAACGTAAAAGAACCGCTGTCCTGCAGATCGATGCTCCATCTTTCGATTGGGAAAGAGTTTGCGCCGATCGAAGGTACCGCGAGCGTGCTTTCGCAGGCTGCGAAACGCCGTCGCGCCGCCGGCATAATCGATCCAAAAGGTTCCGACGCCGGCCGTGACCGCTTAATCTCGGCCGCTCGCATTCGACGCCGGCGTCGGCTCGCGTCTGATCGATCAGGTCCGCGCCGACGTCGAGCGGAGTACGATCGCGGCGGCGAATAGAATCCGGTCGAGGAGCGAATGCCGCATCCGCAAAGGCCGAGACCGCGCCGCTGGAGCGAATGCCCGACATTGAATCCCGAATCCGACCAGCCCGTCGAGGTCGCTTTATGCCCGTGTCCGACCGCGTAGTTTCCGCGATCCAGCACGGCCGAAACGTACAAGTTCAGCGAGTTGCGGATCGGCGAAACGTCGGCGTCTGCAAAGAAAAGCTGCCGGCGATACTGGCGACGTCCCCGCTCCTCGTAGTCGCGCCCCTGTTCGCTGCCGGCCGCAACCGCGAGCGACTGGCCGGCGCCCGGACCGAGTTCGCTGAAGAGATCGGCGCGTTGGCGCGACTCCTCATCGTTGCTGTACGATCCGAAGCGGCCCCGAAGTCATCGGATCCCGACCTGCCCACGTGCGATGGCATCGCTGCCGATCGTCGCTACCTGCCGACTCGCGCCGCTACCAAAGGGATCTGCAGTCAGGTGCCGCCGCCGGCCTGGTCGCCGTAGAGATACGCGTTGCTCGCGTCGCGAGCGCGGCGCTTTGTTCGTAAACTGCGCCGGCACGAGTTCGTAGGGCGATTCTGCCGTCGACGATGTCGTAGTTCGGCAGCCCCGTTTCGACAGCAGCGAGCCGCTCGACGAGAGCCCGCGATCGCTCAAGCGGGAACCAGGATAGGGCGTCGATGCTCTGTTGCAGCAGGGTGAACGGGCGCAAGCGCCACCGCCGATTCGACGTGCGCATAGGGGAGGTTCGCCAGATCGCTCGGCGATGGAGCGATCATCGGCCAGCGCATCGTAACGCTGGACGATCGGCGACGACCGGCTCGTCCGCGCTTCACCGCGACGACCGCTCCGAGGCAGTAGCGGCAAGTGACGCGGACCGAGACAATCCCGCCTCCGTGGAGCACGAATGTCCCGGCCGCATCCGTCGTCGCACTGGCTTGCCCGCTCGACACGCCCGCGACCAACGGCGCCGGCGATCGGCGACCCGCGTTGATCCCGGACCGCGCCGACGACCAACGGCGCCTGGGCGCGAACCGGCATCGCCCAGAGCACGACCAAAAGTACTGCCCCAAGCGCCGGTGAAGCGAGCGATTCACGGATTCTTTAGACTTTCGGCTATGATGGAAGGCAGTGTCAAGAACCCTGCTCCTACGCCTACTCGCGACTAGTCTTCTCGCCGGCGCGCTCCTCTGCGGTCGTTTCGCCGTAGCGAGCGCCGCCTCGCTCGAAGACCTGCTCACGGGGGCCCTGACCCCGTCGGCTGCGCCGGCGCTCCTTGGACCGATTACTGCCGCCGGGCGGGTCGGCTGGGAGTGCAAACCGGAACGCGCGGCCGCGGCCGGCTGGCATGAGGCCGAATTACCTCCCTTCCGGCACGCAGTGAACGATGCGGGTTCTGCTGCTCGTCGCCCTCCTTATCCAAGTCGAGGCGACAGTGGGAATGGCACAGACGTATTCGACCCCGAGCCCCGAGCCCCGAACGACTTCATGCCGCAATGCGGGCACTCGCCATCGCGGCGCGAGATCGAAGAGCGCTTTACGATGGGCATCGATGCGCAAGACGCGAGGCGACTGGGCGGCGCCGCTCCTGAGTTCAACGCATCATCGCCTTGCATCCGCCCGAACCGAAAGGTTCGACGGCGCATTACGACCTCGCAATCGCATACGCGAACCTAAAACGATATGACGACGCCGCAACAGGAGCTGCGCGCCGCTCTCGCGCTCGATCCCGGCTTTCTTGCCGGCGATGGCGAATCTGATCTCCGTCGATATCGCTCGCGGCGATCTTACGCAAGCGCGCCAGCGTCGCGATCGCTATGTGATGCATCGCGATCCCGACTCGGCGCGCGCGCTCTACTCTCGTGGCATCGTAGCGCTGCGGAGCGGCGACGCCGGCACCGCTCGCGAAGACTTCGGAAAGCTTCTGCGCGACAATCCGTCGTATGCCGTCGCCCATTACGATCTCGCACTTGGCCGAAGAGCGTCTTGACCGCTACAGAGTGCCGAACGCGAACTTCGTACGGCGCTCTCGCTCGCGCCGGCATACGCGCGCGCGAGATTCGCGCTCGGCGTCGTCCTCCTGCGGGAAGGGAGCATGGCGCGGCACGAAACGAATTCCAGCAAGCGACGCGTCGATGCCGCGGGCGACCCCGCGCTGCAAAATATTGCAGCGGCGCTCGCGATTCGATCCAGTCTCCGTAGCGCTTTAGACTTTCTTCATCAGCCCCCGTTAGGATACCAGCACAAAGCAAGCTTTTTGGAGGTTCCATGTCAAAACGAATCGCGGCCGTCTCATTGGCGTTGTCGCCGCCGTGCTCGCCGCCTGCGCAGGACGGACACGAGCCAGGCCGCGCGGAAACTCTTTCGCGCTTCCTTCCTTCAGTAAAAGCGACAGCAATCACCGCAACGCTGCCGGAAACGACGCGATCGGCGAAGAACTGCCGAGCGAAGGCGTCGGAACGGTCAACGACACCTTTTGGAAAGCGACGCTGGGCGGATTCACGCAAACAACTTTGCCCAAGCGCTCGGCTTCCCGCCCGGTACGAAGATTACGCTGACGAATCTTTCGAAGAACATCTCGCACACGCTCGACTACGTTAAAAAAATCAAAGGGCCGCCGGCGAACTTCCCGACCAATCCCAACCTCCCGATCGCGGCCTCGGGCGGCAATTTCAGAAAAGGTTACGCCAGCGGCTCCATTTCGCCGGGCAAATCCGTTACCGTAATGTTGGCGAAAGGCCGGCATCTACTTGATCGGCTGCGCCTTCCACTATCAGTGAAGGCATGCACGACCGTGCTCGTGATCGCTAAGAAGAACGCGACACCCGGACCCGAAGGCAACGCCCCCGGCTCAATGAATCGCCACAGCCCGGCATTTCGCTCTGGCGTTCGTTGCGCTCGCCGCGGCTGCGGCGTGCACGAACGGCGGAGGGCTGGAAGCACGAATAGCGGTGGAGGCGGATCGCCTTCACCGTTCCCTCCTCGGGCGAATCGGCGTCGGTATCCCGACCGGAAAGATCGGCGTCGAAAACGATCCCGGTCTGGGGAACCGTCAGCGGATACACGCAATGAAAGACGTCGCAAATCATCGCGTTTACTCCGCGGCGTAACCGTCACGATTACCAATCTCTCGACGACGACTCGGCATACGCTCAACGTCATCGGCGTCGGCGAACGCCGCCGCCGCACTGGCCGGCGAATCCCGAGCCTTACGTTCTCCCCGAGTGGAAACGGCGTCCTCGGCGCCGGACTACGCAAGCGGCTCGCTCAATCCCGGCAGCGCGTCAAAGTCAACGCTTAGCAATCCGGTACGTCATCTCCTCGGCTGCGCATTTCACTATATTGAGTTCAGTATGCGCGGCATTATCCAGGTCGTCGCCGGCGCAACGCCCGGACCGACGGCATCTCCAGGCCCTGGCGGATATGCGCCCCCGCATAAGAAAGGCGCGGCCCGCGCTAACGCTACGCGAGCCGCAGCTCGATCGACCAGCGCGGCCACCGCTTTACGCTCTCGTCGCTGCGCGGCAGAACCGTTGATCGTGACGTTCGTCTCGGCGCACTGCACCGACGCCTGCCCTTTGATCAACGCGCCAGTTCGCGGAGGCCGCGCAGGGCATCGAGCACGATCGTCTTGCGGCGAGGCTGCTGACGATTACTTTGGATCCGGAGCACGATTCGCCGCAAACGATGCGCGAGCTGGCGCGAAGATTCAATGCCGATCCACGCCATTGGCTGGTGGCGGGCGGTTCGCGCTCGGACGTGCACGCCGTGATGCGCGAGTTCGGCGTGATCTCGATTGAAGGAAAGCACGAATCCGACGATCGTCACACGACCTTCATCTACGCCATCAGTCCCGAAGGCAATCTCGCGCAAACGCTCTTGGCCTCGACCGCAACCCAGGACGACATCCTGGACGGACTTCATACCGGACGTTGGAGGACGCACGCGTGACGCGACAAACGTGGACGACGCCCGCCCTTCTGCTGCTGGCCGCGTGCACCGCGGGAGGCATTCCAACTTCCTCCGGCGGTTCGGGCGGCGTAACGATCGACATCAACCTAACGCTCAGTAAGCCCGTGCAAACGCCGTACGGCTTGAGCGGCGGCTTTACGCCGGCGGTCACCACCATCCCGGTCGGCTCGCAGTTTCACTTCACGAACACCGATAGCTTCGCGCACACGGGGTCGTATCTCGGGAGCCGTAACGCAGTTCCCCACCGGCTCCCCGCTCAACGAGCAAAGCGGACGACGCAGATTCGGCAATACGCTCTCAGGCGGAATGTGGACCAGCGGCGCGCTGCAGGCGGGCACGTCGTCGCAGACGATTACCGCCGACCAGCGCGGGAACGTATCTGTTCGGCTGCTTCTTCCATTACGGCGCGCCGATGCGGGGGGCGATCATTGCGCAGTAGCGTCGCAGCCGCTGGGCTTGCGGCGCTCTTCCTCGTGCTGGCCTGCGCGCCGGCGCGCGCGATTCCGATTTTCGCCCAACGCTACCACTTTAAGTGCGGGCAATGCCACAGCGTGCTGCCCGAACTCAACGCGTTCGGACGTTATTTTCGCTCGCACGGCTACCGGCTACCGTTGCCCGAGCACGGAACGACGATCTTTGCGCTCCGCTATCAGATGGAATACGACAAGGAGCCCGCTGCCGGCTCGCGCGAGTTCACCCCCGGCGGCATCATTTTGGGCAGCGCGAACGTCGGACCGATCACCGCGTATCTCCACTACGGCTTAGGAGCGGGCGGAGGACCGGGCGGAGTATTCTTGCTCTTTGCGGCCGGCTACGATGCGCACACGCAAACCCTCGTTCGCGGCGGCCTGATCGAGCTTCCACTCGCCCAGTCGCCCGGTGAACGCCTCGACGATCTCACGCAATACGGCTATTACGGCGCGCATGTGGGGCTGAACAACCTGCCGCTTTCCTCAAACCGGTGGGGCTTGCAAATCGAGCGCACCTTCGGGCACCTGACGGCGGACGGCGTGGTGGCGTTCGGGCGTATCAGGGCGCGGCATACGGCGGCAAACCCGTGCCGACGGGCGAGACGACCTGGATGCGCACGCCGGAGCTGAGCGCGTGGCTCAAAGATACGCTCGTGCAAGGCCACAACGGCGAGTTCGACATCGGCGGCAACCGCCATGGGCGGAACGCTCGGCGTTTTGCCGACGGGGCGTCTGCCGTTCGCCGACCTTTACACGCGCTACGGCCTGCTCGCGCACGCCGCATACGAAAATCTCGATCTTCAGGCCGAGCAGTGGTACGGCGACGACCACGATGCCGACGGCTTTCTGACCAATCAGTCTTCCAAGGGCGGCTACGTGCGCTTGAAATACTATCCGATCCCGCACGCGTATTTCGGCCTTCGCTACGATGCGTACGCCAACCCGTACATCACTCGCGATTTCGTCTACTATGCGGCCGTGCAGATCGCCCCGTGCCGCGTCCTGATGCAAGAAGTTCAGTCGCCGGGCCAGCACCCGTACCTCAGCGGCGCCTTCACGATCGCGATTCCGCCACCGTTGAAAAACTAGAAAAGAAGAGACGATGAGAGTACTCGTAGTCGAAGACAACCCCGCCGTCGGAGACTCCATTGCGCGAATGCTGGAAGCGCGGCGCTATGCGGCCAACGTCGTCACCGATGGCGTAACGGGTCTCGATCACTTGGTCAGCCGCAACTACGACGTTGCGGTCGTCGACGTCGGGCTGCCCGGCATCGACGGCTTCACGCTTGCACGAAACGCTCGAGCGGCCGGAGTTCAGACGCCGATTCTCATGCTCACCGCGCGCGACGCGGTCGAGGACCGCGTGGCGGGGCTCGAGTGCGGCGCCGACGATTATTTGGTCGAAGCCGTTCGTCGAAGAAGAGCTCATCGCTCGCGTCGGGGCGATACTTCGCCGCGGCGACCGCCCGCTGCTCGGCGTGCTCGAAGTCGGGGCGCTGCGCGTGGATCTCGCCGCTCGCAGCGTAACCTACGAGGACAAGCCGGTGCCCTTGGGAGCGACGGAGTTTCGGCTCTTGGAGTTCCTGGCCCGCAACGCCGGGCATTGCGCTCTCTCGCGCGCACATCGTCGAGCGTATCTGGGATTACGACTTCGACGGCTCGAGCAACATCGTCGACGTCTACGTCAGCCAGCTACGGCGAAAGTTGGGAAAACTCGGCGCGCGCGGTATCATCGAGACTGTATGGGGAATCGGTTACCGCGTAAAAGCTTGATCGCCCGCACGGCTGCCCTCTACCTCTGCGTTTTCGTCTGCGTCTTGGCCGCCCTTAGTATCGGCGCCTATGAGTTTGTGGCGCGCGAGTACGTCTCGATGCTCGCACCTGCGCTCGGCACGCCCGAAGGAACCGCGCGCGCTGAGGGCGGCGATGCAACGCGTCGCCCTCGACGATCGCGGAAATCGACGCGCCGCTGGTCCTCATCGTCGCCATCGCATCGTATCTTTTGGCTCGCGCCGCGATCGCGCCGCTCGAGGCGGCGCGCGAGCGCGAGCGTCGCTTCTCGGCCGATGCCGCGCACGAGCTGCGCTCTCCGTTGACGGCAATTGCAGCCGTCGCGCAGGCCGCCCGTGCGGACGCGACGGATCGGAGTCGCGCTTCGTTCGAAACGATCGCTCGCAACGCGTTGGAAGCGTCGGCCGTCGTGACCGACTTGCTGACGCTGGCCCGCGATCCGGCACCACTCGCGCTGCAATGCGAGCTGGTCGACTTGGCGGCGATCGTCACCCTCGCCTCGCGCGACACGCAGCCGCTCGCCAACGCGCGCAACGTGCGGCTCGACAGTCGCGCCGGCCAGCGCGATCGTCAACGGCGACGAACGGCGTCTGCGCGAACTCTGCGTGAACTTGCTCGACAACGCGATTCGTCACGCGCATCACGCCGTGCGCATCAGCTCTCGCCGCACCGGCCGTCTCTGCGAAATCGTGGTCGAAGACGATGGCGACGGCATCCCCCCGAGCGAGCGCGAACGGGTCTTCGAACGCTTTTATCGCCGCGCAAATGACGGCTCCGGCACGGGACTCGGCCTTCCGATCGTTCGCTGGATCGCATCGGCCCACGGTGGCGCGGTCGAGGTCGATCGGTCTTCCCACGGCGGGGCGTGTTTTGTCGCAGCCTTTCCCGCGCGCGAGGCCTAGGCCCGCCGGGCGCATAAGCACGGCGCTATGCCATTCCGATCGCTTCGCGCGTTCGTCGACGCGTTGCGCAAGGCCGGCGAGCTCCACGTCATTTCGGCCAGCGTCGACCCCCGGCTAGAGGTTAGCGAAATCACCAACCGCGTCGTTAAGGCCGGCGGACCGGCCTTGCTCTTTTCCGACGTCCAAGGTTCGGAGTTCCCCGTGCTAACCAACCAATTCGGCACGCATCGGCGGATGGCGATGGCTTTCGGGGCGCAGAGCCTCGACGAAGTGGCCGGGCCGCCTTCGAGCCCTTCTCGACTTCAAACCTCCGTCCGGATCCGCGTTAGAAAAACTCACCGGCGCGCTGCATTTCGCACCGCTGGCCAACGCGATTCCGAAGATCGTCCGCGACGGCAGCGTTCACGAAGTCGTGATCGAGCAGCCCGATCTCACGAAGTTACCGGTCTTAACGACGTGGCCGTTGGATGCCGGACCGTTCATCACGCTGCCGCTGGTGATTACCAAAGATCCGCAAAGCGGGCGTTCAACGTCGGGATGTACCGGATGCAGGTCTATAACGCGACGCAGACCGGCATGCACTGGCAGCGCCATAAACACGGCCGCGCCCATGCCGACGCGTGGGGCAGATCGGTTCCGGTCGCCGTCGCAATCGGCACCGATCCGGCGCTCACGTACGCCGCGACGGCACCGCTTCCGCCGGTGCTCGACGAGTTCGCCTTTGCGGGTTTCTTGCGCGGAAAGCCGGTCGAACTAACGCCGGCAAAGACCGTCGACCTGATGGTTCCGGCCGACGCCGAGTTCGTGCTCGAGGGGTACGTCGACAACGAGGACCTTCGGATGGAAGGACCGTTCGGCGACCATACCGGCGTGTATAGCCTGGCGGACCGCTATCCAACCTTTCACGTAACCTGCATCACGCATCGCCGCAATCCAATTTATCCCGCGACCGTCGTCGGCAGGCCGCCGATGGAGGACGCATGGCTCGGCAAAGCCACGGAGCGTATCTTCTTGCCGCTGCTGCAAGCGATGCTTCCCGAGGTTGTCGACATGAATCTGCCGGTCGAAGGCGGATTTCACAATCTGGCGATCGTCTCGATTCGCAAATCCTATCCGGGCCAGGCGAAGAAGGTCATGAACGCGCTCTGGGGGCTCGGTCACATGATGATGCTCACGCGAACGCTCGTCATCGTCGATGCCGACATCGACGTCGCGGATCCGCGTGAGGTCGCGTGGTACGTTCTCAACAATCTCGCGCCCGAGCGCGATATCGTGATGATGCCCGGTCCGGTCGACGATCTCGATCACGGCTCCTACAGCATCGCGTACGGAACGAAGATCGGCGTCGACGCCACCCGCAAGGATGCGTCGGAGGGTTATACGCGCGAGTGGCCGCCCGACATGATCATGGACGCCGAAACGCGGCGCCTGGTGAGCGAACGTTGGCGCGACTACGGGCTCGATACGATCGCGCGCGCGCTCTCACCAAACGATTGGTCGGGACAGGGGCCGGCAGCCTACTCCCGGCTGATGAAATGAGAGCCGTCCGGCTTTTTTTGCGCGAGATCCGCATCGAGCACACGCTCTTTGCGCTGCCCTTTGCCTATGTCGGCGCGATCCTGGCGGCGCGCGGCCTCCCAACGGCGGCGCAAATCGGATGGATTACCCTGGCCGTGCTGGGCGCTCGAACGGCGGCGATGGCGGCCAACCGCTTTCTCGATCGCGAAATCGACGCCCGCAACCCGCGCACGGCGCGGCGTGCGCTGGCGAGCGGTACGCTGCCTCCCTCGACGATGCTGTGGGCCGCCGTCGCCGGGCTCAGCATTCTTTTATGGGCGGCATGGATGCTCAATCCATTATGTTTGAAGCTTTTGCCGATTGCCGTCGTCCTGTTGCTGATCTATCCGCTGTGCAAGCGGTTCACGTGGCTGACGCATTTCGTGCTGGGCGCGGTCGATGGCTTGGCACCGCTGGGAGCCTACGTCGCAATCGCCGGAAAGATCACGCTGCCGGCCCTCGCACTCTTCGCAGCCGTCACGATCTGGGTTGCGGGATTCGACATCATCTATGCGCTCATGGATTTGAGCGTGGACCGCGACCAAGGGATTTCGTCGCTGCCGGCACGCTTCGGAGAGCGCAGCGGACGCTTCGTGCCGATTCTGCTGCATCTCGCGATGTTGGCATTACTAACCGGAGCCGGAATCCTCGACAGCGCCGGCCGGGCGTACTATCTCGGCATCGCGGCGTTGGCGATTCTCATCCTGTATGAAGAGTATCTCTTTCGCAGCGGCGCCAACTTGTTCGTGATCAACGAACGGGTCTTTCTGTCGAATATGGCGTTTTCGGTCGTCTTCTTGCTGACGACATTGGGAGCGTACCGATGAAACGTCGCGCGTTTATCGTCGCCGGAGCCGCAATCGCCGCCGGCACGGCGCGCACGGCCGCGCAGACCATTCCGGGCCAGCCAATCAATCCCCTGAACCAACAGTTCTTGCCGCAGCTTACCATCGCGGTCAACGTGACGCTCAGCGGCGCCTTGGGCAAGTACGGGCAGGAGGTCGTCAAAGGCGTTCAGGCGGCCGTCGACGAGCAGAACCGCTTTAACGCGCAGATCTCGCACGTCTGGGGGTGGCGCGCCCTCGACGACCGCAACGATCCGGGGCTTGCGGGCTCCAACGCCAACGTCGCGGCCGCCGACTCAACGGTGATCGCGCTCGTCGGTAATCTTACGGCACCGATGACGCTCGCGGCGCTTTCGCACTACGCGAATACCGGTTTTGCCGTTATCGTGCCAACCGTTACCGCCGACGCGGTTACGAACCGCGGCTACCACAACGTTTACCGTCTTCCAGCCAAGGACAGCCAGTCGGGCCGCCTCTTTGCCGGTGCGGCGCTCGAAGGTAAGCGCGGCGTTCCGGCTATCGCCGTCGCCTACGACGGCGATTATGGGTACGACGTCGCGCGCGGCTTCGTCACGGCCGCGCAGTCGAGCCACCACGCCGCCGATGTCTTGCTCTTTCCGGCCGACAAAACCGACCCCGCGCAAGCCGCGCGAACAGTGCTGGACCGCAGCCCGGGCTACGTCTTTCTTGCCGGAAAGACGAACGAGATGGGACCGGTCGCCGAAGCGCTGCGCCTCGCCGGCTACACCGGCGAGTTCGGCGCAGCCGACGGCTTCTATAACTCCGATACGATTGCCAGATACGCAAAGACGCTGGACGGTGCGTACGTTGCATCGTCAATGCCGCCGCTCGATCGCATCCCTAGCGCGGCGCAGCTCGTTACCGATTTCCAGCGCGAGGTCACGCAAATCACGACCTTTTCTGCTTACGGCTACGCAGCCGCGCAGCTCATCATTTCCGCTTCGCAACGCGGCTCGGCGGCGACCCGTTCGGCGCTCTTGATCGAGTTGCAGCGTGGCGGCACGTTCACGGCGCTCATCGGACAGTTCGCCTTCAACGTCAGCGGCGATCCGCTGATTCCCAACATCTATCTGTACGCCATCGGCTCCGACGGATTCAAATACGTTCGCCCGGCCGTGCGAACCGGTTTCGTCCTTTAGGGAGGCTCATGGGCGAAGACGCGGACGGCTGCTGGAAGGATCTCGAAGCGAGCCGGCGTCGTACCGGCGGGCTCTCCGTCGGCGGTGATCCGGTGACGGCGCCGGGTGCTTACCGAAAACGCCGTCGAACGGAAGGTGCGCACGCCTTCGGCCGATCGTCCCTGATGAGCGAGGACGGCGGCGAGAAGCTCGGATCGCCGGCCAGAGGCCTGCGCCGTCGACGGCGTAGAGGTCGAGCCAGCCGTCATCGATCGCGGCATCGTCCACGGTGATGAAGCCGCCGAAACTTTGGCTGTTCGCCACCGTTAGCTGGATCGTTTTTAAGCTCGCGCGCTCGCCGTCGTAGGCAATTTCGGCGCGAAATGGGCGCGCGAACCGAATCGCTCGCAGCACGCTCAGTACGATCGCGCCGAATCCAAAACGCTGCTTGTCCGCGCTTTCTGCAATCTCGCAATGCGGCTCGAGATGCCGACGCTCGCCTCGGTCGTATAATAGACGCCGTTGACGCGAGCCACGTCAATCCGCCGAGTCTTGCCCGACGCGATCAGCGCGCACGCGGCAGCGAGATCGAACGGAATCGCGAGCGTGCGTGCAAGGTCGTTGAAGGTACCCAGCGGCACGATGCCGATCGGCACGTCGAGCTCGATGGCGCGGGAAATATAGCGCGCAAACGTGCCGTCACCTCCGGCGACGACGACGCATCGATATGTTCGCACCGCAGCCTCTCGCGACCGGCTCGATTCCGTTGCGCGTGAGTTGCGCGCGCACGGCCGCGCCGAGCGCGGCGCCCGCGCCGCGAGCGCGGATTGACGAAGAGCAAGACGCGCATCGTTACCGGTGGGGCGCGATCAGAAGACGAAGCAACTGATTGCCGACCAGGCCGCAATGGCCGCCAAAATGACCGTTCCGGCGACCATCACGAAGTACCCCAGCGTGATGCCCATTTGCGTCATCGGATCGACATAGCCGACCGCCTTTTCGGAGATGCTCAAGTTTTCGTAGACGCCATGGAAGACAAACCAGACGATCGCCGCAGCCGGTGCCGACAGTGCGAGCATCGTCAGATAATGTTGCAGCAGCTCCTTCCGACGATTCACGAAACAGAGCTTCGCCGCAGTGCGCCGAAGAGACCCTCCTCGAGATGCATTCCGCCAAGCGCCGTCCCAGACCGCACAACCCCATGCCCGAATCTCGCTACGAGGTGCTCGCGCTCTTTACGGGCGCGATGATCGGCGCATCGCTTTGCATCATGTCGACGGGCGCGCTCATGCCCTTTTTTAAATCGGCGCTGCAACTCGACCAGGCACAACTTGGATGGCTGCTCTCCATTCAGTTTATCGGATCGGTCGCGATGACGTCGGTCGCCGGCCTGCTGACCGACCGCTTCGGCGATAAGACGATCGTGGCTTGGACCGGCGTGCTCATGGCCCTGTCGCTCGTTGCAGCCTCCCTGGTTACGAACTTTTCTTGGCTGCTGGCCTGGCTGCTCGTCTATGGAATCGGCTACGCCGCGGTAACGCCCGCCGGCAGCCACGCGATCATTTACTTTTTCAAAAAGGCCGACCGCGGCCTCGCCATGGGCATTCGTCAGTGCGGGGTCCCGATCGCGGGCGTTATCGGTTCGCTGCTGCTCCCCGCGATAGCGCTGCGCTCCGGCTATCGCGAGGCCCTCGCCGCCGCCGGCATGCTCACGCTGATCGCGAGCGGTATCGCTTCGCAGTTCTATCGCGAGCCGCGCGAGTTGGCAGGGCGAACGCGTTTCGCTGCGCATCGATGCTAGGTCGAGATGGTCCAGATCGCTCGGGAATCTCGTCTCATCCTGCTGACGCTTACGTCGATGGTCTTGGTTGCCGGTCAGCTCGCCCTGATCGGATTTCTTACGCTGACGCTCGTGCATCGCGCCGGTTATCCGTTGAGTTTAGGCCTGGGGCTTTTCACGCTTTCGCAAGTGGCGGCAATCTTCGGCAGGCTCTCGTGGGGATGGTTGAGCGACCATCTTTTTGCTGGTAGCCGGGCGCTGCCGCTCGCCACGGTCTGCGTACTGGTTGCGGCGATCGCATTTGCATTTGCTTCGGTAACGGCGGGAACGCCGCTGTGGTGGGCGGCGTTCTTAGCTGCCGCTTTGGGTTTTACGGCGGAAGGCTGGCTCGGCGTAAGCGTGATCGGGTTCGCGGAGATCGGCGGCGAGGAACGCTCCGGCAGCGCGCTGGGCGTCGGCTTGACGTGGACGCTGCTCGCGGCATTTGTGACGCCGGCCCTCTTCGGAGCGCTCGCACAAGTCCACGGATTCGACGTTGCCTGGCGTTGCTTGGCGCTTCTTCAGATACTCGGCGTCGTGCCCGCGTTACTCGCCAGCCGCAGCGTCGTGCCGCCGGCTTCCACGGAAACCTGATAGGCAGCGCTCGGCGGGCGAGTTTGCCTCGTTTCAGCAACGCGATCCGTTTCCAATTCGCGATGTGCGGCAACCTTGTCAGAAACAAGTAGGCAAAGGTTAACTTCTCCCAGGAGAAATTTAAGAGACGATTAGCAAAAGTCGCTTCTTTTTCCTCATTGTGGGCTCGCTTTTGGTTTGCTAACTTTGAGGGCATACGCGCTTCACTTTTAAAAACCGGAAGGTGGTAACAGTATGCGACGCTTATCGTCGTACATCGCAATCCTAACGGCGTCGTGGGCGCTGGCGGGATGTGGAGGAGCAGGCCCAGGCTCCTCGGTCGCGCCGGTGACTCCGGATCGACAGGCGGCGGATGCTGCAACTCGCGGCAGGATTGCAGTCTTGGCACGATCCAAGATCAAGCACGTTTTCGTGCTCGTTCAGGAGAACCACACCTTCGATCAACTATTCGGACTCTTTCCCGGCATCAACGGACAGTACGTCGAAAACCTTGGGACGTACCTCGCTCAAGAAACCGACTGCCAACCCGATCCGCAAACGTTAGGCTGCCAGCGCCCGTTCCTGATCTCGCCAAATACCGGCAGCCCGAACTACGTTGCGGACGCGCCGGATATCACGGGCGGCGATAACGGTCGCTACGACCAAGAAGTATCTATCGATCATGGGAAGATGGACGACTTTCTCGTCGACGTCGAAGCCGGACAGCCGGTGCTCGGGCCAACCCCGAGCCCGGCACAGATCGAAGCGCACAACGAATCGATCGGGATCGAGGGCGTGTACGACTGCGACACCGTTCCGTATCTTTGGTACTACGCGAAAAACTTTGCGCTCTTCGATCACTACTTCCAGGCCAACACGGGCGACTCGACTCCGAGCAACATTCAGCTCTTTTCGGGGCAAATAGGGCAAACGGAGGCCGCGGCGGGTGAAGGAACGCTCTCGCAGCCGCTCGCCAGTGGCGGCTACACCGACGGCGTGCCGATCTCGAACGACGACAACCCGCCACCGGCCGATCTGCGATTCCCAGTCACGTCTTACAGTGGGGACAGAGCCACGTTCCAAAGTTATGCGACGATGCCGGTGCTGCTCAACCCGAACATGGATCGAGCGGCCGAAAAGAAACGGGTCGTCGGCTACGAAGGTCGCGACATCACCAAGGAAGGGAACACCAACCGCCAGTCCGTTCCCTGGGGATGGTATGAAGAAGGGCTCTACACTGCCAACGCGGGCTTCTCCGCTCATCACACCGCACCGCTCTACTTCGACTACATCAATAATCCCGGTTCGGGATTCGCGAGCAGTAAAACGCTGCGCGATAATACCGAAAGCAACGGTTTGATTTCGGACATCAAAGGCGGGAAACTGCCGGCTTCGGGAGTCTTCTGGGTCAAAGGCGGGAACGAGAATACCTACGGCTTGGTGCCGGCCGACCCAATCTTCACGCAGAACTCTGCCGGCAAGAAATATTACGTGGGCGACGACGATCACCCCGGGAGCGGCAGTTCCGATCATCAGGTCGCCGAAGCCTATCTCGCCGAGGTCATCAACGCCATCGCGGCGAGCAAATACTGGAGAGATTCGGTCATCGTCGTAACGTGGGACGACAGTGGCGGTTTCTACGATCACCTGCCGCCGCCGGGTTTCGGGCAAACCTGCCCGCAGGATAAGAGCGGCTCTGAAGAGGGCTACCCCTGTGGCGACGGCGTTCGCCTGCCAACCTTAGTGATCTCTCCGTTCTCCAAGACAGGAGTGGTGGTTCACGACTCCGCCGATCACGGATCGGTCTCGAAACTGATCGAAGCGGTCTTTGGCTTGCCGACGTTTGCCTCGTTGCCGGACGAAGCCAAGGGCGTCTCGGTCGGCTTGTCGCCCGCCGACGGCGATACCGCCACATCGAACTTGTTCGATGCGCTCGATGAAAGCAAGCTCCGCGGCGGCGGGTTGAACCCTCCGAGGCTAGCGGAAATTTCCTCGCCAAGCGTTCCACCGAGCATGAGCTGCTCCAGCTTGGGAATCACACCAATTCCGTCACCGACATCCCTTCCAAACCAGTACGGCTCGTATGAGACGGCCGGATGGTACTTAGCGCAGGGGCTCATGGCAAAGCGCAAGGTTCACCTTCCTCGCAGCAAGGACAACGGCGATTAAGGTCCTCCAAATCGCCCGTACAACGAGCCCGAAGCATATCGCTTCGGGCTCGTTAACTTTCGCATCAAGATTCAAACTGCCCAGAAAGGGACTCGAACCCCCACGATGTTGCCACCACTGATACCTGAAACCAGCGCGTCTACCAATTCCGCCATCTGGGCGCGGGTGAAAGTGCGTTCGCGACGGTCGCCCCGCCGCCCCGCTTTATCGAAACCCCGCGGGTGACGGGCGGTTTGGAGTCACCGGTATGTCTCTTCCAATTTTCGCGGTCGACGACGCCTCCGCGATCGATCCCTACTCACAAGCGGTCACGACGGCGGCCGAACGGGTCAGCCCGGCGGTCGTCTGCATCGAGGTGCGCAACGGCCGGCGCGGCGGCAACGGCAGCGGCTTCGTCTTTACTCCCGACGGCTTCATCGTCACCAACAGCCACGTCGTCCACGACGACGGCGCGCGTATTACCGTTGCATTGCTCGACGGACGCGAGTTCCCGGCAACGCTGGTGGGCGACGATCCGCACTCGGATTTGGCGGTGCTTCGCGTCGATGCCCCCGATCTTACCCACGCCTCGCTCGGCGACTCAGCGTCGCTGCGGCCCGGCCGGCTCGTCGTGGCCGTCGGCAATCCGTATGGGCTGGCGTATACCGTGACGGCGGGCGTCGTGAGCGCGCTGGGCCGCACGTTGCGGTCGCAGTCCGGACGCCTGATGGACAACATCATTCAAACCGACGCTGCGCTCAATCCGGGGAACTCCGGCGGTCCGCTGGTCGCTGCAAGCGGCGACGTCATCGGCGTGAACACGGCGGTGCTTCCGGGCCAAGGCCTGTGCTTTGCGATCGCGATCAACACCGCCAAACATATCGCGAGCCTCTTGATGCGCGACGGCCGCGTGCGCCGTGGGTATCTCGGCATCGCCGCGCAAGACGTCGTGCTCGCGCCGTCCTATGCGCGGCGACTCGAGCTGCCGGACCGCCGCGCGGTCGTGATCGACTCCGTCGAGCCTGGGAGCCCGGCCGATACCGCGAAGTTGAAAAGCGGCGATGTCCTACTCTTATTTGAGGGCCAGCCACTACGCGGCGTCGACGCGCTGCACAAGGTTCTGACCAGCATCGACCTCAGCCGCCCGTACAGGATCGAATTGCTGCGGCGCAACGAGCGCCTCTCGCGTATCGTCTTACCGGTTGAATCCCCCGAGTAGCCGTGCAATGAGCGGCAGCGCGTGATTCGCAAGCTTCTACCAATTCTCGGTGTGACGTTCATCGATATCGTCGGTTTCAGCATGCTGATTCCGATGCTGCCGTATTTCGTAACACATTTCGGCGCCTCGGCCTACGTCGTCGGGCTGATCGTTGCGACGTTTTCCTTCTGTCAGTTCGTCTCGGCGCCGCTGTGGGGCAGCGTCTCAGACCGGATCGGCCGCAAGCGCGTTCTCATCATCAGTCAGATCGGCGCAACGATCGGCTGGGCGATGCTCGGCCTAGCGCCGAATATCGCCGCCGCGCTTTCGCTGGCGCCTATTGCGGTCGTCTTCGTCGCGCGGGCCCTCGAAGGCGTTTCGGGTGGAAACATCAGCATCACGCAAGCCTACGTCGCGGATCTCGTTGAGCCGCGCGAACGGTCGCGCGCCTTCGGATTGATCGGCGCGATGTTTGCCGCCGGAATGGTCTTCGGTCCGGCAGGCGGCGGCCTTCTCTACTCGCGATATGGTTTTGCCGTTCCGTTTCTCGTCGCCGCCGCGCTGCAGTTTGCGACCTTGGTCATCACGATCGTGATGCTCCCGGAATCCCGCGCGCGAATGGACGATCAGGACCGTTTCTCGATTGCGGCGCTCCTGGCTAGCTTCGGCAAACCGCGCCTCGGGCGCATCCTCTGGCAAAAGCTCGCGATCGCGCTGGCACTCTACGGATGGTTTGCCGTCTTCGCTCTCTACTTGCAGCGCCAACTCGGATTCTCGCTGGCAGAGACCGATTATCTCTTTTCGGCCTTCGCAATCTTCAACGTATTCATGAACGTCGTCATGGTCGGACGCGTCTCCGCGCGGCTGGGCGATCGCTGGATGTCCAACGTCGGGTTGACGTCGCTGGTCGCCGGCTTCGCGATCGTGCCGTTCATCCACAACATCGCGCTGCTCTCGGCATTGATGCTGCTCTTTGCGTTCGGGATCGCGCTGACGAACACGGGCATCACCGCATTGATCAGCAACGCCGCATCGGATCGCGATCAAGGGATGGTGCTCGGCACCAGCTCGTCGCTCGATTCGCTCTCGGGAATTCTCGCGCCGCCGGTCTCCACCGGGCTGCTGTCGGGGTTCGGATCGCCTTTTGCCGGCGTCGAGTCGCTGGTGCTCGCGGGCCTCGCGCTGGTGATGGGTTTGCGCGGCGCGCGCGGTGAAGAGGGGGCGATAGAAACGGAGGCCACCGCATGAATCCAAAGATTACCGGCACCACGCTCCCCGTTCTCGAGATCGGACTCGAGTCCGGCGACGTCATCATCGCCGAGCCCGGCGAGTTCTCGTGGATGACCGAGAACGTCAGCCTGAAAACGACGACCATGACGGCCGGCGCGAAAGGCATTCTCGGCGCGCTGGGGCGCGCGCTCTCCGGCGGTGGCCTCTTCATGACCGAGTACAGCGTCGGAAGCGGTAACGGCCTCATCGCCTTTTCCGCAAAGGTGCCGGGCCAAATCGTGGAAGTCGACGTGCAGCCGGGGCACGGGTTCATGATTCACCGTGACGGTTTTCTCTGTGCGACGGCCGGCGTAGAACTCGCGATTGGATTCCAAAAATCGCTGGGCGCGGGAATCTTCGGCGGGAACGGATTCGTGCTGCAGCAGCTCCGCGGCACGTGCACCGCGTGGGTCGAACTCGGCGGCGAGGTCGTGATCTACGACCTCCAACCCGGCGAATCGCTGCAGGTGCATCCTGGTCACATCGGCATGTTCGAAGAGACCATCAACTTTGACATGCGCTTTATGCCCGGCATCACGAACGCGCTCTTTGGCTCGAACGGTCTCTTCATCGCGCACTTAACTGGGCCAGGGAAGGTGTGGCTGCAGACGCTTACGCTTTCCGACTTGGCTCAAGCGCTGCTTCCCTATCTCGGCAACGAAATGGCGACGCAAAGCACACAGGCCGGGCTGACTGGTGGCGTCGCGGGCGCCGCCGCCGGCGCAGCCATCCGCGAAATGTTCGGCGGAAGCTCTTAGGCCGCGGTCTTTTTCCGTCGTTTTGCGGCGGCCGGTTTGCCGTTTTCGGCTGACGCCACCGTACGGCGCTTCTTGCTCTCTTCGAGGCTCTTCGCCAAGACGTCCATGAGGTTGACCACCTTCGACCGCGCGGGCGCTTTCTTCGCCTTCGGCAACTCCTTGCCTTCGGCGCGCGCTTCGATCATCGTCATGAGCTCGTCGCGATACTTGTTGGTAAACTTTTCGGGCTCGAACTCGTCCACGCTCATCGTATCGATGAGCATGCGTGCCATCTGCATCTCCTTCTCGGGCAGCGTCTCGCTATCGGGCAGCTCGAGCGTATCCGACGTGACGATCTCGTTCGCCCAGTGCATCAACTCCAGCACGAGCGCTCCGCCGATCGGCTTTACCGCCGCGATGTACTCCTTGGTGCGGATGACGACGCGCGCAATGGCGACCCGATTGCTCTCTGCGAGCGCCTCCCGCAGGAGGGCGTATGCGTGGCGGCCTTGTTTGGTCGGCTCGAGATAGTACGGTTTGTCGAAGAACATCGGGCTGATTTTGTCGAGCTCGACGAACTCGACGATGTCGACCGATTGAGTTGCTTCGGGATTGACCTTTGCGAAGTCGTCGTCGGTCAGCAGGACGTACTGACCCTTCTCGTACTCGTATCCCTTGACGATCTCGTCCCAGGGAACGGGTTTACCGTCGACGCTGCAGACGCGGTCGTATTTGATGCGCCCCTCGTCCGTTTTGTGCAGCAGGTTGAAGGAGAGATCGTCGGTCTTTACCGCCGTAAAGAGCTTGACCGGAATAGTGACGAGCCCGAAGTTGATGGCTCCCGACCAGATTGCATGCGCCATAGCCCGACTATTCTACCCAACGGGCGAGGCTGTTTGCTAGTCCTGATCCCCCCAAAGGCGAACTGCCTTGGCGCTCGGCGCCTCGAGCCGCTGCTTCTTCCAGCTTTTCGGCCCCCAGAGGTCCCCTTCGCGCGCCACGCGGGCCGGCGTCGTGCGGATCGTGAGCTTGGCAAACTCGTCGGCCGGCGCGGTCGCCGCCCGGCGGCGGCCAAAGGCTTCGACCTCGGCCCAATGCAACGGGGTCGAGACCGGCGCGCCGTCCCGGGCACGGACCGAGTAGGGCGCCACGATCGTCTTTCCGAGACCCACCTGGACGAAGTCGATGTAGACCGCGGTTTGCGGGCGCTTGGCGACCGTGCGCTGCAGCGTCGCCAGCTCGCCCAGCCCGGCCGCAGCGTGGCGCGCCACGATCTCGGCAAAGACCTTCGCCGTCTCGTACGAGTAGCCGTCAGCAAGCGGCACGACGACGTGCAATCCAAAACCACCGGTCGTTTTCACCAATGGCTTCAACCCGATCTCCGCGAGCAAATCGCGGATCCTCAGCGTTACGGTCGCGAGCGTTTTGAGCGTGCACTTCTCCCCGGGGTCGAGATCGAAGAGCACCAGTTCGGGTTCGTCGAGTGCCGGGACGCGTGACGTCCAGACGTGCAAGACGATCGCCGCAAGATTCGCGAAATAGACGAGGCTCGGCTCGTCGTTGCAGAGCGGAAAGGTAACTTCGCTGCGCGATCCTCCAGGCGTCGGAACCGTCACCCGCTCGATCCATTCCGGCATGCCGCGCGGCATCTGTTTTTCGAAGAAGGTTTCGCCGTCGATTCCATTCGGGTAGCGCTGCAGGGTGAGCGGCCGGTCCCTCAAGTGCGCGATGGCATGCGGGGCAACGCTCCGGTAGTAGCCGATCAGATCCCCTTTGGTATAACCGTCACGCGGCCACAACACTTTTTCGAGATTGGAGAGCGAGAGCGTGCGCGTACCGATGCTGATGCTCGAACGTTCCTTCGCGCTCATGCTTCCACCGGGGTTTCTGCGACGACATCGGCGGCTTGCTTGTCGACGCGAAGGCCAACGTAGGCGGGTTGGCGCAGGTAGCCGTCGCGCGTCCACTCGGCAAAACGCACTTCGACGACGAGCTGCGGCGAGCACCAATGGGCCGGTGCATTTGCGTCGACGGCGTTAAAAAACGGCGAGGTCTTGCGCTCGATCTTTTGGAGCCGGGCGTAAAGCTCAGAAAGCTTTTTAACGGTAAAGCCCGTGCCCACCGAACCGACGTAGCGCAGCTCCTTTTTTTCGTAGACGCCAAGCAGCAGCGCGCCGAAGCCTTTGCGGCTGCCCTTGGGTTCGGTCCAGCCGCCGACGACGAACTCTTGCTCGAAACTCGTCTTGATCTTGACCCAGTCGCGGCTGCGCCGTTCCTGATAGGTCGAGTCGCGGCGCTTTCCGATGATGCCTTCCAGCTGCTTCTCGCGCGCGACTTCGAAAAGGTCTTTACCTTGGCCCACAACGTGCTTGGAATAGAGCACGAGGGTATCGTCTTTAATCAGCCGTTCCAGCAGCGTTTTACGCTCTTCCAGCGGCGCCGAACGCAGATCCTTGCCGTCGGCGTAGAGCAGATCGAAGACCGCATAGGTCAACCCAGCCGGCTTCTTCTGCGATTCCTGCAGACGCTGAAATGCCGAACGCCCTTGGGCGTCGAGGCTGACGATCTCGCCGTCGACCACGACCGGCACGCTGGCAAACGCGCCCGCGAGTTCATCGAGCGATGGAAAGCGTTGGAGCATGTCGAGCCCGTTGCGCGAGACGAGCGTGAGCCGGCTTTTCTCATCGATCGTGCAGAGCGCGCGGTACCCGTCCCACTTGATCTCGAAGAGCCACGCGGGGTCGTCGAATGGTTCGGAGACGAGCGTGGCGAGCATCAGCGCTTTGGGATGGGGAATCGGGTCGCGTTTCGCGACGCGTTTGCGCACCGGTGCGGCCGTGTAGCGCGCGGCCGGTTTGGATTGCCACGTCTTGGCCCGCGGATCGGCAGCGACGTCGGCCAGCGTCTTGCCGCTCTTAACCGATTCGGGATGATCGGCCGGATCGTATTTCGGGTCGGCGTACTCGTCGTGGTCTTTGAGCAAGAGCCACGGCTCCCCGCGCTCGCCCTCGCGCGCCTTGATCTTGACCAGCGTGAACTCGCCCTTGAGCTTTTTGCCGTGCAGGATGAACTTGATTTTGCCGTTGGCGATCTCCGCGGCCGGGTCGGTGCCTTCGACCAGGGTGTAGGTGCCGCGATCCCAGACGATCACGCTGCCCGCGCCGTACTGCTTCGCCGGGATGTTGCCCTCGAAATCACGGTAATCCATCGGGTGGTCTTCAACGTGCATCGCGAGCCGGCGGTCGAGCGGAACCAGGGTCGGGCCCTTAGGAACCGCCCAGGAAGCCAGCACGCCTCCGGCTTCTAGGCGGAAATCGTAATGCAAGCGCGTGGCACGATGCATCTGGACGACGAATCGCAGCTTCTCGGCGGCCTTTTCCTTGCGGCCGCTCGGTTCCGGCGTTGCCTTGAAATCGCGCTTTTTGCGGTAGGTCTCGAGCGACCCGGGACGCGTTCCGGCGGCTTTTTTCGGCATCGCGATTTTGCGTTCGACGCGGCGGCGCGCTACTCTTTACCCTATGCTCTACGGCGCGATCGGTCTGGCGTGCTCCGCGTGCGTTGCGGGAATCGCGGCGTGGCGCAGCCGCAGCGCCGGCGGTTACTACGATCGCGGCGTGTACGGCATGGATGCGCGCGCACACCGGCGCTACGCCTCGATCAGCCTGGCGTTTGCGGCATTTTTTGCGGCGATGCTCGTGTTGCGCGCCGCGACGGCAGGCATTGTGGGGTTGGCGCTGTATGCGCTGGTTGCCGTGTTCTACGCAACCTCGTTTCTGCGCGGAGCGTCCGACTTCGATGAGTGAGTTTCGCTTCTCGCCGCGACCCAATCGCGCGGCCGAGATCGGCTGGATGGAATGGGGCGCCGATGCCTTCGAGCGCGCGCGAGAGGAAGACCGGCCGATCCTGCTCTCGATCTCGGCGGTGTGGTGCCACTGGTGCCACGTGATGGACGAGACGACCTACTCCGATCCAAGCGTCATCGAAACGATCAACGGCCGTTTCGTTCCCGTTCGCGTCGACAACGACCGGCGCCCGGACATCAACGCGCGCTATAACATGGGCGGCTGGCCGACGACGGCATTCCTGGCGCCCGACGGGCGCACGCTGACCGGCGCGACTTATCTGCCGCCGGCGCAGATGCATCGCGCGCTCGACGAGATCGCTCGTTTCTACAGGGAGCGAAAGGGCGAGATCGCCGAGCTTCCCGCGATATCGCGCTCGCATGACGCGCTGCGCAAATCCGCTGCAGAGCATGACCTCGGCGACGCACCGATCGCGCGACTCCTTGCAAATCTCGAAAGCAACTACGACGAGGAGTACGGCGGCTTCGGCGACGAGCCGAAGTTTCCGCAGCCCGAAGTGCTCGAGTTCTTGCTCTCCGAATGGCGCGTTTCCGGTAATCAGCGCTACCACGCGATGGTGGCGCAGACGATACGCGGGATGTCGCGGGGCGGTATGTACGATCACGTCGAGGGTGGTTTCTTCCGTTACTCAACCACGCGCGACTGGAGCGTCCCGCATTTTGAGAAGATGGCCGAAGATCACGCGGGGCTGCTGCGCGTCCTCGCTACGCTTTCGATCTTTGCGCCCACTGAGGACGTTCACGCGACGCTGGTGTCGGCGACGAACTTCGTTCGCACCGTTCTGCTCGATCCGCAGACGGGCTTCTTCGGCGGCAGCCAGGATGCCGACGAAGCATACTTCGCGCTACCGCTCGAAGAACGCCGTCACTTGATTGCTCCGTTCGTCGATCGCACCTCGTACACCAACTGGACCTGCGCGCTCGCGGGCGCGCTCTTTCACGTTGCGCGCGCACTCGACGACGACGCGCTGCTCGCGCAAGCCGTCACGACCCTCGATAACGTGGCGGAGCGTCTCGTAGATGCGGATGGCTTGCTCTTTCACGTTCTGGCGCCTGGCGGCGAGCCCGAGGTGCGAGGGCTGCTCACCGATCACGTCGCCTACCTTCGCGCACTGCTCGACGCGCACGAAGTAAGCGGCGAGGGGCGCTTCTTGGACCGCGTGCGAGCGCTCGCGCAAACGACGATCGATTCTTTCGAAGCGCCCGGCGGCGGCTTCTACGACCGGCTTGCGGGCAGCGAATCCTTCGGCAATCTCGCGTACGCCGATCGTCCGATCGTGGAGAACGGACTCCTGGCGGACGCGCTCTTGCGATTGGATGCACTCACCGGAGAGTCTGCGCACCGCGATCGCGTAGCTTCAACGCTGGCGATCTACGCAGGAACGGTAACAAATGCCGGATCCTTTGCAGCGACCTTTGCGCGCGGCTTACGGCGATATCTCTCCCCAGAGGTTGTCGTTCGCATCGTCGGCAACGCGAAGGAGACCGACGGCTTTCGAGAGGCCGCGCTGCGGTTGCCCACGCCCTCTGTTTCGATTCGCACGTTATCTCCACGGCAAGCCGTGGCCGAATCGCTATCGGCAGAGCGTGCCGCGTACGTCTGCGCCGCACAGAAATGCGGTCCGCCGGTTACGGATCCGGCCGCGCTACGCCAAGCGTACGACACGCTGTACCCGAAGGAAGGTACGAAGAGATAGCTACGTTAGTGGACCCAGAGGAAGAACTCGTCCCGGCGCCTGGACGAATCCCCTGGCGGCCGGTCCCGCCCTGGCTCGCCGCGGCGGGAGTCTTCTTCGCACTCTTTCTCGGCGCCGGCGCGTACTCCGAGCGGCTCTATGAGACGATCGATCTCATTGGCCTCTTGAAGGCTCCTGCGTCAGTTTTCCAGCACACTGCCCTCATGGCGCTGATGTACGGCGACTTGGCGCTTTTCATCCCGGCGCTTGGCGCATTGGCGACTCTCTGGGCGGCGTTTGCGAGTCCGCGGTGGAGCGACCGATTCCTATGGAGCGCCGCGATGATCTTCACCGCCATGGAGCTTGCAGCCGTGGCGCAACAGCTTTTTTCGCGTCCCGGACCGTCGGGCACGATGGAGCATCTCTATCCGAATCCACTTATCGTCACGGGATTGATCGCCTACGGTAGCTGGCTTCTCATCGCAGTTCGCGGAACGTTGCCGACTCCGGTGAGACGCACCATGGCGTCGCTGTGCGCTGCAGCGCTTGTGTTCGTGGTTGCGTTGCCGCTCGCTACGAGAGGCGTTCGGTGGATAGACGTCATTGGATCGATCCTATTTGCCTCAGCATGCTCTTGCGCAGGCGTCTTCGTCGCTCAGCTATGCGGCGTCGGTCTTTTCAAGCGCGACAGCGTAAGTGCGATCTAGCTGAGCCGCGGCAGTCAGGTCCGCACGAACGTCTGCCAGTACCAGCAGCCCCATAACCCGGCGACGATCGAATAGGCGATGAGCGCTTTTCCCCATATCGGCACGCGCTGCCGTACCGCGAGCATCATCAATGCGACGAGAAACGGCTCGAAGTCGAGCGCATGGCGCATGCCGAACTGCGCAAAGCCGTTGACGTAGTACAGGAAGTTCGGGACTGCAACCAGGATCGCGGCGACCCAAAGCGCGAGCACCCAACGAGCGGGTTAACGCGCGAAGAACGCGAGCAGCAATGCGGGCGACGTCCACGTCAACGCGACGCCGGAGAACTCGGGGCGCAGCCACGGATAGCCCGGCAAAAACGCCGGCAGCTGCACGAAAAACGACCAGAGCTGGTAGGGCAGATACTCAAGTCGAAACGGCGAGCCGGTCGGCATTCCGACTTGGTCTTGATGGTACCACGCGGTATAGCCGATGTCGCTCCACGTTCCCCAGCGCGCCTCGTTATACAGAATCCAAAGAATCCCGACCGGAACGAGCACCGCGATGAAGGATACGATCCTCGTCGTCCTTCGAGCTGGGTTGGGCTTGTCGACGGGTGCGAGCAAGAGATACAGATAGACCGGTAGCGCAACGATCATCGAAAAGCGCGATTCGAAGGCGCACGCGGCAAAGAGTGCCACCAGCCAGCCGCGGCGTTTGCCGGCAAGCTCCACCAGTGCCAGCAGGGTAAAGCAAACGGCGGAGATGTGCGCGGTGAACCAGACGTCGCCCAGCATTGCACACCACAAGAGGTCGGTTCCCGCCAAGAGGAAGGCGCAGATCCACGCGATGCTCCAGCGAGTTAAGCCAAAGCGTTCGCCAAGCTCCCACGCCGCACCGACGGCGACGGCGGCGAGCACGACCGCGAGCCCGGTTTGATTCGCCTGCGAACCCAAGAACGCGACCAGCGGCATCAGCAGCAGCGCCGGCAGCGGCCCTTCGATGACAAAATAAAGCCCGTTGTACGGCAGCGCATCGATATAGCCGCCCGGCCAGTCGATCCACGTATGGCCGCCCAACAGCGCCTGCGCCAGCAGCACGTAGTTGTTATACGGGGTCGCGCGGAGATGCGAGACGAGCGCCGTTACGACGAAGGCGACGAAGGCGGCGGCGTACGCCGGCCGAATCCGCGCGCTCAAATGGTGGGGAGCGACGCGTGCGGCAGCGGTTGAGGCGCCTTGAAGGTTGAGGGCGGTAAGCTCTGCGGAAAGCGGTAATCGCTCCAGGCGATCCGCTCGCGTGCCGGTTTGCCGCCGATATGCGCGGTGCCGTCGGCAACGACCGGCATCCAATACTTGCCGAACGGCCCGAACTCGACCTCGCCGGTTCCTTCCACGCCCGCAGCCGCGCTGTGAAAACGTACGTCGCGCGGCAGGAAGTTCGCGCCGTCGATCGTCAAGCGGTCGATCCAGGTTCCTGAAGCACGGTTTAGCGGCGTCGCTTCGTAGACGTAGTCGAAATGGCCGCCGTCTTTGACGGTTCCGAGAAAGAGCAGTTCGTACGATCCGGTGCTGGGAGAAAACCGGGCGATCGCGTAGCGATCCGCATACCGCGAAATTCGCACGACCTTGCGAAGCAGCGTTATTCCATCGACTGAAAGCGTATCGTCCCGAACGTCGAGCCCGCTGCGATAAACTCGATGATGCTGCTCGATGTTGCTCGGGCCGACTTGCGAGACGGTGTACGAGAAGACGACGACCTTTGGGACCGAGGCTGCTTTGAGCGCCAATGCATATTGCGTCAAGACGTATTGCGAGTCGAGGTGCCCGCCGCTCGCGCCCAGCGACGCCAGTAGCGCAACCATCGAGACCGCTCGCAAGCTACTCACGCCAGCACGGCGTCGCGAATCGCGTCGAGCGCGGCTTGCGCGGCGTCGGTCTTCGTCCCGCCGCCCTGAGCCATCGCTGCCTGGCCACCGCCCTTGCCGCCGACCAGCGGCGCGGCCAACTTCACGAGATTCCCGGAATGCAGGCCCGCCTTTACGAGATCGTCGCTCGTGCTTACCACCAGACTCACCGTGCCGTTGTCGATGCCGGCCAGCGCGATGACACCGCTGGGCAAGCTATGCCGTATCGCACTGCTCAAATGGCGCAACGCTTCCCCGTTGGCCTCATGCACGATCGCGCCGACAAACGAGCGGTCACCCTTGCGCTGCGCATGTTCAACGTACGAGACTGCGTCGGCCGCAGCCATCCGCGCCTTGAGTTGGCCGAGCGCCGTTTGCAAATCTTTCACGTCGCGCTGCATCCGCTCGAAACGCTCGAGCAGCTCGTCCGGCGCCGCCGACATCGAGGCCGAGAGCGCACCGATGAGGTCGCCCTGCTTGTTGACGTGTTCCTCGGCCGCGGCCGAAACGCACGACTCGATTCGGCGAATGCCGCTTCCGATCGACGACTCCGAGAGAATCACGAACAGCCCCAGCTCTCCGGTCGAGTGCGAGTGCGTGCCGCCGCAAAACTCGACGGAAGGGCCGGCCTGCACGACGCGAATCATATCGCCGTACTTTTCTCCGGCCATCCAAATCGCTCCGGTCTTTCGCGCCTCGTCGAGCGGCAGCACGCGGGTCACCAAGTGCGAATCGTCGCGAATCATCTCGTTGACGCGGCGCGCGACGGCGCGCCGCTGTTCGGGCGTGAGTGCGCCTTGCGGCCAGCGAAAGTCGAAGCGCATGCGGTCGATCCCGACCCACGAACCAGCTTGATTGACCTCGTCGCCGAGGACGTCTTTGAGCGCTCGCTGCAAAAGGTGCGCCGACGTATGATGCCGGCGAATCTCACGCCGCCACGATTCAAAGACCCCGGCGCGCACTCGATCCCCGGCAGCAAACTCTCCCTCGACGACGCTGCCGTAATGCGCGATCGCTTCGCCCATATACTGCGTATCGCGAACCTCGAACGTTGCGCCTTCACGAAGAATTCGCCCGCGGTCGCCGATCTGTCCGCCGCGTTCGGCATAGAACGGCGTACGATCCAAAATTAGCACGCCTTCCTCTCCGGGCGATAGCGAAGCGACCGGCTTGCCGTCTTTGAGCAGCGCGACAACCTCGCCGTCCGCTTCGAGCCCTTCGTCGTAACCGGTGAAGCCGCTGCGCATCGCCGGCAGATCGGTTAATGCCACCACGTCGCGCTTTGCGGCCGCGTCGCGGCGCGCGCGTTCGCGCTGCTCTTCCATCAGGCGGTCGAACGCGACGGTATCTACGACCGCGCCGCGCTCGCCAGCGATCTCACGCGTAAGCTCCAGAGGAAACCCAAACGTATCGTGCAGCTGGAAGGCTTCTTCCCCGCCGATGACCCTGCCGCGCCGCTCGATCGCCTCGTCGATGACTCGCTCGAGCATCGTCATGCCGCGTTCCAGCGTCCGGTCGAAGGTCTGTTCCTCTTGGCGGAGCGCGGCCGTTATCCGCGCCGCGCTTTCGCGAAGCTCCGGATAGCCGGGTTCGAGCGATTTCACCGCCGCGGGAACGAGCTCGGAGAAAAATCCGTCGGGATAGCCGAGAAGCCGTCCGTTGCGAATTGCGCGGCGGATCAAGAAGCGCAGCACGAAACCGCGGTCGGTATTCGACGGATAGACGCCGTCGTTGACCAAGAACGTCGCCGAGCGAAGGTGATCCGCAATGATATTCTGCCGCGCCCGCTGCTCGCTGCGCTCGAGCGTCGTGTGACCGATCGCCGGCTGCGCTGCGACTAAATCGGTGAAGAGATCGGTCTGATACATTGAGGCAAAGCCGTTACAGACGGCCAGCATCCGCTCCAAACCGGCGCCGGTGTCGATGGACTTGCGCGGCAAATCTTCGAGCTTACCGTCGGCCGTTCGATTGTACTGTTGGAAGACGACGTTCCAGATCTCGACGTACCGATTGCCGAGATTGGGCCCCGTATCGTCACGGCCGCTCGCATGTTCCGCGCCCGTGTCGTAGAAAATTTCGGTGCAGGGTCCGCACGGACCGGTCGCACCCATCGTCCAGAAGTTATCTTCGTCAAACCGCGTGATGCGGGCCGGGTCGAGGCCGGTCTCGTCGCTCCAAATCTGCGCCGCTTCGTCGTCATCGGTGTGCACGGTGACGTAGAGCCGCTGTGGATCGAGGCGAAGGACTTGTGTCACGAACTCCCACGCCCACGCGATCGCCTCACGCTTATAATAGTCGCCGAAGCTGAAGTTGCCGAGCATCTCCAGGAAAGTGCCGTGACGCCCGGTGCGCCCGACGCTCTCGATATCGCTCTTCGCGCCGGCGACGCGCAGGCACCGTTGCACGCTCACGACGCGCGGCGCCGGGGCCGGTTGCTCGCCGAGAAAGACCGGCACGAACTGCTCCATCCCGGCGATCGTAAAGAGCGTCGTCGACATCTCGTGCGGGACCAGACTCGCCGGCGGCAGCAGCTTATGCTGCTTTGCCACCCAAAAATCGATCCACGCCTGCCTAAGTTCCTGACTCTTCACCGTTGCGATTATAACAGGGACCGAGTAGCAGCCGCTGCAGGGGCGGTCAGGGGTCCGCGCAAGCGCCCTATTCGGCTAAGACGGCGCGGAGCTTATCGAGGGCCTTTGCCTGAAGGCGCGAGACGTGCATCTGCGAGACGTTGAGGCGCTTGGCGATCTCCGTCTGCGAGACCGACTCGTAAAAGCGAAGGTAGATAATCACCCGCTCGCGCCCCGTAAGAACTCCAAAGGCTTGCTCGAGATTCGCGCGGTCCTCGAGGAGCTCGAGGCCGGCATCCGCGACCCCGACGGTGTCCGCCAGCGTTTGCGACTTTTTGTCCGCCTCACCCGAGACTTCGCTATCGAGTGAGAGCAGGTTATAAGCCTGGCCCAGCTCCTGCGCCTCCAGGATTTCGTCTTCGCCGGCCTGGAGGTGCTCGGCCAACTCCGTTACCGTCGGGCTTCGCCCCAGGGATATGGCGAGCTTGTCACTGGCGCGGTTGACCGCGAGGTTGAGCTCCTGCAGGCGGCGAGGAACCTTCACTGCCCAGCCTTTATCGCGAAAGTATCGCTTGATCTCGCCGACGATGGTGGGCGTCGCGTAGGTCGTGAACTCGACGCCCCGTTCGAGATCGAAGCGGTCGATCGCTTTGAGCAAGCCGACGGTACCGACTTGCACCAAGTCGTCGAGCGGCTCTCCACGATTGGCAAATCTCACGGCTAGAAATCGAACGAGATTCAGATGAACGACGACGAGCTCGTCGCGCAAGCGCTCGTACTCGGGCTCCGGCGTTTGGTCGGATTGTGCGAACCGCTCGCGCCGTTGGATAAAACGCTCGAAGAGGGCGCGGGTCCGCTTGCGGTCGCGTCGTGCTTGCTCCCGTTCTTGCACTAGTGGTCCGTCGGGCCGGTCAGCCTCTTGACCATCAGCAAATCCGTCCCCTGCGGACTGACATCGTAGCTGACCTCGTCCATCAACGTCCGAATGAGGAAAATCCCAAGGCCGGCGATTCGGGCTTCATCGAAGTTCATGTTCGGCGCTGCGGAGCGTTGGAGGCCGTGGCGCCCGCTGTCGCGGACACGAATGCGCAGTAGATCGGAGAGCGCTTCGCAGGTCAAGTCGATAAATTCGCCGTGTCCTTCATGCTGAATTACGGCCGTGCAGGCTTCCGCGACGGCCAGCTTTACATCTTCGATCTCTTCGATCGGAAAGTGCAGCCGGTTGGCAACGGTTGCGGCGGCAAGGCGGGCGAGTGCGACCCATTCGGGCCGAGACGGAATACGTAGCTCGACGAGCTCTTTATCAGAAGGCTCGACGGCTGGATTCATACCAGCGCTTTCATCGCCGCATCTTCACTTTCGAAGATTCCGAAGATTTTGACCAAGCCCGTTATGTCGAAGATCTTCTTGATCTGCGGGTTGGTGCAGACGAGGTTGACCGACCCGCCGTGCTCGCGGACGCGCTTGAGCCCGCCGATCAAGACGCCCAGACCGGTGGAGTCGATGTATCGAACCTTCTCTAAGTTGATGACGAGGAAGTAGACGCCGCGGTCGATCAGTTCCCCGATTGCGTCCTTGACCTTCGGAGACGTATAGACGTCGATTTCGCCGCTGAGGTCAATCACGTAACAGTCGCCGGGTGCCTCCCGCACGTTCACCTTGATGTCCAATTTGCTATCCCTCGGCCTGGCGTTGAAGTTCGTCGCGAGTCGCTTGCGCCGTCGTCTGCCCCTCGGCAACGGCAGCATCGAGATTGGAACGAGCGCTCTCGACGACTTGCCGGCCCCGTTCGTAAAGCTCCGATACGCTCGACTGCCATTGGGAGGTAACGCCGCCAACTTTCTCGCGGAGGTCGCCGGTCGCGTCCATTGCAAAGTTTCCGGCCTCGCGCGCCTTGCCGGCGAGGCGATCGCGTGTCTCTTCTTGTGTCAAAAATGTAGCCGCGGCCACACCAGCAACCGCGCCGATGAGAAAACCGGCGAGGAATCGACCCCCGCCATTGCCCTTGCCCATAGTTGAATTACTCCCTAGTTATTGACTCTTTCCCGTAACCAAGCGCCGTAAACCGGCGGTGATGCCGCCAATCGCAGCGCCGACGTTGATGATGGCGGGCGTAACCGCACTCTTGGTAAGGTCGGCGGTGCGCGAAAGCGTGCCTGCCGTTTCTTCAAGAGATTTCGTCACTTCGTCAACGTGAGCCAGTGTGTTGCTGACGGGGGTGCCGATGTTTTCGAGTTGCTTGTCCACCTCGTCCAGCGTGATCCGCACTCGGCCCAGCGTTTTAGCAAGCGCCAGCGCCGCGACAAAAACCCCAATGCCGACCAGCAGAACGCCTACGCCCGCAAGGACGTCGAGGATCAGTGGACCATACTCCGTTCCGTTCAAGCTCCTGCCTCCAGCCGCGCGCGGTTCGTTTCGAGTCTACCCAATCCCCCCGCATGCGCGACTGGGGTGCCCAAAGCCCTCAAATCCGCGACTATGGCGGGCAGGATGTCCGCAACGCGGTCGACCTCCGCCGGCGTCGTCGCGGTGCCCAGAGAGAACCGAACTCCGCTTGCCGTTCCGGCCTGCTCCCCAGCCATGGCGGCCAGCACGTGGCTGGGCTTGAGGGTGCCAGAGGTGCAAGCGCTGCCTGCTGAGGCGGAGACCCCTGCCAGGTCGAGGGCGATGATAAGCGCCGCCGGGTCGACCCCGGTGAAACTGAGACTACTGCAGTTGGCCAGCCGGGGGGCGCCGCCGGCGTTGACGCTGACGCCGGGCACCCGGGACCGGACCCGTACTTCCAAGCGGTCTCGCAGGGCGGCGACGCTGGTGGCGGCTTTCGCTCGTTCCGCGACGGCTAGTTCCAGCGCCACAGCCATGCCGGCGATCCCCGCTAGATTCTCCGTACCGGATCGCCGCCCCGATTCTTGCCCCCCGCCCACGGCGAACGGAACCAGGGGCACTCCACGACGCACGTAGAGCAACCCGACGCCTTTCGGCCCGTAAAACTTATGCGCCGAGATCGAGAGCAGATCGACGCCAAGCGCTCGGACGTCGATCGTCAGCCAGCATGGAACCGCGACTGCATCGGTGTGAAAGAGCGTGCCGTGGCGGCGGGCGATCTCCGCAAGCTCGGCGATCGGCTGCACGGTTCCCACTTCGTTGTTCGCATACATGATCGAGGCTAGCACGGTGTGCGGCCGGAGCGAGCGCTCGAACTCCACCGGATCGATTCGTCCCTCACAATCCACCGCTACCAAGCTCGTTTCGAGTCCGTCGTCGCGTAAGCGGTCCAGGGCCGCGAGAACCGCGTGATGTTCGATCGCGGAAGCCGCGACGTGCGCTGGGCGAGGGGCGGCTCGCGTTGCGCCGAGCAGCGCCAGATTGTCGGCCTCGGTTCCGCCGGAAGTGAACACGATCTCGTCACGGTGCGACCCAATCGCCGCGGCCACGCGGTCGCGTGCAGCGTCCAACGCGGCGCGCGCTCGCCTCCCCTCGAAGTGCAGCGAGCTTGGATTAAAATTACATTGGTCCGCAGCATCGCGCATCGCATCCGCGACCTCGCCGCGCACCGGCGTTGTGGCCGCGTGATCGAAGTAAATTCGAATTGAATTCACAGAATGCTCCAAGTATGCTGCACTAATATTGGGTTGTGCGAAGCTCCAACGCACAACTCCGAGAAGTAGCAACGGGAAACTGGCGGTCCGAGTATCACTCGGGCCGCCTTCGTTTTTCCGACTCGCGCTCCGCGATGATCCGTTCGGCCCCCTGCCTCCGCGCGACGTAATAGCGTCGATCCGCCAAACTCGGCGGCAGGTTGAGCTGGGCGACGTCGTAGTCGTCGTGCGAGTAGTGGTAACCCTTACCGTAGCCGAGTTGCTGCATCAAGTGGGTCGGCGCGTTTCGCAAGTGCAGCGGTACAGGATCGTTGCGCGTTTCCAAAACGTCGGCCAACGCGGCGCCGTAGCTCGCGCCGACGCTGTTGCTCTTTGGCGCCGTGGCAAGATAGAGCGTCGCGTGTGCGAGCGGAAAGAAGCCTTCGGGCATGCCCACAAAGTGCACCGCCTGCTGTGCCGCTACGGCAACTTGCAAAGCGGCCGAATCCGCAAGCCCGACGTCTTCCGACGCCAAGATCACCAATCTTCGCGCGATAAACAGCGGGTCTTCGCCGCCCTCGATCAGGCGCGCGAGCCAGTACAGCGACGCGTCGGCATCGCTTGCGCGAACGGACTTGATCAGCGCGCTGATCGTATCGTAGTGCATCTCGCCGCTCTTGTCGTAGCGGGCGTTGCGACGCTGCATCGCTTCGCGCACGATCTCTACGCTTATATGCGGAGGCTCCCCGCGGGCCGACGCGGCCGCAAGCTCCAGCGAACTCAGAGCCGCGCGCGCGTCGCCGTTTGCAAACCCGACCAGCAGCGCTCGAGCCTCCTCGTCGATTCCAAGCTCCTGCGCGCCCAGGCCGCGCTCGGGGTCGCGCAGCGCCCGGTCGACAATCGTTCCCACTTCCTCGTCTGACAGCGCGTCGAGCACGAAGACGCGTGCGCGCGAGAGTAACGCCGAGTTCACCTCAAACGATGGATTCTCGGTGGTGGCGCCGATGAGCGTAACGGTGCCATCCTCGACGAAGGGTAAGACGACGTCCTGTTGAGCTTTATTGAACCGATGGATCTCGTCGATAAAGAGGATCGTCGGTTTGCCGGAGCGCCGCCGGACTCTGGCTTCGTTGAGAGCACGCCGAAGGTCGCTGACGCCGGCATTCACGGCCGACATTCGCTCGAAATGGGCGCCGGTTTGGCCGGCAACAATTTCGGCCAGCGTCGTCTTGCCGCTGCCCGGCGGGCCCCACAAGATCATCGACGGTACCGCGTCACGTTCGATCGCAGCGCGCAGCGCGCGTCCGGGCCCCAATAACTCTGCCTGTCCAACGAATTCGTCGAGCGTGCGGGGCCGCATTCGGGCGGCCAACGGCGTTGCTATTGCCGGAAAATCGAACAGCACGTTGCCGCCGCCACTACGGTGGCCCGGGCACCTTGATCGGTTTGGGCGTCGCCAGCTTCCGGTGAAACTCGCCGGGAAACTGCATGGTGACGTTACCTTGGGCGTGCGCGGTCCCGGTCGCGGTGTTGTAGAGCACGCTGCCGGCGTCCATCTTTCGCGTCCCCGAAACGATATGCACGGCGCCTTGCAGAAACAGCGTGTGCGCTTGGTCGTCCAACGTGCCGGAATCCGCAGTCACGTTCGTGTCGGCCTGCACGTAGTGGACGTTTCCGGTGGCTATATAAACTTTCGCCTGTCCGTCGATCTCTGCCTTATCGGCCGTAAGCGTCGAAGGACCCGACTGATGGGCATCCTCCCCGCCGCCGCCCGTCAGGTTTCCGGCGCCGCCTTGCGAGTCGTGCATGACGACGTGGCCGTTGAGGTATAGCTTTTGTTTTTTGTAGTTGCCGTTCGCGCGATCCGCGCTAACGTCACCGCCGACGCGCGTCATGACGACCTTGGCCGGCGTGCTAAAGTCGCCCGTTTTAAAGTTTGCGTCCAGCGAGTTAGCGTGAACCGTCCAAACGCCGAGATCGAATGCGGCCGGAGCGCCCGGTGACCCCTTGGCATTCGGCGACGCCTTCGCGTTCGGCGGCCTCGAAGAACGCTGCTGCGGGGAGAGCGACGCGTTCGGCAGCGCCGAAGGCAAGGCGCTCGGCTGCGCCGAGGGCGAGGAAGAGGGCCTGGTTATTGCGACGAGCGCCAGGGCCCCCACGAACAGTGCGACAAAGCGAATCATAGTATTTGCGTTCGTACCTTTACCGAAGGACGCTCGATCGGTCCAAGGAGCGCTGCGATCCGGCTCTCCGAAACGGCGCCTTCTCTTAGCAGCCGAGGACGCGCACCCGAAAGATCGATAATGGAGGATTCGACGGCGTAGGGAACCGGCCCATGCGCGACGAGCAGATCCGCAGGTGCAAGCATCGAGGCATCTTCATCGCCGAGATACGGCGGGCCGCCCGGCTGGATTGCCGTCGTGCCGGCGATCGGTCCGCAGCGCTCAAGCAACGCGCGCGCGAAGGGCTCGTCCGGCACGCGGAAAGCGAGCGTGTGCAAGCCTGCGGTCAGCTCGTCGCCGATAAAGGCCGGCTTGCGGATCAAGACGATAACGGGACCCGGAAGCAGCCGTTTGGCGACGGTCGCCGCCAGCGGATTTTCGAACGCATACTCGAGAAACTCTTGGGGGGACGCCACGTGCATCGTCAGTGGCCGGCTGTCGGGTCGACCTTTCGCCGCGTAAATCCGATCGATCGCGGCCGAATCGTAGGGATCGCAGCCGATGAAATAGCTCGTGTCGTTGGGTAAGATGACCGTTCCGCCGGAAAAGACCGTACGCGCCACCTCTTCGGCCACGTCCTCAATCCGGGCGGCCCTTGCATCGATCACGCGCCCCACGCAGTCCAGAGCCATCCCCCCCATCATTCCCTCTCGACCCGAGTCTTCGCTGTGCCCCGGGTCCCCACGAGTCTAAACGCGCACTCGCGCGCCCGTCCCGATGGCGACGCACGAAAGGGGATCATCTGCGACAATCGCCGGCACTCCCGTTACATCCGAGAGCAGCTTGTCCAAGCCGCGCATAAGCGCTCCGCCCCCGGTCAAGATGATTCCACGGTCGATGATGTCGGAGGCGAGCTCCGGCGGCGTCTTCTCCAGCACCGATTTGACCGCCTCGACGATGGCGCCGATGGGCTCGGCGAGCGCGTCGCGTACCTCTTCGCTCGTAATCTTTACGGTCTTCGGTAAACCGTTGATCAAGTCGCGGCCGCGAATCTCCATCGCGAGCTCTTGTTCGAGCTTATAACATGAACCGATTTTGATCTTGATCTCCTCGGCGGTCCGTTCTCCGATCATGAGGTTGTAGACGCGCCGGATAAACCGGACGATGGCTTCGTCCATCTTATTGCCGGCCACGCGAATCGACTGCGACACGACGATGCCGCCTAGGGAAATCACGGCGACGTCGGTCGTTCCGCCGCCGATGTCGAGGACCATGCTGCCGGATGGCCCGTCGATTGGAAGACCGGCGCCAACGGCTGCCGCCATCGGCTCTTCGATGATCTCGACGTCGCGCGCACCGGCCAGCTTCGCGGCATCCTTGACCGCGCGTTCTTCCACGCTCGTAATTTCGGCGGGCACGCAGATCGTCACGTGGGGTTTGGGCTTGACGATCGACGACCACCACGACCGGCCCTTCATGACCTTCTTGATGAAGTACGACAGCATCGCTTCGGTGACTTCGAAATCTGCGATGACGCCGTCGCGCAACGGCCGAATTGCCGCGATATGCGCGGGCGTTCTGCCGAGCATCTGCCGCGCCTCCTCGCCGACGGCCAGCACTCTGCCGGTATTCATGTCTTTGGCCACGACGGATGGCTCGCGCAAGACGATGCCCTTTCCCTTGACGTAAACCAAAACGTTAGCCGTACCGAGGTCGATGCCGATTTCCAAAGACTGACTCCTACTCCAAAAAAGCGCTAGCTAGCCGAAACTCGCGGGTATTCGCTCGTTTCAAAGAATCCCGCCGGCTCGACGAGCGGAGTCACGCCGCTGCTGCGCTGCACTTGCCCGCCCAGCTCCGAAAGCATCTCTTCCAAACGTTCGTATCCGCGATCGATGTATTCCAGCCCGATGATTTCGGTCTCGCCCGCGGCTGCGAGGGCTCCGATTACGAGGCCGGCGCCGGCGCGAATGTCCGGTGCTTCCACCGGTGCCCCGGAGAGCTGCTTGGGACCTTTGATGACGGCTGCATTACTTTCCATCGTCACCTTGACCTCGGCTCCCATGCGGGCAAGCTCGTTGACGTACGAAAAGCGCGCGTTGAAGATCGACTCCTCGACGACGCTGGTCCCGGGACACGTACAAAGAAAACCAACCATCTGTGGTTGCAGGTCGGTCGGGAAACCGGGATAGGGAGCGGTAAGGATATCGGTACCGCCGGTAATGCCGTCAGCCTTGACCCGGATCCAGTCGTCGCCCGTGATCGTGACGACGCCGCACTCCACCAGCTTATCGGTAAGCGCGCGCAAGTGTTCGGGCCGGCAGCCGGTAACGGTCACGTCGCCGCGCGTTACCGAGCCGGCGAGCAACAGCGTCCCCGTGACGATTCGGTCGGCGATGATCTCATACTCGACACCGTGCAGCTCGCGGACGCCCTCGATCACGACCGTGTCGGTGCCCTGGCCTGCAACCCGCGCGCCCATTGCGACGAGAAAGTTTGCGAGGTCGACGACTTCGGGTTCCATCGCGACGTTTTTCAACGTCGTCGTTCCGTCGGCCAATACGGCCGCAAGCATTGCGTTTTTGGTGGCCCCGACGCTGGGCATGCGGAACTCGATCGCGGCCCCCGTTAATCGTGGACCCTGCGATGCGGCGATGAGATAGCCGTGCGCGTTATGCACGTCGCATCCCAAGGCCACGAAGGCCTGCTCGTGCATATCCGTCGCGCGCGTGCCCAAGACGCAGCCGCCAGGCAGCGGAACCTCGGCACGCCCGAAGCGGCCCAGGAGCGCGCCAACGATGTCGAACGAAGCGGCCAGCTTACGCACGAGCGCATACGGCGCGCGGTAGGATGCGACGTTGCTTGCGTCGATCGTCACCGTGTTCTTGTCTTCGTAGCGAATGCGGGCGCCTAACGCTTCCAACAACGACCACATCACCGAGACGTCGGTGATGTGCGGCACGCGATGGAGCGTTACCGTGCCGCGCGCCAGCAGAGCGGCGGCCATGATCGGCAGCGCGGCGTTCTTCGCGCCGTGCGTAGCGACCGAGCCCTCCAGGCGTGCGCCGCCCCGCACTCGGAGCGTCGTTTCGAGGCGATCGAGCATATGCGACCTACCGTTCGCGTAGCCTGGTAACTCGCCTACCGATGGCCGGTCAACCGCAGTTGGGCGTTCGCAAAATCAATGATGGCCTGCTCGCGCGCAAAGGCTTCGCTTCCGGCCGCGGCCTCCTTTTGACGGTCCATCGCGGCCGCCAACCGCTCGCGCGCCTCTGCGACGACGACGTCGTCGAATGCCAGCGCCTCGTCGACCAAAACGGTTACACGATCGGGCAGCGCCTGCATGAAGCCCTCGCTCGTGGCCAGCTCCAGCCGCGAGCCGGCGCCGTCCTTGAGGACGTTTGCTCGCAAGATCCCCGGCTTGAGTGCTGCAAGAAACGGCGCGTGCTTAGGAAGAATGCCTTCCTCGCCTTCGGTCGTCACGGCAATAACCAGCGTCGCATTGCCGTCGAAGACGACTCGCGCCGGCGTGACCAGCTTGAACGCGATGCCGTCAGCCATTGGCCATGCGCTGCGCGTTCTCTCGAACTTCGTCGATCGTGCCGGCGTAGAAGAACGCGCCCTCCGGCAGATCGTCGACCTTGCCCTCGAGAATTTCCTTGAACGACGCGATCGTCTCAGGCAGCTTGACGTATTTGCCCGAGCGTCCGGTAAACTGCTCGGCAACGAAAAACGGCTGCGAGAAGAAACGCTGGATGCGTCGTGCCCGCGCTACCGCGATCTTGTCGTCTTCCGAAAGCTCTTCGACGCCGAGAATGGCAATGATGTCCTGCAGGTCTTTGTAGCGTTGCAGAACTTCCTGCACGCCGCGCGCGACTTCGTAATGCTCCTCGCCGATGATCTGCGGATCCAAGATGCGCGACGTTGACGCCAGCGGATCCACCGCCGGGTAGATACCAAGCTCCGAGATCGGCCGCGAAAGCGCGGTCGTGGCATCGAGGTGCGCAAAGGTCGTAGCGACGGCCGGATCGGTGTAATCGTCGGCGGGCACGTAGACCGCCTGAACCGACGTAATCGAACCTTTGCGCGTAGACGTTATGCGTTCTTCGAGGATGCCCATGTCGGTGCCGAGGGTCGGCTGATATCCGACCGCCGACGGCATGCGGCCCATGAGCGCCGAGACCTCCGAGCCCGCCTGCATATACCGAAAGATGTTGTCGATAAACAGCAGAACGTCGGCGCCCAGCTCGTCGCGAAAATACTCCGCCATCGTTACGCCGGTCTGCGCAACGCGGAAGCGCACGCCGGGCGGCTCGTCCATCTGGCCGAAGACCAGCGTGGTTTGCTCGAGAACTCCGGACTCTTTCATCTCGAGCCAAAGGTCGTTGCCTTCGCGCGTGCGTTCGCCAACGCCGGTAAAGACCGAGAAACCTTTGTGGACGTTGGCGATATTCCGAATCAGCTCTTGGATGAGCACCGTCTTTCCGACGCCCGCGCCGCCGAAGAGGCCGACTTTTCCGCCGCGCGTGTAGGGCGCCATCAAATCCACGACTTTGATGCCGGTCTCGAAGATGCGGGCAGTCGGCTCCTGATACTTGAGTTCGGGCGCGGGCCGGTGAATCGGCCAATACGCCGCGGCTTCGACCGGGGCATCGCTGTCGATCGTTTTCCCGAGCACGTTGAAGAGGCGCCCGAGCGTGCCTTTACCGACGGGCACGAGAATCGGACCGCCGGTACTGCGCACCGGGGCTCCCCGCACGACGCCGTCGGTCGAGCCCAGTGCGAGGCATCGCACCTGGTTGTCGCCGAGCTCGTCCTGCACTTCGAGCGTCAGCTCGCGCGCCGCCGTGGCCGCTCCATTACCAGCGTTGCGCGAGTCGTCGTTCACCACGAGCACGAGGGCGTCGCGAATGTTGGGCAGCGTCTCGGGCGTAAACTCGACGTCGACGACGTTGCCGAGCACTTGCGAGATTTTTCCGGTATCGGTAGCCATTCTTGTTACACGTTCCTTACTAAGACGATCTTGGTAAACTTACTCAACACCAAGGGCTTCGGCGCCGCCGACGATCTCGAGGAGTTCCTTGGTGATCGCCGCCTGGCGGGCGTTATTCATGGCGATCGTCAGCTCGTCGATGAGCTTCGACGCATTGTCGGTGGCGTTGGTCATCGCGACGAGCTGCGCGGCAAAAAATGCCGCATCGGTTTCGAGCATCGCAGAGTACAGGGTGAACTCGAGATACTTGGGCAGCAGTCGCGAGAGGACGAACTCTGGGCTTGGGGAAAACTCGACCGCACCGCGAGCGGCGCCGCTCTGTTCCTGGGCGCCGCCGGTGTCGGCGAAAGCCTTCAGATCTTCGGCGAGTACTGGTACGAGTTTGCGCGTTTGCGGGCGCTGCGACAGCATCGAGACGAGCTTCTGCGAGACCACGACGATCTCGGAGATGGTGCCGTGCACGAAGTCGTCGGCTACGCGATTGGCGACCTCGCGCGCTACTGCGATCTTTGAAGCCGCGCCGAGCGGCCAGTTTGGTTGGTCCGAGATGCCCATGCGCCGCACGGCGTTACGCGCCTTGATGCCAACGGTATAGTAGCGGACGCTGCGGCCACGAGCGAAGAGCTCGGCTGCGTGAATGACGTTGGAGTTGAAAGCACCGGCGAGCCCCTTATCGGCGCTCATGAGGACGATGCCGGCCGGGGCGCTCTCGTTCCCCGGCTTCATGAAGGGGTGATCGACGGTAGAAACCGCCGCGATCAAATCCGCGAGCATCTCGCCGAGGGCGTCGGCGTAGGGACGAGCGCGCTTACGGGCCTCTTCGGCGCGTCGAATCTTGGCCGCAGCGACCTGCTTCATCGCTTTGGTGATTTGCTGAGTATTCTTGAGCGACCGGATGCGGTCGCGCAGATCTCGTACCGACGGCATTCCTAGAAGCTCTTGTTGAACTCTGCCAACGCCGCGTCGAGCTGCTTGCGCGTGTCGTCGGACAGCACGCCGCTCTCTGCGATTGACTTGAGAATTTGCGGGTGTCCGGCGCGCAAGAAATCGACCAGCCCCGATGCCCAGCCGGCAAGCCGCGGGGTCGGAACGTCGCCGGCGAATCCGTTGGTCGCAGCATAGATTATTACGACCTGCTCTTCGGTTGGCTGAGGTTGGTACTGCGGCTGTTTGAGCAGCTCGGTGAGTTTCTCGCCCCGGGCGAGCTGATTTTGCGTCGCCTTGTCGAGGTCGCTCGAGAGCTTGGCAAAGGCTGCCAGGTCGCGGTACTGCGCCAGCTCGAGCTTCAGCTGACCCGCGACCGACTTCATCGCCTTGGTTTGCGCCGATCCGCCGACACGCGAGACCGAGAGACCGATATCGACCGCCGGCCGAATTCCTGGAAGAAGAGCTGCGGCGTCAGGTAGATTTGACCGTCGGTGATTGAGATCACGTTGGTCGGAATGTAGGCGGAAAAGTCGCCGGCTTGCGTCTCGATGACCGGAAGCGCCGTCATCGAGCCGCCTCCCATTTCGTCGGAGAGTTTCGCGGCGCGCTCGAGCAACCGTGAATGCAGATAAAAGACGTCGCCTGGGTACGCCTCACGCCCCGGCGGGCGGCGCAGCAGCAACGACATCTCGCGGTACGACTGAGCGTGCTTCGTGAGATCGTCGTATACGATGAGGACGTCCTTGCCCGCATACATGAACTCTTCGGCCATCGCGCAACCGGCAAACGGCGCCAGCCAGCGAAGCGCCGCCGCTTCGGACGGACTCACCGCAACGATGGTTGTGTAGGCCATCGCGCCCTTCTGCTCCAGAATCTGCGCGAGCGCGGCGACCGTCGAGTTCTTTTGTCCGATCGCGACGTAAACGCAGCAGACGTCGCGCCCCTTCTGATTGATGATCGCGTCGATGGCCATGGCGGTCTTTCCGGTCGAGCGATCGCCGATGATGAGCTCGCGCTGTCCCTTCCCAATGGGAATGAGCGCGTCGATCACGCGGATCCCGGTCTGCAAAGGCTGCTTGACCGGCTGCCGCTGTACGACTGTGGGCGCCACGTTCTCGATCGTACGGAATCGCGTCGTAGCGATCTCGCCTTTGCCGTCGATGGGTTGGCCCAGCGGATTGACGCACCGCCCGAGCATCGCGTCGCCGACCGGCACCGATGCGATGCGGCCCGTTCGCCGCACGCTGTCGCCCTCTTTGATCTCCGAATCGGAGCCCATGATCACGATGCCGACGTTGTCCTCTTCGAGGTTCAGCGCGACGCCTTGCAGCCCGTTGGCAAACTCCACCAGCTCGGAGGATCGCACCCCGCGCAATCCATAGACGCGAGCGAGATTCGCGCCGACGGAGATGACCGTGCCGATCTCGTCTTCTTGAATCTCGGTCTTGAACTGCTCGATTTGCTGCTTGAGAATACTGGCGATTTCGTCAGCGTTTATCATTCATCAACTTCCTTAGCATCAACTTTCTTAGGCCGTGGTGTGGAGTTGGCGGGCGAGGGCGTCGAGGCGGCCGGCGACGGTCGCGTCGATTCGGCGGTCCCCCAACAGGAGGCGCAGACCTCCGATGAGATCGGCGTTGACTTGTCGTGTGACTTCGAACTTCTTGCCGTAGAGGCGCTCGAGCTTTTCGATCAGCGCCCGGTATTCGGCATCGTCGAGCGCTCTGGCGGATTCTAAAGCCAAGGTCTCCGCGCCGCGAGCGGCCCGCTCCAGCGCAAGGTACTCCTCGACGATCGCGCCGAGCAAAGCCTCGCGGCGCTTGCGCACCAAGAGCAGCAGCGTGTGGAGCGCGACGGGACCGATACGGTTTTCAAATACCTGCGTCAGGACGCGCTCTTTCTCGCGACGCTCGATAACCGGCGCGACGAAAAAATCGTGGACCAATCCCTGCTGCCCGATCGAGTGCGCGACCGCCGCCAAATCGGCGCCGACGGCCTTGACGACGCCGCGTTCCCCGGCGACGCCAATCGCCGCGATCGCGTAACGGCGCGCGAGCGTCCGGTTAACCACCGACGCTCTCCTCCAGCGAACCGACGAAACGCTCGACCAGGCGCGAATCGAGCGCAGGACCGACGCGCCGAACGGCGTCGTGCGCGCGCTATTTGCAGCGCGCGCTCCAAGAGTTCGTCGCGAAGCCGCAGGCGGGCGGCGGCGCGCGCGCGGTCCAGCTCCCCGCCGGCGTCGCGCAAGCCGCGTTCGCCGGCTTCCGTTGCTTCTTTGACGATCGTCTCGCGCTCGCGCTGCGCGTGAAGCTCCGCTCGCTGCCCGATCAGTTCGGCATCCCGTCGCGCGCTATCGATCTCCTCGCGCAACGCGCCAAGGGCGCCCTTAGCCTCGTCGCGATGACGCTCCGATTCCGCGATCTGCGCGTTGCTGCGCACCTGCGCGGCGAGAACGACAGGCACTATCCACTTGTTCCAGATAAAAACGAGCGCGCCGATAAACAGAATCGCCGAAACGACCTGACTCCAGATCGCGACCTCGAGATAGAGTCTTTCCTCGCTCATACCGCTGCCTCCGGAATCACTCGGTCGAGCATGAAGTCGGCAATGCTCCGCGCCGCCGCGGATTCGCCCGCTCGCGCTTCATCCAGCTCGCGTCGCGCAGTCTCCTGCGCCTCCCCGACGATGCTCGCAGCCCGTTGCGAGTACCGCGTTGACAACTCCGCCGCTTCGTTTGAGCCCGCAGCCCGCGCCGCCGCGAGACGCTGCTCCGCGTCAAGCCGCGCCGACGCCCGTACTCCCTCGGCCTGTTCGCGTAGGCTCTTGGCTTGCGCTTGGTATTCGTCATAGTCCGAGACGAGGCTATTGATGTACTCGCGCCGCCGTCGAATGGCCGCGGAAACCGGTCGCAAAAAGATGACGTTCAACACCGCGAAAAAGATCGCGAAGTTGATTAACTGCACGAGCAGGTCCTGCCAGTCGATCGACAAGAACATGCGGCGCTTACTTCACCAGCGCGCCAATGATCGCCGGAACCTTCGCGACCACGAGTAGGATGTAAAAGGCCAGCCCGATGCCGATGAACGGCACCGCCTCCAGGACGCCGACGCCCAAGAACATGAACAGGATTATATTGGGCCGCGCCTCGGGCTGGCGAGAGATCGATTCGACCGCCTTCGCGGCGACGGTACCGTCACCGACGGCCGAGCCGAATGCCACGCCGGAGATGATGATGCCGAACGAGATCAGCGTCGCGGCTGCGATTAATGCTTCTGGATTCAAGGACGTTCCTTTCTAATGTTCGTCGGCAAGCGCCAGCGAAAGATAGACGATTGCCAGCAGCGTAAAAACGAAAGCTTGGATCGCTCCAACGAAAAGGTTAAAAAACTGGATCATAAAAGGCACGACTGCCACGCCGAATGAGAGATTGAACGTTCCAATTTTGATCCGCGCGAGGATGATCGACGTGACGATGATGAAGAGCAGTTCGCCGACGAAGATGTTGAAAAAAAGCCGCGCCGCCAGCGTTATAGGACGAAGAATCTCGTCGAGGATGTTGATCGGAAAGAGCGCCGGGAACGGCTTGAAGACGTGCCCGAGGTAGGCAAAGCCCTTCTTGCGGAACGCCGCGACCTGAATGATGCAGAAGACGAGCAGCGCCAGCGGAACGACGGTGTTGAGATCGGCAGTCGGCGAGCCGCCGAAGGGAAGATCGAACGCTTTAAACGGTACAATGCCGAACTGGTTGAGCAAGAAGATGAAGAGAAAGAGCGCCACCAAAAACGGCACGAACGGCTCGCCGCCCTCGCCAAGGACGCTGGTGGCCAGGTCGGCGATGTAGTTGAAGACGGCTTCGATCACGGCTTGGCGCTTCGTGACGTAGGGCGAACGATAGCTGGCGCCGATCCAGCCCAGGAACACCAAAGAGATAATCATGACGAGCCAGGTCGTCACGATGGTGTCGGCATGCACCGGCCCTAAGACCGGCAGGTACCAAAGAATGTGTTCGCCGATGTGTTCGTGCACCGATGTTTTGATCCGTTAAGGCTTCCGTTGAAAGACTCGCAACGCGCCCCAGGCGTAAGCGGCGAGCGGAATAAAGAAACCGGCAAGAAATGGCCCGAGCGACCACCAGGGTCCGCGGACCGCGAGCGCCGCGGCTACTATACTAAAGCCCGCCAACCGCAGTAAACTACTTAACCCAAAGAAGACGGTGCTGCGCGTCTCCACCAGCCGCTCGCTCCCCCGCATTATGGCCAGCATATTGGCTATCCCGCATGCGGCTCCGATAAAAAGCGCGAGACCAGCGTACCAGGCGAACGGAACCAATAACAGCGCAACGACCGCAGCAGCCCCGAGCGATCCGGCGGCCACGCCCCGCTTGAGACGGTAGTAAGCCGCGAGACCCATATCCTTCCCGCCTCCGGTCGCCGGCATCATTCCATCGATTTCGCCAGCAACCGAAACGCGCCGTAGCCTCCGGCGATCAGCCCGAGCATCAAGCCGGCTGGAGTAAGCAATGGCACGCTAAGTCGCTGGGCTGCAAGGACCCCGACGAGCAGTCCGAAAATCGCGGCCCCGGCGAAACTCCCGCCGGCAAAGAGCACCGGCAGAGCGGCCTTCACGGCGGATGGGCGGCGACGGCCTGCACTTCGAAGGGCTCCGGGTACTCGCCGCCTCGCAGGCGCGCGACCAGCCATCCTGCGATTCGCGAGGCCGCGCGGCCGTCGCCGTACGGATTGCGCGCCTGAGCCATCGCAGCATAGGCTGCGGGATCCTCGAGCAGCAGGCGCGCGGCGCGGATGATCCGCTCCCGGTCGTGTCCTACCAGCGCGAGCGTTCCCGCAGCCAGACCCTCGGGGCGTTCGGTCTCCTCGCGCATCACCAGCACGGGTTTGCCGATGCAGGGGGCCTCCTCTTGTAGTCCGCCCGAGTCGGTAAGAACGAACGCCGACCCTCTTACGGCGGCGACCATCTCAGCATAGTCGATCGGGTCGACTAAGACGATTCCAGGCATCCCGCCAAGGATTTCGTGCGCGACCGGCGCTACCCGCGGCGACGGATGCACCGGCCAATAGAGCTGAGGCTTCGAGGGAAGTTCGGCGATTGCGCGCAGCGCCTCGCAGATCTCCCGCATGTGTTCGTGGTTCTCGCGGCGGTGGGCAGTCACCACGATCGCCGGCCTTTTCTCATCGAGTTGGGCCCAGCGCGGGGGGATGGGCAGATCGTCGCGCGCGGCCGTTTCGAGAAATGCGTCGATCACCGTGTTTCCGGTCACGACGACGTCGCCGGCCGAAACGTTCTCGGCCAGGAGGTGCTCGCGAGCCAAGAGCGTCGGCGCGAAATGGTACGTCGCGAGGGTCGCCGTCAAACGGCGGTTCATCTCTTCGGGATACGGCAGCCAGCGATTGCTGGTGCGCAATCCGGCCTCGACGTGCCCCACCGGGATTCGTTGATAGAAGGCTGCCAAGGCCGCGGCCGTGCTCGTCGCCGTGTCGCCGTGAACCAGCACGACGTCGGGGCGCGCTTCGCGGAGCACGGGCTCCATGCCGATCAGAACCCGCGTCGTGATCTCCGTGAGGCTTTGATCCTCGCTCATGACGTTGAGATCGTAGTCGGGTGTAATCGCGAAGAACTCGAGCAGATCGTCGAGCATCTGGCGGTGTTGAGCGGTTACGCAAACGCGCGCAGCGATATCCGTGTGGGACTGCAACGCGCGTACGACGGGCGCCATCTTGATCGTATCCGGGCGCGTCCCGAACACGCTCAACACCGACAGCGGTTTCATCGGCTAACTAACGTGCCGAAAGACGTGGGTGAACCCGCCGGAGAAGAAAAGCGCCACCGCGCCTAAAGCCAAGCAGACGGCATACAGAACCAGCACCGCTTGGCGCACGTTGAGGCCGAAGCGAAAGATCAACTGATGGTGAAAATGTCCGCGGTCGGCCTCGGTGATACGTTTGCCGCTGCTCGCTCGGCGCACGATTGCGGCCGCCGTATCGAGCACGGGCAGCGCCAGCACCAGCAGCGGCACGACAACGCTGATCGCGATCGCGGTCTTGCTCGCGCCGATGATCGAAACGGTACCGAACACGTAACCGATGAAGAGCGAGCCGGCATCGCCGAGGATAATTCGCGCCGGATTGAAGTTATACGGGAGAAAACCGAGCGCGGCGCCGGCCAACGCGATCACCACCAGCGCGACGACCGGGTTTGCGTGCAGTACCGCGATGACGAAGAGGAAGACGCTCGAGATTGCAGCGACGCCCGCGAGCAGGCCGTCGAGGCCGTCGAGAAAGTTGATGGCGTTCATCATGCCGACGTACCAAATCAGCGTAAGCGGAACTCCCACCCACAGCGGAAAATCGATCCAGTTGGTGGCCGGATTGTGGTCGAACGGATTGGTGACGCCCGGAATGATGAAACCGTACAACATCGAGATCAGCGCCACGACGACCTGAGCGACGAGCTTGTTCCGCGGCCGCATCTGCATCACGTCGTCCCAGACACCGACGCCGACGATCAACAAGCTTCCAAAGAGCAGTCCCACCAGCCGGTGGACAGCGTCGAACTGATCGGCCGCCGGCAGCAACCGCACCGGCGAGGTCATCGACACGCCCAGTACGGCGAAGAGCGCGAACGAGAAGCCGAAGAAGACCGCGATTCCGCCGACGCGCGGCTTTGGCGTGTCGTGCATGCGGCGCTCGTCGGCGTCGCGGTCGACGATTCCCAGGCGATTGGCGAGCCGCACGACCAGCGGCGTTGCCCACAAGCTAACGGCGGCCGCGATCAGAAAAGCCGCCGCGTAAATGGCGCCGGCGGTAAACGAGTGGCCGCTCAACCGCGGACGCCTTCGAGCGCGGCGAACGCGACCAGCGCTACGCCGGCTTCGGCCAGCAGCGCGCTGGCGACCGCGTCGGGATACGGTTGATCGTAAACGATCCTCGTTACACCGGCGCTAATGAGCAGCTTCGAACAGTTGACGCACGGTTGATGCGTGCAGTAGGCCGTGGCTTCGTGCAAGCTGACGCCGTGGAGGGCACCCTGGACCACCGCGTTGGCTTCGGCGTGCGTCGCGCGAACGCAATGCTCGCCGACCAGCGTGCAGCCGACCTCGGTACAGTGTGCGACGCCGCGCGGCGCCCCGTTGTAGCCCGTGGTCAAGATGCGGTGGGCGCGCATCAGAACGCAGCCAACCGAGGCTCGCGGGCAGGTCGCACGCGTGCTTACGGTATGCGCGATCTGCATAAAATACTCGTCCCAACCGGGGCGCACGGTTCTAGGACCGCCTAAGGGACGTCGTAGCGCGAGGTCAATTCGCGGACCCGTCCCCCAAGCCGCTCGATTTGCCGGCGCTCCTCGATGTCGCCGAGGGCGTCGCACATAATGCGCGCCACTTCGCGACACTCCGGTACGCCAAAACCGCGCGACGTGATCGCCGGCGTGCCGATACGAATGCCGCTGGCGACCATCGGTTTTTGTGTATCGAAAGGAATCGCGTTCTTGTTGACCGTGACGTTGATGTCGTCGAGGTAGGCCTCGACCGCCTTTCCGGTCAGACCCTTGACCGAGACATCGACCAGCATGAGATGCGTGTCGGTTCCTCCGCCGACCAAACGCAGCCCGGCACGCATAAACTCGTCGGCCATTACCCGCGCGTTCTCGACGACCCGTTGCTGATACGTTTTGAACTCCGGCTGGAGGGCTTCACCGAATGCAACGGCCTTTGCGGCGATCGTGTGCATCAGCGGACCGCCTTGAATTCCGGGGAACACGCTCTTGTCCAAAGGGACGGCCCAGTTCTGCGTGCAGAGGACGAAGCCGCCTCGCGGACCGCGCAACGTTTTGTGGGTCGTGGACGACACGAAGTCGGCCAGCGGCACCGGCGAGGGATGGAGTCCGACGGCGACGAGTCCCGCGATGTGGGCAAAATCCACCAGCAGGGCCGCGCCGATCTCAGATGCGATTTCGCGAAACGGTTCGTACTCCATCACGCGGGGATACGCGCTGGCACCGGCGACGATCAGTTTTGGCCGGTGCTCGCGAGCCAGCGCGCGCACTTCGTCGAAATCGATGAGCTCGGTATCTTTGCGGACGCCGTAGGCGACCGCATTGTACAGCTTTCCCGAGAAACTCACTTTGGTTCCGTGCGTCAGATGGCCGCCGTGTGCGAGCGACATTCCGAGAACCGTGTCGCCGGGCTGCAGAAGCGCCATGAAGACCGCCATGTTGGCTTGCGCCCCGGAATGCGGCTGAACGTTGGCGTGGTCTGCGCCGAAGATTCGTTTGAGCCGCTCGAGTGCCAGCGTTTCGGCAACGTCGACCCACTGGCAGCCGCCGTAATACCGCTTGCCCGGATAGCCTTCGGCGTATTTATTGGTCATCACGCAGGCATTGGCTTCGCGGACCGCGCGACTCGCGTAGTTCTCCGAAGCGATCAGCTCGAGGTTCTCTTTTTGCCGCCGCTCCTCGCCGGCGATGGCGGCAAAGACTTCGGGGTCGCCCGCTTCGATGCGATTCGGCGTTAGAATGTCCACTAAAGAAGGTCTTTGGGGGTCTGCGCCCCGGTGACCTCGCCACGCTCCAAATCTTTGAGGGTTCGCACCCGCTGGCCGTCGCCGAATTCAAAGAGCTGCTCGACGCGATACGCGTGGCGGCCGCCGTCAAAGCCCGTGTCGAGATAGACTTGCAGCATCCGTTCGATCATCTCCCAACCCGTCAACCGCTCGGAAAAAGCGATGACGTTTGCGTCGTTATGGCGGCGCGCCAACTCCGCGGAATACGGGTCCATTACCGGAGCGCAGCGGATTCCCGGGACTTTGTTGGCCGCCATCGCGATTCCAAGGCTCGACCCGCAGACCAGGATACCGCGGTCGGCCTCTCGGGTCGCGACCGCCTCCCCGACGGCATAGCCATATTGCGGGTAGTCGACCGGCGTCGCACCGTGCGTTCCGAAGTCGAGTATCTCGTGACCCAGACCGCGGAGCTTCTCTGCGATCCGATCTTTGTATTCGAAGCCGGCGTGATCGGCGCCCAAGGCAATTCTCATGTATTCGGTTGTATCCAGCGATGAGGGTGAGCAACGGCGAGCGGTCGAAAATCCGAGGCCGATGAAGCTTGCCTGCGCGAGCGGTGCCCTCCACCGCGAGATCGAGAGCGGCGAGCTGACGCAACTCGAGTTCTTGGACCTTTGCGCGCGCGAGTTGGCTTGCGACGGCGTCGTCTTAGACGTGCGGCATTTTCCGCGAACGGACGACGACTACCTCGCGCAGGTCAAGAAGATGGCGACCGACTGGGGCCTTTCGATTGCCGCAGTGAGCGACTCGAGGTTCTTTTGCTCGGAAGAAGAGTACGTGACGCGGGTTCTCGGTCACGCGGCCGCCCTCGGCGCGCCGCTGGTCGCAGCTCCACTGGCACTCCAGACCGAGTGTTCCTGGAGCGAACAGTTAGAGCGGCTAGGCTTCGCCACGTCGCTGGCAAAGCGCCTCAACGTCACGCTGGCGTTGCGAAACGCTCCGCAAACATTTGCGGCCGGCACTGCAGATTGCAAGCGCGTCGTCAAAGAGACCGATTCTGCCTGGCTGCGGTACGGGCCCGAACCGCAGGCGCTCGACGCGGCCAGCGACGCGTCAGCTTTGGCGCCGAACACCGTCTTATTGTGGAGCGGACTGCAGCAGCAAACAGAGCAAACGGTCGCCGAGGTAACGCACGCGTTTGCAGATTTTTGCGGATACGTCGCAATCGACGAGGTTTCGGGCGCGGCAACGACGCACCGGCTTGCGGCGGCGGTGGCCCTGTGGCGCGGCGCGCTCTGCGCGCAATACAAAGGGCTCAACCACAAATAGCGTCTTGCGCACTTGGTTCGAACCTGCATTTTCAAACAGGTGGGTGCGGCCCGGGCGCCGGTTTCGGCAGGCTTGTGGCCCAGTGGAATCCGTCGTATCCGGAGCTGGTGCTCCCTAGACAAATAAGTCGGCTCGGGACCTTTGTGCGCTGCGCGCTAAGCGCAGTCGAGCCCCTCTAACTTACCACCGCCAGTCAAGTGCCCGATTTTGCGCAAGTAGAATCCTGCACGCCCCCGAAATGCGAGGCCGATGCCTGCGCTCTCGATCTCGATCTCCGCTATGGAGCTGCCGCTCGTCCACCCCTTCAAGATCGCGCGCAGCGAAGAATCGATTGCGCGCACCGCAGTCGTCCGCGTTCGCGGCGCCGATCTCGAGGGCTTAGGCGAGGCCACTCCGATCGGACGCTACGGGGAGTCGGTCGAGAGCGTCATCGATTATTTCCAGCGCAATCCGCTCGCCGGCGACGATCCCTTCCGGCTCGAGTCGCTGCTGAACGAGGAGATTCCGGCAGCGGCGCGCGCGGGACTTGACCTGGCGCTCCACGACCTGATCGGCAAGGAGCTTGGCAAGCCGCTGTACGCGCTGCTCGGTCTCGATCCGTCGCGCGCGCCGTTGACCTCGTTCACAATCGGGATCGCCGACCCGCAAACGACGCTTCGTAAGCTCGAGGAGGCCGCGCACTATCCGATTCTCAAGGTCAAGCTCGGAACGGGCACACTCGCCGAGCAGGTCGAGATCGTCGCGGCGATCCGGGCGCGCTACGGCGGCGCACTCCGCATCGATGCCAACGAAGGCTGGAGCGTCGACGACGCAGTCATCATTTTGCGCGAGCTTGCGCGCTATGAGATCGAGTTCTGCGAGCAGCCCGTCGCTGCCGGAAATCCACAGTGGCTGCGGGCAGTTCGCGACCGCGTCTCCATACCGATCGTCGCCGACGAAGATTGCCTGGTCGCAAGCGATCTTCCGCCGTTGTACGGTTGCATCGACGGCGTCAACGTCAAGCTGGCCAAAGCCGGCGGGGTTCGCGGCGCGCTGGCGACGATTCACACCGCTCGCGCAATGGGGTTGAAGGTGATGATCGGGTGCATGGTCGAGAGCGCGATTGCCGCAACGGCCGCCGCACACATTTCGCCGCTAGCAGATTGGGCCGATCTCGACGGACCGCTCTTGATCTCGCACGACCCGTTCGCCGGCGTGCGTTACGACGGCGGAAAAGTGTTGATTCCCGATGCGCCCGGGCTGGGCGTCACCGAAGCGGCGTCGGCATGAAGCGGCGCTACGCAATTCTGGCTCCGGATCGCTTCGAGCGCGATGCCAAGACCGCGCACGGCGTCATCCGCTACGGAAACGACGAAGTCGTCGCCGTGATCGACCCCTCGCACGCCGGGCGCCGCGTGCGCGACGTCCTTCCGTATCTCGACAGCGACGCTCCCATCGTCGCCAGCGTCGCGCAGGCACTGGAGTACGCGCCGACGTCACTGCTCATCGGAACTGCGCCCAAAGGCGGCGGCCTTCCGCCCGATTGGCGCGCGGCCGTCGCCGAAGCCATTGCCGCGAAGCTCGAGATCGTCAGCGGCCTGCACCAGATACTCGAAGCCGATCGCGAATTTCGCAGCGCCGCGCGAGCCTCGGGCGCGGCAATCTGGGACGTTCGAGTGCCGCCTGAGGTGCCGCTCTTCTCCGGCGACGCCTATCAGGTAGAGGCGCCGGTTCTGCTCACGGTCGGCAACGATTGCGCGGTCGGAAAGATGACCGTCGCGCTCGAGCTGGTGGCCGCGGCATGCGCGTCCGGAAAGATGGCTCGATTCGTACCGACGGGTCAGACCGGAATCATCATTGCGGGCTGGGGCATTTCCGTCGACCGCGTCATCGCCGATTTCGCGCCGGGGGCCGCCGAACAACTCGTGCTCTATGCGGCACACCAAGGCGCCGAGCTCATCGTCGTCGAGGGACAAGGCGCGATCAATCACCCGGCCTATGCCCCGGTGACGCTCGCCTTGATGACCGGCTGCGCGCCCGACGCGCTGCTCCTCGTCTGCGATCCGAGCCGCACGCAGATCGAGTCCTACCCAACGCCGGTTTTGGGCTACAAAGAACTGATCGCCGTTCACGAGGCGCTTCTCAACACGGTCAAGCCCGCACCGGTTGTCGGAATCGCGCTGAACACGCACGGTTTGGGCGAGACCCAAGCTCGCGCCGAAATCGCACGCGCGCGGGAGGAAACGCAACTGCCCGCCGGAGACGTCGTGCGCTTCGGCGCCGCGGAGTTTTATGCAGAGATCGCCGCGCGCATCGTCAAACGGCCGCCGCTGGGCGCGCGACCCCTACCGTGACGTTCGGCCGCATCGCGGCTGCTGCATTGGCGCTGCTCCTTGCAATCTGCGCCTGCTCGAAAACGGCCGCGCCGTCGAAGGGTGAACGTAACCCCTGGACGATTCCAGGCGTCGTGCGCATCGGCGAAGACGAAGAGCCCGATAGCCTCAATCTAATGTACGCACACACCGCGGCGAGCGACGCGATCGTCGGGCTGCTCTTCTCGTTCATCCTTCGTTACGACGCGGAAGGAAACTACATCCCCGATCTCGCGACGCAAGTCCCGACGCTGCGCAACGGCGGGATCGCCCGGGATGGTAAGACGATCGTCGTCCACCTGCGCAAAGGCGTCGTGTGGGCGGACGGTGCGCCACTGACCGCGGCCGATTGGCTCTTCACCTACAACGCGGTCCGAAACCCGCTCAACGCCGTCAAGACGACGTACGGATGGGACGACATCGCCTCGGCAAGCGCCCCCAACCCGTACACAATCGTAATTCGGCTAAAACAACCCAACGTGGCGGTCTTGGGAATTCTTGCGATGGGCGGCGCCGCGTATCCGCCGATGCCCGCACATCTCCTTGCGAAGGTGGGCGACCTGCGCCGCGCGAGCTTCAACGAAAGCCCGCTGGCCAGCGGGCCTTTCGTCCTCGAGCGCTGGAACCACGGGAGCTCGTTGACTTTCGTCCCCAACGTCCGTTATTTTCGCGGGGCGCCGCACCTCAAGGAAGTCGTTTGGAAGATCGTCCCCGACGTCAACACGCTCTTCAACGAGCTCGTAACCCACGAAGTGGACGTCTACCCGACCGTTAACGTGAACGACATCGCGCGGCTGCACAGCATCTCCGGCATCACCGTCAAGCGACGCTTGATCGCGAACTGGCGACACCTCGGGCTCAACCTGAGCCGCCCGCAACTCGCCGACGCGCGCGTCCGCCGCGCAATCGCCGAGGCAATCGATTGGCAGCGCCTCGAGGCGACGGTCTATCACGGACTGGACGCACTCGCAGTCTCGGACATCTTTCCCGAGCTTTGGGCCGCTCCGGCGCTCCCGGCCTACCGCTACGATCCAAACGATGCCAAACGTCTTCTCGCCACGGCCGGATGGAAACCGGACGCCGCCGGCGTTCTCCACAAGGGCACGCTCGCGATGAATCTGAGCATCTATGCAACGACCGGCCATCAGGAGAACACCGAGTCCCAGGTGTTGATCCAATCGATGCTGCGCGCCGTCGGCATCGACGTCACCGTTCGTAACTATCCCGGCAGCTATCTCTTTGCCATGGACGGACCGTTGTATACCGGAAAGTACGACCTGGAATGGTCCGTCGAAACCAACGGACCCGACCCGGACAACTCCGCGAGTTGGGGCGGCAGCTTCATTCCGCCGCATGGCGCCAACACGTCGTGGCTGGACGACCCGGTCGTCAACGCCACCAGCATGGCGGCGGCAAGCACCTTCGACCCGGTAGCCCGCAAGCGGCTCTACCAGCGCGAAGAGGAACGCATCCGGGAGCTGGTGCCGGCGGTCTTTTTTAGCTGGGAGACCGACTACACCGCAATCAACGACGACCTGAAGAACTACGTCCCCGCGGCGTTCATCGGGGACACGTGGAACGCGTGGCAATGGAAGATTTGAGCGCGGCCGCCTTCGCGCAAACGCATGGGGTGGAAGACGGCACCAAGCTGTTCTTCGAAGCGACGCGCACCGGCGTCCTGTGCTGGAACACGCACGCGCCCAGCGGCCGGATTGCGTTTCGTTTGCTGCGCGCGCACCAAGCCGACGGCGATTGGCTTGATCATTCGGAGTGGCAAGCCGACGGCGCTACCTCGTTGAGCCCTACGCACGACGGTACCCTGGTGGAGGTCGACGTCATCTCCGCTACGCAGCCATTCGACGGCATCGAGGTGCGCGCCCCCGGCGTCCGTTTCGAGCTGCTCGCATTCTCCTCGCCAGTGCGCTTGCGCCCCTCGCTCCCATACGCGAGCGACGCGCATATTCTCGACGTTCCGGCACGCTCCCAATATGACGAGCGCGACGCACGCGGCTGGTGCAGCCCGGCGAGCCTTTCGATGATCCACGCGTACCACGGCATCGATCTCCCGCTCGAGCAGACCGCGCGCGCCGTTTTCGATCGCGCCTATAACGGGACGGGAAACTGGGTCTTCAACGTCGCCTACAGCGGCCGGCTTGGCTTTCGCGGCGTCGTCGCGCACCTGCGCAATCTCGACCACGCACAGCGTTTGATCGAGCGCAACCTCCCGCTGGCAATTTCCTACTCGTGGGGGCCTGGCGAGTTGCCGGGCGCGCCGCTGCCGCACTCCGACGGTCATCTCGTCGTCCTCTGCGGCTTCACCCGCAACGGCGACTGCGCCGTCAACGATCCCGCCGCGCCGAACGTGCGCGTCGTCTATCCGCGAGCGGCGATCGAGCGGATTTGGCAACGCAACGACGGCATCGCGTACGTCGTGGCCCCGGCCGGCATCGAGTACGCCGACGTGCTGACCGGAGGTCCGTAGCGGGCCGCATGCGCGACCTCTCGGCGATTGCGGCGGCGGTCGTGCGCTGCCGGCGATGCCCCGAGCTGCGCGCGTACGCCGCGCAGGTCGCGCACGATAAAAAGCGCGCGTATCGCGACTCGGAGTATTGGGGAAAGCCGGTGCCGGGCTTCGGCGACCCCGACGCACGCTTAATGCTCGTCGGTCTCGCCCCGGGAGCGCACGGCAGCAATCGCACGGGACGCCCGTTTACCGGCGACGCGTCGGGCGACTTCCTCTATCCCGCACTCCATCGTGCCGGCTTTGCCTCAGCACCCGTCGCGCGCGACCGCTTCGACGGATTGAAGCTGCGCGACTGTTTCATCACCGCCGCCGCACGCTGCGCGCCGCCGCAGAACAAACCGACGCCGCAGGAGCTGCGCAACTGCTTTTCGTTTCTCGTCAATGAGTTCGGAGCGCTCGAACGGCTGCGCGTTGCGATCGGCTTAGGCGCGATCGGCTTTAACGCGATCGTCCGCGCGCTCGCACAACGCGGCTTTGCGTTCGCGAACAAGCCGGTCTTTGGCCACGGCGCCGAGTTCGACGCCGTGCGCGACGGCCGGGCGGTCACGCTGCTGGCGACGTATCATCCGAGCCGGCAGAACACCAACACCGGCAAGCTGACGGTGCCGATGTTCGACGCGATCTTTACGCGTGCGAAGGAGGTTCTGGGGCGCGACGCAGGTGCAGGTCGGTAACCAGCTGATCCGGCACCCGGCTCGGCGCGTCCATCATCAAATCCCGAGCCCCTTGATTCTTCGGAAAAGCAATGACCTCGCGAATGTTCTCCTCGCCGCACGCGATCATGACGATGCGGTCGATACCGAGCGCCATGCCGCCGTGCGGCGGCGCCCCGTACTCGAGCGCGCGCACGAAGAATCCGAAACGCTCCTCGATCTGATCCGCGCTCAAACCCAGCATCTCGAAGATTCTCCGCTGCTCGTCGGGCTTGTGAATTCGGATCGAGCCCGAACCCAGTTCCCATCCGTTGAGGACGAGATCGTAGTGCTGGGCGCGCATCTCCATGGGGGCGCTTTCGATCAACTCCCAGTCGCCAGGCGCGGGCGCCGTGAACGCGTGATGCGCGGGCGCCGGCTTTCCTGTCTCCTCGTCGATCTCCAGATACGGAAAACCCGTCACCCAACCGAAGGCGTAGGCCTGGGGGTCGCGCAAGCCGCACCGCTGGCCGATCTCGTTACGCATCTTCCCGGCGACGGCATACGCAAGCGGCGTCGTGTCGGCAAAGAGCAGCACCGCGTCGCCGGCTTCCGCCGCGACGGCTGCGGATACGGCAGCCACGTTCGCTTCGGAGAGAAACTTTGCGGCTGAGGATTTCATTCCGTCGGCCGCCAGCGATATCCAGACCATCCCTTTGCCGCCGAACTGCTTCGCGGTTTCGGTCAACGAGTCGAAGTCGCGGCGCGAGAGCGCGGTGCCCTTGGGATAGCGCAGCGCCACGATCGAACCGCCGCTCTCCAGCGCCGATTTGAAGACGACGAACTCCGTCCCGGCAAAGACGGCACCGACGTCGGCCAGCTCGAGGCCGAAGCGCAGATCCGGTTTGTCGAGCCCGTATTTCGCGATCGCTTCTTGGTGCGTCAGCCGCGCGAACGGCGGCAGCTCGATGCCAAGCACCGTTTGCCAGACGAAGCGCATGCACGACTCCATCGTCTCGAGAACGTCCTCTTGCGTGCAGAACGACATCTCGAGATCGAGCTGGGTGAACTCGGGCTGACGATCGGCGCGCTGGTCCTCGTCGCGCATGCAACGCGCGATCTGCATGTAGCGGCCGAAGCCGGCGATCATCGAGATCTGCTTGAGCATCTGCGGCGACTGCGGCAACGCATAGAACGCGCCCGGGTAGAGCCGGCTGGGAACGAGGTAATCGCGCGCGCCCTCGGGCGTCGATTTGATCAGCATCGGCGTCTCGATTTCGACGAAGCCGCGCTCGTCGCAGAAATCCCGCATCGCCTTGATGATGCGGTGGCGCAAGCGAATGTTCTCCTGCATCCGCGGACGGCGCAGATCCAGATAGCGATACTCGAGGCGCAAGTTCTCATCGACCGCTTCGTCGGCGTTGACTTGAAACGGCGGAACCAGCGAGCGGTTGAGAATTTCCAGCTCGTCGATCGCGACTTCGACGTCACCGGTTGCCAGCCGCGGATTCTCCGTCCCGGGCGGGCGCGCACGAACCATGCCGCGGACGCGCAAGACGTCTTCGCTGCGCAGGTGCTCCGCCTCGCCAAAGCTCGGGTGCTCGGGATTAAAAACGACCTGCGTCACGCCTTCGTGGTCGCGGAGATCGACGAAGATCAAACCGCCGTGATCGCGGCGGCGATTGACCCAGCCGCGGAGGTCGACGAGCTTGCCGGCGTCGGCGCCGCGCAAGGCGCCGCACGAGCGTCTATCGTCGGTCACGAGCTTCCTTTATCCCCGAGACGTAGTGGTACTGCAGTAAGAGCTCGCGCGCCAGCCGCGAGCGCTCGGCGGTGCGGTCGATTGCGCCGAGCAGAAGCGGGAACCGCGTCAGCGCCGAGTGCGCCCAGAGTGACAGCGGCGTCATTCCGAGATTGAGCATCACGTCGGGGTGCGGGTGCTTGCGATAGAAGCGGGCCGTGGAACGCCCTGCCAGGCGCATCTTTTCCTTTTGGTCGCCGTACGCAACGTCTTGGCAGTGATAGTTGACGGCCAGCGGCTCGTAAAGAATCTCGATCCCGAGCCGCTGCAAGCGGTAGCCCAACTCCAAGTCCTCGTGACCGTAGCCGGTGAAACTCTCGTCGAAGCAGCCGGCGCGAAGTAGATCCTCGCGCCGTACGGACGCGTTGCCGGTAAGAAAATAAAGCCACGAAAGTTTTCTTCGCGACGGCGGATGCAGATGCCCGCGCGCATCGGGATGATCGCGCTTGTACTCGTACTCTTCAAAATCCCGAACTTGAACCTCCAACCCAACGACGGCAATGCCGGTTCGTTCTCGATGCCGTCGCAGGTGCGTCGAGAGGAGATCGGGCGACGCGAAGATGTCGGCGTCGTTGAACAGAACGACCCCGGCGCGCGCCTGCGCGATGCCGGCGTTGCGAGCCGCTGCCCGGCCGCTGTACGCTCCCGCCAGGTGCCGGAGATTGCCGTGCGCCTCCGCGAGCCGCGCAAGATACTCGGCAGTGCCGTCGGTCGAGTTCGAGTCGCAGACGAGCAACTCGTATTGCGACGGCTCGAGATCCTGGGCCAAGAGCGTCGGCAAGACGCGCGAGAGCGTCTCCAGGCGATTGTAGGTCGGAATGACGACCGAGATCTCAGGCATGCATCAAACGGGCAACGCCGGCCGTGATTTCGTCGCGAAAACGTTCGAGCAGTTCGGGATCCGGGCGCGCCGGCTTCCGAACCAAAACGTGAGGCACGCCATAGGGCGACCATTCTTGTGAGTTCAGCCGGAAGTACGCGTGTTCGAAGGCAACCAGCGTCGGCCGATGCACGGCGCTCGCGACGTGGGTCGCACCGGTGTCGACGGTCACGACCACTCGCGCGCGCTCCAGCACCGCCGCCCACTCGTGAAAGGGCAGTCCACGCAAACAATGGGTGACGCTGCCGCCGGCTTCGAAAGCGGCGGCCTGCGGTTCACATTCGCGCGCACAGGTGATGACGACCGGAGCAAGCGAGGCGAGTTCCTGCACCATCGCGAGCGTTCCCGCTAGCGTGCTGCCGCCGGTGAACCACCTTGGAGCCAGGTGAAGGACGATAGGGTTTTCGGGAAGCGTTCGCGCGATCGCTCGATCCGCGTCGACAACGTCCAGGCGCAGGGCCGTCACGCGCACGTCGGCGCCGGCGAGTGCGACAAGATCGAGCAACTGCATGACCTCGTGGCGGACGGTGCGCAGCGGCTCGAGGTCGCACAGCTCGGGATCCGCCTCGGAGATCATGACGCGATTGAGGAAGAGACCCGCCGTGAACCGCGCAAACCAGCGTCGTTCGTACGTATAGCCGATTCGAAGCGGCGCGCGCGTTCCGCCCACGATCTGAAGGTCGACGAAGCGCGGTGCGAGTGCGACCGCCACGTCGTATCCGCTCAAGCTCGCGCCGAAGGCGCGTGGCTTCGCGCCGCTCGGCAACACGATCAGCTCGTCGACGTCGTCGTTGCGTTCCACGACGACGCGGTTATAGTCGCTCGTCACGACGGCGACGTGCGCGTTCGGAAACGAGGCTCGGACCGTCGCGATCGCCGGCGTCGAAAGGACCAAATCCCCGATGCGATCCGTGCGTGAGAGCAGAATCCTCAAGAGCGTAACGCCCGTTCCATCTCTTCAAAGTAGACTTCGTTTGCGAGCGAGCGCGCGAGCCGTGCTTCGCGCGGGGTGAGTTCTCGCTCGCCGAGATCCGCGAGCCGGCCGCGTAAGCGATCTGCCAAACCGAGCCGCCGGCGCCACGCCGCAAGTCGGCGTTGGGGCAGGTTGATTCCAGTCGCAAGATAGGCGCGCCAGTGCGGATGAAGCCGTACGAGCGCGACGGCGGTGCGCGCTTTGGCTCGGGCTTGCCGTACCATCGCCTCCATGCTGCTCGCGCGAAGCGGCGGCTTGAAATGATAGACCAAGGCGCGCGGGTTGAAGACGGCTTTGACGCCGCGGGCGCGGAGGCGCAAACCGACGTCGATGTCTTCCCAGCCGTACTCCGAGAACGATTCGTCAAATCCGCCGATCGCGCGAATCGTTGCCAGCGGAGCCGAGACGTTCGTCGTCCAGAAATAGTTGCCACTGTAGTTCTTGATGCTCCAGACCGGCGGCGGCAGGTCGTCGAACGACTCGACTTCGATGGCTCCGCCACGCACGATGGCTTGCGGGCTCGCGGCATGACTGCGCAGGTGCTCCGCTACGAAGTTCGGCAGCACCAGCACGTCGTCGTCGATGAAGACGATGCGCTCGCCGGTCGCGCGCGCGATTCCGGCATTACGAGCGCCGGCAAGCCCGCGGTTTTCTTGGCTTACGACGGTAAACGCACACGGTGCGTGCAAACGTGCGCGCCGTATCACCGCCGGCGTCGCATCGCGCGAGCCGTCGTCGACGAGAACGACCTCGTACGAATCGTCGCGGACCGTCTGGTCGAAGCAGGCCTCGAGCACGCGCTCGAGCAGCGCCGCGCGATTGTAGGTACAGAGCTGAATCGTTGCGGCAATCACGAGATCAACGAGTCGAGCGCGGCGAGAATTTTCGTACGGTCGAGATTCGCGATGCAGGCGTAGTCGCGACAGCGTTCCTTCGTATCGCCGGGATGGCAGGGAAACGAGGCTCGCACGACCGCCGTCGTTTTACCTAGCGGCGCCCAGCGTTCGGGAAAATCCGACTGAAAGGGAAAAATGCCGACCGTTGGGCAGCCGACGGCGGCCGCAACGTGCATCGAACCGGTCGTGATTCCGACGAAGGCGCGCGCGCGCCGCGCGAGTGCGCCGAATGCGCCGACGCTCGTGCGCCCGGCAATCGAAACGACTCCCTCCAGGCCATCGAGGTGACGAACGATACCTTCGGTCGAGCGCGCGTCCGCCGGCGAACCGCTCACGAGCACGCGCGCGTCGTAACGATTGCGAACGTCGCGCGCGAGTTCCGCCCATCCGTCAAGCGGCCAGCTGCGCCGCGAGGCGATCGCGTTGCACGGATTGAGAATGATGAAGCGCTCGCAGCCGGCGAGCAGCTCTTCGGCGTCGCGCTCGTCCTGCACGGTCGGCACGAAGCGGTAGCGACGGTCCTCGGTGTCGCAGCCGATGGCGCGCGCGAAGTCCAGCAGAACGTCGCACCAATGCGAGGTGACGTCGCCGCGTTCGCTTCGGACGACGACGCGTTCGGTAAAGCGAAACGAATAAAAGCGGCGCGCCTGACCGACTCGAACCGGAATGCCGGCGCGCTGCGGGACGCGAGCGGTTCGAGAGGTCGCCCAGGTGACGATGCAGGCATCGTAACGCGAGCGCGCCAGTCGTTCCGCGACGGCTCCATCCTCACCCTCGTCGACCAACACGCCGTCGACGTCGGGCACCCGTTCGAGCAGCTCGCGATGCGATGGAAGCGTGAGCGCGTCGACCGTCGCGAATTTGCGGTGCAGCGCGCGCGCAACCACCGAGGCAACCAGCGAGTCACCGATGCCGCCGCCGGCGCAGTAGAGCAAGGCTCGCTCAGCGCTCATCGCCGGCATCGAGCGCGCGGACCAGCTCGCGCGCGTAGAGCGCGTCCAAGAGTTGCCCGCGGCTCAAGCGCCGCAGCCATCCCGGCGCGTCGCCGCTCGAGAGACCGGCATAGAAAGCAAGAAGAGGGTCGGGCAAAAGGTAGCGCGCTCGAAGGAGGTTGAGGGCATGCGCTCCGGTTGCCAAGCGAGCTCGGCGCGAGGGATGCTTACCGAGAAAGCGGCCCGCCATGCGCGCCTTTTCGATGGCCTTTCGGCTTTCGATTTCGAGCGTGTTCTCGGCCGGTGGCTTGACGTGCCACAAAAACGCATCCCAGGCAAACTTCCAGCGACACTTCGCTTCGCGCAGGCGCACGCCTAACTCGGTATCCTCCCAACCATAGAGATCGAAGCTTTCATCGAAGCCGCCGGCGCGGTCGAAGGCCTCCTTGGAGAGCGATGCGTTGCACGTGCAGAGAAAGGCGCGCGAGTAGTTCGCCAATGCCGGCTTGGGCGTTGCATCGTAGGAGGGCACGTTGAGAATCGGCCCGTTTACCACGCAGTCGTCTCCCGTCTGCGCCGCCGCATGAGCGGCGAGCCAACCTGGGGGCAGCGATACGTCGTCGTCGCAGAACACGATGTACCGGCCCGCCGCAAGCTCGACGCCGCGATTGCGCGCTTTCCCCCGGTTGGGCTGCGGCTCGGCAACGTAGCGCACTGCCGGAACGCCTTCCGCGCGCGCTTCGACGACGCTCCTCGTGCCGTCGGCCGAACCGTTGTCAACGACGATCACCTCAAACGGCGGCGCCTCGATCTGTCTCCCCAGCGACTCCAGCGTCCGCCTGAGATATTCTTGGCGGTCTTTGGTCGCGATTACGACCGAGTAGTCCATTTCCGTTCTATGCCGCCAAACCGAGCAACGAGTCCGCCATGCGATCTGCCGCACCGATGTGGTCGCGATAGAGCGTCGCTAATGCCGCGCCGGACGCCCCAATCCAAGCACCGTCGTCGTACGAGTCGAGCGCGATCCGGGCGATTCGGCCCGGAGTGATCGTTCCGTGTATTTCGCGAATCAACGAATCGCCGGCATCCATGTTCGGCTGCGTGTGATAGCGAAAGCGGCGAGAGACGGCAACTGCCGCAGCGCGTTTGAGCGGCACCCCGACCAACGGGACGCGGTTGAGATAGGTGAGCGGGCCGTTGATGGCGACGAGCTCGGGCGCATTGAGCGGCGTAATGGCAATCACCGGTTTGCCCAGCACCGCCAGCTCGATCGTTTTCGTTCCCGGAATGGTCAAAACTAGACGCGCGCTTCGCGCCGCCGCCAGCGCGTTGTTCAAAAGGGGAATGCGTACGTCTTCCGACTCCGTCGCGAGGAAATCGCGTCCCGCCTCGGTTACCAGCCGGCCGCGCCGGCCGAACATGCGCGGATGGCCGCCGCCCTCGATCGCCGCAGCGACCTGCGCGCGCGCCGTAAACGGCGAAAGCGCGAAGGCTATCTTCAGATCGGGGCGTTCCCGCAGCATGCGCAAAGCTGCCGCAAAATAAAACGGCACGAGATTTTCGATTTCGTAGGATCGCGAGCCGGGCATGATCAGGATGCCGTCGACCGGTGTCCCGGGCTCTTGCGTGAGACCGGCCTCGAAGAGGGCACCGTCGATCGCGAGGTTTCCGACTCGCTCGATTCGCTGCGGCGGAGTTCCCCAAGCGGCAAGCTGTTCGACGTTGCGCGCGTCGACCGCGAAGGCGCGATCGAAGAGCGAGCGGTACGACCGGCGCGAGAACTTATAGGTTGCTGCCCGGCCCTTCAGCCGCGCGTGAACCCGCGCCGCATGCAAGAGGTCGCCGCCGATATACTGTACGACGTCCACTCGGGGCGGTAGATTCTCCAGCCGAGCCCCAAAGGCGAACTTTAAATACTCTTTTGGCGTGAAGACACGTGCCGCCGGAAACGCCTCGCGCACGATCTGCGCTTCGAAGCCGGTGGCATAGTCGTCGGGCACGAGAAAGACGAGCGCCTCCAAATCCGGTTGCCGCCGGTAGAGCGCACGGAGCAGCGGCCGTAGCCACCCGGCGACCTCACCGGGACCGTTAGCCGTGACGGCTATACGCATCGAGGATGCGGGCGATCGTCTCCGTCGTGCTCTTTCCGGCTGCGTGCGGCGCAAGCGCGATTCGGCCGCCATAGGCCAGCACGACACTTCGCTCCGGAAGCTCCTCCTCACGGTACTGGTCGCTCTTGACGTGGATGTCGGGCCGAATGCGATCGAGCAAGATCTCCGGCGTGCGCTCTGAAAACCCGACGACGGCATCGACGCTGCGCAGCGCCAGCAGCAGCTCGGCTCGGTCGCGGAACGGAACGATCGGCCGCGCTCGGCCCTTGATTTGCCGCACCGAATCGTCTTCATTCAAACCGACGATCAAGGCATCACCTTGCGCGCGCGCCCACGCGAGATACTCCACGTGACCGGCGTGCAGCACGTCGAAGCAGCCGTTGGTAAAGACGACGCTTGCGCCCTGGGCTCGCAGCGATTCGCGCCACTGCACCGCCTCCTGCGCGCTCAGCAGGCGGCCAAAGAAGACCTCAGCGTTCATCCATGGCCGGTCGCGGGCTCGACGAGCGCGACGATCTCTTCGGGTGATGCGGTCGCGGTTCCGAGCTTTTCGACGACGACACCGGCGGCAAAGTTCGCGAGCTGCATCGCCTGTTCGATCGCCGCGCCGGCCGCCAGCGCAAGTGCCAGCACCGCAATGACGGTATCGCCCGCGCCGCTCACGTCGTAGACGGTCCGTGCGACGGACGGAATTTTCAACCGCTCCCCCTCGCGTCCAAAGAGCGCCATGCCGTGCTCGCCGCGGGTAATGACCGCGTACCGGCAGTCGAGCATCTCGACGAGGCGCACGCCCGCCCGTTCGAGGCTCGCGTCGTCGACGATGGAAACGCCCGTCATTGAGGACGCTTCGGCGACGTTGGGCGCGACGCACGTAACGCCGCGAAGGAGCCCAACGTTTTGCGGTTTGGGATCCGCCAACACGACGGGACAGATCGACGTCGCCTCGACGATTTCGCGGCAGAGTAATCCTTTGGCATAGTCGCTCAAAATCACGGCATCGCAATCCGCCGCGCGCCGCCGCACGAAAGCTGCAATCCGCCCGCGGTCGTCGTCGGATAACGGCGCCGTCGACTCCCAGTCGGCCCGAACGACTTGCTGATTGTGCGCCACCACGCGAGTCTTGCGGGTGGTCGGCCGGTCGCTCAAGGTGAAGATTCCTGATTCGTCGACCTGCTGCTCTTGGAGAAGGCTGCGCACTTGCACCCCGAACGCGTCGCCGCCGATCGTTCCCGCAAAAACGACGCCGGCGTGCAAGGCTCGCAGATTGCTGGCAACGTTGCCGGCTCCACCGAGCGTGAACGAATGGTCGGCAACCGCCACGACCGGAACCGGTGCTTCGGGCGAGATGCGCGTCACCGTGCCCCAAATCCATTCGTCGATCATCAGATCGCCGATGACGAGAATCCGGCGGCCCTTCGCGCGTTCGAAAAGCGTTCGCGCGTCGGGGGCCATCAACGAGTTCACGGCAAGCCGCCTTCGAAGATCAACCGCTGCTCGACCAAGTCGCAGACGATGTGGGCCATCACCTGATGGACTTCCTGGACGATCGCTGCGTATCCGTCGGGACCGACCAACGCCAGGTCGGCGTGTTCGAGAACCGTGCCGCCCCCGTTCCCGGTAAACGCCACCGTCACCGCACCGCGACGTTTCGCGGCTTCCAGCGCAAGCACGACATTGCGCGACGTGCCGCTGGTCGTCATGCCGATCACGACGTCACCCGGATGCGCGAACGCCTCTACCTGGCGAGAGAAGACGTAGTCGTATCCGTAATCGTTGCCGACGCACGTCAGCGTCGAGGAGTTAACCGAAAGCGCTTCGCTGTTGAGGCCCGGCCGTTCGCGCAAGTAGCGCCCGGAGAGTTCGGCAGCCATGTGCTGCGCTTCGGCGGCGCTGCCGCCGTTGCCGCACCACAAGACTTTCTTGCCCGCTCGAAGGGCCGCAACTACCGCATCGACGATCGCTTCGACCTGCTCGCGATACTGCGGCGGATCGAGAAACCCGCGCCGGTCCGCGAGCAGTTCGGCGAAATCGCGCCGCCCATGGTACCGCGCCATCGAATCTGCCATTAGTGCGGCTCGATCCAAAAAAGCTCTTCACCCTGCGAAACCAGTTCGCCGTTCCCGGGCACGACGCGCACGATCGTCCCCGTATAGTCGCTTTGAATTTCGTTGAAGAGCTTCATCGCTTCGAGCACGCACAGAACGTCGCCGGTTTCGACGCGAGTGCCTACTTCGACGTACGGAGGGATATCGGGTGACGATGCCCGATAGAACACGCCGGTCAGCGGTGCGAGCACTTTGGTGACGTTTGCGCCGGCTGCAGGCGCGCTTTCGGCGGCCGATGTGGAGGCGGAGTTCGCCGCTTGCGGCGCCGGCTCGGAACCTGCGCGCGACAGCTCGTAGATTGCGTCGCCGAGTTTTACCTTGATCGTGTCGAGGTCGTGCTCGTGCATGAGCGCAAGCAGTTCGCGTAGCGTTTGCGTCTCCTGCGCGTATTGCTCGTCCATCACAGTCCCGCTTCTACGAGAAGCTCGACAAGGACTCTTATCGAGCCGAAGGGCACTCCGCGATCGTTTCGCTCCTCAAGGTCCCGCAGTACCGCCTCACCGGCGGCAAGCTCGTCGCTCCCGAGGATCAGCGCATAACGCGCTCGGTTCCGGTCGGCGATTTTCAACTGAGCGAGCAGCTTGCGTTCGAGGTAGTCCGCGTAGGTGGGCGCGTCGAGGCTGCGGCGCAGCTCGGCGACGATCGGAGCCAGGACGGTGCGCGCTTGCGCTCCCAATGCAATGGCCTGGAGTCCCCGCCGCGGCGCTTCCCCTTGCGAGCCGCGGGCCTCGAGCATCATGAGAAAGCGCTCCATCCCGAGAGCAAAACCGACCGCCGGCACGTCGGGGCCTCCCAGCGATGCCACCAAACCGTCGTAACGGCCGCCGCCGCAGACGCTGCTTTGGGCGCCGAGCACGCTCGAGGTAATCTCGAAAACCGTTCTTCCATAATAATCGAGACCGCGAACGATGCGCGGGTTGATGGTAAACGGAATGCCGGCCAAATCGAGATACGATGTGAGCGCGTCGAAGTGCTCGCGGCACGGCGCGCAGAGAAACGACTCAAAGGCCGGCGCGCTCGCCACATACGGAATATCCGCGGGGTGCTTGCTGTCGAGCAGCCGCAGTGGATTGCGCTCGATTCGCAGACGCGACTCTTCGCTCATCTCAGCTAGATGCGGCGCAAAGTGCGCGACCAGCGCGTCGCGATAGAGAGGGCGGCATTGGGCGTCACCGATCGTGTTTAGGTTGAGCACCGCGTCGCCGATGCCGTATGCGCGCACCAGCTCCCACGCCAGCGAGATCACTTCCAAATCCGCTTCCGGACCCGCAAACCCAAAGCACTCGACGCCGAACTGGTGCGATTGCCGGTAGCGGCCCTTCTGCGGCCGCTCGTAGCGAAAGATCGGTCCGATGTAATAGAGCCGCAGCGGCCCGAGCGCAAAGAGACGGTGTTCCAGCGCCGCGCGGACCACCGGCGCGGTCCATTCCGGCCGGAGCGTCAGGCTGCGGCCGGAGCGGTCGTCGAAGGTGTACATCTCTTTTTCTACGATGTCGGTCTGCGCGCCAACGCCTCGGACGAAGAGTTCGGTCGACTCGAAGACCGGCGTCCGAATCTCGGCGTAGCCAAAACGCTCTGCGAGAAGATGAATCCGCGCTTCCAACTCGTTCCAGCGCCCCGACTCGGGAGGAACGAAGTCCTGGGTACCGCGGGGGGCGCCTAAGTTATCGGCCACGGCCGACGGGTTCGCCGGGCCGATTGACTAGCCATTGCGCCCGCGCGCGTGATGGGAGCCGGTGCGTATCGCGCTCTACGCAGCAGCGCTTGCAGCCCTCGCAACGCTCGTTTCACCGGAGACCCTGCGTTGCGCGCTGGCGACGTCGGCGAGCGCTCTTTTTGAAGCCGCGCCATTTTTACTGGCCGGCATCGCTGCGGCGCGCTTCGTGCGCCATCCACACGCCGTCGCGTATCTCGGTTGCGGTTGCGCCGCCGGCTCGTCGGCGCGTTCGATTCCCGCGGCCGCCGCGACGTGGCTGCTCTTCGGGCCAGTGGTCGCGGTCGCGCGCTTCGCCGCCGCCCTCGTCGTTGCGCGCCTGTTCAGCCGCGAAAGCAGCCCGTCTGCCTGCCCGCATGCAACGAACTGGCTTGGCGAGTTTGCGACGCTGCTTCCATCGGCACTTCTCGCCGGTGCTGCAACGCAGGTCGCCGCCGCAATCGATCCTGCCAAACTTTCGCCCCTCCTCGGCGCCGCGGCAGGCGCGTTGCTCGGCTTTACGGCGGCGCCCTGCGGGCTTGGCGCGATTGCAGTCGCCGGCGCGCTGCGCGCGCAGGCTCCAGTCGCCGCAGCGGCCTTCCTCTGCGTCGCCGGAATCATCGATCTGCGCGCGCTTACCCCGGGAACGCGCTCCGAGAACGGCCACGATGCGTTGGGCTACATACTGCTGATCGCCGCATTCGCGATCGTCGCGTTACGGCGCGGAGATGCGCTCGTCAATCCCGCGATCGCGCCGCTTCTGGCGGCCTGCGCCACCGCGGCGCTGACCGGCGCAATCGCGTACCGGCGCGAACAGAGCCCGTCGCGGCGATGGGCGCCGGTCGTGATGTTGATCGGCGCGGTGGCGGGCGCGCCGCCGCCGCAGTATCACGCGACCGAAACGACGTTAACCGATCTTTTTGCCGGCGAACGTCTGACGTTTACCGGAGTGCTTACGCGCAACGGGGCGGAAAGCGCGTTGGTGCGCTACGCGATAACCTGCTGTCGCGCCGATGCCGCGCCGGTGGTCGTTCGCCTCGAACGCGCGCCGCGTTACGCGACCGGCAGTTGGTTGCGCGTTGACGGACGCATCGAGAGCGCCGGCGGCGATCTTCGCCTGGTAGCCGCAGACACGCGACGCATCGCGCCGCCCGCGGATCCCTTCGTTTATCGGTGACGAGGCTCGAGCAGCTCCACCGGGATCCCGTTTGGATCTTCGACGAAGGCGATCGCGCGGCTACCGCCGGGAGATTTATAGACGTCTTTGAGAATCTTCACGCCTTTGGTCCGCAGTACATCGACGTAATGGCGGAGGTCGCCGTCGGCTTCGAGGGCCAGATGCTCGTAGCGGTTGCCGAGGTCATATGGAGGATGCTCTTCCAAATCGTAGACCAGCTCGATGTACGAGCTCCAATCGCTCCCCACAAACGCCATATCGGCGTTGCCGGGATAGTGAAACGGGCCGTCGAGCAGGCGCAACCCAAGCTTTTCCGTGTAAAAAGCGATCGATTCTTTCATGTCGTTGACGAAGATCGAGGTGTGCAGAAAACGCGGCATACGAAAAGCTCCTGTGGTTCGTATCTAGTGTAAGAAGTAACGATAGCTCGAGAAGACCAGGGCGACGCCGGCGCGATCGGCCGCGGCGATCACGTCACCGTCCCGGACCGATCCGCCCGGCGCGATAATCGCCGCGCAGCCGCCGGCGACCGCGGCTTCCAAACCGTCGGCAAAGGGGAAGAATCCGTCGCTCGCACACGCGGCGCCCTTGGCATGGCCGCCCGCACGCTGCGATGCGATCTGCACGGCGCTGACGCGGTTCGTCTGCCCCGCACAGATTCCGCGGGTCGTTCCGCCGTTGACGATCACGATGCCGTTGCTCTTCACGTGGCGAACGACGTCCCAAGCGAACGCGAGGTCGTGCCATTGCTGCCGGCTCGGCTGCCGGCGGCTGACGACGCGCCACTCTTCGGCGGGGGCCGCCGGATCGTCGTTCTCGGCGAGCACGCCGCCGAGGGCGCTTCGCAAGCGCAGCTCGTGCGCCAGTTCGTCGGGGAGCGACAGCATGAAGCGCATGATTCGAAGGTTCTTTTTTTTCTTGAGCATGTCGAGTGCATCCGGATCGAAGTCCGGCGCCGCGACGATCTCGAGAAAGTACTGCCCGAGCGCCTGCGCGGCAGCGGCGTCGATTGGAGCGTCGGCGGCGACGATTCCGCCGAAGGCGGAGACCGGATCGGCCTCGAGCGCTTCGCGAACCGCCAAACCGACGTGTGAACGCTGCGCGACGCCACAGGGAACCGTATGCTTCACTACGGCCGCGCGAACGAAACGCTCGCGATCGCTTCCGAACTCTGCGCCCAGCGGCGCGCGGGAGAGCAGCCGCAGCGTGGCGTCGAGATCGAGCAAATTGTTATAGGAGAGCGCCTTTCCGTGCAGCTGTTCGGGGAGACGCTCGGGCCGGTCGAGATAGAATGCCGCCCGCTCTTGCGGATTCGTGCCGTACCGTAGCCGTTTGGCAAGCCGCAACGTCAGTGCCAGCGCGCCCGGAAGCTCGCTCGGTAGAACCTCACCCGCCGCGGCGAGATAGTGTGAAATTGCGACGTCGTACTCCGCGGTTCGTTCGTAGGCCGCGATTGCAAACTTGCGGCGCAGTGCCGCGGGCGCGTCGCCCGACTCGATCGCGGCCCGGTATTCCGCATACTGCGACGGGTGCGTCAGCACGGCGACGTGCTCGAAGTTCTTTGCCGCCGCTCGCAATAACGCAACGCCGCCGATATCGATCTGCTCGATCGCTTCTGCTTCCGTCGTCCCCGGCCGCGCGACCGTTGCTTCGAAGGGATAGAGGTTCACGACGACCGCGCAGATCTCCGCAATGGCATACTTCTCCGCTTGCGCTCGATGCTCGGCGTCGGTGCGATCGAAAAGGATTGCGCCGAAAACCTTCGGGTGCAGCGTCTTGACGCGCCCGCCAAAGAGCGCCGGAAAACCGGTGACGTCCTCAACGTCTCTAGCGCGAATGCCTTGGTCCCCAAGAAACGCTCGGGTTCCACCCGTGGCATAAATTTCGATGCCGTGCTGTTGGAGCGCTCGGGCCAACTCCGCCGAACCTGTTTTGTCGAAGAGAGAGAAGAGCGCCGCGCGTCGGGTTGCCGCCGGGGCGTCAGGCAACCGACATCTCCGCTTCCGCTGCAAGCTCGGCCGAAACGATCGCGCTGACCCCGGCTTCCTTGGTCGTCACGCCGTACAGACGATCGGCACTCTCCATCGTTTTCTTATTGTGCGTGACGATGAGCATTTGGGACTTTGCAGCGAACTCGCGCACCATCTGGCAGAAACGCTCGATGTTCGCGTCGTCGAGTGCGGCGTCGACCTCGTCTAGGAGGTAGAAGGGCGCCGGCTTGATCTCGATGAGCGCAAAGATCAAGGCCGCAGCGGTCATCGCACGTTCGCCGCCCGAGAGCGCGGCCAGCGGCATCTGCTTTTTGCCAGGGGGCTGCACGGCGATCTCGATGCCGGTTTCGGAGAGGTTGGCGGGCTCCGTCTGCCACATTTTTGCCTGACCGCCGGCAAAGAGCCGTCCGTACATCGTCGAGAACGCGGCGGCAACACGCTCGAACGTCGCATTAAACTGCGCTTGACTCTCCCGTTCGATCTCCGCGATCGACTCGAGCAGCGTTGCCCTGGCCTTTGCGAGATCCTCGAGCTGCACGCGCAGGAACTGCTCGCGTTGCGCGACGTCGTCGCGCTCGGCCTCCGCGTTGAGGTTGACGTTTGACTCCAGCCGCGCGAGGTCGTCGCGCAGTCGCGGAAGCTCGTCGACGACCGAATCGGCCTCGTCCCGGTAGCGGCTCTCGACGTCGGCGCACTCTTCATTCGTCGCCGGGTGCTGCGCAAACTGAGAAACCAACATGCCCAGCTCGGCTTCGATCTGCGCCAGGCGCGTCCGGTGACGCTCGCCGCCCGCGGCGGCGTCGCGCTCTTCCTGTTCGGCCAGCCGCAGCTCCGATTCGACGCGAGCCTGTCCCGTTACGATCTCTTCACGTTCCTTGCGCGCCTGCTCGAGGCGCGCGTCGAGCGAAACCACACCGCGCCGTAACCCTTCGAGATGCGCGTGCGCGCCGCGAGTCTCTTCCATCAGCGACGCGATCTCCGCCAGCATGCGCTCGCGCGCCGAACCGGCGCGCGCGCGATCCTGATCGAGCATGCCGAGCCTCGCATTAGCGGCGTCCCGTTCGGCGCCCAGCGCGCCGGCTCGTTCGCGCAGCTCGGCGGCATGCCCGCTCGCCGCAGTCTGCGCGGTCTGCGCGGCCGCAATCTCCTCGCGGACACGTACCAACTCGTTTTCCAAGCGCAGCCGCTCGTTGTCGCTTTTCTGCGCTTCCGGGTCGCTCCGTTCGAATCCGCGCTCCAGCTCTCGCGACTTCACGGCCGCTTCGCGAAGCGACGCCGTCGCCGCGCGGGCCGTCGCGAGATCGGCCTGCGTACGCTCGACCTCTTCGTTCAGCGCTGCAGTCTGAGCGCGCAAGCCGACGAGCTGCGATTCGGCGCGCGCCTGCTGCTCGCGCGCCGCGTCACGGTCTCCGATGGCAGCGTGCGCGCGAGCCTGAGCGACTCGCAGCGCCTGCTCGGCCTCGTCGAGTCGCAGCCGCATGCCGGCCAGCGATTCGCGAAGACTTGCAGCCAGAAACCGGCGGGAGAGGATCGAGCGTTCGCGAGCAAACCGGCCGCCGGTAATCGCGCCGCCGCCGGTGAGCTGCTCGCCGCTGAGGGTCACGATCGTGTCGCGCACGCCGCGCCCGCGAACCAGCTCGATCCCGGTTTCGAGTTGATCGACGATCAAGACGTTTCCAACCAAGAAGTTGACGATTCCGGTATAGCGCGGTGCCGTCTGTACCAGCGTGTGCGCATAGCCGAGAACTCCCGGCACCGCGCCCAGCGAGGGGTCGAGATTTCGGCCTTGCCGATCGGAGAGCGTATCGAGCGGTAGGAACGTAGCGCGGCCGGCTTCTTTACGATTGAGAAACTCAACGCACCGTTCCGCATCTTCCGAAGTCGTCGTGACGACGTTGGAGAGACGAGCGCCGAAAGCGACGTCCATCGCGCGAGCGTAGCGCTCTTGCGTCGTGATGAGATTCGAAACGATATCCTCGATGCCGTGCAGCTCGCCGCGCTGCCGCGCTTCGACGACGGCGCGCGTTCCGGGAACGTGTCCCTCGAGCGAGTTCTCCAACTCTTCGATCGTGTGCAGCCGCGATTGCGCAGCGGCGACGTCGCCGGTTTGATCGCGATGGGCGCCGAGCGCCGCCGCTACGGCCTCTTGGGCGGCAGATGCCTGGACGTCGGCGTTCTCCGCACGTCCGCGCGCATCGAGCAAATCTTCTTCGAGCGCAGCGATTTGGCGGCGGCATTCGCCATGCCGGTGCGCGGCCGCGCCCGCGACAATTTCGAGCTGTTCCGCGCGCTCGCGGGCGTTTTGCTCCTCTCGCTCGAGACGCTCGGCTTCGCCGCGAAGCGTCTGTGCTTGGACGCGCCGCTCCGCCTTGCGAGTTGCCAGCTCCGTTGCCTCGGCCTCAACCCCACGCAGGTCGGTAAAGACGTTTTCGAGTTTCGCGCGAGCCTGCGCGAGCGTCGCTTGCGCCTCGAGCTCGCGCTCCCGCGCCGCTTCCAACGCTTGCGAGAGCGGCACGAGGCGGGCTTCCAGGTCGTCCATTGCCGTGACGAGCAGCGCGCGCTCTCCAAGCACGCGCGCGGCATCCTCCGAGGTTTGCGTCGATTGCCGCTCCAGCGCCTCACGCCGGGCCAGCGCGGCAGCGTATTCCGCTTCCACGCGGGCGACGTTGTTGCGCTCGCCTTGCGACTGCGAGCGTAACTCCTCGAGCTGCAGCTCGCACCGATAGAGCTGGGTTCGCAGCCGGGCGACTTCCGCGCCGAGCGTTGCAGCCTTTGCGGCGGCCACCGCGCGTTGCTCTTCACCGCGCTCGAGTTCTTCACGTAACGCGACTCGCTCGGCGCGGCGCGATGCGCCGGCTCGCAGATAGCCCAGGATCTCTAAGTCGCGCAACCGCGCGCTGATGCGGCGGTAGCGTCTCGCCCGGCGAAGTTGGCTCTCCAACTCCGGAATGCGCCGTTCCAACTCCGCGATAAGATCGCTGATGCGAATGGCGTTCTGCTCGGTCCGTTCCAAGCGGCGCATCGACTCGTGTTTACGCGCCAGAAACTTGCCGATGCCGGCAGTCTCTTCAAAGAGCGAACGCCGCTCGGCCGGTTTACTGACGAGGATTGCGTCGATCTGTCCTTGCGAAACGATGGCGTACGAACCCGGTCCCAGGCCGGTGCCCATGACCAAATCGAGAACGTCGCGCAAGCGTACCTGGCTGCGGTTGATGAAGTATTCGCTTTCACCCACGCGATAAGCGCGCCGGGTTATTTCGACCTCGTTGAAGTCGATCGGCAACGCACCGTCGGAGTTGTCGAAGAGAATCGCGACTTCGGCCAAGCCGAGCGGCTTGCGGCCTTCGTTCCCCGCGAAGATCACGTCTTCGAGCCGTCCCGATCGGATGCTCTTGGTCGACGTCTCACCGAGCACCCAACGAAACGCATCCACGAGGTTAGACTTCCCCGAACCGTTGGGACCGACGATCGCCGTGACGCCGTCGCCGAACTCCAGCGACGTCGGCTCGGCAAACGTCTTGAAGCCGAACGATCGAATTTTCTTGAGTTTCACGTCCCGACCGCGCGTTTCAGGTCTTCGTCGCTTTCCGGAGTGAGCGAGAGCAATGCGGCCTGCGCCGCCGCTTGTTGTGCGGCCTTCTTCGAAGGCCCGCTTCCTTTGCCCAACACCTTACCCTTGACGCTGACTCGGGAATAGAATGCGGGGCGTTGCGGCGTGCCGCGACTGGTCTCCCGGTAGACCGGCGTAGCCGCCAAATGTTCCTGGGCGTAGTGCTGTAGGCGTGTCTTAGCATCGAGCAACGCGTCCGTGCCGTGGTCCAATTGGTCGACGTGATGTTTGATGACGAACGCCCGCGCCTTTTCCAGCCCGTAGCTAAGATAGATTGCACCGACGAAGGCTTCGAAGGCGTCGGCCAGCACCGAGGTATTGTCGCTCCCGCCGGCCGCCCGCATTCCGGCGCCGAGCAGGGTCAGCTCTGAAAACCCTAACCGGCGCGCGGTTCGGGCAAGCTGCGCGTCGTTGACGATCGCGGCTTTGCGCAACGTCAGCAGTCCCTCCGATTCCTGCGCAAATTGCTCGAAGAGCCAGCCCGCGGTGATGCAACCAAGAACGGAGTCGCCAAGAAACTCCATCCGGTCGCTCGACCGGCCGCCTCGCTCTTTTGCATAGCTCTGATGAACGAAGGCCATTTCGAATACGCTTAATTCGTCGCGCTTCCGAATGCCTGCAAGGCGAAGCAGTGCGCGCAACCGCCGCCGGTACGCTTCGCCGCTCACCTTAGGGCCCGGGACGAACCTTGCCGAGGACGATGACGCTGTTGTGGCCACCGAAGCCGAACGAGTTGGAGAGCGCAACGCGGATTGGTGCGTGACGCGCGACGTTGGGCACGTAGTCGAGTCTGCACTCGGGATCGGGAAACTCGTAGTTGATCGTCGGAGGCATGATATCGTGGTAGACGGCCAGCGCGGTCGCGACGCCTTCAATGCCGCCGGCCGCGCCGAGCGCGTGTCCGTGCATCGATTTGGTCGAACTGACGCCGATTCGGGTGGCATACTCGCCGAAGGTCTTTTCAATCGCCCTGGACTCGGCGGGATCGCCCACCGGCGTCGAGGTTCCGTGCGCGTTGATATAGTCCACGTCCTCGGGGCCGATGCCGGCGCCCTCAAAGGCGCGCGCGAAGGCCAAGCGGACGCCCCTGCCCTCGGGATCCGGCGCGACCAGATCGTAGGCGTCGGCCGACTGACCGTAACCGAGCAGCTCGCAATAGATCTTCGCTCCGCGAGCCAGGGCGTGTTCGTACTCCTCGAGCACGAGGATCCCGGCGCCCTCGGCGAGGACGAACCCGTCGCGCTCGCGATCGAACGGGCGGCTCGCCCGAGCGGGATCGTCGTTGCGGGTCGACATCGCTCGCATCGAGCAAAACCCACCGATGGCCAGCGGCGATACCGTCGCCTCGCTGCCGCCGGCAATCATCGCGATCGCATCGCCGTGCGTGATGAGGTTGAACGCGGTCGCGATGGCGTCGTTGCCGCTCGCGCACGCGCTCGCCGCCGCGAAGAAGGGCCCTTGAAAACCGTAAGCCATTGAAATGTGCGCCGTCGCCGCGTTGGCCATCAGCATCGGAATAAAGAAGGGCGTTACCTTCGACCACGTTCCGTTTTCGTTGGCTTTGTCGGAGTTGAGCCAAAAGGTGATGATTCCGCCGATGCCCGTCCCGACGATGCCTCCGACCCGCTGCTTGAACTCCGGATCTTCGGGCAGTTTGGCATCCTCAATCGCTTCACGTGCGGCGACAAACGCGAACTGCGTGAAGCGATCCATGCGCCGAGCCTCTTTGCGTCCGATGAGCTGCTCGGGATTCCAGTCTTTTACTTCCCCCGCAAAGCGCGTATCGAAGAGGCTGGCGTCGAAGGCAGTGATTGGAGCGATTCCGGATTCGCCGGCGATCAGGCGAGTCCAAAAATCCTCGCGGGTGTTTCCGACCGGAGTAACCGCTCCGAGCCCGGTCACGACGACTCGTCGGCGGGCAGGCGGCTGCATTCTGGAGGGGCTCAAAACTTCAGCAAGTTACGGCGGCGTCGGGGTGGTTCCCCCTGCCTTTTGCGGAGCTCCGCCTTGCGCTGACCCGGCGTGCCGGATATAATCAGGGGCTGTCTGCCACAAAGGGTGTGGGGCACTACTCGATCACCGAAGGGACGTTATGAAGCGGACTTTTCAGCCGCACAACCGCCGCCGTAAGCGCGTGCATGGATTTATGGAGCGAATGAGCACCAAGGCCGGACGTAAGGTGCTAGCGCGCCGCCGGAAGAAGGGACGCCATCGTCTCACGGTCTGATGCGCCGGGTGGCAAGCCTGCGCCGGCAAGCAGATTTTGCCCGGTTGCGCCGCCAAGGCCGTCGCGTTTCGACCAAGAGTCTGACCATTTACCGTAGCGACGCGCCGCCGGGGGATGCATCGTCCCTCGTCGGGGTCACCGTCAGCAAGTCGATCGGAAAGGCCGTGGTCCGCAACAAACTGCGCCGACGTTTGTCGGCAATCGTTCGGGAAGCGCTCGCACCGCGTGTCGCGATGCGCTTGCTTATCGTCGCGCGCCCCGTTGCCGCGGACGCGCTTTTCTCCGATTTACAGGTCGAAGTAACTTCGGCTCTCGGACCCGTGTAGGAGATCGCATGCGAGCCGCCGCCTTGGGACTGATCCGCGCCTACCAGCTCGTGATCTCCCCGCTCCTGCCACCTGCCTGCCGCTTCTACCCGAGCTGCTCGAGCTACGCCGCAACCGCGGTCCGAGAACATGGGGTTGTGCGAGGCAGCTGGCTAGCCCTTTCTCGCCTTGCTCGCTGCCATCCGTGGCACCCGGGCGGCGTCGACTTCGTGCCCGCAGCCGCACCAGACGGCGCACGCCGCCTGGAATCGAGGTAAGGGTGCACCTTCTCCTGGCCACGTCGTGGCTCGACCCCTTCGTGAGCTTCATTTGGACGGTCGTGCTGGCGATCGACAAGCCGATCGGAAATCTCGGCTGGAGCATGATCATTTTGGCGGCACTGATCAGGCTGATTTTTTGGCCGCTCAACACGGCGCAGTTCAAGGCGTTCTTGAAGATGCAGAAGATTGCGCCGATGCTCAAACGCGTTCAAGAGCGCTTCAAGGACGATAAGCAAAAACAGCAACAAGAGACGATGGCGCTCTATAAAGAGCAGGGCGTCAATCCGTTCGCCGGTTGTTGGCCGATGCTCGTGCAATACCCGGTCATCATCAGCGTCTACTATGTGGTGCTCAATCACAAGGCGCAGTTTGCCAATCAGAACTGGCTTTGGATCGGAAGCGCGTTCTCCAGCGCGGTCTCGGCGCCTAAACTTTTCGGAACGCCGATCTTCGCCGCGAGTCTGGCGCTCCCCGATCTGTTTTTGATTCTGGTCTACGCGCTCTCGATGTACCTCAGCGTTCGCTACGTCAGCATGCCCGCGACCGACCCGCAACAAGCTCAGATGCAGCGCTCGATGGCGGTTTTTTCGCCGCTGATGCTCGGCTTTCTCGGATGGAAGTATCACTGGCCGTCGGCGATGGTCCTCTACTGGTGCTGCTACAACATCTTTACGATGGGACAGCAGTTCTATCTGCTGCGGCGCTACCATCAGCCGCTGGCACTGATCGACAGCGAACACGTGATCACCGAAGGCGCTTCGGGCGGAAATGCGTCCTCCAAGTCAGCCTCCAGCAAGGCTTTGCCGAGCAGCAACGGCGCCGCAGCGTCGAATCAGCCCCGCGCGCCGCGCTCGTCGCGGTCAAGACGAAAAAACAAAAAAGGCAACTAACATGCTTTACGAAGACGATTTCGAGTTCGAGGAACAGCCCGCCGACGTACGCGACCGCCCGATTCCGGGCAAGTCCGGGGGCGGAAGAAACGGCGGCGGCACTCGACGGCGGCGCGATCCGCGTCGCAGCCCGGCGGCGCCGCGCGAGCGGCAGGCTCTGCCCGACGAGGCAAAACCGGCGCGAGACCTTCTCGCCGAGATTCTCGAGCGGATGGGCGCGGGACCGATCGACATCGACTACATCGCGCGCCCCGAGGGCGAGTATCTCGAAGTGAGCGGGCCGCATCTCGGCATGTTGATCGGCCGCCACGGCAATACGTTGGAAGCCCTGAACCTGGTCTTCAACAACGCGCTCAATGCGGGCGTTCGGAACAACCGTCACTACTTTACGATCGACGCCGAGGGATACCGCGCCGCGCGCGCCGAGCAGCTAAAAAACCTCGCGCTTGCAACGCTCGAGCGCTGTGTCCGCGACCGCTCGCCGCAGAAGCTCGAGCCGATGCTGCCGTCCGAGCGAAAGATCGTTCATCTCGCACTTGCCGATTCCGAAGTGGTGCGCACCGAATCGGAGGGAGAAGAGCCGGAGCGCCGAGTCGTAATCTTTCCCCGTTAAGCATGCGCTTAACGGCCCGTTAAGCCCATGCTGGACGGGGCTTCCACGACCATCGTCGCGGTCGCGACGCCTCCGGGAAAAGGGGCGATCGCGATCGTCCGCGCCAGTGGTCCGTCGGTCGCCGAAATCGCCGGCCGGCTGGTTCGAACAAAATCTCGCTTGCGACGCCGCGTCGCAACGTACGCAACGATCCTCGACGAAAGCGGCGAAATGCTAGACCACGGTCTGGCTATTTTTTTTCAAGCGCCGCAGAGTTATACGGGCGAAGATATGCTCGAGCTGCAGATTCATGGCTCCCCGGTCGTCGCCCGCGAAGTCGTTCGCGCAATGCTCGCGTGCGGCGCCGAGCTGGCCGACCCGGGCGAGTTCACGCGTCGCGCGTTCTTCAACGGAAAAATTGGGCTGCACGCCGCCACCGCCGTCGCGGACCTCATCGACGCACAGACGCGCGCCGCGGCGCGCGCGGCGCTGGCCAACTTCGACAGCGGGCTGGCTAATGAGGTGCGAGCCGTGCGAAGCGAGCTGGCTACCATCCTGCAAGAGCTCGAGGGTACGATCGACTTTCCGGACGAGGTTCCCGAACCCGACCGTGGCGGCCTCAAGGAAAGACTGGCGCCGATTCGCACGCGTTTGGAACGGCTTCGCCGTGACGGCGAGCTTGGGAAAATCGTGCGTGAAGGGCTTGGCGTCGCAATTATCGGGCCGCCGAATGCCGGAAAATCGTCGCTGCTCAACGCGCTGTTGGGGACAGAGCGCGCCATCGTCTCCGAGATCCCTGGGACGACGCGCGATACGATCGAGGAGGGCATCGTCGTCGACGGCGTACCGGTTCAACTCATCGATACGGCCGGGATTCGAGCCCACGCGGACCGCCTCGAGGCGCAGGGCATCGCACGCACGGAGCGCGCGCTCGAGGGGGCGGCCATCGCTCTCGTCGTTGTCGACGGCTCGCAGCCCCCGGACCCCGGAGCGCGGCGGTTGCTGGATCGCACGCAGGGCCGGCCGCGGATCCTTTTTCTCAACAAGGCCGATTTAGGCACGGACCCCGCGTTTGCGGCGCAGTGGCCCGACGCAATTGCCGGCAGCGTGCGCGACCCCGGCACGCTGGAGAAGCTTCGGCGCGCCATTGCAATCACGGGCTGGAGCGGCGAACGCTTTGACGCCACTCGGCCTCACTTGGCGTCGTTGTACGAGTTCGAAGCTGCCGACGCCGCGCTGCGGGCATTGGGGCGCGCCGGCGAAGCGCTCGACGCGCGCGAGCCAATCGATTTCGTGGCGACCGAACTCGCGCACGCGTTTTCCCAACTCGGGCATGTAAGCGAGCAGGCTGCCGCCGAAGAGATCGTTACCGGCATCTTCTCCCGTTTTTGCGTCGGAAAATAAACTACCAACTCTGCAAGGAGATCGAAATGCAACGGATTTTTCTAACCGCCTTAATTGCCGCCGCCCTGCTCGTGCCGTGTGCCGCTTCGGCAGAGATCGTGCCCGCCTTCGGCATCACGATTCAAAGCTGCGTCGTCAACTCAAACGGCGGTGGCCTGACCAACGGCGTCAACATCGTCTATTACAACACGCACCCGTCTCCAGCCACGGAAATCGATTTTCTCGTGCGGTATCACGGACACGCCTACGTGCTGACCGACCGTGGAACGTTCACACAAAACGCCCAGATCAATCATAATCTCGCCAACTCGCTCGTCGGCCGCTCGTGGCAAGGTCCCAAGGCGAAGGTCTGCACGGTTCAGCGCGTCTATCTGGAAAACGGAAAAGTGTTGCAATAACGCATGCATTCGCTCGAAATGTCCGGCGCCGTCGCGCGCAATTGGTGGATGTGGCTGATCCGCGGAGTCGCTGCAATTCTCTTTGGAATACTGGCATTTCGGTGGCCCGGTGGCACGCTCGTCGTCATCGGGCTTCTCTTTGGTGCCTACGCTTTGGTAGACGGCGTCTTTGCGATCCTGGCGACGATACGCGCGGTGGAGGAGCATCAGCGCTGGTGGCCGCTCATGCTTGAGGGCATCGTCGGACTGTTAATCGCGGCAATTACCTTCTACGACGTCGGGATTACGTTGCTTGCGCTCTATTTCACAATTGCAGCGTGGGCGTTTATTACCGGAGTTCTGGAAATTGTCGCGGCGATTCAGTTGCGCTCGCACGTCACCAACGAGTTCTGGCTGATCGTCGGCGGGATTGCATCGATACTCTTCGGCGGTTTGATGGTTTGGTTTCCACTCGCCGGCGCGCTGGCGATCGTTTGGCTCATTAGCGCGTATGCAATCGTGTTTGGGATCTTGATGATCGCGCTCTCGTTGCGGTTGCGCGGGCACTCCGCCGCTTTAACGGCTCAGTCGACGGGCTGACGTTCGATGTTCGACGATGCCGGCGCGATCGTCGTAGGCGGCGGCCATGCCGGCGTAGAGGCCGCGCTGGCGGCGGCGCGTCTCGGCGTTCCCACGCTTCTGGTGACCGGCGATCCCGAGAGGATCTGCACGTTGCCCTGTAACCCGTCGATCGGCGGCAGTGCCAAAGGGCAGTTGGTTCGCGAGATCGACGCCCTCGGCGGAGCGATGGCAACCATTGCGGACCGTTGCAGCCTTCACGCTCGTTTTCTCAACGAGAGCAAGGGGCCGGCGGTGCGAGCTCTGCGTCAGCAAATGGACAAGCCCGCATATGGCAAGCTGGCAACCGCCCTGCTGCGATCACAACGCAATCTTACGATCGTGCAAGGTCTGGTCGAAGGGCTGATCGTTGAGAGCGGCGCGGTCCGCGGCGTCGTCTGCGCCGGCGGGGAACGATATTACGCAAGAAGGATAGTCCTTGCGACCGGCACGTTTCTTGGTGGAAAGTCCTTCTGCGGAAGCGTCGTGCGCGCGGAGGGCCGATTCGGCGAGGCCCCGGCGCGCGGGCTCGCCGATACTCTGCGCCGTCTCGGTTTCCCGACCGCACGGCTGAAGACCGGAACGCCGCCGCGCATCGACCGATACAGCGTGAACTACGACGCGATGACGCCGCAGGCGCCCAGCTCCCAGCCGCTGCTGTTTTCGTATACGAGTGAAAGAGAGTTTGCCGGACCTCAGCTGCCGTGCTATCTCACACAAACCAATGCGCGAACGCATGCATTGGTGCGCGACAATCTCGCGCATTCGCCGCTCTACGGACTCGATCTGATTCGCGGGATCGGTCCGCGGTATTGCCCCTCGATCGAAGACAAGGTCGTCAAGTTCGCGCATAATCCGGCGCATCAAATATTCATCGAACCGGAAGGCTGGGATGAGCCAACACTGTACGTCGGCGGCTTTTCGACGTCTTTGCCGGCGGAGATCCAGCTCGAAATGCTTCACACCCTGCCGGGTCTGGAGGCGTGCAGCGTAATTCGAGCCGGCTACGCCGTAGAGTACGATATGGTCCCGCCGACGGAGCTGCGGGAGACGCTGGAGACGCGACGGATCGACGGGCTCTACCACTGCGGGCAGCTCAACGGCACCTCCGGCTACGAAGAGGCCGCGGCGCAAGGGCTGGTTGCGGGAATCAATGCCGCGCGGGCGGCCCGCGGCGAGGAGCCGCTGCGGCTAACCCGAGCCCAGGCTTATATCGGCGTCCTCATCGACGACTTGGTGACCCGCGGCGTCGACGAGCCCTATCGGATGCTCACGTCGCGCGCCGAGCACCGAGTTATCCTGCGCCACGACAACGCCGACCAGCGCCTGACGCCGGTCGGGCGCGGGGTGGGGCTCGTCGACGACAGTACATGGGACCGCTTCAATCAGCGCCAAGAAGCGCTCCGGCGGGCGCACCGGCATGCCGAGAAGACTCGCATCTCCAACGAAAGCATCGGCGTCGAGCGCTTTTCGGGGGGAAGCACGATTGCCGATGCCCTGCGCCGGCCGAACCTCGACTTCGGCGACGTGGCTGATCGTTTTCATCCCGCGCTCGATCGAGAGATCGGTGAACGCCTGGCGATCGAGCTGAAATGCGAGGGCTACGTTCGCCGTCAAGAACTCGCCATCGAGAAGGCGTCTAAGACGGAGCACGCGACAATACCACCGGATTTCGACTACCGATCGATTGCGGCACTCTCGGCGGAGGCGCGCGAAAAATTTACCTCGCGGCGTCCCCGGACGCTGGGAATGGCCGGACGAATTCCCGGGATAACGCCCTCCGACGTCGCCATCGTCGGCCTGTTCGTCCATAAGGCCCGGCGCGAGAGCATCCCCGTCCCGACGGCCTGACCATTGGCGGCCGTCGAAGAACTCCTGGCAGGACACGGGCTCGATGCTCACGCGGTCGAGACGTTATCACGCTACGCCGAGCTGGTCCTCAAAGCGAATCGCCAGTTCAACGTAACGGGAGCGAACTCGCTCGAGGAAATCGCACACCACATCAGCGACAGTCTTTCGGTCGTTCCGCACCTGCGCGAGCCGTATGTAGACGTCGGGTCCGGGGCCGGCTTCCCGGCAATCCCGATAGGGATCGTGACCGGAATTCAGCTCACGCTGATCGAGGCGACGCTCAAAAAGGCGCGGTTTCTCGAATCGCTTTTTGAGACGTTAGGACTGAAAGGGGTCGTCCTGGCAGAGCGCGCCGAGGCCGCCGGCCACCGGCCGGAGCTGCGCGAGCACTTTGCGAGCGGAACCTGCCGTGCCGTGGCAACTGCCCCTGCGGTTGCGGAGTTGCTTTTGCCCTTGATTGGGATCGGCGGAGCGGCGGTTCTGCAGCGCGGCAGGACGGACGAGAGCGAACGCCGGGCCCTCGAGGACGCTTCACTGGTGCTAGGAGCCTGCGTTGAGAACGATGATGAGATCGGAGGCGGTCACCACATCATTCTCCTGCGCAAGCTTCGGGAGACCCCGACGCGGTTTCCGCGCCGGACCGGCGCCCCGCAGAAGCGGCCGCTTTGCCAGTAGATGTCCAAAATGTTCCCCGTGAAACAACTGGGTAACGTCGGAACAACATGAGTGAAGGAACGCAGGGCAACCAAGAGACCCCACTTGTTCCGACGAGTTTTGTTTTAGAGGTCGTCGAGCGCGCAAACGATAGGCTTCTTGATCGTATCGACGCTCTGGACTCATTCTTTGGCGTTCTAATGACGGCCATATTGGCCGTTGCCTTGCTAGCCCTCGACCGTTTCCGGTTGCTCGGAAACTATCCCGACGTAGGCTGGGGCTGGGCATCCATCGCGTTCCTTATTCTCGCGTTCACCTGCGCCGTCGCTGGCTGGCTGCGCGGCAACGACGTTCTCCTTCGCAAGCTCTTCCGGTACGGGGCCGAGGAAGAGCATGATGCTCCGATTCCACGGAGGTTTATTTGGGCCGTGGGCACGAAGGGCGAGCGCGCCCTTACAGACACGATCCGGGCTATCGATCGAAGCTTCAGCGCCAATCTCCCCATTCGTACTTACAAGCGGCACTTGGCGGCAGCGGCCCTCGTGCTGTTGCTCTTTGGCACTATCGCCGCCGGAGTAGCAAAGGTGGTATACTTGACTTGTGGCACCCCAGGTAAGCCAAGCCTTAAGAGAGCTTGCAAATGCGATAGAATCCGAGGGCGGAATCCCTATTGGACAGTCCGACAACCCTGATTTTTATATTTACGGACATCAGAGCGGTGACCCCATAGTGGCGGGCCGCTAAAGAGGCAGCCCCCTCTTTAAAAGTCGCGCGTGTCGTCGATGCCTTCCAGATGGGAGGCTTTTTCTTATGCTTTTTAGCGACGAGACGGCTACTTGATTGGCACCCTTGCCGTTGTCGTCAGGCTAGCCGAAGTGCAGTCGAAGCAAACGGCCAGTTTCTTGCTTGGTGCAGCGAAGCGAGTCATTGCCAAAATGTTCCCCGTGAAACAATGCGCTCAGGGGATAAGCGCCGGCAAAATTGAAGAGACCCCCAGGTAAGGTAGGGATCTCTTCTTTTTTTTCGCTTCTCTTTTTTCCCGTGGACCTATGGAGATAGGTTTTGGCGACCCTGTCGCGTGCGGGGACTTAAGTCGCCAAACTTGGTTTGATTGGGGGCGACTCCACGGTACGGTCGCCCCAATCGTATGGAGCTAGCCTTAGACCGAACCCGCGACGGTCGTGTACAGCGACTTGAGGTTGCTGCCGAGGGTCGTCACGCCGACCAGGGCAACCATGGCGATCAGGGCTACGAGAAGACCGTATTCAACCATCGTCGCGCCGTCTTCGTCGCGGATCATCGATTTGATATTGCTGAACATAATAAATTAGGCTCCTTCTATAAGAGTAAAGTAAGTAGTAACGTCAAAACCCGACGCATCTAAGCGGCGGTGACATGCCCTGACTTCCAGGGCTCGCTCGGCATTCCTCCTGGCAATCCACCCGTTGGATGCTTTTTAGATTAAAAAATCTTTTGCGGTCCTTCGGGGTAGCCCGACCCAGGAGGTTTGAGCGCTTGATTCCGGCGGGCTACGTATAAGATATCGGTAATGCAGCGAAGTTTCTACACCGATGCCCTGCTGACGGCCGCTTTGCCGCTTGGAAGCCTCTATGCCGTCGGCGGGAGGGTGCGCGACGAGCTGCGGGCGCAGCACGAATCGGCCCCGATCTCTACCAAGGATCTGGACTACGTCGTGACCGGGATGCCCCTCGAGGAGCTGCTGGCGGCGCTGCGCCCTCTGGGCCGAATCGACGTGGTGGGCGCTTCCTTTTCCGTTGTGAAACTCTCCGTCGCAGCCGAAACCGTCGACGTCGCCCTGCCGCGACGCGAGCGTTCTGTGGGCGTCGGCCACCGCGAGTTTGAGGTCGAAGCGGGCCCGGACGTCAGCCTTGAAGAGGATCTCGCCCGCCGCGATTTTCGGATGAATATGCTTGCCCGGGCGCTTCCTTCCGGTCTCTTGATCGATCCATATGGCGGCGAGGCCGACATTCGCGAGCGCCGCATCGATATTCTCGCTCCGGCAACGTTTACCGAGGATCCATTGCGGGTGCTGCGCGCCGCGCAGTTCGCCGCACGTTTCGAGTATTCGACAACCGCAAATCTACGCGCAGCAATGACCGGCGCTGCATCGCTGATAACGAGCGTTTCGGCCGAACGAATTCACGACGAATTGGCAAAGCTTTTTATAAAGGCTCGCAAGCCCTCGATCGGCTTAGAACTTCTGCGCGAGACGGGCGTCTTGGAATATCTCTGGCCCGAGCTTCTCGAAGGCGTCGGCGTCGAGCAGAACGAGTGGCACGCGTATGACGTTTGGACTCACTTGCTCGCCACGCTCGACGCCTCTCCGCCCGGCGATCTGACGCTTCGTTTAGCAGCATTGCTGCACGACGTCGGAAAGCCGCGAACCAAGGACGGTCCCCATTTTTACCGGCACGAGATCGTCGGGGCGGAAATGACCGCAGCGATGCTCGAGCGTTTTCGATTCTCCAACGAGGTCGTAAAAACGACCGAGCATCTGGTGCGCCAACATATGTTTAGCGCCGATCCGCAGTTAAGCGACGCCGCGCTGCGCCGTTTCATCCGGCGAGTCGAGCCGGAAAACATCGAACGCTTGTTCGCATTGCGCGACGCCGACGTTCGAGGCAGCGGCCTTCCCAAACGTGACGAAGGCAACGAACGCTTTGCCGATCGCGTCCGCGCCGAGCTCGCGAGGAAGCCGGCCTTCTCCGTCGCCGACTTGGCCGTCGACGGCGACGACGTGATCGGCGCATTGCTGCGCCGCGGCGAGGCGCAGCCGGACTTTACGGGCGACGAGCGCGTCGGGAGCGCGCTGCGCTGGCTCTTCGAGCAGGTCACCGACGAGCCCGAACGTAACGAGCGGACGTTGCTGCTGCACAACCTCGAGCAGTACCTCGATAGCGTCGGCACTCCATAGATACCACGGAGATAAACCCTCTGGGCCGCATCATCGCGCTGGTAAACCAAAAAGGCGGCGTTGGAAAAAGCACGACGGCCGTCAATCTTGGTGCTGCACTTGCGATGCTTGGGCGTCGCGTGCTCGTCGTCGACAGCGATCCGCAGGGAAACACGACAACCGGCTTGGGCATCGACAAAGGGCGCCTGTCGCGCGACATTTATCACGCGCTGATGCAAGAGGTTCCCCTCGAAAGCGTTATCGTGCCCACCGAAATCGAGAATTTGATGCTCGCACCGGCAACCATCAATCTCGCGGGCGCGGACGTCGAGCTCGTGGCCGCGCTCTCGCGAGAGACGCGGCTGCGACAAGCGCTGGTGCCGGTTGCGAGCGGGTACGATTTCGTGCTGATCGATTCGCCGCCGTCGCTCGGTTTATTGACGATCAACGCGCTCACCGCCGCGGACGACTGCCTCATTCCGGTGCAGGCGGAGTTCTACGCTCTGGAGGGACTAGCACAGTTAACCAGCGTGATCTGGCGCGTACGCGACGCGCTCAACCCGACACTGCACGTCAGCGGCGTTCTCGTCACGATGTTTGACGGGCGTACGCGGTTGGCGCTCGAAGTGATTCGCGAACTCGAGAAGTTCTTTCCGGAACAGATATTCAAGACGCAGATTCCGCGTAACGTGCGAATTTCCGAGGCACCGTCGTATGGGAAACCGGTGCTTCTCTTCGATCTCAAGAGCCGCGGAGCACAAGCCTATCTCGCCGTTGGGCGCGAGATGCTCGAACCGGCGAGAGCCTCGGCATGAGCACGCCGCGGCGAGGCTTGGGGCGAGGCTTGGCCGCGTTGCTCGGCGAGAGTGCCGTGCCGGTTTCGAGCTCGCAGGACGTCGTGCGCGAGATTCCGCTGTCCGAGATCACACCCAATCCGTTTCAGCCCCGAAAGACGTTCGACGGCCCGGCGCTCGACGAGCTCAAAGCCTCGATTACTGAATACGGGGTTCTCGTACCGGTCATCGTGCGGCGGCGAGGCAATGGCTACGAGTTGATCGCGGGCGAACGGCGCTGGCGCGCCAGCGCGGCCTTGCAACGAGCCTCGATTCCGGCCATCGTTCGATCCAGCGACGATCGTCAAACGCTCGAGTTTGCGATCGTCGAAAACCTGCAGCGCGAGGATTTGAATGCGCTCGAAGAGGCCGCGGGCTTTCAGTACCTCATCGACGAGCACGGCCTGACGCAAGAAGAGGTGGCACGCAGGCTGGGTAAGAGCCGGCCCGCGATCGCCAATACGCTGCGCCTGCTCGCACTGCCGGATACGATCAAGGCGATGCTCGCCGACTCGAGGCTTTCCGCGGGCCATGCGCGCGCACTTCTCGCCGCCCCCGAATCCGCGCGCGGCCGGTTGGCGGAGCGCGCCGCGAACGAGGGCTTGACGGTTCGCGCGCTGGAGCGGTTGGCCGGCGGAGCGGGCGACGCCCGCCCCAAAGCCAAGCCGGCACGGGTGCTCTCCGCCGACGAGCACGATTTTGAATCACGGCTGCGCGAGCGCTTCGGCACTGCCGTGGCACTCGTCCGCAACCGCCGCGGCGGCCGGCTCGAGTTTCGCTTCCAAAACGACGACGAACTCGTGCGCCTCGGCGACCTCCTTCTCCCAGAAGAACCGTAGGAGTCCGTCTCCGTGTTCGTACCGGTTTCGCGGGTCGTCGCAATCGTTATGGCAGGCGTGCTCTGCTTCGGAATCCTCGTGCCGCTATCGCTGGCGCGCCACAATATCGGGCTCGCCGTTTTTATCGCGGTCGTTTTTATCGCCTATCTCGCTGCAAACGTGATTTTATGGCAACGGATGCGCCCGCGCGCCTAACCCGCGCGGCACGGGCCGAACTCTTGCATGGAATCTACGTAATTCTCGACGACGGATCGCAGACGACGGCGCTCGCGCGTGCGGTCCTGGACGCGGGCGTGCGCATCGTGCAATACCGTGCCAAAAGCGGCCTCCGCTCGGCCTGCGCGCGCGCCTTACGCGAGCTTACACGCGAACGCGACTGCCTCTTGATTCTCAACGACGATTGGCGAGCGGCGCTTCATTACGATTGCGACGGCGTGCATCTCGGACCCGGCGACGACGGATTCGCCGCACCAGCGTCGGTCCGCGACGCGATGCAGAACCGTCTGATCGGCCTCTCCTGCGGGACCGCCGCCGAGGTACAGGATGCCGGCACTGTGGACGTCGACTATCTGGGAGTCGGGCCGGTCTTCGAGACGACGTCAAAATCGGATGCGGGCAGACCGCTGGGCGTCGAGGGGTTGCGCCGCCTGACGATTGCGTCGTCCCTTCCGGTAGCCGCCATCGGCGGGATATCCCTCGCGCGCCTCGGCGACGTGCGTGGGAGTGGCGTCGCGATGGCCGCGGTTATTTCGGCCGTGGCCTCGGCCTCGGATCCCCGGGCGACCGCGGCGGCGCTGGTCTCGGGCTGGAACTCGGACGGGTAACGGGTCCGCGCACCAATGGCTCCCATCGTCCTCTCGATTGGCACGACTCATCCGTGGAACGTGGCGGGCGTTGGGCGCGATCTCTTGGTCGGATCGGCAAAGAAGTGCCGCGTCTTCACCGCTGTGGCGGCCGTCAGCGCACAGAACGCGGCTGGCGTGATCGCGCTGGGCCCGGTTGCGCCGGAACTCTTCGAGGCGCAGCTCTCCGTCCTGCCGTGGGAGAGCGCGGGCGCCGTCCGTGTCGGCGCGCTTCCGACGTCAGACAGCGTTCGCGCGGTGGCGCGGGCCCTCGCGGCGCGCCGCTGGTTGCCGGCAGTGGTCGATCCGGTGTTCGCAGCGAGCAGTGGCGGCGAACTGGCCGATCGTGGGGCGCGAGACGCGCTCGAAGCGGAGCTTGCGACGCTTTCGAGCGTTATTTTGACGCCCAACCTTCGCGAAGCCGCCGCGCTACTGCATATCGAAACGATCGAGAGAAGCGTGCTGGGCGGCTCCGCGATGCGATTGCGCGCGCGCGGCACCGGTGCGGTGCTTCTCACCGGAGGTCACCTCGAGGGGGACCCGGCGGATGCTCTCGCCACGGGCGCCGGCGTGGAAATTTTTAGCGAACCAAGGATCGCCGGAGCGATGCACGGCACGGGCTGCACGTTAGCGATGGCGCTCGCGTGCGAGCTGGCCTCGGGCACGCCGCTCCCCGAAGCGGTACGCTCGGCGCGCGCCTTCGTTCGCGCGGAAATTGCAAGGCATTGACGGCTGCACGTAACATTGACGCGCGGATGAGCTTGAGCAAACGGCGCGTGATGTCGGGGATGCGGCCGACCGGCGACCTCCACCTCGGACACCTCGTCGGCGTGCTGACGCAGTGGGAGACGTATAGCGAGAACGACGACGCGTTCTTCGAGATCGCCGATCTGCATGCGTATACGACCGAGTTTGCCGATCCGTCGATGGTGCGTGCCGCGCGTGAAGCGATGGTGGCGGTCTGGCTGGCGGCCGGAGTCGACCCGCAGCGTTCGACGATCTTTCTGCAGTCGGGAGTCCCGGAGATCGCCGAACTGCAAGCGTTGCTCGCAATGATTACGCCGGTCTCGTGGCTCGAGCGCGTGCCGACCTATAAGGGACAGATCGATGCGCTCGGCGCCAACATCGCGACCTATGGTTTTCTCGGCTATCCGCTGTTGCAGCTTTGCGACATCGCGGTAGTGCGCGGTCAATACGTTCCCGTCGGCCGCGACCAAGTGGCGCACTTGGAGCTGGGACGCGAGATCGTGCGCCGCTTCAACCACCTCTACGGTGAGGGCCGGGAGATCCTCGTCGAGCCACAACCGACGCTCTCGGAGTTTCCCGAAGTTCCGGGAATCGACGGCCGCAAGATGAGCAAGTCGTACGGCAACGCGATTCTGATCTCCGACGACGAAGACACGACCACCAAGAAGGTGCGGTCGATGATCACCGATCCGCTCAAGGTCCGCCGCGGCGATCCCGGGCGCCCGGAGGTCTGTCCGGTCTTCGCCCTCTGGCGATTCGTCAATCCGCTCCGGCTCGACGCCATAGCCGCGGAGTGCCGTTCGGGAGCGCTAGGCTGCGTGCAAGATAAGAACGACTTTGCCGAGCAGCTCAACGTCTATCTGCGCCCCGTGCGGGAGCGTTACGCGCAGTACTGCCGCGATCCGGAAACCGTGCGGCAGATCATCGCCGAGGGAACGGCACGCACGCGCGACATCGCCGCGCAGACGCTGCGCGACGTCAAACACGCGATGAAGCTTATCCCGTAAAGTTCGGCAGCGTTTTCGCGATCGAGTCTAATGCCCAGTCGATGTCTTCCAGCGACGCTGCATACGAGAAGCGCAGATAGCCTTTGCCGGCCGCCCCGAACGACGAGCCGCCGCCGCACGCCACCCCGCCCTCCTCGAGGAGAAACTTCGCAAGCCCGCGGTCGTCCTGTGTAATCTCGGAGACGTTGGGGAACGCGTAGAACGCGCCTTCGGGAAGCAGACACGAGATGCCCGGGATATCGTTGAGCCCTTTGATCAGACGATCCCGGCGCTGACGAAAGATTTCGTTCATCCGCAGCACGGGTTCGTCCGGGCCCGTCAGCGCGGCAATGCCGGCCATCTGCACGAACGAGGCGACGCAGCTAAAAGTATTGTTGTTGAAGAGCGTCACCGCTTTTGCCAAGCTCTCTGGCAGGATCGCATAGCCCAGGCGCCAGCCGGTCATCGCATAGGCCTTCGAAAAACCGTCGACGACGATCGTTCGCTCCCGCATTCCGGGTAGCGACGCGATCGACAGGTACTCGGAGTCGAGGTAGAAGTTCCGGCTATATATCTCGTCGGCGAGAACCAGGAAATCGTGGCGTTCGGCCAGTTCGGCGATCGTCTCCAAGTCGCTCCTGGTCAAGACGCCGCCCGTGGGATTATGAGGCGAGTTGATAACGACCAGTTTGGTCTTCTTGGAGACGATGCGGGCCAGCTCGTCGAGGTCCATCCGCCAGTTGCGCGACTCGCGCAGCGGAATCGCGTGAACGTTCGCCTGCAAATAGGTAGCGCAGGATGCGTACGCCGGATACGCGGGATCGAAGTAGATGAAATCGTCGCCCGGACCGAGCAGCGCGCTCAAGGTATTCCAGATGATCGGCTTTGCACCCGGTGAAACGACGACGTTTTGGGCGTTCCACGGCGGCGTCATATTGCGAAAACGGCTGGCGTACTCGGCGATCGTCTCTCGCAACGACAGCAAGCCGCCCGAAGGCGTGTAGTGCGTGTGGTTGTCGTAAAGTGCATCGACGGCCGCCTTCTTGATTCCGTCGGGCGTGTCGAAGTCGGGCTCCCCGATCTCCATGTGAACGACGCGACGGCCGGCGGCTTCGAGCTCTCGTGCGCGGGCTAAGATCTCGAAGGCATTCTCCGAGCCCAACCGCGCAACGGCGGCGGCGAGACGGTCTTCGTGAACAGCGAGCATGCCAATCCTCATTCTTTCTCAAAAGGTCAACTTCGAAAACGTCCGTGCGCGCGAGCGCGGGAGCCTCCCTCGCGGCGGCGAAACGTCCCCGCGTCATGCGACCTCTCTCCGAGGTTTTTGCGCCGGGAGCGCCGACCTTGCCGGAGCGGCTCAGGACGCTCGTCGTTTCGCCCGAGCGTGAGTTAGAACCTGGGATGACGGTGCGGGCGACGTTCACTTTTCGCAATCACGGCGGCGCGCCGGCAACCGGCGTTCGGATTCGCTTTAACGTTCCCGACGGGCTCGTCTATCTGGTCGGCAGCGGTCTGCTCGACGGCAGCGAGCTCGACGACGAGCTCGGCAACTCACCGCTGCTCGCGCGCGCCGGCGCTCACGTCGGTGACGTGCTTCCGAACGAAGAGCGGCGAATCGAGATTGCATACAGCGTCGCCGGAGCAATCGAAAACGGGACGACCGTCGAGATGCAGGCAGCGGTTGCCTCCTTCGAGCTGCCGTGCATCGGCTCGAACGTCGTACGGTTGGTTGCGCGAAGCAAGCCTCAACTTGCCAACGCTTTAACCGGCATTGCGATGGAGTCCGTGCGTGACGCGGTTCCCGGCTCGCAGGCCCAGGTAACGGTTCGGATTCACAACGCCGGTGAGTCGACGGCGCGCGACGTCGTCGTCGTCTCGCCGATCCCCGAGCACACCTCATATATTGCGGGATCGGCGCGGGTCAACGGTCGCGAGATCGAACGCGAACTCGGCGCAGCCTTCGACCGCATGCACGCGCCCGTGGTACTGCGCTCGCTGCCGGCGCGCGCTTCGGCAACCCTTGTGTACCGGGTGGGAATCGACGCGCCGCTGCCCGGTGGAACGCAGCTCGTCGCCAGAGGCGACGTGGCTTCGCAAGAGACGCCGGCCTTTTCACTCGAGCCTGCGTCGTTAACGGTCGTATCGGCTCCCGATTTCGGCGACGATCGCACGGCTTTCTCGGCCGACCCGGCGCACGACGTTCGCCCAGGGCAACGCGTACGGTTTACCCTCACGGCCTTCAATGCCGGAACGGCCGCGGCCGAACGTGTGAGCGCTCAGCTCGAGCTCTCCGACCAGCTTATCTTCGTGCGCGGGGCTGCCACGATCGACGGACGGCCGCTGCGCGAGCGGCGCAAAGAGCCGCTGCGATTTGCGCTCGGCGCAATCGACGCCGGCCAAAGCGTAACGCTCTGCGCGCACGCCGTTCTTACAACGCCCCTCCCCGATAAAAGCGTTGTGAGCGCGGCCGCAGTGCTCGATTGGGAAGCGCCGCCGGCTGCATCGCGGCGCCTGCAGTGCGACCTCCAAGTGCGTTCGGAGCCGGGCTTTCCGCCGCGACTCAACGCGCTGACCCGCGTGGGCAGTGTGTCTGCGGTTCCTGGAAGCGGCCTCGAAGCGGCCATCGTACTTGCGAACGACGGCAGCGCCGACGCGCAGGATTGCGTGCTCCACATCCGCATCGAGCCGCCACTCGACGACGTGGCCGTCTTCGAGAGCGGCCGCCGGCTCGCGCTCGAGGGGCGGTCCGCCGACTCGCCCCCGGACACGGCCGAGCTGGGAACCATCGAGGCCTACGCGACACGCCGTCTTACGGTGAAGGCCCGGGTAGCCTCGCCGTTTGCCAACGCGAGCGAACTCCGCATTGGTGCCAGCCTGCACACGCGCGAGCTCGGGGAAACGCACTTGCCGGACGCGCGATGGCGCGTCGACTCGCATCCGGCCTTCGACCGCGAGACGTCGCGACTAGAACTGAGCGGTGCATCGGTATTGCGCCCGAATCAGCTCGCGGAGGTCGACGTCGTCGTGACCAATATTGGTACCGATACGGCCCACAACGTCACCCTGCGCTGCTACGTCTCGCCCGAGGCGCGACTGGAAAGCGTCGACGGAGCGACGCGCGAAAAATCCTCGCTGCTCTTCGGAGAACTGGCGCCGGCGGCGCATGCGCGAGCACGCTTGGGATTGCGGCTGTTACGTGGCCTGGCCAAGGATTGGCCGGTTACCGTCGACGGGTTACTTACCGCGGATGGAGTGCTGCCGGTGCCACTGGAGCGCTTGACGATCGCCACGAGCGCCGAGCCGGATTTCACGACCGGCAACTTGCATAGCGAACCCGCCGATGCCGTCGACCCCGGCGAAACCGTGGAATGGTTCCTGCACGTTCGAAACGGCGGCGATGGAACCGCTCGCGTCGCGCAGATTACCATCGCCGCGCCGGAATCGCTGATCTACGTTCCAAACTCTACGACGGTCAACGACGTCCCGATCCGCGACTCGGGAGCGCTCCCGCCGTTTGCCGGTGCGCGTGGGATCGTTCTCAACGACGTCGATCCCGGGGTAGAAGCAGCGATTCGCTGGTGCAGCGTCGTTCACAATGCGTCGCCCGCCGGCACTTCGATCGCGCACGTCGCGCATATCCGCTACGACGGCGAACGCGACGATGAGATCGTTTCCGCCGAACTGCGCGTCCGTGCAACCCCGATCTTTGCCAACGCGATCCCAGGGCTGCCCTTCGGGCTCGATGGAATGCTCGGGCCGGCTCCCGCGAGTCGCCAGCGCGCGCTTTCGGAGGAGCGATATCTTCAGCTCCCTCCCGCAACGCCGGTGGCCGACGTCAACGGCGCTCAGCCGCGCGCGCAACTCTCGGCCGGGCGCGACGACGACGTCGAAGACCTGCAAATCGAGGTTTTCGAGACGATTCGGACCGACGTGACCGGAACGGTCGCGGCGTTTACGCCCGAACGTCTCAACCGCACGCTACGCCTCTTGCGTGAGGCTCGCTTTAGCGGCTTGATCACGCATGTATTTGCCGTGCGCGCCTTTCTTCCGGAGGGCATTGGTGACGCCCACTGCCGTGCGCTCGAGCCCGCGCGGGAACTGCTGCGCGAGGAGCTGGATCGTCTCTTCATCAAACTTCGCTTGCCGCTGTACGTTCTCACGGCGCGCGACGTCGAGACACCGTCGCTGCACGCCACGCTCGAACGCCTCGTGCGTGAAGCCGGTGCCGCGCGCGGCGCGCCGGCGGAGTCGCCGACCGCCGCACTTATTCTGCGAGGCACGTTCGATCCAAAGGAACTGCGAGATCTCGCGGAACGCATGGTCCAAGCCCAACTTGCAACGGCGCTCCCATGGATTGCGCTCGCACGGCTTTTGCCCGGCGAAACGCCGGCTTGGGCGGATTACCGCGCGCATTTGATCGAAGTCTTGGACGACTTCGAGGATTCCGATGGCAACGAGTTCATCGACGCGCTGCAACATCGCTCCGACCCGCAGCTCGATGCTGCACTCGATGCAATGGTCGCTTCGCTGCACTCGACAGTTTAGGCCGTTGGCACTCGCCGCTACACTCGTTCTCGCAGTTCTGATCGCTGCGGTTGCGGCGCTGGCCTACGCACGCGTTCGTCGCCGGCCCAAGAGCGACGCCGACGAGTTGATCGCCGAGTTCGCCAACCTTTCCGATGCGGAACGCTGCGACTTTATCTTTGCAATCGCCACGCTCGACGATCCGTCTTCGCTGCGTTTGCTCGAACGCGCGCTCGACGACCCCTGCGAAGCCGTCGCTTTGGCCGCGGCTCACGCGATGACGACCGCCGGAAGCACGATGCCGCTCGAACGCTTCTTCGCGGCGAACCCTGGCCGGCGCACCGATCGTATAGCCGCGAGCCTGGAGCTGCTCGCATGAGCGCCGCTTACGGCTTCTTGTTGAAGTACTTAACCAAGATCTGACGCGCGACCGGCGCGGCGACTGTAGCACCGTAGCCCCCGCTGCGGTCGACGAAAACGGCCAACGCCAGGCGCGGGTGGACCGTCGGCGCCCACGCGACGAACCACGTGGTGTTAGGGCCGTTCCCACCCGCGGTCTCGACCGTTCCGGTCTTACCTGAATACGGCAATCCGTCGATCGCCAAACCGTACGCGGTGCCGCCCGGATCGGTCACCTTCGCCATCCCTTCACGTACGGCGGCAAGCGCCGACGCGGCGACGGGAACCTGGCGAATGACGCGCGGAGCAAATCGAACGACGAGCCCGCCGCTCGGATCGCGCACCTCGCGAACGACTTGCGGCCGGTAGAGCGTGCCGCCGTTGATCACGGCAGAGGCCACGTTGGCGATCTGCAGCGGCGTCGCTTGCATCGCGCCTTGCCCGATGCCCAAGAAACACGCATCGCTCGGTTCCATGGGAACGCCGAAGGCCCGCATCTCCCACGCATTTGTCGGCCAGTTCCCCTCGTTCTCGCCGGGAAGATCGATGCCGCTCTTCGCGTCGAGTCCGAACGCCAACGCGTACTTGCGCAAGCGCGTGTTGCCCAACCACCAAGCTAAGCGAAAGAAGTAACCGTCGCTCGAGGCCGCAAGCGCTGGAACGAAGGTCGTGTCTCCGAGGCCGCCGGCCGCAATGTCGCGCGCGTAGTAGCCGCCGCAGTCCCAGCCGCCGGTGTCGTCGATGACCTGATCGACTTTTACCACGCCTTCGGTCAACGCCGCCGATCCGGTAACCATTTTGAACGTCGAACCGGTTGGCGTCGCGGCGGCAATGGCGCGGTCGAAAAGCGGCTGCGACGAATCGCTCAAATCGAAGGTCACGCGCTTCCAGCGATCGCCGGCGAAGTCGTTGGGATTATAGTTCGGATAGCTTGCAAGAGCTAAGATACCGCCGGTCCAGGGGTCCTCGGCGACGACCGCGCCGGATAGCCTGTGTCCGCGACCGGCAACGCGCAGCCCGTCCGACAGCGCCGCTTCGACGATGCGCTGCAGTCTCCAATCGATGTTGGTGACGAGCGTGTCGCCCGGCAATGCGGGTTTCGATCCGAGCCGCAGGTTCGACACCACGGCACCGGCCGCATCGACGACGACGCGCTCGCCGCCGGGCGTCCCGCGCAGATAGTCGTCGTAGGAAAACTCCAGGCCGTCCTTGCCGATTACGTCGTTGGGCGAGTAGCCTTTAGATTTGAGGCGTTCGAACTCGTCTTGGGTAATCGCCCCGACGTAACCGATGAGATGCGAACCCAAAGCGCCTTGCGGATAGTCGCGAATCGGCTGAACCTCGAAGTCGACGCCGGGAAGGTCGGCGAGCACCTCCGAGAGCCGGGCTACGGCCGGCACCGGCAAACCCGTTGCCAGCACGACGGGCCCGTAGGGTTCGTTGGCGGCGACTTGCGCAAAGCTCGAATAGTCAAGGCCGCGATGATGCAGCAGCCGCGCCCAGAGCGAGGCCTTACTCAGATGGACGATTCGAGCCAGCGACGCCAGCTCGCCGTCGACGTCGTCGACCTCTGATGGAATCAGCGCAACGACGAACGAGGGACGGCTGCGCGCCAGAACTCTGCCGTAGCGGTCGGCTATGATTCCGCGCGGCGCCGCCACTGGAATGAGGCGGATCCGGTTCGCGAGCGCTCGCGCGCGATAGGTTGCGCCGTCGACGATCTGTATCTGGACGATTCGAGCTACCAGTGCGAACAGCGAGATCGCGACGATCGCCACGAAGGCCGCCAGCCGCCACGCTGGAAGGCGCCACGCCGCCGCTCGTGGGTCGCGCCGTTGCATCACCGCCGCGCTTCGAAACGACGAACGACGAGCATGGCCGCAATGACGATCGCGCCGTTGAGGAAAGCTTCGAAGAGCGCTTCACGCAGATGCATCGTTCCGAGCCCTGCGGGATATCCGCCCAGCCCCATGGCTGCCCAAAAAATCAGGGCGCGCAGCAGCGTCGCGAGCACCGTGACGCCACCGACCAGCGGAGTGGAATCTGAAAAGAACCCGCGCGACAGCATGCTTGCGATGACGGCGCTGATGCCGGTCGAAATCATCCAGGCCGCTCCCGTCCCGGCCGACAGCGCGTCTTCGCAGAGCCCGGCGATCAGGCCGTAGACGGCGGCGCGGCGCGCGTCGACGCGAATTGCGTACCAGACGACCACCACCAAGACGAAGCTCGGAGCCACGCTGCGAATGGCGAGAGCGTGCACGAGCGTGGCCTGAGCGACGATTGCCGACGCAAGCCATGCCGCCGCCGCGTACCACGGCGGTCCGGCAAATGGCGCAACGTGGGGTTTACTTCGGAACGACGACAACGCGATCAAGGGCGCCGAGATCGACGGAGGTCCGCAGCACGACGGTTTGATAGAGCGTCGCGGTGCCGCGCTCGACTTGCGTTACGGTGCCGATCGGGACGCCCGAATGGAACGAGCGGCCTTCGCCGGTCACGACGACGTCGCCGACGTGCAACGGTGCATCCTGCTCGATATAGTCGTCAACCACGCTCGTGAGATTTCCGCGCGCGATTCCCCACCAGCGCCCGCGGCGCACGACGGCAGGTATACGGCTGGTATAATCCGTGACGAGCACGACCGTACTCGACAAAGGAGCCACGGCAACGACGTGGCCGACGGCACCGCCCGCCGCGAGGACGCCCTCATCGGCTCGAACGCCGGATAACGAGCCCTTGTCGATCGTCACCGCGCGAGACTCGTTTTCGGGCGGAAACCCTATGACGCGCGCCTCGATACCGTGGTAGAGGTCCACCACGGGGCGCACCGCACTTTGCGCCGCATACGCTGCAGCGAGCTCCGAAAGCCGGTCATTCGCTTCGACCAGCCGCTCGTTGCGGGTGCGCAACCGTGCCACGTCGCTTTCGAGCGCAGGCAGCGCCACAATCGCCGCACCAAAACTGCGAACGCCGCCGATCGTCGCCGAGATTGCGGTCTCCGCCACGCCGAACAGCGCGCTCGCGACCGTCGAGATGGGGCTCGCGGCGCCGGCACGCTGCGCACCAATCTGAAGCAGCGCGAGCAACCCTGCGACGATGATGATGCCGATCAGCGCGAAGAGTTTTCGTTCGTCTCTATACGTGAAGATGACCGCAGGCTTTCATGGCGACGGCTATTTCGTGGTTGGAAGCGTAAATCCCAACCTCCGTAGCGTTCGCACTACCCGGGCCAGCGGCAAACCCATGACCGTGTAGAAGTCGCCCTCAATCGCCTCGACCAACGACGCGGCGCGCCCTTGAATGCCATAGGCACCGGCTTTATCCAGCGGCTCACCGGTTGCCAGGTAGTCGGCGATCTCGGACGCTTCCAGCCGATAGAACCGCACGCGCGTCGAAGAACGCTCTTGCACCCATTGCTCGACGCCGGGCACCGCCAGCGCAAACGCCGTATGGACCACGTGCTCGCGTCCCGAGAGCGATTCGAGCATTCGAGCCGCGTCCGGCAGGTCGTACGGTTTGCCCAGCGCTATGCCGTCGCGATCCACCACCGTGTCCGCAGCAAGAACCGGTGCGTCGAGCGGCCGGCGCCGCAGCTGGAGCGCGGCGCGAAGTTTCTCGCTTGCATGATGCGAGGCGAGGCCGGCCGGCGAAACGCCCGGCAGCGGCAGCTCAGCGTAGCCGCTTGCCGCCACCTCGACGATCAAACCCAACGAGCGCAGCAATTCCAGCCGGCGAGGGGACTCGCTGGCGAGCACGATCCGCGAGAGGGGCGTTCTCCCTTTCACCGAGTGTTAGTAATACATCGTGCCGCCAACGTCGACGTATCCGTTTTCATGGCGACCGCGCGGGTCGCGATGCGTCCAATGGATAACGCCGCCGAGCGATGAGTACTCGTATTCGCCTTTAACCAAAACGCTTTGGCCGATCGAGAGCGGAATCGCGCCGGTGAAATCGGTGTTCGCCTCGACGCGCACGACGAGAGCGCAGCCGGAATCGAGTCGAAACAGAAAGCCTTCGTGCGGGCTGCTGCGGCCGGCTTGGACTCCAAAAATCCGCGTGACCCTGCCCTGCGCGACGACCTCGACGCTGGACCGCTGCGCGGAATACGCCCCGCAGACTGCGGCGTCGTCGGGAGTTTGTGCGGTTGCGCACGCCGAAAACGATGCAACGATCAGCGCGACCAGCATCCTACGGCGGCTAGTCACCGGCGTCGAATCCATACAACCGATGGGCCACGATGTAGTGCCAGACCGGCTCCGGAACGAGATAACGGATGCTGCGGCCCTGGGAAATCAACGTCCGGATCAACGTCGCCGACTCCGGAATCTCCGGAAGATTCAAGGTGCTGACCCGCTCGCGCAGCGGCGCGGGGACCGCGGCGATCACGCGCGCCAGCGCATCGGCTCGAACGCCGGGGCGTGGCGCGATGACGAATCGTTCTAAGGACTGCAGCACCTCGTCGAAGCGCATCCAAGCCGTATTTACCAGTGAGTCCGCGCCGATGACGAACGTCAGCTTGGCCTCAGGGTATTTTGCATGCAGCTGCGGCAAGAGATCGGCGGTATAGCCCGTTGCGCTCGCTCGCAGATCGGCGTCGTCGAGCGCAAACCCGGGGTTGCTCGCGATCGCGCCCAAGATCATCGCGCAGCGGTGCGCCGCATCGGCACGAGGCTCGTCGCGATAGTGGTTATTGCCCGTAGGGACGAACAGCACCCGATCCAGCCGTTCCAATATGCGCGCCGATTCGGCGACGAAAAGATGGGCGTTGTGAATGGGATCGAACGTTCCACCAAAGATTCCGATTCTCATGAGTATGTGAACTCGTACGCCCCGATTCGGACGGTATCCCCCGGCTGCGCGCCGAGTTCGGCCAGACGCTTCTCTACGCCCATCTTTCCCAACACGCGTTCGAAACGGGCCATTCCCTCATCGGAATCCAAGTCCGTCATCGCCGCAAGCCGTTCGATGCGCTCGCCGCTCACGACGAACTCGCCGCCGTCGCCGCGCTCGATCGAAAACGCGTCGGGATCGCGCAACTCGATTCGAACCGGCTCTTGCGCAACGATCTCCGGCATCGGTGCCGATTCGATCGCGCGCCATACGTCGAGCATAAGTTCTCGCACGCCCGCGTGAGTTGCGCCGCTGATTGCGTGGAGTTGCGGGAAACGCAGGCGCAACTCCGGCAAGGACTCGCGCGCGGTGGGCAAATCGAGTTTATTGAGCACGACCAGCATCGGCTTGTCGAGCAGGCGTGGATTCCATGCGAGGAGTTCCGCGTCGATGATTTCTTTGTCGGCGAGAATTTCCGGCAATGGCTTCGAACCGTCGAGCAAGTGCAACAAGACGCGCGTGCGCTCGACGTGCTTGAGGAAGAGATCGCCGAGTCCCGTCCCGTGGTGAGCGCCTTCGACCAAACCCGGGACATCAACTAAGACGAACGACTCTTCGTCGGAGATTCGGACGACGCCGAGTTGCGGCTCGAGCGTAGTGAAAGGATAATCGGCAATCTTTGGGCGCGCCGACGAGACGACGGAGAGCAGCGTGGACTTGCCGGCATTGGGAACGCCGATGATTCCGCAATCGGCGAGCAGGCGCAGCTCGAGACGCAAATGCGCGCGTTCGCCTGGTTCGCCGTGTTCGGCAAATCGCGGCGCTTGGCGAACGCTCGTGGCGAAGTGCTGGTTGCCCAAGCCGCCGCGACCGCCTTTTGCTACCGCGAGGCGAGTGCCCGCCTGCGCCAAATCGGCGAGCAGGGCTTCCGGCGCGTCGCCGAGCCGGCGGTAGACCAGCGTTCCAACCGGAACGGCGATCGTTAGATCGGGTCCGCTTCGGCCGGACTTGTTCGAAGTTCCGCCGGCCTTGCCCGATTCGGCTGAGAAACTGCGTCTGAACCGGAACTCGACGAGGGTCGAAAGCTCGGGCGTGGTTTCGAGGTAGACGCTGCCGCCGTGACCCCCGTCACCGCCGGCGGGGCCGCCTTTGGGAACGTATTTCTCGCGACGCCAGGCGACGATGCCGTTGCCGCCGTCGCCAGCGGCCACTTCAATCTCGGCCTCGTCGATAAACTGCACGGCGCCTACCTTCGCCGGAAAAAGAAAAGGGGCCTAATGGCCCCGATGCACGGCGGGCGGACGGCGTTATGCGGCCGGCAGCACCGAGACGTGCTGACGGTCGCGGCTGACGCTGAAGGTGACAATCCCGTCAGTCAGAGCAAAGAGCGTGTGATCGCGACCCAGACCGACGTTGGTGCCCGGATAGAACCGCGTTCCGCGCTGGCGCACTAAAATGTTTCCGGCGATCACGCGCTCGCCGCCGAAACGCTTGACGCCCAGCCGCTGGGAGTTGGAATCGCGGCCGTTCCGCGTCGAGCCGGCGCCCTTTTTCGAGGCAAAAAGCTGAAGATCTAACTCGAACATAGCCGGGCCATTGTACCAAAGGCGGCCCAAAAAGCAAGGCGGCTTGGCGCAGCGGTAGGGTTCCTTTTGGGTCGGCGGTTAGTCCGTCTTGGATTTATCGCTTCGGAGCCAGTGCAGAATGGCCGACAGCCCAAGCACACCGGCGAGGACGGCAGGCAAAGCCGACGTGAATCCACGGTGGTCAACTGCCAACTTCTGCCAAACAAGAAAACCCGCGACCAGGGTCGTCAGAACGATTGCGGCCCGTTTCCACCACTCTCCGCGCCCTTCGGCAGCCCAACCGATCCGCACCCCGCGATCGGCAGGTGAAGGTGGCGGAAGGCTGCTCTTAATCCGCCGGTAGCGTTGGTAACCCTGAAAGATTATTGCGAGGAGTAAGAGCGCCGTGATGGCGTAGGGAAGCACCGTCACGCGCTAAGGGTAGCACAGAGGTCCTCCTCTTGCTCGCCTGCCTAGCCTTCGGCGCCGATCTGGAGGGCGACCACTACCCTTCCTCTCGGCAGTGGTCCCTTTTTAAAATCAGCGCCCTGCCGCACCCGCTGCGCTCGGTACCGGATGGACGACCATCTGGATGGATGACCCCTGGGCCTGGGGGTGACTCCAAGCCAAAATGAGGACGACGACGATCGGGCAGGCGGCTAGGATCGCAGCCGAAACCGCGAGATAGAGCATCCAGCGAAGGCCGCTGACGACCATACAGGTCTATGATACCCTTCAAGCCCGGTGGCCTCCAAAAGGGACCACTACCCTTCCTCTCCACACCTGTGGACAGGCCTGTGGAGAAGCCCCTGTCCCGCGGTCCTCCGGCAGCCTTGCGAACCATATGCCATCGCGCTTATTCCGCTATCCGGTGCGACTTGGCGACCCGGTTCATATTCTGGAAAAATCGCGGAAAAACCATTCCTGGCGATCTGTGGATAAGTGTATAAGATCGTGCATAAAACCCAGAGGAGCGCGGCTTGATTAAGCCAACCCTTTGCGCCCTCACGGGGGTGGCGCAGAACAACGTAAAGAGGGCAGATGATGGCGCTTGCGGTCAATTCGGACATCTCCAATGAGCTCTGGCAATCCGCACTCGATACCTTGGAACGAACCTTTTCGAAGCCCGTCTTCGAGATGTGGATCAAGCCGATTCGGTTTATCTCTTTCCACGGCAACGAGCTGCACCTCGCGGTGCACAGCAAGTTCGCTCAAGACTGGATAGGGAGCAAGCTACGCCATCAGATGGTCGGGATGCTGAGCGAACTGTTCGGCACCGATATCGAGCTGCGGCTCTCCGTCGCCGATCCGGCCGAAAACACCCGCGGGGCCGTGCCCTTTGCATCGCATCCGCTTGAGGAGTTCCGTACAGCCAACCTTAATGCGCGTTATACTTTCGAAGAGTTCGTCGTCGGAAACTCCAACCGGTTTGCCCACGCCGCCGCGCAGGCGGTCGCCGGCGCGCCGGCTCACGCGTATAATCCGCTCTTTCTCTACGGTGGCGTCGGCTTAGGGAAGACTCATTTGATGCACGCGATCGGGCATCGCGTCATCCAAGATAACCTAGCTTCAAACGTCGTGTACCTCACGTGCGAGAAGTTCACCAACGAGTTCATCATCGCGCTGCAGAACAACCGGACGCCCGAGTTTCGCAATCGCTATCGTCAGGTCGACGTGCTGCTCATCGACGACATCCAGTTCCTTGCCGGCAAAGAGACGACGCAAGAAGAGTTCTTCCACACGTTTAACGCGCTGCACGAATCGGGTCGCCAGCTCATCATCTCGTCGGACCGTCCGCCCAAAGAGATTCAGACGCTCGAAGCGCGCTTGCGCTCGCGATTCGAGTGGGGTTTACTCACCGATATCCAAGCGCCCGATCTCGAAACTCGCGAGGCGATCCTTCGTAAAAAGGCGGAGAGCGAGAACATTCCCGTTCCCGTCGAAGTGACGTCGTTTATCGCTAAGGTCATTCCGTCCAACATCCGCGAGCTCGAAGGCGCGTTGATTCGCGTGATCGCTTACGCGTCGCTTACCAAGGCGCCGATTACGACCGATCTTGCGGCCGACGTCCTTAAGAGCGCGGTCGCGCAAGTGCCGCTGCACCGGATAACGATTTCGAAGATTAAGGAAACGGTTTCCGGCGCGCACGGGCTCACCGTCAAGGAGATGGACAACGGGCGGCGCGATCAACGGCTCGCGGCGCCGCGCCAGATCGCCATGTATATCGCGACGGAGCTCACCAACTACTCCTTGCCGCAGATCGCTCGCGACTTTGGCAAGAAGGACCACACTACGGTCATGTACGCGCGCGACAAGATCAAGGACCAGATGCAACGGGACGAAGCCTACCGGAACAAGATTCGCCAGCTGATCGCGATGTGCCAGAACCCCTGACCTAGGGACGCAGGGGACAACCGTGCACAGGTTCGGGCTACCCACAGGGATAACCCATCCGTAGCTTAGGTGCCGTGGAAAAGTGCACGGTTCGCCGCGTCCGGTCCACAGCTTATCCCACGCGTAAAACCCAGGCCACGTAAGATTAAACCGAAGTTCTCCCCAGATTACACCGCACTACTGCTGCTGCGTCTCTTGTATTATTCTACTAGGAAAACGCCCTCATTCGCCCAACGGTGGAACCAATGAGATTCGCCTGTACCACAAAAGACATCGCCGCGGCCGTCGGAGCCGCCAGCAAGGTCGTCAACGCGCACACGACGGTCCCGATCCTTTCCAACGTCTTGCTGCAAGCCGAAGGCGAGAAAATAGCGGTACGTGCGACGGATCTCGAGCTGACGTTCGAACACGCCTTTCCGGCCGAGGTGACCGAGGGCGGCGCGGTAACCGTTCCTGCGAAGCTGTTTGCAAGCTATCTCGGGAATCTCGCTCCGGGTACGCTCGAGGTAACCGGCACGCCGACTCGGGCCAGCGTGAAGTGCGATCGCAGCAACTACGACTTCCACGCCCTGCCCGCCGACGAATATCCGCCGCTGCCGGCTGCCGCTCGCGGGTCGCACTTTACAATTGCCGGCAAGCGGTTCCGTGACGGTATCGACGCTACGATCTTCGCCGCTTCGAGTGAAGAGGCTCGGGGTGCGGTGCTGATGGGTACTCTTCTGGAAGTGGAGGGTAACGCCCTGACCATGGTTGCGACCGATGGGTACCGGCTTGCGAAGTTCGCCACGACGCTCGACGACGGAATGTCCGGCAGCGAAAAGTTTATCGTGCCCTCTCGCGCGCTGGCGGAGGTCGCACGTAACTGCGGCACGGGCGAGCGAATCTCGGTGAGCGCACTCGGCGCGCAAAGCAATCAGCTTCAGATGACCAGCGGTGACATTTCGATCACGGTGCGCCTCGTCGACGGGCAATATCCCAACTACCAGCAGGTCATCCCCGCGAAGTTCGATCGAACGGTTACGGCTAACACGGCGTCGTTCATCGGTAGCCTGCGGCGGGCGGAGTTGGTCGCCGGGGATCGCGCCAGCATGGTGAAGCTTTCGATCGCCAATCAGACGCTGATAGTCACTGCAAGCTCCGACATCTCCGGTAACGCTTACGAAGAGCTCGAAGTCGAGCAGAGCGGCGAGGATCTGGCAATCGCGTTCAATGCACGGTACCTAGTCGAAATCCTCAACCATATCAAGAGCGACAAGGTCGTGATGGAGTTCCTCGGCCCGCTCTCCCCCGCGGCGATCCGTCCGCTCGAGCCGCTCGAGAGCGGTCAACAGCTCTACGTGCTCATGCCGCTGCGGCAATAATGTGCTCCTGCGGCATCTAGCGTTATCGAACTTTCGTAACTACCCACAGCTCGATCTCCAGCCGGCCACCGGCTTGAATGTGTATATCGGGGCCAACGCGCAGGGCAAGAGCAACCTGCTCGAAGGCATCGCGATGCTCGGCACGGGCAAGTCCTTTCGTACGTCGCGCGACGGAGATACCGTGCGTAACGGCGTGGAGTTAGCCGTCGTGCGGGGTGAGGCGACGTTACGCACCGGTCAAGTGGAGCTGGTCTGCGCGATCGAAAAGAGTGGGCGCGGAACCCGCAAGAGCTATACGGTCAACGGCGGCGCCGTGCGGTATGCGGCCTATCTCGGAAAGATCCGCGTCGTCACGTTCGTGCCCGCGGACTTGCAGTTGGCCGCCGGCACTCCAGAGGTTCGGCGCGCGTTTCTCAACGTCGCGCTCTCGCAAAGCGAGCCGCGATACTATTACGAGCTGGCGCGCTACCGTAAAGCGCTGCAGCAAAAGAACGCGCTTTTACGTGGGACGATCGCCGGCGACGCCGAGCTGCTCGATATCTACGAGCGCACGTTGATCGACGCCGGAACCGAGATCGTGCTGGCCCGCGACCATCTGGTCAGAGCGCTCGCGCAAGAGGCGCGCCGGGCGCACGCGCGCTTCGGAGGCAACGAGCGATTGGCGCTCACCTACGAGCCGAACGTACCCTTCGATGCCGCGACGCGCGATGCGGTCGCAGCGGCCTTCGAAGCTAGGCTGCGAGCGACGCGCGACGCCGAGCGGGCGCGCAAGGTCGCTTTAGCGGGGCCGCATCGCGATGACGTCGGCCTTTCGCTCGACGATGTTTCACTGGCCGCGTACGGTTCGCAAGGCCAGCAACGCACTGCCGTGCTCGCACTAAAGATCGCCGAGTACGCGGTAATGAAAGAACGCTCCAATGAGGCTCCCTTGCTGCTCTTGGACGACGTGCTTTCGGAGCTTGACGAAGCGCGCGCAACGGCCTTCCTCGCCGAGATCGGCGACTACGAACAGTCTTTCGTGACCGCGACGCACCTGCCGTCTCCACTGCAGTCGAGCGCCCACGTCGCGTGCGTCCGCCACGGAAGTGTCGAGGCGCTGGCGGCATGCTGAAGCTCTCGCAAGCCATCGTCGCGTGGACGCCGCCGGAGAAGGTCGCGCTGCGAGATCCGTTGACGCTGCTGCAGGCCGGGTGGACCGATCTCGTCGGCGGCGAGGTCGCGGCCAACTCCGCGCCCGTTCGCCTAGCGGACGGCACGCTCGTCATCGTTACGCGTTCGAGCGCATGGAGTCACCAGTTGAGTTTCCTTGCGGATCGCGTTCTCGGTGCAGTAGCGGCGCGGCTGCCCGGCGCCGGAATCGAGCGCCTGCGTTTCCGCGTGGGCGCGCTTCCGAAGCGTAGCGCGGCACGGGCCGCCGGTGGCGCTTCCGCTCATTGCGTGCGGCTGCCCGGCGAACCGGTTCCGTCGGCCAGCCCTCAAGAGGCGCTGGCACAGTTTGCGCGGCACGTCGAAGCCGCTACCCGGACAAAGCGCTCGGCGGGATGGAAGGCCTGCGATACCTGCGGGGCGCTGATCGATCCCTCCCAGAAGGCAAGCTGCGCAACTTGCGATGCCGCCGCGAGCGAGGCAAGAGCCCTCGCGACCGCGCGATTGCTTTTTGAGGCCCCTTGGCTTGGCTTTAGCGGAACGGCCCAGCTCGTAGATGGGTTAAACCAGAAGGAGTACGAACGCATTCGCAGCCGGCTGCTTAGACGCTGGTGGGGGATGCTCGAGCGGGCGCGAGTCGCCGGACGCCTTTCGCGCGGGGGCCGCGAAAGGCTCGTTGCTAGCTCGTACGTGCTGCTGCACAGCAAGCTCCCGCCGGAAGAGATCATGCCGGCCACGGTGCGCAACGTCTTAGGCGACGAACTTTACGAACTGCTGTACGCCGGCTCTCCGTTAGCGACGGCGAGCGGCGCGCGAAAACAAAACGAACGAAAAGGTTGATGTCGACAAACTATACTGGTGAGCAAATCGAGGTCCTTCGTGGGCTGGAGGCGGTGCGTAAGCGCCCGGGCATGTATATTGGCAACACCGCGGAACGCGGGCTGCATCAACTCGTCTACGAGGCGGTCGATAACGCCGTCGACGAGGCGATGGCGGGGTACGCGCACACCGTGCAGGTCGTATTGCTTGCCGACGGCTCGTGCTCGGTCGAAGATGACGGACGGGGCATCCCGATCGACCTTCACGCCGAGGAACGGCTGCCTGCCGTGGAAGTCGTTATGACGATTCTCCATGCCGGCGCGAAGTTCGGTAAGGGCGGCTATAAAGTATCGGGCGGTCTGCACGGCGTCGGAATCTCCGTCGTCAATGGCTTGTCGGAATGGATGGTTACCGAAGTAAGGCGCGACGGATTTCTCTGGCAAATGAAGTTCGAGCGCGGAATCACCGTGCAGAAGCTCAAGAAGATCGGGAAAGCCACCGGCGCGGGAACGCGCCAATGGTTCAAGCCGGACCCGGAAATCTTCGAGGTCTCCGAATTTCACTGGGACATTTTGCAGAAGCGCTTGCGCGAACTGGCCTTCCTGAATCGGGGCTCGCGATCACGCTGCGCGACGAGCGGCCGGTGCGGTCTTCCGAGCCGGTGCGCGAGCGCACCTATGAGTTCGACGGCGGGATCGTCTCGTTCGTCGAATGGCTCAACGCGAAAAAGGATCCGCTTCACCCGATTATTTCCACCCACGCCGAGCGTGACGGGGTGGACGTCGAAGTTGCGATGCAGTATACGGATGCCTACGCCGACCAGATCTTCTCGTACGCCAATAACATCGCGACGATCGAGGGCGGGATGCACCTCCAAGGCTTTCGCCAGGCCGTTACCAATGCGGTGAACGGCTATGCCCGCAAACGCGGCATGCTCAAAGAGGCGGACAACTCGCTTTCGACCGACGACATCGTGGAGGGCCTGACGGCGGTCGTCTCCGTAAAGCTCCAGGACCCCCAGTTCGAAGGCCAGACCAAGACGAAGCTCGGCAACGCGAGAGTGCGCAGCATCGTTGCGGGGCTCGTCTCCGAGCGGCTCGACTTCTTTCTCGAGGAGAATCCGAAGTACGCGCGTGCGATCGTCGACAAGTGCATGCAGGCCCAGCGCGCGCGCGACGCAGCGAAGAAAGCCCGCGACCTCTCCCGGCGCAAGAACGCCCTGGAAGGCTCCGGTCTGCCCGGTAAGCTCGTCGACTGTAAGAACGGAAACGCCGCCGAATGCGAACTCTTCCTAGTCGAGGGCGACTCGGCGGGTGGGACCGCGAAGGGTGGCCGGGATCCGAACAATCAGGCCATTCTTCCCCTGCGGGGAAAAATCATTAACGTCGAAAAGGCGCGCCTGGACAAAGTGCTGGCCAATGAGGAAATTCGCACCATGATCACGGCCTTGGGCACCGGCTTCGGGGACGAGTTCAACGTGGAAAAGCTGCGGTACCACAAGATCATCATCATGACCGATGCCGACGTGGACGGGTCTCACATCCGCACGCTGCTCTTAACGTTTTTCTATCGTCAGATGAAGCCGCTGGTGGAAGAGGGGCACGTCTTCATCGCGCAGCCGCCGCTCTACGGCATTCGCAAAGGCAAAAAACAGTGGTGGGCGTTCACCGAGTCCGAGCTCAAGGCGGTAGTGGGCGAAGACGGTAAAGATTACACCATTCAACAGTACAAAGGGCTTGGGGAAATGGACGCCGAGCAGCTCGCCCTGACTACGATGGAAGTCGGCAATCGCCGCCTCAAGCAGATTACCGTCGAAGACGCCGTCGAGGCCGAGCAGATCTTCACCGACCTCATGGGCGACAAGGTCGAGCCACGCAAACAATATATTTTCGAGTACGCAAAAAGCGTCAAAAACCTCGATCTCTAGGGAGGCCGAGCGCCTCCTTTTTAGTTAAAGGCTTGTGAGGCAGCGGGGTCCTCCATAGTACAAAGGGTATAGAAGCACGAGGACTCACGTGCGCAAGCGCTTTGCAATCGGCCTGCTGGCCGCCGCCGTCGTTGTCGGGCTCGTGGCGGCTTCGCGCCACGAGTTGCTGCGTTTTGCCATCCAGGCGGCTGCCACGCTCGCGGGATACGACGTTCGCATCGCCCAGCTTCACGTCGGCACCGGGCGCGCCACGCTCCGCGAGCTTCGCATCGAACGTGGCTCGGAGCCGCTCCTGCAGGCCGACCGCATCACGATCGGCTACTCGTTGCGCGATCTTCTTCCGGGCAGCCGCCACCGCTTCGGCCTGACGAGCGTCGACATCAGCGGCTTCAAGCTGACGATCTCCCGTTCGCGCGGCGGCGCCTTCAACATCCCGTTGCCCGGTGCCGGCGCGCCGTCCGAGCCGGCCCCTCAGCGAATCGACGCCGTGCCGATTGCGTTTCGGCTCAAAGTTCGCGACGGCCGAATCGAGCTGCGCGAACCGTCGGCTTATGACGCGAGTGCTCGCGACGTGCACATCGATCGCATCGGTGTCGACGGAAGCGTCGACACGTCGGCGATCACGCAGTATCGCGTCGACGGGGCGTTTGAAGAGCGGCGCGAAGAGCCGTTTACCGTTGTCGGCAAGGTCGATGCAATCGCGGGTTTCGCGATGCATCATGCCAAGGCGCCGCGCTTCCCCGTCCGCGCGCTGGCCAACTACTTCGCGCAAACTCCCGACGTGCGCATTCTCCACGGAGGAGCGCGCAACTTCGACGCAGTTCTCTACGCGCTCGACGTCCAACCCAACGTCGCACCCGCATATCACGTTAGCCTCAGTCTCGATATCGACGGCGGGCGCCTCGGGCTCAGCGTGCTCTCGCTGCCGATCGAGAATATCGGTGGAACGCTTCACGTCGTCGACAACGATTTCTTCATCAGCGAGGCGCGCGCCACGCTCGCCGGCATTCCGCTGCACATCCAAGGCGGCGTCTACGACTTAAACGGCGCGGTGACCGGCGGCCCGCAGCTGCGTCTGGGGGTCTCGGGTGCCGGCGACCTCGCCGACCTCCGAGCGGCCTTCGGCTTCACGCGCGACCAACCGATTTCGGGAAAGGTGACGCTTGGAGTGCTGGTGGGGGGACCGATCGGCGACCCGGTAATCATCGCGCGCGCGAATGGAGCCCGCGCGCTCTACCGGAATCTGCCATTCGACCGAATTACTGCGGGCGTCGTCTATCACGCAAACGTCGTCGCGCTCGTTCCGCTGCGCGCGTCGTACGGCGGCATTGCGATCGCCGTGCGCGGTACGCTGCGAACCGGCGCGCACCTGCGCTCGGAGTTCGCGGTGCACGTCGCCGGACCGGCCAATCGGCTGCCCTATCTCGACGAGATGTTGGGAGACGAACCGATCGTGATCGATGCGGGCGCGACGGGCGACGATTTGCTGTTTCACGTTATCGGAAGCGTCGCCTCGGAGCGAGGCATCGATCGTGTTGCGGCGCTACTCCGCATGGATGAGAATGGGACGGCGCTCGTCGATCCGTTTTGGCTCCATACGCCTCGAGGCGATCTCGACGGATCGTATCTCCTGGACCGGCCGCACAGCACGAGCGCTTTTTGGTTGGTCTCGGACAATTTGCGCATGCGAGCGCCGGCGTATCCCGCGTTTCCCAATTTGAACTTACCGCAAATGCCGAAGATCGACGGGGGAACGGTTCGCGCCGCGATCGCGGGCGGCGGTTCGGGCAACCACATCCTGCTGGGCGGCACGGTGAGCGGCGCAGATACCACCATTTCGGGCGTGCACTTCACGAGCCTGGAGGCCGTGTTGGCGGGGACGATGCAAGACGCACCGATCAATCGGCTGCGCGCTTCCGGTCCTTGGGGAAGCTTTCGCGGGCGCGGTGACTTTTCGACCCAACGATTCGTCGCCTACGGAGATTATCGAGGAAGCTTCGAGGGTCTCGCACCTTTTCTCGGCAGCGCCATTACTGGGCGTGGAAGATTGGGCGGCACCGTTGGGATTGCAGTCGAACCCAAACGCATCGTAGTCGTCGGCTCGAATCTGTCGATGCCCGGAGCGACGCTGCGCGGGGTTCCGGTCGACCATGCGAGTGTGACGCTGGCAGTGGAAGGTGACCGCTTGCGCATTTACTCGGCACATGCGACGGCGGCGGGCGGTGACGTCGTTGCGGCCGGCACGCTTTCGTTGTCGCCGCGCGCGGGGGCTTCGAGCTCGAACGGGCTCGCGCTCGTCGCCGAGAACCTGGCCAGCTCGCAACTCCGCGGTATCGGATTACCGCTCGAAGGCGGGACGATTTATGCCAGCGGCGAGCTGAGGGCCGGAGCAAGGCTGCCCGCGTTTGCGGGCGGCGTTACCGTCAATAACGCGCGTATCGCGCAGTTTCCGATCGCCGGCGAGGCCGACGTCAACCTCTCCGGCGATGCCGTTGCGCTCAGCCGAATGGTCGGACAGATCGGCGGTGCGTACGCTCGAGCCGACGGCACCATTGGCGCGCTTTCGTCGGGCTCCCCGAGTTACGCCATACGCGCAAACGTGCCGGCCGCTCAGGTCGCGCATACCTTGCGCGCTTTCGGTCTTCCGAACTACATGACCGACGGTTCCTTTAACGCGCAGTTGCTCGTCGGTGGGCGCAGCGTTTCGCCGACGATCGGTGGGACGATCGGGGTTCCCGCCGGTGATGTCAACGGTCTTCCATTTATCGACGGCCGTGCCGCGATCGACGCCGATCGCGGCGGCGTCAGCATGCGGCAAGGATCGGTGCTGGTCGGTTCGACGGCCGTGCGTTTCGATGCCGTGGTCCGGCCGCGCGACGTCGCCGCGCACGTCAGCGCACCGAGGGCCGATCTTGCCGACTTCAATAACTTCTTCGATACGGGCGATACGCTGGCTGGAAGGGGCGGCGTTCGCATTGCGAGCGCTTCTCGCAACACCCGTATTACGTCGAGCGGCAACATCGACATCCGAGGCTTTCGATACCGGAATTTGCCGATCGGCGACACGCGAGCCGTCTGGTCGAGCGCGCGCAACGTTGTCGTGGGAGCTCTGGCCGTCGGCGGAGGCGAAGGCGAGCTTCACGCGCGCGGTTCGATCGGTCTGGCGTCCCCCGGGCCTTGGCTTTCCACACTGGAACGCTCGCGCTTCGATCTGGGCGCCGATGTCGACAACCTGGATCTTTCGCTTTGGCTGCCCGCACTTGGAATGCAGGCGCTGCCGATTACCGGGCGAGCCTCGGGGCAGGCGACCGTGCGGGGCAGCTTTCCGCAGATCGACGTGCGAGGCAACGCTCGCGTTACTGCCGGCACGCTGGGCCCCCTTACGCTCGATAGCGCCGATCTCGCGCTGCATGCGGTCCGCAGTCGAATCGTCATCGATCGTGCCGAGATGACGACGCCCGAACTCTCGGCCACGGCGATCGGCTCGCTGGGACTTGCCGCGGCGCAACCACTCGACTTGCAGGTACATGCGGAGACGAGCGATCTCGCTGCGCTGATCTACGATGCGTCGCGGCGCCGCGTGCCAATTACCGGATCGTTCGAAACGACGTTGTCGGTTGGGGGAACGTACCGGGCTCCCACGCTGCTGGCGGGCTTCGATGCAACCAGCGTGCTGGCGTACGGCATCCCGATCTCGTCGCTCTTCGGAGAAGTCCGCTTGCGGGGACACGAGTTGGTGCTCTCGGATGCCGGCGTGACTTTTCCACGCGGCGAGGCGACGCTCGCAGGCTCGCTGCCCCTCTCAACGGCGCCGCTTCGTATCGCAGCCCCCGATTCGCCCCTGAGCTTCGACCTCGATGTGGTGGGTCTGGACCCCTCGATCTTTGACCAAGCGTTCGGGAGCAAGACGAAACTTCAAGGGCTTGTCGACGGCCACATCGGGCTTTCGGGAACGGTCCGCCAGCCGATCGTCGTGGGACGCGTCTCGCTATCGCACGGCTCGTACGTAAGCGATCTCGAGCGGACCCCGTTGACCCAAATCGTCGCGGACCTGTCCTTCAATCACGCTTCAGCCTCGATCGACCGAGCCTCGGCCAAGGCTGGAAGCGGCACTATTAGCGGCTCGGGGAACGTGGAGTTTCCCAGCGGGCTCTCCCGAGGCGGCCTGTCGCTCTCGATTCACGGGACGGCTCGCCGGGCGCAGCTCGACCTGCCGGCCTATGGGAGCGGAACGATCGATGCGAAGCTCGCGCTGCTCAAACGTCCCGGCGCGACCGCGCTTCTATCGGGGAACGCCACCCTGAGCGACGCGACGCTACCCTTTGCGTCCTTCATCAAGGCCGCGACGGGGTCGGGCTCCGTGGGCTGGGCCACGCAGTTCCCCCTGGCCTTCGACGTTGCGGCTACGGTAGGAAAGAACGTCCGAGTACGCGGCAACGGGTATGGCGCAGGCCTGGACATCGGGGCCGACGGGCTCGGTCCAACTGGGCGGGACGCTCGCGGCGCCGACGCTGGCGGGGGCATTCAAGTCGACCGGGGGAACGCTCACCTACTTCGATCGCGCGTTCCGCGTACAGCAAGCAAACGTTCGCTTTAATGCTACTGACGGGGTCTTGCCGACGCTTCACGCCGTTGCCACGACGAGCGTCGTCAACCCCGACCCCGACCGGGCTCGAAACCCTTACGGCAACGCCGACGTGACGATTACCGTGGATGGGCCGATCGCGGGGCTGAAAATTGGCTTGGAGTCGAACCCCGCCGGATACAGCCGCGACGAAATTTTGGGCCTGATCGCGCCTTTCGGCGGCTTCTTCAACGGCATCTCGTTCAGCCGTCAGTCGATGCTCGCACGGCAACAACCCGGCGGCATAACGCCGCTCGGAACGCTCTCGCCGATTCCAAACGTAGCGTTGTCCCAAAGAGGCAGCAACATTACGGTAGGGCAGGAAGCCTTCAACATTCTCAACGCGCAGTTTACCTCAGGCCTGCTGGCTCCGTTCGAGAGTACGCTCGGACAAGGCCTGGGACTCTCGAGCGTTAACCTAACGCTCGGATATTATGGCAACGTCGGACTTACCGCCACGCGGCTGCTCGGCAAAGCGGTCAGCGCCGTCTACGCGGTCACGTTCGGTATTCCTCAGATTCAGTCGTTCGGATTGGTCGTGCAGCCGGGCCCGGCGACCTCGGCATCGCTGAACTTCTTCTACCAGAGCGGCCCCACGAAGCTCTTGCAGTTGCCCGGCGGTCCTTTCGGCTACAACGGAGGTTATATAGCCGGCCAGCCTTTGATAGGAAACACCGGCTTCAGCCTTACCGTGCAGCACTATTTCTGGTAATGGCATTTTGATTAAAACGAGCGTTAAGGGCGCAGCCGCGAGCAAGGACACCGGCGAAGCCGGGCGGAACAGGGCGAGCCGAGCCGCGCGCACTTCGCTTGCTCGCGGCGGCATTTTATGGACCGCCGTCAAGTCTGAAAGCATATTGAAACGACTTTTTCACATGACCTTTGATCCGGGGCGGCGCTTGAGCGCAGGCAAGGTCCTGCTCGGCATCCTCCTGTTGATCGCGGTCGCTCGGTTGAATCTTGCTCCCGCGTTGTCCACGCCGACCCCGAAGATCGTGTCGGTCGACGTCACGGGAAATCTGCGCGTTCCAACGCAGACGATTATGTCGGTCGTTGCCGCGCGCCCCGGGCAGCCGTACAACCCGAAGGTGGTTCAGGATGACCTGGCTCGGATCAACGCGCTGGGTTACTTCGCCGATATCGCGCCGCCGCTGGTTCGCGAAAGGCCGAACGGCATCGCCATTACGTACCGTGTCGTGGAAAATCCGGTGATCTCCCGAATCGTTTTTACGGGCAACCAGAAGGTCCCCGGCGACACGCTGCTGGCGTTGATGGACCTTTCGGTCGGCCAAGTATTCAACACCAACACCTTCCGCCAGGACGTCCTTAAGATCAACAACTATTACGAGCGCATCGGATACGGCGGACAGGTTCCCACCCACGTCAAGGATATCAACCTCGATCCGAAGAGCGGAGTGCTCACGCTCACGATCCAGGAAGGGCTGATCGTAAAGGCGATCGAGATCGGCGGCGATCCGCTGCTTCCGCCGCCGTATATTCTTCCGTCGCTCACCTTGAAGGTCGGCAGCGTATACTCCGATGCGGTGCGCGATGCGGACTATAAGGCGCTTCAAAAGCTATACGAAGACCATTTCCACTTCGAGCTGGGCAACTTTGAAGGCGGCATCGTTCCCTCGTCGATCAATCTAACCGCGGGAACGGCCGACGTAAAGTACAACATCTACGTCGCCCGGATCGCCGTCGTCGAGATCACCGGCAACACCCGTACCAAAGACCAAGTGATCCGCCGGGAGTTGCGCGAGCGTCCCGGCATGGTGCTCAACACCGATGCGATCAAACGCGACTACCAGCGCCTCAACGCGCTCAACTTCTTTTCGAAGGTCGAGCCCGACGTCAGACCGGGCCCCGATCCAAAGAAGCCGCAAGACGTCACGGTCGTCTGGCACGTCACCGAACAGCGCACCGCGTCGGCTTCGGTCGGGTTTGGGTATTCGGGCGGCTTGACGGGCCTGGGTCTCTATGCGACGCTCGGTCTCACGGATAACAACTTGCACGGCACTGGGAACTCTGCCGGGATTCAGTTCGAGGAAGGCGCGCGTACGGGAGTCGCACAGATTAGCGGATCGGTTCCGTATCTCGGCGATACGCCCCAGGCGGAAAAGTATACGGCCGGCGGCTCGATCTTTACGAACCATTCGACGTATTACTATCCGGTATACAGCATCACGGGCAGTGGAAGCTCGGTGGCGAGCGGCAACAACGTACCGATTCCCGTCACCCTCTACCCCAGCTCGACGTCGCAGCAGCTCTCGAACATCGTGGCGACCAGCACCTCCAGCGCGAACGGAGCCACCGGGAACATTGGGCGCCGCCTGAGCGACTATACGATCTTGTCGTTCTCGGTAACGGGCGAGAAGATCAAATACGATACGACGGTGCCATCGCCATACTACTTCCAAGGTAATCAACCCAACATCTTTATCGGACCGACGCCAAGCCCGATCAGCTCGCAGCAATCCAACTTCGGCGGCTCTTTCGGCATCGCAGCTTCGTCGATCGCTAACGTCAACACCGGTGCTCCCTACAACTTGGTAACCAGCGGCCTGAGCCTGCAGTCGATTACCCTCGACGACCCGTTCAATCCGCGTGAGGGGCTCAAGGCCGTGCTCAGCACGACGTTTTCGGCGCCGGCGATCGGCTCGAACTTCTCGTTCACGCAGAGCACGGTGGATCTGGCGAGGTTTTTCCCGGTGCTCCGGGACGCCACGATCGGCTTCCACGGCGTCGGCTATTTCTCGACCGGCGTAATTCCGCCCAGCTCGCTCTTCACGTTCTCCGACCAACAGATGCGCGGGTATAACCAGGTCTTTTACGCGACCAATGCGTACTTGGGACAGATCGAACTCCGCCAGCCGGTGGCGCTCGACCGCCGGATAACGCTGGCAGTCTTCGTCGACGAGCTCGATTATCGAATTCGAGGAGCCTATCCGCTGCTCGATCCGTACACCAATCGAATCACGGGGTATCCGGCCGATTGGGCGCTCTACGGCGACGCCGGCGTCGGAATACGATTCGACGTGCCGCAGCTGGGGCTGCGAACCGTCCGCATCGATTTTGCCAAAGGACATAATGGAACGCACACGAGCTTTGGAATTGGTCAAAGCTTCTAAATGCGAAACTCGAGATGATTAAAATGAAGATTCGATCGGCGATACTTTTTGCGACCGCGGCTGTACTGGCAACGTCTCTGGCGCCCGGCGCAATCGCGGCCGATATCAGCGACGTCGGATTCGTCGATCCGGCGGATATTGCCAATCTGCCGGTCTTCGTGAACGCGGACCGGCAGCTTGCCGCCTATAAGGCGCAGCTCAACACGCAGTACAACGCCCAAATCAAGCGGGCTGCGACCGACGCGGATAAACAGCGAGTGACGATGCAGTTTCAAACGCAGCTCACCGATAAGCAGCGCGAGATGGCGGGGCCGCTCCTTCAGCGGGAGCAGCTGGCGATCGCGGCCGTGAGCGCCACCCGCAATCTATCCGTCGTTGTGGACAAGCGGATCGTCATCTATGGCGGCCAGGATATCACCAAAGACGTTGAAGCGGTTTTCTCGGGGCCGCAGGCAATCTCGCCGCCGGCCGCTACACCGCCGCCGTCCGAAATCGGGTTCGTCGATCAGAACGCGCTCGACGGAGTTCCGAAGGTCCAAACTGCCAACTCGGAGATGAGCCAGTACGAAACCACGCAGCGGCAGATCTATGCGGCGAGATTGGCGCAAGTGAAGAGTGCGCCCGAGAAGCAACAGATTTTGACGGAGTACAACAAGCTGATCTCCGACAAACAGGACCAACTGCTCAAGCCGCTGGTAGACCAGACGAGGTCCGCGACGGCGGACGTCGCCCGCAAAAAGAGTTTGCTGTTGGTCGTCGATCGCGCGGATATCGTCTACGGAGGCACGGACATCACTACAGATGTCCAGAACGAGCTCGCCAAATAGTGCCGGAGCTTTCCTAAGGATGGCAATCGGACTGTCTCTGGCTGCCGCTGCGCTCCCGGCGTGCGGCGTCAACGTGCATTCCGCCGCCGTCCGCGGAGCCGGCTACGTTCGTATCGACGAGGTGGTTAAGCGGGACCCGCTCTATCCCCAACTCTCGCAGCTCGACGATGCGATCGCCGCAATAACGCTCAAGTCGTCGGCGCCTTCGGTTCCGCTTGGAGCGCGGCAGATCGCCGCACAGACCCAGGAGCTCAATCGAGAACTGCGCGCCGCGCAAGATCGTGCAAACAAGATCTTGGCCGAAAAGCAACGCACGTATACGGCGCGCGAGCAACAGGCAGTCGCCGCCGCGCTGACGGCCGCCGGCATCCCGGGCGCCGGCGGGCTTGCGGCCGCACAGATGAGCGGTGCATCCGCGGCTTCGCAGCAGCAGGCCGCGGCAGCCGCCAATGCCGACTTACAGGCATACCAGCAAAGCGTCGTTTCCCAAGACAACGCGGCGACCAACTCCATCGCCAATCAGCTGCAGGCGCAGGCGGCTCAAAAATTCCGCGCTAAGGCCGAGCAACTGCAGCAGAACGAAACCGACTTAACGCTGCGGTTGACGCAGCAAGACGCTGGGGCTCGTTTAGCCATAAAGATGCGCCTCTCGAATCTCGCGATGGACCCGGCTGCGCGCCAAAAGGCCGATTCCGACCTCGCGAGCATCAACGCTAAGGAAAGCGCGCAGGTCGGCGCCCAGCGCAGCGCCGATGCAGCGACGTTGAAGGCCTACCGGGCGCAACTGGATCGCGAGACGGGCGACGCGATACGATCGCAAGTGGGCTCGATCTCGGCGCAGACGAGAGCAAAGCTCGAGGAGCATCGCAATGCCGTCGGGTCGCAGTTACAGCGCCTCGCGCCGGTCGCGCCGTCCACCCAGCTCTCGCCTAAAGTTCAAGGACAGATTGCGCAGATTCAACGGCAGTACGCCAGTGCGTTTGCCGCCGACTCGGGTAAGACTATTGCCGAGTACAACGCGACCAAGAGCGATCTGGACCGGCAGTTCGCCGCTTTGCACGGAGCTGACGTGGGAGCCACCGGCGCGGCGGCCAAAGAGCTCGATTCGCTGCAGAAGCGGCGCGACGATCTCTACCAACAGATCGTGGGGCAGGTCGAACGCGACGCTACGCGGATCGCGAAGGACCGCGGTCTGAGCATCGTCTTTATCAACATTTGGGCCGCAGCGGGCGGTTACGATATGACAAACCAAGTCATCAGCGACATCGAAAGCCAACACGAGTGAGAAATAACTACAAATACGCCATCCTGATTTGTATAGCCGCAACGCTTGCAGGCTGTGCGGCGCACGGGTCGATCGGCCTCGTCGACGTCCAGCGGATCGTCAGCAACTGGCCGGAGTACCAGGGCTATCAAACCCAGCTCATGACCGAAGAACGCTCGATTTCGTCGCGCCGGGAGAGCGCGGCGCGCAGGGTAGGTGATGCCGCCGCGCTCGAGCGCAAATATGCGAAGGTCACCGATCAACTCTCCGCTCAGATTCGCGATGCCGCGGGCAAGATCGCCTCGCAGAACCAGCTAAAACTGGTGCTGACGCGGGAGGGCATCGGCTACGGAGGCGTGGACATCACCAGCGACGTGGAAAAGGCGCTCAACATCACGGAAAAGGCCACTCCGACGCCGGGCATGCCTAAGTGCCGGGCACGCTGAACGAGCTGGCCAATCGCGTGGGCGGACGCGTGGTTGGCGACGGCAGCGTCTCAATTGCTCGGATCGCGAGCGTCGAAGAGGCAGGCGACGACGCCTTGACGTTTGCGACGAGCGAATCGTATTTCGTGACAGCGTGTTCGAGCAAGGCCGCAGCGGTGCTCGTCGATGAATCGCTGGGTGCTCGGCCGGCGGCCAAGCCGCTTATTGGTCGTCGGAAACGCGCGCGCGGCTCTCGCGCAGCTGCTTGAAGCGTTGCGGCCCGCAAGACCGCGCGGCCCCTTCCGCCATCCCAGCGCGGTGATCGCAGCCGGATGCGCGCCTCGCCGGCGACGTGTACGTTGAGGCCCACGCCTACATCGGCAGCGGCGCCTCGATCGGAGCCGGAACCGTCGTCGGCGCCGGCGCGTACGTCGCTGTCGACGGCTGCGTCGTCGGCGACCGTGTCGTCTTGCATCCGGGCTGCGTGATCGGCAGCGACGGGTTCGGTTGGGCCTTCGTAGACGGACGGGCGCAACGAATTCCGCAGGTTGGAAACGTCGTGCTCGAAGACGACGTCGAAATCGGCGCGAACTCGTGCATCGACCGCGCCCAGACGGGAAGCACCGTCGTCGGCGCCGGCACGAAGATCGACAACCTGGTCCAGATCGGGCACAACTGCCGCATCGGAAAGCACTGCGTGATCGCCTCGCAGACGGGACTGGCGGGCTCGACGGTGATCGGAGACTACGTGCGCGTTGGCGGCCAGGCCGGTTTCAATGGACACATAACGGTCGGCTCGGACGTGACGATCGCCGGCGGAATCCGGTATTTGGGGTAATGTGGAAGACGGCGCCACGATTTCGGGCAACCCAGCCCAGCACCACCGCGACGAGCTTCGCCGACAGGTCATGATTCGTAAGCTGCCAAAGTTGTTCGATCGTGTCGAGGCTTTGGAGCGCTTGTCTTCGCGCCCTAAGTAACGCCCGATGATGCAAACGACGTTGCGCCGAAGCCTTCGTTTTGGGGGCGTCGGGCTCCATACCGGAGCGCATTGTAGCGTCGAGGTACGCCCTGCGGCGGCCGACGCCGGCTTCACCTTTCTGCTTGGGAGCATTCGCGTTCCGGCGACGGCAGAATACGTCGTCGATACCACACGGGCGACCGTTCTCGGTCGCGAAGGCGCCAGCGTTTCGACGACGGAACACCTGCTCTCCGCGCTCTTTGCCATGGGCGTTGCCAACGCCGATATCGTGGTTGAAGGCCCCGAGATTCCCGTGCGCGACGGAAGCGCATCCGAGTTTGCTGCCGCGATCGAGCAGTGCGGCTTGCAAGAGCAGTTCGCGCCGCGAAGGATCCTCGAGCTCGAAGAACCCGTGATCGTCCGCGACGGCGACAAACTGGTCGCAGCCTTTCCCGCCGCGAGCTTTCGCGTGCGCTTCCTTGCCGATTTCCCGCAACCCGTCGGAACGCAATACTTTTCCGGCGAAATCGATCCTAAGCAGTACGTGGAGGAGATCGCCGGCGCGCGCACGTTTGCGTTCTTGCATGAGGTGCGAGGCGTTGCTCGCAAGCGGTTTGGGCCAGGGCGGGAGCTTAGAGAATGCACTGATCTTTACCGCCGACGGTCCGATGCAGCCCCTGCGCTGGCCCAACGAGGCCGTGCGGCACAAAGTGCTCGATTTAATCGGCGACCTCGCGTTACTCGGAGCGTGGCCGCACTGCGAGCTGATCGCCATCAAGAGCGGGCATCAACTCCATTCTTCGCTAACGACCGCATTGCGCTCGCGAATGCGCGTGCCTTCTGCATAGGAGAGCAGCCTTGACCGAACTCGACATCCGCCAGATCTTTGAAATATTGCCGCATCGCTACCCGATGCTGCTCGTCGACCGCATTCTCGAGTTCGAGCACATGGTACGGGCGCGTGGTTATAAAAACATCACCTACAACGAGCAGATCTTTGCCGGCCATTTTCCCGGGAACCCCGTTCTGCCGGGCGTCTACATGATCGAGGCGCTGGCGCAGCTGGGCGGCGCGATGATCTTGGAGCCCGGCGAGTTCTCGCGCAAGACGCCCTATTTGGCCGGGATCGACAAAGCGAAGTTCCGCCGTCCCGTCGTTCCGGGCGATCGGCTGGACATGGAAGTAAGATGCTGCGCCATAAGCGCAACATCGGCTGGGTGAGCGGCGAGGCGACCGTCGACGGCCAGTTCGCCTGCTCCGCTGAGATCATGTTCTCGATCGTTTCGAACCCGCGTATGTTCGGCGCGGACTCCACCGTGCTCCACATATAGTTTCGGGGCGCTGATGCTTCATCCCACGGCAATCGTTCACCCCAGCGCGGAGATCGGGAAAAACTCGGAGATCGGGCCGTACTGCATCGTCGGAGAGCACGTATCGATCGGCGCGCGCTCGATCTTGCAGTCGCACGTCGTGGTCAACGGCTGGACGCAAATCGGCGACGACTGTCAGCTCTACCCCTTTTCTACCGTCGGTGCGGCCTCGCAAGATCGCAAGTACGCGGGAGAGCGAGCCTTCACGCGCATTGGAAACCGCACGATCCTGCGCGAATACGTCAGCATCCAACGTGCGACCGGCCGCGACGAACTCACGGCCGTCGGTGACGACTGCCTGCTGCTGGCCTACGTTCACATCGCCCACAACTGCATTCTCGGCAATGGCGTCACGATGAGCAACCTCGCGCAGCTGGCGGGCCACGTCAACGTCGGCGATTACGTGACGATTGGCGGTCAGACCGGCATTCATCAGTTTACCCGCGTCGGCCGCCATGCGATGGTCGGCGGAATGAGCAAACTAACGAAAGACGTGCCGCCGTTCTTCCTCGTAGAGGGTAATCCGTGCCAACCCTACGGCCTCAATAGCGTCGGCCTTCGCCGCGCGGCCTTTCCGGTCGAGCAGCGGTCGGAGATCAAACGCTTCTATAAGCTGCTGTACGATCCAAAGCTCAACGTCTCCCAAGCAATCGAAGCGATGAAGGCCGAAGTTAAAACCGACCCCGGGCGCGAGATCATCGTCTTTCTCGAAGCGGCTTCGGAGCGCGGCGTGCTGAAGTGAAGGCCTAATCACACGCTCCTTTTGCGCGCGCGATGAAGTACTTCGTCTCGACTGGGGAACCGTCGGGGGAGGCGAGTGCGGTCGCGTTGGCGCAAGCGATTCGCTCGAACGATCCGGAGGCGGAGTTTGAAGGCATCGGGAGCACGGCGATGCGCGCGCACGGCTTTACGCTATGGCGCGATCATACCGGTTGGGCCAGCATGGGTCCGGCCGCCGCGATTCCGCGGATTCCTAAGCTGCTCGACGCCATGCTCCGCACGGCCGCTCATATCGTCATCTCGAAACCCGACTTGGTCGTGCTGGTGGACTTCGGCGTTTTTAACGTGCGGTTGGCAAACCAGCTGCGACGGTTGCGCTATGCAGGGCCGATTCTCGACCTGTTTCCGCCCGGCGCATGGCTCGACGACGAAAAGAAGGCGCGTCAAGTGAGCGCCGTTTGCGTTCCGGTGACCGCGTTTGCGCATCAGTACGATTTCTACCGGAGTTTGGGTTGTCGTATCGAGTTCTTCGGGCATCCTTTGACGAGCCGTTACGCGATGCGGCCGCTCCGCCCGGCTCCTCCCGCGGATGGCGGCGTCGTCGCACTGCTGCCCGGAAGTCGCGGCGGCGAGTTGCGCCGGCATTTGCCGGTGCTCGCCGCGGCCTATCGTACGCTGCAAAAGCGGCGGCCCAGTCTTCGCGGGGTTTTCGGAGCGGCGGACTCGCGCGCAATGCAGACGATCGAGGCGGCGATCGCGCGCGAGTGTTTGTGTAACGTGGAAATCGCGCCGGGTGTGACGGCGGCCTTAGAGAATGCGGACGGCGCTTGGGTCGCCTCGGGAACCGCGGTGCTCGAAACCGCGTTGATCGGCGTGCCGGCCGTGGCGATCTACGTGATTCCGCCGGCGCTGATTTGGTACGGTCGCCGGATGGTCAAACACCGTTTCATTACGCTGCCGAACCTCGTATTGGGTCGTGAGGTCGTTCCCGAACTGCTCCAAGACCGCGCGAGCCCCGAAGGGCTGACGGCGGCACTCGAGGGGCTAATGAACGACCCGTCGCAGCAGTACGAGGATTTTCTGGAGTTCCGAAAGGCGCTCGGACCTCCCGACGCACTCGAGCGTTGCGCCCGCTACGCCGTCGAACTGACGCGCGCTTCGGATTCGCAGCGCCGGTGATCCGCATCTATCACACCTCCGATTTGCACGACCGGCGCGGATTCGCCGGACGCTTGCGAGCGTTGCGCGCGCAGCGGCCCGGTTGGCTCTTCGATTGCGGCGACTCGCTGCGCGGCAGTCAAACGGTCTATCGCCGCAGCGAGCCAATCGTTGCGGAGCTCGACGAGGCCGGCTACGACGCGCAGAGCATCGGAAATCGCGAGTTTCACTATCTCTTCGCAGCGCTGCGCGCCCGAGCTTCGCGAATGCAACACCCGTTGGTCTGTACGAACTTACGAGATACCAAAGGACGCGCGTTGCCCTTTGCGCAGTCGTTGCGCTTGCGCGCGACCGGCCTGCAGGGCGACCCGACGTACGTGAACGTCCTCGGGTTGCTCATCATGCAGTACCCCGAGCAAAGCTTCTGGGAGCGAGTCTTCGGCTGGCGCTTTCTCAACCCGTGGGAGGCCATCGCACCGTTTGCCGCGGCGGTGGCCGAAGACGAGCCACTCGTCGTGCTTTCGCACTTGGGGCTCTCTCTCGACTGCGAGCTGGCCGCGCGGGTTCCGCGCATCGATTTGTTGCTCGGCGGTCACAGCCACGATACCCTGCCCTCCCCGCGCTATGTTGGAGAGGTCCCGATCGTTCATGCGGGGCCGTACGGTAAGTTCGTGTCGCGCAGCGAGCTGGTCTATGACGCGAACCGTCGCCGCTTCGTGGTCGACGATTTTGCACTGGTTCCCCTTCTGGATGCTTCGTGAAGCGTGTCCTCTTCGTTTCGAACGGACACGGGGAAGCGGCCATCGCGGACCGCATCGCCGCCGAGCTCCGCGCGATCGCGCCGGAAGCAATGCTCGACCATTTAGCCTTGGTGGGAGAACCGATCTCGGATTCGCTTCGAGACGTCGGTCCGCGCCGCACGATGCCCAGCGGTGGTTTGATCGCGATGGGAAACGTCGCGAACCTGATGCAAGATTTGCGCGCCGGTCTGCTGCCGCTGGTCGTGGCGCAAAGAAAGTTCTTGCGCGCCGTCCGTGGATCGTACGACGTCGCCGTCGCCGTCGGCGACGTTTACGCCCTGGCGATGACGCTTCGCGCGCGAGCGTGCACCGTCTTCGTCGGCACGGCGAAGAGTGTTAGCGTTGCCCGCTACGGCGCACTCGAAGAACGCGTTCTCCGGCGCGCCCAGGCCTGCTTCGTGCGCGACGAGGCGACGGCGCAGGCGCTGCGCGAGCACGGCCTGTCCGTCGAGCCCAGCGCCAACGTGATCGTCGATCTCTTCGCGCCCGGCGACGACCCGGCCGTCGAAGCCGCGATCGCCGGCTTCGCGACGATGCTCGCGCTCTTTCCCGGAAGTCGTGCCGGCGCGTACGACGACGCGAGATTCCTGCTCGAGGTACTGCGTGAGATCGCCGGCGCGAGGCGCGGCGTCGGGGCCGTGCTTTCGATCGCGCGTGGGCTCGACGTGCAACGTTTTGCGGCGGGCGCGGAACGAGCCGGCTGGCAAATCAGCCGCGAACCTCACGATTGCATTCCGTTCGCTTTGACTTTGAACGGCCGTACCGTCCTTCGCGCTTGGACCGGAAGTCCGGCCTCATTGCTCAAAGACGCCACGCTGGTCCTCGGCCAAGCCGGAACTGCGAACGAAGGCGCCGCGGCGGCCGGCGTTCCCGTTGTAGCTTTTGCCCGCGACCGGGCGTCGAACGAACGCTGGTACCGCCGGCGACAACGAGGTCTGCTGGGCGACGCGCTCGTCGTTTTGACGGGTAATGCGGTCGATGCCGCACGCGGCGTGTGCGATATTTTGGACGACTCGGCGCGCCGGCGGCAGATGAGCGAAACCGGGCGTGCGCGCATGGGTGCCGGCGGCGCCGCGCGCCGCATCGCGGATCGCATCGCATCGTTGACGCGGGAAAACTGATGCGTCGCTGTATGCCCGCGGCGCTCGGACTGATCTTCATGGCCGTGCCGCTCTTTCCCAGTTTCATCACGTTTACCGGCGTCGCATTTCCGGGAGTCTCGCTCTTGCCGGTACCGGCGATTTTGGCCGTTTTCGCGGGCTGCTGCATTCTTGCAATCTATGCCCTCGCGATGCTTGCGCGGTATCCCGTCGCCGGCGCGCAACCGTTGCTCGCGCCGTTGCTGACGGTCTTTGGCGCGGGCCTGCTCGCGGGCTGCTTGGGGTTCGACCCGCGTTCCGGCTTGGTCTTTACGTTCATCGGCGGACTCGGCATCGTATGGTCCTCTTCGATCCTGCGCTTTTACGGCGATCGATATGCGGCAACGTTAATTTTTGGAGGCTTTCTGCTCTCGGGCGGGATTGCTGCGGGGATCGCGATCGTGATGGTGGCGCTGCGCTCCCCCGTGAATCTCTACGCGCTCCAACACGGGCGTGCAACGGGCACGTTCATCTTGCCGGGGGAGCTCGCCGGCTACCTGATCGTTCTCCTACCGATCGCCTATGCAGTCGGGTGCGTCGCGCGCTCGGGCGTTTTACGCGCCATCGCCTGGGGCGCGCTCGGCATCGGCTTGGTCGCGCTGGCGCTTACGTTTTCGCGCGCGGGCTGGATGGGATTTGCAGCGGCGGCGGCGTTCTTGGTTGCGGTGCGCACCCGGCGGCCGGCGGTCTCCGCCGCGGTTGTCGCCGCGGGAGTTTGTGCCGTCGTACTCCTCTTCAACGCGCACCACGATCCGAGTGAGGATTACACGCGCCTCTCGATCTGGCAGGCCGCGATCCAGATTATCGACCGGTTTCCTTTACTAGGCGTCGGGCCGTTCAACTTTTCACGTCTCTATCCGCTCGTGCGCGCCCCCGACGGGGATCCGACGGCCTTTCACGCTCACAGCCTCTACCTCACGTTCTTCGCGGAGTTCGGTATCGTCGGCGTCTGCGCGGTAGTCTGGACGATCTGGCGATTCGTAATCGAGCTGCGGTCGCGTTTGGCGAGTGCCTCCCAGCCTGCAGCGCTGCTGGCCTGCGGCGCAGCAGCGGGACTGGTCGGCGTCGCCGTGCAAGGCCTGATCGATACGGTGAGCGTGGTAATTTTCGGGCTGTGGATGCCCACGATGGCCCTAGCGCTCGCGGCGGCACGGGGCACCGACGACCAGGCGCTCGAATGAAGCGAAAGGCTGCGCTCATGGGCCTCGCGGCGCTCTGGGCGCTTGGCGGCTGTAACCCGCAGCCGGCAAAGACCGCAGCCACACCGTCGCCAAGCGCGCGTCCCCGCACCGGCGCAACCCCCCTTACGCTCGTCGTCACGGGGAAGGGAACCGCCGAACGCCCGATTCACGTCTTTCAGCAAGTCCACAACCGGATCGACTACGATTTGCTGGCAAGCTCGTACGAGAGTAGGGGCCCAGAGAACGATATGCGTTCGATCTTCCGCAACGCACGGGTGACGTTTAGCGACCCGCGCGGATCGAAAATTACCGCGAGCGCGCCGCAAGCCGAAGTCGACCAGACGACGGATGCCGTCACGCTGCGCGGAGGCGTGGTCGCGCGCACGGCCGCGGGGATGACGCTGCACTGCGATCGGCTCGTCTATCGGCAGGCCGACGCAACCTTGCACGGAGACGGCAACGTGATTATTACTGATCCCAGAGGCTTCTGGGCGACGGGTTCGAGCTTCGATTCGGATACATCCCTCACCCATATGCGAATGCGATGAGCCAAAAACCATCGATCATAATCCGCGGGCTCGTCAAACGCTACGGCGAGCGGACCGTCGTCAACGGCGTGACTGCGGACGTAAAAACCGGCGAGGTCGTTGGATTGCTCGGCCCCAACGGGGCGGGCAAGACCACGACCTTCTACATGGTCGTCGGCCTTATCAAGCCCGACGGAGGGACCGTTCTGCTGGCCAACGGCGCGCGCGAGACCGACCTGACCGGCGCGCCGATGTACACCCGGGCTCGTAACGGGATTGGATACCTTTCGCAGGAGAACTCGATCTTTCGGAAGCTCTCCGTCGGCGACAACATCCGCTTGATCTGGGAACAGAACGGCATCCCGCACGACGAGCGCGAACGGCGCCTTCCGGCGTTACTCGAAGAGTTTGGTTTGCGCGCCTTCGTCGACGCTCGGGGCGACAGTCTCTCGGGCGGCGAGCGCCGGCGCGTCGAGATCGCCCGCGCGCTGGCGATCGAGCCGGCCTTCTTGCTGCTCGACGAACCGTTTACCGGAATCGATCCGATCGCCGTGGCCGATATCCAGGCGATGATTCGTCAACTGCGCGATCGCGGGCTGGGCATCCTCATCACCGACCACCAAGTGCGCGAGACGCTCGCGATCGTCGATCGAGCGTACATCATGAACAACGGCCGCATCGAAGTGTCGGGTTCGGCCCAAGAGGTTATGGAGTCGCCGATTGCCCGCCAATTCTATTTGGGCGAAGGCTTTAGGCTCTGAAATTCACCATACTCGACCGCTACATGCTGGCGGAGCTTGCAGGCCCGTTCGGCTTTGGTTTGTTTGCCTTTACGCTCATCTTTGCCGCCACCGAGCTGCTCAACATCGGCAAGCTGGTCAGCAACGAGCACGCGCCGCTCTGGGCGGCCGTCCTGGTTTTCGCGTGGTCGCTCCCGGCCGACATCGTGCTGGTCATCCCCATGGCGCTCTTGCTCGGGACGCTGCTGGCCATGCAGCGGCTTTCGGGCGAAAGCGAAATCACCGCGCTCAAGGCTGCGGGGATTACCTTTGCGCGGATCGTTGCGCCCTTGCTGATGGTGGGGATCGTGATGTCGGTCGTCACGTACTACCTGCAAGAGAACGTCGTGCCGTACGCCGACGACCAGCTCACCGGGATCGAAAACGGTGTCATCAACCACGTCAGTGCCTTCAACCGCGACTTGACCGTTTCGGCTCCGCTTCCCAGCGGTGGCCGGCAAGTGACGATCGCGACGGCCTACGAACCCCACTCGCGCGCGCTGCTGCACGTGACGTTGATTCAGTACGACAACCACAACGAACCCCGGCAGATCGTCTTCGCCGACCGAGCCGAGTTTAGCGCCGATAAGTGGACGCTCGAGAACTCGAGCCTCTACCGGTTCAATGCCGACGGCACGACCACCGCGGAGCCGCACATTCCGCAGCAGGAGGTCCAAATAGGTGAGAAGCCAACCGACCTAGTCAAGCGCATGAGGAACGACGATCCCGAAAGCATGAGCCGGCCCGAGATCGCCGAGATCGTTCGCTCCGGGCAGCTAACCCAGAACGCGCTGCGCAAATACGTGACGACGTATCAGGAAAAGCTCGCACGGCCGTTTGCGTGTTTCGTCTTTATTTTGATCGCGATTCCCTTCGGGCTGCGCCAGATTGGGTCGAGCGGGAGCACCAGTTTGGGCTTCGGCCTCTCGCTGGCGATCGTTTTCGCCTATTACGTCGTGATGACGGTCTGCTCGTTCGCGGGCGAAGCGTTTCTGGGGTTTGCCGCGCTCTGGGCCTGGATGCCGAACATCCTGTTCACCGCGATCGGATTGGTGCGCTTGCGCCGTGCGGCGTTCGTATGAACTTCGTCGAAATCGTTCGCGGCATCGGAAACCTCGCGTTCGTCATGGTCGTGGCCGGCACGGTGGCGTACGTGGGAGACCGCGTCGGTCATCAAGTCGGACGCCGCCGGCTCAGCCTCTTTGGAATTCGTCCGCGTTACACGTCGACGATCGTGGCCATCGCGACCGGGATGCTGATCGCGCTGGTCGTGACCTTGGGCGCGATCTTCGCGTCGCAACAAGTAAAAACGGCCTTTTTCAAGATGAACTCGATCAACGAGCAGATCGCCGAACTGCAGGCGCGCCAGCGCGACCTCGAAGCCAAAGTCAATAATGGCCGGCTCGTCTTTCCGGTCGATACGCTGATGGTGCCGTTCTACCGCATTATCGACCAGTCGGCTACGGCGTCGCAGCGTCTGGCGACCATTCGAAACTATTACTTCTTTGCCGTTAAATACGTCAACGCTACCTATCCCCGGCTGGGCTTGCGCCCGTACACGGTTCCAGCCGATGCGGACAAAAAATTAGATCGGGGTAGCTAACGATTTAACGACCGCCGCAAAGCTCTCGCAATCCAACGTTATGCTGACCGTGACCTCGGACGTGAACCTGTTCGAAAACGATCCGATTCACTTTGAGATGAACGTCACGTCGGACATCCGCTATTTCCAGAAGGGCCAAGTCATCGCTCAACTCGTCATCCCCGGTAAGAGCGGTGCCAGCATCAACATTGCCCTTATCCAGCTGGAGAACTACGTCGCCATCGCGGCTCGCCGTCTGCAGCTTCCGCCGTTTCTGACCGAAATTTTGCAACCGATGCAGCTGATTCCCGACGCAACGCAGATGCAGCAGCGGCTTTCCAAACCCGGTACGTACTTGCTTACGGCCTTTGCCGCCCAGGATTTTTATCCGCACATCGGCGGCATACCGATCGTAATCGTCCTGACGCAGCAGCCGTGACCGCGGCCGGGCTCGTCCTGGGAGTGGACCCCGGACGCGCCAAGGCGGGATTTGCCGTCGTCGGTCCCGATGGTGACGTCGTCACCCGCGGCGTCGAGGCCATCGAGGGCTTACAGGCCCGCCTCATGCAGCTTCTCGCCGGCGGCAGCGTCGGCGCTATCGCCCTCGGGCGCGGAACCAACAGCGGGGCCGTGAGACGCCTGCTCGAGGGTTTCGGGGTGCCGATTCACTTGGTCGACGAGTTCGAGACCAGCCGCGCGGCTCGATGCTTGTACTTCGTGGATCATCCCCCGCGAGGCTGGAGGCGCCTGATTCCGATAGGGCTCCAGTTGCCGGATGGCCCGGTGGACGATTACGCCGCAATCGTGATCGCTCGGCGATATTTAGCAAGGGGAGTAGCCCCTCAACCTCCAAATTAGGGAATACCCGCGAGGAGCGCTTAGATCCGTAGCGCCGCTCGAGGGGAGACGAACGTCAGAAACGGAGGGCAAGTGCGTCGGATCGTCGGCGTCTTGGCGAGCGCAGTTTTAGCGCTGGCGCTCTCTTGCGCCCCCGCGGCAGCCGGCGGGCTTCCTTTCGGTCAGCCTCGCGCCGATCTGGCTTCGCAGCTCATGCTGTCGCTGTTTGGCGAGACCTCCGATTCGAGTGCTGCTTTTTCGGCTCAGGACGGAGACCGGGCCTCTGAATCCCCGCTGCACGAGATGGCGCTCAGCGTGCCCGCAGCCGACTCCGGTGCTCCCTTTACGGCCGGGTCGGGGCCCGCCAGCTCTGATGCAAGCGCATATCGCGCTCTCCAACCTTTCGAGCGCCGGCGCTTCCTATTTGGCCCGCGCCGTCGATGCTGGACTGCTCTCGCCCAACGCCGGATTCGCTCCATCTCCAGAATCGCGCGACTTGCATGCGCCGTCGCTTAACGCTCAGGCGGCCCTGTACACCGCTGCCTACCAGCCGGTAGCTCCGCAGCCGATCGTTTCTCCCGGCCCAGGAACGCTGGCGTTCGATACGACGCCGGCGCCGTCGCTCACTGAGGCTTCCCCCGATACCTCGTTGGGGCTTGGCTCCGACGGGCGTCCGCGCGAAGCGAAGCCTCGACCTGACTCTTTCCGGGCAGTACGAGCACGCAGCATTCAACGATGCGGCCGCGTTGGCACCGTCGTCCGGCGCATTGCCCGCGTGGCAGCTTCCCGATGCGAACGCCGCACTGACCGGTCCCGACTACGCGGGCTCGAACAAGCTCTCGCTGGGCGCAGGCCTAGCGGTCCCCGTTTTTCACGGGCTCACCCTGAACCTCAACTACGAAGCGCAACGCTTATATGGCGGCTACACGCTTCCCGGCCTTGTGGATCTCGATGCCGTGAACAATAAATACGCGGGCGGCCTGACCTACAATATCCCGTACTCGTCGAGCTCTCTCTCGATCTCCGCTTACCAAACCCGCCTTGGCGACAGCCTGCTGCCTCCGGCGAACGGCTACACCCAAAACGGCGGAGACTTGAACTTTACCGTTAAGTTCTAGGCGCCGACAAACGCTGCGCGGGCGCCGGTTTACTTTTTTCCGCGCGAGCGTCGTCGTTATGGCCGGCGCGCTCTTCGCTGCGCTAGCGCTGGTGCAGTTGGCATCGGCTTCGCTCGATGCCCGAGCCGCCGCAGGCGGAACGCTTCCTCGACGGATTTCCCCGCGCTTTGGCGACGCGGTCTATGGTGCGCTCGATCATGTTGCACCGGCTTCCTACGTCGAGTCGACGCTGGCGCAGCGCGCGCTCGAACGAGGCGACGCGGCCTCCGCGCAGCGCTTCGCCTTACGCTTGCCGGCATCGTCGAGCCGGGACGAGTTGCTCGCGCGAATTGCGGCCGCGCGCGGTCAGGGCCCCCTTGCACTGGAATACTCGCTTGCCGCGTTTGACTCAGACGCGGTGCTAGCGGCGGCGCAGCGAGTTGCGCGTAAGGATCCGCAGGCCGCCTACGAACTCGAGCAACTGTTGGAGGTGCGGTTGAGCGGCCGCGCGACGCACCCCGACGCGGTTGCCGAAGCGCGATGGCAGATGGGTCAGTTCGCCGACCAAGTCGCGTGGCGAAAAGTGCCGGGCAGCACGGCGCAACGCGCCTGGTTGCGGATCGCCCTCTCGAACTTTGAGTCTGCCGTCGCGTTGGCGCCGCTCTCCGAGCGGTACGCGATTGCCGCCGCCAATCAGGCCGACTTACTGGCCGAGCGGGACCGGGCTGAGGCGCTCTTTGCGCGAGCCGCCGCAATCGATCCCGGGAGTGCCGACGCCGTCGCCGGCCTCGGCGTCGTGGCTTTGGAGAACGGCGATCGCACGGCTGCGATAGCCTACTTGAAGCGCGCCAGCGCGCTCGATCCCCGTGCGTTGATGGTTCGCGCGCTGCAACGAGATTTGCGGTGAAAGTTGCGCTCGACGCGCAACTCAGCGTCGGCACCGCAACCGGAATCGGCGAGTACGTTACAGGATTGGCAAGCGCATTACGCCGCCAGCACGTAGACCTCGTCGAGCTGCGCGAACCGCGATTGGATCCCTGGCGATTCGATCGGCGCGTCTTGTGGGATCAGGCGATTCTGCCGTTGCGGGCGCGCGCCAGCGGCGCCGGCCTGTTGCACTGCGCTTCGGGAACGATGCCGCTGATGGCCGGCATGCCGAGCGTCGTCACGGTGCACGACGTGGCATGGCTTCACGTACAGGCGCACGCACGACCGTACGCGCGCTTTTATTTTGGGCGCTTCGCGCTCGAGCGGTACCGGCACGCCAACGGAATAGTCGTCGACTCGGCCTTTTCGCGCGACGCATTGCTCGAGGTTCTCGCCGGCGTCGACCGCGCGGCGGTGCGCGTCGTGTATCCGGGCGTCGCGCCGGAGTTTTGCGATATCGCTCGCAACGGCGGTGACGGCCGCACGATTCTAGCCGTGGGAACCATCGAACGCCGCAAGAACCTCGAGCTCCTGATCGGGGTGCTGCCGAAGTTGAATGGCGCGCGACTCGTCTGCGTCGGGCCGCAAACGCCGTACGCGCGCGAGTGCGTGGAACTCGCCGCCCGTTTGGGCGTGGCCGAGCGACTGGAACTGCGTGGCTACGTCTCGCGCGAAGAGCTGCTCGCGCTCTACCGCGAGGCCGCGGTCGTCGCGGTTCCCTCGCGCTACGAGGGCTTCGGCTACGCGGCGGCGCAGGCGCTTTGCGCCGGCGTGCCGTGCGTCGTATCGGATCGAACGTCGTTGCCCGAGATCGTCGGCAACGACGCGGGGGTCGCTGCGCTCGGCGATGCCGGCGCGTGGACTTCGATGTTGGAGGCGGCGTTGCGGGGCGAGTGCGAGCAGCGCGCTTCGCGCGCCCGCGCGAGCGCAATCGCGCGCTTTTCGTGGGACGCTAGCGCCGGCGAAATAAAGCGCCTCTACGAGTCGGTCGGCGTAGCTTCCGGGGTTTAGTAAATCGGCGAGCCCGGTGCGCCGGGAGCGACGCTGCCGTCGTCGGGCGCAAAGATCAGGCGAAGCGGAAGGCTCGAGCCGGCTTCCGGCATCGTAACGATCGTGACTCGCACGAAGCCGTGCGCGGGAACGACGTATTGCCGTACCTTGTACCGCGAGAAGGGCGGAACTTGATGGGACTGCACCAAGACGCCGTCGATGATGTAGGTGCCGGTGGCGTGTCCGCCGCGGGGGTTCTCGTAGATGGCGATCGCTTGGGGTGTCGCCAGCGGGTTCTCAACGTTGACGACAAAGGATTGTAAGACGCCATAGTCGCCCGAAAGCGCTTGCCCCTGCAGATCGTTGGGCAGCGGCAGCTGGCCGATCGGCAGCTCCAAGTAATCCGCGTCAACCCTCCAAAGCGTCGCAAAATGGAACTCTGCAATCGGATAGATGCCGCGCGCGTGTTTGTGAGTACTTTGCAAAAGTTCGCTGTCGGCAATCGCGCCGGACGGATCGGCGGAACCATCTTGTGCGACGAGCGTGAGGTGGACGTTTCCTCCGGAGAGCACGCGTAGCTGCAAGAGGCTGCATACAATGCTTCCGGCGGGGAGATCTTGCTGCGTGATATTGACGGACGTGTTGCCGTCGATCGTAAGCAGTCGTCCCTGATTCTGTTCGACGTCGACGAGAAAGCGTTTGGTGGCGACGTGGCCGGTCTCCATCTCGTTGGTCGACGGGCCCCCTCGATCGCCGATCACTTGCACGATCGACGGTTCGGGGGAGAGATTCTGGGCGCGCAAGACGATCCGGCGATCGGGCTGTCCCGGAGGGTTGTAGTGAAAGTACAGAAAGCGCGAGGGTTGCTGCACGCGAAGATCGGCGGTGAAGAGCGTGCCGTTCTCCGTCAAGCGCTCGGGATAGTCGCTGACCATCAGAGAATCGGGTGAGATTCGCGGTACGGCGACGTTGCGAACTTCCACGTGCGTCGAGCCGTCCACTTCGAAGTCGTCCTTGGCCTGGATGAGAACCGGAACGTTGAAGGCGGCGACATCGTCCTGGTCCAGCGAGCCTTGGAACGGCACGTCGTCGGGCGTGACGAGAACTTGCGCGCCGGGGCGCACGCCGGCCGCGCTCCGTACCGCGCGCGCGACCTGTTCGCGCACGAAAAGGCCCGACGCCGGATTGCCGGTAAGCTGGAGGCTGACGGACGGCGCAATCGTGCCGGCATAAAATGCCACGCGAACCGGAACGTCGACCCGCAGCCCGCGAGCATCACTGACGGTGACGATCGTGGCGCCTGGCGATTTGCCGACGATGCTCAGCCGCTGCGACGGCTGATCGATTGCCGCGGACGCGATGGACGGGTCGCGTACGACTGCGGTGAGCGGAGCGATTGCGGAACCGACGGTGAGGTTGACCGCGGTGCCCACCGGTACGGATGCCGCCTGCGGTTGCACGACGATCGGCGGCGGCGTCGCCGTCGGGCCTGCCGCGGAGGTCGCTACCGGGACGGGCGAAGGCGTAGGTGAGGGCGGTGAAGTTTGAGCGCGGGCCGCCGCGCAGACCGCCAGGAACGAGAAGAGGAGAGGCGCCAGCCTACGCAATTGCGGTTCGGCGCGGCGGACGGCCGACGCCAGCAGCGTCTTATAGCCGACGCTTGGGAACAGGACCGTCACCAAGTCTCGTTCGGCGCGTTCGACGGTACCTACCCCGAACTTGGAATGCTGCACGACGTCGGTAATCCGGAATCCACCGGTCGCGGCTATTTCGCCGACGCCGCGGCGGAGAGCTTTGCGACAGTTGTCGCACGAGCCGCAGTTCTTTGCATCGAAATCTTCCCCGAAATAGTTCAGGATGAAGCGCCGCCGGCACGACGTCGTTTCGGCATACTGCAACATCATCGCAAGTTTGCTTTGATCGTACGATTTCTTCGTATCGTAGTTGGCGAGGTTCAAAATGAGGTCGCGATTCTTGCGAACGGCTTCGGTCAGCCCGTAAGCCGATTTTGCGGAATGCTCGATATAACCCGACTTTTTCAACAGCGCCAGAATCACTTTGAGCTTGGTCAAAGGCAGCTGTAGGATCTTGCGAAGGTCGACCATCGAAACGCCATCCGATTGATTGCCGAAGACTTCGATGGTGCCGAAGACTCGTTGAACCTCTTCAACGTCCGGATACTTGCCGGTGAGGAAGTAGTTCTGCACGCGCGTATCGCTCATGCGGTAAATGAGGATGCATCGCGAGGGAAGGCCGTCGCGCCCGGCCCGTCCGGCCTCTTGCGTATAGGCCTCGAGCGAGCCCGGAAGATCGTAATGCAAGACGAACCGGATGTTTGGCTTGTCGATGCCTAAACCGAAGGCATTGGTCGCCACGACCGCGCGGATCGATTCGTCCATAAATAAGTTGTGGACGGACGTCCGGTCTTCTTTGTGCAGCTTCGAATGGTACACGGCTGCCGGCACGCCCAGCTCGCGCGTCAGATAGCCTTGAACCTCCAACGCGTTCTTGATCGTCGCCGTGTAAATGATGCCGGTTCCTTCGAGGGTATTCTTTCCTTCGAAGAGCGACGAGAGAATCTTGAGCTTATCGGCTTCTTTGTCGGCCTTGCGCGACTCGTAGATCAGCTTTGGCCGGTCGAATCCACGAACGATCGGTTTGACCTGATCGATGCCGAGCTGATGGAGAATGTCCTCTCGAACCGAAGGAGTGGCCGTCGCCGTCAATGCGAGCACCGTCGGATGGCCAAGCCGCGCGATGACGGCACCCAAGGCGAGATAGGCCGGGCGGAAGTCGTGTCCCCACTGACTGATGCAATGCGCTTCGTCAACGACAAAGAGTGGAATCCGTAGCCCTTTGAGCAGTTCGAGGAAGCTTTGATCTTCGAGCTTTTCGGGCGTCGTGTACGCGATCCGGACCTTCCCGGAGCGGATCCGCTCGCGAGCCCGCAACTCCTGATCCTCCGAAAGCGTCGAGTTGAGCGCGACGACGTCGGTAATATTTCGCTCCCGCAGCATGTCGAGCTGATCCTTCATCAGCGCGATCAACGGGCTGACGACGATCGTGGTTCCCTCGAGTAGGAGTGCCGGCAACTGGTAGGTTAGGCTTTTGCCGGCTCCCGTCGCGAGAATTGCGAGCGTATCCTGGCCTCGAAGGACGCGCGAAACCACGCTTCCTGGCCGGGATAAAATTCTCGAATCCAAAGTTCTTGGAGCGCAGCACGCAAATCCATGGGCATCTTTCTAACAAGGAACCCAAATAAAGTAAGTCGCTTTAGTGGGAAGCAATTCGCATAACCGGCTTCCGGGCCGAACTCGTTTCAACCGTACCCTCCGGCAGGCGCCTCGAAACGACCTGCTAAAGGTTGACCGTCGTGTCCCTGTACCGCACCTGGCGCCCCCGAACCTTGCCGATCTCGTCGGCCAAGACGCGGTCGTCCGCACCCTTTCCTCGGCAATCGAGAGTGGCAAGCTCGCTCACGCTTACCTCTTTTCGGGGCCGCGGGGTCGGGCAAGACCTCGGCCGCCAAAATCTGGCGCGCTGTATCAACTGCGTTGCCGGGCCGACGCCCGTGCCGGACAATACCTGCGAAAACTGCCGGGCGATCCTGGCCGGCACGGCGCTTGACGTCCTCGAAATCGATGCGGCGAGCAACCGTGCAATCGACGAGATTGAGCGCTCCGGGAGGCGGGTGAAGTTTGCCCCGGCGACGATGCGGATGAGGGTTTACATCGTGGATGAAGCGCACATGCTCACCAAGGAGGGGGCCAACGCCTTCCTCAAAACGCTCGAGGAGCCGCCGCCGCACGCCGTCTTCATCCTCGCGACGACAGAGCCGGAGAAGCTGCCGGTCACGATTCTCTCGCGTTGCCAGCGCTACGCATTTCGCCGGATCGCCGTTCCGGTGATGATCGACAAAATGAAAGAGGTCGCCCGCGGCGAGAATATGGCCATCGACGACGAGGCGCTCAAGGCTATTGCCTACCGTGCCGACGGCGGTTTGCGCGATGCGCTGACGCTGCTCGAGCAGATCGCAGCGTTCTCCGCAGGGCAGACGGCGACGACCGGGACGCTGGATCTTGCATTTGGGTCCACGGGTCGCGAGTTTGCCGCAACGCTCATGGAGGCCATTGTCGCCGGCGATGCGACGGCCGCGCTCGGCGCGGTCGAAGATGCCAGCGACGCCGGCGTGGATCTTACCGTGCTGACCTGTTCGCTCATTGCCGGCTTTCGCCACTTGCTCGTTGCCAAGGTCGATGCGGCGCTTCTGGCTGCGGACCTGGCTCCCGAGGATGCGCAGCGCGCGGTACGCCAGGCGACCGGCATGTCGCAAGCGGTGTTGTTGCGCGCATTGCGCGTCTTCGGCGAGGCTCTCTCGCTCGGACGGTCGGGTGGCAACGCGCGGCTCGAACTCGAAACGGCACTCCTGCGCTTCATCATGGCCGCCGAAGACCCGACGCTCGACGCGCTCGGCGCCCGCCTCTCAGTCCTGGAAGAACGCTTTGGTGGCGCAGCGGCGCCCGAGCCGGCCCCTGCGGTCACGGAGCCGCTCGCTGCCGTCACAGCCCCGCCGGCGCCGGAAAGGCCCGCGGAATCGGCTCAGCAACGCGACTCGTCGCCGCTCTCGCTGCAAAAGGTGAAGGCGGCATGGCAAACCATCCGTTCCAAAATTGAAGGCGAGCGGCAACCGCTGCGCGCCCCGCTCTCCCGCGCGGCAATCGAAGCGCTCGAGAGCAACGCGATCATCCTGAGGCTGCCCGACACTTGGAGCGCCGAATCGTTACGCGGCCATACGAAAATCATCGAAGCGGCGATCGCCGACGTTCTCGGGGTGCCGTTGAAAGTCACCCTCCGGGTCGATTCGAACTCGGGACGTTCGAAACCACCGGCACAGGTCGGCGTCACCGAGCCCCGGCCGGTGAGCGAGGCCGACGATCCCGATGCACTCTTCGACTACGCTAACGAACGGATACGATGAATCAAGCACAGCTGATGGCCCAAGTCAAAAAGATGCAGGCCGAGATGACCAAGGCGCAAGACGAGCTCGCCAACACATCGTCAGCGGCAGCGCTGCCGGCGGCGCCGTGACGGTCGACGTGAGCTGCGACCAGCGCGTAAAGCGGATTACGATCGCCAGGGAGGCTGCGGATCCGGAGGATCTCGAGCGCTCGAGGATCTCGTCATGGTCGCCGTGAACGACGCGCTCGCCAAAGCCGGCGAAGCCTCGGCAAAACGGATGGCTTCGGTAACGGGCGGCATGCGCGTTCCCGGATTGATGTGACGACCGTCGCAAGTCCGGTCGCAGTGCTGATCAACGAGCTTAGCAAACTGCCGACGATTGGCCCAAAAACTGCGGCCCGCTTAGTCTTTCACCTCTTGAATCGCCCTCGTAACGAAGCGCAGAGCCTGGCCGAAGCGATTCTCGCCGTCAAGGACAAGGTTCACTTCTGTTCGATTTGCTACTCGCTCTCCGAACAAGATCCGTGCGAGTTCTGTACCGACGACCGGCGCGACGCTCGTGGATCTGCGTCGTCGCGGAGGCAAAGGACGTCTACGCGATCGAACGCACCGGTGCATTCAAGGGCCGCTATCACGTGCTGGGCGGCTTGATCTCGCCGATGGACGGCATCGGCCCCGCGCAACTGCGCGTGAAAGAACTCATCGAACGCATCGGGCGCGAAGAACCGGGCGAGATCATTCTGGCTACGAATCCAAACGCCGAGGGAGAAGCGACGGCACTCTATTTATCCCGCCTGCTGCTGCCGCTCGGCTCGATCGTGAGCCGTCTGGCCTACGGCTTACCGATCGGCGGCGAGCTCGATTACGCCGACGAGCTGACCATTGCTAAGGCCTTAGAGGGCCGCACAACGTTATAGTCCTGCGCGTCGAACGGTCAGAAGAATCCACGCGGCCGAAATCACGCCGATCGTTACTACCGACACGATAACCACGCGCCTCCGCTATTCCTCCACAATGCCCCCTTCCCATGCGGGTAATCCCGGACATTATGTTCGGGGCAGCCGGGTTAACCGTCGCGGCTACGTTCTGCTCGCTATGGCGGCG
>CAWGMX010000001.1:0-23467 GCA_963823795.1 Vulcanimicrobiota bacterium | reverse complement strand
AAGCTTAGCGGCAAAGCGTACTGGCGAAAACTCTTCGTTCGAAGAGGTCCCGGTCGCGAGGACGCGGTACGCGAGGCGCGCGATATTTGCGCGCGAGCGATCGCGTCCTTCAACCGATCGGCTTAGGTGCTACTTCGGAAGTGCGAACACCGTGCCATCGCCGCTTTGGCCGGTGTTGCTGAGACTGGTGCCATAAAGCGTTCCTTTAACGTCGACCAGTCTCCCAAACGGCGCAACGGGAGTGCCGCTCGGACCGTTCTTGTTGAACTCGTACACGAACGATTCCGCACCGCCGGGCGTGATCGAGAAGACCGCTCCCCCGACGTTGGCGCCTTCCACCGTGCCGTAAAACGTCCCGTTGACGTCGATCAAGCCCGACTGGGGGCCTACCTCGTCAACGTTAGAACCGGCCGCGCCGAAGCTGCAAATGATGTTCAACCTGCCGGTGGGCGTGATCTTAAAAACCGTCCCGCCGCCATAGCTGCCGCCGTCCGATGTCGTCCCGTAGAAGTTCCCGCCGTATTCCATGAGATCGCCCACCGGCTCCGAGCCGTCGGGACTGCCCGTGAAGGTATGCAGAACGGTCTCTTTGCCCGAAGGCGTCACCTTAAAGACCGTTCCTTCACCCCCTGAGCTCGTTCCGCCACCGACGGCGGTACCGTAGAACGCCCCCTTGTAGTAGATAACTCCGGCTTCGGGGCCTTGGCCGTCCGAGGGCTGGCCTCTTAAGCTATAGAGGACGCTCTCCTTACCTGCTAGCGTGATCTTAAAAACGGCCCCCACGCCGTTAGCGCCGCCGCTATACGTCGTGCCGTAGAGCGTGCCAAGGTGGTCGAATAAGACCGCGTCTGGCAAACTGCCGTCGCTGCCACCCGTGAAACTATAAAGCACCTTCTCCTTACCTGCCGTCGTGATCGAGAAAACGGCGCCGGCACCGTGCGCTCCACCATGGTAGGTAGTTCCGTAGAGCTTGCCCTTGACGTAGACCAAGCTCCCATATGGGTACTCACCGTCGCTTCCCGAGAAGCTGTGCAGGATCTTTTCCGACCTGCCGGAGCTGACTGAAAAGACCGCTCCAAGGTTATTCGCGCCACCCGCGTAGGTCGTCCCATAGAACGTGCCCTTGACGTAAACCAGCCCGTCGTACGGCGCAGCGCCGTCGGGTTGTCCTTGGAAGAGGTAGATTGCCGGGTTGCCCGAGGATGTATTCCGACGGGCGGATAGCGGGTAGGCGTATCGGGCCGCCTTGACGTTCGGGGCCGACGTTGCGGGCAGCCCGCCTCCGTTCCCCGTCGCGCAACCCGCGACGGCGACGCAGCACCCGAGCGCGAGAACTCGTTTCATTTGCATGAGCCTCCGGAAGTAGTGAGGGATTATTCCTATGCAGCATGCGCGCGGGGAGGCTCCGCGTATATGCGTGGAAACACCACCGTCGAGGGTCTTAGCTGATAACGCCGATTGCCGATTGCGCGGCGGCTAGCCGCGCGATCGGGACGCGATAGGGCGAACAGGAGACGTAGTCCAGGCCTAGGGCGTCGCAGAAGGCGACGCTGCTCGGTTCCCCGCCGTGCTCCCCGCAGATGCCGATCTTGAGATCGGCGCGCGCCGAGCGCCCCAGCGTTACGGCCTGCTGCATCAGCGAGCCGACGCCCTGACGGTCGAGCACTTGGAACGGATCCTCTTTGAGGATTCGCTTGTCGAGATAGACTGGAATGAAAGACGCCTCCGCATCGTCGCGGCTGTACCCGTAGGTGGTCTGCGTGAGGTCGTTGGTACCGAACGAGAAGAACTCGGCGTCGGCGGCAAGCTCGCCGGCGACGATGCAGGCTCGGGGAAGCTCGATCATCGTGCCGATGCGATATGGCACGTCCACTTCTCCCTCTTTACGATCTCGTCGGCGACGCGCTTGGCCGCCTCGCGCGTCGTCTGCATCTCTTCCTTCGTACCGACGCCGGGAATCATAACGTCCGGCCGCGCATCCACGCCCCGCCGCCGCAGTTCGCAGGCGGCTTCGAAGATGGCGCGCACTTGCATCGCGTAGATCTCGGGATAGACGATTCCCAAGCGGCAGACGCGCAGGCCGAGCATGGGATTCTGCTCGTGCAGCTGCTGGACACGGCGCAGCATCGCCTCCTTCTCAAGATATTCCGCCGACTCGATGCCTTTGGTGAGGCGCAGCTCGGTCGTTTCGACGAGCAGCTCTTCGAGCGACGGCAGAAACTCGTGCAGCGGCGGATCGAGCAGCCGGATCGTCACCGGCAACCCCTGCATCGCTTCCAGGATTCTGAGAAAATCGTCGCGCTGAACGGGCAGCAGCTTTTCGAGCGCCTTCGCCCGCTCGTCGACCGTCGTCGCGAGGATCATTGCGTGGACGAGCGGCAGGCGATCGGGCTGCATGAACATGTGCTCGGTACGGCAGAGACCGATGCCCTGCGCGCCGAGTTCGCGCGCCTTCTCCGCGTCTTCGGGCGTGTCGGCATTCGCCCACACCTGCATTCGCCGCAGCTCGTCGGCCCACGACAGAAACGTCGCGAGCCAATCGGGCAACCGCGACGGGGGCGGAATCAATCGCAGCTCGCCGATCGCAACGTTGCCGGTCGTGCCGTCGATCGTGATCCAGTCGCCTTCGCTCAGCTCCCGGTCGCCGACCCTGGCGCGCTTGTTGCGAAAGTCGATCCGAATCGCTTCGCAACCTGCGACGCATGGTTTGCCCATGCCGCGCGCAACGACCGCGGCGTGCGAGGTCGCGCCCCCTTTTTGGGTCAGCACGCCTTCGGCGGCAATCATCCCGTGAACGTCGTCGGGCGTGGTCTCGGTTCGCACGAGGATCGTCTTGCGGCCCTGCTCCTTCCACGTGACGGCGTCTTCGGCGGAAAAGACGATCTGGCCGGCCGCCGCTCCCGGCGCCGCATTGAGCCCTTTGCAGGCGACGGCGATGCGTTCGTTGGGATCGATCCGAGCGTGGAAGAGCTGGTCGAGCGATTGCGCGCTGACCATGCTAACGGCGCGCCGTTTGTCGATCAACCCTTCTTCGACCAAGTCGCATGCGATTTTCACCGCGGCCTCCGCGGTGCGTTTTGCGTTGCGGGTCTGCAGCATGAAGAGCTTCCCGCGCTCGACGGTAAACTCGAGATCCTGAACGTCGCGGTAGTGGCGCTCCAGGCGCGCGGCGATCTCTTCAAACTGCGCGTAAACCTTCGGCGCAAGCCGGGCGAGGTCCGAGATCTTCTCGGGAGTGCGAATCCCCGCAACGACGTCCTCACCTTGTGCGTTGGTGAGATACTCGCCGAAGAGCACGCGCTCGCCAGTGTTCGGATCGCGCGTAAAGGCCACGCCGGTCCCCGAATCGTCGCCCATATTTCCGAAGACCATCTCCATAACGTTGACGGCAGTGCCCCAGTCGTCGGGAATTTTATTGTAGCGCCGGTAGTCGGTGGCGCGTTTCGAGTGCCAGGACGCAAAGACGGCTTCGATTGCGGCATACAACTGCGTGTGAACGTCCTGCGGGAACTCCTTGCCGTGTTCCCGCACGATGGCTTTGAAGCGGTCGGTCAAGGCCTTCCAGGAGCCTGCGTCGATTTCGGCGTCCGTCCGGGCGCCCAAGGACGTGCGCGTCGCTTCGATCAGCTCTTCGAACCGGTCCTTCGCGACGCCGAGCACGACGTGTGAAAACATCATGATGAACCGGCGATACGCGTCCCAGGCGAAGCGTTCGTTCTTGGTCAGGCGCGCGAGCCCGGCGACCGTCTCGTCGTTCAATCCGAGGTTCAGAATCGTATCCATCATCCCGGGCATCGAGACGCGCGCGCCGCTGCGGACCGAGACGAGCAGCGGATTTGCGGCGATGCCAAATCGCTTACCGGTGCGTTTCTCGAGCTCGCGCATCGCGGCGTCGACTTGCACTTGCAAACCGTCGGGGAATTTCCCGCCGGAATCGTAAAAACGCAGACAGGCGTCGGTCGTGATCGTGAATCCCGAAGGAACCGGCAGGCCCGCGGCCGTCATTTCCGCCAGGCCGGCGCCCTTGCCGCCGAGCAGATTGCGCACGGCATTGGGATCGGAGTCCGGCGCGAGCCTTGCGGCCTCGTCGAAGAAGTAGACGAACTTGCTCACCGCAAGCGTTCCCGAAGCAACTCGGCAAGCCGCTCGGCCGGCACCCGCTCCTGCTGCATCGAGTCGCGCGAGCGCAACGTTATGCTGCCGTCGTCCATCGATTCGTAATCCACGGTGACGCAGAACGGCGTTCCGATCTCGTCTTGACGGCGATAGAGCTGGCCGATGTTTCCCTCGTCATACTGCGTCCGAAACTCCGAGCGCAGCGCGGCCTCGATACTCCTCGCGCGCTCGACCAGCTCGGGCTTGTTGCGCGCCAGCGAAAAGACCGCGACCTGCACGGGAGCGATGAAGGGATGGAATCGCAAAACTGTCCGCTCCGTCTCCTTCCCGTTGGGATCCACGCTGCGCTCCCGTTCGTAAGCGTCGATAAGAAAGGTCAGGGCGGTTCGGTCCATTCCGGCGGAGCTCTCGATCAGCAGCGGCGTGTAATGCGTCTTGGCCGCTTCGTCGAAGAAACGCAGGTCTTTGCCGGAGAGCGCCATGTGCTCGTCGAGGTCGTAGGTACCGCGGTGCGCGATCGACTCGAGCTCTCCCCAGCCCCACGGAAAGAGATACTCGACGTCGATGCCGGCCTTGGCGTAATGCGGGCGCTCCGCATCGGTCAGCTCGGCGAAGCGCAGCCGCTCGGACGCGATGCCGTAGCTCGCATACCAGTTCTTGCGCCGCTCGACCCAGGTACGAAAGGTCTCCATGTCGGCCCCGTCGTCGGGAACGAAATATTCAAGCTCCGCCTGTTCGAACTCGCGAACCCGAAAGGTGAAGTTGCCGGGCGTGATCTCGTTGCGGAACGATTTTCCGATCTGCGCCACGCCGAACGGCGGGCGCTTACGCGCGCTCTGGTAGATATTTTTGAAGTTGACGAAGATGCCTTGCGCGGTTTCGGGCCGCAGGTAGGCCACCGACGAGGTGTCTTCCATCGGGCCGATCGACGTACGCATCATCAGATTGAAGTTGCGCGGCTCGGTAAACGAGCCTTTGCTGCCGCAGTCCGGACACTGCGACCGGTCCTTAAGGTGGTCGGCACGAAAGCGATGCTTGCAGACCTTGCAGTCGATCATCACGTCGTGAAAGGCATCGATATGCCCCGACGCTTTCCACACCATCGGGTGCATGATGATCGACGAGTCGAAGGCGACGACGTCATCGCGCAGCTCGACGTTATCGCGCCACCACGCCCGCTTGACGTTCTGCTTGAGCACGGCGCCGAGCGGCCCGTAATCCCAGAAGCCGTTGATTCCGCCGTAAATCTCGCTGGATTGAAAGATGAAACCGCGGCGCTTTGCGAGGCCGGTGATCTCTTCCATCGTCACGCGACGAGCCGATGCTGGCGTTTCCATTGGGTCGCTAGGTTTATCCCTGGCGGCGCAAACCCCCGCCGTAGCGGCGCCCGCGCCACTCGACGCCGCCTCCGAGCAACGTGCGATAGAGCGACGTCGCGAAGATGGCCAGCGTTACGGCGAGCCCCAAGGGCACCGCTAAGCCCGAGCCGGGAGCAAAGCGAGCGCGGCGCATTCCCACTTCGGCGACTGCGACGATTGCCGCACCGCCGAGCAGGAGAAAGGCCGCCGCCAGCCATTGACGCTCGATCAAACATGCAAGCGCGAACAACGGCGCGATCGGAGATGCGCAAGCCAGTAGCGCGGTTCCGGCGATGGCGCGAACCGGCTGGCCGCGCGCGCCGATTGCAAAGTTCTTGACGAACCCCTGCCATAGCTCCGCAAAGGACCGGTACATGCGCGTGCTGACGAGCCCATCGGCGCCGGCGAGAAAGATGCGAAACCGGCCGTCGCGCTTGAAGCGGCGCGCGAGCTCGAGATCCTCGGCAATCTCGGCGCGAACCGCTTCGTGGCCGCCGATAGCGTCGTACGCGATACGTGAGACGAGAATGTACTGCCCGTTGAAGATCGCAACGTCGGGCTTGCGCGGGTCGTTGACGTCGTCCGTCGGGCCGACGCCGAGCATGATGACGAAAAGAATCGTCGGCAAGAGGAGGCGTTCGGCGAGGCCGATCGTTTGCTGATCGGTCAGCAGGCTCACGACGCCGTAGCCGTTCTCGAGCGCACATTGAAGAACCGACGGCGCGGCGAGCGGCGCGTGCGTCGTATCGGCATCGCTGAAGATCAGCCACGCTCCGCGAGCAATGCTCGCGCCCTGCGTGAGCGCCCACGGTTTACCGACCCAGCCGTCGGGAAGCGGCGAGCCGGCGACGATCTTCAGCCGCGGATCGCGCTGCGCGATTCCGTCTAAGATCGCGCGCGTCGCGTCGGTGGAACGATCGTCGACCACGATGACCTCGAAATCGGGATGCCGCGTTGCCAGCAGCGAGTCTACGCAGCGCGCGATGTTCCGCTCCTCATCGCGAGCCGGCACGACGATCGAGAGGCTCGGGAGGCCGGGTCGCGGTTCGCGCGGCTCGATCTTGCTTTGCGAGCGCAGGACGACGTCGAGCCAACGCAACGCAAGGATGAGGTTCGCGCCGCTCAGCAAGAGCGCGACGACGATCAACGGTCTTGCGTCGTAAAGAAAACCTTCGGATCGCTCGCCAGTAAAACGTCTTTCCTTTCGAGATCCGGTGTCAGCACGCCCAAGATCGGGGCCGCCGTACCGCCCGAGCCAACTTCTTCGCTCGTGCCTTCACTGCCAGCTAAAAACGACAAGCCCATTGCCGGTGGCTCTCTTCCAATTTCGCCACATCTGAACTCGCGCGGCAGAAGGTTCAGCGTATCCCGAACCGCCGCCGCCCCCGCCACCGCTAACAATGCTGCTACCGGCGGCGAGGCAACTGCTGCCGCCACCTCCGCCGCCGTAATAACCGCCGCCGCCACCCCCGCCGCTGCCGCCGAACGCGTAGCCGGTGCTCGACGGCAGTGACCCGCCCGTTCCAGCGACGCCAAGTTTGCCACTGCTCCCCGGAACACCATGCTGCAGGCAATTGGACCCTGAGCCTATCCCGCCGGGACCACCGAAACCGCCCATATTCCGCGTGCCACCGGTGCCGCCGCCGCCCGAATTGGAACCTGAATACCCGCCCGCGTAACCATTACCACCGGCGGTGCCTCCACCCCATCCACCACATCCGTATTGGACGTCTTTGTTGGAGTCACCGTCGCCGCCTTGAGCGCCGCCGCCGCCCGCCACGAGAATACGCTCGTGGAGTTTGCCAGGATTGACACGCACATCCGAGGCGCCCCCTCCGCCGTCGCCAGCCCCACCGCTGCCTCCAGCGCCGCCGCCGTTGAAACCACCCTCGTAGCGACCTCCCTGACCGCCCACATAAACGCTCAATTCCTCATGTGGAGTAACGGGGATCACCGCAAAGACTCGGCCGCCCCTCGCGGTATTGTACGCGCGGTCCGTACAGTACGTTCTCGCCGGGCCGGCACCGCGCGCGTCAACGGTTAAAGCCGTCACGCCAGCGGGTACTTTGAACGACTGCTTGCTGCCGGTATAGTAGAACGTTTTGTGATACCTAAGCGAATCGCGCCTTTCGATCGTCGCGAAGGGCGCGCCGATCGGCGGCTGCATGTCATCCCCAGCCTTGTCCCCCTGAGAGACGTCGAAGGGCGGGCGAAGGACGCCGCACCCAGCAAGCATTGCCCCAGCTACGCAGCTCGAAAGCGCGTAGCGTCCAAAACCGTAAATCCTCATCGCGTGCCTCCTGAAGCCCGAACAGATCGGCCGACCAGACGTTCGGGGCGACGACGGCAGAATCCTAAAGGCCGCTATTCGCACATCCCACTTCGTCGGACGGAGTTCGTATTGCGCCAACGAACGCGCAACTAATGGAAGTAGCGTTTCGTTCCGTTGTACCGCTCATGCCTGCCGGGCCAAATCTTCAAGAGGCGCTGGCATTTTACACGGCCCATATGGGCTTTGAAGTCACCTGGCAAAGCGATACGATGGGCGGCTTACGCCGCAGCGGCGTCGCGTTCAATCTCGTTAAGAACGACAACCTGGAGTGGGCGCGTAACGCGAGTTTCGGCGTCGCCGTTACCGGGCTCGACGCCCTTTATGCAGAGTACCGGGTCATCCCGGCCAAAGTCGGGCCCCTCGAGGTAAAGCCTTGGGGGCGACGCGAGTTTCACGTCATCGTTCCCTCCGGCGTGTGCTTTCAGTTTTACGAGCACGCTTAGCGGCACTTCGCATCAAAGATTCCGAACTTGCACCACGCTGCCTCCGGGACGCCGTATTTACGCATGTAGTCCACGCCCAGCGCTCCGCCACCGTTTTCGACCAGTCGCCACCGACCCTCGCGTTTATGGTAGAGAGAGTCGCCTCCGCCGGCGCCTTCCCACTCGCCCTTCGCCCAGCTGCCGTAAACGACGACGTACGGCACGAGCGGGCCGGGCATGAGTTTACGCACCGCTGCGACTTCCGAAGGCGGCCCGGCATCCTTCAGAGAGCCTCCGTGGCAAGGGCGATCGTCGTCGAGTGCGGGCATTCCGCGCATGAGCTGCCCTTCAACACCTTTGCCAAGCGCCGAATATTCGAGGTCGCACCGGAACTCCCACAACGCCAACGGCTGCCATCCAAACGAAAAATGCTCGACCAGAATCGGGGTCGTCACGAGTTCGCCTTCGATCCTTCCGCCGCTGGTGAGAACGGTTGCGTACGAACCGGCGACGTTGACGCGCCGAACGACCACCGGCTTCTTCGGATCGGAGTACATCGCACCGATCGCCGCGCGTTGCGCCGTCGGCGCGTAGCTATGCAGAAGCGCAAGGAGCGCTGATAACAGTACTATCCCGTGCTCCATTCTTTACGAGTGCCCTCAGGGCAGTTGAAGTGTTCGCCGAACGCTATCCTTGAACCCTGATTTCCGCCGAACGCCACTTCCGGCGCCGTTTATCGCCAGCGGTCGCCCGGCGCCGTCGCGTAGGTTTTCCAAATGTAGCCCCACGGAAGGACGAGGGGCACGAGCACGACGCCCAATGCGATCGGAAAGAACTGGTCGGCGGTGTCGGCGTCGACGCTATGGGCGAGATAGAGTGGGAGCCACGCCGCGAGAACCCAGAGCAGCTTCCACAAGAGTTCGAAGATCATCAGCGGCAGCATTTTGACCGGATACCGAATACCGAGCAGGCAGAGCGCGGTGAACGCGCCGAGCAGCGCTATACTCACGCCGTGCCACATCGTCCATGGCTTAGTGTGGTGAAGAATTGCCGCCCACGTCTGACTGCCTTGGACCAGCCCAATGAGTGCGTACAAGACTCGCAGCACGTACAGCCGATACAGTGGAAGCTCCGTCGTGCGCGCTTGGATCATGCCGCACCTACCGCTCCATTTGGTGAGATGTTTCGCGGCGAACGGGTTGCCACCAGGTCCAAGCGACTGCAGGAATGATACCCCATGCGGCTCCGGGTTCGATTCCCGGGCGCTCCAGCCGAAACGGAAACTGAGCCGTTGCGAAGTCGCTACAGATGTGCTACCGTCGGTAGTGTATCAGACCGTCGACACATCGAAACGCGCAAGACGCCGCAGTAATGCGGCGCCTTGTTCGTCAGCATGACAAGATTCCTCAGCCTGACACTGCGTGCGCTTTCGGTTGTGTCTCCGCCCGCAGTTGCCCGCACGCGGCGGCGATATCGCGGCCCATGTTTTGCCGAACGGTGACCGGAACGCCGTCGCCGTCGAGGATCTTCGCGAACTCCCAGATGCGCGAATCGGGAGCCGCGGCGTACGGTGCGTCGGGCGTGGAGTTGTAGGGAATCAAGTTGACGTGATAGATGTGCCCTCGCATCAACGCGGCAAGCTCGCGCGCCGACTCGGGGCTATCGTTCACGCCCGCCAACATCACGTACTCGAAGAAGACTTTGCGCCGCGTCTTTTCGACGTACCGTTCGCATGCCGCCATTAGTTCGGCGAGCGGGAAACGGCGATTGACGGGCATGAACGACGAGCGCAGCGCGTCGTTGGGCGCGTGCAGCGAGATCGCGAGGTTGACCTGACAGTGCTCGTTGGCGAAGGCGTCGATTTTGTCGACGAGGCCGACGGTCGAGATCGTGATGTGGCGGTGCCCCAGCCCAAAGCCCTGCGGATCGTTGAGAAGCGCGACAGCTTCCATCACGGCGTCGTAGTTGTGAAACGGCTCGCCCATCCCCATGAAGACGATATTGGTAAGGCGCAAGTCGCGCGCCTTGATCTCGCGCGCGAAGAACCAGGCTTGATCGAAGATTTCTCCTGCCGTCAGATTGCGATTAAAGCCGGCCTGCCCGGTCGAACAAAAGGCGCAGGCAAACGCGCAGCCGGCCTGCGACGAGAGACAGAGCGTCGTGCGACCGCCGTAGTGTTCCATCAGCACGGCCTCGACTTCTTTGCCGTCGTGCAAGCGAAAGAGACCCTTAGTCGTCTGCCGATCCTGCGACCGCTGCAACGCGACTGGCTCGATAGCGGAAAACGCGACCCCGCGCGCGACGAGCGATTCGCGTAACTCCTTCGGCAGCGGCGTCACCTCGCCGGGTCCGCCGAGCAGCTCTTTGGTGGCCGCGCGATAGAGCTGGCGCAGCCGGTACGGCTTTAGGTTAAAGTGCGCAGCGAAGGCCTCCACATCGGAGAACCCGGCGCGCGTTACGACGTCGCGCAGCCAGATCTCCAACGCGTCGCGGTTCACTCGAAGAGCCCCGCTTGAAGGGCGTCAACGGGGCGTCCTCTGTGACATCCCGAGCAGATTCGAAGGGCTAATCGAGTTTGGTGCGTACGGCTTTAAGATCGGCCCAGACCATGCGTTTAACGGCCTCGATTTCGCCGCCGGTTTGTCGCAAGATGTAGGCTGGGTGGAAGGTCACCATCAGCGGCGTCTCGCGGGGACCGACGTACCAGCGGCCGCGCATCTTCGTGATTTGGAAATCGCGTCCGAGGAACGATTTCGCCGCCGGCGCACCGAGTGCCAGGATTATCTCGGGCGCGACGATCTCGATCTGTTCGTCGAGAAACGGGCGGCAGTTCTCCATCTCCTGCGGCTCGGGAGCGCGGTTGCGCGGACCATTGTGGCCCGGCGCCGTCGGCCGGCATTTCACCGTGTTGCAGATGTACACGCCGGCGCGCGGCAGCGCGATCGCAGCGAGCATCCGATCGAGCAGTTGTCCGGCGCGACCGACAAAAGGGCGCCCCAGCTCGTCTTCGGTTTCGCCCGGGCCTTCACCGACGACCATCAAACGCGCGCACGGATCGCCCTCGCCGTAGACGTTGTTGCGGCGTTCGTATCCGATCGCGCATTTGCGGCATTCGCCGGCCGCAATCGCGGCTCGCATCAGCAACTCCCGGCGGCGTTCGTCGCCTGCGTCCATTTAGGCGGAATCCACCTTACAAAGCGATACCGCCTTGCCCGAGGCAACGACCTGGCACGAACCGTCGCCACCTTCCGAAACGTAAAACTGCAGCCCGATCACGGCGTCGGCTCCGAGTGAGTTCGCTCGCCGGCGCAGCGCCTCGAGCGCTTCGGCGCGCAATTGCTCGGCATCGCTCAAAAGTTCGCTTCCGGCCAAGCCGATGAGCATGCCGAGGCTGCGGAAAGTCGAGCGCAACCGGTTGCGGGTGCGCGAAGCGCTCCCCGAAATGTAACCAAAACTGCGCACCGCTTGATAGCCTACGAGATCCTCGAAGGTCACGAGGTCTCCGGCAATCCGGAAGAGAGCGACATGCCGGAGGTTTCACCGTCGGTCCTGATCATCCGCCTGGATGCGATCGGCGATGCTCTAGCCTTGACGCCTTGATCGCAGCGTTGCGCCGGCAGGCCATCGCCGTCGACGTCGTCTTGCGGGACGCCAATGCGAATGCATTTGCTCCCAATGCCGTCCGCGACGTCATCGTCGCGGGGTTTCGACCTTCGCGACGGCACGCGACCGAACCGCAGTGCAATCGAACGGCTCGGCCGCGACCTCCGCGAGCGCCGGTATTCGCACGTCCTCGTCGCCACCGAGGATCCCGGCGGTTATCGGCTCGCAGCCGCCACCGGTGCTCCGACGCGCATCGGCTTCGAGGATCCGTGGACCAAACCGCTCAAAGCGCTGTGGTCGCGCCGGCTTCTAACGAAGAGCGTTTACCGCAGCGCTAAGCTGACCGGACGTGGCGAGCACGAGTGCGCCACGCTCTTTAAGCTGATCGAGCCGCTTGCCGGCGGCGAAAAGCCGACTCGCGATCTCGCGCGGCTCCGCCCCTTGGTGCTCGAATCCGAACCGGCGCCCGACGACCGCGTCGCCGTTCAGATCACCGACAAGTGGGAACGCTTGGGCATTCCGTTGAGCTCCGTCGTGGATTTGGTGCGCCGTCTCGCCGCCGGCAGCGAGCTTCATCTCTTGTCGGCGCGCAGCGAATCCGTCTACGGACAATCGGTGGAACGCGCAACGGGGATCGCGGTTAGCTATTTCGACGATCTCCCGTCGTGGAAAGCTGCAATCGCCGCCGGCGTTGCGCTGGTTGCTCCCGATTCGGGAGCCGTGCACGTCGCGGGGATGACCGGCACGCCGGTTGTCGCGGTCTTTCCCCCAATGCGTCTGTACGACGCATGGGTCGCGCGCTGGGCCCCTTGGGCGGCCGCGCATCGAATCGTGCGCGCCGATGGTGGCTGGCCCGCGCGCGCCGCCGACGCGCTCGCGCTTCTGCGCTCGACCTAACAACGGTCGATCCGGCGGTACAAAAAGATGCCGCCGCTGCGCGCAACGAGGACGTACCGCCGCTCTTTTACCAAAGCCGCGAGCGCACCGCCGTACTCTTGCAGGCGCGCGGAGTCGGGGAAGTCACGGTCGAGCAATACGAAACACGTGCTCGCCGGCACGTCCGGAAACTCCGGCAAAAGACGTGCGTTCGGATCCCGCAGCGCGAGATGCGCGTACGCTTCCTCTTGCGTCGCGATTCCAGCGCGGAGCGGCAGCGTCTGCAAAAAACGGTCGAGCGCGACATCGCGCGCTTCCACCGCCCGCAAGTTCAAGCCCGGATGCAACGGATCGGCCACCAGGAACTCGACGACGCAGAGCGCGATGCAAGCGCCCATCACGACGCGCCGGCGTTTCTGCGGGATGCGCCGCTGCGCAAAAGCAAAGGCCACGAGCACGTAGCCGATCCAGGCTCCGGCGTAATGCGTGCCCATCGTATAGGTCGTCGACATGCGCGAGAGCAGCACCTCGGCCAGCGGAGCAACGGCCAGCGCGAAGACGGGAGAGAGGAGCGGAATAAAGAGCAGCGGTCCCAACGCCAGCAAAAGGAAGCCAAGCCTTGCCGGCAGACCGCTTAACAGGCTGCGCGCATCGGCGACGGTCCACGCGTAGAACCGGGTCGGCTGCCACGCCGTCGCCGCGGTCGCTGCGGCATGCGGCTCAATCAGCGTGAAGTACGTTGCACAAACGAGCACGCTCGCAACCGCGATACCGAACGCGACGCGACCTCGCGCCGTCCCGCGAAACCATCGCGCTCCAAGCGCGCCGGCAATTGCCAGAAAGATCGCCTGATCTTCCTTTATGGCCAGGACGATCGCGGCGCCCGCGAGCGTGCCGGCCATCGAGCCGGCGTCGAACGCGTAGATCGTCCAGGCCACCGCGGCCGGCGCGAAGCCGTTCTCGTGGAAGTCGCCGAAGATCAAGCCGGCCAGCGGCGGGTAGAGCCAAACCGTGAGTGCGCCGAGCCGCGCGATGCCGGCGCTGCCGGTCGAACGCAGCACAAGGGCGTAGATAGGCGGGGCGACCAAAGCGCCGGCGATCGCCTGCAGGGCAACCAGCGTCAGCGGCGATTGGAACGCGGCTACCGCAGCGCCTATGCCGATAGAGAATCGGCGAAAAGTGAAACGCCCAGTGGCTGCCTTCGATCGGATTGCAGAAGCAGCCGAACGCACTCGCGGCGGTCTGCGCGAAGATTCCAAAATCAACCAGATTGCGGTGCACGTCGTACTTGAGCGCACCTAACCCCGTGAACAGCGCCGCGTACGCGAAACATCCAATCCAAAGAAAGCGGTCGCGCACGCGTTACGCGGGCCGCACCGCGTTGCGCTGCTGCAGATACGGCCAAACGAACGCGTCGATGTTGCCGTCGAGAACGCCGGTCACGTTGCCGGTTTCTACGCCGGTGCGGTGATCTTTCACGAGCTGATACGGCTGGAGGACGTACGAGCGAATTTGGGAGCCCCACTCGTTGGCCTGGCGTTCGCCACGCAAGTCGTCGAGCCGGCGATTGCGTTCTTGCGCCGCCAGCACGGCGAGCTTCGCGCGAAGAATCGTCAATGCCACCTCCCGATTTTGCGCTTGCGAACGCTCTTGCTGCGAAGCCACGATGATTCCGCTTGGCAGGTGCACGATGCGCACCGCAGATTCGGTCTTGTTCACGTATTGGCCGCCCGCGCCGCCCGATTTGAACGTCTCGACGCGCAGCTCGTCGGGCTTTATCTCCACGTCGCTCTCGCCGGCTTCCACCTCGGGAATGACGTCCACCGCCGCAAACGACGTGTGGCGACGATGGGCCGCATCGAACGGTGAGAGCCGCACGAGCCGGTGCACGCCGCGCTCGCTCTCCAGCATTCCGTACGCATTGCGCCCGCGCACGAAAAACGTGACCGACTTTAGGCCGGCCTCTTCGGCAGGCGATTCGTCGGCGATCTGCGTCGAAAAAGCCTTCGATTCCGCCCAGCGCAAGTACATGCGCGTGAGCATCTGCGCCCAATCCGCCGCGTCGACGCCGCCCGCGCCGGCAAAGATGCTCACGATGGCGTTATGCGTGTCGAACTCGCCGCTAAAGCTCGCCGCCATCTCGAAATCGTCTACCGAAGCTTCGGCGGCCGCGATGCCGCGATCGGCCTCGGCATCGGCAGCGGGATCCCCCTCGAAAAGCGCGAGGATCTCGCGGGCGTCGCGCAGCGACGCGGCGATGCCGTCGAGCGAAGCCGCACGCTCGCGCAACTCGGAGAGTTCCTTCATCACGCGCTGCGCCGAATCGGGATCGTTCCAGAAGTCGTTCGAGCGCGAACGCTCGTCGAGTTCGGCTAAGCGGCGGCGACCTGCGGCGTCGTCAAAGGCGCTCCTTGAGCGACTCCAGGCGCTCTTCGAGACGGGCGATCGTCGTTCGTTGCGTTTCGCTCATGAGGTGCCTTCGTTTCTTGCCGCCGCGATGCGAGCCTCTTGTCGCGCCCCACCCCAGTCGTGAACGAATGGCACTTTACGACGGAGGTGTCTATGTACGTTCAACCGCTCGAAGGATCGCTCGGCTCCAACTCGCTCTCGTCTCTCGCCGGAAACGCCCAAGAGGGCCCCCTATTCGAAGGTGCGTCTGCGCAGGCCGCAGGCGACAATATTTCCCGATTCGTTCCTCCGTGGCTCAACGACGGAGCCGCCACCTCTCCATACGGTGAGGCATCGTACAACGATTCCTCGCTGCAGGGCCTCTTCGGGCCGCTGATGGGGATGCTGCAACAACTGATGACGATGCTGCAGTCGATGATGGGCTACGGCGGCTGCCCTTCGCCATACGGCGGCAACGGCAGCTGTGCGCCACGCAACGGCGAGCACTTTTTTCAAAACGCCACCGGCTCTAGCGACGGCGATCCTCACCTGTCGTTCAACGGAGCAAAGTGGAATAATATGGCCTCTCAGCCCGACCTGCTCAACTCCCGCTCGTTTTCCGGCGGGTATCGCGTTTCGACGCAGGTCGCGGTGCCGAACGGCAAAGGAGTCACGTGGAACCAATCCGCGACCGTCTCGTTGAACAACGGCGCGACGACGGTCACGATGAACAATAACGGGGAACCGTCGATCACGAGCTACGGGCAATCGCTCTCCATCGCTCGCGGTCAGACGCTCGAACTGGGCGACGGCGAGTCGGTGAAATGCGAGCAAGACGGCGCCTTACGCATTACGGCGCAAAATGCCCGGGGCGGCCAAATCTCGACGACGCTCTCGGCCCGCGGGCACGGCGTCGACGTCGACGTCACCGCGCACGACGTCGACCTCGGCGGCACTCTGGTCAACGGCGGTGAGGCACAGCCCGGCCCAGGACCGCTGCCGGAACCGTTGTCGATTCCCGAACCGTTCCAGTTTGCGCCGCGAAGCTCGCTCGCGCCGGTTGCTTTCCCTGACGAATAGCCGGCCAAGCGATGCAGGTAAGCGGGTCCCGGGAGGGGGAGAATAACCCATGCACAGGTGCCCGCTGCTTGCCCGTATCGTCGAATGCAGCGCAGCGCTGACGCTCGCGGGCTGCGCCGCAAACTTCGGCACGTCTCCGACTTTCAGCTCGACCTCCGCGCAGGTCCGATCGACGCACGTTCTGAGTTACTTCCCAACGCGCTATGCCGCCCACACGCTCGTCCGCTCCAGCACCAGCGGTGTCGGCCCTCTGAGCTACGGCAACGGCCCCGTGCTCCTGAAACCGAAAGCTTATCTCATCTTCTGGGGCTATAAAAAATACGGCGACCCCGACAAAGTCGCGCCGCTGCTCGAAGCGTACTTCAAGGCGGTGGGTGGAAGCAGCCACAACGCCGTTTACACGCAGTACTACGACGTCGTCGGTGGCAAGACGAACTACATCACGAATTTCAAGGGACAGCTCGGCGGCTTCTGGTTTGACGAGGAGAATCCAGTCCCAGCAGAACCGACCGACGCTCAGGTCGCGCAAGAGTCCCTTCATGGTGTATCGCACTTCGGCTACGACGCGAACGGTTCGTACATCGTCGCGACCCCGCACGGCCGCAATAGCCAAGGCTTCGGCACGACGTACTGCGGGTACCACAGCGCAACGTCGAGCAGCGGCGGCAACCTCGTTGCGTACACCAACCTTCCCTATGTACCGGATGCCGGTACTGCCTGCGGCGCCGACGATATCGTGCCTCCGAAGGATGAAAGCGCGAAGGACGAAGGCGTAACCGTCATCGCAGGAGGCGAGTACGGCGCGTCGGTCACCGACCCGAATCCCGCCACGGGCTGGTACAACTTCGAGTACGGCGAGATTACCGAATGCACGGGGAGGGGCATCCAGAACGATCGGTTCGGCAAGAAATCCTACACGTCTGGTGCCCTCTACAGCAACGCCAGCCAATCTTGCGTCCAGGAGTACTCCGGCCAGAAATAATCCACAGGGGCTGCGGCGTCGCTGCCGGCGACCGGCATGCTGCCGCGCGCTTACTCGGCATTTTCTTAACGAGTACTGGGAGGCGCAGGGGAGGTGAAACCTCGCGCTGAATCTGCCCTCTTTACCTGCTAGCTACTCCGAGCTACTCCCTTTTTAAGAGGTTGATTGCGTATGTATAGGCACTCGCGGCTTGTCGGCATTTTAGGATGCGCGGCAACGCTCGCAATAGTGGGCTGCGCTGCAAACAGCGGCAACATCGCGCCCACGACCGGTTCGCCGGCGTCGGCTCAAGTCGGCGCGACGCACGTTCTCCATTATATGGCGACGCGCAACGCCGCCCGAACGGTCGTCCCGAACGGCATTCTGTTCAGCTATTTCAACGGCCCCGTGCTCCTCAAGCCCAAAGTTTACTACATTTTCTGGGGTTATAAGACGTACGGCGACCCCGACAACGTGGCGAAGCTGCTCAAAGCCTTTAGCAAGGTTGAGGGTGGAAGTCTCCACAACAACGACTACAAACAGTATTACGATATCGTCGATAGTAAAAAGAACTACCCCGCGAATCCCAAGGGACAGCTCGGCGGCGTCTGGTTTGATAATACGAATGCCGTCCCCGGCAAGTCCGACCGACGCTCAGGTCGCCCAAGAGTCCCTTAACGGCGTAGCGAAGTTCGGTTACAACAACAATGCCTCATACGTCGTGGCAACGCCGCACGGCCACAACTCGGAAGGCTTCGGCACGCAGTTCTGCGCGTATCACAGCAGCGTTGAATATGAATCCCAGCTCGTTTCGTACACGAACCTTCCGTATATGCCGGATGCCGGGCAGGCCTGCGGTGCCAACTATTTGCAGGCCCCGAAGGATGAAAGCTCGGTCGACGAAGGCGTGACGATCGTGGAAGGCCACGAATACGGCGAGTCGATCACCGACCCGAATCCAGGCACGGGCTGGTACAACTTCACGGCCGGCGAGATCGGTGACGCCTGCGCGTGGATGGATATCCAGAACGACACGTTCGGCAAGAAGTCCTATACGATGCAGCCGATGTATAGCAATGCTACTGAGTCTTGCGTACAATAGTACGGTACCCAATAACTGAGTAATCGGCGCGGCGCAGGGGCGCCGCTAAACCTCGAAACAATAAATGGGCCGCGCGAACGCGCGGCCCATTTATCATATCGCAAGCCTCGGCCCGGCTTGCTGGGCAGACCAGCACAGGGTACGGAAGCTGTGGCGGACACTTTTTGGGGAGCCACGAATGTATCGGGCGAGGGTTCTCCGAAGGCCTCCGCGCCTCCAATTTTGTTGTATCTAGAGGAGTACGATGATTCGTTTTCTGGGCATACCGCTTCTCGTCATCGCGTCGCTGCTGGCGCTGGCGGCCTGCAACGGCAAGTCTTCGTCAAACGCAGCAGAGCAGTCGAGCACCGCCGCCGAAGCAACGGCCGCCGCGCCAACTCCCACGCCCGACAGCCCGAGCACGGTTTATGGGGTTGCGGTCTTTCCGGACGCCATCGTGTTACCCGCCAGCACCCTCAACGTGCACGGCGCCAACACGACCGTTTTGTCGACCGACGAGGTGTATAACGAGGTCCTCACCTGGTACGACGCTCGGAACCCCGGTGTCCCGCAGAGCCGCTCGCAGGGAGCGGTTCCCAGCGCCGTCTTCAAAATTAAGAGCGGGAAGAACATGATCACGGTAAAGGTGAGCGACACGCCGAACCACAGCGGCAGTATCATGACCTACGTTCGCGGCAAGCCTTAAGGCGATGAAATCTATCGCCGGCGTTTTCCTCTTATCGTTCGCCGTGGCCGCCTGCGCCGGCTCCGCGGTTCCGACCGGCGTGCCGGCCGGTTCGTTCGGTGGAGCAACCACCACCGGGCATGCCGCCGCAAACTATAAGATGCTCCTGGGCTTCGACGGAACCGACGGCAGCGACCCCACCGCGAGCTTGATTATTCTGCACGGAGCGCTCTACGGCACGACGTACACGGGCGGAACCTACAACGACGGCACGGTCTTTACCATCAGCACGACCGGTAAGGAGCGCGTGCTGCACAGCTTCGGCAACGGCTCGGACGGCTCCGAACCCTTTGGCGGGTTAGTTGCACTCGATGGAAAGATGTACGGCACGACCTACAGAGGCGGCGCAAAGAACGAAGGCATCGTCTTCAGCGTCAACCCCGAAGGCAAAGAGCGGGTGCTTTATAACTTTGGCTTAGGCCGCGGCTCGGCGGTCTTCGTCGACGGGCGGAACCCCGAGGCGACGTTGACCGTGCTCAACGGCACGCTGATCGGCACCACCTACAACGGCGGCAAGAAGAGTGCGGGCGCGATCTTCAGCATCACCCCAGCCGGCGAGGAAAGCCTGCTTTATAGTTTTGGCTCCGCTCGTGACGGCGCTCATCCGTATGCCGGCCTGCTAGCCCTCAACGGCACGCTCTATGGCGCGACGTGGGCCGGCGGCGCGAACGGCTACGGCGCCTTATTTAGCCTCCGCGACGGCCGGGAGCGCGTGCTCTACAGCTTCCGAGGCGGCAGCGATGGCGCTCGCCCCTCCGGGCAGCTCGTCGCCCTTCGCGGGATCCTCTACGGAACGACGTATAAGGGCGGCCCGCACGATAACGGCACGATATTTAGCGCGAGCCCACAAGGGAAAGAACGCGTGATCAAAAGTTTTTCCTCGGCTGGAGACGGCTCCCATCCCTTTGCGGGCCTGATCGCTCTCAACGACAAGCTCTACGGCACGACGACGCTGGGCGGCGCGCACGGGCAAGGCGTCGCGTTCGGGATAACCACCGCCGGCCAGGAAAGCGTGCTCTACGCGTTCGGCTCTGACAGCGGCGGCGCAGCGCCGTTTGCCGGGCTGACCGATTTGAACGGTACGCTCTATGGCGCCACGGCGGCCGGCGGCGCGACCAATCTCGGAACCGTCTTCGCGCTCTCGCCATAAAAGAGAAAGCCTGCGCCTCACTCCTAGATCTCCACCTCGACGCCGAGCGCTATTTGGCGGTTCGCCTTGATTTCGAGTTCAGCGGCCAGAGTGCGCGAGTTGTGCTGCAATAGCTCGAAGAACTGCCGCTGCCACCGCGGCCAGCCGCCGTGGCGCTTTCCGACGATGACGGGATTGGCGAAGACGAACGACGTCGTGTCCTTGTCGATGTCTAACTTCGCGGCGCCGCACGCGTTGAGAATCGGTGTCAAGCGCCGCATCTCCATGTAGCCGAAGTCCGCGCGAATGCGCACGAAACGCTCCGAGATCTCGTCGATGGTAACGCGTTGGGCTTCCGGCAGATACGGTCGCGCTACCCGCTTTACGGTTAGCAAGATGACGATCTCGTCGCTGACGAGGCGCTCGAGCCAGCGATGGGAGTTGACGAAGGGAACGCCGGTCGGATCGCCGCTGAGGAGGACGACGGCACCTTTTGGAGCCGAGGCCAAGGCTCCGTGCTCGGCCGCGAACTGCTCGACCGGTTCTCGCTGCTCGAGCAGTTCGCGCGCGACCAGCCGCCGCCCCATGAGCCAGGTGACCGCAGTGAGCGAAATCACCGCGGCGATGGCGAGCGGCAGCCACGCGCCGTCAATGAACTTATGCAGCCCGGCGAGCACGAAGCTCGCGTCTAAGAGTGCGAACGACCCCGCTAGGGCCAGAGCCCACACAGGCTTCCAACGCAGCGTGCGCGTGGCGACGACATAAAAGACGACATCGGTCGCCAACATCGTCACGGAGACGGCGAGACCGTACATCGACGCAAGCCGGTCGCTGCTGCGGAACGTGACGACGAGCAGGATGCAGACGATCGCGAGCATCGCGTTCACGAACGGCACGTAAACCTGTCCGCGCTGATCCTTGGACGTATGCCGCACCGTCATGCTGGGCCAAAGGTTGAGCGCTATGGCTTGCTCCGTCAGGGTGAACGCGCCCGAAATCAGCGACTGCGATGCGATGATCGTGGCGGCGGTGGCTAAGGCCACCATCGGCATCAGCGTCCAGCCCGGCGTGAGTGCGTAGAACGGCGAGTCGAGCGCGCTGGGGTCCGCGGCGATGAGCGCACCTTGGCCCACGTAGTTGAGAACGAGTGCCGGGAAGACGAAGCCGTACCATGCCAGCGTGATGGGAATTCGCCCGAAATGCGACATGTCGGCATACAGCGCTTCGGCGCCGGTCATTCCGAGAATGATCGCGCCAAAGATCAAAAAACCGAACATGCCGTGGTGCGCCACAAAGCGCACGGCATGCAGCGGGTTGACCGCCGCAAGGATCGCCGGATGCGCGACGATCGCGATCGAGCCCGCCACCGCGATTACGACAAACCACAGGGCCATGATCGGACCGAAGATTACTCCGACGCTCTGCGTTCCGCGCCATTGGATGGCGAACAGCGCCAGCAGAATCCCCGACGCGATCGGAACGATAAGCGGTTGCGCGTCGGGAGTCGCGACGCGTAGTCCCTCGACCGCCGAGATCACCGAGATCGCCGGCGTAATCATTCCATCGCCGATGATCATCGCTCCGCCGATCACCGCAACCCAGACGATCCAATCGGGACGCATTGGAACGCCAAAGATCAGCGGGGGCTCGGCACGCGCGAGCAAGGCGAGAATCCCGCCCTCGCCGTCGTGATCGATGCGCATCAATACCCCGACGTACTTGACGCAGACGACGAAGATGAGCGCCCAAATGAGGATTGAAGCGATGCCGATTGCGTTCTCCGCCGTCGGCGTGGCATCGGCGGTCGTAAAGCAGGTCTTGATCGTGTACAGCGGGCTCGTTCCGATATCGCCGAAGACGATGCCGAGCGCCGCGAGGGCCAGGCCGGTCGGAATTGGCCGGCGCAAACGATCAGCCTTCGGAGAGCGCAATCGTATGGATCGTTTTGAACGCGACGTGCATGCCGCACCACGCGTTCGTCCGTGCGTCTTAATTACCTCGGAGTGGGATATCGCGCTACCCCTAACTAAAGTACGGCCGATGGCAACGATAGAGCGGCGTAAATTCTTATTTGCCCTAGGCGCATCCGGGCTCGCACCGGCCTTGCTGGGGATATCCGACAGCGACACGCCGGCAGTCGAACCGCTCGATCGAGCCCTCGTGCTCAGCGGCGGTGGCGCGCGCGGCGCGTACGAGGCCGGCCTCGTCGGCGCGCTGGCCGCTACCGGCTCGGTGCGGGATGGTTCGCCGCTCCCGCCTTACGAGATCGTTTGCGGAACGTCGATTGGGGCGCTCAACGCCTGGTTCGTTGCGACCGCTCAATACACCAAACTTCACGACCTCTGGTACGGGATTAGCGGCGAGCATCTCATGCAACTGAAGCCGGAATATCAGGCGTTGCGCGATTCACAGAGCGGGCTCCTCGATCGCGCCGCTTCGGTAGTTCAGTTGTCAAAGCTAACGCGAAATCAGACCGGCGTCTTGGAAAGTAAGCCCGTCTACGACTGGATCGTTCGCAACCTCGATCCCACGACGCCGCTTGCGATGCTGATGGTGTGGGCGGTAACCAATCTCACGCTGCAGCGGCCCGAGTACTTTTATCTGCGCCCGGGGAACGCCGGCACGGATCTGCCCGAGCGAGTCGTCCACGCGCTACAGCTCTCGCTCGGCTCGAGAACCGTCGTGCGCGAAGCCACGCCCGACATCTTGCATCGCGCGATCTTCGCATCGGCGGCGCTTCCCATTGCATTCGATCCGGTCGTTATGCCGGGACCGGATGGTACGATGAACGAGTACTGCGACGGCGGCGTCGCCAGCAACTCACCAGTCGGCATCGCTCATGCGGTTTCAAAGGCAGCCGACGTCGTCTTATTGGACCCGCCCTTCCAGCCCGACACCGACATCGAAGATGCCATCGAGATTGCATTCAGCGTGTTCGGGACGATGCAGCGGAAGATTCTCGAGACCGAGATGCACAACGTGTATTTTCAATCGCTGGCGAGGCGTGCGATAAGCCGGCTCACGAAGGAAGAGTTCGCGCGCGCCGCGGCGGGCAACGAACTGCTGGAAAGGTTCGTACGGACGCTTCCCGTGACCGACTTGCGCTACATCAGGCCGGAGCAGACGCTGCCGGTGACCGTCGCCGGCTTCGCGGATGAAGTGGGCATTGGGAAGGCCTATCGCGCCGGGTGGCTCGACCTGGCCCGCGGGTTCACGCCCTACGACTGGTCCACGTTCGAGTCCTGACTGCGACTAAACGCGGGGGCCGGGCGCCCGCTCGCCGAAACGGTCAAGATGAAAACCTTGCGTTTGGCCCGGTACGCGGCCGGCCTGAGTATGGCCGCCTTGCTCGCTGCCTGTAACGGAGGCAGCTCTT